>CBDIPJ010000018.1:0-126055 GCA_965283655.1 Limisphaerales bacterium | reverse complement strand
AGTCGACCAAAGTGGACGGTCTCTGTGCTGTGGTCGTGGCGGATGAACCCGAACCACCATCGGATATCCTGGTGATCAACATACCAAGTGCGCCAACCATGTCCGGGCCGACGAATCGCCAAATCAACGAAATACGGCTCACCCAAAAATCCCGCATGGCGCTGACGAACCTCGACTTCTGTCCCGTCGTTCAGGACCGAACGTGTGACTGTCCCATCTCCCCCCTCGCTGAAGTAGCCAACGAAAATGCTCAAGGAGAGTATGCCTAGCGTCAGGTGAACTAACCCGACTCGCCGCTGCCGAAGAATGACGCAAAGCCCATAGATCGCAGAGGCAAGGGCAAGAACGGCCAGTAGCAACAGCACGAGTAAACACGCGTGGTTGCCCCAGAGTGTGTTATCGCTGGTCTCAACCAACACGAATAGGGCAGGAAGTGACAATGTAGTGAACCAGAGCTTGGGCTTCATTGATTGGCGAGTGAAGCTGTTGGTTGGCCGAACGTTGAAGGTCAGCGACGGGAGCCAGCCACCGGGAGCGTCCGCACCGCCACTCGGCGTGCCGGCTGGCGCCCGTTCGCTGGACCGACTGGTTGGCATCCCAATGAGGTAGATCTAGCCGCAAGAAGCGCAGAAGACGCAGAACCGAGCCGGCTCCGCATCGGTGATCTTTGTCGTCGGGTCGTCGCCGATAGCCCACGACGTAAACCTCCCACCCGACGTACCCATGACCGGTCGCTTTCATGTGTCGTGATTCTTGATCTGTCTGGGATGGCCAACGTGAAGGTCAGCGACGGGAGCCAGCCACCCGCGGCGTCCGCATCGCCACTCGGCGTGTCGGCTGGCGCCCGTTCGCTGGACCGTCATGGTTAGGCGTATAAATGGTAACTCTCATACTTTCATCTCGGCAATCTGCTTCTGTATCCGGTCAATCTTCGCCTTGTAGCGCCGCTCAATGTAGATGTGCTCCTCCTCAATGTAGCGCGAGCGGTCAATCGCCTCTGCGACGCTGTGACGGCCAAAGAACACCCTACGAAACTCAACGACATCCTTGCCGAGTGTCTTGGGAATCTGAGTCGGGCGATACACACCTGAACCCCAGCACTTGTTGTCGGCGCGCAACTCCTCGAGGACGCAGTAGTGGTGCTCCATGAACTGTCGCGTGAGCTTGAGACTCGCACTCACGCGGCCAAGGTCCGTCCGCATCTCATCGAAATGCCCGTGCCAACTACCGAAACCATACGCCTGCAAGCATTGCAACTCATCGTCCAAGACCCAAGAAATGCAGGGTAAGGCGTTATCGGCAGGATGCACCTCAAGGTCGCGGACATACTCAATCCTTCCGTCGTGAAGTGTGAAACTCCGGCGATTCTCGATGACACGGTCGTATCTTAATTCGCTTTTGAGGCGCTCGACTGTGAGAAGGGCTGCCACACGCCTGACGATCAGCTCAGGGTCGCCGGGCCCTACGTGGGAGAATCCAAGCGGAGGCCAATCCCGGCGTTCCCTGGAGCGGCCTGTTCGGCGATTGTCCCGTTCTGGGTGTGGGGCTCAAAGTCCTCAACATAGTGCGGTATCCCTGTCGTCTCCAGCTCAACGGATGTACCCGAGATTGTTGGCTCACAGCCTGGATAGAAAAGCAGACGAAGAGAGATCGCCCCCTGCTGGCTCAGCGGCATCGGGATCGCACCATAGTGAACCACATTTCCAATCGTGAGGTCGCCGTCCATCACGTTGCATGGAAGCTCCGGCAAAGCGCCCTCAAGCAATGCAGCGTCGAACGATAACCTGCAGTTCTGAACCCAGCCGGTGCCGATGTCTTGTCCCGGTCGTCCCTCGGATTGGTGGATGTATGCCGGTTCGAAGACCAACACAATCCGACCGCCTTCGGATGTAAGGCTAGACACGCAAGAGTCGTGCAGTTCGATAATCCTGTTCACTTTGGATGCATCTCTGCCGAACGATCAGCTCAGGGTCGCCGGGCCCTACGTGGGAGAATCCAAGCGGAGGCCAATCCCGGCGTTCCCTGGAGCGGCCTGTTCGGCGATTGTCCCGTTCTGGGTGTGGGGCTCAAAGTCCTCAACATAGTGCGGTATCCCTGTCGTCTCCAGCTCAACGGATGTACCCGAGATTGTTGGCTCACAGCCTGGATAGAAAAGCAGACGAAGAGAGATCGCCCCCTGCTGGCTCAGCGGCATCGGGATCGCACCATAGTGAACCACATTTCCAATCGTGAGGTCGCCGTCCATCACGTTGCATGGAAGCTCCGGCAAAGCGCCCTCAAGCAATGCAGCGTCGAACGATAACCTGCAGTTCTGAACCCAGCCGGTGCCGATGTCTTGTCCCGGTCGTCCCTCGGATTGGTGGATGTATGCCGGTTCGAAGACCAACACAATCCGACCGCCTTCGGATGTAAGGCTAGACACGCAAGAGTCGTGCAGTTCGATAATCCTGTTCACTTTGGATGCATCTCTGCCGAACGCAAAGGTCAGCGACGGGCGCCAGCCACCGGCGACGTCCGCATCGCCACTCGGCGGGTCGGCTGGCGCCCGTTCGCTGGACCGCCATGGTTCGATTGAATCAGAGGTACTCCTGGAAGCCACCCGCACGCAAGCAGGCCGTGGCCATCGCCCAGCGCCATATCCGTCTCTATAGGCATCGTGTTCATTTCTGGTTGGGCGAGCGTGCTGGAATGCTCAGGGGCGATCGGAGGCCGAGGGCAATCTTGGTGGTCTTGGTCAGGGAATCGAACGACCAAGCTCAGCGACCGCCGCCGGAAACGCCCGGTTGGCTGCAACAGTCTCGGCCAAATTACCTGAACCGTCCGACTGCAATGCGGGGCGGCGGTTCGCTGCAGCGCTCTGGTTAGCCCTCATCATCGTCGTCCTCCTTCTTCAATCGGGTCTCAAGGAACTGCTCCAGCCTACCCGCAAACCATGAGCGAGCGTCGGTCTCATGCTCCCAACGAAACACATCGTGCTTGTGAACCTGTCTGTCGGCGTGGATGGCAAACGCAAACTGGTCGCCGCCGCCGTCGTCGCCAAAGAAGAGCAAATGGTCAAAAGGCATGTAGAGGTCACGGAAGCTGGCCAGCGTCCGAAACTCCAGATTGCGCTTCTGGATGTCCGCTGCCGACCAGATGACGCCTGAACCGTAATCCGCCGTAACACCATCTGCCTCCAAAAGAAACTCGCGCAACAAGTCTGGCAAACGGATGCCGAGAGCCTGCTCGACCGTTGCAAGCTGACTCTCAATCGCCGGGCGTCCGAACTTCGCGTCGCGTGCGTGGCCTTTGGTGAGCTGCTTCCAAGATGGGGCGTTGAAAGGTGGCATGGCGTCCGATGTGGGCTAACGTCCAAGCTGAGCGACGGTGATGGCTGGCGCGAGGCTGCTTCTGCAGCCGCAGTGACAGCCATCACCGTTCGCTCTAGCGCATGGTTCGGCTTCTATTGCTGAGCTTTCAGCGTTTCGATCTTTGTCTTCACTTCGGTGATGCGTCGTCTCGCGCGCATAGTGTAGTCGTCATCGAAGCCGAGCCTCGTCTGGTTATCTTCTAGAACAGCACAGAACTCTTCAATCACCGGGAATGCTTGTGCGATGCTTGCGCCATCATGCTCTAGCCGACGCTTGAAAGTGCTCAGCATGAAGTAGGCGAACACGAAGTCCCCGTCGGCGGACGGAGTTCGAAGGTAAAGGACGAGAGCCGGCGAGTAACAGACAAACGCTTCTGGCCCCATCCACGTATAGTCCTCCTGAAACCGTATGCTGTTCTCCTCAAGCAACGCAACGGCGTCATTGACGGATTTTCCGTGCAGATTCTTCACGACAACCCGGCCGTCCAGATCTTCGGGAATCGGGTTAATCTGCTCTTTCGTCGGGAGGTGCATGTTTTGCCCGAACGTTGCTGCTCAGTGACGCGCCGCCAGAAATGCCCGAAATGGAAACAACTCGAGTCCGGCGCGTTCACTGGAGCAGCCTGGTTCGGCGGCTTCACAAGGCTAATCGGTAATTGTGATGTTCGGTGGACTCTGGCGCTCAGCTAACTCAGCCAAGCCCTTGCCGAGCCCGACAGATAACCCGTAGGGCGGATCCGACTCGGCAAGGTAGTAAGCCAAATCTGCGTAACCGATGCCGTATCGCGTCCGCAGTAGTCGTATGCTGTCAGCGAGATCTGCCGGCATCGGCTTTTCGCAATGAAAGATCTCAAGCAACTCGCTCGCCGGAAGGCGACGGATCGAGACGGAAATTGATCGAGAATCATTCATAACGTGTAGAAGCCGCCGAACGTCGCTGCTCAGTGACGCGCCGTTGAGCGTGCGGAGCCTGAAACCGAGGCGCAACCGGCGCGTTCACTGGAGCAGCCTTGTTCGGCAAGGTTTGTGTGGCAGTGAAAATCATGACCACGGCGTCCCCTCTCGCTCCCAAGTCTTGAGGACTCCGCAGGCCCAAGCCTCTGCTTCGTCTGACAATCCACCGAACTGCAAACAGTCGCGAAGCACTCGGTCCAGCAACCAAGCGTAACGACCAAACTGCGGATGACTCCGCTCCTGCGCCTCAAATACGCGGGCGAATGGCCAGACCATGATGCGATCACCCAGGGGATCGTGAACCAAAACCTGCTCGCCGTTGCAACCGCTCGCCCAAGACATGCCGAGCTGCTGCTGAAGAACGTGACCCCATACCAGTGCTACCCCTGCCAATTGGGAGGCCGGATAACCAAGCCCCTCGTAATCGAGGTAGTCAAGTGCTCGAACATCTTGCAACGTGCCGAGGAACTCACACTGAAATGGCATGTTCGTAAACGAACGCCAGTGCTCGCGAAGCTCTCGGCATGCGGAGATCACAGCGGCCACTTGGGCATCGGATGCGGGAGCCGTGTTCATGTGGCCGAACGTTGAAGGTCAGCGACGGGAGCCAGCCACCGGGAGCGTCCGCACCGCCACTCGGCGTGCCGGCTGGCGCCCGTTCGCTGGACCGACTGGTTGGCATCCCAATGAGGTAGATCTAGCCGCAAGAAGCGCAGAAGACGCAAGAACCGAGCCGGCTCCGCATCGGTGATCTTTGTCGTCGGGTCGTCGCCGATAGCCCACGACGTAAACCTCGCACCCGACGTACCCATGACCGGTCGCTTTCATGTGTCGTGATTCTTGATCTGTCTGGGATGGCCAACGCAAAGGTCAGCGACGGGAGCCAGCCGCAGGCGGCGTTGAATCCGTCTCCGGGCGAACCGGCTGGCTGCCGTTCGCTGGACCGTCTGGTTCGGCACCTAGTCGTCGTCCGCCAACTTCGTCGTCCCAGGGTGGCGGCCCTCCGTCACGCAAACCCAAGGCGCGGATTGCCATCTCGTAGTCTGTCCTCTCCGCAACTCTGACAACCAAGTAGCGGTCTTTCCCTGCGTCGATAAGGCATCCGCCCGCGTCATGGACTGCATCCAGCGCGGCTCGTAGCGCTTCGCGCCTTGGAACGACGATCAGTCCAGGAATGATTGTAGGTGGCATTTTGATCGGAAGATTGGTCCAGTTATCAACCCAGACAATGTCCCCGAGGCCTCCCAAATGTGACAGCATCAGAAACACGGAACGCGGATCGCCGGTCGCCATGTCACTAACCTCGCGGCCCTCCGTGCCGCTAGCGTGCAAAAGCGCCTTTTCCCAACTCGCGGGATCGGAAGTCACACCCGGACCATTTGCCGTGCGTAGGCCTGTGCTGGAAAGGTTGAACGAACATGCTTCGCCGCCCGCAGCTTCTCGATCAAAGCGGGAATCTCAATGACTCCATGCTGGCGCTGCCGAACAACAATCAAGCCGATCACGGCGATAAGAGCCATGATCGCCGCTGCCAGAGGCAGCATCCTGCGACCCCAGCCGGATCTTATGCGCTCCTAATTCCATGGGAATATTGCCGAACGTGAAGGTCAGCGACAGGAGCCAGCCACCCGGAGCGTGCGCATCGCCACTTGGCGTGCCGGCTGGCGCCCGTTCGCTGGACCGTCATGGTTAGGCCTCATACTCAATCAAAAGGCTCTCAATGTGTCGCCTCATTTTTGCGCTTGTCTCCGCTGCAGCCACTGCCTTGAGGTGCTCGATGACCGCCGGCGAGCGATTATTCCAAATCCACAGATCAATCGAATCGCAAACCTCGTGCATCGCCAACTTAGAGGCTACAGGGTATAGTGAAAGCATGAGTTTGCACGCTGCCTCGACGTCATGTTCGGCCATATCTTCGAGTGACTCCATGACCACGTTGACGCGGTCTTCGTAGGCCCCGGCCTCTGTAGCGGCGTCATGAAGTAAAGACGCAACGACAGATACCGCACCATCCCGAGCACATGCTCTCGTTATGTCTGCTGATCGGTTTGCGGTCATGGCGTGTGCGAGATGCGAACGTTGTTTAGACTGACCAATAGCAGCCTAGTGGTTTTGGGCTGTCAACGGTGGCGTGGTTTCGCTGGATAGGCTGCGAAGTGAGGAGGCTCTCCCAGGGGTGTGATCATGGCAGGTTCTGGAGGGGTTGGGTCATCATGGCAGTGGGCGCGCTTTCGGGACGACTTGTCGACCTTGCCGGATCCTTTGCCCGGGTTCAACGGTCAAGCGGCCTGGTTGGGGTTCCGCAGCTTGCGGAAGCAGAGGAGAGCACCGGCGAGTGCGGCGATGGCAATGATGGCCGAGGCTCCGGTCACGGTGATGAAGTACGGCAGGAAGGAGGTGTCGGCCTTGCCTAGACGCCGGACGAGCATGACGCCGACGTATCCGAGGTACCCGATGGCATCGGCCAGATACATGAGGTAGCCGATGTTTCCGCGGTCCCGTGTGAGGGCGATCAACCGTTCGAAGACGGTGGTGTGCACGGCGACGTAGGGGATGTACATGCCAAGACCGAGCAGGACCATGAACGGGAATCCGGTGAGTAGGCCTGCGCGCAGGCCGGCGATGGCCAACAGGACGAGGGCCAGACCTCCGATCGAAACGGCGAAGGACGACAGGAGTGCCCGGCGGTTGTCCCGGATCAGGACGGCCATGCCGTTGACGGCGATCACTCCCAGCGTGACCCAGAACTCGGATCGGGTGAAGACCGTGGGCTGGCCCTTTGTTCCCAAGGCCGACCAGATTTCGGGCGCGAAGTCCGCCCGCAGGCTGCGGACGACGGTGACCAGGAGGTAGCCCAGGATGACGAGGCCGAGTCCGAGGCCGTGACGCTTCAGGAAGGCGAGGCGTTCGCTACGCAGCATGGGGGTCCGTTCGGACCGGGCTTCCTGGTCCTGACGGGTGGGTGGCGGGATCTGCTGCAGCATCCAGGTGAAGCCCAGCAATGGCAGGAGGAAGACCCATCCGGCGGTGAACGGCATCCATGGTCCGGGCACTCCACGCGCGAGGAGTTCGGCACCCACGGATTTGGTGAAACCGTCGGCCAGGATGAAGCTCGCACACAGGCCGGCGATGAAGGCCTCGGTGAGTTTTCGGCCTTCGAGGAACCCGAGCACCAGACCGAAAACCATGCCGAGTGGAAGGCCGTTCAGGAAAAGGCATGCGGCGTTCCAGGGGGCCGGGACCCAGGCGAACAACAGGAGGGCGAGTTCGGCGATCCCGATCAATCCCAGCAGCACTCGGGTCCGATGTTCCGGACGCATTTCGGCGATGATCCGGATGCCTGCGAATTTCGAGACGGTGTATCCCATCACCTGCGCGGCGACGAGCCACACCTTGAAGTCCGTAGCGTCCCCATCATTGGGATACGTTCCCGCGGTGAACGGCTTCCGGAAGCCATACATGCAGGCATACGTTCCGAAGGCGGCGATGACACACCATGCGGATTGGATCCAGACCCCGGTGCGTGTGCCGGAATCGAAGATCGCGAGCCGGGGGCGTGATTCGGCAGAAGTCATTTTCGAGGCAACCCAGGGCGCCCGCGGTGGCAGGCGCAGAGGTTGGGCATCATGCCGGGTCTGGGTGGTGCTGGGCGTTACGATCCCTTCACGTTCCCGGGGCGGTCGGGTGCCGCCAGGGACGGTTCCCACGGGTTGGCCGATGTCGTGGTCGGCGTGGTGCGTATCGCCACGCGATGGACGGGGGAATGAACGGCAAAACGGAATGCGGCATCGACCTCCTCGAGGCTGAACCCCTCGTGAACCAGTTGATGGAACGGGTACCGTGCATGGTTCGCCTCGAGGAACGCCACCGCCGCGATGAAGTCGTCGGTGTTGTAATTGTGGAGGCCTCGGATGGTGTGGACGTTTCGGACAATCCGTTCCGCATTGAGGGACAAGGGCCGTTGGGCAAAGACGGCGCCGATGAACACGGCCGTTCCTCCGATGCCGAGGGCGTCCATCATCGCCTCCATGGTTTCCGGAACACCGCTGCAATCGATGGCCACGGTGACGGATTCGCCGGGCAGTGCCTGCCCGAGTTGGTCCTTGAGTGAAGGTTGGTTGGGACCCACCAGAAGGGCGGTTTCCACGCCGAAGTCCGAGGCCACGCGCAGTCGGTCCGCATCGATGTCGGCAGCCAACACGTGTCGGGCTCCGGCACTGCGGCACATGGCGGCGACCACCAGTCCCAGCATCCCGGCACCTGTGATCAGGACGTTGCGATCCGTGATGTCGCCCGCCATCCGCAGGGCGCCAGCCATCGTCGCAAAGGAACAGTTGATCAGGGCAAGGACAGGGGTGGGGATGTCGGCATCGATGCGGATGATCGGGGTGTGCCGCCGCAGGAGGCAGTATTCAGCCAGTCCCCCGTGGAGGTGACTGACGGGTGTCACCGGTTCGTGGCCGTACTTGAACAGATCCGGTGCCTTTTGCGGGAGGCCGGCGCGGGCCATGCACGAGCACGGGTCGGAAGCATAGATGGCCCAGGTGACGCGGTCGCCGGGACGCAGCGCCGCGCCGCGGCAGTCCGTGGCCGGTGCTCCGGCCCCGATGGCTTCGATCCGGCCGACGATCTCATGGCCGAGGATGGTGGGGGTCTTTTCGGTGCGTTTGCCGGTGTAGGTATAGAGGTCGCTTCGGCAGAGGGTGGTGCACTCGATCCGGACGAGGTACTCGCCCGGAGACGGGGCTGGAACGTCGACGGATTCGAGGCGGAACGGGCGACCGGGGGAATCGAAGATGGCGACGCGGCTGGTTTTCATCCGTGGGAGATCGTGGCATGGCGAACCTGACCGATGAGGGGCGGGTGGGGCAAGGGGCCTGATGTGCGGGGTGCATGTCCTCATCGCCCCGGGGAGGGGCTTTGGAGGGGCGACGGGGACGTCACCACCCCGTCCTTGAGCGGGGAGGCGATGTCCTCATCGCCATCGGGAGGGGCTTTGGAGGGGCGACAAGGACGTCACCACCCCGTCCTTGAGCGGGGAGGCGATGTCCTCATCGCCCTGGGGAAGGGCTTTGGAGGGGCGACGGGGACGTTACCACCCCGTCTTCGAGCGGGGAGGCGATGTCCTCATCGCCATGGGGAGGGGCTTTGGTGGGGCGACGGGGACGTCGCCACCCCGTCCTTTACTTTGGAATTGGAACGGGGAGGCGATGTCCTCATCGCCTTGGGGAAGGCTTTGGTGGGGCGACGGGGACGTCGCCACCCCGTTCCTGAATGGGAGAGGATGGCAAAGTGGTGGCATGGAGGTGCCGTTTCCTGGTGACCCTTGCTTTCGCACGGGGAAGGGGATTTCCTCATCGCCATGCCAACAGGCAGCGGTTCGGAAACCTCGGACGCGTGCTTCGCGGATGGGTCCTTCACCCATGTGCGCGGCAACCCTTCTTCCCCATGTGTGGCGTCGCACCTGCGCGGCTTGATTCTGGCCTTGTTGGCTTTGGCGGGACTTGTGGGGGCAGTCGAGTGTCGGGCGGCAGCCACGAATGACCCTTCAGCGATCACGCTCCCGGCCTTCCTTGCGCAATCAGGATTCCGGGTGGCTGCGTCCGCGCCGGCGATGCCCGGGTACGTGGGTTCCGACGCCTGCCGCGAGTGCCATCGCGACGAGCACGGTTCGTGGCATGCGACGTACCATCGGACGATGACCCAGCGCATGACCCCGGAAGCAGTCCTGGGTCGGTTTGACGGGGCGGAAGTGATATCGGGGGGGTATCGGTACCGTCTGACGCAGGAAGGGGACCGGTACTGGTCGGAGGGCCCGGATCCGGACCAATTGATGTACTGGGTGCAGGGCAAGAAGCAGGCCCCTCCGGCGAACCTTCCGCGCGTCCGTCTGCCGGTCGTGATGGCGACGGGGTCGCACCATTACCAGACCTACTGGGTGCCGAGTCCGAGGCATCCGGGGGTGTTGCAGACCTTGCCGGTGGTGTTTCTCAAGGAAAGCCTGCAATGGGCGCCGCGCGAGGCGGCCTTCCTGCATGGGCCGGACGATCCGGAACGATTCGTCACCCAGTGGAACCATCACTGCATCCTGTGCCACAGCACGGGTGGAAATCCTGGGCTGGATGAAGCCACGGGGGGATTGAACACGCAGGTGGCGGAGTTGGGCATTTCGTGTGAGTCGTGCCACGGGCCCGGGAAGCCGCATGTCGACCTGCGCCGGTCCCTGCTCCCCGGGGTGAAACCGGAGAAGGATCCCATCGTGAACCCGAAGCGCCTGGATTCCCAACGCTCCAGCGAGATCTGCGGCCAATGCCACGGCGTGTTCCTGCATCGGGATGAGTTTGGGTTCGAGTTTGCGAAGAACGGGAATCTGTTCCGGCCCGGGGAGGTGCTGGAGCGGACCCGTTATTATCCCCGGCATCCCCGTCCGGGGGCACCGGCCGCCGCATGGGCGGACCTTCGGCGGAACCCTGGATTCTTCCGGAACCGGTGGTGGCCGGATGGACAGATGCTGGCCGGGGGACGGGAGTTCACCGCGATGCGGGAGACGGGGTGTTACGAGAAGGGCGGCATGTCGTGTCTGACCTGCCATTCGATGCATTCGAGTGACCCGGACGATCAGTTGCGTCGGGATCGTCCGGGGTCGACGGCCTGCGTGGAATGTCACCGGGAGCCGCGGTATACGACGGACATCTCGGCGCATACGCACCATGCGCCCGCCTCCAGTGGGAGCGATTGCCGGAACTGTCACATGCCGCACACGGCGTACGCGCTGTTCAAGGCGATCCGGAACCACCAGATCAGCGTCCCGCGGGTTACTCCGGTCACTTCGGGGAATGCGTTGAACGCCTGCAACCTTTGCCATCTGGACCAAACGCTGGCGTGGACGCAGGAAAAACTGGAGCGCTGGTACGCGGTTCCCAAGGTCGGGCTACCCGAGGAGGCGAGGAAGGTTTCGGCAGTGGCAGACTGGATGCTGCGTGGACATGCCGCCCAGCGGATCATCGCGGCGTGGCACCTGGGCTGGGAGCCTGCGCTGGCGGCCGGTGGTGGGGGGTGGGTGGCGGGGATCGTGGGAACTGGATTGGCGGATGACTATGGCCCGGTGCGTTTCGTGGCGGCGCGCAGTCTCCGGCGACAGCAAGGCCATGCGGGGCTGGAATATGACTTCCTGGGCGATCCCGCCGCCCGTTCCGGCATCGTGGATCGCATCCTGGCAGGCAAGCCGGTGGGCCCCTTGGCCCTTCCCGACGAGGAAAGCCAGCAGCGGCTGCTGCTGGGAGTGGATGGGGCTGCGGATGTTGGGCGGATACGGCAGATGCTGGGGAAGCAGGATCGGCGTTCGGTGACGGTCAATGAATGACGCCGGGAAACGTGGCGGAATGGCGGCGTGGAGTACTCGAAAAAAGTCACTTCTCCTGACTGGTCGACTGGAGGGAGGAGGGGTAGGTTGTTCACGTCGCCTCTAGGTGGAGGCGGTCCTGCGGCGGGCGCCGGCGGTGTGATTCCGTGTGTCATCCCGGCGCCCGCCGATAGTTTTTGTTCCTGTGCCGCGGCTTGACGCTGGCGTTGGTTCCGGGTGGAGTTCGGTCCCATGAAGAAGCTCGTGGTTGCTACCGCGCTGGTCGTCGCCGTTCTGGCTGGAGCCGGCTGCTACAAGACCAAGGAAGGCCGTTATCGGCCCGGCATGCCGTTCTCGAAGGATACGATCGAGAGCCGTTACGAACGCCCGGCCGATCAGGTTTACCAAGCCGCCAAGGCGACGCTGGAGTTCAACGGCGCGTTGAATTCGGAGGGTTCCTCGGCCACCGGGGACACCGCCGCCCGGACGCTGATCGGGAAGGTGAACAAGCGGACGCTCTGGGTTCAGGTGGATGAGGTGGAGCCCCGCGTGACCCGCGTTCAGGTCCAGGCCCGCAAGTCCGGTGGTCGTGGAGACGTGGATCTTGCGTCCGAGATCGACAAGCAGATCGCCCTCCGCCTCCGTTGAGGGGGAGAGAGTTTCAGGTTTGAAGTTTCAAGTTTGAAGCCCGGTTCCTGAAGAGGAACCGGGCTTTTTTCGGTCTGAGTTGCCGGGTGCCAGATGCCAGTTCCGACTTGCTTGCCCCGAAGGGGCAACCGGTGAAAGCCCCGGGTGGAACCCCGGGGACCACGCCACCCAACGTTCTCTGTGCCCTGAAAGGGCACACGGAACAGGGTGCGTGTGGTCACCGTTCGCCCCGTTGGGGCGAGATGCCATGGGGTGGGGTGACCCAGGGTTCCGCTCCGCTCCACCCCGGGCTGTCGCCGTGCGCCGCGTTGCGGCGACGATGGGCGCGGGATGCATGTCGGGGGGGATGCGTCCCCAACGGCACAACCGCTGACTTCAGGTGTCAGAAACCTGCGGTGACAATTTTGAATCAGGACGTGGCGCGCAGCGCGGGGACTTGAACCTTGAAACTGAAAACTTCGAACTCTCCTCACCACAGCCTCCTGACGTCGTCTGCTACGGTCGGAGGGTAGCTGACGAGGTCACGAGGCAGTGGATCGACCCAGCCTCCTGACGTCGACTGCTACGATTGGGAGGGGTAGCTGACGAGGTCACGAGGCAGTGGTGAAGGCCTCAAACTGGAGGCTCCTTCGACAGCCTCCGGACGTCGTCTGCTACGTCGCGGAGGGCGGGCTTGAAACTTGAAACTGAAAACTTCGAACTCTGCCCTCACCCGGCTTTATCGAACATCTTGCCGGGGTTCAGGATGCCGTGGGGGTCGAGGACATGGCGGAGTTCGCGCATGACGCGCATCTGGGCGTTGCCGGCGAATTTCGGGAGGAAGCCCTTCTTGGCGACGCCGACGCCGTGTTCGCCGGTGATGGTGCCACCGAGGCGGATGGCTTCGTCGAAGATCTCGTGGAAGGCGAGTTCCACGCGGTGCATCTCCTCGTGGTTCCGTTCGTCGGTGAGGAAGGTCGGGTGGAGGTTGCCGTCGCCCATGTGACCAAAGGTGCCGATGCGGAGCTTGTACTTGCGGGCGATGCCGTCGACGAAGCGCACCATCTGGGCGAGTTCGGACCTCGGCACGGTAGCGTCCTCGAGGATGGTGGTGGGTGAAAGCCGGGCGAGGGCGGAGAAGGCGCTGCGGCGGGCGGCGGCGAGCTGGTTGGCCTCGTGATCGTCCTTGGCGATGCGGACTTCGCGGCAGCCATTCTTGCGGGCGATCTCGACCATCTTGGCGGCTTCGTCCTCGACCTGGGCCGGGTGGCCGTCGCTTTCCATGAGAAGCAGGGCTTCGCAATCGGTGGGGAGGCCCACCTTGGCGAAGTCCTCGACACACTGGATGGTGGTGCGGTCGAGGAACTCGAGGGTGCAGGGGATGATCTTGGCGGCGATGATGTCGCTGACGGTCTGGGCGGCGGCGTCCATCGCAGCGTAGGTGGCGACGATGGTCTTCTTGGCGGCGGGTTTCGGGATGAGGCGCAGGAGGACGGCGGTCATCACGCCGAGGGTGCCCTCGGATCCGATGAAGAGGTCCTTGAGGGAATAACCGGCGACGTCCTTCACGCACTTGTTGCCCGTGACCATGACCTCGCCATCGGGGAGGACGACGGTCAGGCCCATGACGTAATTCCGGGTGATGCCGTACTTGAGCCCGCGGAGGCCACCGGAGTTCTCGGCGACGTTGCCGCCGATGGTGCTGATCTTCATGGAGCCGGGATCGGGCGGATAGAAAAGCCCGGCGGCGGTGGCGGCCTCGGCGACCTGGAGGGTGGTGATGCCGGGTTCGACGAGGAGGGTGAGGTTGGCCTCGTCCATCTCGAGGATCCGGTTCATGCGCACGGTGCAGAGCACGATGCAGCCCGGTACGGGGAGTGATCCACCGGAGAGCCCGGTGCCCGAGCCGCGCGTGACGACCGGGATGCGTTCCCGGTTGGCCAGGCGGAGGACGGCGGAGACCTCGGCGGTGGACGAAACGAAGGCCACGCAGCCGGGGAGCTGACTCAGTGCGGCGGTACCATCGAAGGAGTAGACGATCAGGTCCTCAGGCGAGGTGAGCAGATCCTGCGGGCCCACGATGCCCGCGAGTTCGGCGAGGATGGACGGAGACAACGGCATGGGCGAAGCCTGCGGAAGGGGCGCATGGCGTGGGAAGCGAGAAGTTGGCCTGACGTTACCGTGCGATGGCGTGGAGGGAGCGCATGGTAGCCACGAACAGGGTCTTGTTGGCGGCGACCGGGGTCGCGCTGATGGGGGCGTCCAGGTCGATCTGGTGGAGGACCTTCTTCTCGCGGCCGTGGGCGAAGATCCAGAAGTCGCCGCGTCGGGTGCCGATGAAGACCTTGTTGTCGGCGATCAGTGCCGAGCCCCAGGCCTCGCCGCGCAGTTCGTGGGTCCAGACGGTCGCGCCGGTGCGGGCATCGAGGCAGTGGAGTGTCCGCATGGAGTCGGCGGCATAGACGAGGCCGTCCTGGACGGCGGGCGTGGCCATGGTGTGGCGGCCGAGCGGGGTGGACCAACGCAGGTGGGTGCTCGTGACATTGCCGGTCCCCGTGGGATCAATGCACTTCAGCCAGGCGGCGTTCTTGCCCCAGAACCAGTCGCCACCGCCAGCCACGTAGAGGTGGCCCTCATGCCACACGGGCATGCCGTAGATGTTGGAGGGGCTGACGGCCTTGTTGCTGTTGTAGCGGTGGACTTCGTCCTTGGGTGCCTCGGGGTCGAAGTCGAACTTCCACTCGGCCTTGAACCGATGGACCGGGTCGCGGGGCTTGAAGTCCTGGGGAAGCGGCGCGAATCCGTACAGCATCCCGTCGCCGCCAGCGAAGAACAGGCGATCCCGGCCCTCGACCTTGGCCATCGAGGGGGACGACCAGGTGCAGTGAAAGATGCGCGGCGCGATGTTCTCGTCGTCGCGGGCGAGGATCCGGCCGGTCTTCTTGTCGAGCACGAGCAGGCTCGGGGCGTCCGGCGTGCGGATCTTCTTGTGGGTGTTGTCCACCCCGGTGCCGGAGTTCAGGTAGAGGTGATCGCCGTGGATGAGGATGGATGAATGGGCGGCGTCGTGGGACCAGATGCCGGCGTCGCGGGTCAGGTCGGTGTGCCAGAGGACATCGGCGTCGAGCGGGCCCGTGGGGATGGGAGGTTGGTCGGCGGGCGAGTGGAGGCGGGCCTCGTCGAGGAAGGGGCCGTCATTGCCGTTGGCCATTCCGTCGAGGTCGAGGCACACGACTTCGCCGCGACTGGTGACGACGTACACGCGGTTGCCCTCGACGGTGGCGGGGGAGGACAGGCCGGACTTGGGCCAGTCGAGGTAGGGATCCTCGGTGCGCTTCGGGGCGATCAGCTGCCAGGCGAGTTCGCCGGTGGCTTCGCGGAAACACATGAGGACACCGCGGTCGCCCTGGTGACGGGCGTCACGCGGTTCGCCGTTGTTGGTGCCGATGAGGACCCGGCCGTTGGCGATGACCGGGGAGGAATGGGATTCGGTGCCGATGCGGACGGACCAGCGGACGTGGTGGCGGTTGGTGGGATTGAACGCGTCCGGCAGACCCGTTTCGGTGGAGGTCTGGTTGCGGGTCCAGGCCTGGCCCAGTTGGGGGTGGTCGGCGGCGGAGAGTGGAGCAGAGGAGAGGGACAGGGCGAGAAGGGCGACGAGGGCGTCGCCGCCCCGCACGGGGTGGGAGTGGACTGGGGCGACGAGGACGTCGCGGCTCCGGACGGGGTGGGATTGAGCTGGGGCGACGGGGACGTCGCCGCCCCGCACGAAGTGGAGCGGGTTCACGCGAGGATTTCCGGGATGATCTTCCCGGCGATGCCGGTGAGGCGGGCGTCGAGGCCCTGGAACTTCACGGAGAGGCGGGTGTGTTCGATGCCGAGGGCACGGAGCATGGTGGCGTGGAGATCGTGCACGTCGATGGGGTTGTCGACGGCGGAGTATCCGAGTTCGTCGGTGGCACCGTAGACGATGCCGGGCTTGATGCCGCCGCCGGCCATCCAGATGGAGAAGCCGGCGTTGTGGTGGTCGCGACCGTCGCCACCCTGGCTCATGGGGGTGCGACCGAATTCGCCGGCCCAGACGATGAGGGTTTCGTCGAGCATGCCGCGTTGGCGGAGGTCCGTGATGAGGGCCATGCAGGCGCGATCGATTTCCTGGGCCTTGAACTCGACGCCTTGCTTCACGCCGCCGTGGTGGTCCCAGTCCTTGTGATAAAGCTGGATGAATCGGGTGCCGCGTTCGGCGAGGCGGCGGGCGAGGAGGCAGTTGGCGGCGAAGGAACCGTCGCCGGGCTTGCAGCCGTAGAGTTCGAGGGTGGCGGCGGATTCGCGGGACACGTCCATCAGTTCGGGGACGCTGGCCTGCATGAGGAACGCCATTTCGTATTGGGCGATCCGGGTGGCGATCTCGGGATCGTCGACGATGGCGTCGTGCCGGGTGTTGAGTTGGTTGATGGCCTCGACGACGCGTTGCTGGCGGTCGCGGGTGACGCCGGGAGGGTTGCCGAGGTAGAGGACGGGATCGCCCTTGCCGCGGAGGTGGACGCCCTGGAAGCGGGAGGGCAGGAGGCCGGCGGCCCACTGGCGGGCGGCGATGGGTTGGTTCTGACCGCCGCGGCCGAGCGAGGTGAGCACGACGAAGCCGGGAAGGTCCTCTGCTTCGGAACCGAGCCCGTAGGTGAGCCAGGAGCCCATGGAAGGCCGGCCGGCGATCTGCGAGCCGGTGTTCATGAACATGTGGGCCGGGTCGTGATTGATGGCCTCGGTGGTCATGGACCGGATGAGGCAGATCTCATCGATGACGGAACCGATGTGCGGGAAGAGTTCGCAGATCTCGGTGTTGTTCTTTCCGAAGGCCTTGAACTTCAGCTGTGGGCCGTAGCACACGAGTTTCTGGCCCTGGAGCTGGGCGATCTGTTTTCCCTTGGTGAAGGACTCCGGCATGGGCTGGCCGTGCATGGAGACCAGCTTGGGCTTGGGGTCCCACGTCTCGAGGTGGGAGGGGCCGCCCGCCATGGTGAGCCAGATCACGCGCTTGGCCTTGGGCGGGAAGTGGTGGGGTTTCACCACGCCCGGCCAGCGGTCCTTCTTGGGGCCCGTCGTTGCCGCGTGGAGAAGGTCCGGTTGGAGGATCGAAGCCAGGGCCAGGGCGCCCACGCCCTGCGAGGTGCGACCGAGGAACGTCCGGCGCGTCTGCTGCTGGGAGCGGAACTGGCGGAATTCTTGGGCGGTGTTCATGGTCAGGAGCGGGTGATGGTTTCGTGGAGGTTCAGGATGGCCCGGGCGATGTCGGTCCAGGCGGCGAGTTCCGCAGCGGGGATCGATTTCGAAGGTGGGTTGATGCCCACGGAAATGAAGGCGCGTGCGGCGTCGGGATCGGCGCTGAATTCGGCGAGTTGCCTGTCGAGAAGTTGGGTGAGCGTCTGGACCTCCTCGGCCGTGGCGGGTCGGCCCAGCGCCTGTTGCCAGGCCCAGGCGATCCGGCCGCGGGTGTCCTTGGGTGCCTCGCGGAGAATGCGGGTGGCGAAGCTGCGGGCGGCCTCGACGTAGGACGGGTCGTTGAGGAGGACGAGCGCCTGCTGTGGAATGTTGGAGCGCGAACGCTCGGCGGCGCATTCCTCGCGGGTGGGTGCATCGAACGCGAGCATGCTCGGGTGGGCATAGGAGCGCTGCCACCAGGTGTAGAGACCCCGGCGGAACTGGCCGGCACCGCCCGAGGCGTCGTAGCCGCGTTGAGGGAAATTCAGGTTTTCCCAGTAGCCGTCCGGTTGGTAGGGCCGGGCACTGGGACCGCCGACGACGGGAGAGAGCAATCCGGAGATGGAGAGGGCGTTGTCGCGCACCAGTTCGGCATCGAGTCGCCAGCGGCTTTGCCGGGCGAGATCACGGTTCTCGGGGTCGCGGGCGAGTTCTGCGCGGGATGCGGTGGAAGCCTGACGATAGGTCTGGCTGAGGACGATGGTGCGGACCATGTGGCGCATGTCCCAGCCCGAGTCGCGGAACTCGCACGCCAGCCAGTCGAGGAGCGGTTGGTTGACCGGGGGTTCGCCCTGGGCGCCGAGATCGTCGAGGACCTTGGAAAGCCCGATTCCGAAGAACTGCTTCCAGAGGCGGTTCATGAGCGTCCGCGTGGTGAGCGGGTTCTCTGGCGCGACGATCCATTCGGCGAGGTCGAGGCGGTTGAGCTTGCGTGAGGGCTTTGTGTAGTTGGCCGCGAGGGCGACGGGAAGGGCCGGTTCCATGATGTCGCCGGTCTCCACCAACCAGTTGCCGCGCGGCAGGACGCGGACCGTCCGGGGTTCGCCCCGTTCGGTGACGATGCAACGGGGCAGGGTGGATTCGAAGTCGGCGAGGGCCTTTCGGCTGTCGTCGAGCATGCTTCGCAGGTTGGCGAGGGCGGGCGTGGATTTCCGGAACTCGGTCCGGAGCTTGGCGGATTGCTCGGCGTTGCGGTCCTTGGAGGGAACCCGGAGCAGATCAGCGAGCGCGGGCGGCGGCGGCAGGGCTCCCGGAGAGCGCACGGCATCGGATCGATCGGATGCGGACAGGCGGAACCGGCCGAGGGTGTGGCTGCCGTGGCCATGGCGTTGGCGGAGTTCGACGACGAGGGTGTCGCCGGGAGCGATGTCTGCGGGTGCGGTGAGTTCGAGCAGGAGTTGGTGGGGCTTGCCGGCCTCGGGAAGGATCGCCCAACCCGGGACGGGACCCTTGGCATCGAGGTCGATGGTGGCGGAGGCCGTCCAGGCCTTGTACGGATTGTTCTCCGCGTGGCTGGTCTGCTCATGCGTCGCGCGGGCCGTGACGAAGGCAAGCGTTCGGGCGGGTGCGCCGGAACGTTCGATCCGTGCGGTGACCTCGTTGAGCACGAAGTTTCCGTTTCCGGCGCGGCCGGGTCCCTTGGCCGGCAGCGAATCATCGGGCAACGCCTCGACACGGAGGGCGGCGATGCGCGAAGGCGCGTTGGTAAGGTGGATGGTGTAGGTGTCGAGGTCGGGGTTCTTGCCGGTGGCGAGGATGGATCGGTCGTCGCGGATCTTGAGGGTGGCTCCTTCGGCGGAGTCGGCACGTGCGGGAACCAGGCGGTTCCAGCGGTCCTCGGCGGCCATCGCATCGAGCCAGCCCTTTTCCCAGGAGGCGTACGCGTCGTTGAGTTCGGGGTGCGGCCCGTTGAAGTCGGCTTCGAGCGAACGGAGCACCTCGCGGCGACGATGGAGTTCGGTCGCCTGACCTTCGTCCGGAACGAAGATGCCGTCCTCGCGGCGGCCGATGATGGCCTCCTTCACATCGGCGAAGAAGGCGCCCATCGCGTAGAAGTCGCGGGTGCTGATCGGATCGAACTTGTGGTCGTGACACTGCGCGCACCCGATGGTCTGACCCATCCACACGGTGCCGATGGCGCGGACGCGGTCGGTGAGGTAGCGGGACTCATAATCCTTCGTCTGGGCGCCGCCTTCCTCGGTGGTCAGGAGCAACCGGTTGAAGGCGGAACCAACGAGGGATTCGAGGCCGCCACCGGGCAGCAGGTCGCCGGCGATCTGTTCGCGGGTGAAGGTGTCGAAGGGCTTGTTCCGGTTGAACGCCTGGATGACGTAGTCGCGGTAGGGCCAGATGTTCCGGGGATTGTCCGAGTGATAACCGATGGTGTCGGCGAACCGGGTGACGTCGAGCCATTGGATCGCCATGCGTTCGCCGTAATGGGGTGACGAAAGGAGGCGGTCGACGAGGCGTTCATAGGCGTCCGGGGAGGAATCCTGTTCGAAGGCGGCGACGTCGGCGGGGGATGGAGGGAGTCCGACGAGATCGAAGTGGAGTCGGCGGGCGAGGGTGCGGCGATCGGCTTCGGCGGTGGGCTTGATGCCGAGGGTGCCGAAGCGGCGACGGACGAGATCATCGATGGCCGACGGGCCGGCAGGGGCTGGGGGACGGACGGGCGGTTGGTAAGCCCAATGGCCCTGATACTCGGCGCCCTCGGTGATCCATTGGATGAGGGTGGCGCGTTGGGCGGCGGTGAGGGTCTTGTGGGACTCCGGCGGCGGCATGACGTCGTCGGCATCCTGGGTCTCGAGGCGCCGGACGAGTTCGCTCTCGCGCGGTTTGCCAGCAACGATCGCCGCCTTGCCGGACTTGGCCGGTGCGACTGCGGCATCGCGGAGGTCGAGTCGCAGGCCACCCTTGATCTTCTGCACGTCGGGGCCGTGACAGGCGAAGCAGTTGTCCGAAAGGATCGGGCGGATCTCCCGGTTGAAGTCGACCTTGGCGCCATGGCTGGCGCCTGGCAGGCAGGACAGGACGACGGCGGCGGCCAGGGAGGCGCCGTTGGGGAAGGACTTGCGGACAATGCTCATGAGACTCTGGGGGCTTCCGGAACGATGCCCCAGCCGTGGACGGAATCCAGCTGGGATTTGGATGAGAGTTGCCAGATGCCAGATGCCCGAATGAAGGCCGGGTGTCCTCACCCGGCGGGGTTGGGGAGGTTGGGGAGCTGGAACTACTGGGAACTGGTATCTGCACCCTGCGCGGCGCGTGGAGGGCACGCGCTGCCAGTGCTCAAAGGGGACCGAGGCTGACAGGCCCGGGGTGTCGAACACTTCTTCAAACTTGGAACTCCTCCACAGGTCCACCTGCCTTGACTTGAGGCATCATCCCCGCACCATCGCGGGGTGTCTGAGATGACCTCCATCGCCGGTGAACTGCGCTACGAAATTGTCCGCAAGATCTACGAAGGCGGCATGGGTATCGTGTACGAGGGGCTCCAGCACGGATCGCGGAGTTTCCTGAAGCGGGTTGCGATCAAGGTCATCCGCGAGAAGTACGCACGGCAGCCGGAGTTCATCGAGAACTTCATCGGCGACGAAATTGTCCGCAAGATCTACGAAGGCGGCATGGGTATCGTGTACGAGGGGCTCCAGCACGGATCGCGGAGTTTCCTGAAGCGGGTTGCGATCAAGGTCATCCGCGAGAAGTACGCACGGCAGCCGGAGTTCATCGAGAACTTCATCGGCGAGGCCAAGTTGGTGGCGGACCTGATCCACACCAACATCGTCCAGACCTACCACCTCGGGGAGACGGGCGGTGCCTGTTACATCTGCATGGAACTGATCCGTGGGGTGAACCTGGAGCAGTTCTGCGAGCAGTTGCACCAACGGGGACGCAAGCTGCCCATCGAGTTGGCCGTGTTCATTGTTTCGCGCGTGGCGCGCGGTCTGGCCTACGCGCATGCCAAGACGGATCGGGACGGCAACCTGCTCGGGATCGTCCATCGGGACGTAAGCCCGAAGAACATCATGATCGCCTTCGAGGGGGACGTGAAGCTGACTGACTTCGGCATCGCCAAGGCGCGCGGGTTCCTGAAGGACAAGGAGGGCGAGGAGGTCGCTGGAAAGCCCGAGTACATGAGTCCGGAGCAGGCAGACTTCCAGATCACCGACAAGCGTTCGGACATCTTCTCGGCGGGCATCGTGCTCTCGGTGCTGCTGACCGGGCAGAACATCTTCAAATGCGCCGCGGCTGAGGAATCCCGCCAGCGCGTGGTGGAGTGTCGCCTTCCGGACTTCCGCGAGCTGAATCCCGAGATTGATCCGCGGTTGAACCAACTCCTCCAGAAGGCCATGGCCCGCATGCCGGCGGACCGCTACCAGACGGCCGAGGAACTCCTCTACGAGCTGGAGTACTTCATCTATCACCGCGGGTATGGGCCGACCAATGAAACCCTGGGCAAGTTCATCCGCGAGTTGTTCGCGGAAGATCCCGCCCCCCGGAAGGCGGCGCGCGGCGGCACGATGAAGATGCCGGCCGGGACCAAGGGTTCCACCCGTGGCACGCAGACGGGGTCGACGACCCGTTCCACGACACGCTCCAAGACCCCCGCTTCCGTGCGCGGGTCCTCCCTTTTCGACCAGATCAAAAAGAAGCTCCGATGAGTCGCCGTTCCACTTCGAAATCCCGTCAGGTCACCTTGGGCCTCCTGCAGCACGCCTGCACACCGGACCCGCGTGAGAACCTTGCCATCTGTCTTGCTGCTGCCGACCGGGCGGGCAAGGACGGTGCGCAGATCATCTGCACCCAGGAGCTCTTTCGTTCGCAGTACTTCTGCCAGGCGGAGAAGCACGAGTACTTCAAGCTCGCCGAGAAGATCCCCGGGCCATCCGTGGAGGCTTTCCAGAAGGTGGCGCGCAAGCACAAGGCGGTGGTGATCGCCTCCCTGTTCGAGAAGCGCGCCGAAGGCCTGTACCACAACACGGCGGTCGTCATCGATGCGGACGGCTCCTTCCTGGGCATCTACCGGAAGATGCACATCCCGGACGATCCGTTGTATTACGAGAAGTTCTATTTCACCCCGGGCGATACGGGGTTCCGTGCCTGGGATACGCGCTATGGCCGGCTCGGAGTCCTGGTGTGCTGGGATCAGTGGTATCCCGAAGGCGCCCGCCTGACGGCGCTGCAAGGTGCGGAGATCCTGTTCTATCCGACGGCCATTGGCTGGCATCCGTCAGAGAAGGCGGAGTACGGCACGAATCAGCACGGCGCCTGGGAATTGATCCAACGATCACATGCCGTGGCCAACGGATGCTATGTGGCCTCGGTGAACCGCATCGGGGTTGAAACCCCGGAGGGCGGCGATGGCATCGAGTTCTGGGGCCAATCCTTCGTGGCGGGTACCTCCGGCCAGATCCTGGCGAAGGCGTCGGTGGCGAAGCCTGAGAACCTGCTGGTCGAGATCGACCTGGAGAAGGTGGACACCACACGCACCCATTGGCCGTTCCTGCGGGATCGTCGCATCGATGCGTATGGTGATCTGACCCGCCGGTTCATCGACCGGTAAGGCGGCGCGGCTTGAGGGCGGGTGCTCGGACTGGACAGCCAGACGCCGGAGGTGTTTCCGCGCGTGCGGGACTTCATCCGGGAATCCGGGCTGATCGAGGCGCAGATCACCGTGCGGACACCGTTTCCAGGAACGCCGCTGTACCATCGGCTGGCCCGCGAAGGTCGATTGATCCAGCCAAGGTTCTGGGATCGGTGCACGCTGTTCGACGTCAATTTCCAGCCGCGGAACATGACGATCGAGGCGTTGGAGTCGGGGCTACGGTGGTTGTTCCGGGAGGTGTACAACGAGGTGGAGGTTGGTCGACGGCAACGGCACTACATGGAGTTGGTGAAACGTGCCGGGAGGCCGGAGGACGCAACTTGATACCGTCCCTGCCTGATACGGGGTGGCGATGTCCACGTCGCCCTTCCGGAGTCATTGCCAGGGCGATGAGGACATCGCCTCCCCGCAGCCATTCTGACTCCGGGGGCGGTGTGGAGGGTCGCCCGGAAGTCGGCTACGGATCGTCAACGCGCTTGGCTCCGGACTTCGCGGCACGTTAGGATTTTGCATTCCCGCATGATGACGTATCCGCACCTGTTCCAGGCCTTCGTGGCGTCCGCGCACACCCACGAACAGCGCATTGCCCTGTACTGGGGCGATCACGAGTTCACCTACGGCCATTTCCTGCGGCAGTCGTGGTGGATGCGGGGGCAGTTGACCGCGGTTCACGGGCTCAAGGCGGGTGAGCGGGTTGGACTGTGGTTGCGGAATCGTCCGGAGTTCGTCAGCGCGCTGTTCGGTGTGCTGGGCGCGGATGGCGTGGCGGTGCCCATCAACAATTTCCTGAAAGCCGCGGAGGTCGCGTACATCATCGCGGATGCCGGCGTCCAGGTGCTGGTGACCGAGGCGGGAATGGAGGAAGGCGTGCAGGCGGTGCTCGCCTTGTGCCCGGGATTGCGGGTGATCCGGGTGGAGGACATCCCGGCGGAATTGGCGGACGCGCCCGTCGGTCTCCCTGGAGTGTCGCGGGGCATTGATGAACTTGCGGTGCTGATCTACACGAGCGGCACCACCGGGCAACCGAAGGGTGCGATGCTGTCGCATGGCAACCTGCTGCACAACGTGGAGTCCTGCCGACAGGTGCTGGTGGTGGTGGACTTCGACCGGTTCGTGCTGATGTTGCCGATGTTCCACAGCTTCATGCTCACGGTGTGCATCCTGCTTCCATTGCTGGTCGGGGGATCGATCGTGCTGATCCATTCGCTGCACGCGCCGAAGCAGGCCATCCAGGAAATCCTGGTGCGGAAAGGATCGGTATTGCCCGCGATGGCGGCGTTGTTCCGGACGTTGGCGCACCTGCCGGCGGGATTGGACTTGCCGCTGCGGCTGTGCATCAGCGGTGCGGGGCCACTGCCCGCGGAGATCCTCAAGGCCTTCAATGCACGGCATCCGAAGGTTCCCCTGATCGAGGGTTACGGTCTTTCGGAAGCCAGTCCGGTGGTCTCGGTGAATCCGGTGCAGGGACCCTGGAAGGCCGGCAGCATCGGCGTGCCGATTCCGGGGGTGGAGATTTCGGTGCAGGATGATGCCGGTGTTCCGGTGACCGAGGGTGTGGATGGCGAAATCTGCGTTCGCGGTGGGAACGTGATGCTGGGGTATTGGAATGCGCCGCAGAAGACGGCGGAGACGCTGGTGAACGGTTGGCTCCGCACGGGGGATATCGGGCATCGGTTGCCCGACGGGTACTACGTCATCACCGATCGCAAGAAGGACATGCTCAAGCCGAATGGGATCAATGTGTATCCGCGCGAGATCGAGGAAGTGATCTACCGGTACCCGGGCATCCGCGAGGCAGCGGTGGTCGGGGAACCCTGCGAGAAGCGCGGGGAACGGCCGGTGGCCTTCGTGGGACTCGACGACGGGCGGACGTTGGATGAGCACGCGATGCATGAGTTCCTGCGGTCCCAGTTGGCGGATTTCAAGCTGCCACGACGCTTCATCGTGCTTCCGGCGCTGCCGCGGAACGCCACGGGCAAGATCCTGAAGACCCAGTTGCGCGAGATGCTGGCGAAGGCGTGAGGCCGCGACGGAGTTTCCCCTGGGCAGGATCGGGCGTAGGATGTCCGCCATGGACTTGATCGCAATCCGGGATCTCGAGGTGCATTACCATGTCGGCGTTCCCGACGCGGAGCGGGCGAAGGCGCAGCGCCTGTTGATCGACGTGGAGATGGGCGCGGACTTCACCGCGGCGGCGGCATCGGATGACCTGACGCGGACGATTGATTATTACGCGGTGAGCCGACGGTTGCTGCGGTTGGGCGAGGGTAGGAGTTGGCGCCTGATCGAGGCGCTGGCCGTGGAGATTGCCGAACTGGTGCTGAAGGAGTATGGCGCCGCGCAGGTGGCGGTGGAGGTGAAGAAGTTCATCCTGCCGGAGACGCGGCATGTTTCGGTCCGGGTGGAACGTTCCGCGAAGGGGACCTCCAAGCCCGATCCTGCGGACCGGGTTGTCCGTGCGGTGGGGGGAGTGCCGGGGGCGTTCCGGAAGTAGTTGAAGTGTTTGGGGGTAGCTGACGACGTCAGGAGGCAGGATTGGGATCTGGATCCTCGACCTTGAGATTCCCTCTTCCACTGCCTCGTTACCTCGTCAGCTACGAACGGGGGGTAGCTGACGACGTCAGGAGGCAGGGTTGGGATCTGGATCCTCGACCTTGGGATTCCCTCTTCCACTGCCTCGTTACCTCGTCAGCTACGAACGGGGGGGTAGCTGACGACGTCAGGAGGCAGGGTTGGGACTTGGATCTTGGCACCTTCCATGATGCCGCCATGCTCGGGCCATGCCGTTGAGGACGCGGGTGAAGATCTGCGGGTTGACCCGCGCTGAGGATGTCGATGCCGCCGTGGAGGCGGGGGCGGATGCTGTCGGGTTCGTATTCGTGGCGGGGACGCCGCGGGTGGTGTCGGTGGAGCGGGCGCGCGAACTGCGCGCCCGGGTTCCACCCTTTGTCACGGTCGTCGGGTTGTTCGTGAATGCGGATCCGGCGGAGGTGCGCGACACGGTTTCGGCGGTGCGCCTGGACGTGGTCCAACTGCATGGCGAGGAATCCCCGGAGGTGGCTGGGACCTGCGGACAATGGGCACGCGTGGTGAAGGCGTTCCGGATGAAGGGGCCCGAGACCCTGGAACAATTCCCCGCCTACGCCGGGGTCGCGCAGGCCTATCTGGTGGATGCGTTCGTGGCGGGGGCGCACGGCGGCACCGGGGCGCGGTTTGACTGGGATCTGGCGATCCGCGCGAAGGGCTTTGGAACGCCGGTGATCCTTGCGGGTGGATTGAAACCCGAGAATGCCGCCGAGGCGGTGGAGCGGGTCGGAGCGTACGCGCTGGATGTGTCGAGCGGCGTGGAATCGGCACCGGGTCTGAAGGATCCTGAGCGGATCCGACGCTTCATGGACGCGGTTCGTGGGTGAGGTTTCCTGAGCCATGAGTTCCGCAGCCCTCCCAGACCATGAACTGCCGCGGCAGATCGGGCGCGGTGGCTATGGCGAGGTGTGGCTGGCGCGGAACCTCATGGGAGTCTTGCGTGCCGTGATGTTTGTTTACCGGGACTCCTTCGAATCCGAGCGCCCGTTTGAACTCTACTTCCTGGCGTACAGGGCCGCGACCTCCCTCGCGTAACCGTTGTACGGGAGGGTTTGGATCCGGTTGCCGGTGGCAAGCTCCCGTTCGCTGGCTTGGCTCCAGCGGGGGTGCGGGACATTCGGTTCCACGTTCGACAGAAAGGGGTACTCGGTCGGGTTGATGGCGTTCCAGAGCGTGGAGGGTTGTTCGCTGACCAGTTCGATCTTCACGATGCTCTTGGCGGATTTGAATCCGTACTTCCATGGGACGACGAGGCGGACGGGAGCGCCGTTCTGCTTGGCCATGGGTTTCCCGTAGAGGCCGGTGGCGAGCAGTGTGAGGGGGTGCATGGCTTCGTCCATGCGCAGTCCCTCGACATAGGGCCACGGGTAATCGGAGAGGCGGGCGATGCCGGGCATCTCTTCGGGGCGCATGACCGTGGTGAACTTGACGAAGTTGGCTTCGGCCTTGGGCACGACCTTGGCGAGGAGCTTCGAGAGCGGATAGCCAGACCAGGGAACAACCATCGACCACGCCTCGACGCAGCGGAAGCGGTAGACGCGTTCCTCGATGGGCGCGAGCTTGAGGAGGTCTTCGAGGCTGAAGGTGGTGGGCTTCTCGCACAGTCCACCCACCCAGACGGACCACGGGTCGACACGGAACGGACCCACCAGTTTGTGGACGCGGTCCTTGGTCGTGCTGAACTCGTAGTAGTTGTTGTAGGTGGTAACGAGCTTCTCGGGGGTCAGCTTGAGCTTCGGATCAAAGGCCGGATTCCGCTGGGCCGGGTAGAAGCCGGCGGTGGCGTTGGTCGATGTCTGGCCCAGGAGGGAAGGCGCCGCGGCCAGACCCGCGCCTGCGAGGCCGAGGTCCCGCAGGAAATGGCGGCGGTTCCGGTGGATGTTCTCGGGCGTGACCTGACTTTCGGGAAGGAGCCACGGCGGATGGATGTGGATCGAAGCCATGCAGGAAAAATGGCGCGATTCCGGATCCTTGCCATCTCAATTTTAGGGGTGGGTGAACTCAGTGGGCTCCCCTGGACCCTGCCCCCTGTGGAAGAGGTTCCGGGGCGACGATGTCCTCATCGCCATGGGAAAGCCGACGAGGATGTCGCCTCCCTGTTCCGGGCGGGGCAATGTCGATGTGGGCCCGATCTCAGTGGTCGCCCGGCCGATGGGTCAGCGCCTGGCGCAATACCCGGGCTTCCTGGAGCAGTTCCTGTGCGGCATCGAGGGCCAGGGTGGATCGGGCGGGCGTTGTGGTTCCGTTCGGGGAAACAACGGCGGCCGGAGTTGGGAGGGCGTCGTCCGTGTCTTCATGATCTCCCAGGCCTGCGGAGCGGTGGAGACGCAGACGGGCGGTGATCAGGTCGCGGATCTCCTCGGCATTGTCGACGGCATGGAAGACGCCCTGATGGAGGGGTTCGACGTGTTGTCCCGGTTGGTTCTGGGCGGAAGTGTGCCCCCCACCCCCGCCGGCGGTGGTGACGACGACATCGGCGAGGCCCAGAAAGCGTTGGAAGGGCCCTTGGTTCACGACGATCTGCTGGATGTTGGCGAAACTGAACGTGGTCTCACGGACGTTGGTGAGACCACTGCGGATCCGCAGCGACCGATCCGTGACGAGGTACCAGCGGTACTCGTATTCCATCCGGACCATGGCGTAGGTGAACGGAATCTGAAGGAGGGCGAAGACGAGGCCGACAATCTCCGTGGCGAGGATCCAGGTCCCGATGTGCCAGCGTTGGACGAACTCGGGATTCTGGGCGACGAACTTGAACGGACCAAAGTTGTGCAGGAAATGGGGCGGATCGAGCACCCAGGCGTGGAAGAACAGAACGCCGAAGGCAAAGGCGACCAGCACACCCACCTGCCGGAGGCACCAGAGAAAGAGACGCATCCGGTAATACGACTTTCCGGCACGGAACACCCTCAGGGATTCCGGGGAGCCTGCCGGAGGACGAGGATCGTGGGGAACCCGCAGGAACCGGAGGACCCAGGGACGCGCGAATTCGTAGATGGCATTCATCGGGAGCGTTCCTGGAGGAGTTCGCGGATGGAGCGGAGTTCAGCGGTGACCTCGCGCAAGACCCCGGCGAGTTCCGCATCCTGGGTCGGGCTGGATGGAAGCGGACGGCTCGTCTCCGGCACTGCGGGCGGTTGGACGTTGCGCGGGGAACGGGCGATGTCCTGGGTGCCGCGCATCCGGGAGTAGAGGAAGTCCCGCACGCGTTCGTGATCGGGAAGGCCTTCCAGGGTCATCTCGGGCATCGAGCTTCCCGAGGCGGTCTGGATCTGGATGCGGGCAAGTCCGAGCCAACGTTCGACGAATCCGGAGACGAGGTGGATGTCCTGGATCCGGGCGTAATTCAGGATGGTCTGGCGGCGGTAGAGGATGCCCCACTGCATCGAGATGCCGGAATCGTCGAAGCGGTACCGCATCGACTTGTAACGGAAGAAGTGGGCCAGGATCAGGATGATGCCGACGGGGGGAAACACGAGGGCTGGCAGGCACCGGATGAAATAGCAGTTCATCAGGGCCGGGAGCGGTCGCTCCAGCGCGAAAATGAACTCCTCCGAGGGCGGTTGAGGTTGCCCGGAACCATCGGGGTCAGTCATGCGCTGGAACGCTAGCCGCCGCGCGTCGCGTTGGGGAGACATACTTGGGAAAGGGACGGGGTGGCGCGGACGCATCTGGACACTGTTCCGACTGGAACGGGGTGGCGACGTCCACGTCGCCCTCTCCCAAAACTCCTGCCCACGGCGATGAGGACATCGCCCCCCTGTTCCAGCGCCCTCGCCCTTCTGCGACACGCCGCTTCCAATACGCTGGACCAGCACTCAGGGTATTCGCGAACGACGCTCCATGATTTCAACAAACTCCATCCCCCCCCGACCTGAGGACGCTGCGGTGAAATCCCAGCTCCCCTTGTGGACGTTGGTGAGGTCCCCGCTCCCTGGAAATCCCGACCTGACGCGGGAGGAGTTGTTTCGTGAACTGAGGTTCAGATCGTTTCAGGAAGCCATCGGGTTCATGGCGTTGGTGGCTCCCGGTTGCGACGCCCTCGACCATCATCCCCGATGGGAGAACGCGTATCGGGTCCTCCGGGTGTATCTCTCGACGTGGGACGAAGGCCTGCACGCGGTCTCGGCCCGGGATCTCCGGTTGGCCGAGTATTTCGACCGGATGTATGCGGCGTTTCCGGGGAGAAGCGAACCCGACGAACCGCCTGCGGGATCCGAGCAATCCTGATTCCTGGGCGTGTTCTGCCGTAGGGAGGTTCGTGAAGGGGCGACGAGGAGGTCGCCTCCCCGAAGCGTTCCCGATGGCAGAGTCGTCGGACGCTCCTGAGTTCCCCGCGATGGAACGAAGCCGGCCGAACGATCAGGCCACGACTTTCCGGACGACGTCGCCTTCGTTGACGGTCGGACGTTCGGGTCGTCCCTGATGGCGATAGATGACGGAGGTGTGGTCGAGACCGAGGAGCCAGAGAAGGGTGGCGTGCAGGTCGTGGATGTGGATGCGGTCCTCGACGGCGTGGAGGCCGAGTTCGTCGGTCGTCCCGATCGCCTGTCCGCCGCGGACGCCGCCCCCGGCAAGCCACATGGTGAAGCCGGTGGGGTTGTGGTCACGACCGTCGCCCTTCTCGGACATGGGCGTGCGACCGAACTCGCCGCCCCAGATCACGAGGGTGTCGTCGAGGAGACCGCGGGCCTTGAGGTCGGCGAGCAGGCCGGCGACGGGTTGATCCTGGCTGGCGCAGAGTTCGGTGTGGTTCTTCTCGATGCCGGCGTGGGCGTCCCAGCGGTTGCCGGCACCGTGGTAGATCTGGACGAATCGGACGTCGCGTTCCACGAGGCGGCGTGCCAGGAGGCAGAGGCGGCCCATGGCGGCGGTCTCGGGGCGGTCGATGCCGTAGAGACGCTGGGTGGCGGCAGATTCCCGGCCGAGGTCGACGGCTTCGGGGGCTTCGAGTTGCATGCGCCCGGCGAGTTCATAGGCGCGGATGCGGGCATCGAGTTCGGTCTGGTGGGAACGTGGGCCGGCATGGGCGCGATTGAGGCGGTCGAGGAGCGACAGGCGGGCTGCCTGACGTTCGGAGGAAACGCCCTGGGCGGGATGCAGGTTGTCGACCGGGGTGGGGCCCGAGGAGAAGGGGACGCCCTGGAAGGTGGCAGGCATGAACCCGGCGCCCCAGTTGCGGGCCCCATTGACGACGACGGCAGGGCCATCCTGGAGGACGACGAATCCCGGGAGGTTGGTGTTCTCGGTGCCCAGCGCGTAGTTCACCCACGAACCAAGGGAAGGCCGGCCGGCCAGGATCGAGCCGGTGTTCATCTGGCAGATCCCGGAGGAATGGTTGACGCCATCGGCCCAGCACGAGCGGAGGACGCACAGGTCGTCGGCGAAGCGTGCCGTCTGCGGAAGCCAATCGCTGATCCAGAGGCCGGACTGCCCGTGCTGACGCCATTCCCGTTTGCAGCCGAGCAGCGGGCTGTTGGATTCGCCCATCGCGGTGATGGGCTTGGGGAAGGAGGCCGGGAGGCGTTGGCCGGCGAGACGGTTGAGTTCGGGCTTCGGATCGAAGAGGTCGATGTGGCTGGGGCCGCCTTCCATGAACAGGAAGATGACCCGGCGGGCACGGGCTGGGTGATGGGTTGCGGCCCGTGCTGATGCGCCCCCCGAAAGCATGGCGGCGAGCGCCATCGCGCCGAATCCGCCTCCGGAGCGGAGCAGGAAATCCCGCCGGGTGCGGGGACGTTCCACATGGGGGGATCCGGAAGGGTTCATGAGGGCGGACGGGTTCAGTCGACGTGCAGGAATTCGTTGCTGTTGAGGAGCGCGTGACAGAGGTCGGCCAGCGCCTGCCGGTCGGGACGATACGGCGACAGGTGATGCGGCGTGTCGCGCGGAATGGCCGCCCTGCGGGTCTGGAGGAATTCGGTCGAATCCCGAAGTTCGTCGGGAGAGGGGGAACGGCCGTAGGCGCTGCGAAAGGCGGCGTTCACCTGGGCGGCCGGTTCGGCCCCGGTTCCTTCCTCGATGCGGGAAGCAAGCGCGCGGGCGCGTTGCTCGACGAATTCGCTGTTGAGCATCAGCAATGCCTGCGTGGGCGTCGTGGTCGTATTGCGGCGGGCGGTGCTGCAGAACTGCTCGGGGCTGTCGAAGGCGCCCAGCAAGGGGTCGCGGCGATTGCGCAGGACGCGCGTGTACACCGAGCGACGTGGGACCGCACCATCGACGGCGGGCCCTCCGGCGCGTGGATCCAGTTCTCCCGAGACAGCGAGCAGCGCGTCGCGGAGTTGTTCTGAATCAAGACGGCGCAAGGGAAACCCTTCGAGGCGACGGGCGTCGGGCACGGACCCATCCGGGTGAGGACGGGCCGCTGCCTGACCGTAGGTGGCGCTGGTGACGATCCGGCGGTGGACATGCTTGAGGCTCCACCCGGATCGGATGAAATCCCCGGCCAGCCAGTCCAGCAGTTCAGGGTGGGACGGACGTTCGCCGAGGGTTCCGAAGTCGTTGGCGCTTGCGGCCAGGCCGGTGCCGAAGTGTTGCTGCCAAAGCCGATTGACGATCACACGGGCGGTGAGCGGATTGCCCGGGTCGGTCATCCACCGGGCGAGGGTGGAGCGTCGGCCCGTGGTGGATGCGGGAAGTCCGGTCCGTGAAACGGTCGCGGGGCGGGCGTCGATGACGGAGGGAACGCCGGGTTCCACCACTTCGGCATCGCCCCGGGGCATGCGCACCACGGGTGCCTCGGGACCGACATCCGTGACGGTCAGTGCGCGGGGCAGGGGGCGAGGGCGGCGTTTCTCGAACTCCCGGAGCTTCTCGCGGAGCGGCGTGATGGCCTCCTTCTCGGGCTTCTTGTAGTGCGTGGAGAGCCGATCGAACTCGTAGGTCACCTGCCGGTAAGCGAGTTCGGCGATCTGGTGTTCGAGAACACTCCGCTTCTCGCGAGGGCGTCGGAGCAGTTCCTGGATGTCCTCGGGGAACTTCGAGACGGCGGATTCCTCGGCGCGCACGCGGACAGGGGCTTCGAGGGCTTCGATCTCGGATAGCAATCCGGCGGCCTCGAGCTTCCACGCTGCGAGGCGTTGTTCGTAATCCGCGATCTCAGCGGTGGTGGCGACGGGCAGGTCCTCGCGGGGTTGGATCGGTGCGAAGAACGCCTGAAGGCGGAAGTAGTCCTTCTGGAGGAGCGGATCGTATTTGTGGTCGTGGCAACGGGCGCATTGCAGGCCCATGCCCAGGAACACATCGGCGGTGACGTCCGTGATGTCGTTGAGGATGGTCTGCCACTGGGTCCGGGCGTCGCGATTGTTGTATTCGTACATCCAGTGACGGAGGTAGCCGGTGGCGACGCGGGCGCGGAGGGGGTCTTCGGGCCAGAGTTCATCGCCGGCGACCTGGGCCTGGACGAACTGGTCGTAGGGCAGGTCCTGGTTGAGGGCCTGGATGACCCAGTCGCGGTAACGCCACGCCTCGGGCCGGCCGTCGTCGACCCGGTAACCGTCCGACTCCGCATACCGGACGAGGTCGAGCCAGTGCCGGGCCCAGCGTTCGCCGTAACCCGGCGAGGCGAGGAGTCGATCTGCCAGCGAGGCAACGGCGGTTTCGCGGCCCAGCGTGGCGCAGGCAGTTTCGAAGGCCGCTGTTTCGGAAGGTGTGGGCGGGACGCCGAGGAGATCGAAGGTCATCCGCCGGATCAGGACACTGGGGGCGGCCGGGGGCGCGAGGGTTCGGCCGGTCGCCGTCAGGGACGTGCGGACCCAGGCATCGATTGGGTGGACGTCTTCGGAGGTCGAGGCGGGAGGGCTTCCGGGGTAGAGCGGTTGGATGGCCCACCATTGACGTTCCGTGTCGCGGATCGGACCGCGGGAACGCAGCTTGGGGAGGTTGACCCACCCCTCCGGACCAGGGTTCCCCGGCCCAGCAGCCATGGCCATGGCGGCCGCCAGGAGCGGAAACCAGGCGAGGCAGTGGCGGAGGGCGGCTTGCATCGGTGGACGGGGTAACACTTGAACCCTGCTCCTGGTCCGATCCTGGATCAATGCCAGACTGGCGATCCTGTCATGGTGGACGACTTCGACGTCGCCTCCTCCTTCCGAAGTTGGATACTGGGCTGTTGGCCATGGCGGGATTCATCGGTAGGGTGCAGCCGCCGCGTATGTCCAAATCGCCGTCGAAACAAGTGTCGCTGTCGCCGTTCCTGAACCGGGAACTGTCGTGGCTGGAATTCAACCAGCGCGTCCTCGACGAGGCCCTGAATCCGTCGGTGCCGTTGCTCGAGCGCGTGAAGTTCTTCTGCATCACGAACTCGAACCTCGACGAGTTCTTCGAGGTGCGTGTCGCCGGACTCAAGCAGCAGATCGAGTCCGATGTCGTGGAGCGTTCTCCGGACGGCATGACGGCGTCGGAGACGCTGCGGGCGGTGACGCGGCGGGTCCGGGCCCTGGTGGACACGGCCTACGGCTGCTGGCGGGATTCCCTGGTTCCCGAGTTGGCCGAGCACGGCATCCAGTTCCTCGATCCCGCCCTGCTGGGAACGACGGACCGGGCCTGGATCGACGCCTATTACCGTGAGAAGGTGTATCCGGTGCTCACGCCGCTGGCGGTCGATCCGTCGCACCCCTTTCCGCAGGTGCTGAACAAGAGTCTCAACCTGATCACACGGGTGACGGCGACACAGAACGGGGAGGTGAAACGGCGTCTGGCGATCGTGCAGGTTCCGCGTGTGCTGCCGCGGCTGGTTCGATTGCCACGGGACGACGGCCGTCAGGATTACGTCTTCCTGGCGGATCTCATCGGCAGCCGGTTGGTGGATCTGTTTCCGGGCACGGAGCTGGATGCGTGGTCGGCGTTCCGCGTCACCCGCAACTCGGAGCTCTACATCGACGAGGAGGACGTCGCCAACCTGCTCAACGCTGTCGAGGCCGAGCTCCACAACCGACGCAAGGGCGAGGCTGTACGCCTCGAGGTCGACAAGGACTGCCCGCTGGACATCCGCCAGGAGTTGCTCGAGACGCTGAAACTGACGGCGGACGACCTCTACCTGGTCGATGGGCCGTTGAATCCCACCCGCCTGATGGCGATCTGCGAAGGGGATCATTCGCCGGAACTCCGCGATGCCCCGTTCATCGCCGCCCAGGCCGTCTCCGTCCGTGATGAGGAGGATCTCTTCGCCGCCATCCGGAAGCGCGACCACCTCATGCATCACCCGTACGAGAGTTTCGAGACGGTGGTGCGGTTCCTGGAACAGGCGGCGGCGGATCCCAAGGTGCTGGCGATCAAGCAAACCCTGTACCGCACGGGCGGTGATGCCCGGATCGTGGGTGCCCTCATGCGCGCCGTGAAGAACGGCAAGCAGGTGACCGCGGTGGTCGAGTTGAAGGCCCGCTTCGACGAGGCCAACAACATCCGCTGGGCCCGTGCCCTCGAGGAAGCCGGGGTTCACGTCGTGTACGGGTTGGTCGGGTTCAAGATCCACTGCAAGGTCGCGCTCGTCGTCCGCGCGGATGAAGACCGCATCCGACGGTACGTGCACCTGGGCACGGGCAATTACAATGCGAACACGGCCCGCTTCTATACCGATCTGGGTGTGCTGACCTGCCGGCCCGAACTGGGCGATGACGTCACGAACCTCTTCAATCTGCTCACCGGCATCTGCCAGTTCCAGGGCACCCGACGCCTGCTCGTGGCTCCGTTCCAGATGCACGATCGCGTCGTCGAGTTGATCGACCGCGAGACCAGCCATGCCCGCGAAGGGCTTCCCGCGCGGATCGTCGCCAAGATGAACTCGATGGTGGACACCGACGTGATCGAGGCCCTCTACCGGGCCTCCCGTGCCGGCGTCGAGATCGACCTCATCGTGCGCGGCATCTGCTGCCTGCGTCCTGGGATCGAGGGCATGTCCGAGAACATCCAGGTGCGCAGCATCATTGACCGTTTCCTGGAGCACAGCCGTGTCTGGCAGTTCGGCAATGGCGGTCGCCCCGAGGTCTACATCGGCAGCGCGGATTGGATGCCGCGGAACTTCTTCAAGCGGATCGAGGTGGTCTTTCCGGTGGAGGACGGTGTCCTGCGCGAGCGCATCATCGAGGAGATCCTGGCACGGCAATTGGCGGACACCGCCAAGGCCCGCATGCTCCAACCGGATGGCAGTTACGCCCCGGCGGTGCGCAAGAAGGGCGGTGTCGCGCGCCGCTCACAGACCGAGTTCATGGACCTCGCCAACGGCCAACGCACAGGCGCTTCACGGGGCAAGAAACCCGTGAAGATGGTCTTGAAGCCACGCCCGGACGGTGTTTGAACAAGCCATGTCCAGAAGCTTCCATGTCACCGTGGTCCAGATGCGAAGGGATCATTACTTCAACCGGGACAACCAAGGGGTCGAATCAACGGCTCTTTCCAAGCTGGACGTTCTTTCGCTCAAGAAGCTCTGCGCCAAATGGACCGAGAAATGGCGAAGGGATGCGGCCAAGGCCGGCGGGCTTGGTCACATCGAGTTCTGTTTGATGAACGCGATCCAAGCAGGAAGGTCTTCAGGCAGAAATGCCGTGGTCGTGTCTCCGATGTTCCCGGAGAGGTCATCGAATCGGGCGCCTCTTGACACTGCCCCCAAGCAACGGGGTGGCGACGTCCTCGTCGCCGTTCCAAAGCCATTCCCAATGGCGATGAGGACATCGCCGCCCCGAATCCTTTCCAAAAGGGGGCAGTGTCAAGATGCGCCCCATCGAATCTTAGGCGGCCAACCGTTGGAGTTCTGCTTCTCGGGAAACTTCAGCTCTCAGCAATCTGGCATGCTCATCCCAACAGCAATGAAGCAGCGGTTGCCAAAGGGGTACTCTTATCCCCTGGGAGCACAGGCGATCGTCGCTGCCTTGGGCAGCGTCCCCGGACTGGAGGGCGCACAGTTGTGGTTCTCATGGCGCGATGAGTACTGGGCTTCGGAATGGAAGCAGAAGATCGCGGCTCTCGGAGAGGTGATCTTGATGGAGGTGGCGGATTCCTGTCTGGGTCCCGGCCGTGACGTGCGCGTGTATGCCGTGCCATCCGAATACTCGCTGGCGGCGAGGGCAAGATTGCTCTCGGAGTTGCCAAGGGTCCGACGGGTGCTGACGGACGGCGACGCCTCAGGAGGGTCCCTGCGGGTCAAGATCATCTTTGACCTCGGAGGTGCAGTGAAGAATGAACCCAGGCGTATCCATCAGTAGGGATCTCGCGCGGAGAACCAACCCTCTACGGAATGGGTTCCTTGCAGCAATGAACTGGCAGTCTGCGGCTCGTCTACAGCCCTCAATGCATGCGCCGGGTGAGGGCACCCGGCCTACAGCTCCATGGCTCCTACCCAACGAACGGGTCCGCAGTTCAGTGGTAGGCGCAAGGACGCTGACAGGGACTGGAAAGTGGGCGTGGGCAGCCGTGAAGGGGGGCACCGCATGGTTGCTCGATGACGGCGATTGAAAGGCCCACTTTCTCCACGTCTCTGCGCCTCGGCGTGAACCTGATTTCCTTGCTGTGATCGAGCTGTGCTTTCGCAACGACGCAAACCGGTAGCCATGGCTCACTTGGGGAGACGGAGATGGACGGAACGTGTGGGGCGGAGTTGCAACGGCATGTCGCATATGCGACGTGCGGATGCAAATGGGCGGGGGGCGGGGAAGGTTTCGGGCGAAGGTGGTTCGGGAGTTCCCGGTGGCCAGGCTCCAGTCTCCGGATCCGTGCCGGGCCACAACCGCGTTGCGGTTGGGATCCGATGGGGCGGGGTGACCAGGGTAGGCCTCGTTCCTCGGCCAACCGCTGGGCTGGAGGGCTCAACGCCGTTGGCGTTGGAGGCCTTCTTCGCGATCTTCGCGGCTTCGCGTGAGGCAAAAGTGGGAAGAAACCAAGAACTCAAGCGGCGTCGATCATCTGCGCCCATCATTCCCCTCTTTGCGTGTTCTTTTGATTTTTGCGGCTTTCCCTCTCCGCGGTTTCGCGCCTTGGCGAGTCATTCGCCGTCATCACTGTATGGTTACGGCGAGGTAGCCCGTTGGGACTCGGACCGCGGGAGATGGCGTGACTGCCGTGGGGGCAGCTGTGCCCCGGGCTGTCGGGAGTTTCCAGCTTCCTGTCCGGCCTTCGACAGGAACGGCGGGAGGTCGCGTCGGCCGGGGCGCCGATAGTCTTCAGCGAGGCACCCAAGGATCGCAGTCTCACTTTCCGGATTCCGGAGCAGCAGGTGACGTCCCAGGAGTTCGTACTGGCGTGGGAGCGCGATGCCACTGGTCCGGACACCCTGCGCATGCAGGGCGTCCGCGAAGGTCATGAAGGCGGCGAACGGGGATGCGCCCGACACTCCTTCCTCCGTCCCCGGAATCCCAGATGCGCTCACGGAGCCACCGACGTTCCACAGGAGCGGCAGGGACGTGACGAAATTGCCGCTGTTGCCGAACAGATCCCAGAAGGCGGCGAACCGACGGATCCGGGCCAGGTCGTGGAAGGAGACAAGACGCGTCCGCAGCACCTCGTACGGTGGGTGCGGGCTGTAGACCATGGCCCACTCGGCGTCGTGTCGGATGATGGGCGTTCCGCGCAGGCGCTTGAGGATGCCCACCTGGATCTCCTGAGGCCCCAACGCCAGCAGACGATCAAACCCGGCCGCGAAACTCTCGATGGATTCGCCCGGCAACCCGGCGATCAGGTCGGCGTGGACGTGGACCCCGGAGTGCGCCCGCAGCCAGCGGAGGTTGTCTTCCATCCGGGCGTGGTCCTGACGACGGCTGATGAGGCGTTCGACCTCCGGGTTGAGGGACTGGATGCCCACCTCGAACTGGAGCGATCCCGGGGGGAACTGCGCGATCAGTTCGCGCAGGGGTTCCGGCAAGCGGTCCGGGACCATCTCGAAGTGGACGAAGAGCCCCGGCGACATCCGTTCGAGGAAGAACTGCAGGATGCGTCGCGACACCACCGGATGCAGGTTGAACGTCCGGTCCACGAACTTGAACTGCCGCACGCCGCGATCGAGCAGCGATTGCATCGCGTCGAGGAAGCGGTCCAGTGGGAACTGGCGTACGGGAATGTCGAGGGACGACAGGCAGAACTCGCAGGTGAAGGGGCATCCGCGCGAGGCCTCGACGTAGATCACGCGATGGGCGCAGTCGCGTTCGTTGTAGAGCGCGTAGGGCAGGGCGAGCATGGCGGGATCGGGCAGGGGAGCATCGATCCGTTGCGGCAGGGTTTCCCCGGCCAGCAACCGGCGGCAGGCATCGGCGAAGGCGAGGTCGGCCTCCCCCGTGATGACGTGGTGCGCGAGCGCGGTGATCTCCTGGCCGTTGGTTTCATGGCTGACCTCGGGTCCGCCGAGGATGATCACCAGTTCCGGATCGAGCCGTCGCAGGATGGCGATCAGCTCGGTCGTGGGGCGGACGTTCCAGATGTACACGCCCAGCCCGAGGATGGACGGCCGATGGGCGAGGATCTCCTCGGCGATGTCCAGCGGACGCTGGTTGATGTCGAATTCCCGGATGCCCGCGAGCGGTTGCAGTTCACCGAGGTTCGCCATCAGGTACCGCAAGCCGAAGGCGGCGTGCGGGTACTTGGCATTCAGCGTCGAGAGCAGGATGCGGTGCGTCCGGTTCCCTGCGGGCACCGGGGTCGCTTCCGTCGACGGCATGGCGGGGGTTGTTTCGATAAGCTCGCCCCCGGCTCAGCCCTGCGCCTTCGACCACGAGTCCTTCAGCGAGATCGTCCGGTTGAAGACGGGTTTCTCCGTCGTGGAGTCGACGTCGAGGCAGAAGTACCCGAGTCGCTCGAACTGGAATCGATCGGCGGCCGTGGCCGTGGCGAGGGAAGGTTCGAGATGCGCGGTCACCAACTCGAGCGACCGGGGATTCAGCACGGACTTGAAGTCCCGGCCGTCCTTCTCGGGCTCCGCCTCGGTGAACAGTCGGTCATACAGCCGGACCTCGGCGGTCACGGATTTCGTCACGGAGACCCAGTGGATCGTGCCCTTGACCTTGCGGCCGCAGTTCGGTTCGCCGGTGCGGGTCGTGAGATCCGCGAAGCAATGGATCTCGGTGACCGCGCCGGAGGCGTCACGCACCACGGAATCGCAGCGGATGATGCAGGCGTACTTGAGGCGCACCTCGCCGCCCGGGCGCAACCGGAAGAACTTGGGCGGCGGCGTCTCCATGAAGTCGTCGTGCTCGATGTACACCTCGCGCGTCAGGTGAAGGGTCCGGGTTCCCGAGGCGGGATCCTCCGGGTTGTTGACGGCTTCGCAGGGGACGACCTCGTCGGGCTGGAGGTTGGTCAGGACCAACTTCACCGGACGCAGGACGCCCATGCGGCGTTGGGCGCGCTTGTTGAGGTCGTCGCGGATGGCCTTCTCCAGCACGGCGACATCGGTGAGCCCGTTGTATTTGGTGACACCGATGTGGTAGGCAAAATCCCGGAGGGCCTCGGGCGACACGCCTCGGCGGCGGAGTCCGGAGATGGTCGGCATGCGCGGGTCGTTCCATCCGACCACGATCTTCTCGTTCACCAACTGGAGCAGCTTGCGCTTGCTCATGACGGTGTAGCCGAGGTTCAGGCGTGCAAACTCGTGCTGGTGGGGCAGGGGACGGGCCAGTTCCAGGCTCGTCAGGATCCAGTCGTACAGCGGTCGGTGCACCTCGAACTCCAGCGTGCAGATGGAATGGGTCACGCCTTCGAGGTAATCGCTGATGCAGTGGGCGAAGTCGTACATCGGATACACGCACCAGGCCTTCTTGGTCTGGTGATGTTCCGTGTGGCGGATGCGGTAGAGGATCGGGTCCCGCAACCACACGTTGGGCGAGGTCATGTCGATCCGCGCCCGCAGGGTCCGCTTCCCATCGGGGAATTCGCCGTCACGCATGCGTCGGAACAGTTCGAGGCTCTCCTCGATGGAACGCGTGCGGTAGGGGCTGTCGACGCCGGCACGGTCGGGCGCGCCGCGGTACTTGTCGGTGTCCTCGGGGGTGAGGTCGCAGACGTACGCCTTGCCCTTGAGGATGAGGCGCTCGGCGAATTCGTAGATCTGCTGGAAGTAGGCCGAGGCAAAGAAGGGTTCCAGCGGGACGCCGCCCGCCGATCCGGGCAACACCGCCGGAAGGTAGTAATCGGTGCCGTCCGCCGTCTCATGCGCTGAGGGCGTCGCCTTCAGCGGCTTCAGTCCCATCGTCTGGTCCGCCCACCCGCCAATGAGCCAGCGGACGTCTTCCTGGATCGATTCCACGTACTCGACGTCCTCCTTGGCGGGATTGGTGTCGTCCATGCGCAGGTTGCACTGGCCGTTGTGCTCCCGGGCGATACCGAAGTTCAGGCAGATCGACTTGGCATGGCCGATGTGGAGGTAGCCGTTCGGTTCCGGCGGGAACCGGGTGACAATCCGCGAGTGCTTCCCGGAGGCAAGGTCGGCCGCGACGATGTCCCGGATGAAATCCGTGGGAACAACGGGCGCGGCGGGCGTGGCAGAATCGGACATATTCAATTTGTGGGGCTTTTCTAGGGGGGCGGACGCAGGGGGCAAGAGGAGATGCAAGTTTCCAGTTCCCAGATGCCAGTTTCCCGATCGTAGCCGACGAGGTCACGAGGCGAAGGTCAGGGGGCGACTGGACACTCCTTCCCCAGCCTCCTCACGTCGTCTGCTACGATCGTAGCCGACGAGGTAACGAGGCTGGGGAACTGGCGACTGGAAACTTCTGGCCTGTAGGCCGCGCAGGCGACTGGGAACTGGCAACTTCTCCAAGCCCTCAGTTCTCCAAGGACGACGGTTGGCGTGGCGCGATAAAAAGTCCACCCTGCGGTGAATGACGACCGTCTGGGTGCTCGGGGATCAATTGACGCTGGAGAACGCCGCGCTCGCGGCGTGCGATCCCAAGGACACGGTTGTCCTGCTGGTCGAGTCCCGATCCCGGGGCTCTTTCCTCCGTTATCACCAGCACAAGCTGATCCTCATCTACGCCGCCATGCGGCACTTCCGGCAGACGCTCGAAGCCGCGGGTTGGAAGGTTGATTACCATACCCTTGAGGATACGGAATCGTACGGCGATGCCCTGCGGAAGCACCTCAGGGCCTTCCGTCCCGACCGCGTCCGCGTGATGGAAGCAGGCGACTGGAAGATGACCCAGGCCCTGCCGCGCCTCGCCCGGCAGGTCGGATTCCGCCTCGAATGGGTCGAGGGCAACCTCTTCCTGGTGGGTCGCGAGGAGTTCCGGAAATGGGCCGGCAATGCCCCCCGGCTCCTCATGGAGAACCATTACCGTCGCATGCGGAAGAAGCTCGGGATCCTCCTGGAACCCGATGGCACCCCCACCGGCGGCGAATGGAACCTCGATGCCGAGAACCGGAAAACCGTCGCCGAATGGACCAAGGCCGGTCGGCCGCGGCCGAAGGACCGCATCCGGGTCGAACCCGACGAGATCACCCGCGGTGTGATGGAGACGGTGGCGCGATTGTTCCCGCAGCATCCCGGCAACGCCGCGGATTTCTGGCTGCCCGTGAGCCGGACCGAAGCCCTCGCCTGGCTCGAACGTTTCGTGACCGAGCGCCTCGATGGCTTCGGGCCGTACGAGGATCTGATGCTCACCGGCGAACCGACCCTCTTCCATTCGGTGCTCACACCGATGCTGAACCTGGGGTTGCTCCGCCCCATGGAATGCGTGCAGGCCGCCCTCGACGCCTTCCGCAAGGGGACTCTTTCGCTGGCCTCCGCCGAAGGCTTCATCCGGCAGATCATCGGATGGCGCGAGTTCATCAACGGGGTTTATTGGCTGAAGGGTCCCGGCTACGTCGACATGAACGGACTCGGAGCCGATCGCCCCGTTCCGGCCTGGTTCTATACCGGTGAAACGGATCTCAACTGTCTCCGCCAGGTGCTCGGCGAGGTGCGCGCCACCGGATACAACCACCACATCCAGCGCCTGATGGTGTTGGGGAACTTCATGCTGTTGACCGGGATCAAGCCGTCCGAGGCCCTGCGGTGGTTCACCGAGATGTACGTCGACGCGCACGATTGGGTCATGGCCCCCAACGTGGTCGGCATGGCCCTCCACGCGGACAATGGGTACATGGCCACCAAGCCGTATGCCGCCGCCGGAGCCTACATCTCCAAGATGAGCGATTACTGCACCGGATGCCGGTATCGGCCCACGGTGAAGTCCGGTCCCGAGGCGTGTCCGTTCAACGTGCTTTACTGGGATTTCTTCGCGCGGCACGAGGATCGGTTCCGCGCCAATCCGCGCGTCTCGGTCATGGTCCAGAGCTGGCGCAAGAAGGAACCTGCCGAACAGGAACGCATTCGACAGGAAGCCGCGGCGTTCATCGCCGTGCACGTCCCGGCCGCCGTGGTGGCTCCGGTGCCCAGCGAGGATTGAACCCCGCGACGGTGTTGGATCCGCAGATGGCGCAGATCGCGCAGATGATCGTGGGTTTCGATAAAGCAGGTCCATCACGCGGATGGTGAGACCCCGTCCGTGGGGCGATCCCGGCATTTCCACCTGCCTATCTGCGGAATCGGCGCCACCTGCGGATCGATGCACTGCCCGGGGTGGTGCCGTCGGTGGGGATCGAACCCACACTCCCTTGCGGGAAGGGGATTTTAAGTCCCCTGTGTCTGCCATTTCACCACGACGGCGGTGTTGCGGTGCGACAGGAAGGTTGCCGCGAAGGAATGCTCCGTTGCAAACCTTGGCATGCGCCGGGTGACGATCCCGTTTTGCGGATGAAGACAGGATTGGCTGACAGGACGGTGATTGCCTGAGGCGCTTTGTCCGCATCCTGTCCATCCCGTTCATCCTGTCGAAGGAATGGGGGAGACAGGATGTCAGGATGGACAGGATGCAGCTGTGGCGTGCCAGCAATTCCCAGGAACCCTGCATCCCCATCCTGTGCATCCCGTTCATCCTGTCGAAAGAAGGGGGAAGACAGGATGTCAGGATGGACAGGATGCAGCCGTGGTTTGAGAGCAATTCCCAGGAACCCTGCATCCCCATCCTGTCCATCCCGTTCATCCTGTCGAAAGAAGGGGGAAGACAGGATGTCAGGATGGACAGGATGCAGCTGTGGCGTGACAGCAATTCCCAGGAACCCTGCATCCCCATCCTGTTCATCCCGTTCATCCTGTCGAAGGAATGGGGGGAGACAGGATGACAGGATGGACAGGATTGGCTGACAGGACGGTGATTGCCTGAGGCGCTTTGTCCCCATCCTGTTCATCCCGTTCATCCTGTCGAAAGAAGGGGGAAGACAGGACAGGATCAGGATGACAGGATGGGGTGGCTGGGGAGCGGCGGTTGGCGTTGCCTCCTTGCTGCCTGGTCGAGCCCGTTCGTGCAGGGGCGGGGGGGATTCCCGGCATCGCGTCGGCATCGGGATCGGCATCGAGCTCCCCGCAAATTTGTCGTGCGGCATTTTCACCCGACGCCTAATTTCCATCCCAAGCGCAAGAACCGGAACGACAACGTCCTCTGACCCGAACCCGACTGCCCGCGATCATGGCCCGCAACCCCTCCAGCAAGCCCGCCGACGCCACCGCGAACCTCGGCTTCGAAGCCAAGCTGTGGATCACCGCTGACAAGCTGCGCAACAACATGGACGCGGCGGAGTACAAGCACGTCGTCCTCGGCCTCATCTTCCTCAAGTACATCTCCGACCGGTTCGAGGAACACCGCTCCCTCCTCGCCTCCAACCATCCGGATTACGCCGGGGCCAACCCCGAGGACCCGGACGAATACCAGGCCGAGAACGTTTTCTGGGTGCCGACCGAGGCCCGCTGGTCCCACCTCCAGGCCAGCGCCAAGCAGCCCACCATCGGCAAGACCGTCGACGATGCCATGGTCGCCATCGAACGCGACAACCCGCGCCTCAAGGGCGTCCTCCCCAAGGACTACGCCCGCCCTGGCCTCGACAAACACCGCCTCGGCGAACTCATCGACCTCATTGGCACCATCGGCATCGGCGACAAGGCGAACCGGGCCCAGGACGTTCTCGGGCGCGTGTATGAGTATTTCCTGACCCAGTTTGCTTCCGCCGAAGGCAAGAACGGCGGCCAGTTCTACACCCCGTCCTGCATCGTGCGCCTGATCGTAGCGATGCTGGCGCCTTACAAGGGCCGGATCCTCGACCCGGCCTGCGGCTCCGCCGGCATGTTCGTCCAGTCCGAACGTTTCGTCCTCGAACACGGCGGACGCATCGGCGACCTCTCCATCTACGGTCAGGAGAGCAACGCCACCACCCGTCGCCTCGCCCTGATGAACCTCGCCATCCGCGGCATCGAAGGCGACCTCGGCCCGGAACACGCCGACACCTTCCGACGCGACCTGCACCCGGATCTGCGCGCTGACTTCGTCATCGCCAATCCGCCCTTCAACGACTCGGACTGGTTCCGCAAGGACGACGACGTGCGCTGGCAGTTCGGCGTCCCGCCCAAGGGCAACGCCAACTTCGCCTGGGTGCAGCACTTCATCCATCACCTCGCCCCACAGGGCATGGCCGGCTTCGTCCTGGCCAATGGGAGCATGTCGTCCAACCAGTCCGGCGAAGGCGATATCCGCAAGGCCATCATCGAGGCCGATCTGGTCGACTGCATGGTCGCCCTCCCTGGCCAACTCTTTTACAGCACGCAGATCCCCGTGTGCCTCTGGTTCCTCGCGAAGAACAAATCCGGACGCTCCCCCTCTCCCGCTGGGAGAGGGGCCGGGGGTGAGGGTCAACAGCTTCGAGACCGTAGGGGCGAGACGCTGTTTATCGATGCCCGCAAGATGGGCACGCTCATCGATCGCGTGCACCGGGAACTGACCGAAGCGGATCTGGAGAAGATCACGTCCACGTACCACGCGTGGAGAGGGGAGAATGTGTCACGCGGAGCCGCGGAGAACGCGGAGAAGAAGAAGCCGGGTGCGGCTGAATCCCTCCGCGCCACTGCGCCTCTGCGGGAGTACTCCGATATCCCCGGCTTCTGCAAATCCGCCACCACCGCCGAAATCGCCGCCCACGGATACGTTCTCACGCCCGGCCGCTATGTCGGTGCCGAGGAGGTCGAGGACGATGGGGAGCCGTTCGAGGAGAAGATGCCAAGGCTGGTCGCGGAGTTGCAGGGCCAGTTTGCGGAATCGGCCAAACTCGAAACGCAAATCAAACGCAATCTGCAGGGCTTAGGCTATGCCGTCTGACATCATCCCCTCCGACTACGCAGCATGGCTTGCCGAGGTAAAATCCCGCATCCAGTCCGCCCGTAGCCGCGCCGCTTTGGCGGTCAATTTCGAGGTGATCCGCCTCTACCACAGCATCGGGTGTGACATTCTGGAGCGCCAAACCCGGCACGGATGGGGATCAAAGGTCATATCCAGGATCGCCGACGACCTGAAGGCTGCCTTCCCGGACATCAAGGGATTCTCGACCAGCAACATCAAATATATGCGTTTCTTCGCGGAGCATTGTCCTGCTCCACCATTGGCGGACCCGCCCGGCCCGCGATTTGGTCAGCAGCCTGCTGACCAATTGCCCTGGTTCCACGTTGTCACCCTCCTCACCAAGGCAGAACCCGCGGATCGCGAATGGTATGCCGTTCATGCGGTGGCCGGCGGTTGGTCGCGGGATACCCTGAAGCGCAATATCGAAACCCGCCTCAAACAGCGTCAGGGTGCCGCTGTCACCAATTTCTCCTCCCGCCTCCCACGCCCGCAGTCCGCCTTGGCTCAGGAAACCCTCAAGGATCCCTACAATTTCGATTTCCTCGGCCTCGCCGACGACGCCCACGAACGGGAAATTGAAAACGCCCTGGTCCGCCACATCACCCGATTCCTCCTGGAGCTGGGCACCGGCTTTGCCTTTGTGGGGCGTCAGTTTCGGCTGGAAGTCGGCGGCGATGAGTTTTTCATCGACCTGCTCTTCTACCACACCCGGCTGAAGTGCTACGTGGTCATCGAGCTGAAAGGCAGTGCGTTCAAACCCGAGCACGTCGGCCAGCTCAACTTCTATCTCAGCGCCGTGGACTCACAGATCAAGACCCACGACGACCAACCCACCATCGGCCTGCTGCTCTGCAAAAGCCAGAACCGCATCGTGGCTGAGTACGCACTGCGAGATACCACCAAGCCCATGGGCATCGCCGAGTTCCAACTCCTTCAGTCGCTCCCAGAGCCGCTCCAGACCAATCTGCCCAGCATCGAGGAGCTGGAGGCGGAACTGGCCACCGAAAACCCTGCCAACCTGGAGGATGCCGATCATGGGACCTAGGCCTGATCCTCACCCGTCTTCCCGATCCATGGCTTCCAAGAAACAAGCTCAGCCTGCCTCGCGTGCATCGCGCCGCGACTCTGAAACCGATCTCCAACCTCTCATCGCCCTGGTTGGCTCCCTGAACGATGCCTTGGCACAGAAAGCCGCCCACTACATCCCCATCGCAAAACACCTGGTGGGAAACCGTTCACGAAACCCTCACGAAATCGAACACATCCTCGACCATTTGCTGGACGTCGCTTGCCTCCCCGATGCCCTGACCGCCTTCAAATCCCTCTGCCGCCACTACTGGGAGATCAACCCCCAAGCCACTGCCAGCTATATCCACGCCTACCGCGAAATGTGGGATTCCGACGACATTGAGACGCAGGAGAGCGGCCATGAATGAATCATTTGATCAAGAGATCCCCCGCCTCGTCGCCAAACGGCACGCCCTGTTCGCTCCACTCCTCTCCCGCCGCTTGGACTTCTTCGGCTCCAGCACCAACGGTGCGGCCCACGCCAGCCCAGGGCAACGCCCTGGGTCTGCGTCCCCATGGGATCCAGCCCTGAAAGGGCGGCACACCGGCTGGCACGCCCCTTCAGGGCTGGGGACGCTTTCTGGCATCGAACCCAGGGCGTTGCCCTGGGCTGGATAGACCGCCCCTTCGGGGCTCAAGAGGGAGGGGTGGGTTATGGCGGGTGAATGGCGCGATGTTGCCCTCGAAGAGGTCGCAGACGAACTAACGGTCGGCTACGTCGGCCCAATGGCGTCGGAGTACGTAGACGATGGCGTCCCCTTCTTGCGCTCGCTTAACGTCGAGCCGCTACGAATCAACAAGAACGACCTGAAGTTTATCACGCCGGAGTTTCATCGGCGGATTCAGAAATCCCGGCTCACACCTGGGGATGTCGTCATTGTCCGAACTGGGAAGCCCGGCGCTTGTTCCGTAGTCCCGGACTGGCTCGTTGACGCGAACTGCTCCGACCTTGTCATCGTCCGTTGCGGCAAGCAGCTCAACAACCGCTTCCTCGCCTACTACGTCAACACTGTGGCGTCGGGCCATGTTGCTGCCCATCTCGTGGGCGCTGTGCAGCAGCACTTCAATGTTGGTTCGGCGCGCACATTGCGGATCAACCTCCCACCCCTCCCCGAGCAAAAGGCCATCGCCTCAGTCCTTGGCGCCCTGGACGACAAGATCGAGTTGAACCGGCGGATGAACGCGACGCTGGAGGCGATGGCACGGGCGCTGTTCCAGAGCTGGTTCGTGGATTTCGACCCCGTCCACGCCAAACTCGACGGACGACAACCAGAGGGAATGGATAAAGCCACCGCCGCCCTTTTCCCGAATCGTTCCAAGCATCTTCAATTGGTCCCGTGCCCAAAGGCTGGAAGGTGGAGCGATTCGACGCGCACATCACTGCGGACCGTGGACTCAGCTACAAAGGCGAAGGCTTGCGCGATGACGGCACCGGCCTGCCGATGCACAACCTCAACTCCGTTTACGAAGGTGGAGGTTACAAGCATGAGGGCCTCAAGTACTACGCCGGCGAGTACCGAGAAAAGCACCTACTGAAACCGGGCGACATGATCGTAACCAACACCGAGCAAGGCTTCGATCACCTGCTCATCGGACACGCTGCCATCGTCCCGCGATGTTACGGCCCGGTTGGCCTGTTCAGTCACCACATCTATCGTGTCCGGCACAAGCCCACGTCACCGTTCAGCCCGCACTACCTCGTCGAACTCTTCAACAACTCTCGCTGGCACTACTGGATTAGTGGTTTCTCGAATGGCACCACCATCAACATGTTGCCGATGGATGCGCTCGAAATGCCCATGCTCGTCGTCCCGCCTGCCAAGTTGGTGAAGAAGTTCACGTCGCTCGCTGAAGCCGCGCACATTCAGATCGAGGACAATAAACAACAATCCCGCACCCTCGCCACCCTGCGCGACACGCTGCTGCCCAAGCTGCTGAGCGGTGAGCTCTCACTGTCCACCGCAACCCAACCAGAAAGAAACCCATGAACCTGATGCAACTAATCAAACTGGTGCTTGATGACGCGTATGCCTCTATAAATGCGCTGAACACCACAATAAAGGATGCTCAAATCAAGCAGGAAATCGGGAACCTTTCCTCGGAGTATGAGAAACTTACACAAGCCACCAGCGCACCCATCGACTACAGCGACGGAGTGAAGCGGTTCGCCTACATTTACAAATACACAGTCGCACATGCTGACTACATCATGCAGACCATCGAACGATCGAAAGCGTTGCGTGATCTACTCGCCAAGAATTCCATTGAGGTGGCTTGCCTGGGAGGTGGTCCCGGGAGCGATCTGCTGGGTATCCTCAAATACCTGATCAAGACTGGAGCGACGAATCTCAGCCTGAAATGCTACATTTTTGACAAGGAGCGGGCGTGGGGTGATTCGTGGAGCGATGTCGCGAGCCAACTGAAACCGCCATTTCAGGTTTTCCCGGTGTTCCAGCAAATGGATGTTACCGACCCGAATACGTGGGCGAGCTACCAGAAGTTTCTGCGAGCTGACCTCTTCACGTTGAGCTACTTTCTCTCAGAGGTTTGGAAAATTAAGGCCGCAGCAGAGCCCTTCTTCGAGCGTTGCATGTCGCAGATGAAGTCCGGCTCGATGATGCTATTCGTCGACAACAATGATCCCCGATTCCGCGATTGGTTTGACGGAATGGCAAAGAAGCACGGATTGGTTGTCATATTGTCTGCCGAGGGTGAAATTAGCTTCTCAAACAACGAGGAGAAGACCGACCTTGGAGAACATTACACAAAGTTCGGATGGCCGAAACGCACGAGCGACGCCGCGTGGCGGATAGTGAGAAAGCCCTGAACCATGATCATCTCAGCCAGCTACAAGACGGACATCCCCACCTTCTACGGAGAGTGGTTTATGAATCGCTTGCGGGCAGGCTATTGCAAGATGGTCAACCCCTACAACAGGCGCGTAATTCGTGTTTCGCTCCGCCGGGACACTGCCGAGGGAATCGTGTTCTGGACGAAGAACGTAGGGCCGTTCCTCAAGCACCTGACCGAAGTGAGGGAAAGAGGGTTTCCATTCATCCTCCAGCACACCATCAACGGCTATCCGAGGGCGCTTGAACAAGCGGTAGTCGATACGCCAAGGGCCGTCGCGCACTTGCGGCAGGTTTCCGACACCTTTGGGCCACGCGTCTGCGTCTGGCGCTACGACACCATCATCAACTCATCGCTCACGCCTCGCGATTACCACATCGACACCTTCGCTCGGCTGGCGAAGTCATTGGAAGGCGCGACGGACGAGGTCGTGATCTCGTTTGCCCACCTCTACCAGAAGACGCTTCGGAATATGGAAAAGGCGGCGAAGGAGCACGGCTTCGCATGGTCCGACCCCGGCGATGAATGGAAGAAGGCTCTCGCCACTGAACTTGCGTCCATCGCCTCCGCTCACGGCATTCGCCTCACCGTTTGCAGCCAACCGCAATTCATCATGCCAGGGTGCTACGAAGCGCGCTGCGTGGATGCGGGCCGGCTGGCGGATGTCGTCGGCAGCCCGGTCAAAGCGTGCTTGAAGGGAAACAGGAAGGAGTGCGGCTGCTTCGAGTCCCGCGACATCGGCGAATACGACACTTGCCCACATGGCTGTGTCTATTGCTACGCCGTCCAGAATCAGGCACTCGCCAAGACGCGACATAAGCAGCACGATCCGATGGGCGAATCGCTGTTCCCATTGCCCGCAGACGCCATTGGCGGATCGCATGGAGAGGATCAACTTGGACTTTTCGGAGATGGTTCCCAGCCGGGTTCCAAATAGAGTGGCTTTGTCCAATGAGCACCCTTTCGACTGTTGAGAAGCAACGATTCGAAGACCTATTTGGGATGGCAAGCGGCTACGTCCTGAACTTCTCTCACGCAAAGTTTGCCGAATTCTTTCGGCAAGAGGTGGGAATCAATATCTACGACCCACGCTATGCTTTTAACGGCACATCAAAGGCCAAAATGCTGCGTGCATTCTGGGAAGTTGAAGAGCCTGCGAACGTTGGTAGGGCATTGGAAAAGTTGCTCGAGGTTTGGCGCTATCTCAATGAACCGGGCAAGGACGAACGAGCGGACCGGCAGTTTGTGGAATGCACCCGGACTGCTGCCAGACTTTTGGGGCGGGAGTTGAACCAAGAGACTGAATCAGACTTTCTCAAACGTGACTTCGGCGCTATCTCGGTGGATGGAATAGGTTTGAGCCATTCTGTTGAGATCATCTTAGCCGCAAGGCTTAAGGAAGCCGTTGAGTGCCTTGCAGCAGGGGCTTCGCTTTCCGCAATCTTCATGTGCGGAAGCATCTTGGAAGGGATTCTGTTGTCGGTCGCTTTGAACAATCCTGCCGAGTTCAATCGTGCTTCAAGTAGCCCAAAGCAGAAAGACACGGGCAAGGTGAAGCCCTTTCACGAATGGACGTTAGCAACCCTCATCGACACCGCCCATGAGGTTGGTGTCCTAAGACTCGACGTCAAAAAGTTCGGTCACGCTGTCCGTGACTTTCGTAATTACGTCCATCCCTATGAGCAGATGGCATCGGGTTTCCACCCAGACCAACACACTGCGCAGATTTGCATGCAAGTATTGCGTGCGGCTCTGGTTGCCGCCAGCAAAGAAAGCCAGCAAAGGAATGAAGTTTCGTCAGTTTCGCCATGACCTTGATTGAATTGATCCTCGAAGCCGACGCCCAGGAGTGGTTCGGGGAGCAGGCTCGCTGGGCCCGCCCACTAATCCCGGGGCTTTGCAACGGGTGAGGGAGTCTAATTTTGGGGCGCCCCTGACGGGGCGGAGCGAAGGCAGGGATGCGTCACGCCAACTGTTCAGATTCCTTTCATGCGGAACCGGCAGCTTCAAGCAACACGCCTGAATTCCGAACCTCCATTTCTCCAACCCATCTCCTCGAACCCATCTCCGCCCCACCGCCACCTCCATCGCTTTGCCACGGCGACAAGCATTGCCCTCGGACGCTTCATCGACCCGACTCCCTCCACCCCTTCAGGGCGGGACCTGTTGGCCGCAAGGTTCCCAGGGCTTCGCCCTGGGCTTTCACCGTTTGCCCCGTTGGGGCGGTCCGTTGGGCCGGTGGTGGGAGAAGGAAGAAGGCACATCGAGGGGAGGCTGGGGCCAGCCATTCCCGGTAGGGTCCACCCGCAAGGACTCGCAGGTTTGGAATGCACCGAAAGGAGGCTGAACCCATGAGCAAGGATTCCAACACACCAGTGCCCCCCGGCGGCCAGTTCCTCGTTTACCAGACGGAGGACGGGAAGCTAAAGATAGACGTACGGTTCGAGGGCGAAACGGTCTGGCTGACGCAGCAGCATATGGCGGAGCTGTTTCAGACGACGAAGCAGAACGTCGGGCAACATCTGAAGAGCATTTTTGCCGAGGGAGAATTGACGCTGGATTCAGTGGTAAAGGATTCCTTTACCACTGCCGCGGACGGGAAGAAGTACCTGACCCGTTTCTACAATCTCGATGCCATCATTTCGGTGGGTTACCGGGTGAAAAGCGTGGTGGCCACGCGCTTCCGCATCTGGGCCACCCGGCAACTGCGGGAATACATCGTGAAGGGCTTCCTCCTCGATGACGATCGGCTGAAGAATCCGGATCAGCCCTTCGATTATTTCGACGAACTGATGCGGCGGATTCAGGACATCCGCACTTCCGAGCGGCGGTTCTACCAGAAGATCACGGACATTTACGCGACGAGCATTGATTACGATCCCACGCAGGAGGTGAGCCTGCTGTTTTTCAAGACGGTGCAGAACAAGGTGCATTGGGCCATCACCGGGCAGACGGCAGCGGAGATCGTGCACGGTCGGGTGGATGCAGCGAAACCCAACCTCGGCCTGACGAGTTGGCGGGGAGCTGTGATCCGCAAGCAGGATGTCGGCATCGCCAAGAACTACCTGAACGAACCGGAGTTGGAGGCGCTGAACAACCTCGTGGAGCAATACCTGATCTTTGCCCAAGGCCAGGCGATGCGGCGGGTGCCGATGCACATGGCGGATTGGATCGATAAGTTGAATGGGTTCCTGACCTTGAACGATCGCGACATCCTCACCCATGCCGGGCGGATCTCGCACGAGATGGCGCAGGCCAAGGCCGAGCTGGAATACGACAAGTTCAAAGTCCTCACCGCCAGTGCTCCTCGCCCCGTGGACGCCGACTTCGAGCAGGCCACGAAGGATCTGAAAAGGCTGCCGAAGAAACCCAAGCCACCGAAAAAGTGACCCTCACCGAATCCATGGTCGAAGCCGCCGCCCTCGAATGGTTCGGGGAGTTGGGCTACTCCAGCCTCGGGGCCGAAGCCCTCACTCCGGCCCACGGGGAGAGGGAGTCCTACGGTGAGGTGGTGCTGGTGGGTCGGTTGCGCGAGGCCATCCGGCGGCTGAACCCGACCATTCCCGAGGAGGGGCGGGAGGAGGCCTTGCGGAAGGTGCTGCGGGTGGGCACGCCCTCGCTGACGCAGACGAACCGCGCCTTTCACCGCATGCTCCGGGATGGCGTGGAGGTCGAGTACCCGCGCGCTGATGGATCGATCAAGGGCGACAAGGTTGTGCTCGTCGCGTTTACCGACGTGCGGGCGAACGATTGGCTGGCGGTGAACCAGTTCACCGTGATCGAGGGGCAGCACAACCGTCGGGCGGACATCGTGGTCTTCGTTAACGGCCTGCCACTGGCGCTGATCGAACTGAAGAATGCGGCGGATGAGGACGCGACGATCTGGAGCGCCTATGCCCAACTACAAACCTACAAGGCGGAGATTCCCTCCCTGCTGGCCTACAACGCTGCACTGGTGGTGAGCGACGGCCTGCAAGCCCGCATGGGTTCTCTGACGGCGAACCAGGAATGGTTCAAGGTATGGCGCACGATCGACGGCGAGGGGGACGCACCGAAGACGGCGCTGGAACTGGAGGTGCTGGTGCGCGGGGTGTTCGAGCGGCAGCGGTTTCTCGACCTCCTGCACCACTTCATCGTCTTCGAGGAAGACCCGGACTCGGGCGCACTGCACAAGATCATCGCGGGCTACCATCAGTTCCACGCGGTGAATGCGGCGGTGGAGGAGACGTTGCGGGCGAGCGGGATGGCGGATGAGTTCCGGGATCCCGCCGGCACCTACTGGGCCGGCAAGATGCACGGCGGCAAACCGGGCGACCGTCGGGCCGGTGTGGTGTGGCACACGCAGGGCAGCGGCAAGAGTTTCTCCATGCTCTTCTTCGCCGCACGCGTCGTACGGCATCCGGCGATGCAGAACCCGACGCTGGTGGTACTGACCGACCGCAACGACCTCGACGACCAGCTCTTCGGCCAGTTCCAACGCTGCGCGGACATCCTGGGTCAGACACCTGATCAGGCTGCGACCCGTGAAATGCTGCGCGAACTGCTGGCGGTGGCGAGTGGCGGCGTTGTCTTCACCACCATCCAGAAGTTCCTGCCTCCCAACATCGGTAGCAGCCGACGTGAGGAGGCTGAGTCCGGAGCGAAGACCGACCCACGCCTCGTGACCTCGGCGGCTACCCACAATGGAAGGCTCCTGCCGCTTTCCGAGCGTCGGAACATCATCGTCATCGCCGACGAAGCACATCGCTCGCAGTACGACCTCATCGACGGCCTCGCCCGGCACATGCGCGATGCCTTGCCCAATGCCTCGTTCATTGGGTTCACCGGAACGCCCATCGAGAAGACGGATGCCAACACCCGGGCGGTCTTCGGTGATTACATCTCCATCTACGACATCCAGCGCGCCGTCGCCGACAAGGCTACGGTGCCGATCTACTACGAGAGCCGCATCGCCAAGCTGGGCTTGAACGCCAGCGAACTGCCGAAGCTCGACACGGAGTTCGAGGAGATCACCGAAGGCGAAGAGCTGACGAAGAAGGAAAAGCTCAAGTCCAAGTGGGCCGCGCTGGAGGCCCTGGTGGGCGACCCCAAGCGCATTGCCCTCGTGGCTTCCGACCTGGTTGCGCACTTCGAGAAGCGTCTGGAGGCGATGGACGGCAAGGCGATGGTCGTCTGCATGAGCCGACGCATCGCGGTGGATCTGTACGATGCGCTGATCACGCTGCGTCCCGACTGGGCCAGCGCCAAGGACGACGACGCCGAAGCGGAGAAGGGCAAGGCCTGCGTGGTGAAAGTGGTGATGACCGGAAGCGCCGACGACGGCCCCGACTGGCAGCCGCACATCCGCAGCAAGGACAAGCGCCGCAAGCTGGCCAATCGATTCAAGGACTCAAAGGACCCATTCCGCATCGTCATCGTGCGCGACATGTGGCTCACCGGCTTCGACGCGCCCTGCCTGCACACCATGTATGCCGACAAGCCCATGCAGGGCCACGGACTCATGCAGGCCATCGCCCGCGTGAACCGCGTCTTCCGCGACAAGCCCGGCGGGCTGGTGGTGGATTACCTCGGCCTTGCCGATCAGCTGAAGAAGGCGCTCATCACCTATACCGAGAGCGGCGGCCGGGGCGATACCACCCTCGACACCGCCCAGGCCATCGCTGTGATGCAGGAGAAGCATGGAGTCGCCTGCGACATCCTTCATCCCTTCCGGTGGGACAAGTGGACGACGGGCACGCCGACCGAGCGCCTCCAGCTCCTGCCGTCCGGTCAGGAACGCATCCTGGAACAGGACGACGGCAAGAAGCGCTGGGCACAGGTCGTCATGGAGCTATCCCGCGCCTTTGCCCTCTGCGCCGCCAGCGAGGAAGCCACGGAGATCCGAGACGACGTGTCCTTCTTCCAGGCGCTGCAAGCCGCGTTGACCAAGCAGGGCAGCACCCACCGGAAGACGCCCGAGCAGATCGACGCCGCGATCCGCCAGCTCGTCAGCAAGGCCATCACCACCGAGGGGCAAGTCATCGACGTCTTCACCGCTGCCGGGTTGCCCAAGCCCGACATCAGCATCCTGAGCGACCAGTTCCTCGCCGAAGTGCGCGGCCTCAAGCACAAGAACGTCGCCGCCGAACTGCTGGAGAAGCTGCTCAAGGACGAACTCAAGGTCCGATCGAAGCGCAACCTCGTGCAGAGCCAGGTCTTCAGTGAGAAGCTCAAGAAGTCCCTCAACGCCTACCACAACCGCGCCATCTCGACGATGGAAGTGCTGGAGGAGTTGATCCGGCTGGCGAAGGAGATGGAAGCCGCCACCCGGCGTGGCATTGACCTCGGCCTCACCGACGATGAGGTTGCCTTCTACGACGCCCTTGCCACCAACGACAGCGCGGTGCAGGCAATGGGCGATGCCAAGCTCAGGCTCATCGCGTCGGAGTTGATCTCCCAGGTGAAGAAGAGCGTCACCATCGACTGGACCCTGCGCGAAGGTGCCCGGGCGAAGATCAAGGTCATGGTGAAGCGGATCCTGAACAGGTACGGCTACCCACCCGATCTTCAGGAAGAGGCCGTCCGCACCGTCCTCCTCCAGGCCGAGCTCCTCTGCGCCGACTGGGCGACACGTTGAGGCCGGCCGACCGGATCCTGGCCAACGAACGGGGGAGGACAGGATGTCAGGATGGACAGGATTGGCTGACAGGACGGTGATTGCCTGAGGCGCTTTGTCCGCATCCTGTCCATCCCGTTCATCCTGTCGAAGGAATGGGGGAGGACAGGATGTCAGGATGGACAGGATTGGCTGACAGGACGGTGGCTGTCTGACGTGCTTCGTCCGCATCCTGTCCATCCCGTTCATCCTGTCGAAAGAAGGGGGAGACAGGATGTCAGGATGGACAGGATTGGCTGACAGGACGGTGGTTGCCTGAGGTGCTTCGTCCGCATCCTGTCCATCCCGTTCATCCTGTCGAAGGAAGGGGGGAGACAGGATGGACAGGATTTGCTGACAGGACGGTGGTTGCCTGAGGCGCTTCGTCCGCATCCTGTCCATCCCGTTCATCCTGTCGAAGGAATGGGGGGAGACAGGATGTCAGGATGGACAGGATTGGCTGACAGGACGGTGGCTGTCTGAGGCATCTCGTCCGCATCCTTGCACGGGTGGGGGGATTCCCGGCATCGTGTCGGGGATGACGCGATGTGCGGTAACGGTGTGTCTGGTGCCGGAGGCGAGGCAGGGTCCGTTCGTGCTGCACGGGACTTTGGAGGAATCGCTCCAGCAGGCGGCGGCGGCTGGCTTCGATGGGGTGGAGATCTTCCCGACGCATGCGGATGACCTCGATGGTTTTGCCCTGAGGGAATTGCTCAAGCAGCACGGATTGCATTTGGCGGCCATGGGGACCGGGGCGGGGTGGGTTCGACGGAAGCTCTCGCTGACGGATCCCGATCCCCACGTGCGGATGTGCGCCCGGGATTTCATTGCGGCGATCATCGATTTCGCAGGCGGGTTCGGGGTTCCCGCGATCATTGGGTCCATGCAGGGCCGGGTGCCGGATGGGGTGCCGCGCGAAGAGGCGCTGGGGTGGCTGAAGGTGGAACTGGACCAACTCGGGCCGCGCGCCCATGCGCTCGGGGTGCCGTTGCTGTTCGAACCGTTGAACCGATACGAGACGAACCTCTTCAACACAGTGGACGAGGTCCTCGCCTACCTGCCGACGTTGAGGACACAGAACGTCCGGCTGCTGCTCGACCTCTTCCACATGAACATCGAGGAATCGGATATCGCGGCAGCCTTCCGCCGCGCCGGTCCGCTGGTGGGGCATGTGCACTTCGCAGACTCGAATCGCGCGGCGATCGGGTTTGGTCACACGGACGTCGGGCCTGTGGTCCAGGCGTTGAAGGAGATCGGATACGACGGTTGGATTTCGGCGGAAGTACGGCCGCGCCCGGATGCGGCAGCGGCGATGACCCAGACGCTGGCGAGTTATCGGCGTTGGTTTGCTTGAATGGGATGGGGTGAGCCGACCGGAAGGAATCTGTCGAAATGGGAGCGAGGATCACACAAGGGGAAAGTCAGGAGCTGCGCGATGCGCTGTCGCGGGCGCTGGCCGGGTTCCTTGGGGCGTTGGCCTTGCTGGCGGTGGTGGCGTCCCTGGTTGGCGGCACCAACCACCTGGAACTTGCGTGGCTGGACATCCGTTCGCTGCCAGATGGGGTGGCGACCGGTTTGCTCGTGGTGGCGGGATGCCTTTGGGTGCTCGCAGCACTGCTCCCGCGGATGGGACGATCCGATTACCGGCGTCCGGCGGAAGTGGTGGTGGTGTTGGGTGCCCGGGTCTATGCGGATGGTCGGTTGTCCGAAGCGGTGGGCGATCGTGTGCGGACGGCAGTGGAGTTGTATCGGGATGGATGGGTTGGGGGCCTGATCATGTCGGGTGGCCCTGGGGATGGGGCGATCCATGATTTATTACTTTCGTTCGGTGCTGCCGGGAGACCGGTCGGCGACAGCGACAACCCGCCCGGTGGTTGGACCGGGATCCCCATTCCAATCCCACACTCCATCCCATGCTCAAGCACACGCTCATCCATCCCGAGATCAATGCCATCCTGGCCCGCGCGGGGCATCATTCGCGCATCCTGATTGCTGACGGCAATTATCCGGCAGCGACGAAGAAGGGACCCAACGCGCACGTCATCAGCCTGAACCTGGCGCCGGGTCTGGTCACGGTGGCGCAGGTTCTGCAGGTGTTGCTGACGGCGGTGCCGATCGACGAGATCAACACCATGGGCATTCCCGTGGATGATTCCTACGCGAAGCATGGCGAGCCGCCGGTGTGGGGTGATTTCCGACGGATTGTCCGGGAGTCCGGCCTGCATCTGGGCATGACCCCGATTCCGAAGTGGGACTTCTACAAGGCGGTGGAATCGCCGGATCACGTCCTCACGATCCAGACGGGGGACCAGGCATTGTGGGCGAACGTGCTGCTGACGATGGGTTGTCGGACGGCCTGAGGGCACGGAGGACCCAGAACCCCACGGCCGATCCGGCGAGGGCCTGGAAGGCGGCGAGGGCGGGATTTCCGCGGATTAACTCGAGGCTCGCGAGGCCGAGGAGAAGGGCGGGCCCGGCGAGGCCCGCCCAGTCTGGCGTGCGGGCCGGGGCCAGCCGTTTGTTGATCCACCACGGGGCGAGCAGGAGCAGGGCGATGGGAATGCCACCGATGCGGATGGCGGCAACCATCGTGCCGGCGTCGCCGGCCGGCGGGTTGGCGAGGCCGGCGAGCAACGCGGCGGCGAGAAGGGTGCGAACGAAGAGGTGGCTCGGGCCAGGTCCCGGGAGCCGGGCGATGGCGCGCGACGCCACCAGGCTGGCCATCGTCAGGGACGCGGCGGTGATGCTGGTGGGGAGGTGGAACGGGCGGACGAACGCGGTGCAGGCCTCGATCATCGCTGCGGATCCCAAGGAGAGAAGCGAGAGGGCGACAACGTTCTGCGCGGGGAGTCGCCGCGCCTCCGCGCTGAGAACAACCGCCGTCATGGCGGTCCCGAGCACGGGGGCAGCAATCGAGGTGACCTGCGGCATCCGGCGATTGAACCCGGATCCACCGATCGCATCCACAGATTATGGGGATTGGGGTCGATGGTGGGTGGGTTATCCACAGATTCCACCGATCCCGAAACTGAACCCGGTGCCGATCCCGATCCCGCGCTCGCAGGCCTGATGCGAATGGCTGGGACGCGACGGTTGCAGGCGGCGCCGTGGTTCCCTAGCGTGCGGACATGAAATCCGCGTACGAGCTGGCGATGGAACGGTTGCAGAAGCAGGCACCGACGAAGGCCCTGACAGAGGCCCAGAAAGCGGAGATCGCCGACCTCGAATCGCTCTACAAGTCCCGGATCGCACAGGTGGAGATCAGCATCGGGGATGAGATCCAATCGGCGCAGGCGAGCGAGGAGTTCGAAAAGATGGATGAATTGAAGGCGCGTCTGGCCCAGCAACGGGCGCGGTTGGAAGAGGAACGCGAGGAGCGCAAGGAACGGGTGCGGCAGGGGCGGTAATCTGGAATCCCGCCATGGTTAAGTTCATCCAGGACGACGACAGTGACGTGGAGTTCCGCGACCATTTGAGGCCGTGGCTGATTCTCGGCATCGTGGTGATTGGCCTGGCCTTGGGCGGGTATTTCGGAGGTCGGCCCGCTTACACCGCCTACAAGGAGCAGAAGGCATTACGGCGGGTCGCCATCGTTGAAGCGGCATTGAAGTCTGGAAAGCCGGAGACTGCAGCCCAGGATTTGCGGATGGCGTTGGCCTTGGCCCCGGGATTGCCAGAAGTCTGGCGTGTCGCAGGACAATTCTGCGCGATGGTTGGCAGCGAGGACGGGCTTTCCTACTGGGAGCGACTCGCCGGGAGCACGGCGTGTTCGGATCAGGACCGCATGGACTATGCGGAGTATGCGCACAGGATGGGACGCGTCGATGTCGTGGCCCGTCAGTTGGAGATTCTGGCCAAGAGCCTCCCGTTGGAACCCCGTGTCTGGCGTCTGGCGGTGGAACACATGCGGGACCGGGATGAACCACAGCTTGCGATGGAGGCGGCCCGACGTTGGATCGCCCTGGATCCGGCCAATGAGCAAGCCCAACTCGCCCTGGGTTCCACCCTGTTGTCCCACCCCGAGAAACGGTTTCAGGCGGAGGGCCGCGGACTGCTTTGGGGGATTGCCCTGGGCAGTGGCCCGTGGGCGCGGAGCGCGGTCAGTGAGTTCCTTTCGTTTGGCGGGCTGGATCGGGGAGAATTGGAGACGTTGTACCGATCGGGTGAACGTCTCGGTGCGAAGCCCACCGTACTGGCCGGATTGAGGCTGAGGATTTCCCCGGACGAGCGGGAACGGGTGATGAAGGAGTTGATCGACGTCAGTTCGGGGACGAACGTGGTCCTCCGACGCGAAGCGGTGGCTTTCCTGGCTGATCGGAACGAGTTGGTGAAGGCATTGGACCTGATGCCGACAAATCTGGTCGCGACGGACGTCCCCCTCCGTTCGGCGAGGTTGCAGGCATTGCTGGATCTGGGACGGACGGAGCAAGCGGCCGAGGAGATGTCGGCAGCTGGGGGGGTGCTGGCGGTGGAGCCCCACCTGAGGTTCTGCCTGGAAGCTCAGGTGGCGTTGAAGTCGGGCCGACGGGAGCAGGCCGCGCGTTTGCTCCAGCAAGCGGTTTTGGCGAGTGGTCGGGCGCCCGGTCCCTTGCGGTTTTGTGCGATCTACGCCGAGCGGTTGGGGTTCCCGAAGGAATCGATTTCCGCTTACCAGAAACTCGCGGAACACCCACCGGCCACCATCATGGCTTGTCGGCAGGTTTTGCGCCTGGCCATGGCCTCGGACAACCTGGCTGAAGGTCAGCTGGCCCTGCGTCGGGCGAGCCGGTTCCTCCCGGACGACTCTGCGTTCCTGGTGGGTTCTGTGTATCTGGACCTGCTGATGGGACAGCGATCCGGGCAGCAGCGGTTGTCCAACGTGGAAGCGGTGCTGGCAAACCGGCCTCACGATGCGTTCACCCGGGTCACCGTGGCACTCGGACGGTGGCGGGCTGGAAACCTGACAGGCGCCGTGACCGTGATGGAGGAGGGTGAGGTGGACTGGGAAAAGGCCGAGCCAAGGTGTCGCGCGATCCGCGCGGCGATCCTTGGAGCCAACCTTCAGCGCGAGGCGGCGCGTCAGATCGTCCGGACGATCGACGTGGACCGGTTGATGTCCGCGGAGCGGTTGCTGGTGGAGGAGTGGCGGTGAGTCTGAAGAGGCAGGTTGAAGATTGAAGTGACGGGGCAGGTGGTTTCCTGAAGCCGCCGCGTGGGGGCACGCAGCCTTCAGTTGGAGTTTCCAGTTCCCAGATTCCAGACCCACGCAGCCTACAAAACTCCATGATGAAGGCCGGGTGCCCTCACCCGGCGGCGGTCATGATTCTGCCGCGTGGGGGCACGCGGTTCGCGCGAGAGCGATCGCCACTTCCCCCCCTGAATGGTGGAAGGAGGGTGGTTTTTTGCCCGTTCGCCAAAATGCAGTCTTGGCGAAGGCGATCGATCCGGCAGGATGTCGCGAGTCACCAAATCATGAAACGATTCCTGGCAAGCCTGTGGAGTGTGTTGCCGATCCTAGCGATGGGAGCGGCGCGGTTGTACGGAGCGGCACTTGAACTGAAACCGGAGGACCATGTCGTCCTCGTGGGTGGAGCGTTGGCCGACCGGATGCAGCATTCCGGGCACTTTGAGGCGTTGGTACATGGAGCGTTTCCGAATCACCGGTTGGTGTTCCGGAATCTGGCAGCGGCGGGTGATGAGGTTGGAGTGCGGCATCGGTCGGAGAACTTCGGCAGTCCCGACGATTGGCTGAAGCGGACCCAGGCGGATGTGATCCTGGGATTCTTCGGGGCCAACGAGGCCGCCCGGGGAGCCGCGGGGCTGGACCGATTCCGGTCGGAGCTCAAGGGCTGGATCCAGCATGTGCGCGGGCAGAACTACTCGGGCAAGGGTGCCCCCAGGGTGGTCCTGTTCACGCCGGTGCTTCAGGAACGTCACCGGGATCCGAACTTCGCCGACCCGACGACCATGAACGCCAACCTGCGCCTCTACGCAGCGGCCATGGCGGAAGTCGCCAAGGGCGAGGGCGTGCCCGTGATCGATCTGGTCGGGCCCAGCGAGCGGGCGTATGCCGCGGCAGCCGCCGCGCAGACCTCCCTGACGGTGAATGGATACCTGCTCACGTCGGACGGGGATCGCGCGTTGGCGCCGGCGCTCTTCGAGGGATTGTTCGGACGGAAGCCGGCGGACTCCAACTTTGAGAAGCTTCGGTCGGTGATCAACGCGAAGAACTTCGAGTGGCATCAGCGGTACCGGACGATCGACGGTTACAATGTGTATGGCGGGCGCTCGGCGCTGGCCTACCAGCCAGGCAAGGGCGGGTTCGTCAGCGACCGGAATGCCCCGGAACCGTACGTCTCCAACTACAAGGTCATGCAGGAGGAGATGGCCGTGCGCGACGTGATGACGGCCAACCGCGACAAGGTGGTGTGGGCAGCCGCGACGGGTCGCGAGATCGAGGTGGATGATTCGAACCTCCCGAAGGTAACGAAGATCACCAGCAACAAGCCGGGCAAGCTGCCGGATGGGAAGCACGAGTTCCTCGGCGGCGAGGAGGCCATCGCGAAGATGACGGTGCACTCGAAGATGAAGGTGAACCTGTTCGCGACCGAGGAGCGCTTTCCCGAGTTGGTCCAGCCGGTGCAGATGGCGTGGGACACACGCGGACGGTTGTGGGTGGCGGTGTGGCCGAACTATCCCGAGCGCGCCCCGGATTCCAAGGTGGGCGACAGCCTGTTGATCTTTGAAGACACGGATGGCGACGGGAAGGCGGACAAGTGCACGCATTTCATCGACGACCTGAACGGGCCGACGGGCTTCCAGTTCTACAAGGACGGCGTGCTGCTGGTGCAGGCTCCGGACCTCTGGTACGTCCGGGACACGGACGGTGACGGGAAGGCGGACTACCGCGAGCGTGTGTTGATGGGGTTGGACTCGGCGGATTCGCACCATACCTCGAATGCCGTGGCGCTGGACCCCGGCGGTTCGATCTACCTCAGCGATGGTGTCTTTCATCGGACGCAGGTGGAGACGGCCTTTGGGCCGGTCCGCAACGACGACGCGGCGATCTTCCGCTTCGAGCCGCGCACGGGACGCTTCGAGACCTACATCCCCTACGGATTCGCGAATCCGCACGGCAAGGTCTTCGACCGTTGGGGCAATGACTTCGTGACGGATGCGACCGGCAACAACACCTATTTCGGGCCGGCCATCAGCGGCCGTTTGCCATATCCGGCCAAGCACCCCGGCATCCGCGATTTCTGGAACCGGCCGTCGCGGCCGTGTCCGGGGACGGGGATGATCTCGAGCCGTCACTTTCCGGAGGAGTTCCAGGGGAATTTCCTCAATCTCAACGTCATCAGCTTCCAGGGCGTCTACCGCGTGAAGGTCGATCCCGAAGGCTCGGGCCTGAAGGGTGAGACGCAGGAGAACCTGATCTCCTCCAGCGACCCGAACTTCCGTCCGATCTGCATCTCCACGGGGCCTGACGGCGCGCTCTATTTCTGCGACTGGAACAACCCGATCATCGGTCACATGCAGCACCACTTGCGTGACCCAAGCCGGGATCATCAGCACGGGCGCATCTACCGGATCACCTACGAGGGCCGGCCGCTGCTGAAGGCGCCGAAGATCGCGGGCCAGCCGGTGCCAGCGTTGCTGGAGTTGCTGAAGTCGCCTGAGGATGGCGTGCGGGAATTGGCGAAGATCGAGTTGGGAACGCGGGATACGGCCGAGGTGCTGGCTGCCACCCGTCAGTGGATTGCGGGCCTGGACCGCAAGGATGCCGAGTATGAGCATCACCGCATGGAAGGCCTGTGGCTCCACCAGTGGCACAACGTGGTGGATGTGGCCTTGCTGAAGCAGGTGCTGGCCTCGCCCGAGCCGCGGGCCCGGGCAGCGGCGACGCGCGTCCTGTGCTATTGGCGCGATCGCGTGCCCGACGCACTGGCGTTGCTCAAGGGCTTGGCCGCGGACGAGCATCCCCGGGTGCGTCTGGAGGCCGTCCGTTCCGCGAGTTATTTCGACGAGGTGGGTGCGGTGGACGTGGCCCTGGCCTCGTTGAACAAGCCGCAGGATTACTACCTCGAGTACGTCCTGAAGGAGTCGTTGCGGCAGTTGGAACCGACCTGGCGCAAGGCCGTGGCCGAGGGCAAGCCGGTCGCAGCAGACAATCCGGCGGGCGTTGAATTCCTGATGCGTTCGGCGAGCACGGCGGAGTTGCTCAAGTTTCCGCGGACGCCCGGCGTGTTGGGCACGATCCTGCGTCGTCCGGACGTTTCCGATCTCGACCGGGGCGTGGCCCTCGCCGAGTTGGCGCAATCGCGGAAGGTGACCCGTGTGGCGGCGTTGCTGGATGCCTTGGATGATCCGGCCACCGATCCGGCTTCGGCGTCGGCACTGGGCCGTATGCTCGCCGCGGAATCCCCGACGGAAGTGAAGGCCTTGCGGGCGCGGGTCCAGGCCGCGGCGGAGGGCTCCGGGCATCAGGGTGTCCGTGAAGGCGCGTGGGCGGCGTTGGCATTGGCTGACGATGGATTTGATGCGGTGTGGGCAGCCGCCGGCGCTGATCCGAGGAAGCTGGTGGATGTCCTGAACGGTCTGCCGCTGATCCTGGATCCGGCCTTCCGCGCCAAGCTCGAATCGAAGGTGGCGCCCATGGTGACGGCCGTGCCCGCTTCATTGGCTGCCGCTGCGAAGGCCCGAGGATCGGGCATCGGCCGGTACGTCCGGATTGAATTGCCCCGTCGCGGTACGTTGACCCTCGCGGAGGTCCAGGTGATGAGCAACGGCCGCAACGTCGCCCAGGGTGCGAAGGCGCGTCAGTCCACGACCTCGAATGGCGGCGACGCCGGCAAGGCGGTCGATGGCCGGACGGATGCCGACTTCGGCAGTGGCACGCAGACCCACACGGCGGAAAGCAGTGATCGTCCCTGGTGGGAAGTGGACCTGGGTGGCGACCAGCCGATTGATTCCGTCTCGGTCTGGAACCGCACGGAAGGTGATCTGGGGCGCCGTCTCGATGGGTTCTCGCTGGTGATCCTTGATCGGGATCGCCGTGAGGTGATGCGGAAGTCGGAGATCCCGGCTCCGGCCCGGTCGGGCCAGTACGCGGTCGGTGGCGATCCCGTCGGAGCAATCCAACGGGCGGCCATCCGGGCGATGGTGTCGATGAACCTGGACCCGGCGGCAACGTTCAACCAGTTGACGGGGCTTCTGGAAAAGGGTGAGCAGGTCGTGGCGGCAGCGCAGGGCCTCCGCTCCATTCCCCGGGCCGGTTGGCCGGCGGCGTCCGCAGGCAAGGCGGCCCGTGCCCTGGTGGCGTGGGCGGCGAAGATCCCGACGGCCGATCGCACCAGCGGCGACTACGTGGAGACCATCCAGTTTGCCGACGATCTCGCCGGCGTGGTCCCAGCGGCGGAATCGGTGGCCTTGCGCAAGGAGTTGAAGGGCCTGCGGGTTTCGGCGTTCGTCATCCGCACCGTCCGCGAGCAGATGCGCTACGACGCGCCGCGGTTGGTGGTCGAGGCAGGCAAGGACTTCCAGGTCACCGTCGAGAACGGCGACTTCATGCCGCACAACCTGGTGGTGGTGAAGCCGGGCACCCGTGAGAACGTGGTGGCTGCAGCATTGCTCATGAAACCGGAGGATCGGGATCGGCAGGGGCGTGCGTACGTTCCGAACAGTGCCGATGTCTGGGCGGGCACCCGATTGCTCGACGCCGACCAACGCGAGGTGCTGCGCCTGAAGGCACCGGCGGCCGAGGGCATCCATGAGTACGTCTGCACGTTCCCCGGCCATGGCCAGGTGATGTTCGGACAGTTGGTGGTGACCAAGGATGTCGACGCCTACCTCGCCGCACATCCCAGCGCTCCGGTTCCGCAACCGGCCCGCGCAGGCGAATGATCGGGAAGTAAACCGAAGAACGGGCCGGGACGATCCGTCGTCCCGGCCCTTTGTTTACGAGATACGGATCTCAAATGAACGCGTTCCCATCCTTGCAGGTGACACACTGGCGACGGCTCGGGTTCGTCTTCCTCTGGACCGCGGTCCTGATGGTCCGCCTCGGCGCCGCCGTCAGTGGCTCCATGATCGATCGCCTCCGGGCTGCGGTTGAACTTCCGAAGGTTGAGTTCGGTGGCCAGTTGGGGGCGAGCGCGGTCGAGGAATGGCACAGCGACCACGATGTGCCCGACGTCCGGCTCGTCCTGCGGGAGCTGCGTTCCGGACTGAAGGGGCAGCCTTCGGAGGCTCCCATCCTGATCCGCATTGCGCGACTGGAGCGCCGGGTCTCCCGAGAGGCGTTCAACGCGTCCTGCGACGTCGCCCTGGAGTCGGCACGGCGATGGCTGGAGTCGGATCCGAACTCTGCGGACGCGCGTCTGTCATTGGCTGACGTGCTTTGGCTGAAAGGGAACGAAGAGGAATCGCTGAGGATCCTGACACCGCTGATCGGAGCGGAGTCGAAACAGGCGCGTGCCCTTTCGTGCCGTGGCATCCAGTTGATCGAGCTGGCCATGCGCGGATGGGTGCGCTCGGCGGAGACGGTCGGGTTTCTGGGGGCCCCGAGCGGAGAGGAGGGGTTCCAGAAGTGCGAAGCCACGATACGGGAGGCGACGGCCCTTCTGGATCGGGCCGTCGCATCGGCCCCGGACGATCCCTGGCCCCTGATCTGGAGGGCGCGGGTCAAGTCCATGGATGCGACTGTCGCTGCCAACCGGAAGCCGCCGACCTCACGGACCGAACGTGAGCGGCTGACGATCTCACTGATGTATCCGGCGGCGTCCCTGCCGGACCTCCGCGCGGCGCTGAAGCTGCGACCGGAAGATCCACGGTTGCTGGCGGGGATCATCGCTCACGAATGTGGTAGCGCCTTTGGTGCGACGTGGGACACCAAGGGTGATTCGGGCGGGATCACGGGGTTGCTGCGCCGGTTGCCGGAGGATCAGCAGGAACGCGTCAGGGCTGACCTGGGGCGGCTGGAACGGTTGGGCGAGCACTCGGACCCGCGTCGGGCGGCGATGGCCCTGGAGAACCTGGCCTTGCTCCGCATGCTGATGCGCGCCAGCGCCACGGATGTCGGGCCTGAAGCGACGCGTGCAATGCGCCTGGACCCACGACGTTCACAGAGTTTTGGGCTGCACGTCGTGGGAATCCTGTCCGCGGATCCGCCCGATCTTGGGCGGCTGGAGTCGGTTCTTCGCGAACGTTTGGCGGCCTACCCGGAGGAGCGGTTCCTCCTGGCCCTGGCGAAGGCCCAGATGTTGCGCGGGAATCTTTCGGGAGCGATTGAAACGGTGCTCGCAGCCCTGAAGACGTATCCGGATTCGGTGCCGCTGCGGATGGCGGAGTTCGGGTTGAGGCTCAAGGCAGGCGCGTTTCCCAAGGGAATAGATCCCGGCGCGATCCTCGCTGGCGTCGCGACAGGACTGGAACGGATGCCGGAAGGTGGAGAACGGGCGATCCTGCACCGCCAGTTCTTCGTCACCCTCGTGCTCGCCAACGCGCTGGAGGGCGAGCTGAAGGTGGCTCGGGAGCGCCTGCGGCAGTTCCTGTCGCAGGTGCCCGACGATGACTACGCCCTCGCGGTGGACAAGCTCCTGAAGGAGTTGCCACCGGAGGAGTGAGCGCGGTCAGGGTTGGACGGGCTTCAGTTCGAAGCGATGGCTGACGGGCTTTCGCAGGGTTTCGAGCTTGGATTCCTGCTCGGCGATCTGGGCGTCCAACCGTGCGATCTCGGCCTGGCGCTGGGACTCGATGTCTGCGCCGCGCGCCCAGCCCGGGAGGCTGAACAACTGGACATTGCGCCAGCGGTTGAAGAACACGTCGTTCTTGGCGAACACGGCCGCGAGGACCTCGCGCGCCTGCTGCGTGATCGGACCGCCGGCGTTGCTGAGGTTCCACCCTTCCGACAGTTCCTTCGATGAGGCCTTGCCGACGGATTTGCCGTCGATGTGGACCTCGTAGTTGTCGGCGGCCAAGCCCGTGACCTTGAGTTCGAGCCGGCTGAGTTCCGCGAGGACGGGCGCCAGCTTGAGGGCCGCTTCCGCCCGAGGATCGATGGGCATCGGGAGGCAGGCATCCAGCCGATCGAAGGAAAGCACGCCGTCGGTGAGCTTCACTCCGGAGACCGTGCAGGCCTCAGTCTTCGCGGTCTGGCTGCTGGCATCGATGTGGGCCGTGGACACGAGGGGTGTGGCTCCCATGCCCTTCAGGACCGCCCACGCCATTAGGGTCTGGCCGGAAGGCCCGGGATGGACGGCATCGCCGCCACCGATGAAGGCCTTCGGGTTTTCCGCCCGTGCGTCGAGCATGAGCTTCATGAAGGGCATGAACTGGTCGACGAAACCCGCGCCGGTGGCTTCGGACACGGCGCGCAAACCGTCCGAGAACTTCCGCAGGGACTGGTTCCGCTCGTCGTTCTCCGGATCCGGTCGTCGTTCCTCGATGGGTTGGGGCGTCAGGAAGGTGACCCGGGCACCGGCTTTGCCGAGCACATTGGCGATCTCGGTCTGACTGCGCGCGTACGCCCGGAAGATGTCGGGCCGGAACTTCTGGTAGGAGTGGTCGTTCATCCCGAACTTCACCGTGACGAACGTCGGCTTGAACGGGAGCACATCGCGCCCCAGTCCGCGGGCGACGGCATCGGTGACCTTGGCGGAAAGCTCCTCACCCTCGGCCTTGAAGAGTTGGCCTTCATCCGGGTGGGCGCGCTGGCGGAGCCATGCGGTGTCGCCGCCCCAGCCGACGTTCCGGAAGGTGATCTTCCAGTTCGGATGCCGGGTGAGGGCGTAGGCCTCGATGTAGGTCGTGTAGAGGCGCTGCTCCGTGATGCTGTCACCGAGGAAGACGACGCGGTCGCCATCGCGGATCTGGAAATCGGCGGCAAGCCGGACTGCGGCCACCGTGGCCGCGGCGAGGCCGGCCAGGATTCTGGGGATTCTCATGGATCCCCGAATGGAAGCGGGTGGAGCCGGGTTGGGCAATCGCCCAGATGGGCGGATGACGGGTCCAGGGCCATTGTTTGTTTTGAGTCTTCTGGACTTGAGAGCAGCAACTTCCAACTCGGGACTCTTCCTCAGCCTCCTGACAAATGGAGTTGCCAGTTTCCAGACCCCAGATGCCAGTGCTCGGGACCGGGAACTGGGAACTGGCGACTGGGAACTCTCTGGGTGTCCTCACCCGGCGTACGCATGGACACCGCCGCATGAGGGCACGCGGCCTTCAGGCGGATGGGGTGGGTTGACAGCATTCGCAAAATTCTACAACTGTACGGCGTACCTCATACAGACACCCGCTTCCGGGAATTCCGGGTGAATTACCGTCGCGGAAAACAACGACCACCATCATGCGCATCCAACAACCATTGAGTCCGGTTATACGCCCGGCCCGGGTCCATCCAGCGGCGGCGGCGTTCACGTTGATCGAACTGCTCGTCGTCATCGCGATCATCGCGATCCTCGCGGGCATGCTGTTGCCGGCCTTGGGCAACGCGAAGGCCAAGGCACAGGGCATCCTGTGCATGAACAATCACAAGCAAATGACGCTCGCGTGGCGTCTTTATGCCGAGGACAACAGCGAGAGTCTGGTGGGTGCCGCCAACTGGATGCCTCCCGGATCCACGCGTGAGGTTCCCAATTGGACCGCGGGAAGTTGGTTGACGCTTAACAGCCCGTCGGACCCCAGCAACTGGAACCACACGAACTACACCTTCCGGAGCCCGCTGTGGAAGTACTGCGGCGGGGCCATCGGAATCTGGAAGTGCCCCTCCGATCGCTCGACGGGGATGGACCCTTCACGACGAAAGGTTCCGCGCATCCGTTCGATGTCGATGAACAACTGGGTGGGCGGCCCAGGCTGGAACGAATCGGGTGCCGGTTGGCAGGTGTTCCGCAAGCTGACGGACATGAACAATCCGGGACCTTCCCAGACGTTCGTGCTCTTGGATGAACGGGAGGACTCGATCAATGACGGGTACTTCGTGGTGGACATGGCCGGCTACCCGAATTCGCCGAACCAGCTGAAGATCGTGGATTACCCGGCGAGCTACCATGGCAGGGCGGGGGGCATGTCCTTCGCAGACGGGCACTCGGAGATCCGCAAGTGGAAGGATCCGCGGACGATCCCGCGCCTGTCGAAGAATGATCTTCCGTTGAACGTGGCTTCCCCCGGGAATCAGGACGTGATCTGGATGCAGTTGCGATCGACGCGGAGGGCCACAGGGCCTGGTTCGGAGTAAACCTCACTCCTTGCGGATGGGCAGGACGAGGATCTTGTCGATCCGGTGGGTATCCATGTCGAGGATCTCGAATTGGAAGCCTTGGGTCATCATGGATTCCCCCTCGGAAGGGATCCGGCCGAACTGCTTCACCAGGTACCCGGCCAGGGTCTGGTAGTCCGAATAGGCGCCGTCTCCGAACGTGAATCCGGGGACGGCGCGCTCGAAGGCTTCGGGATCAATCATCCCATCCACGAGCCACGTTCCATCCTCGCGTTTCCGGGCGGCGGGCTTCGCCCGTTCGCCCTGGGTTGGGAACTCGCCCACGATGGCTTCCATGACATCGTTGAGCGTCACGAGACCCACGATGTTGCCATACTCGTCGCTCACCATGGCGATGTGCTTGCTGGCCTGTTTGAAGGTTTCCACCAATTGCAGGACGGTCTGCGTCTCGGGAACGACCAGCGGGGAGACCATGAGGTCGCGAAGATTCACGGTGCCCCCGGCGGCCAGGTTCGCGTAGATCGACTTCACTGAAACGATGCCGACGGTCTGGTCGCGCGTCTGGTGGTAGACGGGGAAGTGGGAGTGGCTGCTGACCACGATCTTGTGCCAGATCAGGTCGTGGGGATCCTCCTGATTGAGCCAGATCACCTTCGGGCGCGGTGTCATGATCTCGCGCACGGGCAGTTGGTCGAGTTCGAGGGCGCTGTGGACGATATGGCTCTCGACCTTGTTGAACGCACCGGCCCGGACACCGTCCTGCATGAGCACGCGCACCTCCTCCTCGGAAACCGCCGTTTCCTTCTCGGGCTTGAATCCCAGCAAACGGAACAGCCCGTCCGTGGACGTGCTCAGGAAGGTGACGAGTGGGTGGGCCGCGCGTGAAAGCCACGTCATGGGAATCGCGACCTTCATGGCGATGCCCTCCGGGTTGCTCAGGCCAATCCGCTTGGGAACGAGTTCGCCCAGGACCAGCGAGAAGTACGTGATCACGGCCACCACCAGCACGAAGGCGAGCTTGTCCGCATAGGGCGCCAGGAACCCGATCTCCCTGAGCGGTACCGCGAGTTTCGCAGACAGCGTGGCTCCGCCGAACGCACCCGCGAAGATGCCAACCAGCGTGATTCCAACCTGGACGGTTGAGAGGAACCGGTTGGGCGATTCCGCGAGATCCAGGGCGGCCCGCGCACTTCGGCTTCCCTGTTCGGCCAGTCGTCGCAATCGCGCCTTCCGTGCCGAAACAACGGCAATCTCGGCCATGGCAAAGACGCCGTTCGCCAACAAAAGGACGAACAGCAGGGTGATCTCCAGTCCCACAGAACCCATGACCAGTATCTATGCGGACGGAGGCGGGATCGGTCCAGTTCCGGATCCGGAAAACCTTTGGACCAAGGACACGCCCGTTCTTCTGAATCCAGCGAGCGGAGCGGCGATGTCCTCATCGCCCGGGGAAGGGGCATTTGAGCGGCGACGTGGACGTTGCCACCCCGTTCATGGTGAGACTCAGGGAGTCCGCGCCCGGAGGAACAAACCCGGTGCTGAGGCAGGCAGTGAAATCCCGGTCTTGCCCGTGTTGTCCGGGGTCGCAGTCCCTGCCGGAGTCCAGCGCATGAGATCGTTGGAAGTCTCAAGCGGGTAGGACCGGTTCGGGGTACCGGTCAACTCGCAGGTGAAGATGCCTTCGGACCATGCTGGCCGCGACAGCGTGGCGGCGACCGCGGGCGAAGGGATCGTGTACGGCTGGACGCCGAAGCGCAGCGGGATTTCCTCGCTGGTGTGGGTGACAACCTCCGTGCCGTTGGTGCGGCTGTTGGTGACGCGCATCACGATCTCGTAGTAGCCGCTGGCGTTGAATCCCCAGTTGAAGTGTTCATGGCCGCCCAGGAGGGGGCGCACCAGATCGTTCGTCGAGATTCCGTCCCGCGAGTTCATCCCCATGACCAGGTTCGAGAAGGTGTCGAATTGCCAGAGGAAGAAATCGCCGGGTCCATCGACCCGCACGAGTTCGATCACGAACCGGGAGCTGAAGACTCCCTGAGGCAATTCCTCGGCCGAGACTCCCAGATAGAGCAGGGCGGGATCCTGACTTTGCGGAAGGATCCACAGCGGTGCGCCGACCTCCCCAAAGACTTCGAATCCCGGGGGGATCTCATTCCTTGCCGCGTTCGGAGCCACCAGGATCGCCTCCTCCGCGGGATAGCGCGTGCCTGTATCCGAATCCAGCACCACGAGCCCGAGCCGATTGGATTCTCCGGGACGATCGATGATCCGGATATCGACGTGTGAGTTGACGAGCGGGGTGGGGTCAGCGGCCCACACGGCGAGGCAGGAAGCGACCGCCACGAAGGCGGACAGCAGGATTCGGGAACTGGCGTGCATGGCAGAATGGAAAGGACGGTTTCCGAGTCGGAAATCGCTCGGGAACCGTCCGTGGGTCAGGCGGAAATTGCTAGGCTTGATCAGCGGTTGCGGCGGCGGCCGAGGGCGACCAGACCGGCGCCACCCAGAATCAGGAGGGCCCAGGTGGAAGGCTCGGGAACCACCTCGAAACGATAGGTCGCCGGTCCCGTGGTGATGACACCGTCCGTGGCATGGGTGCCAGACGCCACGAAGTCGACCTCGTAGACGCCCGGCGCGGTGAACCCAAGGTTGAAGTGGGCATGACTGGCGGGCAGGAGCGGCAGGACATCTGAGGCATTGAACCCATCGGTAGAGTTCACAAGCAGGGTAGGAGCCCCGAAGGCGCCAACCGACCAGATCGAGAATTCGCCCGGGCCGTTCACGCCAGTGACAGACAGGGAGATGTTGCTCAACCAGTCCGCACCCGTGAGTTCCTCGGTCCCGAATCCAAGGAATGGCAGACCCGTTGTCTCGGTGCTCGGGAGCACCCAGACCGCGTTCCCAGCCGCCCCGAGGAAGCCGGCGAAAGCCCCGCCGGGCGATAGCTGACGGGCGTTGTCCCCGATGAGGAAGATGGCTTCGTCGGGTGCATACTCGGTGTCGACGGGTGACTCCTTATGGACATGGAGGTCGAAGGCACCGGCGGCATAGCCGATCCCGATATCGACGTGGTCTTCACTGATGTAGGTCTGTCCGTGGGCGGAAAGCGCCGCGGCAGCGAGCAGGGCGATGGTCAGTTTCGAGTTCATGATGGTTGTTGCAGTCATGGGGTTGGAAGCGAAGTCCGGGAAAGTGAGGATCCGTTGCAGGGGCTCAGTTGGGAGGGCGTGCGATGTTTTCACCTCGGTCCACCCGGGTCTTGAGCGTGGCCCCCTTGATCGACACGACGTGCCCGCAGAGGAACAGGTAGTTGGCCGGGCCACCGGTGCGGTCGGTATTGAAATTTCCTGTGCGGTGGCGGTCCGGTTGGATGTCCGTCAGCACGGTTGCCCATCCCTTGAACCAATTCCGGGAATGGGTGTGATCGTTGTAGATCGAGGCATCCTTCGCGTCCGCGATCTCAAAGACCGTGATCGTCTCGGTGGGGTTCGGCAGTTGGTCGACCTTCCGGAACGATTCCAGCACCCGGCCGAAACCATCGCGTTGGTCCACCGCGAGGTATTCGTTGGGGATGTAACTGGCGGCCTCGTTGGTACGGCGGACGCGTCCCTTGGGATCGGACGGGCAGATGCGGATGCTGGAGACGTTCCCGACGTAGGGAGCGAGGGTGTAGATCCAGGATTGGTTGGTGGAACCGGTGTGGGACGTTTCGGGGAAATATCCGCGGTAATCCTCGCTGTACATCTGGAGGGCGATGCCGACCTGACGGAGGTTGGAGGTGCAGGCGGTCTGCCGTGCGCGGCTCTTGGCGGAGGCGAGGGCGGGGAGGAGCAGGCCGGCGAGGATGGCAATGATGGCGATGACGACGAGCAACTCGATCAGGGTGAATGCACGACGGGAGTGCGGCCTGGATCCAAGCCGGGGCTGGACGATGGCGGGCGTGATGGACGACGATGGATTCACCGGTGAGTAGCGACGTGATGCAAACGCGTTGCAAATAAGCGCCCAATCCCGCCCCGCCGCAAGTCTGTATTCTTTTCTTCAAAGGATTTTCCCAGCCCGCCGTTGTCCCTACGGAAGCGACTCCAACGAACATGACTCCGCCGGAATCCGTGACCCGCGCCGAATGGGTCCGCGAAGCTCTCGAATGCCACGAGGCGTCCCTGCTTCGCTATGCGCTCTCGATCGCGGGCGATCCCGACGTCGCCCGCGATGCGGTGCAGGATACCTTCCTGCGCCTGTGTGAGCAGGAACCCGGGGAACTCCAGGGCCGGCTTGCCCCGTGGCTGTTCACCGTCTGTCGGAACCGTTTGTTGGATGCGCTCCGGAAGGAACGACGCATGAGCCCCCTGACGGATGTGGACCTTGAAACCCGGCCCTCGGAGGTGCCGAGTCCGGCGGCGGCGGCCGAATCCGCCGATTCTGCCAGCAATGTGCTGGCGCTGATGCAGCGACTGCCCGCCAACCAGCGGGAGGTGGTCCGGCTGAAATTCCAGGGCCAGATGAGTTACGAGGAGATCTCTGCCGTGACCTCCCTGAGCGTCGGGAACGTCGGGTTCCTGCTGCACACCGCCCTCAAGACCCTGCGGCGGCAGATGCTCGCCCTCGAACGTCCGGAAGGACGCGAAATTGGATCCCGAATCGCATGAACCCGGAGGAACCCATGAACCTGAATCCAGATTCTCCCGAATTGACCGCTTTCGCGTTGGGCGAACTTCCTGCCGATGAAATGCATCGGGTCGCAGCCTTGGTCGCTGCCGATCCCGCACTCGCGGCCGAAGTGGACGCGATCCGGGCCTGCGCCACCCGGTTGCAGGACGAGATGACGTCGGAACCGGTGGAGGCACTGCTCCCGGCACAACGGGCGACCATCGAAGCCGCAGCCAGCGGAGAGGAGCCGGAGGTCCCCGTTCCTGCACGCCGCCCGGAGACCGGCGGTTGGTGGCGATGGTTGCTGGAACCGGCGTGGGGATTGGGATTGGCCGGTGCGGCTGCCCTGGCGGTCACCTTCCTCATCTGGCCCCGGACCCTGCCTCCCTCGACGGAGACGCCAGAGCTATCGGATGGGCCACGTTACGGGCCGTTACCCGAGGCGCCCCTGGATGCGTCTCGCCATCGTGGCGGGCGGCAGAATGCGGCCGACGGCGTCTCGGCTTTGGCCAAGGCTCCGTCGGTTCCGCCGCCGCCCGCGCCCGTTGCAGCGCCGCTCGCAACCCCTGCTTCCAAGCCTTCGCCGCGTCCAACAACGGTTGCACCGGCCAGTTCCTCACGTGAGAAGGTGTCGGCGGGCACACCCAAGCCTCGGGGGGCGGTGCATCAGATCCCGAGACTGCCCCGGGCATGGCAGGGCTGCCTCCTGCGCAGGCTGATCGGGCGACGACCGCACCACTGGGTGGAGCCTCCGTACCCGAGTCCGCACGGGAGATGATGGAACCCACGTTGATGCGACGTTACGGCCTGGTCCCGCGACCGGGACCCGGGGCAGACGAGGCGCGGACGCGTAGGGAATTGCCCGGATTGCGACTCCCCGACGCGTTTGGCGGCGAGCGTTACACGGGCGTTGCGGAGGCTGGGTTCCGTCCGGTCACCGAGGCCCGGCTTTCGACGTTCAGCATCGACGTGGACACGGCCAGCTACGCCAACGTGCGGCGCTTCCTGCGCGAGGGACGCATGCCTCCTGCCGACGCGGTGCGGGTGGAGGAAATGATCAACTATTTCCGCTACGAATCACCGGAGGTGAAGGGGGCGCATCCGATCGCGACCCGTGTGGAGGTGTCGGAATGTCCCTGGGCGCCGGGGCACCGATTGGCGCGTGTTTCCATGAAGGCGCGTGAGGTGAATCGACGTGAGCGGCCACCGGCGAACCTCGTGTTCCTGGTCGATGTCAGTGGATCGATGGACACCGAGAACAAGTTGGGGCTCGTGCAGCAGTCCCTGAGGTTGCTGACGGGTCAGCTGACCGCCCGCGATCACGTCTCCATCGTGACCTACGCGGGAGAGTCGGCGGTGGCGCTGATGCCCGCCAACGGCGGGGAGCCCGGCCCGATCCTGGATGCCATCCAGCGCCTGCGTGCGGGCGGTTCGACGCATGGTTCGGCGGGAATCCGGACGGCGTATGCCCTGGCTCGGACGAACCGTGTCACGGACGGCGTGAACCGCGTGATCCTGTGCACCGACGGCGATTTCAATGTGGGGGAGACCAGCCGCGACCAGTTGCTGAGCTTGATCGCCGAGGAGGCGAAGTCGGGGGTGTTCCTGACGGTGCTGGGCTTTGGCATGGGCAACTACAATGACGCGACGATGGAGTTGCTCGCCGATCGCGGCAACGGGACCTACGCCTATATCGACTCGTTCCGGGAAGCACGGAAGGTGTTGTCCGAGGAGTTGGAGTCCTCGTTGGTGACCGTGGCCAAGGACGTGAAGCTGCAGATCGAGTTCAATCCCGCCCAGGTGGAGTCCTGGCGGTTGATCGGGTACGAGAACCGCGCGTTGGCGAATCGGGATTTCAACGATGACGCCAAGGACGCCGGTGACATCGGAGCCGGCCACGCGGTGACGGCATTGTACGAGATCGTCCCGGTGGGTGGAGGTGAACCGGGCGTCGATCCGCTGCGGTATGCGAAGCAGGAATCACTGGCGCAACCTGCGCGGGTACGACCAGAGGAGATGCTCTTCGTGAAGGTGCGCTACAAGCTGCCGGATGCGACGGAGAGCCGGTTGATGGAAATGGCCGTCGCTGGCGAGATTCAACCCTGGGATCGGGTGGGTGCGGACTTCCGCTTCACGGCGGCCGTGGCCGGGTTCGGCATGTTGCTGCGGGGATCGCCGCACAGGGGAACCGTGGATTTTGACACTGTGCTGTCCTTGGCCGAGCGGGGTCTGGGAACGGACCCCGAAGGCTACCGTGCCGAGTTCATCGATCTGGTCCGCCGGGCACGCCAGTTGCGCGGGCGGCCGTGAAGGGGGGGCGCCACGTTGGAACTGCCCCATACCTTGCTCGTCAATGAAGCCGCTTCGTTCAATCCGCCTTGATCGCAAAAGCCTGACCTGGCTTCTGGTTTGCTTGGTCTTCGGAGTTGGCGTGCCAGCGGCATACACCCTTCTGGCGCCCGCAAGGTGGCCTCTCTTTACGAGTCGCTACCGAATTCTCAAGTTCTGGAGCATGAATGGATATGAGTTTCCATTCTATGCCATGGAACTCCGCCATCCATTGTACGTTGAGGCTATTGGGAATGACATTGGCTTCGGCACCAGTATGGAAGCGCTCTGGGCATGCGGTATGGGGCAGGCGATGTTCATGCGAAGCGATTTTCTGGATGATGCGGAAATCCTGGCGCGGTTAGAAACCCCGGTTGTACAACTATTGGAGCGCGAAACGGATCCTCTCGTCAGAGCCGGGGCGCTGGGACTTGTTGGGAAATCTGACAAGCTGGCTCAACGAGTTCGAGGGGAGGTCGTGCAAAGTCTGAAGAGTAGCCATCTGCTGGAAGCCTATTCCGCAGCCCAGGTCGCTGCGTACCGAATGCAGGAAGAGAGCCTGGTTCGGCCACTCATCACAAGCTTACTGGAGAGCGATCAGGATTATAAGATTCGTCTGGGATTGAGGTTTGTTGGGACTATCCCGGATCTTTCTCCCTACAAGGTCATGCTTGAGAAGCTCCAGCTATCAACCAATCCTGCCATACAGCGGAACAACTTTGAGATCAGGCGAAGACTGGACATGGAGGCGGAATCTCACAGGCAGACGGAAGATGGGGTGGTCCCGTAGGATCCACCGCTGAGGACGCCAAGAAGGAATAGCCAACCTCACGCGGAGACGCGTTGGAGGAAGGTCAGCCTGTCCCACACGAGACTCAAACCTATCCCCCGAACTATGTGGGCCGCACGTTTCATTCAGGCCAATGTTAGGGCTCACCGACCGCCGACGGAAGCGGGCGCTGGCAGCGAATCCAGAGTCCGAAGGACCAGTGCGTCCAGACTCGAACCGGGCGGGGGCGCTTCGTGTGCAGCGATGTTGTTAGCCGTTGCGGTTGAGTAGTGATCGCATCGCATACTGGTTGAGAAGGGCGAGAATATAGAGAAGGGGACCACTTCCGAGGAGCCCGTAAACGAGATAAGATTCCGCAAGCAATCGCAGGTCTCCGCCGTGGGGCGCCGGCGAGAAGTGGACGCCGAGTGAGAGACGACTGAGCCACAAGAGCAAAGAGAACGAAACGATGGCGACGGGTAAGGTGACGCAGGGTAGGAGGATGAACCCCAGCAAAGGAGTGCGACGAAATGCGGGGCGAAACAGGAAGGAAATGAGGACGCCAGTGACCATGGCGCAGAATGCACCGGCAACGCTGCCGATAGGACCTGGCGGAATGCCCCAACCACCGTTTAAGAGCAGCGGAAACAGGAACCATAGCGCGCCGCTAACGAGTCCAGCGGCGAGGTAAAGGATGCTGTCATGTGAGGCTCTCATTCCGTGAACAGCCTAGGAACGGCCAATGCAAAGGTCAACGACGTGAGCCAGCCACTAACGACGTCCGCATCGCCACTCGGCGTGTTGGCTGGCTCCGGTTCGCTGGACCGGATGGTTCGACTTCCTTCAGCAGTAACCGAAGAAGGGGCCGATGCTCAAGACTACCAAAGTGACCTATCATGAGTTTGTTTTCGACAGGATGGCAGGATGGACAGGATGCTTTTGGGAGTCGTGGTGGTCCGTAATCATCCTGTCATCCTGTCATCCTGTCATCCTGTCTGCGTTGAGAAGTAAGCTTCCTGTCTTGGATCTCGGTTTCTGGGTTGTCGAACTGCGTCTCTGCGCGAGTCATTCTCCGTCATTCAACAGCATGGTTACGGTGGAGGCCCGGACATCTGGGACGACGAACCGCGTGATGCGAGCCCCAACGCCTTCGTTCCGCAGGTGCGTAGCACCGACAGACGATAGCCCACGGCGCGACCCGTGGGTTCCGCATCCCGAAGGATCCTCAGCCCCAGCGGGGCGACAGACGCGGCATGCTGCAATGAAGAAAAGCCGCCAAGCCGCCAAGGAAGGCGAGGCTAGAGGCAAAGATTGTCCCGAAAGCCACATCGTCCTGGGAACAGATGCTGGAAAACTGCCAGCGCTAGGTTCCCGATGCAGACCACACTGCTGCCCGCGCACACCGTAAGCCAACCCGGGCAACCCATGTGAAGTACTCCGGAATCGGCTGACAGGTCGGCGAAGATGGAAAGTAGAAGAAGCGCGGCGATGCCACTGGAACATGCCAGCAGCAAGGAAACGGGAGCTCCCGGTGCGCGTCGCGTCCGGCGCCACGACTCGGCAATGACATGGCCCATGCCAATGGCGCCGGTAATGGCGAGTCAGTGCGTACTAAGGCCGATATAGGCGGCCAAGAATATCACGGTGTCGAACGTTACTGGGTGGGACCTCCTCTTTGCCTCGGCGAACGATCATTTCATGGACGCCAGGCCCAGACCGGGCGGATCGAAGGGGGACGCGATCGCGGCGTTCCTTGAAGCGGTCTGTTGGGTAATCACAGCAAGCCCCTCGCGATCTCGGTACGTATGGCGACAAGCCGACGTTCCATGGTCTCGATCTGCTCTGGAGTCGAATGGTACTCCAAGCACGGCCGAATCGTCCTGAACTCAGAATGGCTCATCCGGCGAGGCAGATCGTCCCAGAGCGTCGGCGACCGTGGCAAGTGCTCGTAGAACGCGTAGACCACCGCGGTCCTCAGATCGTCGCTCGGCGATTCAAGGAACCAATGTGCGGCTTTATATACCCGGCTCACGAGATCACCGTCGCCCCGCTTGCAAGCTTCCTCGCACGGATGCAGCAGCTCGATCCAGAGAGCCATCGGATTCTCGGCCGACTCCGCAAGGGCCCGGAACTCGGGTAACCGTTCAATTATCTGGCGACGCCATGCGCTCATGGTACCCAACGGCAAAGGTCAACGACGTGAGCCAGCCACCGGCGACGTCCGCATCGCCACTCGGCGTGTTGGCTGGCACCCGCTCGCTGAACCGGATAGTTCGACTTCCTCAGGAGTACCCGACGAAGAGTCCGATGTTCAATACTGCCAACGAGAGCTGTCATAAGTCTGTTTTCGACAGGATTGCAGGATGGACAGGATGCTCTTTGGCAGTCGTTTGGGTCCGCAATCATCATGTCATCTTGTCTGAATTGAATAGTGAGCTTCCTGTCTTGGATCTCGGTTTCTAGGTTGCCAAACGATCCGGCTCAGCGACCGGAGCCAGCCGGCGTTGATGCTTGGTTTGTCTCTGAGTGTACCGACTGGCCCTGGTTCGCTGACCCGACTGGTTCGCAATTCGTGGCAACAGTCCCTCGCGTCTGACGACGTAGCCTCTCAAATCCTTTGCGATACTCCACGCCGGCCTTCACATCCCAGACGATCAAACCGAGACAGAGGGCTGTCCCTGCGATACCGGCGATCCGGCACCACCGCGGCCCTAAGACTCCTGACACGACGGAACACGCGCCTGTGATGACAAACCACGGCCAGTACTCACCAGGGACTGAAAGCAGGAATCCCGACAGAACCAGCAGCACGAGAAACACCATCAGGAAAATTCTGGAAAGTCGGGCGTGCATCTAGTGTGGCGAACGATCAGCTCATGGACGACGGGCCCTACGTGAGAATGGAACCCAGACGCCACCCCGGCGTTCGCTGGAGCGTCCGGTTCGGGTTTCTGGTTGCGGATGAACCACTCGCAGAGGGGCGGGAAGCTACCGCCCCGTCGCTTCGCATCCGGGGATGGCGAGGGCCCTGAACCGTTCATGGCCGGAACTCTAATGAAGCGAACCGCACCGGCAACACGCAAGTTTGACATCCCGGGCCGTGGACTTTCCGCCGGTCGTTCCGTGATGTCTGTACCATCCGCCAGTGCAGCAATGGGAAATTGCTCAATGGCCATTTGACCGAGCGACTTCTACAGCGAATCAGAACTCACCTCATGCCTTGGTGCCTGAGAATCATGTCCACCACTTCATTGCTGTCGAGGGGCGGCCGGCGCGTTCACTGGAGCCGCGAGGTTCGGCATCACTTCTTCTTTCTCCATGTGGACTCCGGCAACTGCCGAGTGGCACACATCTGCCGAAACTGAGTCTCGGAAAGAGGACCCTCAACGATACCCGAATGACTCTCTCGCATTCCTTCCTTTGGGACGATGTAGAACTCGGTGCGCCCGGACTCCCGATCTATTCGCTCGACGAAAACCCAGTGCGCTGTACTGCCTGCGGCAACGACCCGCTCGTCGACCAATCCCAGAATTCCCGGATGGTAGTTGTAACCAAGCCGCGTTGCGCTGAAGTCCGTATCCAGAGCGTAGACTTCAAAGTTTCCGTCTCTCCAATGTACCCCCGCTGGCTGCCCGCATGAAACAGTGCACACCACGACCAGCGCGAGCAAAGCATGGCGGACGGATGTCATGACGACGAACGTGGAAGGTCAACGACGGGAGCCAGCCATCGGCGACGTCCGCAACGCCACTCGGCGTGCTGGCTGGCGACCGTTGGCTGGATCTGGCAGTTAGGCCGTTCGGGTCTCATGCTTCCGAAAGAACAATCCCGCCACTCCCCAAACGGCAACGCCGACGATGAACTGCAATCCAAAGGACGTAGCAAGCACAAGCTGCTGCGTCTCGGAATCCCCGCTGGCGTAGGCCCAGCCGTCGGCCCGCACACCATAGATGATGAGGCCAACCAACTCGGCTACGCCAAGCGACAGCAGAAGGAAGAGGCTCATAATCAAACTATGCCCACTGGTTCAACAACACGTTCCGGAGCCTCTGGTGAATGGCTGCGGGAATCCCCCTCGAAAAGATTACTCGCTGGCCGGGTGTGATGGCGATGAAGGCCCTCGTTACTTGGGCCCCAGACAAAATCTCTCTGACGTCTTCCCGGGCGTTGGGCCGCAGACTGCCGCGTGCGATGCGAACCGAACCCGCTCGGAAGTATAGGACAGTGCTTGCGTGCGGCGGTGCGATGATTCGAAGCCAGATTGCACCGACGGCAAGTGCCGCGACGAGGGCTATTGGGATGAGCCACATAGTAGCTGCCTAACGTTCAAGCTCAGCGACGGGAGCCAGCCACCGGGAGCGTCCGAATCGCCACTCGGCGTGCCGGCTGGCGTCCGTTCGCTGGACCGTCTGGTTCGCTTTCCGATGAAGGGGATCTAGCCGCAAGAATCGCAGACGACGCAAGAGCTGAGCCGGTGCCGCATCGATGATGGTTGTCGTCGGGTCGTGATCGAAAGCCGACGGCGTGAACCTCGCCGCTGGCGTACCCATGACCGGATTTCTTCATCTGTCGTGATTCTTGGTCTGCCTGGGATAGCGACCGCAAAGGTCAGCGACGGGAGCCAGCCACCGGGAGCGTCCGAATCGCCACTCGGCGTGCCGGCTGGCGTCCGTTCGCTGGACCGTCATAGTTAGGACTCGGAATGCTTGTCATTTGAAGCCCCAGCATTCTGTGCATCTAGTCGGCTATGTAGCCAGTGGGCAATCACGCCGATACAAATGCTAAGAAACCCTCCCAGCCAGTCCAACGCCTTGAGAATCGCAATGGAGTCCCTGTCGAAGTCCTTCTCTGAAGAGGGGATAATAGTATATGTGTGAGGGTGCATGTAACCGAAGAAAACAATCCCGAGCACTGAAAGGCCGATCAACGCTCGAAAGTGACTGAAATAGGCTTTGGGCTTCTTCGGTGGCATAAGAGTCCTAACGTGAAAGTTCAGCGACGGGAGCCAGCCACCGATGACGTTGAGTTTGTTTGTGAGCGAATCGGCTGGCTCCCGTTCGCTGGACCGTCTGGTTGGCCATTTGCCTCCAACTGTCGCGTCCTCTCGGCAAGCCATCGCTCAAATCCGACTTTTGCTCCAGCCTCCCATCCGGCTGTCCACGGCTCCAGTAGGTCCTTGGCTAGGTCTATAGGCGTCCCGAACGTCCCCTTCAGCAAATCGCCTGAAATGGCCCGCTGCCAACCATTCCGGTAGCCTTCATTAAACGCCTCGTGCTGGCGGGTATCACCGTCGTAGAGCGTTTGCTGTGGAACCGGAGTCGGCTCGCTGTTGAGAACCTGATAGACGGCTTTCATACGGAAAACGTCATGAGCAACAGGTCGCGTCTCCGAGATGCTCTTGCAGCCGACCAGGCCAAATGCGGCCAACGCTATCAGCAAGAGTTCTCTCATTTGTTCCGGCCAATGTGGAAGGTCAGCGACGGGAGCCAGCCACCGGCGATGTCCGCAACGCCACTCGGCGTGCCGGCTGGCGCCCGTTCGCTGGACCGTCATGGTTAGGCCGGGTTGTGCTTTTAGTGCTCATGACCCCGTCCTGCCTCAAGCATCTTTGCAAATAGATCCCATGTAGGGCGACTCGTATCAAATCCGCGGGTGTGTGCCTGATCCAACCATGCGGCCATGTGCTGAATAAAAGCGTATGGAGTCTGACTCGGCCACTCGACCGCGTCCGCCTCGTCGAGGAGCTCGAACATGCGACCAAGCAACTGCTCATTCGACGTGACTGGTTCTTGCCTCATAGTGGGTGAGGTGGCCTAACGTCGAAGGTCAGCGACGGGAGCCAGCCACCAACGGCGTCCGCAACGCCACTCGGCATGCCGGCTGGCGCCCGTTCGCTGAACCGTCTGGTTCGCTTCCCGATGAAGTGGATCTAGCCGCAAGAATCGCAGACGACGCAAGAGCTGAGCCAGTGCCGCATCGATGGTGGTTGTCGTCGGGTCGTGGTCGAAAGCCGACGGCGTGAGGCTCGCCACTGGCATACCCATGACCGGTCGTCTTCATCTGTCGTGAGTCTTGGTCTGCATGGGATGGCGAACGTTGTTTAGACTGACCAATGGCAGCCTAGAAGTTTTGGGGTGTCAACGATGGCGTGGTTTCGCTGGATAGGCTGCGAAGAGAGGAGGCTCTCCAGGGGTGGGACCATGGCAGGATCTGGATGGGTTGGGTGTTCATGTCGGTGGGTGCGCTTTCGAGACGACATGTGGAACCTGCCGGATCGGTTGGCCGGCTTCAACGGGCAATCAGGCCCATACCGAGAAGAGGGGCGGATTGGGACAGTGCCCGCCTTGGGGGGAGGTTGCCCGGGGGTAGGGGGCTGCAATGAACAGGCAGTTGACAGTCTTCAATGCATTCGCCGGGTGAGGGCACCCGGCCTCCAGTTCTGTGGCTCCTCATCAACGAAGCACGCGGGAGGGTTTTGTGTCGTTCGTGAACTTCGTGGTTGTACCGTGGCGGATTCTGGAGCCACGAAGGCCACCAGGGAACTGAGGTGGAGGCCTCGGCAACAGGGATTCTGTCGCCCCTTCCGGGGCTGGTGTCGGTTCTGGAGGCAGACCCACGGCTGACGCCGTGGGCTATCGTCTGTCGGTGCTCCGCACCTGAACGGGACGGGTGATCGGGCGGTCAGGCCGGAGTCTCTGCCGTAAGCAGGTGGTTGAAAGCGGGGAAAGGTTTACGCGGAGAACCGACCCTCGACGGAAAGGGTGGTTTGCAGCAATGAACTGGCGGTCCACAGCCTTCAATGCATGCGCCGGGTGAGGGCACCCGGCCTCCAGCTCCGTGGCTCCTCATCAACGAAGCACGTGGGAAGCTTTCGTGGCGTTTGTGAACTTCGTGGTTGTACCGTGGCGGATTCTGGAGCCACGAAGGCCACAAGGGAACTGTTGTGACGGCCGGAGCAACAGGGATTCTGTCGCCCCTCCCGGGGCTGGTGTCGGTTCTGGAGGCAGACCCACGGCTGACGCCGTGGGCTATCGTCTGTCGGTGCTCCGCACCTGAACGGGACGGGTGATCGGGCGGTCAGGCCGGAGTCTCAGGCCTTGGCGAGTTGGCGTTGCCAGCGTTTGAGCTGGGCCTTGACCTGAGCGGTGCCGGGGGCGCCGGTGATGGAGCGCCGTTGCATCGCCTTCTTCAGGTCGAACACCTCCATGACGTCGGGTTCGAAGGTCCGGTCAACGCCCCGGTATTCGGCGAGGGTGAGTTGGTTGAGGGGCTTGCCCCACTTCTCGGCGAGGGCGACGACGGATCCGACGACATGGTGGGCCTGCCGGAAGGGCATGCCCTTGCGGACGAGGTAATCGGCGAGGTCGGTGGCCAGCAGGAGGGGATCGGCGGCGGCGGCGGCGCAGGACTCGGGAACCGCGCGGGTGTTGTCCAGCATCGCTCCCATGAGGCGGACGCAGGCCCGGACGGTGTCGGCGGTATCGAACACGCGTTCCTTGTCCTCCTGGAGATCGCGGTTGTAGGTCATCGGAAGACCCTTCAGGAGGGTCAACAGGGACATCAGGTTGCCGACGACGCGGCCGGTCTTGCCGCGGGTGAGTTCGGCGACGTCTGGGTTCTTCTTCTGCGGCATGAGCGACGAGCCGGTGGTGTAGGCGTCGGCGATGCGGATGAAGCCGAACTCGGTGCTGACCCAGAGGATGACATCCTCGGCGAGTCGGCTCAGGTGGACGGCGAGGAGGGCGGAAGCGGCGGCAAACTCGACGAGGAAGTCGCGGTCGCTGACGCCGTCCATCGAGTTCTGGGTGACGCGGGGGCGGCCCTTGGCGTCGACGAAGCCGAGCAGCGTGGCGACGCGTTCGCGGTCGAGGGGCAGGGTGGAGCCGGCGATGGCCCCGGAGCCCAGCGGGCAGACGTTGGCGCGTTCGCGTGCGTCGAGAAGGCGTCCGAGATCGCGATCGAGCATCTCAACGTACGCGAGCAGGTGATGGGCGAACCACACGGGTTGCGCGCGTTGCAGGTGGGTATAGCCGGGGATGATCACCTCCGGATGGCGTGCGCCCAGCCCGACGAGAGCCTTCTGGAGGCCGCGGACATCGGCGGCGAGGGTGTCGATCTCATCGCGGAGCCAGAGGCGGATGTCGACGGCGACCTGGTCATTCCGGGAGCGGGCGGTGTGGAGGCGGGCCCCGGCGGGAACGCGGCGGGTGAGCTCGGCCTCGATGTTCATGTGGACGTCCTCGAGCTCCATCTTCCAGGCGAACGTCCCGGACTCGATCTCCCGGCCGATCTCGTCGAGGCCGGCCTTGATGGCCTTGAGCTCGGCGGCGGAGAGGATGCCGATCTCGCGGAGCATGGTGGCATGCGCGATGGAACCGCGGATGTCGTGACGCCAGAGGCGCCAGTCGAAGGAAATGGATTCGGAAAAGGCGGCAACTTCGGCGGCAGGGCCGCTGCCGAACCGACCGGAACGGGAGACAGGAGACGAACTCATCGTGACGGGGGCGAGTGTGCGGGGGAGCGGCAGGAAGGGAAGATTCCAAAAAAGTCATGGCTGGGGCGTGGGCGGTCCGGTAGGGTCGACGGCCCGGTTGCGATCCTGTGACCGGAATGTCTACAAATCGTATCATGGATTCATTGGCCACCATCTTTCTCAAGCCCGGCGAAGCCGACCGACTCATTGCCGGTCATCCCTGGCTCTATGAGGGCTCCGTCCTCCGCATGACCCAGACCCCGAACGACGGCGACGTCGTCCAGGTGAAGGACCACCGGCAGCGGTTCATCGGGTTGGGTTTCTACAACAGCCGTTCGCGGATCCGGGTCCGCGTGCTGACGCACGAGCGGGAGGAACTGGACCGCAGCTTCTTCGTCCGACGCATCAAGGCAGCACTCCAGCATCGCCGGCGTCACCTTTCGGGAGCCACCTCGTTCCGGTTGATCAACTCCGAGGCGGACCTGCTTTCGGGTCTGATCGTCGACATGTACGAGGACGTGCTGGTGGTCCAGACGTCGTCGCTGGGCATGGACCAGCGGAAGAACCAGATCGTCTCGGTGCTTCAGGAACTGCTTTCCCCGAAGGCCATCCTTGAGCGGAACGACATGGCGTCGCGTCGCTTTGAAGGTCTTGAAGAAGCGCAGGGCGTGCTCGCGGGTACGGCGCCGGAATCGCTGACTGCGCGGCTCAACGGCCTGCGTTTTCAACTTCCGAGTGCCGGTGGACACAAGACCGGAATGTACCTGGACCAACAGGACAACTACGAGGCCGTGAGTCGGTGGGCGAAGGACGGAAACGTCCTCGACTGCTTCAGCTTCCTGGGCGGGTTTGCGCTGCATGCCGCTCGGGCGGGGGCGAAGTCGGTGCTGGGCATCGATCAATCCGCAGAGGCGATTACCGCCGCAACGGCGAACGCCGCGGCCAACGGACTCGCTGCGAAGATCCAGTTCGAGCAGGGCAACGTGTTCGACTGGCTCAAGGGGCAGACGACCGTGGCGCCCAGCGAGAAGGTGGTTCCCAAGTTCGACCTCATCATCCTGGATCCGCCCTCGTTCACCCGCAGTCGCGCTGCGGTGGGTGACGCACTGCGCGGGTACAAGGAGATCCACCTGCGCGGCCTCAAGCTCCTGCGTCCGGGCGGTGTGCTGGCGACCTTCTGCTGTTCGCACCATGTCGACGCCCGCCTGTTCGAGGACGTCATCCTGTCGGCCGCCTTCGATTGCCGGCGTGTGCTGCGACGCATCACGAGCTACTCGCAGTCGCCCGATCATCCGGTGCTGCCGTCGATTCCCGAGACGGAGTACCTCAAGGGTTACGCCTACGAGATCGTGAGCTGATAACGCAGTTCACCGTCGTTCCCAACGGCGGAAGCCTGGGGACTCCACGGTCTCCAGCTTTCCGTGGATGGAGCGGACGGCGTGGAACTCCGCGCCGAAGGGCGCGCAGATGCTGGAAGCCCTCGCTGGACCGGCAACGGAGACGGCGGTGGACAGGGCGTCGGTCGTGATGCCGTTGGGACCGATCACCGTCACGAGACTGTGATCGGTGAGTCCGAGTCCCGTGCGGGGATCGACGATGTGCGAGTAGCGCACGCCGTTGATCTCGACGTGCTGGAAGACATCTCCGGAGGTGCAGAGGCTGGCGTCCCGCAGCAGCACAAAGCGCGATGGGGGCGCACCCGGCACGTCGAGCGGGGCGACTTCCACTTTCCAGCCTTTCTCGCCCGGCGGTGGGGCCGTCACGACGATGTCGCCAGCTCCGGCGACCATGGACGAGCGGATGCCGTGCGTGCGCAGGACCCGCGTGGCTTCGTCGAGCGCATAGCCCTTGGCGATTCCGCCAGCATCGAGCCGCATTCCCGGACGGAGCAATCGTGCCTTTCGGCCTTTGCTGAGTTCGATGGACTTCCAGTCGGTGGCGGCGATGGCGGCCAACCGTTTGGCCTCGTCGGGCAGTTCCCGCTGGCGACGCGACCGGCGCCAGAGTTGGGTCATCGGGCCAACGGAGAGATCGAAGGCGCCGTTCGAAGCCCGACTGACGTCCGTGGCCACTTCGAAGACCCGGGCCAGTTCCGGTGAAATCGGGACGGCGTTCGTGTGGGGGAAGTGGCGCCGAGCCGGCTGAGTTCCGAGTCGGGGTCGTAATCGCTGAGGATGCGGTTCAGTTCCGCGATGCGTTCCCAAGCGGCCTGGGCGGCATTGGTGGCCTGAACCGGATCGCGGCTGTAGAGGACGATCCGGAAGGGGATCGCCATGTGGACGGCCGAGAATTCGTGCCGGGCCAAGGGTCGCACCGGCTTGCTGGCGCACCCCGCGAGAAGTCCGAGCACCAGAAAGCAGGCGAGGCAGAGGAACGGGCGCAGGGAGGACATTCGGAGAGCATCCTGGCACTGCCCACTGTGGGAATGGTTTCGGGGCGGCGATGTCCTCATCGCCTTGGGAAAGGCTTTGGAACGGCGACGAGGACGTCGCCACCCCGTTCCATGCGGGGGCCGTATCAAGATTTGCCCGGACATTTGGCGGGGCAGGCAAGAGAGGTGATCGCCGGTCGCGCAGGGCGACCGGCGAGGCTCACGAGGGACTTCAGGCAATCGCTGCCACGATGGCATCGCCCATCTCGCGGGTTCCCACGCGGCGGGCGGTGGGGTCGGCGGGATTGAAGATGTCGCCGGTGCGGAGGCCCTGGTCGATGGCGGAGGCAACGGCGCGATCGATGGACGCGGCGGCGTCGGCGAGGCCGAAGCTGTAACGGAGCATCAATGCCACGGACAGGATCTGCGCGATGGGGTTGGCGAGATTCTTTCCGGCGATGTCCGGCGCGGTACCACCGGCGGGTTCGTAGAAGCCGAAGGTCTGCTGGGCCGAGGTGGCCCCGAGGCTGGCGGAGGGCAGCATGCCGAGCGAACCGGCGAGGGCGGCGGCCTCATCGCTGAGGATGTCGCCGAACATGTTCTCGCAAAGCACCACGTCGAACTGGGTGGGGCGCAGGAGGAACTGCATGGCGGCGTTGTCCACGAACTGATGGTCGAGGGCGACGTCCGGGTATTCCTTGCCGATCCGGGTGACGGTATCGCGCCAGAGGACGCCATTCTCGAGGACGTTGGCCTTGTCGATGGAGGTCACCTTCTTGCGGCGGAGTCGGGCGGCGCGGAAGGCGACGTGGGCGATGCGTTCGATCTCCGGCGTGGTGTACACCATCGTGTCGATGGCGCGCTGGGTCCGGGTGCCGTCGGGCAGGGTGATCTCCTCGGTCTTCTTGGGTTGGCCGAAGTACATGCCGCCGGTGAGTTCACGGACGACGAGGAGGTCGATGCCATCGCCCTGGCGCTCGGGCTTGAGCGGGCAGGAGTGGGACAACGCCTTGGGCAGCTGGACCGGGCGGAGATTGGCGAACAGCCCGAACTCCTTGCGGATGCGGAGCAGGGCGGCGCGTTCGGGGCGTTCCTCCTTGGGAATGGTGGGATCGCGATCGGGGAGGCCGACCGAGCCAAACAGGATGGCGTCGGAGTTGCGGCACAGGGCGAGGGTGGCGTCGGGGAGCGCCTTGCCGGCGGCATCGATGCCGGCCCAGCCCACCGGGGCCTCGGTGACTTCGAAGGCAATGGAGTACGTGCGGCCCACGGCGGCGAGGACCTTCAGGGCCTCACGCATGACTTCGGGGCCAATGCCATCGCCGGCAAGCGCGGCAATACGGAGCGTCTTGGAACTCATCGGGCGCGCAGTGTGGGAATCGGGCGGCTGGGGGAAAGTGAAATGTTCACTCCTTGGTGTAGATCTCGGCGCCCTGGTTGACGAACTCGCGGGACTTCTCATCCATGCCGCGCTTGAGCGCCTCCTCGGTCGAGACGCCCTGTTCCTCGGCGAACTTGCGGACGTCCTCGGTGATCTTCATCGAGCAGAAGTGCGGTCCGCACATGGAGCAGAAGTGGGCGGTCTTGGCACCGTCCTGCGGCAGCGTCTCGTCGTGGAACTCACGGGCGGTCTCGGGATCGAGGCCGAGGTTGAACTGGTCCTCCCAGCGGAACTCGAAGCGCGCCTTGGAGAGCGCGTTGTCGCGGTACTGGGCGCCGGGATGTCCCTTGGCGAGGTCCGCGGCGTGGGCGGCGATCTTGTAGGTGATCACGCCGTCCTTGACGTCCTTCTTGTTCGGGAGGCCGAGGTGTTCCTTGGGCGTGACGTAGCAGAGCATGGCGCAGCCGTACCACCCGATCATCGCGGCGCCGATGCCGCTGGTGATGTGGTCGTAGCCCGGCGCGATGTCGGTCGTGAGGGGTCCCAGCGTGTAGAACGGAGCCTCGCCGCACCATTCGAGCTGCTTGGCCATGTTCTCCTCGATGAGGTGTATCGGGACGTGGCCCGGGCCTTCGTTCATGACCTGCACGCCGCGATCCCATGCGCGCCGGGTGAGGTCGCCCTGGGCCTTGAGTTCGCCGAACTGGGCCTCGTCGTTGGCATCCGCCAGCGAGCCGGGCCGAAGGCCGTCGCCGATCGAGAAGCTGACGTCGTAGGCCGCCATGATGTCGCAGATCTCGTCCCAGTGCGTGTAGAGGAAGTTCTCGCGGTGATGCGCGAGGCACCACTTGGCCATGATGGAACCGCCGCGCGAAACAATGCCCGTGCGGCGACGCGCGGTGAGGGGGATGAACCGCAGCAACACGCCCGCGTGGATCGTGAAGTAATCGACGCCCTGTTCGCACTGTTCGAGGAGGGTGTCGCGGAAGAGTTCCCACGTCAGTTCCTCCGCCCGGCCGCCGACCTTCTCGAGGGCCTGATAGATCGGGACCGTGCCGATGGGCACGGGTGAGTTGCGCAGGATCCATTCACGCGTGGCGTGGATGTTCTTCCCGGTGGAGAGATCCATCACGGTGTCGGCGCCCCACTTCGTGGCCCAGCGCATCTTCTCGACTTCCTCGTCGATCGACGAGGCCACGGCGGAGTTGCCGATGTTGGCGTTGATCTTCACCAGGAAGTTCCGGCCGATGATCATCGGTTCGGACTCCGGATGGTTGATGTTCGCCGGAATGATGGCGCGGCCGGCGGCGATCTCGTCGCGGACGAACTCCGGGGTGATGTACTGCGGGATCCGCTGGGGGAAACGGCGCAGGACCGAAGGCGTGTACGGCGAATCGGCGGCGGGCCCGGCATGCTGCTGGAGCAGGGAGTCGCGGGAAGCCTTGGGGCCGAACTTCTCGCGCAGGGCATCGAGGCCCTGGTTCTCGCGGATGGCGATGAACTCCATCTCGGGCGTGATGATTCCCTGGCGGGCGTACCAGAGTTGGGTGACCGGATGGCCCGCGGAGGCCCGGAGGGGGCGACGGCGCAGTCCCGGGAACTCGATCAACCGGTTGCGCTCGGCCTGGCTGGCATACTGGGCGTGCTGGGCGGACAGGTAGCCGTTGTCCATCGGCGTCACCGGGCGCCCATCGTACTCGGCCACGTCGCCGCGTTTCAGGATCCAATCGCGACGCAACGCCGGAAGGCCTTGGGTGACGTCGCCATGGAAGGTGGGATCGCCCCACGCACCGGAACAGTCATAGACGCGGACGGGTTCATTGACCTCGATCCGGCCGTCGCGCGACTGGGTGGGATGCAGTTCGATCTCCCGCATCGGCACCCGGACGTCGGGATGGATCGTGCCCGGCAGGTACACCTTGGTGGACTTCGGAAGGGGCGTGCTGCTGTGCGGTTCGATGAACTCAGGTTTGGCGATCATGGGAGTGGCGTGGAATGGGACTGGCCGCTAGGGGGAACGCACCGGCACGGACCGAAGCGGAACCGCTCAAGCGGGCGGTCCGGTCGGCCGTGAGTCGCACAACGAAGGCGACGGACGTGATGGATGGAATCGGTGGCATTTCCCTTCGCCGGCATGACCCGGATCAGGTTCGACGGGTCTTCCGCGGCAGCGGAACTCTCAGCCGTCTCCTGACGACTCCCCGAACGTGGAAACACTGTGCCCGCGAACATGGCCTGGGCCAAGTCCGCAGTTTTGGGGTGTGACCCGACAGAATGCAGCTTGAGTCCGACCCGTTTGGATGGGCTTTGAGGGTGGCGATTTCCCCATCGCCCTGGGGAGAGGCTTTGGGGGGCCACGTGGGAGCGGGCCGGCCTTTCACGCCGTTGGGTTCTTGCCTCGCCAACGCCAACGCCACCGAGCCTGGAAGCGGCCTTTGTCCGGACCAGGGATTACAGGTGCATGTCCTTGTGGGATCTGTCGGGCTCGCAGGTGCGGAGCACCGACAGACGATAGCCCACGGCGTGAGCCGTGGGTCCCATGTCCGGAAGGATCACCAGCCCCAGCGGGGCGACAGACACGGCAGGCTCCCACGCTTTGGGACCTCACGCGAAGAACCGACCCTCTACGCAAAGGGTGTTTTGTAGCAATGAACTGGCGGTCTCCAGCTCGTTGACAGTCTTCGATGCCGTCGCCGGGTGAGGGCCCCCGGCCTACAGCTCAGTAGCTCCTCAGTTCATTGGGACGCGAAGACGCGAAGGGGGGAAGGGGGAAGGGACGAAGACCGGATGCCATTCCTTGCCTGTCTTGGCGTCTTTGCGTCTTGAGCGAAGCGGGCGTGAGGAATCCGTTCGAGCGGGGAGATGCTGTCCGGTGTGTGAAGAAGCGGGGAATCTGTCGCCCCGCTGGGGCTGGGTTTTCATGGGGGGACGGAACCCAGCGCTCACGCGCTGGGCTATCGTCTGGCGGCCCTCCGGGCCTGGGGGCACGGCTTGGGTGCCGGGTTGGTGGATCGGTTTCGTGTCGTTGGTGCCCTTCGTGGTGAATCTCAACCTTTGTCCCCTCCCTTGGTGCGGAACCCGCGGATGCTTCAACCCCTCCGGGGTTGTTTTCGTTTCCCAAGTGAACCCGGGGTGCGCTTCGCGACCCCGGGCTATCTGCTGAAATCCCTCCGGGATAGGGGGTATAGGCCGAAGGGGCTCCATCGGAATCGATCCCGATCCCGAGTAGGACTCCAGCGGCAACAGGCCGATCCGGCACGGCGACGAAGGTCGAGGAGTCCGGGCGGGTGCCATTTCCGCACGCGTCGGTATCGGGATCGGTATCGCCATCGGCATCGAAAGCGAAGGGGAGAGTACGGTTCGAACTCGAACCAGCCGACCCTCCCGGGACTGATGCCACGGTCGCGCGGGCTTCAGGGTGATTTCACGCACCGGAAGCCGACGTGGGTGGAGCCGGTATCCGGCGCGCCCTTGCCGCGGGTGCCGATGCGGAACCGGGCGCAGTATTGGTCGGAACAGAGGAATGAGCCGCCGCGTTGGACGCGTTTGGCCACCCCGGGTTCGTCGGGGTCGAAGCTGTCCGTGGGGCCCGTTGGAGCCAGGGTGACACCGGCGGACGCGCGGGCGCGGTAGATGTCGGGTCGATACCAGTCCGAGCACCACTCCCAGACATTGCCTGCCATGTCGTAGAGGCCGTAGCCGTTGGGGGGAAACGACCGGGTGGGGGCGATCCCCCGGAACCCATCCTCGGCGGTGTCCTGGATCGGGAAGTGGCCCTGGAAGGAATTGGCCATCCAGCGGCCGCCGGGGCGGAACTCGGTGCCCCAGGCGTACTCGGCCTGGGCGAGGGTGCCGCGGGCGGCGATTTCCCATTCGGCTTCGGTGGGGAGCCGCTTTCCCGCCCAGGTGCAGAAGGCCAGGGCATCATCGTGGCAGACGTGGACGACCGGTGTGTTTTCCAGGCCTTCGATGCTGCTCTGCGGGCCCCGAGGATGACGCCAGTTTGCTCCCGGAACGTAGCTCCACCAATCGAGCGGGTTGCTCAGGGTCACCGGTTCGTCCGGAGGGGTGAACACGGCGGAACCCGGAACCAGCATGTCCGGGTCCGCGCCGGGGTACTGTTCCGCGGTGGGCTTCCGTTCGGCGATGGTGATGTAGCCCGTGGCGCGGACGAATCGTTCGAACTCCGCGTTGGTCACCTCGGTGATGTCCATCCAGAAACCGCCGACGCGGACCCGGTGGGCGGGTTGGGCGTCAGGGAATCCGGCCACCAGTCCGGAACAGACCGGCTCCCCGGGATGGGAAGCCGCGCGTTGCTGGACGGCGGAATCGGCGGCGGGGCCGCCCATGACGAACTCGCCGCCTGGAATCCACACCATGCCGGGCGGGGCGTCGCCGGGCGGGCGGTTGGTGGAGAGCGATGGCGGCGGCGGCGGTGCGCTCGTGCCCGGCAGGGCGCCGGTGGACGCCTGTGAAGCCGGGGACTTCTCGCGCTCACACCCGGTCAGCGCGAGGACGACCATGCCGGCCAGTGCCAGCAGGACGCTGCGCACGGCCGGGAAGGACGGCCTTTGCGTGGCCGGGTTGTGGGCGGGGTGCGGCTTCACGGTGCGGACTTCGCGAGAGCCTCAAGGTAATCGAGGATGGACGCGAACTCGCGCACCGTCAGCCCTGCCACGAGGCCCTCGGGCATCAGCGAACGCTCCTGCTTTTCCCGCTTCACGATCTCGCCCAGCGGGATCTTCTGCTCCGCGGCCGCGATCGTGCGGATGGTGACGGCGTCCGCTGCTTCCTGGACCACGAAGCCGTCAACTTCGGAGCCGTCCTTGAGTTCGAAGTGGTGCGTCACGAATCCCTGCGCGAGCGTCTTGCCCGGGATGAGGATCGCCTCCGCCAATTCGCGGCGGCGGTAGGTCTTCGCAATGTGTCCGAGGAACGGACCCTTGAGGGGTTCGTCGGTCTTGACCGTATGGCAGCCATTGCATCCTACCTGTCCGAAGAGTTGTTCGCCGCGGGCGCTGTCGCCCTTGGCTTCGAAGGCCGCCGTGAGTGCACGCTCGATGGTGAGGTCGCCCACCTTCGGTTCCTTGGCTTGCGCCGCGAATTGGGCGGGGTCGATCTTGAGTTGCTTGACGGCCTTTCGCGCCGCATCGGCGACGTCGGCATCGGCATCCTCCAATGCGGCGACAAACTGTGCCGCGCGGGAAGCATCTCCCGCGATGCCTGCCGCCTTCATGATCTGCACGCGTCGCCGGGCGACGGCCCAGCCTTCGTCGAGCGCCTTGGCCGCGGAGGCCTTGTTCTCCGGCGAGGCGGACTTGCGCCCGGCAATCTTGAGCAGGGCGACGTCCGACCACACGGAGGGTTCGCCGGCCAGGCGGGCGGCCTCGCTGGCGAAGACCTCGTGGCGCGCGTCCAGTTGCGACGCGTTCAGGAACGCCGAACGGGTCTTCTCCGCCTGATGGTTCTCGGTCTTCGTGGCCAGCACGCGCGGCAGACCGTTCACCACCGCCCGCCAGCCTTCCGCGGAATCGGAACGTGTGAGGGCCTGCACCGCCTGTGCCCGGGCGGCGTCCGGGATGGAGTCGGCGGTCGCCGCACGCGCGAGCGGAGCGATGGCGGCGGCCGGGATGGAATCGGCCGTGGCCAGTTGCGCCGCGACGGCCGGAAGGAGTGCCGGGTCCTGTTCGGCAAGCTGGATCAATTTGCGGAGCGCCGAACCCGACTGGATGCGGTGTCGCGAAAGCTCGCTGCCGACGAAGGCGGCTTCGGCCGCGCCAGCGGCTTCCACGGTGGCCTGCAGTGCGGCGAGGATCCGGGGCGAAGCGTCCCATTCCTCCGGTTGGTAGTAGGGCCCACGCGTGTCCGGACGCGTTCCCCAGGAGTCACCCTTCCAGGGGCCATCCACATGGTACAACCGGCAGAGCGTGGTCAGCATTCCCTGGCGTCGGGCGGCGTCCTTTTCCTTCCCGAGCCGTTCGATCAGGCCGTCGACGACGGGCCCTTCGTGCCAGGATTGAAGCACGCGTCCCAGTCCGCGGCGGACAGCCGCCGGGGTGGCGCGCTCGTCGAGGGCGGCGAACACGGCAGGCACTGCCTTCAAAGCCGACAGGGCGTGTACGGCGGTGTGGGCCACGATCGGGTCCGAGTCGGCGAGCAAGGGGATCATGGCCGTTGCCGCTTCGGACCGTCCGATCCGGGCGAGGGTGATCAAGGCTTCCTTGCGGGTGCGCGGATCGGTCGACGCCAACAACGGGGTTGACCGAACCCACCGGAACGTTGCCGGCTTCCGTCACATGATCTCCCAACGCCCGCAACGCCCAGGGAGCGATCGAGGCGTCCTGGAGCAGTGGAAGCAGGTTGGCGTGGCTGGCGATACCGCGGCCAATCTTCATGGCGAAGAGGGCTGCGATCCGGGACGGCAGCGGTTGGGCAGAATCGGCTGCGAACTTCGACAGCACGGTCATTCCTTCGCTGGAGATTCCCTTCCGGACCAATGTCCGCTGGGCTTCCAGCCGGCGACGATGCGAGGGGGATGCGAGTTCCGCCACGAGGGCGGACTCGGAGAGCTCGGAATAACGCGGGAGGGCGGGGGACTTGTATCCCTTGGGCGTCACGCGGACCAGGAAACCAACCTCCGGTCCAACCCAGGTGAACGAGGCGCCCTTCCAGCTGGCTCCATAGATGGCGGAGTGCGCGTCGACATCGAGATCGGTCACGCGGGGCAGGCGCAGGAACTCCTTCTGACCGGCGCTGAAGGTGGCGCCCTTCGGCGTGAGGGAGTGCTGGTAGACCCACTCGCGTCCCCAGTCGGCCGTGAAGGGGGCGTTGTTCCATTCAGCGGGAAGCCCGGGTTCGTCCACCCAGCCACCGCCGCAACCCGAACCGCCACCGTAGTCCGCCAGCGGCGGGATGATCTCGTCGCCGAAATTCTTGAAGAGGCGCGGATACCCGTGCTGGGTCATCCCGCTGAAATGGTGGAGCCGGATGTCCCATCCGCCGCCGTCGTTGGTGTTGTCGCGGGCGAACCCGTCCAGGAGCGGACTGACGGCCACCTCCAGGATGTTCCGGGTGCCATCGGCCCAGACCTCCAGGCCCGAGCCGTCAGGCCGGACGCGGACCACGCCGCCTCCGCGCAACTGAAGCTTCTTTCCGTCGGTTCCCACCGCTTCCATGAACCCGAAGTCCCCGATCGCGGCGTACAACCACCCGTCGACGCCCATCTCCAGGCCGTTCGAGGAATGGTCGGCTGGCCGATCCTTGAAAGTGAACGCGATGCCCTTCACCAGGGTCTTGCGCTCCTCCGCCACGCCGTCGCCGTCGCGATCGAAGAAGACGCTGATGTCGGGCGGATGCAGCACGTACAGGCGGTCATGATCCCAGACGAGGCCGCGCGGTGAATCAATGTCGGGCACCAGCGCCCGGACTTCGTCGGCCTGTCCATCGCCGTTGGTGTCGCGGACGCGCAGGATCCGGCCGAGATGGGGTTTCCGATCCAGCGATCCGTTGCCGTCGGAGGAGACGTAAACGGTGCCATCCGGAGCGGCGGCGACGAAGACGGGGTAGTTGACCGCCGGGGGAGTGGCGAAGATGGAAGCCTCAAAGCCCTCGGGCACCCGCACCTCGCGGAGCAGGGAGGCCGCCTTCTCGGGCGAGGCGACGGCCGGCATGCCGATCAGTTCCTCAGGGGTCGGTTGTCGATCCTTGGCGGTGAACGGGGCTGCCAGCGCAGCGGCGCAGGGAATTGCGAGCCCCGCAATGAGACGGAGGTGAAGCACGCGACAGCTTGTGCCCGTTTGCGCGTCCGTTTCAACCGGGACTTCCTTGGGGAGTGCCGGCGTTGGGCATCCTGGCACTGACCCCGGTTGAGGAAAGGAGCGGGGCGGCGATGTCCTCATCGCCTTCGGAAAAGGCGAGAGAGCGCAACGAGGACGTTGCCACCCCGTTTGAGCTGGAGGCAGCGCCAAGATGTGCCCGTACCGGCCTGGTGACGTCCCCGTCGTCCTTCCAGAACCGTTCCCAGGGCGATGGGGTGCCCCGTTTCAGCGGTGACGAATGTGCCTTCGGTGGAATCCATCCTTGCCGGGGAGTGCATTGCGCGGTTACACGTCCGCGGCTTATTCATGGGGAAGGCTCTCATCATCGCAGAGAAGCCGTCGGTGGCGGCAGACATTGCCAAGGCCATCGGGGGCTTCACGAAGGACAAGTCCGGTGACTTTTTCGAAAGTGACCGTTACGTCCTGTCCTCGGCTGTCGGTCACCTGCTGGAGTTGACCGTGCCGGAGGAGTACGACGTGTCGAAGGGGAAGTGGACCTTCGCCATGCTGCCCCACCTGCCGCCCCGGTTCGGTCTGGCGCCGATCGAGAAGAACGAGAATCGCCTGAAGGTGCTGGCGCGCCTGATCAAGCGGAAGGACGTGGATGCGCTGGTCAATGCGTGCGACGCAGGCCGCGAGGGGGAATTGATCTTCCGGAACATTGCCGCCTACACGGCCGCGAAGCAGCCCGTGCAGCGCCTGTGGCTGCAATCCATGACGCCGCAGGCCATCCGGGACGGCTTCGCGAAGCTGCGTTCGGACGGTGATATGCGCCCGTTGGCGGATGCTTCGCGGTGTCGGTCGGAGGCGGACTGGCTCGTGGGCATCAATGGCACGCGCGCCATGACGGCCTTCAACAGCAAGGCGGGCGGCTTCTTCCTGACGACCGTGGGCCGGGTGCAGACGCCGACCCTCGCGATCGTGGTGGAGCGCGAGGAACGCATCCGGAAGTTTGTTTCGCGCGATTACTGGGAGGTGATCGGAACCTTCCAGGCGGCCGGTGGTTCGTACACGGGCAAGTGGGTTGATGAAGGATTCCGCAAGCCCGAGGGACGCGATGCCGACGCGGAGCTTCGGCCGGACCGGTTGTGGGACAAGGCGCGGGCGGAAACGATCCGCCAGCGGTGCGAGGACAAGGCGGGCACGGTCACGGAGGAAAGCAAGGCAGCGACCCAGTTGTCGCCGTTGCTGTACGACCTGACCACCTTGCAGCGTGAGGCCAACCAGCGCTTCGGATTCAGCGCGAAGAACACGCTGGCGCTGGCCCAGGCGTTGTACGAACGCCACAAGGTGCTGACGTATCCCAGAACGGATTCCCGGCACTTGCCCGAAGATTATCTCGGGACGGTTCGGAAGACGCTGGAGGCTTTTTCCGGGGCTGGCTCGGAGGGAACGGTGGCGATGCCTTCGGCGTTTGGCGATCTGGCGCACAAGATCCTGGCCGAGGGTTGGCTGCGTCCGAACAAGCGCATCTTCAACAACGCGAAGGTCAGCGATCACTTTGCGATCATTCCCACCGGCGTGATGCCGAAGGGCCTGACCGAACCCGAGCAGAAGCTGTTCGAGTTGGTGACGCGCCGGTTCCTGGCGGTGTTCTTTCCGGCGGCGGAGTACCTCGAGACCATCCGCATCACCCGGGTTGAGGGCGAGCCCTTCAAGAGCGTGGGCAAGGTGCTCGTGCGCGCCGGTTGGTTGGAAGTCTATGGACGGGAAGCAGCCGACGACGAGACGCCGACGCTGGCTCCCGTGAAGGCCGGCGAGACGGTCCAGACGACCGCGATCGAGGTGAAGGGCTTGGCGACCAAGCCACCGGCCCGGTACACGGAAGCGACGTTGCTCAGCGCCATGGAAGGTGCGGGCAAGATGGTCGAGGATGATGAGTTGCGCGAGGCCATGGCCGAACGAGGGCTGGGCACACCAGCAACACGGGCAGCGATCATCGAAGGGTTGATCTCGGAGGAATACCTCCTGCGACAGTTGCGGGAACTGATGCCGACAGCGAAGGCGTTCTCCCTCGTGCAGTTGTTGCGCGGGTTGGGTGTCGCGGAACTGGCCCGGCCCGAGATGACCGGGGACTGGGAGGCGAAGCTCAAGAAGATGGAGCGGGCTGAACTGGCGCGCGATGTCTTCATGGAGGACATCCGGTCGTTCACCGCGGAGATCGTCCGCAAGGCGAAACTGTACGACAAGGACACGATCCCCGGGGACTTCGGCAAGCTGACCGTTCCGTGTCCGCGCTGCGGTGCGGAGGTTCATGAGAAGTTCCGCGACTTCAAGTGCACGGCCTGCGCGTTCAGTGTCCGGAAGGTGCTTTCGGGCCGGATGTTTGAGCCGGCCGAGGTGGAGCAGCTCATCCGCGAGAAGCAGCTGGGACCGTTGCAGGGGTTCCGATCCAAGATCGGCCGTCCGTTTGCCGCGTTGCTCAAGCTGAGTCCGGAGTTCGAGGTGAAGTTCGATTTCGGTGACGAGGGCAAGGATGGCGAGGGCGGGGCGGAGTCAGCCCCGGACTTCACGGGCAAGGAGCCCGTCGGCAACTGCCCGAAGTGCCAGTCACGCGTGTTCGAGAACGGCGTCAACTACGTCTGCGAGAAGGCAGTGGGGCCGGCGAAGACCTGCGACTTCCGCTGCGGTGCGGTCATCCTGATGCAGACCGTGGATCGCGCCCAGATCTCGAAGCTGCTGAGCACTGGGAAGACGGATGTGCTCAAGGGCTTCGTCTCGCGGAAGACGAATCGGAAGTTCGAGGCGTTCCTGGTCGTCAAGGAGGGCAAGGTGAGCTTCGAGTTCCCGCCGCGCGAGAAGAAGGCCGGTGGCAAGAAGGGGCGTCGGCAGAGCCCGAACAGAAGTTCGACTTCGCCGGGCAGACCTCCCTGGGCGCCTGTCCGAAGTGCGGCGGTGCGATCTACGTCGGCGGGGATAATTACCTGTGCGAGAAGACCCAGGCCGAGGGCAAGAAGTGCACCTTCAAGGTGGGGCGCAAGATCCTCGGGCAGGTGGTCGAACCAGAGCAGTTCGGCAAGATGCTGGCCAATGGGCGCACCGATCTCCTCAAGGACTTCGTCAGCCGCAGTGGAAAGCAGTTCCAGGCCCACTTGGTCATGGGCGACAAGGGCAAGGTCGAGTTCGAGTTCCCGCAGGAGTAGGCCGGGCCGCAGAGCGGGGCGGGGATCGAGGCGAGCAGAGTTCCCGTTGGAGGGGTGTCGGGCCCAACCGAAATCATCCGGTTGAATGAGGGGGCGTTGTTTCACGCAGAGCCGCGGAGTTCGCCGAGGGAGCAGGCGGACGTTTCACGCCGCGGGCCGTTAGGTGCGGAGCACCGACAGACGATAGCCCACGGCGTCAGCCGTGGGTCCCACGTCCGGAAGGATCACCAGCCCCAGCGGGGCGGCACACCGGGCAGGTCTCAAGGAAGAAAAGCCGCAAAGCAAGGTGAGGCGAACCGCAATGGGGCGACAGAAGTGAACACCACGCAGGTTGGTCAGTGTCCGCGGCAGGCCTCTGAGATTTTGCGCCTTTTTGCGATTCTTGCGGCTCAAAGGAAGCCGGTGCTTTGCCGCAAAGAACGCAAGAAAACGCAAAATGGAGCGCGCTGGACCTTTCCCGCCCATTCCCTTCGCAGTCGATCTGAACCTATAATGCCAACCAAGGGCCCTGCTGTGAGGCGAGGGGGGGCAACGGTGTTCGTGGCGGGTCAGAGAAGGGTTTTCCAACCTCGGTGGGTTCGGCATCTCGGTGTGAAAATGAGTTTCGGGCTGGAGGGGGGACGCGAATATATCGGGTGTTCCCAGGCTGTGTCCGGCACTGGAGAAGCGACCCAATTTTTGCGGTCGCGCGGGAAGGGGTTTCTGTCGCCCCGCTGGGGCTGGGATAGCATTCGAGGACGGAACCCAGTGCTCACGCGCTGGGCTATCGTCTGACGGCCCTCCGGGCCTGGGGCCCACGGCTTGGGGGCAATGGTGATGTGATCCTCTGTCGTCTTGGTGAGCGGTCGAGGCGTGCGGCTTGCTCGGACAGGAACAGCGTTTTTTGATCCAAACCTCGAAAAGGCAGGCGAAACCACGGATTGAACGGATCACACGGATAAGCAGCCGCTGACCGCGTGGTTACGGCTCAGGCGCCCTTGGACAATCGCTCGATCAACTGGGCGTCCGCAGGCGGGAAGGGGTACTGACTGAGTTGGGCGGGGTTGACCCATGCGAGGGCGGCGCACTCGATGGGGTGGGGTTCACCGGAAGCGACCGTGCACCGGAAGAACCGAAGGCGGACCGACTTCTCCGGGTAATGGTGGACGACTTCCTCGAACAGGCTGCCGACCTCCGCCTCGAATCCCAATTCCTCCTGAAGTTCGCGCTGGAGGGCCACCTCCCACGATTCACCGGCGTGGAGCTTTCCTCCGGGAAACTCCCAAAGCCCGCCGAGATGCTTGTCGGGTGGGCGTTGGGTGATCAGGAGGAGACCGTCGCGGAACACCAGGCCGGCCGCGACGTCCAGAACGGTCATGACGCTCCCAGCCTCAGGGGATGGCTGTAGCCGGGCGCACGTTCACGGAGTTGGTGAGGCTTGCGGCCTGATTCAATTCCGGATGGGCGCGCAGCAGGGAAGCGCGGCGGACGAAGGCGTCGCTGGTCAACTCGCGGTCCGTTGACTTGGTGATCTCGTCGTACAGGGCGAGGGCTTCCTTGGGCTGCTTGAGCGACTCATGGAGGCGGGCCTTGGCGAGGCGGGCGCGGTTGGCGACGAGGGATCCGGCGGGATGGGCAATGACCTTCTCATAGGCCGCGATGGCCTCGGTTCCGCCCTTTTCGGCGTCGGCGCAGGCGGCGAGTCCGTACATGGCGATGGCGCCCAGAACGCCGGAATCGTCGGCAGCCTTGTCAAACTGGGCCTTGGCATCCGCGTACTTCCCGGCGGTGAAGAACTCGCGGCCGGCGATGAGGCTGGCGTGGATGGCGGCTGGAGCACCGCTGTGCTTGGCCGCGATCTCGACGAACTTGGCCGGGTCTGCGGTCGGGGCGTCGTTCTTGCCCGGAGAGAGGAGGAGCATCAGGTCGCGGCTTGCGTTGACGACCTTTGCCTCGCGTTGGTGGTTGACGACCAGGGTCACCGCGATCACGACGACGATGGCGCCGATACCGAGGAAGACGTTGCGCTTGTTGACCTCGTACCAGGCCAGCAAGTCGATTTGCAGCGAGGATTCCCCCGTGGATTCCTGATTCCCGTTGCTCATGTAAGCCGCGCAGGGTGAGGGCGGGCGATTGAAAGGCAAGGCGGAATTCCGTTTTGAAATGTCTTTGCTGTTGACCCCACGAGGGCGTCCCGGAGACATAATGATCCCACGTGCCGGTCGAATCGACCGGCGGATTTGTCAGGAATTACATGGCTAGAGGATCTCGGAGCGCGGCAAACAGCAAGTTGGCAACACCGCGAGCGGTCAATACGACCAAGTACGATGCCCACCACAAGGTGCTCACCAACACGTATGGCAGCTTCGCTGACCTGCGGCGTGAATTGTCCGACTCGAAGGAGAAGGTCAGCGAGCGCGAAGCAGTCCTGAAGATCCTCGCGACCTGCGCGGATCCACAACGGGCCTATCTGTTGTTCGACGATTATCTGGAGAAGCTGGCCCTGCGTCGGTCCGATTTCGGCCAGCACGATTGGTGGGCACGCATCCAGGTCGCCACCGGCAAGGCCCGCATGGAAGAAGTGGCCATGCTCTTCCTCCGCTCCAATCGTTCCCTGCCCACGGAGCTGATCGCCCACGCGAACTTCGAGCGCTTCGCCGAAGTGGAGCAGTCCGAGAAGGAATCGGGGTTCGTTCAGGAACTGGAGGATTGGCTTTTCCCGCCGCACCACACCCACCTCGATTCGCCACGGGCTGCATTGCGGGTGGTGTGCGAACCGCAGCGGACCGGCGACGATCTCAACCAGTGGCGTTTGGCCGTCCACTTCTTCCTGTTCCGCAGCCGTTCGGGCGAGAAGGAACGCTTCCTCTCGGATCTCTGCGACCTGCGGACGCGAGCGGCCCACGAGGCCGAACTCTTCCCGGCCGAGGACTGGGCGGTCATCGATTGGCTGCACGGCAACTGGCCGGAGAAGGTGAAGGAAGGGGAGACGCTCGTTCTCGACGGACCGGACCTCCTGACATGGCTCGCCAAGTTCGCGCATGCCCAGCGCCTCGAACTGCATGGCACCGCCACGAACATCACGTTCATGGGGCGCATCGCCCAACTCGAACCCCGCCTCGAGACCATCGAGGGTGAGATGAGCTTCACCCACGTGCTCAAGCTCTCCGAGGGACGCAGCCGGCAGTTGCCCGAGTGTCGGTTCTTCGTGGGCGAGCCGCCCATGGTCCTCGTTGACGGCGAGTTCTACGTGCTCCGCGAGGCGCCGCCCACCCGGTTGCTTGGACATTGGGCGCAACGCCCCGTGGTTCCCGTGCGCCGGCTTTCCCAGCGTCTGCTGACCGAACTCCGGAAGACCCGCCCGGCCGGATCGGAGACGGCCGACTGGAATTCCCTGTGTGAGACGCACTCAGCCAAGCCCCAGTTCGTGTTTGAACTGGCGGATGAGGTGGTACGCGTCCGGTTGCTCGCCATCAGCGAGCGGGACGGATCGGAGTGGCAGTGGAACGGTCATGAGTGGCAACGCGTCGTCCAGCGCCGCGGTGCGGATCCGCGTCCGGAAATCCTGGAGGACCCGCGTCTGACGCCGGCGATCCAGTGGTTGCAGCGGGCCGACTGGTTCACGCCGGAGCCCGGCCTCTGGGTGCTCGACGCCAACGAGCACGCTCTCTCGCAATTGGCCTTCGCGTGGCAGGATCGTCCCGCGGATTCCGAGTTCCTCGGCAATCCGCCGTTCCAACGCCTGTTCCTCAACCGCCGTGTCGTCCGTCCCCGCATCGTCCTCAAGGGTTCGGGCATCGACTGGCTCTCTGTCAGCGCCGAGTGGGAAGCCGAGGGCCTCAAGCTCAGCACCGCGGATGTCCAGCGGTTGGCGTCGGCCAATACACGCTTCGTCAAGCTGCCGGACGGCGGCTGGGTGGAGATCGACGTCGATGCGAACCGCAAGGCGCATGAGACGGCGGCGACGCTCGGCCTCGAAGGGCTGAGTCCGGATGCGCAGAAGGCCTCGATGCTCCATGCCACGCAGCTGGACGAGGCGACGCTGGCGGCGCTCGGCACCGACAAGGCGGTGGCGGCACTGCGTGAGAAGCTGCTGAATTTCAAGGGCGTTCCTGACACCCAGCTGCCGAAGGGCATCAACGCCGAGTTGCGTCCGTACCAGAAGGACGGCTTCAACTTCCTGTGCAATCTCACGCGTCTCAAGCTGGGCGGCATCCTGGCCGACGACATGGGTCTCGGTAAGACCCTCCAGACGCTGACCTGGCTGACCTGGCTGCATGACTCGGCGCCGAAGAAGGACCGCAAGCCCACGCTGGTCATTTGTCCGGCGTCCGTGCTGCACAACTGGCGGCGGGAAGCGGAGAAGTTCGTGCCACACCTCAAGGTGCTGGTGCTGCAATCCGGCTCCGCACGGCACAACCTCCGGAAGCAGATTCCCGAGAACGACATCGTCGTCACCAACTACGCCATCCTGCGGCGTGACCTGGACGAGTTGGGCAAGTTCGAGTTCCGCGCGCTCGTCCTGGACGAGGCGCAGTTCATCAAGAACCCGACCGCGCAGGTGACCGTGGCAGTGAAGGAGATCGAAGCCGAGCAGCGCCTCGCATTGACGGGCACGCCGCTGGAAAACCGCCTTCTGGACCTGTGGTCGATCGTCGACTTCATCCAGCCCGGCTACCTCGGCAGCCAGACGTCCTTCAACGAGACCTACGAATCGAAGGGCGAAGGTCCCGAGTGGGAAGCCGGCACGATGCGTCGCCGGCTGAGCGCGAAGCTCCGGCCGCTGATGCTGCGCCGTCTCAAGCGTCAGGTGGCCCAGGATCTGCCCGAGCGCATCGAGGAACGCCGCGACTGCGAACTCGACGAGGAACAGCGCAAGCTCTACCTGGCCGAACTCCGTCGCAGCCGCGAGCAGGTCATGAAGACCCTGCAGGAAAAGGGCGTGGCCAAGTCGAAGATGCACGTGCTGGCAGCCCTCACACGGTTGCGGCAGATCTGCTGTCACCCGCGGCTTGTCGGCAACGAATCCGCCTCGGGCAAGACCGAGACGCTGTTCGAGTTGCTCGAGCCGGTGATCGCCTCCGGAAACAAGGTCCTGTTGTTCTCCCAGTTCGTGGAGATGCTCCGGATCCTCGAAGGCGTCTGCAAGGAACGGGGCATCCGCACCCACATCCTGACGGGCGAGACGAAGAGCCGTCAGGAGGTCGTGAACGCCTTCCAGGCGGACACGGAGCCCTGCGTCTTCCTGCTGTCCCTGCGCGCGGCCGGCACCGGCCTCAACCTCACCACGGCGAGTTACGTGGTGCTCTACGATCCGTGGTGGAATCCCGCCGTTGAAGCCCAGGCCATCGACCGCTCCCACCGCATCGGCCAGACCCGCACGGTCAACGCCTACCGCCTCATCGCACCGGGCACGGTCGAGGAGAAGATCTGGGAACTCCAGCAGCGGAAGTCCCAGACCATCCAGGACGTGCTGGGCGAAGAGGGCTTCGCCACGAACCTGACCAAGGACGACCTCGAGTACCTCTTCAGCGAGGACTGATCCTCAAAAGGGCGGTTGCATCCGCAGATGACGCAGGTCACGCAGATAGTCTGATCCTTGGATCGAGTTCGGCCATCACCCACAAGGTGAGAGGTTGTCCGGGGTTGGTTATCGGCATTCCTGCCTTTCCATCTGCGCAATCGGCGCCATCTGCGGAGAGATGTACTGCCGATTCCATGTTGATTTGGTCGTGGCCGGAATTCGGTTGGATCCGGCGGCGCCGGGCGCGGTAGGCTTTCAACAACGCCTCCCGCGTCCGCACCGATGTTTCGCTGGCTTGTTCCATGGCTCTGTATGGCCACCTTCCTGGTGGCCCGGGCGGCGCGCGTCGATTTCAACCGCGACATCCGGCCCATTCTTTCCGACACGTGCTTCCGGTGCCATGGGCCGGACGCAGGTTCCCGGAAGGCAGGTCTTCGACTGGACCAGCGCGAGGCCGCCCTGGCCCCGCTGAAGTCCGGGGCCACGGCCCTCGTGCCCGGAGATCCGGGACGAAGCGCCCTGATCCAGCGGCTTCAATCCGCGGATCCCGAGGAAGTGATGCCGCCCCCGGAGGCCCACAAGCCGCTCACGGCGGCACAGGTCGGTCTCTTCCGACAATGGATCCAGGAGGGTGCGGAGTACGCGGCCCACTGGTCCTTCATTCCTCCGGTGCGTCCGGTGATTCCGGCGCTGCCCCCGGGTGAGATCGCGGGCGCGGATCCCATCGACGCCTTCATCCGCGCCCAGCAGGCGGTCCACGGCCTGCGCCCGTCCCTTGAGGCCGATCGGCCCACGCTGATCCGACGCTGGACGCTCGACCTGACCGGACTGCCGCCGACCCCGGAGGAGGTTCGCGCGTTCGTCGAGGATCGAGCCCCGAACGCTGCGGAACGCGTGGTGGACCGATTGCTGGCCTCGCCGCGGTTTGGCGAACGCATGGCTTCCGACTGGCTGGACGTGGCGCGGTTCGCGGACAGCAACGGGTATCAGGTGGATCGTGATCGCGAATTGTGGGCGTGGCGGGAATGGGTCATTGCGGCATTCAACCGGAACCAGCCCTTCGATGCGTTCACCGTGGATCAGATCGCCGGCGATCTGTTGCCGCAACCGACGCCCGAGCAGCGGGTGGCCACCGGGTTCAATCGCAACCACATGATCAACGAGGAGGGCGGGGTGATCCCGGAGGAGTTCCTCGCCGAGTATTGCGCCGACCGGGTGGAGACGACGGCCACCGTGTGGTTGGGGCTCACGTTCAACTGCGCCCGCTGTCACGACCACAAGTACGATCCTGTCAGCCAGCGTGACTTCTATTCGTTGCTGGCATTCTTCCACAACGTCCCCGAACAGGGCGTCGGGGATTATGGCGCCAACATCCGCCGCAGCACGCCGCCGTTCCTGAAGCTGGCGTCACTGGAAGACGACGCACGCATCGCGGGATTGCAGGCGACCCTGGCCAACGGTCGCGCCTCGCTGACGAATCTCGATGCGACGCTGTCTGGGGATCTTCTGGAATGGGAACGCCGGGGAGTCCCCACCAACCCGACGCCCTCCGCCGAGGTGCTGGCCGCGCTCGCACGGACACGGGATCAGCGGACGCCGGAAGATCAGCAGAAGATCCTCGAGTTCCGACGCTCCGTGAGTCCCGAGCGCGTCGCATTGGTCCGGCGATTGAAGGAGATCGAGTCGGCGATCAATGCCGCGGATCTCGCGATTCCCGTGACGTTGGTGATGGCGGAAATGGAGAAGCCGCGACCGACGTTCATCCTGCGTCGCGGGGCCTACGACCAGCCGGGTGAGGCGGTGCGGACGGCGACGCCCGCGGCCCTGCCGCGGTTCCCTGCGGACCTTCCCCAAAACCGGCTTGGGCTGGCGCGCTGGCTTGTTTCGCCGGGTCACCCGCTCACGGCGCGCGTGACGGTGAACCGGTTCTGGCAATCGTTCTTTGGCCACGGATTGGTGCGGACGCCCGGGGACTTCGGATCGCAGGGCGAATGGCCCACGCATCCCGAACTGCTGGACTGGTTGGCGACGGAATTCGTGGAGAGCGGTTGGGACGTGAAGGCGCTGGTCCGGCGCATGATTCTGAGCGCGACCTATCGGCAGGATTCGCGCACCACGGCCGAGGCATTGGCGGCGGATCCGGAGAATCGATGGCTGGCGCGTGGAACCCGGTTCCGGTTGTCGGCCGAAGCCATCCGGGATCAGGCATTGGCCCTCAGCGGATTGTTGGCAGGCCGTGTGGGAGGGCCTTCGGTGAAGCCGTACCATCCGCCCGGACTGTATGAACAGGTCGTGGCCGGATCCTCCGCGAACACTTACGAACAGGACCACGGCGAGAGCCTGTATCGGCGGACCCTCTACACCTATTGGAAGCGCTCGGTTCCGAACCCTTCGCTCCTGATGTTCGACATGCCGTTCCGCGAGACATGCACGGTGCGTCGGTCACGAACGACCACGCCATTGCAGGCGTTGAACCTCCTCAACGATCCCACCTATGTGGAAGCGGCGCGTGCGCTCGGCCAGCGGATGATCCGGGAGGGCGGGGGAACCCCGGAGGGTCGCCTGGCCGCAGGCTTCCAGTGGGTGACCGCACGCTCGCCGAAACCCGCCGAGTTGGCCGTGCTGCTTTCCGGTCTGCGGCGTGCGGAGTCCAGTTTCCGCGCCGATGCGGCGGGCGCTGTCGAACTCCTCAAGGTCGGCGAATCGCGTTTTGATGCGGGCCTCGATCCCGCCGAGTTGGCCGCCTGGACGCTCGTTGCCAGCACGCTCCTGAACCTCGACGAAACCGTGACCCGCGAATGAGCACCGAGCACATCCTCCAGGCGGGTTTGTCCCGACGCCAGTTCCTGCGCGGTTCGACCGCGGGTGTGGGATTGGCGGCGTTGGCATCACTGCTTGGAACCGGGTCGCAGCGGATGTTGGGCGGAAGTCCCGTGCCGTCCCATCGGATGCCGCGGGCGCGGCGGGTGATCTGGCTGACCCAAGCGGGGGCCCCGTCACAGTTGGATCTCTTCGATCACAAGCCCGGGTTGAAGACGCGGTTCCGGGAGGAGTTGCCCGAGTCCATTCGGGGTGGCCAACGCCTGACCGGAATGACGTCCGGCCAGAAGAATTTCCCCGTGGCCCCGTCGCCGTTTGCCTTTCGGCAGCATGGCCCGGGAGGGACGTGGTTCAGCGAGTTGCTGCCGCACATGGCCTCGGTGGCCGACGAGTTGTGCGTGATCCGGTCCCTGCACACCGAGGCGATCAACCACGATCCCGCGATGACCCTGTTGCAGACCGGCAGCCAGGTTGCTGGGCGTCCTTCGCTGGGTTCATGGCTTTCGTATGGGCTCGGTTCGGTGAACGCCAACCTGCCGGCGTTCGTGGTGCTGATCTCGCGTCCCAGCGGTCCCACCAACGCCCAACCCCTCCACGAACGGATGTGGGGCGCCGGTTTCCTGCCGTCGGTTCATCAGGGAGTCCGCTTCAGCCCCGGCCGCGATCCGGTGCTCTTCCTCTCGAATCCCGGCGGTGTGACGCCAGCCCGGCGCCGCGGGATGCTCGACGACCTCCAGGCGCTCAACACGCTCAAGCACGCCGAGTGGCAGGATCCCGAGATCGAGACGCGCATTGCGCAGTACGAACTGGCGTATCGGATGCAGACCGCGGTGCCGGAGTTGGCGGACCTGTCGGGCGAGCCGAAATCGACGTTCGACCTGTACGGTCCGGAATCGACGAAGCCCGGAAGCTTCGCCGCGAATTGCATCCTGGCGCGGCGCCTGGCTGAACGCGACGTGCGGTTCATCCAGCTCTACCATCGCGGGTGGGACCAGCATGACAACCTGCCCTCGGGCATCCGGCACCAATGCCACGATACCGACCAGGCCTCGGCCGCGCTGGTGAAGGACCTCCGCCAACGCGGATTGCTCGACGACACACTCGTCGTCTGGGGAGGGGAGTTCGGTCGCACGGTCTTCAGCCAGGGAACGCTGTCGGAAACCAATTTTGGCCGGGATCATCATCCGCGGTGTTACAGCGTCTGGATGGCCGGTGGGGGGATCCGCGGTGGGATCACCCATGGGGAAACCGATGATTTCTCGTACAATGTCGTCCGCGATCCGGTGCACATCCACGACCTCAACGCCACGTTGCTGCACTGCCTTGGGATGGATCACCAGCGCCTGACGTTCCGCCATCAGGGGCGCGATTTCCGGCTCACGGACATCCATGGAAACGTCGTGAAGGAACTGCTGGCTTGAGGCTTCTGTTCATGAAGATGAGATTTCAATGGGGCACGCCGCCCGAGAACGCAGTTGCCAGTGGCCAGATGCCAGTTGCCAGGGTCGCCTCCTTACGTCGGCCGCTACGCTTCGGGAATCTGGGAACTGGAAACTGGAAACTGGCAACTCCGACTGAAGGCCGGGTGCCCTCACCCGGCGGGCTTTGGGATGCGCCGCGTGGGGGCACGCGGCCTACAGTCGGGACCCGGACGTTGTCACTCGCGCTCGCGGTGATTTGTGGTCTTGGCCTCAACGCTGCCGAACCCCAGACGCGCGTCAGCTACTCGGACGCCTACGGCAAGACACGTCCGCAGCCCGAACTCACCGGACAGGACATGCCACGCTTTCCGGCCGTGGCTGCCACGAATGCGGCGGCGACGTTCCGGCTTCGTTCTGGATTCCATGTCCAACTCGCCGCGTCCGAACCGGAGGTCACCAGTCCCGTGACCATCGCGTTTGATGAGTTCGGGCGGATGTACGTCGCCGAGATGGTGGACTACTCCGAGCGTCGCGAGGAGAACCCGCATGCGGGACGGATCCGTCGGTTGGAGGACATCGATGGGGACGGCCGTTTCGAGACGTCGGTCATCTTCGCCGACAACCTCCCGTGGCCGACGGCATTGGCCTGTTCCCAGGGCGGGATCTTCGTGGGGGCTTCGCCGGACATCCTGTGGCTGAAGGACACGACCGGCGATGGGCGTGCTGATGAACGCAAGGTGGTGATCACGGGCTTTGGCAGCGGCGTGGCCCGCCTCAACGTCCAGGCGCTGCTGAACTCGTTCAACTGGGGCCTCGACAACCGCATCCACGGCGCCACCGGTCCCAACGGGGGAACCGAGGTCCGGGCCGTCGCCGGCGCGGGGGCAACCGCCGTCGATCTCCGGGGACGCGACTTCAGTTTTGATCCCCGCACCTTCGACCTGCGTGCGGAGGCCGGTGGCGCGCAATATGGCCTGTCCTTCGACAGTCGCGGGCGCCGCTTCGTCTGCAGCAACAGCGACCACCTGCAGTTGATCGCCTTCGAGCCCCACGAGACCCGGTCCAATCCCGCCTTCGCCCTCCCGAACCCGCGGGTCAGCATCGCGGCCGATGGCCCCGCCGCCGAGGTGTTCCGCCTGAGCCCGGATGAACCCTGGCGCATCGTCCGCACCCGATGGCGCATCAGCGGCGTGGTGCCGGGCATGGTCGAGGGCGGGGGACGCGTCTCCGGATATTTCACCGGTGCGACGGGGACCACGATTTATCGCGGCGACGCCTACGGCCCTGATTTCGCGGACAATGCCTTCACCGGCGATGCCGGAGGCAATCTGGTCCATCGGAAGGTCCTTGTTCCCGATGGCGTCCTGCTCTCCGGCCGACGCCCTGCCGATGAACAGGGCGTGGAGTTCCTCGCGTCCACGGACACGTGGTTTCGTCCGGTCCATTTCCAGAACGCTCCCGACGGATGCCTCTACGTGGTCGACATGTACCGCGAGGTCATCGAACACCCGTGGTCGATCCCGGAAGCCATCAAGAAGCACATCGACCTGGACAGCGGGAACGATCGGGGCCGGATCTGGAGGATTGCCCCCAACGGATTCCGTCAGCCGCGGCGGCCCATGCCGGGAACCCAGGATGTCGCCGGGCTCGTGGGTACCCTGGCGAGTCCGAACGGCTGGCACCGTGAGACGGCTGCGCGGCTGCTCTTCGAACGACAGGATGCGGCCGCGGTTCCCCATCTCGTCCAGTTGCTCCGGGGCACCGGCCCCGCCGTGGGGCGATGGCATGCGTTGTACGCGTTGGATGGCTTGCGCGCCCTTCTCCCGGATCCGCACCTCACGCAGGCCCTCGACGATCCGGACGCCACGGTGCGCGAGCACGCGGTTCGCCTGGCGGGAAAGTTCCTCGCGAACGGTGGATCGCATCCGGCGCTGGTGGAGCGGTTGGTCCTTCGCACCCGGGACTCCGACGCAAGGGTTCGCCTGCACGTGGCGTTGGCGTTGGCGCATGTTCCAGCGCCCAAGCGTGGGCCTGCCCTCGCTGATCTCGCCCGGCGGGATGCCGACGACCCATGGATCCAGGCGGCCATCCTCAACGGACTCGTCGATGGACCGGCCGAGGCGTGGAACACGTTGGTGGCCGAGGAAGGATTCGCCAACTCGGCGGTGGGCGATGCCTTCCTGCGCCGTCTGGCCGAAATGATCGGCGCCCGGAATCAACCGCTGGAGGTTGATCGTGTGTTGCAGGTTTCCGAAGCCCGCGGTGCCAACGGCGCGGCGTGGGTGCGATCGCTGCTGGAAGGGGCGCGTCGTTCTGGGGCGACGGCGCCGCCGGGTGGTGTCGCTCGACTCAAGCCGATCCTCGACGCCGCGCGAAAGGCCGCGGCCAGCTCTGAAACGTCCGAGGGCCTTCGTCTGGAAGCCATCCAGTTGCTCGCCCTGACCGGATTTGAGGATTCGGGAGTCGTGCTCGGCCGATTGGTTTCCGGGGATCGGGAGCGGGTCGCCGTCGCTGCGGTCAGCGCGCTGGGCCGGATGAACGCATCGGAGATTGGACCGCTGCTGTTGGGTTCCTGGAAGGCCGCCGGAATCCGCGTCCGAAACGAGATTCTGGGCGTGCTCACAGCGCGACCAGAGCGTGCCCGCCTGCTGCTCGGCGCGGTGGAGCAGGGGACTGTCCTCCGCACCGAGATCCCGGCTGCCACACGCCAGGCCTTGCACGGTTCGCGGGATACGACCGTCGCTGAACGTTCGCGGGGGTTGCTGCCTCCGGAACCCACGCCCGCGGATCTGATCCGACAGTTCCAACCCGCGCTGGCACTCCAGGGCGATGCGGGGCGAGGACAGGCGATTTATCGCGAGCGCTGCGCCTCCTGCCATCGTGCGGGATCGGAAGGCAGGTCGGTCGGTCCCGACTTGGTGACGGTGCGGACTTCCGGCAACGACAAGCTTCTCGCCAGCATCCTGGATCCGAACGCCGAGGTGGCGCCTCAGTACATCGGGTTCCAGGTCGAGTTGCGGGATGGCGACACGCTTTCGGCGATCATCGCCAACGAGACGCCCAGTCACGTGACGTTGCGCATGGGAGGCGGCGAGGAACGATTGGTGCCGCGTAGCCAGGTGCTGCGGATGGCGAGTTCAGGCGGATCGCTGATGCCGGAGGGATTGGCCTCCGGGTTGACGGCTCAATCGTTGGCGGACCTCCTCCAGTTCGTGTCGGCGGCTGAGGCTCCGCCGGTGACGAAACCTTGACGGGTGGATGTTCCCATCGCAACGCAGGACAGGGAAATGATCGCTGCTGCGAAAGTGTTGAAGGTGGACATCCTTTAGGCTCCTTGAAGTTCCCTCTACGGGGCACAGCTTGACGCCGCAGTTGTCTGGAACGGGGCGGCGATGTCCTCATCGCCTTGGGAATGGCTTTGGAACGGCGACGAGGACGTCGCCACCCCGTTGCATGCGGGGGCAGTGTCCAGATGCGTTCTTCCTTTATTCTGGAAAAGGCTGTTGAAACGGCAGATTGCGGGATGACGCAGATAATCAGGAGCTTGGATAAGCCGCTCCGTGCGCCTGCAAGGTGAGGTTCCCGCCGGTGCCCGCTCTTGTCATTTCTGTCCTCCTATCTGCGCCATCGGCGACATCTGCGGTTAAGTGAACTGCCGGTTTTAGGTTTAGGGCCGTTGGAGAAAAGAATTGCAGTGTGGTTTGGACCGGGCAGTCTAGTGCAAACGGTTTGCATAAAGATCCGCCGTGCGTCCCCTGATCCACATTCCCTCTGACGACGATCCTGTCCCGCCATCGGGCTCCACTACGGACGCCAACGGCGCAACCAAACGCGATGCGTCGCCCGCATCCGGTGCCCACCTGCGTCACCTCAAATCCGTCGTCCTCCGCGCACTCGGCTTGCCCCGGTCCACGGTCGTATCCGTCGCTGAAGTCCGTTGCCCCGATCCCGGATGTCCAGACGTGGAAACCCTGTTCACGGTGCACGGGACGGACGGCGCCGTCCGGCGCTTCCGCTTTGCCTGCCCTCTTCAACGACTGACCGCTGCGGCAGTCCGGGACCTGATCTCCGGACCTGCCGGTGGCGGACAGGATCGTCCCAACTGACATCGACCCAATCGAAACCGTTCCTTCGCTTCCACACATGCCAGACATCGACACACGCATTCCGGTGACCGTCCTGACCGGGTTCCTCGGTTCCGGAAAGACCACGCTGCTGAACCACATCCTGACCGCACACCACGGCAAGCGCATTGCCGTGATCGAAAATGAGTTCGGGGAGATCGGCATCGACAACGAGTTGGTCGTGAACGCCGACGAGGAGGTGTTCGAGATGAACAACGGGTGCATCTGCTGCACCGTGCGCGGGGATCTGATCCGCATCCTTGGGAACCTGATGAAGCGGCGCGACCGCTTCGACTACATCCTGGTGGAGACGACCGGGTTGGCGGATCCGGGCCCAGTGGCGCAGACGTTCTTTGTCGATGACGAGGTGAAGGAGAGCTTCCGGTTGGATGGCATCGTGACGGTGGTGGACGCGCGCCATATTCTGCAGCACCTGGATGAGTCGGATGAGTGCCGGAAGCAGGTGGCCTTTGCCGACCGGATCCTGGTGAACAAGGTGGACCTTGTGACGGCGGCCGAGGCGGACGCGCTTGAAGCCCGGCTTCGTGGAATGAACGGGGCGGCGAAGTATTTCCGGACGACGCAGTCGAGCCTTGCTGTGGATCAGGTCATCCACATCGGGGCCTTCGACCTCGACGCCAAGCTTCAGGTGGACGCCAACTTCCTTGAGGAAGAGTTGCCGTTCGAGTGGGGCGGGGTTTTCGAGTTGCCGGCGGGGGTTCACGAGCTGGTGTTCCAGCCGGGGCCGGATCCGGAGATTGGCGTTGTGGTGTTGCCGGTGAAGGCCGCCACCGAGGAAGAGGTGCATGCGCGTCGGCTGGATGCGATGCGGGGATTCAGCGAGCCGGGCGTGCTGGTTCGAGCGGGTGCCGAGGTGATTCCTGCGCCAGGTCGCCGGATCCTGGACGTGTCGGCGGCCGAGGCGACGCGCTTTGCCCTGATGATCCCGAAGGCCGGGTTCTACGCGATGTACACGCAGCATGGGCCGGACGAGTTCGGGATGCGCCTGGAAGTGTCGGGACGGTCGGTGGAGCCAATCGCGGGCCGTGCGTACGGTGGGCATGGGCACACCCATGACGACACGGTGACGAGCGTCGGACTCGAGGAGTTGCGTCCGCTGGATCCGAACCGGGTCAACGCGTGGTTGGGCGAACTGTTGCAGACGCGTGGGGCGGACATCTTCCGGTCGAAGGGAATCCTGCAGCTGAAGGGGGCGAACTCGCGTTTTGTGTTCCAGGGCGTGCACATGCTGTTTGAAGGCAAGCTGGACCGGCCATGGAAACCGGAGGAAGTCCGGAAGACCTCCCTGATCTTCATCGGCCGCGAACTCGACCGCGAGTCGCTGGCGACGGGTTTGCGGGGATGTGTGGCTTGATAGGATGAGGCCTGGGGCATGAGAACGGTGGGCGTGGCGCGGTCTCGGCCGCGTCGGAGAAAGTGCGAACGATGAACAAGCAAGAAGCATTGCCGGTGACGGTGCTCTCGGGGTTTCTGGGAGCAGGCAAGACGACGTTGTTGAACCATATCCTGCATAACCGGGAGGGGTTGCGGGTGGCGCTCATCGTGAATGACATGAGCGAGGTCAACATCGACGCGGCGCTGGTGGCCAAGGGCGGAGCGCAGTTGAATCGTTCGGAGGAGAAGTTGGTGGAGATGAGCAATGGCTGCATCTGCTGCACGCTCCGTGAGGACCTGCTGAAGGAGGTGGCGAAGCTGGCGCACGAGGGGCGGTTCGATCAGTTGATCATCGAATCGACGGGCATCAGCGAACCGTTGCCGGTGGCGGAGACGTTCACCTTCGAGGATGAGCAGGGGCGGCGGTTGGGTGATCTCGCGCGTCTCGACACGATGGTCACGGTGGTCGATGCCTTCAATTTCCTGCGCGACTACGGCTCCGCGGAATCGCTCCACGACCGGAAGGCCGCACGGGACGAGGGAGACGACCGCTGCGTGGTGGATCTGCTGGTGGAGCAGGTGGAGTTCGCGGACGTGATCGTGATGAACAAGTCGGACCTGGTCACCCCGGAGCAGTTGCAGACGTTGCGTGGGATCCTGCGTGCGCTCAATCCACGGGCGCGTTTGGTGGATTGCGCGTTCGGAAAGGTTCCCTTGAACGAGGTCCTGAACACCCGGTTGTTCGACTTCGAGGAAGCGAAGGAATCGCCGGGATGGCTGCGTGAATTGCGGGGCGAGCACACGCCCGAGACCGAAGAATATGGCATCAGCAGTTTCGTGTACCGGGCGCGGCGGCCGTTCCATCCGGGTCGGTTCATGAAGTGCATCCAGGGCGAGTGGCCCGGCGTGGTGCGCAGCAAGGGCTTCTTCTGGTTGGCGACGCGCAACGATCTGGCCGGTTCCTGGAGTCAGGCGGGGCCGGCATGCCGCACCGAGTGTGGCGGTTCGTGGTGGGCAGCGGTACCCAAGCACGAGTGGCCCGATGACGACGACGAATGCCGCGAGATCGCCAAGCTCTGGAAGAAGCCGTGGGGCGACCGCCGGCAGGAGATCGTCATCATCGGGTTGGCCCTCCAACCCGACGAGATCTCCGCCTTGCTGGATGCCTGCCTGCTGACGGATGCCGAGATGGCGCTCGGGCCGGATGCGTGGAAGGAGCAGTTCGAGGATCCATTCCATCCGTGGACGCTGAAAACGGAGGAGTCTCCCGAGGAACTTCCGACGACGCTGCGAGGCGGGGCGTGACCCCACGCGGAGTGCCATGAGCCTCGCCGGGTGAGGGCACCCGGCCTGCGGCGGCGCGTTTTTACCCTTTCGTCGCGGCGGGTCCTGTGTCAGGTCTCCGCCATCTATGGGGAATTTGATCGGGATCGACTTGGGTGGTACGGCCATCAAGGCGGCAGTGGTCACGGCGGAAGGGAATCTGCTGGATGAGGCCAACCAGCCATTCGTGGACCGCGACATGGAATGGGCGCGGGGTATCCGCGATCTGGTTTCTGCATTTGAACGGAAGCACGGGAAGGCCTCGGCGATTGGTGTGTCCGCACCGGGTTTGGCCGGGAGGAATGGGCGGTGCATTTCCCATCTGCCGGGCCGACTCGATGGATTGGAAGGGCTCGACTGGACGGATTACCTGGGTCGCTCGGAGTTGGTTCCGGTGCTCAACGACGCACATGCCGCGCTGCTGGGGGAAGCCTGGCTGGGGGCCGCGCGGGGCATGGAGGATGTCGCGATGCTCACCTTGGGAACCGGAGTGGGCGGGGCTGCGATCGTCGATCACCACCTGCTGAAGGGACATATCGGACGCGCGGGCCATCTCGGCCACATCTCGGTCGATTTCAATGGCCCGCTGGATGACGTCAACACGCCGGGTTCCATCGAACTGGAGATCGGCCACAAGACGGTGGCGTCGCGGAGCGGTGGGCGGTTCCGATCCACCCGTGAGCTCGTGGAGGCGCACCTGGGTGGGGATGCGGAGGCGACGCGGCTGTGGCTGCGGTCGGTGAAGGCCCTGGCGGCATGCGTGACGTCCATCATCAACGTGCTCGACCCCGAAGCGATCATCATCGGGGGCGGTGCGGCCAAGGCGGGAGCGGCGCTGTTTGATCCGTTGCGCGCCCACCTGAACGATTTCGAGTGGCGTCCCGGCGGAGCCCAGGTGCGGATCATCCCGCCGGCGCTGGGCGATATCGCAGGCGCCTACGGCTCGGCATGGAACGCCTTGAAGGGCGGCCAGACCTAGGCAAAGGCTTACCGGAAGAGTTTCGGTGTGAAGTCGACGAGGTAACGGCGCCAGACGGGCCAGGAGTGGTCGCCGGGCGTCTCGACGAATTCATGGCGGATGCCCTTCTCGTCGAGGAGGGCGTGGAACTTGCGGTTCTGCTGGAACAGGAAGTCCTTGTCACCGCAGGCAACCCAGAAGAGGCGCAAGTCGCGGTTGACGGCCTGGGGCTTGTCGAGGCCGTTGGCGGCGACGGTCTGGGGCGGTGGGGGTGCGGAGGAAAAGGCGCCGATCCAGTGGAAGCGGTCGTGGTGATTGAGGGCCACGGTCAGGGCGTGGTGACCGCCCATGGACAGGCCGGCGAACGCACGCCCGTCGGGTTTGGTCACGACCTTGTAGGAGGATTCGACGAGGGGAATGATGTCCTCGACGAGTTCGCGGCAGAGGGCGGCGGAGTTGGCAGGGCCGTATTCCTCAAAGCCGGAGGCCCCGGGAGGGATCGCATGGCCATCGGGCATGACAATGATCATGGGCTTGGCCTTTTTGGTGTGGATGAGGGTGTCCAGGATCCAATGCGCCTTGCCGTGGACGGTCCAGGAGGCCTCGTTGTCGCTGTAGCCGTGCGAGAGATAGAGCACGGGCAACTTGCCCGCCTTTTCGACGCCAGGGGGCGTGTAGACCACGATACGACGCCAGTTGTTGAGGGCCCGGGATTTGTAGACGTGCTCGTGCAGGGTTCCGTGCGGGATCTCCTGCAGGTCCCACGGTGCGGGTGGGTTGGCCGGGACGTGCAGGATGCTGGTGTTGGGCCAGCGCTGGGGTTTCACCGCGGGGTTCTGTGGATCGATGCCCGCGAGCCCATCCACGACGAATCGGTACTCATGAACGCCGGCCGGGACCGTGGGAACCGTGGCGGACCACACGCCCTGTTCTCCGCGTGTCAGGGAGACTTCCGGTCCGAATTGCCCTGAAACCTTCACTTCGGTGGCCTTGGGAGCGCGAATCCGGAAGGTGACCCCGCCGTCCGGAAGAAGTTCGGGCGAGACAAGCGGCCCGGGCCTTGCCGCCCGTGGGGGCGGGGTGGCAGACGGGGCGTTGGATCGAACCTGTTGGGCCTCCAAGGGATGGAGGCTGGACAGGACCATGGCGACGGCGCACAGGGCGCCGGGTAGGCATCGATTCTTCATGGGAACGGGGCGGGAGACCCGTGAGAACCCGGGAAGGTTGCAGCAGATCCGAGCAGAACACCGATGAGAACGCGATTGGTCCCGGCGCAGGCACCGGGTTAGCCTGAGGCATGCGGTTGCTTGACCGATACTTGCTCCGGGAGTTGTTGGTGCCGCTGGGGTTCTGCCTCGGCGGCTTCTTCGTCTTCTGGCTTTCCTTTGACCTGCTCGGTCAGTTGTCGGGCTTCCAGCAGCGTGGCCTCGGTTTTTCGGAGATCGCGCGTTACTACTGGTACGCGGTTCCCGAGTTGCTGGGCACCGTGATGCCGGTGGGCCTGTTGCTGGCGATGCTGTTCGCCCTGACGAACCTGACGCGGCATCACGAGATCACCGCCATCCGGGCGGCGGGTATCAGTCTCTGGCGGTTGTGCCTCCCGTATCTGGGGCTGGGATTCCTGAGCGTGCTCGGCCTGCAACTGTTGAACGAGTACGTGGCCCCGGGTTTCCGCGAGGCGCAGGAGGCCCTGTTCCGGGAGGCCCGTGGCGAATCCGGTGCCAACCCATGGAAAGAACGGATCGACATCGAGAACCGGACCGATCGCCGTGTCTGGAACATCGGTGCGTTCAATGAGGTGACGGGCGAGATGCGGTCGCCGCGGGTCCGACTGCCGCTGGCGTCGGGAGCCAAACGCATCCTGACGGCCCGTGGGTTGACCTGGACCAATGGGCAGTGGGTCGTCAGCCCGCGCGTGACCGAGTCGGTGTACCGCTCCGCCACCGATGACAACCCCGCGCTCCGCGAGGTCCTCATGCGCGAGTTTCCCGCGTTGAACCTGGCTCCAGCCGTCGTGGAAAAGTGGGAAGGCTCGGATCTGACCGTCCTCGTGCCCGTGGTGACCGCGGTGACCAATGCCGGTGTGCGGACCAATGTCGTCGTGCAGACCCCGGTGACGTGGCGCACCAACCTGACGGCCACCGCGCCCGGCGGCGTGACGTGGCGGATCGGAGCGATGGATCCGGTGAGGGGCGAACTGAAGGACGTGCGCGTGGAGGTGCCTTCTGAACCCGGGGCATGGCGGTTGGTAATCGGCGAGACGGCGCGTTGGTCTGGGGAGGCGTGGGCCTTCGTACGGGTGACCGAGTATCTGTTTCGCGGGGCGACGGACAGTGATCCGGCCAGCGCGGTCCATCCGGAATTGGTGGTGAGCGAATTGACGGAATCGCCTGAGGTGGTGCGTGCCGAGATCCGGATCAATGCCCTGAGCCGGGGGCGGACCATGAAACGGGCGGAACTGACCCTTGCCGAGATCCGGAATTACCGCCGGTTGCACCCGGTGGTCCGATCCGACCTGCGGGCGACGTTGGACACCCAATGGCATGCGCGTCTGGCGGGTCCGTGGACCTGCCTGGTGGTGGTGGTCATCGCCGTGCCGTTCAGCGTGGCGCCCGGTCGCCGGAACCTCTTCTACGGGGTGGCCGGGAGCATCGGGATCGCCTTCGTGTTTTTCGTGCTCCAGAAGCTGGGATTCGCGCTGGGGCAGAGCGGGCGGGTGCCGGGGTGGGCGGGTGCCTGGCTGCCGAATGCCTTCTTCGCGACGTTGGGAATCGTGCTGACGAATCGGGTGCCATGAACGGGCGAACGGACGAGATCACGGAGTTGCGGGAGCGCCTGAACCGGGCGGAAACACTCGCGCGGGTGAGTCGCGTGATCCACGCGACACTGGAGCCGAGGGATGCGCTGCAGGCGATCCTCGGCGAGGCCGTGCGCCTCATGCGGGCGTCCTCCGGATCGATCTGTCTGGTCAATCCGACCTCGGGATTCCTGGAGATCGAGGCGTCGGAAGGGTTGCCGGTGGAGGCGCGGGCGCTGCGGTTGAAGGTCGGGGAGGGGATCACCGGTTGGGTGGCCCGGTATGGACGGCCCGCGCGGGTGGGGGATGTGCTGGCAGACCGGCGATACATCCACCTCAAGGGCGGGGTCGCTTCCGAGATGGCGATTCCCCTGCGGGTGGCGGGGGAAGTTCGCGGTGTTCTGAACGTGGATTCGGACCGCAAGGATGCCTTTTCGGTTCGCGATCAAGAGTTGTTGGAGGAGTTGGCGGCGCTGGCGGCGCAGGCGATCCAGAACTCGTGGGTGTTCGAATCGGCGCGGCAACGGGCGCGCTTGCTGGAGTCGCTCGTGCGGGTGAGCCAGCGGATCAATTCCACCGTCAGCCTCGACGAGGCGCTGCAGGTCGTGACGCGCGAGGCGAAGGCCCTGATCGGGGCTAAGATGTGTTCGCTGATGATGGTGGATGAGTCGGGGGAATGGCTCGACCTGCGGGCGTGCCATGGCGGCGGGGAACGCTACCGCACGAAGCCGCGGTTGCCCGTGGCCGACAGCCTCCTCGGCATCGTCGTGCGCCGTCGCAAGCCGATGCAGGTCGAGAATGTCCAGGTCAGCGGGCGCTATCAGAACGTCGCCATCGCACGGGAGGAGGGGTTGGTGTCGTTGCTGGCCGTTCCCCTGCAGTTCGAGAAGCGGGCTATGGGGGCACTGGCCGTGTATACCGGCGATCCCCACCTGTTTTCGGACGAGGAGGTGCGGACGCTGTCGGCGTACGCGGAGTTGTCGGCCCTGGCGCTGGAAAAGACGCGCCTGTACGACCGGTTGGTCTCGACGGAGGAGGAGTTGCGGCAGTCCGAACGGTTGAGCGCGCTGGGATTGCTGGCGGCGGAGGTGGCGCACGAGATCCGGAATCCGCTGACGGTGATGAAGATGTTGCACCACTCGCTCGACCTGCAATTCCCGCCCGGAGATCCGAGGGCGACGGACGTGCGGATCATGGGTGAGAAGATGGATCACCTGAACCGCATCGTGGACCGGGTCCTGGACTTTGCGCGCACGGCGGAACCGGCGTTGACGGCGGTGGACGTGAACGGCCTGTTGCAGGATCTGGGCTTCCTGCTCCGGGCGAAGCTCAAGCACGCCGGCGTCCAGATGAGCCTGCAGTTGGATTCCCGGATGCCGCGCCTGATGGGCGATGCGACGCAGTTGGAGCAGGCGTTCCTGAACCTGTCCCTGAACGCCGTCGAGGCCATGCCCTCGGGTGGAGCCTTGATGATCCGTTCGCGATGCCTGCGCTCGAAGGATGGGGCGGTGCCCGATCGTCTGGTCCTGCGCTTCCGTGATACGGGCGAGGGCATGTCGGAGGAGCAGAAGTCGCGGTTGTTCACCTCGCTCCTCAGTTCCACCAAACCGACCGGCAATGGACTGGGCCTCGCGATCGTGAAGCGGGTGGTCGAATCGCACCGCGGAGAGATCCGTGTGCACTCCACCCGCGGTCGCGGGACCGCGTTCACGCTCGTCCTGCCGTTGTAAGCACGCAGAGACGCGAGGGAGTCTGGGCATTGTTTCACGCCGAGCCGCCGAGCGCGCCGAGGAGTGATCCTGAAAACGGCGGTTTGATCCGCAGATGGCGCCGATGACGCAGATAATCAGAAGCTTGGATCACACGTGCCATGCACCTGTAAGGTGAGATATCCACCAGCGTCGTGTCCGCACGTTTCTGCCTCTCTATCTGCGCAATCGGCGCCATCTGCGGATGAATGAACTGCCGATTCCAGGATGATCTGAAGAAGGGTATTCTGACCTCACAGGTTTGGCGGGAGTACGCCTTCCAGGATCAATGCCGCCAAGTCCCCGTTCCACAGGTGCGGAGCACCGACAGATGGTAGCCCACGGCGTTAGCCGTGGGTGCCGCGTCCCAATCGATGAACAGCCCCAGCGGGGCGACAGACGGGGCGTGCTCCCAGGAGGAAGATCCGTGAAGCAGCCAAGGAGGTTGGCGCCAGCCGCAAGGACCACAAATGCTCGCAAGAAGGGAAGTCCACTCGGGGTGGCCAGTGTCCGGGTCTGACCTCCCGGGATTTTGCGTCCTTTTGCGATTCTTGCGGCTCAAAGGAAGCCGGTTTCTTGCCGCAAGAAGACACAAAAGGGGGGCGCGCTGATCTGCCCGGATTCGGCCTGCTTCTTCATCGTGAAGAGTAAGCGTGACGGACGAGGGGAGCCCATGTCCTTGAAGGCATGAGACACCACTCCACAGCATTGTTTTGGACAACGCTGGGCGTTCTGGCTTCCGGGTCACCTCACAAGACCAACTCCATTGTGTCGAACTTTGTGCCTGTCACAAATCCCGTCGTCATCCCGCTGCATCAGGCAAGCAGCCAAGACAAAGGTCAGGAGTGACCAGGGTGCCGTCCTCAAACGTGTCGGCTGGTAGGCCGTTTCTGGTCTGGTCCTTGCTTTTCCTGGCCTTGTTGATTTCGCCCATGATTCCTACACCGGGGCAGTATAGTCATCTTCCCAGTCAATGGGCCCCACCGGTGGCGCAAGGAATCATCGTGCTGGGAGCGATGGTCTATACGATGGTTTTACACCTGCGGTATCATAGGCTGACCTTCGTGTCAGCGGTTCTGATCATCGCGGCTCTGGCTCCTTTGCTGTATGGAATCTGTCAGATGTTGGCAGAGTGTTATGTCCATGCCTTCGGTCCGATTTGATCCAACCCGGGCGGTCCTTGGTGTCCTTCGTGGTTGAACAACGGCGGAGGGTTGAACTACGAAGCGCAGAAAGAGCACGCAGGGAGGAGGCCAGGGCGATTGGGCTTCTGTCGCCCCTCCCGGGGTTGGCTTCAGATGGGGACGTGAACCCACGGCTGACGCCGTGGGCTGAATTCTGTCGGGGCTCCGCCCCTGGACGCTGCTGAAACTAGCGTCCCCCGTGCCCGAGGTTCCGGAGGATCCGGGTGGTCGAGTACGGGCGGTTGAGCGTATAGAAGTGCACGCCCGGAGCCCCATTGCGCAGGAGGTCCTGGATCTGCTGGGTGCAGTACTCGATGCCGAACTCGGTCACGGCGGCATCGTCATCACCGAGCGTTTCCAGCCGGTCGAGGAATGGCGCCGGAAGCTTGGCTCCACAGAGTTCGACGAACTTCTTGGTCTGGTTGCGGGCCACGACCGGGAGGAGACCCGGGATGAGCGGCACGTCGATCCCGGCCTTGGTCAGGTGGTCGCGGAAGGCGTAGTAGTCGTCGTTGTCGTAGAAAAGCTGGGTGACAACGAAGTCTGCCCCGGCGCGGATCTTGTCGGCGAGATGGTTCCAGTCGACGACGCGACCGGCCTTCTGTGCGATATGGCCTTCGGGGAACCCGGCGGTGCCGATGGTCAGGCCGCCGCGTTGACGGAGGTAGGCGACCAGTTCCCGGGAATACTCGAAGCCACCTTCGGTTTTCACGAATTCGCCGGTGCCACCGGGGGGATCGCCGCGCAGGGCGAGGATGTTGCGGATGCCACGGCGCTCGGCGTCGTCCACCACGGAAGCGATCTCGGCCTGGGTCGCGTTGACGCACGTGAGGTGCATCATGGCGGTGAGGTCGTGTTCCTTCTGGATCCGTTCGACGATGCCGAGGGTCTTGTCCCGGGTGCTGCCGCCGGCCCCGTAGGTCACGGAGCAGTACCCGACGGGCAGGTTGGCGAAGGCGGGCAGGGTCTCGGCGAAGAGCTTGCGCTCACCCTCCTCGGTCTTGGGGGGGAAGAACTCGATGGAGAACGAGGGGCACCCGGCCTGGGCGTCGGCGACATGGATATCGTGGATCGACTGGATCACGTTGGGGCGAGAGTGGGACGTAACCGCGGTAGGTGCAAGCGCTGGGACGGGGAGTGGAATGGTTCATTGGGATGATGCGGATGTTTCATGGGGCTGGTGCCGGTGGCGGGCAGGA
>CBDIPJ010000017.1:0-128146 GCA_965283655.1 Limisphaerales bacterium | reverse complement strand
CTTCGTCATCGGCTATGGCTCCTGCTCACGATCCCTTTCCCAACCGCTTGCCCATGTAAATGCACCCGTCCGTGCCTTCCCCAACCCGCAGCAATTCCTGGAAGCCCAGCTTCCGGTAGAATCCCTGCGCCGGGACATTCACCAGACTGACCCCGAGATGCGCCCCCGGGGATCCCAACCGCACCAACCGCGCCATCACCTCGTCCATCATCCGGCGTCCATGCCCCTGCCCCTGCGCCCGCTCGAGCAGATCGATGTGCAGGTGCGACGGAAATTCCGCGTACGGCTCCGGACAGGTGTAGTCGGGATGGTGATACCACGAGTGCACCATTTGCGCGCGTGTCCAGCGGGTCGGATCACCCGCCGGTTCCGGAAAACGTTCACACAACCCGGGCCGCCATTCGCGTTCGTAGCGATCGTAGAACGCCCGCGAATCCAAAGCCCCCAAGGCGTACCCACAGATCCCGGCAGCATCCTCGAGGATCAATGACAGCCGGGGCTCGAACGTCAGGTACGGCCCCACGAAGATCCGACCCAACGCGTCCGGGTCATCGCGGTAGAACGGTTCGCCGTCCTGTCCGTAGTTCCCCGTCTTCAGGCAGACGTGGCAGGCCCCAGCCTCATCCCCTGCCCGCGCATCCCGAACCCATGCCGTGCTCATCGCTCCCCTCCTTCCATCGCTCCCGACCGGATCGACCCATCCGCTTCCTGCACCAGCAGCGCCTGCAATCGCGGCACCAGTCCGCCGCGATAGGTCTCCAACCGGTGGAAATCCGAGTGGAAGGGCGTGTCGCGCGTCGCCGGATCCAGTCCGTGGCCCAGGTACCGTTCCAACAGGTCCATCTCTTCGCGCAATTCCCAGATCCGTCGGCTCAGGGCATGGAACAGCGACCGGTACTTCAACCCGGCGAGTCGGGCACACAGGTCGCGCAACCCCACCACCCGCGTGCGCAACACCACGGCCTCCGATCCCCACGTCGACGGCAGCGTCGACAGCACCGACCGGATCGCCGCAAACAGGGACTCGGCCTCCGGTCCCTCGGCATAGGGCAGATAGTAACAATCCCCTAGCAACACCAGTTCCGGAAGGCTCACCTCGCCCTGCACCAGCGCGAACTTCGGCAACCACGCCTTCAATCCGTCGAGATAGGCCTGGCGTGGATCCCAGTCGCCCGCCTCCGACACAAACGCTGCCAGCGTCCGCAGCGCCATGAAATCCAGCGGCATCTCGTTGTTCGGATTCGTCAGGATTCCGCCCACCATCCCCGGATCGCCGGATCCCGACCCGAGTACGGGCCGCAATAGAATCGCCGGCCGTCATAGTCATTCGCATGGAGGTTGTCCCACAGGATGGGTTTCCTCCGGAGCTTCGTCGTCAGGACTTGCAGGTGCTCCACCGTGATCTCACCCGAGATGATCTCCGGCCCCGTCCAGAACACTTCCACCGTTGGATCCAGTTCACGACCCACCGTCTCCAGATATCCAGGCCCGCCCAGTCCGGCGGCTTCCATCCGACCGCAATAAGGCGTCGGACAGAACAGGAACCGGGCCTTGGGCAACCGCTCCCGCACCCAGGCCATGCAGGCATTCGTCAGGGCGCACTGGGCCGAGGCCAGGTTTCCCCAACGCTCCAGTTCCTCCGGCCGCATCCGATCCGGGATGTCATCGAACAAGAGGCAAAAGTCCCGACACCCCATCTCGATCAATTGCGCGAAGCGGCCTTCCAGAGCGACGCGGTCGGCCGGGTCGTTGTAGCGGACATCCAGGCCCGGCCCCATGGCGTACACGAAGCGCACCCCGTGCGCCGCACAATCATCGATCAGCGCCGCGACCTCAGCGCGTTCCGCAGCGGCGTACGGCGTCCGCCAGAAGATCCGGTGGTGCAGATCGTCCTTGGGACCGTAGAAGTAGGTGTTCAGGCCCCACGCCTGCATCCAGTCCAGCACCTCCCGACGCTCGGCCACGGACCATGGCGGTCCGTAAAAACCCTCAATCACTCCCGCGAGGAAATCGGACGTCATGGCCCTGCTCCTGTGGATGTCCCTTGCACGCGCGAAGCATGCGTCGCCCCCCTCCACCGCAGCAAGACCCGGGATGGGCGACGCGGCTTCCCAAGAGGACGCACTATTTCCCCGGGTGCGTGCTTCGCACGACCCGAGGCTATCCGCTGCAGCGCCGGGAACGAAAGCCAGCCCAATACGCAGAGTCCATCCATCCTGTCATCTTGTCATCCTGTCCGCCCCCCGCCGCCTGTCCCACTCATCCGCGGTCCGGCGGCCCGTAAAGCCCAGATGGAACGGACTCCCCTCAAGCCGGTCTGATCGCACGTGCCTCCATCCCGATATCCCGGAGTCATCCGGTCGGTTCGCACCAAGTGGATTGTTCTTTGCACGATCCTCGCTGGATTCGTCGGGATCATCGCCTGGAGGGTGTTCACCCCGGCTGCCTTCACCCCCCGAATCACGGCCACGCTCCTGGAACATTCCCTGACGAATGACATCGGTTACACCGTCTGGGTCGAGTCGACGGACCCATGGGCCTTCAAGCCAAGGGCCAGCCAATTCCTGACGAGCTTCATCGAACCCGAGGATCCCACTTCCGAGGAAAAGTTCCTGACCTCCGACCCCATCCCACTGAACGACCGCCCCGCAACCGGGGACACCTACGACCTCCATTGGCCCTGAAAGCGGGCGTTGGATCCGCAGATGGCGATGATCAGGAGCTTGGATCGGGCGCGACACTTCACCCGCAAGGTGACGTCTGCACGAGCCTTGGGTGCTGGCATTTCTGCCCCTCCATCTGCGGTTAGATGAACTGCCGTTTCTGGGGTGACTTCCCGGACAACGGATCAGGTCACCTCGAAAGCCGCGTCTCCTGAACGCCAACGGCGTTGTGTCGCGTGGCCCAGGGTTGGCCGAGGCACGAGGCCTACCCTGGGTCAACGCCCCCAACGGAAACCCAACCGCAACGCGGTTGTGGCCGTCCCACGAAACACCGTCACTTTCCATTTCCGCACCCCGGAACCCGTGACGCTGGAACAGGCAATGGGGTCGCGTCTAAATATTTTAGATTTCACCTTCCCCGTGTGACCGCCCTGGTTGCCGGAGCCCATCCGGCGGCACCTTCACCGAGCCAATCGATAGAACGTCGACTCCACGGTCAGGGCCTCGCTATAGACGCCGGTACCGAGACCACTGAGCGTCACGGTTCCCACACGGGTCCAGGGGCCATCGATGGCTGGAGCGGACTGCACCTCCACACGAGCGCCGGCACTCCCTTGAAACCGCAACCGCACCTCGACCGGTGCACCGTCGAGGACTTCGATGCTCACGAACTCCATCGCGCCGCCGGGTCCCCCCTCAAATCCTGCGCTCGCCGCTGCCCAGAACCCGGCAGTCACCCGGTCGGAAGGCGGCGATTCAACGGTCCCGGCAACGGATTCACCGAGGGTTGTGGTCACGGAAATCTTCCCGGCTGACATTGTTCCACCACCACCTGAAACCGTCGGGTTCTCCACCCGCTGGGGGACCGCAACCGCAGGCGCAGCAGCCATCAGCAGAAGAGCCAGCAGGCCTCGGCGCAATGTCCGGCAGCGGATCCTCATGGAAAATCTCATCGGGTCTTTCCTTTGGCGACACCCACAGTCGGAGCGGGCCCCGGGACCAATCCGACAGCGTGAAACCGGGACTGCGCAGGCTTGCCCTCCTCAAACGTCACTTCGGCTTTCAGGCTGCCATCGGGGTGCCAGGAACGGGCAATACCCACCGGCACTCCGTTCGACATCTGATACTCCTCGGCAACCAAGCCATCCGGGTGCAGTCGTCGGAAGCTCCCGTGCAGTTTGCCTGCCACAGCATTTCCCTGGGACAACACGGAACCATTGGGATGCCATCGGGTCACCGGGCCATGCGCCACGCCATTGGTGAACCATTCCTCCACCTGGACCACGCCATTGGTGTGCCATCCTACCGACAGGCCATGAATCCGACCCGCCCGAACCTCTGAACGCGACTTCAGGCTCCCTTCTCCGAACCGATCCAGGACCACTCCCTCGAAGACGACGTTGGTGGCATCCCGGCGCATCAGGACGCCGTCCACGCGAACAAGGTCGGCAAGCTTGGCTTCGACCACGGGTGCTGGGCGGGAGCCAACAATCCACCATCCGGCCACGCACAGCAGCAGAACGCTTCCGGACGTCCAAGAGATCCATCCGATCCTGGAATGCTTTCCCATGGCTCAGTGGACCATCACACGGAAGAACTTGGGCGGTGTTCCACCTTCGGCTTGCGGTGCGATCACCGGTCGCACCACACGGGTGTCCACGGCCCGAAACGACTCCCGCTCCGCCGCCACTGCGGGATCCGTGCTCAGCTTGAAGGGCACGGAAGTCCACTGGGACAGATCCTCCGAAACCCGTACCGAGTAGGTACGTCCACGGATGGCAAGAAACTCCAGCGTCGACCGGCCTTCCGCTGACGACAGGATCGTCAGGTTGAAACCGTCCTCAGGATCAAAGGCGTAGGTACCCGCGAGATACTCCTGAAGGTTCGACAGGCCATCTCCATCCGAATCGTCATTGGGACGAATGTCCGCCAGTCCCTTTCCTCCCCAAGGGCATCAGTAAGCGCCCGTTCCCAAGCATCCGGCAGACCGTCTCCGTCGGAATCGACGCCCAACGTCAGGTTCACCCGCGACAGTGCGCCTGGCCGCGTCACGAGCGAGGCGGCACCCGTCATTTCGATGGGGAGATACGTGAGGTTTCCGACCTTGACCCGCAGACGGAACGGCACCATGGGCTGCATCGCCGTGGGTACGTAGAGATCTGGAGTCACTCCTGAATCCAACGGGATCTCCATGCGGTAGTTGACCCCGGGTTCGGGGTCGACGCGCAGGGGTGCCTTGGCAAGGACCGTTGTGCCGGTTTCCAGCCAGACCTCGGCACCTGGACGTGAGATCGGTGAACCGTACTCGTCACGCACCTGGCCGAACACGGTGTGATGCGGCGCGGGTGGAAAGGCACGGAGCGCCAACCCCAGCACGGCGGTGGCGACCACCAGGCCCGTCGGGAGGGATCGCAGAAGAAGGGATCGTTTCATGGATGAAGTCCTGGGCTCAGTTGCCGGAATAGGAATAGGTCACGAAATGGATCCGGATGTCGCCCACCGTTCGGATGAAGCGATCCAGTCCCTCCTTGGGATCCGACAGGAGCGTGCGGCCTGGAATCACCAGTTTCCACTGGCTGTTCCATACAGAACGTCCAATCAGGCGGTTGTTGGTGAACTGGGAACGTGGAACCTCGCCACCCCAATAGACATCGGTCAGGAAGGACGAGGAACTGTCGACCGGCCGGAAGGCCTGGTGCTTGCGCAACCCGAACATGGTTTCCGTCAGCGAATCCGCCGAAGTGAAACGGTTCCCGTCCGAGAGGCTCGACGCGCCGATGTTGAAGGGCAGCGGGATCGCCAGATCCTGTACCGCCCATGTGCGGATCCCACCGGCGTCCCCGAGCGGCGGACTCCGCATGGAATCCACGCCCACAGGGATCAGGTAGACATAAGGCGTGGCGGCCATGGCATCCGGATCCAGGAAGGAGGCTCCGGGTTCTGGCGCCGATCCCTCACCGACAGCCCCGTCATTGGCGGCGGGCAGCTGCATGCCACGATATCCTTCCAAGGCCACACCCACGCCAAAGATCTTCGTCGCAAACGAGCTCGAACTGAAGGCGTGATCACCACCCGCCAACGGTTTCCCAAACAGGTTCTTCCCGTCCGAGATCGTTGTTCCGAATGTCAGGACGATCCCGGGCACGGGCAATCCGTCGCTCGAAACCATCTGGAGGCAATGCCGACGTACGTCGGGATCCTGGAGCAAGTCTGCCTTCATTCCTTGGTTGAGGGCATCCTGCCAGTTCACCGTGCCTTCCGCTCCCGGAAGGATCCGGAGCAACTCCGATCGAAGGGATACCGTCGTGGCGTAGACATCGGCATTGTTGAATCCCAGCCGACCGCGCAACACGTCCCAATCCGCCTTCATCTCCGCCAATGCGCTGGAGAGTCCCGGATCACCGGAATTGCTGCCGGCGAACTGCGGTTGGCCTTCCCGGACAACTCCCAGAGCACGGGAAGCGATGATACGGGCCTTGAAGTCGCGTCCCGCGGACGTCCCCAGAAGGCCGGTCTCATAGTCGTAGGCGTTGGCGGCCAGCAGGGCGTAACGGGAGGCCAGATCGAACAGGGTCTTGTAACGTTCGAGCTTCTCGTTGCGGAACAACCGGAAGGCGGCGTCCCGGGTGCGATACCCCTGAACCACGGCAGAGGAACGACGCCGGAAGGCTTGTCGTTCAGACTGAACGCGATCGCCCTCGGCGATCAGGGTGCGGAGATTGGCACGCGCATCCTCATACTCGCGAACACGCTCATTGACGGCCCAATACCGCTCCTGGGCATCCCCCAGCTTGTTGACGAGATCCTGGACTTCGGCCCGGAGCTCGATCTCCCGTTCGATTTCATAGATGTCGTAGAACTCGAGGGCGTCCTTGCTGGTGTTCACGGCCAGTTCCAGCGAGTTGACCACGGCGTAGCGGGCGAACCCGATACCGTCGAAGACCTTCTTGGTCCCCAACCCCGCGAGCTCGATGGCCGAACGGGCCACCGAGGTCAGGTCACCGCCGGCGGCCAGACCCGCGACGAAACTGCCGGGGATGGCTTCGGAGGAATAGTCGGAGAGGAAGATGATGTCTTCCTTGGTCGAATCCAGGGCCTTCTGGAAAAGGTCATTGGCGAACTTCGTCTTTTCCAGGACCTGCTGGGCGATGAAGATGTCCTCCTTCAGGCCGCGGGCCTCCTTCTTGTCGGCCAGCGATGCCTCGAAGACCTTCACGGCCTTGTTGATCACGAACAGGTCTCCCGACGTGTCGTTGATCTCATGCCGCAATTTCATATGCGACAGGATGACGGCTGAGATCGCCTGTTGGATCCGCCCGGGCGAACGACGCCGACTCTGCCAGGTCTTCGGCTTGTCGAGGAATCCGTGCGAGCCCAGATCCACGCTGAAGAGAAAGTTCGTCGTCTTTTTCCGACCTCCACCAGGAAGGTCCACATCCTTCACTTCAAGGCGGATACCGTTTCGTTCCCTGTTGTCGTTGGAATTGGAAACCGCAACCACCGGCAGGTTGATGCTGAACAGGTCGTCATTGTCGAACCACCCTTCCGGCACGTCCTGGATCGCGAACTCCCAGCTTGTGGTGTTGGAGTAACTCCAGATCTCCGGGATCTCATACTCCGGCAGGTCCACGTAGCTGTAGTGCAGAAGATCCGGGCCCTCATAGCCCTGCACGTAGGTCTTTCCGGGGCCGACGTCATCCGGGTACGGGGTGCCATAGATCTCGACGAGGGAATTGGTGAACGCCCGTTCCTGCTGGTTGATGGCCGATTGGAACTCCGCGAGGGAATCCTGCTCGGAGCGCATCAGGCGCGTGACGTCCTTGGCGTCGTCAAAGGCCGCGACCGCGTTCGCCAATGCCATCGTTGCCCGTTGGAAGATCTGTTCGAAGTGGGTTCCGGTCTCGCGACCCACCACCGCGGTGGGGTCGATGTCAAAGGCCAAACCATTCTCGGGAACGCCCAGGGGTGAGATGCCGCTTTCGGCATTCTCCAGGGAAACCTGGATGGCGGATCCTGTGGTGGGAAGTTCGCGCAACTCCAGAACCGTGGTGCGATCCACCTTTTGGATCCCCTCATGGGTGGGGTCCGGGTCCACATCCGGGAGGATGGCATTGCCCACGACCCAGTTCAGGTAGGTACCCTGCCCCGCGCGACTCGCCCAGGGATCCACACCCCAATGTCGGACAGGATTGTTGGTGGTTCCATCAACCCCATCGTAGCTGCGCCGCGTATTGACCCGGGTTGTGGCGAAGGCAGACCATCCTCGGTCAGCCACTGCGGTATAATCCCGCCTCCAGGTCAGATCCACCACCTGGCGCACACTCCGCGCGACGGCGGCTGCGGCCACCGCGAACTTGCGCTCGTCCTGGTAATCGACCGACACCGGGGTTCCCAGAACGTTGACCGCCTCGATGCGGGGCACCCAATCGAAATTGGCGTTCAGAAGAAGGGAGTAGTAGCCCTTGATCGCCGTCAGGTAGTGCCCGTAAGCATCCCCGTGCCCCTGCGGGAACATCCGGGCCGCATCCTCCGCATTGATGACCCCGTCCGGAGCGCGGTCCGCCTGTTCCTGGATATTGTAATTGAGGGCGTAGATCACCTCCCCGGCATCGATGCCACGGGTATAATTCCAGACCAACCGGTTGTACACGGGTGCCACCTGAACACCGGGAAGCAGGAAGTCGTCCCGCCCCCGCAACAGTGCGAGCTCCTCCTCCAGCAACGAGGCGGTCTGCCCGCGGAACGAATACATGGCCGTAGCGATGTCTCCGTACGTCCGGTCCGCGGTACCGATGCCGATGGTCGGATTGGCTGCGTCGGCCCAGGCCTCATTGCCCATCGTCATGTACAGGTCGCTGAGATACCCGGCGGCCAGCAGAAGCGCATCATTCGCGGGGCCGTAGTTGAAGCCAGATTCAATGCTCAGCGATCGGCCACGACGCAGCACGGTCTCGTAGATCTCGATGAGGCCATAGTTGTTGATGGTATCGAGGTTCAGGGCAACGTCCCCTTCCCATCGCGGCCCCGCCTGCGTCAGCAGACTCGCATCCGTGTTGACGCGGTTGTTGAACAGATCGGTCACCCGCTGGTTGAACGGGTTGATGCCTGCCAGCACGCGCTTGATCCATCCCTCGGCCAGGGCAGGAGCCGTCCATCGTGACCAATCGGAGTTCGACGGAGTCGCCCGGTACAACGGGTGGGCAGGATTCACCGGCCGGAATCGGAGCACCACATAGTTGTCACCAAGTGCCTGGAGACCTGCTCCTCCAATGGTGTACCTCGGCAGGTTGGTCGTGACACCGACCAGGGAGAGATAGCGTGACATGGTCGAATCCGGCTCCGGCGGCAATCCATCCACCGGTGCGGCAATCTTCCACTCGTATTCGAACTCCCCGAATCGACCGGCCATGTCGCCGGTGTGCTGCAGGGTCAGCAACTCGGACAATGGATTCTCGCTCAGGATCACCTTCAGTTCGCCCGACTCCAGGTCGCTTCCAACCTTGAAGATATGCATGGCGACAGGATCCCCTGGCTTGGTGAACTTCCCGCCACCGCTGGACTCCAGCAAGGTCACGTACCCTCCGCCGGGTCCGGTTGCTGAAATGGCGTACGAGGACACCGCGGTATCGTCGTTGGTGATCTCGGCCAGTTCGCCCACCCCCACGGAGCGGGTCAGATCCGCGTCCGGAATGTATGTCCCGGGAACATCCAGGTTCTCGACGAACGTCTCGAGATCCGTGGCAAGATCGGACACGAACTGCTCCCACAGGTCGCGATTGTCCTCGTCGCCGACGGGACACAGATTGAAGACAGCTTCGAGATCGGACCCCCGCAGGACGTTGAGGACGAGGTAATCCTTCCCAAGGGTTTCGTCCTTGAACTCACCATCCAGAACCAGTTGTCCCTTCGCCCCTCTGTTGGGATCCAGGTAGACACGCTTCGCAAGGTGCGGCGGCAGGTTTGGAAAGTAGTACTTACCCTGGTAGAGGGTGGTGTTGACGCTGGCAGGAATCTTGCCGGTGTCCTCGAAGTGCGAGGCGACGTCCGAGAATTTGGCGCGTGTCGGGTCATGCAGCACCGCCGAGACATCCGCCTTCGGCAGATTGGTGGCGATCGATTGCTGGTAGAGGATCTGGGCCGTCTTGAAATCGCGCACACCCGGGAGGTTGTAGTCCGGCTTGGTCAATGTCCCTGCGTAAGGCAGCGTTGGCAGCGGCTTGGAACTGTCCTTCGGATCCCGCACGGGCCACACCGGTCGATACACGATGTCGAGTGACGCGGTTTCCTTGGCCCCGGGAAGGCCCACGGGTCTCCCTGCTCCATCGAGCGGGCGCAGATAGGGCACGATGGAACCCGGCGCAGGGGGAACGTCCACGCCCGGCCACGCGAAGCTCACCTCTGTCTTGTAATAGTAGCGGAGCGTGAAGCTGTTCGTGGGGGCGGGATTCCCGGCAAGGAACGGAGGCCGATTGGTGAAGGTCACCAGGGAACCGGTGTACCGGTTGCTGGACACCATCGCCAATTGCGGTTGTCCCCGCACGACGCCCGAGGGCACCACGTTCACCACAAGAACGTTGGTGTGCCGCGAACCGTCGTAGAGATCCCTCATCACGAGGGTCACCGCGCTCGACGCCGGAGCGCCCACGGGCGGGGTGCCTTGCAGTGTGAATCCACCGAGGTTCAACCACGCCGGTGCCCCGCTCACGTCGAGCGTCAGGTACTCGGATTCCCGGGAGGCATGCACGGTGAAGGAGAACGGTTGTCCCACGACCGCCGTGGCATTTGTCAGCGGAACGAACCTGTTCGTGGAAGCGGCATAGGTTCCCGAAACCAAGGGTGGGAGACCGGAGTGCAGGCCGCGATAGACCCAGAAGTCGTTCTTTCGATCCCGATAGGCAAAGCGACGGTAGTGCTCATAGGGACCCACCGCATTCGTTGCCAGCCATCCTGTGGGGAGATCCCCATCGGACGCCGTCGGTTCGCGGTTGTAATTGATCGCGCCTTCCCCGCTTCCCTCGATCGGCTTCTGCAGGAATCCAAGAGGCGGGGGTGGTTGGAGCAGACGACCTGCGGGCACGATGTAATCGAACACCCAACCCGCCGAAGGCTTTTCGCGGAGCACGCGGAACGGAGTCATCGCCGGGCGCCCGTCATTGGCCACGTAGTCGAGGAGGACGAACGGTTGGGAGGAAAACTCGTTGTTGGTCTGCGTCGTGATGTTGAGGTCGTCGCGGGTCGCGAACGGTGTTCCGCCATTCATGATGGCGTGTTCCTCGTTGGGATTGTAGCCAGGTAGCGCCCGGCTGTTCTGGTAATAGATCACGCCGCGCTGCTCGGCAGCGGAAAGGCCGGTACCGCCCAGCAGGCTTGCGAGGACGATTTCACGGGGATTGGCAGGCCATTGGAGGGTGTAACGTCCCACCGCTGCCGGCCAGTGATTGGTGCGGAACCCAAGGAGTCCATTGCCTGAATTGAGGCCCGCCGAGGTCGTGTTCCTGCGGAACCACCAGACTTCAAGTCGATTGGCGTTGGGGATCGCATTGACCGGAATGATCGAACTCCGGTTGGCCGCCGCGAATCCTTCGCTGAACGGATTGCGGTACGCGCCGGGGTGGAAGGAGGTCCCGATCTCCGTGTTGATGAAGCCAGCCAGGTAACCGGGTCCGCTGGCCCCCTGTTCGCCTGCCGGCGGGAGGATGCGTTCACCCACCGTCACCGTCTGGCTCACCACACGGGGAGCCTGCAGTTCATTCGGCCAGACAAACGTGGTTCCGTTCCAGGCCGAGAGGTTCGTGGCCACGGAGTTCCCGACGAAATTCGTGGCCCGCAGGTTGTCCACCAACCACGAGAACACGCGCTCGAAACCGATGTTCTCCCCGGAGGTATACCGCAGCAGTGTGCGGTGGGCCGGCTGCACCGGCTGGAGGAACGTGTAGAACCGCAGATCCGAGGTCAGCTGTGCCCGAGGAAAATCCAATGGGTCCTGGTACTCGATGGTCGGTGCGTTCTCCGGATCGATCGCAACCGCAGTCGCCTGTGCGGCGGTCGCATCCGCCACCAGCGGCCGCACGAACAGGCTGTACTTGGCCACATCGGTGGGCCAGACGAGCTGGTAGCGTCCGAAGACCTTCGGCCACTGGAGTCCGGCTTCGCCTGTTTCCATCCAATGGACCAGGTAATCGTTCAGGTTCCGGGTCTCCCGCGTGGCATAGAAGGACGGCCTCTGGCCGCCTACCACATCATGGCGGAAAGCGAAGCCCGGACCTGCCACAAAGTTGATCGGCTCCGGCACCAGGGTCTCCAGATCGTGGCCTTCCGGGGGCACGATGCGTTCACCCAACTCCACCCTGACATCCACAGGAACCGGCTGCTTGAAGACGTCGACGACCTCGGTACCCAGCGGTTCGAACGTGCGCCCGTCTGGACGCAGGTCTCCCAGGAGTTCAACGAAAACGCGGCCCTCGGCGTTATAGGCGTAGATGTTTCCCTGCTGCTGCTCATACCACAGCGTCCGAAGTTCGGGCAGCGGCGTGTTGGTCGTGCCGTCCGTCGGACTCGTGCTGCCGATTCCCTCGAACTCATTCGTCACCGAGAGGGGGAAATTGTTGTTGTAGACGATGTTTACGGCACCCACGCGGGCCGTGGGGACGGAGATCGGCTTGCCGATGTTCTGAAAGGCCTTCTGGGTCCAGTACATCTTCCGGGGAGGCTTCACCGAACTTCCCGAGACGAGGTAGTTCTGGGAGTACAGCAGGAAGATGTTGGCCCCGTTGGTGCGGAAGCGCTCCGACCCGCTCGGATTGACGTACGTCGACGGGAGATTGCCAGCGTTGTAGGACTCCGCCTTGACCCACGTGACGTTCAGCGGCCCGGGCTGAATCGCGTAAACCAACCGTGCATGCGGGCTCCAGTAGTATCCCGAGTTGGTGTGACCGACCCGAGTATGGGGCTCCGGCAGCCAGTAGGATCCCGCGTTGGGGCCTGTGAGCAGTGTCCCGTTCTCATCAACGGCAGGCGGTTCGATCATCTGACCAAAGGAGAAGGAGACCTGACGACTCAGGAACGGCGCGCCCACCATGGCGCGACGAAGAATGATGGCTCCGCCTGGCAACGCCGCCGCCGCACGGGGCAGTTGCATCTGCTCGGCGACGAGGATTCCGAAGGGCGTGGCACCGTTCCTCAGCGTGGGTGAGTTGCTGACGGCCAACCATTGGCTCTGGGTCAGACCCGGAATGGCACCGAGCGACAGGAAGCTGCGGAACTGCCCCGCTGTAGGCTGCGTGAAGATGCCCGTCGATTCATTGCCGAGCGGCTGTTGGCCGTTGGATCCGGGCGGTGTTCCTACCGTCGTGGAAATGGGCACACCCGCCTGCGACTGCAGGTTGATGCGGGTGTCTTCGTTCAGGGTCTGGCGGTATTCGATCGGCAGCGCGATCTGGGCTGCCAGACGCGTCACCCAGAACAACAAGGGGATGGCCGGAAGGGTCCGGCGAAGGTGGTGCAATAGCGTGTTCATGGTCGGATGCGGTTGCCGTTGTCAGGAGGGATGGCTCGGGATGACTCAGCAGGCGCGGCGTGACGCCGGCAGGTCACCGTCCAGCCCCTGCGGTCTCCTTGGCCTTTGCCGCGGCATCCCGTTGGCCGCGGATCTCGGCAGCGGCCTGGAGCACCTCGGCCATCTGGCTCTTGAGCGTCGCGATCTCCGACTTCAACGCGGCCACTTCGCGGTCGTGGTCCGACTTCAACTCCTGCAGGGCCTTGATGGCCACCAATCCGAAATCGCTGTACCCGACCATCAACGTCTTCTCGCTGCGCCCGGGAAGTTCGTTCTCAGAAACAAGATCCGGGAACAAGGGTTGCACTTCCTGGGCGATCACGCCCAGCTTGTGTTTGCTGGTGGCATCTTCGTCCTTCCACCGATACCGGCGGATGGAAAGCTTCAGTGCGCGCTCAAGCATCGACTCGGCATCCACGATGTCCTTCTTGAGCCGACGATCGGAGTTGAAATCCCAATTGCTGTCGCCGTCGTAGACGACCGTCCGGGTTGCTGAACCGCCCTGACTGGTGCCGCCAACGACGTCAAAGGCCATGCCATTGTTATAGCGGTAGAAGTCGGCATAACGGGTCCCCGATAGAGACCGGAACCATGCCGCGGTCGAGAGGCCCGTAACGTTCATGGGTCCAACCAAGGTGGTCCCCCCCTCCGCGAAAATGTAAACCCTGCGATCCGTTCCGGTGGCACCCGCGCCCACGATGTTCAGGGCTCCCGGGCGAACGTTCCGTAGCCGATCTTGCCGGCATCTACCTGCTTGCTGAGTCCCCGGCCGAACTCCAGAACGTTTGCACCGGAAATGCCGACACCACCGTTCACATCGACACGCATTCCCGGGCTTGTTGTCCCGAAGCCGATGTTGCCGTTGGCTTGGGCGGTCATCAGAACACCGGAGGTGATCCCGCCCAGCGTGGGGCCGGATCCCAGGAGCAGCTTGCCTGCTCCTTCGCCATTGCCGGAGCCCGACGAATGAACTGCCATGTGCCTCCACCCACCGAGGTGTTCTGGAGTCCGAGCCACGTTCCAAGCGTCGAACTGGATTGGAAATTGGCGACGGGATGCACCGCAGTGGCGGTGTGGAGAGGAAAGGAGGGGGCTGTGCCGATGCCCAGAGCGTTGTTCAGGATCTGGTTGCCGGAAAAAGTGTTCCCGCCCGAAAGCTTGGCCACCCCGGACAGTCCCGAGCCATCACCGCTCAGATTGTTCGCGGTGAACGAACCTGCGATCAGATTGGTCGCCCGCAGTGTCGTTGTGTTGATCGTCGTCCCGTTGATCACCGGTGCCGACAATTGGTCCGCGCTCAGCGTACCACTGACCGTCACCGCGTTGGCATTGGCGGTGATCAGGTCAGCCGTCGTGTCCGGCCGAACCAGCTTGGTCGCGTTCTCGGCGAGAAATGCATAGGGCGCCGAAAGAAGTCGGAGGCGCGGCTGGATGTCGACGTTGGCTCCGCCGGGTCCGATGCCCTTCACCGTAATGGCGACAAAGCGGTCTGAAGCGGTCGGGCCCTTGAACAGGGTGGGCAAGGCCGGCCGGGGATCGCCGGTGGAGGCACCTTCGCCAAGGAGAACGCTGAAGTAGCCCTTGTCGACTGTTACGGTCTGCTGTTCGCCCCACAGCAGGCCGGTGCCGCCGGTCGGACCGGAATAGATCCGGAAGATGACGTCGTAGTTCCTCGCACTCGGATTGCCGAGCGCGGCTCCGTTGCCGTCCACCAGAAAGCCTTGGTAGGTCATGCGCTCCGGAGGACGGGGGGTGGCCTGCGCGAGGGTTCCACTCGGGGCAGCCAGACCCAGACCGACAAACAGTGCGGCCAGGATCGCTCGGCGACGCGCGGCCGCGCACAAGGCCTGGGTGGAAACAACAGCGGCGTGGGACGGTTTGGCTTTCATGGACTGGAAAAGTGTGTGTTCAGGAAAAGGGTTCAGGATCAACGGCGGATCACGATCATGGACGGGTCATCACGGGCACTGTGGAAACTCGATTGAGGTTGAAGGATCCGAGGACCTCGAATGTCCGGGTGTCCACGGTGTTCCCCGCACGGGCGAGCCCCAGCAACCGGATCGTCTCCCGATAGGTGCCGCTCAACGCCTGTGCCGAGGTGGTCCTGCTGATAAAGTCATCGGAGGGAGGCGTCACTTCGAGGGAGATGTCCCGCACCACGGTGTAGGACTCCGATCCCTGGGGAACTTCCCTTTGGAACCGCGGATCGAGGCTATCGTGATCCGGATGGTAGGTGTGGAGGAACGGATTCGACGCGTGGTTGTTGAAGCGGTTCGTGACGCTGGCAGTGACATTACTCCCACGTAAGAGCGGGCCGGTGAAATTCCAGCCTGTGTTCGCCGCGCTCCACGGCAGGTGCGCCGCACTGATCCGACGCGACTGCGCCAGCACACGCCGATCGAGCGATGCCTCGCGCGTTGCGACAATCGCATTCGAGGCCGCGTTCTCCCCGGTGAAGACCTGTTGGAGCAGCACCGCGGGTCCCGTCGCGGGATTGTGGACGATCAACCGCAGCGGATACGTCGACGGCACGGTTCCCAGGTTCGTGTTCGTTGAGAGGACCTCGTAGGAACCGTCCGGATTGAGCCTGGGTTGGTTGTTACGATCCCGGATGTAGCTCTTCAGGTACTGGCCGACCTGCGAAACCCCGGCGTTGCCCACCCACAGCCCCGCCGTCGACCCCACGCGGGACGAGACCCCGACATCCACCCGGGTCAGGTTCAGTGAATCGGTGAAACGGAGAACCCCGGCATGGAGTGTCCCCGCGGGACCCGTCAGGACGGACCGGTCGAGACCAAGCACCACTTCCGTTTCCGATCCCGACTGCCCCGCCGGCGCGAGCGCCCACGTCCGCGGTGTCCCCACCGGCAATCCGACATAGGCATAGGTCAGGTTCGTCGTGTTCCTGTCACCCCGGACCAGCAGCGGCGGCGCCCCCGCAATCGCGGGCTGACCAACCGGCGGAGCCTCGGAGGCAGCCAGGTTCAAGCTCACCACCACCGGTACCGGCGCCAGATTCCGCAAGCGCATGGAAAACACACTGGTGGAGTCTCCAAGGTCCACCGCACCCGGACCGGAAACCGTCAGGTCGAAGGGGCCGTAGTAGGAGTTGTAATGCTCCGCGGAACGCATCCAGAAGGCCTCGCCGCGCCGAACCCGGGTGGTCCGCAGGGCGAAGACCCGGGCCGGATTCCCGACGCCCAGGTTGCCGCCGGGATACCGGAAGATCTCGGCCGTCTGCTGGAACTCGGCAGGGGATTGGGCCAGGAAATCCTCAAACGTCGGCGGCGTGGTCGGCACCGTGGGGAAGCCCACGAAATTCAGACCCGACCCGGTCCACTGATGGCTGGGAGCCACCGCCTTGCCCTTCACCTGCCACGTAAAGGTGGTGAGGTCCGACCGCACCCGGACCAGATAGGCGGCATTGGGAACCAGACCTTGAAGGGAGGAACCCGCCGCGTCGGTACGCCGCCATGTCCGCCATTGACTCGTGCCGGTGACAGGCTGCTGGGGGCTCGAAACGAACTGGCCCAACGACGTTGGAACCTGCCACATCCAGATCTCCTCGATGCTCGCCGCCGGATCCGAGGCCAGCAATTGGGAGATGGTGGCATGGGACGCATCGACGTTGAGGTAGGCGGCATTCCAGCCACCGCGGAGGTCAAACGTCTGCGTGGTCCAGTGGGCTTGCGCCAGCGAGGTCAGAAGGAGGGCCGCTGCCGGCACCCACGGTTGGAAGCTTCGGGATTTCATGGCTTGCGATAGAAAAACCAGTCTGGCTCCGGATTGAGCCGTCGAAGCGCCGAAAGCGCCTGCCCGGAGGATTCACCCCCGAAAACCAAGACTTCGGATCCCGTCCAGACGGCGCTGGCCCCGGAGCGGGCAACGCTGTTTCCAGCCCCGGGAATCGGTCTCCATACCCCACGCACAGGGTCGAGTATGGCCCCGTCGGAAAGTTCCCCTGCCTCGGATCGTCCGCCGATCACCACCAACTCCCGTCCTGTCCACACGACGGCGTGGTCCCAGCGGGCGGAGGGGGCTCCCTGCGTCGGTAATGTTGTCCACGCATTCGCCACCGGATCATACGAGGCTCCGGTCGCCAGCGCGCCGGAGGCACCGCGTCCACCCCACAGAAGCAACCGGCTTCCGGTCCAGACTGCGCCATGTTTCTCGCGAGCCGCGGGAGCCGAGGCGGAAGACATCGCAGACCAAGCTCCAGCGGCGGTTCCGCCGGTGAAGGGGAGGATAGCTCCCGTGCCGACGACTCCCGTTTCACCCAGCCCACCCCAGACCATCATCCGGCCACCTCCCCAGATCACGGTGGCGCCCGTCCGCGCCGTGGGCGCCCCGGCTGTGGGAAGCGCGGTCCAGCTCATCGAAACGGGATCATACGCGGCACCATCTGAAAGCAACCCGATGGCGTTCTGCCCCCCCCAGACGACCATCCGCGCTGCCGTCCAGACCGCTCCATGCCCTTCGCGACCGGTGGGAGCTCCGGCAACCGCCATCGCCGTCCAATTCCCCGTCTCCACTGAATACATCGCCCCATTCCCCAGGAAGGTGGCTGCACGGCCTCCCCAGACGGCCAGTGCATTGCCGGCCCAGACCGTGGAGAATCCGCGACGCCCCGAGGGTGCGTTCAGCGGTGAAATCAGGCTCCACCGATCCGCAACGGGATCGTAGTCGCCACCGTTGCTGGAGAGCAGACCCGCTCCCAGTTCCCCGCCCCAGAGCAACATCTGCTGGCCGGTCCATACGGCCGGCGCCCCCTTGCGTCCTGCCGGCTCATCCGTCGCCGTGCCGCTCATCCATCCGGCAGAAGCCACCCGATGGAACGGAACCAGACCCTGAGCCAAATAGACCGGGTCCGCGGGAAGCGACGAGACCAGGGTGGCACCCGAAAGGACATTGGTCCCGACGCGATTCGAGACAGCCCCGAGGGCGGCGGTCAGCGCATCCACCCGCGCCGCCAACACATCGATGCGGGCGGACAATGCATTGCTGGAGGTAGCCAGTTGGGTGGTGCGGACGATTGCAGAGGAGAGCCGGGCGTCGGGCAGCAAGCCGGAGGTCAATTGGGAAGCGTCCCCGGAGCCACTGAAGGAAAACTGGGCATAGGGAACCGTCTGGATCGGTTGGCGCGGTGCCAACACGACCAACGCTCCCGTGGTCCCGGCAGCGCGGGCGGCCATCTCCAGCCATCGCGCGTTCCCTTGGAATACCCCGTTCCCAAAATCCAGGGAAACGGTGAAAACACCCGACGCCACCGGGACGTTGGTGAAGAGCAGTGTTGGCCCCGCCTGTACTCCCCCTTCCAGCTGATCCAGCAGGCGGAACCTGAATTCGTAGGGCCCATTCGCCGGCGCCCCGTCGTCTACAAGGCGGCCCTGATAAGCGAACGGCGCCGCAAGGACCGCGTTCATCCCAACGACGCCTAGCGCAAGGCCCGCCACGAGGCCTCGTCGAAGGGAGCAAGATTCAAAGCAGTCCGTCACTTTTGTAATGATCTGGATCCGCGGGCGGGCAAACATACCCATATGTCGGTATTCCACCATGGTCACCCTTCACCGCGGAACCAGTCCTTGAGACCTCCAGCGGAAGAGATGGGCTGCGTTTCCGCGAGGAGATCCAGTGCGTCGGGCCCACCGCCTCACCGTTTCCTCCCTCGATGATGAACCGCATTTCCGTCCTGCTGGTGGATGCCCAACCCTTCTTCCGGGATGGTGTTCGGAGCTTCCTTCAAGGCTCTCTGCGATTTCAGGTGGCCGGGGAGGCCGTGGACCAGAGCACAGGCCTGCATCTCGCCAGGACCCTTCCGGTCGATGTCGTGATTCTGGACATCGATCTTCCAGACAAAGACGGCCTCGACTTTCTCCGGGTGCTTCGTGCCGAGCGGATTTCCATCCGCGTCCTGTTCCTGACCTTGCAGCGCGACCAGAGATACGTGGACGAGGCCATCAACCTGGGTGCAAGCGGTTACCTGCTCAAGAACGACCCAAGGGAGTACCTCACCGATGCCATCCTGGCTGCGATGCGCGACGAGAAGTGGCTCAGTCCAAAACTGACCCAGGCTCTCCTGCACCGCCGTACTGCCAACCGACAACTTTCCGCGAACCAACCCAATCTCTCAAATCTCAGCCCCACGGAACGTCGCGTCGCCGCGCTTGTTGCCGAGAACCTCACCTCGCGCCAGATCGCTGCACGGTTCGGAACCAGCATCCTGACGGTTGAAACCCACCGTCGGAATGCCGCGCGGAAACTGGGTATCAGTGGCGCTCATGGATTCCTGCAGTTTGCCCTTCGCCATCGTTCCGAACTTAACGACACCTGACCTGACAACCGCAACCTCGCGACTCTCGGCAGGGGTTCAGCTTTTCCGGGCGTGGCATCGCCACGGTTGAACCTGCAAAAGCCAGGTGAAACCATGGATCGAACGGATGGCACGGATTCACAGCTTAGAACAATCTTCCAAACCGGTTCATCACGCGAATTCCGCGGCAGAATTCGTCATGATCCCACCAAGGAATCCATGTCTTGGCGCGCAGGGCAGACTGTTCAAATAGCATCTGAAAGTGCCTTGATTGGATTGTCGCCATCTGCGGACTGACTCGAATCGCTGAGCACCAGATGGGGATGGATGTCCACCCACCGGGTTGTCCTCGTGGAGGATTCCTCCATAGACCGAGGCTGGACGAGTTGGCGTCCAGGATGAGCATCAACTCACCGGGTCTAGCCGCCTTCATGTCTCCCTTGCTGGGATAGGGATAACCTCGCACGTGCGAGTGGTAGGTGCCCAGGAAGGGACACTTCTCGCCTTTGAGTTGGACCTTCGCCTCGCGGAGTTCATTGGAGTCCATCCGGAATGCCGAGGGCCGTTCGCTGGTATTGGATAATGGCTTCAGATCCAGCGAGCCATTCGGACGCCCAAACAAGATTCCGCAAACTTCCCTCCCACCGTTCCTCGATCCCGTTCGGGCCTCGTTGAGAATGGCAACGATGTGGTCCGACCTCAATTCGCAGCCAATGCCCGATTGCAAAGTGCTGTCGAGGTAGGCTTCGTGCCAGGCTCGTCGTGTCATAACTCTTCCATCCCGACACATTCGCCGCCGAAGAACTCCGAGTGCTGACGAATGGCCAGGTAGGCCCCAATGAAATAGGAATCAATCTCGAGGGTGGCTCGGATCTCGGACATCCATCCCAGGGCCTGCGCTGAAAACACGGGCCCGCCATGTCCCGTCTGGGAATCCCACATCACGTTCAGTGCGATCGCCCAACCCTTGTCATTCAAGCACAGGAGGTTTTCACGCTGACCCTTCATCTGGTCCATCATCCATTGGACATGGTCGTCAATGTCCGCCGAGTTGACGTGCTCCTCGGACGAGAGAATCCATGCGGATCGCTTGACCGTTTTCATCATGCCATTCAATTGGATGGCCTGATTTGCCCTCAGCGCCCGGGTAGGGATCCGTTCCAACAGATGGGTCACCGTCGACGGATCGTTGGACTCATGGGTCAGTCTCAGGGTCAGATAGGTGGCAGAGGGGCGCATCTTGATTTCACAATGTGACGTTGAGATTTTTCGCATCCCCTCTTCCTTGTTCAACCCGAATGTTCGAGAGCGTCAGCACCGCACCCGTCTGGCACCATTGCATCGTCTTCCCAACCTTAACGAAGGCGGTCAACCGATATGCACGCCGCGATGCTGCGGAGGGCGGACAAAGGTCCGGGCCGGCAACCCGCCGGCATTAAACCGTGACGATGTCCGCACGGCCGTCTCACCACCACCAAGGGTGATGCTCACATCGCGCTTACCCACCGACCGGAGACTCGGGCTCCACCTCAAACGACTCCCACTTGGGTTCCGGGTCATGGTCATACTCGTCGTAGATATCAAATGTGATGACCAGGTTCCGGTCGGCCAATAGGCGGTGCAGGTTCGGCGTCATTGAAAAGCCGTGTCCGAACCAGGAAAGGAAGACGCCGCAAAGCAAGTCGGCGCGGTAACGGCTCGTGAGTGCCTTCCATACGGCCGGGTCGCTGGAAAGCCCGGCAAAGAGCTCAGTCAACTGCTGCTCGATGTCGCGTGTGCTGCGCTCGGTTTGGATGGACCAGAAACCGCACCGGTAGTTTGGTTCCTGTTTCACCCAAGGCCGGGCGTCACCCTTTCGATGGGCTTCCGTCGGCGAGCCACCCAGGAGGCGAGTGATCTCTTCTGGGTCCAGATCATCACCCCAGATTCCCAGGCGAACGCAGAATTCGTCCTGCTCGATGTACTTCTTCTTGGGCTGGCTCATGCTTCAGCAGAGAGCCCTACCTGTCCAATCGGATAAACACAACAACCGGACTGTTGCTCCAACACAAAAGGAACTCCTCGACATCGTCAGGCTGGAAGGGCGGCAACTGCCGCCGATAGACCAGGTGAGGTGTCGGGAAATCGAGATCCAGTCGCGAAGAGTGCAAGATCAGTCTCTGCCACTCGTCGGCGGTCCGTTCTGATGCGACGGAGGAAAACTCCCCGTGTCGAACCATCGCTGAAAGGTCCTCAGCGCCGATCTCGAAGCGGATCGCACGTTGATCCCCTTCCGCAAAGTTGATCTTCCCACCCCCATGCCCGAGCACGCGCACGGACGGAGGCATCGGGCGAGCCACGAACGTCTCAAATATAGGTCTGTCGCTCATGGTCCAGTAGGCCCTCGCCAGCAGCCACCCCACGGCAACGGTGGCCGGCAGGTTGATGAGCAGCATCTCCGGGATCGGTCGAAGGACCCATACCTTGCGAAGCATCCACCGCGCGAGGACTTGGAAGCCAAAATGCATCGTAGCAATCGAGATTGCGACGTAGGGGCCGAGGACCAAGGCGACTGATCGCCTGATTTCTGGAATCGTGGAATAGGTAACGGCCTCGGACCAGCTCAGGCCAATGACCACAATCAGGCCACCTGCGAAGTATGCCCCGAACCTGCCCACGAACCCGGTTGGTTTCAGGACAGGTGGAACAGGGGTGTCGGATGAAGGTCCGGGTGCCATGGATCTGCGAAACCTGATCGCTGGTGGTGAATGCGCCAAGTCTCGAAACAACCCCTGCATCAGGGGTGGCGCGTCTTCACACTGCCCCCGTTTGCGAATGGGAACGGGGCGGCGATGTCCTCATCGCCCTGGGAGAGGGCGACGGGGACGTCGCCTCCCCGTTCCGGGAGGGGGCAGTGTCCAGATCGACCCGACCAGGGGTCACTTCGCGAGGAAGAATCGGACAAGCGCGAGGGCGAGGGCGAGGGTGAAGGTGTATCCGCAGAAGAATCGATGCAGCGGACCAATCCGCAGTCCATCACCAGTTCCAGCAGGAGTTCGAACAGGTTTTCCATCGGTTGGCGGAGCACCCGGAATGGGCACCAAGGCCGGCAGGCCAACCCTCCCCCGGACGACTTCCCACTGAAACGATGGCCGGTAAGTCCACGCCAAGCCATCGGCTCCGCCGTATCCATGCTTCTGGAAGACCAAGACTGACTCGCGCAGAGACGCGGAGACGCAGAGAGAAAGGGCCTTTCAATCTCCGACCTCAAGTCACCCAGCAGGGAGCCCATTCCGCGCCTCAGCCTCTCTGCGCGCGATCTCTACTGCATGGAGCCGGCAAAGTCGCCATCGGGCCGGTCCGCAGGTGCGAAGCACCGACTCGGAAGTCGTCATGCCGGGATCGAGAGGTTCAGGGTGAAGCGGAGGATCCCGAAGCGGACAGTTTCCGGACCCGCTCGCGTCGGGCGTCCCAGACGGGCTTGTTCGCGGGCAGTTCGCGGCCCAGGAGTTCGTACAACCCTGCGGCCTCGGCGAATCGACGACGTTCCTCCAGCAGGCGTCCGGCCGCGTCGCCGGCCTCCTCCAAGATACGTGGCGGAACGGTTTCCCCCGGACGCAGGAAACCGGAGCCCAGCACCACGTCGAGATAGTTCTTGAGGGCGCGTTCCAGCAGTTCCGCGGCCTCGACCGCCGGCTTGCCGACGGCCATGCGCTCCGAGGCGATCCCGAGGCCGATGCGTGCCTTTGCCCGGGCGGCAACACCCGCCTGAGGCGAATCAGCCACACGCTGGTAAAGTTCGGAGGCACGGGTGTAGCTGATGGGCGTCTGCGCGCCCATCTGGAGGTGGCAGTAGGCCATGCGGCCCCAGGCGGCGATCACGATCGGGGCGTTGGTGAATCGCGCCGCGCCCTGGAACGCCTCCAGCGCTGACGCGAACGAACTCAACGGGGTGTTCGTGCCCGGCGTCTCCATCAGTCGCGCCTCACCCAGATAGAAGTACGCGGGGGCCCTTTCCTCCTCCGCGGATGTCCGGTCGTTCAGGAGATCGAGCAGGTACTCCACGGCGTTGGTTGAGCGCCGACGTTCGAGGGCGGCCTGCCCAGCCTTCAACCGTGCCTGTTGGACCGCGCGCGTCCCCTTCCAGTGGACGTTGGTGATGACGCCGATGCAGGCCAACTCCGCCTGGGCGAAGTCACCCTGATTGAAGAAGTGATCGCCCAACCACAACTGGGCCGTCTGGGAAAGCGGGTTGGTGGCGAAGCGCTGGGCCAACGTCCGGAACTGCTCCACCGCGTTGGTGGCCATGCCGGCCTCGGCGGTCGCCATGGCCCGGTCGTATTCGGCGCGCGGCAACGCCGGATGATTCGTGTATCGCGTCACCCACCCGTCCAACTCCCGCAGAACGTTGGTCCACTGCCGATCCGCAAGATAACCCTCGGCCAGTGCCAACCGGACCTCCGCCGTCACGCCCGCTTCAGGGAAGCGTTCCGCGAAGCGCGACAGCAGTTCCCTTCCCTGCCCACCTTCCCCCTGCCGCATCAACGATTGACCCACCAACAGCGCCGACTTCCCGGAAATCTCGGCATCCGGACTCGTGGCCAGCAACCGCTCCATCGCCCGCGAAGCGGCCGGGGCATTGGTGGCGGCAATGGCCGACACCACCGCCTGCTGCCAGGCGAACGGCCGCAATTCCTTCCCGACCATCGCATCGCCACCATACCCCTCCGCCACGGCGAGGTAATTCGTCAGGGCCGCCTCCGGTTCCTTCCGCAACAGGGCCACGTCCCCCAATTTGAATCGTGCGGTGGCCTGCTCTGCCGACACCGGCAACAGCGCTGCGGCCACCCGGAACGCGGCTTCGGACTCCTTCAACCGTTCCGCGCCACCCGCACCGACACCCTCCTCCCAGAGGCACCAACCCCGCAGATACTGGACAGGCCCGACCAAATCAGCGCTGGGCTGGTTGGTCAGGACCGCATCCACGTGTCCGAGGATCTGGCCAGGAAGAGCGGCCACCTCCGCCGGCAACGACAACGTACCCCGGGCCGCGGCATATTGCCGAAAAAGGACCTGCCCCAAGGCCAGTCGCACCGGATGCCACACGGGCTCCATCGGGCGCCCAGTGAGGAAACGTTCCAGGCGCGCCCGGGACTTGGCCAACTCCTGCCGTCCCGACAACCGTTCCGCGATGCGGAGGACGGCCTCCCGCTGGTACTCGGCCGGGAGGCTCGCCTCACTGTTGCGCTCCCACAAGGCCTCGGCCCGATCGGCCTGCCCTGTCGATTCCATGGCCCGCGCGGCCAGAGACGTCGCCTCGGCCCGTCGAACCGCATCCAGATTGGACGCCAACCCGAGCAGTGCTTCCGCGGCCGCCAATCGTTCCTCGCCCTTGCCTGCGGTGCGGGCCGCATCATGGCGCAGACGCTCCCGTTGCCACTGGGCCTCCGGAGTCCGCGCCGCGTCCTTGCCGGATTCGAGGGCCGCGAGTGAACCCGGTGCATCGCCCGATCCAAGCCGCGCCTCGGCCAGCAAAAGCCATCCGGCAAAGACCAACTCGCTGGGCGACTCGGTCGACTTCACCGCCGTCTGGAAAACGCCGTCACCCGCTTCCAACCGTCCCTTCACCGCCGCCAGATCCCCCGCCTTCTGCAGCGCGTAGGCCTCCCGCAATGCCCCGCGCAATCGGTTGGTCGACGCCGGGTAGTCCTTGAGGAAGGCGCCGAAGGCTTCCGCGGCCGGTTTGAACTGGCCGGATGCCAGGCCTGCTTCCCCACGGGCGAATGCCGCCCGTTCCAACGCGGCTGGCTTGAGGGGCGAATCCGGGAACTGCTGGATCATCGCCTCCAGTTCGGTCGCTGCCCGCGCAAACATCGAGGCGTCAAAGGCGCGCATCGCTGCATCGAACGCCACGCGATCCGGGCCGGTCTCCTGAGCCCACGCCGCCACGAACACCAGCCCAAGCGTGCACGCCAGAAACACGGACCGGAGCCCGCTCCCGATCCGCTTCCCTGCACTGTGCAACCGCGCTTGCGCCGACTCAGACATGACTGGCGATCCTCGCCGCATCCAACCCGAGGATTCGATTCAAAAAACGACCGGTATGGCTTTCGCTGTTGGCCGCCACGGCTTCCGGCGTTCCCTCAGCCACCACGCGACCGCCACCCGCTCCGCCTTCCGGTCCCATGTCGATCACCCAGTCGGCCGTCTTGATCACGTCCAGATGGTGCTCGATCACCACCAGTGTGTTGCCGCTTTCGCGGAGCTTGAAGAGTACCTGCAGCAACCGGTCCACGTCCTGGAAGTGAAGACCCGTCGTGGGCTCATCCAGCAGGTACAGCACCCGACCCGACTGCCGCCGCGACAACTCGGCCGCCAGTTTCAGTCGCTGTGCCTCGCCTCCGGACAACGTCGTGGCCGCCTGTCCCAGGCGGATGTAACCCAGCCCGACCTCGGCCAGCGTCCGGCACGGGTCGTGGAGCTTTGGGACCGCGCGGAAGAACGCCACCGCCTCATCCACCGTCAGGTTGAGGACGTCCGCCACGTTCAATCCCTTGTAGGTGATCTCCAGCGTCTCGCGGTTGTAGCGCTTTCCGCCGCAGGCTTCACACGTCACGTAGACCGGCGGCAGGAAGTGCATCTCGATCTTCAGCACGCCGTCCCCCTCGCACTTCTCACAGCGCCCGCCCTTGACGTTGAAGCTGAACCGCCCCGCATCGTACCCGCGGACCCGCGACGCTGCCAACCCCGAGAACAGATCCCGGATCTCGTTGAACATCCCCGTGTACGTCGCCGGATTGCTCCGCGGCGTGCGCCCAATCGGCGTCTGGTCCACCACGACGCACTTCTCCAGCAGGTCCAGTCCGCGGATCTCCCGATGCGCCCCCGGCCGCTCCTTGCTGCCGTACCACTGCCGGAAGATCGCCCGGCGCAGGATGTCATCCACCAACGTCGACTTGCCGCTTCCGCTGACGCCCGTGACGCAGGTCAACGTCCCGAGCGGGATCCGCACGTCCACGTTCTTCAGGTTGTTCTCGGTCGCCCCGAGGATTTCGAGCCAACCCTTGTCGGACCGCGGTGCCACGCGCTTCCGTGGAATCGCGATCGAAAGATCGCCCGAGAGGTACCGGCCCGTCGTCGACCGCGGATTGGCCAGGATTTCCGCCACTGTTCCCTGCCCTACCACCTCACCCCCGTGCAACCCCGCACCGGGGCCGAAGTCGATCACATGATCCGCCGCCCGGATCGTGTCCTCATCGTGCTCGACCACGATCACGGAGTTACCGATGTCCCGCAGTCGACGCAGGGTTTCGATCAGCCGCTCGTTGTCCCGCTGGTGCAATCCGATGCTGGGTTCGTCCAGGATATACAGGACGCCCATCAACCCGGCGCCGATCTGTGTGGCGAGGCGGATCCGCTGGGCCTCGCCACCGCTCAGGGACCCACTCTCACGATCCAGCGTGAGGTATCCCAACCCCACCTCCTGCATGAACGAGAGTCGCTTCCGGATCTCGCCCACGACTTCGCCGGCGAGGCGCTGCTGGTAATCGTTCATCCGGAACCCGGTCAGGAACGCCTCGGCATCAGCAATCGAAAGCCCGCAGAAGTCCGCGATGCTCAGTCCCGGGATCGCCGGATTCGCTCCACGAAAGCGGCCCGCTTCCGAGCCCACGTCGAGCGTCACGGCCAACAACTCGGGACGCAGCCGGCGGCCCTGACAGACGTCGCACGGTTGGAGCGTCATGTACGCCTTCAGCCGGTTGCGGGTGAACTCGCTTTCGGAATCGGTGTAGAGCCGCTCGAGGTTCGGGATCACACCCTCCCACGGACGTCGCATCTCCCCACTCTTGCCGGCCCGGCTGACCTGGAACACGACCTCCTCCGCCCCCGTGCCCCGCAGCAACCGTTCGTGGAAGCTCGGCGGAAGATCCTTCCACGCCACGTCCGCTCCCACGCCGTGATGCTTCGCCACGCCGTTCAACAGCGACTGGTAATAGGCCAGCATCCGCTTGCCCCCCAGTTTCCGGAACGGCTGCACCGCTCCGTCCGTCAGGCTCTTCGTCCCATCGGGAACAATCAGTCCGGGATCGAACACGTGCTTCTGTCCCAACCCGAGGCACACCGGGCATGCTCCCCGCGGCGAATTGAACGAGAAATGCTGCGGTGTCGGCGCTTCAAAGGACTTTCCGGTCCGACGCGACACCATCTTCGTCGAATGCAGGGTCTCGCGCCACGCCTCCGGTGCCGCACCGGCTTCCTGGTCCAACACCAGCAAGCGTCCCTCGCCCCAGCGCAACGCCGTTTCCACCGAATCTGCCAGACGCGAACGGATCCCCTCGGCCATCACCAGGCGGTCCACCACCACCTCGATCGAGTGCCGAGCCTTCGGATCCAACCGCACCGGCTTGTTTGCCACCAGTTCCACCACCTGCCCATCCACACGGGCCCGCACGAATCCCTCCCGCGCCAACCGCTCCAGCACATCCCGGAACTCCCCGCGCTGGTCGTCCACGACCGGCCCCAGAAGCATCACCTTCGTACGCACCGGCAATCCCAGGATCCGGTCCACGATCTCGGTCGCGGACTGCGAACTCATCGCCTCGCCGGTCTCCGGGTCATGCGCCTGCCCCAGCGTGGCGTACAGCAACCTCAGGTAGTCGTAGATCTCCGTCGTCGTCGCGATCGTGGATCGCGGATTCGCCCCGCTGGTCCGTTGCTCGATGGCAATCGCGGGCGACAGGCCTTCGATGTGTTCCACGTCCGGCTTCTGCATCTGGTCGAGGAACTGCCGGGCATACGCCGACAACGACTCCACGTACTTGCGCTGTCCTTCCGCGAACAAGGTGTCGAACGCCAGCGACGACTTCCCCGAACCGCTCGGACCGGTGATCACCACCAGGCGGTCCCGCGGCATCTCCACCGTGACATTCTTCAGATTGTGCTGTCGGGCACCCACCACCCGGATCACTGAACGCGACACCCGAACAGGAAACCACACACCCCCGGAGCCTGCACGGGATTTCCCGGCCGAACGATCATCGCGTGAGGCCACACGGCCTACTACTCGGCTGGCCCGCGACAAACACTACAAACGCGTAGGCCAGGCCGCGGACGACTTGGGTTGAGAGCGCAGGTCATCTGCGACTCCCACTCGCCTCGCAGGGCCACCATTGGATTCACGCGTGACGCGCGGCGCGCGGGAATCCAGCAAGCGAGCAAGGATGATGACTGCAGGGCGCTCGGCCGAACCAGAGGGCGTGAATTCGCGACCAGCCACCAACCGAACACCCAGCGTCTCGAAATGACCGGGCGAAACCGAGGCCAGGCTGCCGAGACTGCCTGCCACGGCCGTACTGGATGAGCGGGGTCACACGGACTCCTTCAACTCGTCCACGATGCGACCGTCGAAAAGGTGGATCTGCCGGTCGGCGTGGCGGGCGAAACGCGGATCATGCGTGACCATGCAGATCGTCGCCCCTTCCCGGTGGAGTTGCCTCAGGAGGTCCATCACGGCATCGCCATTCTTGGAATCCAGATTTCCCGTGGGCTCATCCGCGAGCAGGATGGTGGGCCTGCCGCCAAGCGCTCGGGCAACAGCAACACGCTGTTGCTGGCCACCCGAAAGCTGGCTCGGATAATGCCGGAGCCGATGGCTCATGCCGACCTTGTCGAGGGCTTCCATGGCGCGTTCTTCACGCTCGGCCGCCGCAAGTCCGCGATACGTCAGCGGCAACTCCACGTTTTCGTAGACGGTCAGGTCGCCAATGAGATTGAAATTCTGGAAAATGAACCCGATCTCACGGTTCCGGATCCGGGCGCGTTCCGCATGGCCAAGATTGGCGACCTGGACTCCATTGAGTGCGTAGGTGCCTCCGGTGGCCGTATCGAGCAAACCGAGGATCGCGAGGAGCGTGGATTTTCCGCAACCCGATGGCCCGGCAATCGACACGTATTCCCCCTTGGCAATCTCCAGGTGGATGCCGCTGAGCGCGTGTGTCTCCACTTCATCAGTCAGGAAAACCTTGCTGAGTCCGTCGAGTCGGATGATCGGAAGCGGGGTGGACATGGGCGGTATCGGTGGTGGTTCAGTGTGGGCGGTTGATCTCGTCGCATCCCTTGAAAAACCTCTCCTGCACGAAGACCTTCCGGCCCTTGAGCACCGACAGGTCTACCTGAGCCACCGCCCGCTCCGCCGCCGCCAACACCACCGCTTTCCAGACTCCGTTCATCCCCCAATCCTTGGAAACTCCCACGCATTTGGCGAGCGGAGTCTCCAGCGCCTGAGGAGCGCAGGTTGTCCTTACTTCACACCCTTCTGGATTCCCTCGCCCGCATTCTCCATGTCCTTGCCGAAGCCTTCGGCGGTCTTGCATCCGAGACTGGAGACGGCGAGCAGCAGGAGGGAGAAGAGGAGGATGCCGAGGCGCTGGATGGTCTTGTTCATGTTCAAAAGCAGGGCCGATTCGACCTTTGCTTTCGCTATCTCACCCCACGCCCGTCGGAACTTCGATGGGGTGTTTCCCCCGTCCGTAATCCCCAATGCCCGTAGCAGACGACGTGAGGAGGCTGGACGAGGAGTCGCCAGTTTCATGCGCTTCGCCCGATCCCCATCCTCTCCGACGCGATCGGGATCGAAGGAAGCTGCGACTCGATGGCGATGCCGATGACGACCGCGATGCCGATGAGATGGCCGGAGACATTGGGCGCATCTTGACACTGCCCCCTTTTGGAATGGATTCGGGGCGGCGATCTCCTGATCGCCATTGGGAATGGCTTTGGAACGGAGACGGGGATTTCGCCGCCCCGTTGCCTGGGGGGCAGTGTCAAGATGCACCCGAAGACCATGGGTCGTGCCCTGCGCCTTTACATGCCCGTGCGTCCCGGTAGGCTGCGCGCGTGGATCTGACTTTGGAGATGTTTGAGCCGGAACTCCGAGCCGCGCTGGCCAGCTACGACCGGCACGTGGTGTGCATCGAGAAGATTCCCGAGGATTGCGAGACCACGCTGCGCTCCCTGCTGGAGAAGGCCATCAAGGCATTCGCCACGCGGGGTCCGGATCTCCGCCATGGCATCGCGCTTGATCGCCATGTCACCGTGATCCTCAGCCAGACCGATGGGCCGCGTCCCCTCTGCGCGATCTACTTCAATCTGTATTCCCCCTACGCGAAGAAGCAGGCGGCGAAGGCCGAGGCGGCGCAGCGCTAGACACCCAAGTGCTGGTTCATCTGCCCTGCTTCGATCGCCTGCGTGCTGCCGCGCACGACCGTCACCAACACCCACCAACTGGACGGGACCGTCGTATACACGGACTCGTTTGCCACCTCTTCGAATCGATCGAATTCACCCAGCTCGGCATAGAATCCATCCTGCGGATGCGGCGCTGTCCTTTGCACAAGGGGACCCTGCCTTTCGCACCCGACGATTCCCAGCGGCGAGTCGGGGATGCAGCGTGGTTCAACCATGCTCTCGCTCAGGACGAGGTGGCGATGTCCTCATTGCCATGAAAATCATTTGAGACGGCGAAGAGGACGTCGCGCCCCCCTTCCATGCGGGGTCAGTGGACGATGCGCCCAACTGACCCCAGCGCGGAACCCATCACTTGACGCCCCTCGGTCCCCCCTTACTGTGGCCGCCATTGCTCATGGACAACGTGTTGACGTCCCCCAGTCAGCCCTCCCCCGGCGACGAAGAACTGGCAGCCCTGAAACGGTTTCACCCGTCAGGCCGCGGCGGCTGGGCCCAAGTGTCCGAAACCGATTGGAATGACTGGCACTGGCAACTCAGGAACCGGGTCACCAACATCGAGCAACTCACCCGTTTCCTGCCGACGCTCACCCCCGAGGAACGCGCGGGAGCGATCCTGGCCGGCCAATCCAAGCTGGCCCTCGCCATTACCCCGCACTTCTTCAACCTGATCGATCCCAACGATCCTAATTGTCCCATCCGCCGTCAGGTCATCCCACGCTTCGAGGAAACCGAAACCGCTCCGTGGGAAATGAGCGATCCCTGCGGTGAAGACAGCCATTCCCCTGTTCCCGGCCTGGTCCACCGTTACCCGGATCGTGTCCTGTTCCTCGTGACCGACCGATGTGCCGCCTATTGCCGGTACTGCACGCGATCACGCCTGGTCAGCAACGCCAGCGGGTACGACTTCCATCCCGAGTTCGACCGGCAGATCGCCTACATCGCCAGCCATCCCGAAATCCGTGACGTCCTGCTGAGCGGCGGCGACCCATTGCTCTTCAACGACGAGAAGCTCGAGTACCTCCTCACACGCCTCCGGGCCATTCCGCACATCGAGTTCCTGCGGATCGGCACGCGGATCCCCATCTTCCTTCCGCAGCGCATCACGCCCCAGTTGTGCGCCATGCTCCGGCAGTTCCATCCCCTGTTCGTCTCCATCCACACGAACCACCCGCGGGAACTGACCACCGAGGTCCGCGAAGCCCTCGGGCGCCTCGCAGACGCAGGCATCCAGCTTGGGAATCAGTCCGTGCTCCTGAAGCACGTCAATGACTCGCCCACGGTGATGAAGGCACTGGTCCAGAAGCTCCTGCTCTGCCGGGTCAAGCCGTACTACCTCTACCAGTGCGACCTGATCGCCGGCAGCGCGCATCTGCGCTCCACGGTGGCCAAGGGATTGGAGATCATGGAATCCCTCCGTGGCCACACCACCGGATATGGCGTGCCCCAATACGTCATCGATGCGCCAGGCGGCGGTGGAAAGGTTCCGGTGAATCCGGAGTACGTGATCGCCCGCCAATCAGGCCGGGTCCTCATCCGGAATTTCGAAGGTCGGGTCTTTGAGTATCCGGAAGGTGCCCGTCCAGCCGTCGAACTGCCCCGCGGCGAGGAACGCGCCTCCTTCGATCGCGATTGAGAGAAGCGGTTCCCTTGTAGGCCGCGTGCCCTAACGCGGCGGATCGGACGGACCTCGCCGGGTGGCGGCACCCGGCCTTCAGTGGGAGTTGCCAGTTTCCAGATCTCAGTTTTCCAGACTTCCTTGTAGGCCGCGTGCCCTCACGCGGCGGATCTGTTGGAGCACGCCGGGTGGGCGCCAGGCCTTCAGCCAAGCAAAGAGGCCGGATCCTTGCGGATCCGGCCTCTTTCAATTCCGGAAGAATCTCCCGGTCACCGCGAGCGTGAATCAACCGCGACGGCGGCGCTTCACGTTCAACTGAGTCAGCGAGTGGAGCAGCGCGGCCTGAACCGTTGCCGTCTCCTCGTCGCTGAGCTTCTCGGCCAATCGGGCTTCGGCTCGCTTGCGCGCATCCTCGGCCTTGGTCTCGTCGATGTCATCCGCCTTGATGGCCATGTCCGTGAGGATGGCCACCCGGTTTCCGGTGACCTCGACGAATCCATCGCCGACGGCGAGGAAGTAGTCCTGGCCACCCTTGCGGGCGACGATCTCGCCGGAGGCGATCTGCGTCATGAGCGGGATGTGCATCGGGAAGATGCCCATTTCGCCTTCGACGCCCGGCAGCGTGACCATGTCCACGTCTTCCGAGTACACCTTGGCCTCGGGCGTGACGATTTCGAGTTTGAGTACAGCCATGTTGCCGTCCAGTCAGGGCGTTTCCGCCGTTGTTGAACCGGAGCCCCGGACTGATTCCCTGCCCTTTCGGGCCGGAGGTCAGTCGCGGATCTCGTCGATGCTGCCCTTCATGTAGAAGTTGTTCTCGGGGACTTCGTCGTGCTTGCCTTCGAGGATTTCCTTGAACGCGCGCACTGTCTCCGCCACGGGAACCTGCTTGCCCTCGCGACCCGTAAACTGCTGCGCGACCGTAAACGGCTGCGACAGGAACTTCTGGATCTTGCGGGCGCGGGACACCGTCAGCTTGTCCTCAGGCGACAACTCGTCGAGACCCAGGATCGCGATGATGTCCTGAAGATCCTTGTAGCGTTGCAGCACCTTCTGGACACCGCGGGCAACCGCATAGTGTTCCGCACCGACGAACTCGGGTGCCAATGCACGCGAGGTCGAGGACAGCGGATCAACGGCCGGGAAGATACCCAACTCGGCGATCGAACGTTCCAGCACGATGGTCGCATCCAAATGAGCGAATGTCGTGGCGGGCGCCGGGTCAGTCAGGTCGTCCGCAGGCACATAAACGGCCTGGAAGGACGTGATCGAACCCTTCTTCGTCGAGGTGATGCGCTCCTGCAGGTTGCCCATCTCGGCGGCCAGCGTGGGCTGGTAACCGACGGCCGACGGCGTGCGACCCAACAGCGCCGACACCTCGGAACCGGCCTGCGAGAACCGGAAGATGTTGTCGACGAAGAGGAGCACGTCCTGGTTGCGCTCGTCGCGGAAGAACTCGGTGATCGCGAGTCCGGAGAGCGCAACGCGGAGACGTGCGCCCGGCGGCTCGTTCATCTGGCCATAGACCAGTGCGATACGCGACTTGTTGAGTTCCTTCAGCTTGATGACCTCGGCCTCCGCCATTTCATGGTAGAGATCGTTGCCCTCGCGCGTCCGCTCACCGACACCGGCGAACACCGACACGCCACCGTGCAGCTTCGCGATGTTGTTGATGAGCTCCATGATGACGACGGTCTTGCCGACGCCGGCACCACCGAACGCCCCGACCTTGCCACCCTTGAGGAACGGGCAGATCAGGTCGATGACCTTGATGCCCGTGGTCAGGATCTGCGGGCTGGTCGACTGATCGACCAACAGCGGCGCCTGCCGATGGATGGGGTAGTATTCTCAGCAACGACCGGACCGCGCTCGTCCACCGGCGAACCGGTGACGTCGAGCACGCGTCCCATGACGCCGTCGCCGACAGGAACGGAAATGGGCTTGCCGGTATCGACAACCTCATAACCGCGCTTGAGACCTTCGGTCGTCGACATGGCGACCGCGCGCACCCAGTTGTCACCCAGGTGCTGCGAGACCTCGAGGGTCAGGTTCGTCTTCCCCTGGCCCTGCACCTCGTACGAGACGGTGAGGGCGTTATAGATCGCGGGGAGGTTGCCGGGGAACTCAATGTCCACGACCGGACCGATGATCTGAACGATCTTGCCTTTGTTCATTGCGGGAAACTAGTTGCCCATCGCCATGGCGGCGCTGGTGATTTCGAGAAGTTCCTTGGTAATGTTGGCCTGGCGCAGCTTGTTGTACTCGAGCGAGAGATCCTTGATGATGCCCTTCGCGTTGTCGGTCGCGTTCTTCATCGCAACCATCCGTGCCGAGTGTTCGGACGCCTTGGCCTCCAACAGGTATTGGTACACCTGGTAATTCACGTACTGCGGCAGCAGGTCGCCCAACAGTTTGGCGGGCGCCGGCTCGAACTGGTACTCACGTCCGCTGGGCTCGAGAGCGATCCCGGCGTTCTCACCGTTCACTCCCGCTTCCAGCTTCCGCAACTGCCCAATGGGAAGCAGCGGACGCTGCTCGGGGCGCTGGTTGATCGTGCTGATGAAGTTGGTGAACAGCACATCCACCCGGTCCACCTTGCCTTCGAGGAACATCTGCTGTGCGAACTTGGAGATCGCACGGGCATCGGCGAAGGCGGGGGTATCCTTGTACAGGAACTCGGCACCCAACTCGCGCTTCAGTCGGGCGGCCCATTGGGCGCCCTTCTTGCCGGCGGAGATGAAAACCGTGTCGCCCGGTTCCAATCGGGCAGCCTCACGCAGCAAATTGGTGTTCAACGCACCGCAAAGGCCCTTGTCCGTCGTGATCAGGATGACCGCCCGGCGCTTGCCTTCGCGGACTTCCATCAGCGGATGGGAAAACTCGCCCGCGCCTGCCGTCGCCGCCGACAGCACCTCATTCATGAGCTGCGCGTAGGGGCGTCCGGCAACAGCGGCCATCTGCGCCTTGCGCATCTTCGCCGAGGCCACCATCTGCATGGCCTTGGTGATCTGCGCCGTGTTCTTGATCGATTTGATCCGGCGCCGTAAGTCGCGGAGGCTTGCCATGTTCGTTTATGGGTTGGCAGTCGCCAGCGGATTACCGGTAGGACTGCTTGAACTCGACAAGCGCCGCCTTCAACTCCGCCGCGAGGGCGTCGCTGAAGGCCTTTTCCTTCCGGATCTTCTCCAACAAGGCGTTCTTCCGCGAGTTGAGGAAGTCGGTGAACTTGGCCTGGAAATCCTTGATCTTGTCGACAGCCACGTCGTCAAGCTGGTTGTTCTGCATCGCCCAGAGCATCGACGCCTGAATCTCGACGGCGATCGGGTTGTACTGGTTCTGCTTGAACAACTCGACGATGCGCTTGCCGCGCTCGAGCGTCGCCTGCGTCTTCGCATCCAGATCGGAACCGAACTGGGCGAAGGCCGCCAGTTCGCGGAACTGGGCGAGGTCCAGCTTGATACGGCCGGCCACCTGCTTCATGGCCTTGATCTGGGCGGAGGAACCGACGCGGGACACCGACAGACCGACCGAGATGGCCGGACGGATACCCTGATAGAACAGGTCGGTTTCGAGATAGATCTGGCCGTCGGTGATCGAGATGACGTTCGTCGGAATGTAGGCCGAAACGTCGCCGGCCTGGGTTTCGATGATCGGCAGGGCCGTCAGCGATCCATTGCCGTTCTCTTCGTTCACACGCGCGCTGCGCTCCAGGAGGCGGCTGTGCAGGTAGAACACGTCACCAGGATACGCCTCGCGGCCCGAGGGACGCTTCAGGACCAGCGACACCTGGCGGTAGGCAACAGCCTGCTTGGAGAGATCGTCAAAGATGATCAACGCATCCATGCCGTTGTCCATGAACCACTCGCCCATCGCCGCACCGGAGAACGGAGCGAGGTATTGGTTCGCCGCAGAATCGGACGCTGCCGCTGCTACGACGATCGTGTACTTCATGGCGCCGGCCTTCTCGAGTTCGGCGATCACGCGGGCGATGTTCGACTGCTTCTGCCCAACCGCGACGTAAATGTTGTAGACGGGGCGGAAGCCAGCCTCGCCCGACGCCAGACCCACTTCATTGATGCGGGCCTGATTGATCATGGTGTCCACGCCGATCGTGGTCTTGCCCGTGGACCGGTCACCGATGATCAACTCGCGCTGACCGCGGCCGATGGGGATCATCGCGTCAACGGCCATGATGCCGGTCTGGAGCGGTTGGTTGACCGACTTCCGCTTCACGATACCCGGGGCAATCTTCTCGACCGGGTACTGGACCGAGGATTCGATCGCGCCCTTGCCGTCGATCGGACGACCAAGGACGTCCACCACGCGGCCCAGAAGGCCCTTGCCGACAGGAACCGACAACAGCTTGCCGGTGGTCTTGACCTCAGAACCCTCATGGATGGAGAGGTAGTCACCGAGGATGATCGCGCCGACCTCGGTCTCTTCGAGGTTCAAGGCGAGGCCAATGACGCCGCCACCGAAGTCGAGCATCTCGTTGGCCATGCAGTCCGAGAGGCCCTCGACCTTCGCGACACCGTCCGAGATTTCGCGGACATAGCCGACGTTCTGCTTCTGGACCGACGTCTTCGCGCCGGTGATCTGGGCTTCAATGTCCTGAAGTAGGGAACTCATAGGATTCAGACTTGGCTGACTGTTGGATGAAAATGGAACTCAGACTCGAACGGCACTTAGAACGACTCATTCAGCGCGGCGAGACGACCTGCCACGCTACCGTCGTAGATGTGGGAACCAACCTGCACCCGCAGGCCGCCCAAGAGCGACGGATTGACAACAAAACTCAAACGGAGACCGGCACCATGCCGGGTCCCCAGGTTGCGGGAGATCTCGCCTTGCAGGTCCGGCGTAAGCGGCACGGTGCTCTCCACCACGGCCGTCATCCGGTCCAACTCGATCTTCACCAGGCGCTGGAAATAATGCAGCACTCCCAGATAACCCCGCGGCTTGGCGTCGATCACCTTGGTCACCACCTCGCGCACCTTGGCCTCGTCCAACAGGCCGTTGGGACGGCACGCGTGGAACAGGGACTTGGCATCGCGACGGGCCTGACGATTGATCTTCATGGTTGGCGGTGACTGCGGGATTCAGATCGATGGAATCAGGCAGCGAGATCGCGATTGGCTTCCTCGGCCAGGCGCTTCTGATCGTCGATGGTGAGGATCTTGCCGGTGACCTTCGTGGAGGTGGCGACCACCAGACGCCCCACCTCGCGGCGGAGTTCGGCCTTCATGCGGGCCAGGTCGGCATCATTGGCCTGCTTGGCCTTGTCCATGATCTCCTTGGCTCCGGCGACGGCCTTCTGCAACTCCAGCTCTGTGATCCGGGCCGAAGCGGCGCGCGCTTCCTCGATGATCTTGTTGGCGGCGAGACCGGCTTCGGTCAGCACGCGCTTGCGTTCTTCATCGGCCTTCGCGAGGTCTGCCTTCATCCGCTCAGCAGCGGCGAGACTCGCGGAAATCTTGCTCTCGCGCTCGGCGAGAATGGCCTGCAAGGGCTTGAACGCAAACCGGTGCAGCACGAACGCCACGATAAAGAACCCAATGAGCTGGGAGATAAAGAGCGAGGTGTTGAAACCGAACTTGTGTCCGATTTCGGAGGCGGTCGTCTTGAGACCGTCCACCACGCCACCTTCCGCGGCGGCAAGAATGAGACCGAGCTGCATATACGTGTGCTGTTCTAAAGGTCGAAAAGGGAGGTGCACGGGATCGCAAGCGATCCCATGCAGTTGATTACTTGCCCATCAGGATCGTGATGATCAAGGCACCTTCCGCGAGCGCGGCGCTCAGGAGCGCCTGCACGAGGATCTTGCCGGAGGCTCCGGGGTTGCGCCCCACGGCCTCGGCAGCCTTGTAGCCGATCATGCCGAGAGCAATGGTTCCGCCGAAAGCGGCGCATGCGATGGCGATGTTTCCGTTCATGTTGTCTGATTTATTGGTGTTACTCGGACGTCCCCGCAGAGCTTTGCCACGGTCCGACGGCCAAAATTGAAATTCAGTTTTCCCAGCGCCTTCCTTAGTGGTGCGCTGCTTCTCCGTGTTCTTCGGAATGCCCGTCATCGTGTGAGCACATCAGGGAAGTGAACACCGCCGTCAGCAGCGTGAACACCAAGGCCTGAATGGCTCCGACGAGCAGCTCCAGTCCGTAGAAAGGAAGCGCTGCAAGGAATCCCAGGTTGCCGCCCAGGTGCAGCATCGTTTCAAGAAGGGATTCACCGGCGTACACATTGCCGAAAAGACGGAATGTGAGGGAAATCGGTCTGATCATGATCGAGATGACTTCGAGGAAGCCGACCAGGAAGAAGATCAGGAACAGCAGCGCCCTCATCGGCCCGGTGGCATCACCGTGGTAGACGAAGATGTGAGAAAAGAATCCACCGACGCCATTGGCCCGGATGGACCAGATGATCCACATCGCGAAGAAGCCGACCGCCAACGCGAAGGTCATGTTCAGGTCTGCGTTGGCACCGCGCAGGATGGGTTCGCTCACATGGAAGCCATGGGCTCCGGGAGATCCCCAACCCACCGTACCGACGCCCGGCAACAACCCGAACCAGTTTGCCGAAAGGATGAACAGGAACACCGTGGCGAAATACCAGAAGGTCTGCTTGGACAGCTTCGGACCGAGGATCCCACCCAGGAAGTCCTGCAGCGATTCAATGACCCATTCGGCGAAATTTTGGAGGCCTTTCGGAACCATCTGGATGTTCCGCGTGGCCAATTGAGCGAAAACAATCAGGCCGAGCGCGACAATCGCCATGGCCACCATCGAGTTCGTCACGGCAAACACGAGGTGCTTGCCAGCGGCCACTGCCTGACCTGCGGCGCCAGCGCTATGAAATTCGAAGCCGCTCGCTGTCTTGAACCACCCGAAGAGGATCGGCGCGGCGATGGGGACACCTTCCTCGACATGCGCAGCATGGGCAGCACCCGCGGCGGCGTTGGCCGCGTTCGCGACCGTCTCAGCCGCATGCACGTTCGCGCCCACACCCACTGCCAGCAACAGCGCCCAGATCCACTTATACAGCCGCATGCTCATCCTCTTTTGCTTCGATCACTCCAATGCAAAGCCCCACCCGATGGGTTGCCCTGCCCGAAAGATGTGTTGAGGCTCTTTAATAGTGAAATTTTTCACAAGACGTTTCTTCGGCATTTTTCTGATGACGCTCAATTCAGGCCTTTCATCAGGCATTTCCCGTATGTCCACCTGACCCACGCCACCCCTCGCGTTGGTCCAAAATGGCATCGGCAGTACCCTTCGCCCGCATACTGCCGACGTCCACCTTCGCCCAACCGCCTTCGCCCCGTAACCTTTTTCCAGTCCCCCGCTCTCACTCGGAAAGCCCGTCCGACACAAATCACGCTCCCATGACCCACACGTCCCGATTGTCCGCCCTTGTCCTCTCCACTGCCTCTGCCCTCGCGCTGCTTCTTTCCCCGCTCCACGGACAGGACGGTCCTCCGCCCGGCCGCGAAGGTCCTGGTGGGCAACGACGCCCGGGTGGGCCCGGAGGTCCGGGAGGCCCTGGGGGCCCCGGGGGGATGGGACCTGGACCGGGTGGCGAAGAGACCAAGCTCCTGAAGAAGTTCGACAAGGACAACTCCCGGTTCCTCGATACCACCGAGCGGCAGGCCGCGCGGGAATTCATCGCGAAGGAGCGGGCCGAGGGGCGCATCCGCCAACGCGGGCCCGGCGGTCGCCGGGGTGGGAGCGGAGAAGCCGCCGATGTCCAACCCGGTCGCAAGGTCACGCCCGATCAGGCGCCTTCCGGAGGCAACGCGGCGCTGTATGATCCCAAGGTCCTCCGCACGCTTTTCCTGCAGTTCGAAGATGCCGATTGGGAAAAGGCCCTTTCGGACTTCAACAACACCGACGTGGACGTCCCCGCCACGGTAACGGTCGATGGCAAGGAATTGCGCCATGTGGGCGTCTCCTTCCGCGGTGCCTCCTCCTATTTCACGGTGCCTGCGGGCCGCAAGCGCTCGCTGAACCTTTCCGTGGACAACGTCCACGAAGACCAGCGGCTCCTCGGCGCGCGCTCCCTCAACCTGCTGAACGCGCATGTGGATCCCAGCAACCTCCGGTCCGTCCTCTACTTCGACATCGCCCGCGAATACCTGCCCGCCGCTCGGGCCAACTTCGTGCACGTGGTCATCAATGGCGAAAGCTGGGGCGTCTACGTCAGCGTCGAGCAGTTCAACAAGGACTTCATCCAGCAGCGGTTCGGCACAACGGAAGGCGCGCGCTGGAAGGTCCAGGGCAGCCCCAACGGCCGCGGCACACTCGCTTACCTTGGCGACACTCCCGAGCCGTACCGCCGGGTCTACTCGCTGAAATCCAAGGACACGCCGGCGTCCTGGCAGGCGCTCGCCCGACTCTGCAAGGTCCTCAATGAAACCCCGGCCAACCAACTGGAAGCCGAGCTCGCGCCAATTTTGGATATCGAGGGGGCCCTGCGGTTCCTCGCGCTCGAGAACGTCATGGTGAACAACGACGGTTACTGGATCCGTTCCTCTGACTACAACCTCTACCTCGATCCCAAGGGTCGGTTCCACATCCTGCCCCACGATTCCAACGAGACCTTCTACCTACCCGGTGGCCCGGGATTTGGCGGTGGCCGCGGTGGCGGCGAAGGCGGCATCCAGGGAGTCGAGTTGCCCCCCACGCAGGGCATCGACCATCCGGATCGTCCCCTCATTGGAAAACTCCTCGCGGTCCCGGCGCTCAAGGCCCGTTACCTCGCGATCGTGGGCGACATGGCGGACAAGTGGCTCGATTGGGACCGGTTGGGGCCGATCGCCCGACAGCACCAGGCCCTCATCCGTGAAACCCTCAAGGCGGACACCCGAAAGCTTTCAACCTTCGAGGACTTCGAGAAGAACCTGACCGAAACCGCGCGCGGCGGTGGTGGACCCGGACCCGGTGGCGGACGGGGCATCATCGGCATCAAGGAATTCGCCGACCAACGACGGGCCTACCTGCTGAAGGTCACGGCTCCCGCGAAACCCTGAGCGGGGCGATCCATCACCCCCTGCCCCACGCTCCCGGGTGCGAGTGGCTGTCCCATCGCACCCGACGGGCCGATCCCTCAGGCCGGCATCAATTCGGACGGAATCCCGGGAACCACACGCCATTGTCCCGGCGCCAGTGTTCCCAGCTCGAACGGGCCAAAGCGTGGGCGATGCAACGTCTGCACCACGGCGCCCAGCCCGGCGAACATCCGCTTCACCTGATGGAAGCGGCCTTCCGTCAACTCCAACCGGGCTGTCTTTGGCCCCACCAACTCAAGGCGGGCCGGGGCACATGGCTTCGATTCGCCGGGCATCAGGAACGTTCCTGATGCGAACACCGCGACCCACTCGGGCTGCGGATCCCGATCCAGGGTGACCTCGTAAAGCTTCGGCACATGGTGCCGGGGCGCCGTCCACTTCTGGACCAGCGCCCCATCGTCGGTCAGCACCAGCAATCCACTCGCGTCCTTGTCCAGTCGTCCCACGCTGCTCACCGGCGGATTGCGATGCCGCCAGCGCTCCGGCAACAGCGAGTAGATCGTCGGGCCTTCCTCGTCCTCGTGCGTGCAGATGGTCCCGACAGGTTTGTGGAACAGGACCAGCAACCCGTCCGGATGGTCGAGGGGTTCGCCCTCCACCTGCATCCGCGCCGGGTCCACCTTTTCATCGGGCGACGTCACCGTCACCCCATCCACCGACACCCACCCCTGCTTCACCCAACCTTTCGCTTCCCGGCGGGAGCAGTACCCGCAGGAGGACAACAGTTGGTCGACGCGACGGAGTCGGACGGTGGATGGAGGCATTGAAAAGGGGTCGGAGGAGAAGTGTGACTCGGGGACTGGCTCAGGATCCCATCAGGTGGTTCAGGACCAACTGGTCGAGATCCTGGTAATTGCGGTCAGCCACCAGGGCCTGGGCCGCCTTCTCCGGGTAGCTGCGTGCCTTCTCGACGAGGCGCAGGAACGTGTCCCGCGAATTGCCGAGGTGCTTGAGGTAGTGCTCGGGCTTCGTGGAACGGAACGGATGCACGTCGAAGCAGATGAACTCGCCGTCCTTGCCGTAGCCATTGCGCTCCAGCGCCCGCACCTGGTTGAAGGCCACGCGCAGGTTCGAGGAACCAAACGGCTTGTCCTGGTCGAACTTCAACCCGTTCTGGTCGTTCAGGTGCAGCGACCACAACTTGCCGAAGGCCATCGCGAACTCGATCTCATCCGCCGGATCGAGACCGGCCAGGATCGCGTGCGCGGACTCGATCAACGCACCCACGCGCTTCGGATCCTTGGTCAACTGCGCGATGGCCAGCGCGTGGCCGATCGTCGGCACGTAGGCGTGATCCATCGGCTCGTTCGGCTTCGGCTCGATCGCCAACCGGATCTTCCGGTTGTGGCTGAGCATCGCGTCGAACGCCTCCACCAGAAGATCCACCGACCGACGGGCATTCTTGGATTCGCGGAGGTAGGTCCCCTCGCGTGCCAACCACAGCACGATCAGGTCGGTGCCCAGCACGCCCGCGATGTCGATCGCCTGCTTGGAACGATCGATCGCGTACCGGCGATGTTTCTTGTCGTTGCTCGTGTAGGCGCCATCGATGGTGTTCGGATGGAACCAGAGTCGGGGAGCGACCATCTCGGCGACGATGCCTTCGCCGTCGAGACGCTTCTTGAGTTCCTTGGCTTCCTTCAGGACCTGCGCCGGCGACTTGCCATCGATGTCCGGCACGGCGTCGTCGTCGTGGAACATCATGGCGTCAAAGCCAAGTTCCTTCAGCGCCTGCAGCTTCCAGTCAAAGGTCTGCGCCGCCCGCGTCTCCGGACCATAGGGGTCCCGGCCTTCACTGAAATTCCAGGGTCCTGCGCAAAAACGGTATTTCGAAGCCTTAGCCATAGTGTGTTCGCCTGAGCCTAGCGACCACCGACCCGCGTTCGCAATCTCCGTTCTCGCAAGTCCGACGGCTGCGGCGCATCTCGACTCTGCTCTCTTTGGGAAGGGTTCTGGGGTGGCGATGTCCTCATCGCCCTGAGAAAGGCTTTGTAACGGCGACGAGGACGTCGCCACCCCGTTCCATTCGGCGCGGTACAAGAAGGCGTCCTGTCTCGTTGAACACTCGACTCCTCCCTTGCCCCGACTTGCCTACGGTCCCACCTTCGCGGCCATGGAAGTCGCCGAGTCGGTGCAGTGTCCCTTCTGCGGTCAGGCGTTCGAACTGGTGATCGACACCAGCCTGCCCACCCAACGTTTCACCACGGACTGTGAGGTCTGCTGCCGCCCCTTCGAGGTGGTCGCCGACTGCGAGCCCGGTGAGATCCTCGGACTCGACGTCCTCCAGTAAGTTCCCTGTCGGACCGCCTCGCGGTCCACACATGAAGCCCCTCCGTCACCGCGAACTGCTGCTCTCGCTCAAGGCCTCGACCATCGAGGCGTGCTTCAGCGTCCCGATGCTGAACCTGACGATCCCGAGCTTTCCGTTCGTGATCACCTTCGCGGTTTCCGTACTCGGATGGGGCAGCACGGCGGTGGGTCTCATGGCGGCCCTTCCCCACCTCTGCAACGTGGTCCAACCCGCGCTCGCGACGTGGCTGCGGCGCAACATGGCGCTGCATCCGATCATGGTCCTGACGTTCATCTTCACGGCCCTGCCGTGGGGATTCGTCTCGACCCTTCCGTTCCTTCCGGAGTCCGCCCGGCACTGGGTGTTTGCCCTGATCCTCGGCACCGCCACGCTATCCAACAGTCTGGGCGCGGTGTCCTGGTCGGCGGCCATCGGAGAACTCGTTCCCACACGCGTTTCGTCGAAGTTTTTCAGCCGCCGGAACCTCGCCTTTGGATTCTGGACCCTGCTCACCGTGAGCATCGCCAGCCAGATCGCGGAACGCGGAACGACACCTCTGGTCACGTACGGCTGGATCTTCGCCGCCGCCGGACTCGCCCGGCTCCTTGGCCTGCTCTTCCTCTGGCGCATGCGCTTTCCGGAATCCGTGATGCGCCCCCAGCCCGAACCGCCGCCGTGGGCTGAACTCCTCGCACCCTTGCGCGACGCCAACTTCATGAAGCTGGCCGCGTTCATTGGCCTCTGGGGCCTCCTCCTCAACCTAAGCCAACCATTCCAGCCGATGTTCCTTCTCCAGGCCGTCGGTCGCCCCGTTGGTGATATCGGCTGGCTCACCGCCCTCGCTGGCGTGGGCGGCCTGCTCACGCTGCCCGCGTGGGGAAAACTCTGCGACCGCTTCGGGGTCAAACCCGTGCTGTACGTCTGTTCGATGGCATGGGCCATCGTCGGGCTTGCCTGCTGGACCACCGCCGGCAACCGCTGGTGGTGGCACCTCATCGGCACCTACTTCTTCATCGGGGGCACCACGGCCGGTTTCCAGCTCTGCCAGTTCAGCCTCATGCTCAAGCTGACTCCCACGAACCGCGCTCCCTACGTCGCCGTTTTCCTCGCAGTCACCAGCGCCCTCACCGCCCTGGGGCCCATCCTCGGCGGTGGCCTCCTCCAGCTTCTCCCCGATCATCTCGGCGCCCTGCTCGGCCAGGAGATCCGCGACTTCCACATCCTCTTCGGCCTTTCGATGCTCGGATGCCTCCTCGTCGTGCACCTCCTCGACTTCGTTCGCGAAGAGGAAGCCCATCCGCCAAAACCGTGTGGCGGACCATGCGCTCGATGCGCGCCTTCAACCCCGTGCTCATCGCACAGTCCGCGACCCAGATGATCTTCACCCCCGTCGGACTGATCGCCCTCGCGCGGCAATCCGTACGCACCCTGCGCAAGCAGGCGCGGCAGATCGGCGACGTCGGCGAAGACCTCGTCGAAAGCACTACCCAGGTCCTCCGCCCCTCACGCAAGGACCCGCCCGAGGAATGACGTCAAACGCTCCTAGCGCGTCATCGCCGGCCGTGGACGCGGCTTGTGGAACGCCAGTACATCCGTCTGGTGCCGGTGCCCGAACCGCGCCGTCGCCATGCCCCCGTCGGCAAAGACGGGACTGTTCATCCGATCCGACGCCTTGCCAGTGCGGATCTCGTCGGTGAGGTCGGCCACCGTCTGGAGGACGCGGGTCGGCTGGTACACATAATCCGACAGGTTCTCCATTTGTGTGGATCCGCTGAGGACGAGGTAACCGTGCAATCCAGCCTCCACGGCACCGCGGATGTCCGTTTCCATGGTGTCGCCGATCATCACGACCTGACCGAGGGGGCCCATGGCCAGGTCCTGGAGCTTTTGGCGGGCACGGTGGAACATGTAGCCGTTCGGCTTGCCCAGATAGTAGGCCCGCCGACCGCTGCTCGCTTCGAGGAACGACGCGGTCGCACCCGCTCCGGGCCGCGTCTTCTCCGCGCCCACCGGGCACCAGTTGTCCGGGTTCGTTGCCAGCAACCGTGCGCCGCGTTCCAGACATTCGTGAGCCTTGGCGAGACGTTCCATGGAAGCAGAACCTTCGCCCACCACGACGTAGCTCGGCCGGATGGCGTCGTTGGCGATCTTGCGTTCGTGCAGGGCCGTCTGCAGTCCGCCTTCGCCAATCAGGAACACCGTGCACCCCGGATGCGTCTCCACGAGGAAGTCCGCGGTGTTCAATGCCGAGGTGTAGAAGTGTTTCGGCGAGATTCCCAGGATCCCGAGGTGGTTCAACCGCACCGCGAGATCTTCCGGCGTCGGGGCCGAGTTGTTGGTCAGGAAGAGGAACGGAACGCCCATCGACCGCAGCGCATCCACGAACTCCACCGCCCCGGCGATCAGGTGGTTCTCGCGGTAGATCACACCGTCCATGTCGATCAGGTACCCAGTCTTGGTCATAGCAACATCCCTCCAAGCACCCAACCTGCCATCCCGCCTCGAACCCTGGAAATGGGACATATTGGCGCGGATCCACCCCCTTTACCGCTGCGTTCCGCCCAAGTTGCTCGCCCCTGACCAACCCGGTGGCCACGCCGGATACGCAAACCGCTCCCCTCCCCTTTGCTCGTCGCTCAGGCCCGTTGAAGGAATCTGGAGACTGGGATCTGGCAACTCCCCGCTGAAGGCCGCGTGCCCCCACGCGGCGCATGGCTTGGCTTCAAACTTGAATCTTCACACTTCAAACTCTTCCCCGGGTGAGGGCACCCGTCCTTCAAACTCGTGGATTGTAAGCCGCGTGCCCCCACGCGGCGCATGGCTTGGCTTCAAACTTGAATCTTCACACTTCAAACTCTTCCCCCACCCCATCCCCCGGCACCCTCCGTCCCATGCCTGACGGACTGAAGCCTTGGCTCGAAGCACATCTCCCGCAGACGCTGGCGCACCTCAAATCGATGGTCGACGTCAACTCCTGGACCCTCAACCGGGATGGAGTGAACCGTGTCGCCGCCATCACCGCCGAACTGTTCGCGCCCCTGGGCTTCACCGCGACTTCCGTTCCCTCCGTCAACCCCGCCTATGGCGATCATCTGGTCCTGACACGGACGGGAACCGGCCCTGCCTCCGTGGCCATGGTGTCGCATCTCGACACGGTGTTCTCGCCCGAGGAGGAGGCCCGCAATCACTTCGCCTGGTTTCCCGAAGGAGACCGCATCTACGGGCCCGGCACCCATGACATCAAGGGCGGGACCGCCGTCCTCTGGCTGACCCTGTCCGCCCTCGCCGTCCACGACCCAGCCCGGTTCCAGGCCACCCACTGGCAACTCTTCCTCAATTCCTCCGAGGAAGTCCTTTCCACGGATTTCGGGGAGGTCGTGCGTTCCCGTCTGAAGCCCGGGTGCCTCGGTGCCCTGGTGTTCGAGGCCGAAGGGCGGAGTGGAGACCTCCGCAAGCTCGTCGTCGCCCGCAAGGGACGCGGAACCTGGCGCGTGCGCGTCCAGGGTCGTGGATCCCATGCCGGTGTCACCCACCAGCGCGGAGCCAACGCCATCGCCCAGCTCGCCCTCACCCTTCAGGAGGTGAACGGCATCACCGATTACTCCCGCGACCTCACCGTGAACATCGGCACCATCCGTGGCGGCTCCGGCCTCAACCGTGTGGCTGAGGAAGCCATCGCCGAGGGCGAATTCCGCGCCTTCTCGCCTGACGTCTGGAACGACGCCTACCGGCGCCTCCAGGCGCTGGCCGGATCGGGGACGATCCGCGCCGCCTCCGACGGCTTCACCTGCTCGGTGGACGTGGAACTCCTGTCGAAGAGCGATCCCTGGCCGCGCAACGCCGGCACCGACGCCCTCTTCCAGCACTGGGCGGCCGCGGCATCAGAGATCGGCTTCCCCCTCCAATCCGAAGCCCGCGGCGGTCTCAGCGACGGCAACCTCCTCTGGCACGCCGTGCCCACCCTTGATGGCCTCGGTCCCTCCGGCGACAACGACCACTGCTCCGAACGTTCCACGGACGGTTCCAAGCTGCCGGAGTACATCCTCCCGGCCTCCATCGCCCCGAAGGCCCACCTCAACGTCCGCGCGCTCCAGCGGCTGCTCCATTGAGGATCAGTCGGATCGGACTGATCAGACGGATCCTCCTGCTTTGGCTGCACCCTCCCTACCCTCCGGCAACCACCACGCGAGCAACGCCGCCGGGAAGAACAACAGCCCCGCGTACGACAGGGCCATGCCCACGTTGTCCACGGTCGTGTACCGCCCGAAGTACACCGTTCCGGCGGCCGCCACGATGCGTCCAAAATTGTAGCAAAACCCAGCACCGGTCGTCCGCAAGAGCACTGGGAACAGGGGGGGCAGGCACATGGTGAACAGGCCGAACACCCCCTGACACAGACCGATGGCCACCATGAATGCGAGGGCCGTGCCGTGTTCCATCGGCCGCATGAACGCGCCAACCATCAACACCCCGTACGCGAGGCACATACCGGCAATCGTCCGCCGATAGCCGATCTTCGAAGCCAGCGCACCGGCCACGAAATTTCCCACGATCGATCCCGCCATCACGCAGGTCAGCGCCACCAGCGCCGCCTGATTGCGGCCCGCTGGATCCAGGGCGAGGACCTCGGGCAACTTCCGGATGTAAGCCTGTTGCCAATACATGAAGGTCCAGTGGCCCGTCAGGGACACACCGCAGATGGCGAGCACGCGCCATGTCGTCGAGGCCACTGTGCCCCGGAAGAGATCCAGGATTCCCGGAGGCTTACCGGCGTCCTTGCGGGCCGCATGCCATTCCTCCGGCTCAGGGACCGCGTGACGGATCCACAGGACCAGGAACGCCGGCACCACGCCCACCAGGAAGATCCATCGGGGGGCGACGCCCTTCATCGCCCACCCCGCCACACAAGCCAACAGCACCCCCACGTTCACCGCGGTCTGTAACGTCGCGGCGATCCAGGGCCGCCACCGCTTGGGCCACGTCTCGGACAGCAGCGATGCCCCCACCGCCCATTCGCCACCGATTCCAAGGGCCGAAAGGAACCGGAAGCCCATCAGGTGCCACCACTCCGTCGATGCCGCCGACAACCCCGTGAAACACGCGTAGGTGAGAATCGTCAGGCACAGCGCGCGGCTCCGTCCGATCAGGTCACCCAACCGCCCGAAGAAGGCCCCACCCAATGCCCAACCCACAAGGAAGGCGGCGTTGATGAGTGCCCCGTGCTTGCCCACTTCCGGATCCGTCTCGGGCAACCGCAGCAGCAACGCCACGAAGGGCACCGCCACCAGCGTGTAGATGTGCATGTCCAGACCGTCGAACATCCATCCCAGCCATGCGGCCAGTCCGGACTTCTTCTGCTGGGACGACAGGTCACTCCAACGCTGTGCTTCACTCATGGGGAACCCGGCCACTCTCCGAGCCCACGCCCAACTTCCAAGCCTGAAGTTCCTGGAGTCAGGAGAGGATCCGTCCGATCGGACGGATCCGTCTGATCCGTCTGACCCTTCCTTTCCACCCCGGACGCCATCACGACGCTTGTCCCTGCGCCCGGCCTGCAAGGGTACTCGTTCCCCAACACCAATCCGGGTCGGACCGCAGCCCCACCCTGGGCACCGGAACCGGGCCCGGACGGTCCCGCCGTGGAAACCTTTCATTCTTGAACCTTGAATCCCGCCTCGCCGGCTGTTTCATGCGTCCCACATGACGACAGAAACGCTCCACTTCGAGAGCGCACGCGCCGCACAGCAGGTCTTCGGTGGCGATGAACGCAATCTCCGCTCCCTCGAGCAGGAACTCGGCGTCAAGGCTACCGTCCGTGACGGCATGATCCGTCTCGATGGCGAGGAGGCCGCCGTGGCCAGCGCCAAGAACCTCTTCACCGTCCTCGGCGACCACATCAAGGCCGGCAACACCCCGCGTGCGCGGGACTTCGCCCACGCCCTCCATGTTGCCAAGAACGACGGCAACGAAGCCCTCCAGAACCTTTTCGACCAGAAGCTCGCCACCTCAACCAAGAAGGCACCCGTCTATCCCAAGACGGTCGGACAGCGGAAGTACGTCGAGGCCATCCGCGACCACGACGCCACCTTCGGCATCGGTCCCGCAGGCACCGGCAAGACCTACCTGGCCATGGCCCTCGCCGTGAACGCCCTGAAGGAAGGCAAGGTCAACCGCATCATCCTCACTCGCCCCGCCGTCGAGGCCGGCGAGGCCCTCGGCTTCCTGCCCGGTGACCTTTACCAGAAACTGGACCCCTACCTCCGCCCGCTCCACGACGCCCTCCATGACATGATGGTTGCCGACGAGATCGAACGGAACATGGAGAAGGGCATCATCGAGATCGCGCCGCTCGCCTACATGCGCGGCCGCACCCTCAACCAGTCCTTCATCATCCTCGACGAGGCCCAGAACACGACTGCCGAACAGATGCTCATGTTCCTGACCCGCCTCGGATTCGGTTCCAAGGCGGTCATCACGGGCGACCCCAGCCAGATCGATCTCCCCCGCACCAAGCGTTCCGGCCTGATCGAAGCCGGCCAGGCCCTGCAGGGCGTCGAGGGCATTGCCATCGTCCAGTTCGACAAGCGCGACGTCGTCCGCCATCCCCTCGTCCAACGCATCGTCCACGCCTACGAGCGTCATCGCGGCACCCAACCGCCGGCCTGAGCCCTCCGCCCTTCCCCGAATGTCGACCTCCACCCTCATCGCGGTGATGAACCGCCAGCGCGACCACCGCGTCTTCACGGCAAAGCTCCGCAGCTGGACCGAGGCCACCCTCGATTCGATGGGTTGTACCGCCGAGGTCGGCATCCACCTCGTCGGTGCCACCGAGATGGCCGAAGTGAACTGGAAGTTCCTCCAACACCAGGGCTCCACCGATGTCATCACGTTCGACCACGGCTCCACCCCCGAGCACCTCCACGGCGAACTCTACATCTCCGTCGCCGACGCCATCCTCCAGGCCGATCAGTTCAACACCACCTGGCAGGAGGAACTCGGTCGTTACATCATCCACGGCCTGCTCCATCTCCACGGCGAGGACGACCTTGAACCCGTCGCCCGGAAGCGCATGAAGAAGCGGGAAAACCAACTCCTCCGCCAGGTCGCCTCCCTGATCGATCCTGTCGATCTCGCCCCGGACGAGGACGGGTCCGGCGGCGGCGACGCTCCCGACCATGGATGAACGCGCCCATGGGATCGTCTTGCGCGTCCGTCCCCTCACGGAATCGAGCGTGATCGTCCATTGGCTCACCCCCGAGGCCGGGCGACTCGCCACCGTCGCCAAGGGCGCCCGTCGGCCGAAGTCGCCCTTCCTGGGAAAGCTCGACCTGCTCTTGTCGGCCGACTTCAGCTTCCAACGCAGCCGTAAGTCGGACCTCCACGCCCTCCGCGAGGTCGTCGTCACCGACCGACGGACGCACCTGGTCACCCAACTGCAGGCGCTCCGGGTCGCTGCCTACGCCGTGGCCTGCATCGAACAGGCCACCGAGACCGACACGCCCATTCCGGAGGTCCACGAACTGTTTGCCGACCTGCTGACGTACCTGGGAACACATCCTCCCACCGCCCGCGCCGTCCTCGCCTTCGAGCTCAAGCTCCTCGCCAGCCTCGGTCTGGAACCGGATCCCGCGGAAACGCGCCTCCCGTCCCAGGCCTCCCATCTCGCCCAGGAGCTGCTCGACACCGACTGGATGGACCTCCCCGACCTCGTAGCCGCCCCCGCCGACGCCCGGGCCGTACGCCAGTTCCTCCACGGTTTCCTGATCTTCCACCTCGGAAAACTGCCCAAGGGCCGCGAGGAAGCCCTCCATCCGCTGCCCTCGCCGCCCGCCTGAGCTCCGCTCCCGGACGAGGCAGCGACGCACTCGTCGCCTTTCCAAAGCTTTTTCCAACCGGGGTGGCGACGTCCTCGTCGCCCTCTCCCAAAGCCCCTCCATGATGTTGGATAGCGCAGAACGACTCCCGCCGAGACGCAGGGACGCGGAGAAACAGAGCCTGCACGTCACCGTCATCGAGTCACCGAGCGGTGAGCCCTCCACGGGTGCCCGAACTCACGATTTCCTGTCTCTCTCAGCGGCTCTGCCCCTCTGCGCGAGATCTTTACTGCATGGATACGGCTAAGCCCCTCCCAACGGCGATGAGGACATCGCCACCCCGAATCCGCCCTGAAAAAGAGACGGTTGGGCCCAGGCGCGCCCCGAGTAACCGCCAAGGAATTGCCTTCCCACCCCCGGACCCCCGCCGTCAGACTCCCCACCATGCGTAAGCGGCGGGAGGCTCGTGAACGGGCCGTTCAGTTTCTATTCCAGTTCGACATGAATCCGGCGGAAGACCTCGAGTCCGCCCTGAATACGTTCTGGGACAATACCCGGCTCAATGCCGCGCTGGATGCGCGCGGCCCGACCTGGGGCGAGAAGGTCGAGCTTCCGGCCCCCACCGCCGAGGACACCGCCACCCGCGCCTTTGCCGACACCCTCATCCGCGGGGTGCTGGGCCAGCTGGACGCCCTCGACAACGTCATCCGCAAGCACGCCAAGAACTGGGACCTCCACCGCATGGCCGTCGTCGACCGCAACGTCATGCGCCTCGCCATCCACGAGATGCTCACCCGCCACGACATCCCTCCCGTGGTCAGCATCAACGAGGCCGTGGACATCGCGAAGAAGTTCTCCACTCCCGAGAGCGGCAAGTTCGTCAACGGCATCCTCGACAAGGTGAAGGACGACATCCTGCGCCCCGCCCGCACCGCCAAGGACACGCCGATCCTGTGAAGACGGCGGACCTTCATCTTCATACCCACTTCTCGGACGGCACCTTCAGTCCCGAGGAACTCACCACCCGCGCCCACGCCCTCGGCCTCGACGCCATCGCGCTGACCGATCACGACACGCTCGATGGCTGCCCGCGCATGGCCGTCGCGTGCGCCGCCGTTGGCATCGAGTTCATCCCCGCCGCCGAACTCACCGCCGACGTCGACGGCAAGGAGGTCCACATCCTCGGTTACTGGCTGGATGACGGATGCGACCGGCTCGTCAGCGAGCTCCGACGCTTCCAGGACGTCCGCCGCAAACGCATCGAGGAAATGGTCGTCCGCCTCAATGCCGTCGGTGTGCAGATCCGTCTGGAGGACGTCCTCAGCATCGCCAACTGCGCCTCACCCGGCCGGCCCCACATCGCCCGAGCCCTGGTCGAGGGAGGCTTCGCCAACGACTACGACCAGGCCTTCGAGCGTTACCTCAAGAAGGGGCGCGCCGGGTTTGTCCCCAAGGCTCGCATGACCGCCGCCGAAGCCGTCGAACTCATCCATGGCGCCGGCGGTACCGCGGTCCTCGCCCACCCCGCCCTGTACCGGAACGACGGCCTCCTGCCCAAGATCGTCGAAGCCGGCATCGACGGCATCGAGTGCTGGCATACCCGCCACTCCGAATCCGCCACCAACAATTACATCCGCTTCGCCGCCGAGTTCAAGTTGGTCACCACCGGCGGGTCTGACTGCCACGGCATGGCCAAGGGCACGCCGCTCATCGGCGCCGTCCGACTGCCCTACACGAACGTCGAGGCCCTCGCCGCCCGACGCCCTGCCCGTCCGACGACTCCTCCCACCGCTCCGTCCCTTTCCTGAACCCTGCTCCTTCCCATGGGATTCTTCGACAAGCTCAAGTCCGCGATCACCAAGACGACCTCCGTCCTTACGCACGAGATCAAGCGCATCGTCACGCGCTCACCGCGCCTCACCGGCACCAGCCTCGACGAACTCGAAGCCGCCCTTCTCGGCGCTGACCTGGGGCTTCCGATGACCCAGCAGATCATCGCCGCGGTCAAGAGCGCCTACGAAACCCAGGGTCGGTCCGGTCTCGACGTCTTCGAGATCGCCGCCCGCGAGGTCGAGAAGTCCCTTTCCTCCGCCAGTTCCGCCCTCATCCGTCAGCCATCCGGACCAACGGTTGTCTCGCTCGTCGGCGTCAACGGCACGGGCAAGACCACCACCTCCGCCAAGCTCGCCCATCTCATCAAGGGCCAGGGCGGCACCGCCGTCCTCGCGGCCTGCGACACCTTCCGCGCCGCCGCCATCGAACAGCTCAAGCTCTGGGGTGCCCGTCTCGACATCCCCGTCATCGCCGGCGCCTACCAGGCCGATCCTGCCGCCGTCGCCCACGACGCCGTCACCGCCGCCATCGCCCGCGAAGCGACGTACCTGTTCGTCGACACCGCCGGACGCCTCCACACCAAGCACAACCTCATGCAGGAGCTCGCCAAGGTGCATCGCGTCATGGACAAGCGCCTCCCCGGAACGCCCCATGAGGTGCTCCTCGTCCTCGACGGTTCCTCCGGGCAGAACGCCATCAACCAGGCCCGCGAGTTCAACAAGATCTGCAAGCTCACCGGCCTCGTCATCACCAAGCTCGACGGCACCTCCAAGGGCGGTGTCGTCGTCGCCATCCAGCGCGAACTCGGCATCCCCGTGAAGTTCATCGGCGTCGGTGAACAACCCGACGATCTCCAACCGTTCGTTGCCAGGGATTTCGCCAACGCACTGTTCGAGATCCGGGAATGAGGGGGAAATCGGACGGATCCGACCGATCGGACGGATCCGTTGGAGCAGTCAGATCAGTCCCATCCGTCGGATCAGACTGATCCATCCCATCCACACCCATTCACCCGGTTGCCGGCGGCCCGGGTTTGGCGCTATCTTGCGGCATGGAACTGCCGCACGAAGCACACCTCGAAGCGCACCGCCACGTCACACGTCGGCATTTCCTGCGCGACTGCACCACCGGGCTCGGCGCCCTGTGGTTGGCCACCCAGGGCCAAGCCCTTGCGGGCGCTCCTTCGGTGGCCCGTGACCTCGCCCGACCGCTGGTGCCGATGACCCCGCATTTCCCGGGGAAAGCCAAGCGCGTCATCTTCCTGCACATGGCGGGCGCGCCCAGTCACCTCGAGCTCTTCGACTACAAACCCGAGCTCGCGAAGTTCGATGGGCAGACCTGCCCGGCCTCCTTCCTCGATGGCAAACGTTTCGCCTTCATCCAGGGCATCCCCAAGCTGCTCGGTCCGCGCTATCCCTTCGCCCAGCACGGCCAGACCGGTGCGTGGGTCACCGACCGCCTTCCCCATTTCTCCCGGGTCGTCGACGACGTCTGCTTCATCAAGAGCCTGCACACCGACCAGTTCAACCACGCCCCCGCCCAGCTCGCCATGCACACGGGCTATTCCACCCTCGGGTATCCGTCCATGGGCTCCTGGGTCACCTACGGGCTCGGCTCCACCAACGAAAACCTCCCCGGCTTCATCGTCCTGCTCAGCGGTGGCAAGACCCCCGATTCCGGCAAGTCCTGCTGGGGTTCCGGGTTCCTGCCCAGCGTCTATCAAGGTGTCCAGTGCCGCTCCAAGGGCGAGCCCGTCCTCTACCTCGCCAACCCCGACGGCGTGACCCGCGATCTCCGTCGCCAGTCCCTCGACGCCCTCGACGACCTCAACCGCCGCGCCCACATCGAAGCCGGCGATCCCGAGACCCTCACGCGCATCGCCCAGTACGAAACCGCCTTCAAGATGCAGGTCAGCGCCGCCGAGGCCTTCGACATTTCCCGCGAACCCGCCGATGTCCGCGCCGCCTACGGTGTCCGCCCCGGGGAAGAAGCCTTCGCCAACAACTGCCTCCTCGCCCGGCGCCTTGCCGAACGCGGCGTCCGCTACATCCAGCTCTTCCACTGGGGCTGGGATTCCCACGGGGCCAACGAACGCGAGGCCCTCGAAGGTGGCTTCAAATCGCAGTGCGCCGATGTCGACCAGGCCATGACGGCCCTCATCACCGACCTCAAGCAGCGCGGCCTCCTCGACGAAACCCTGATCGTCTGGGGCGGCGAGTTCGGTCGCACCCCGATGCGCGAGAACCGCGGCGGCAATGTCATGCAATGGGTCGGCCGCGACCACAACCCCGGAGCCTTCACCGTCTGGATGGCCGGCGGCGGCGTGAAGCCCGGCTCCTTCGGCGAAAGCGACGACCTCGGCTACGAGGCCGTCGTCGACAAGGTCAGCGTCCACGACCTCAAGGCCACCACGTTGCACCTCCTCGGCTTCGACCATCGGCGCCTCACCTATCCCTCCCAGGGCCTCGACCAACGCGTCACCAACGTCACCAAGCCCTCGGAAGTCGTGAAGGGAATCCTCGCCTGAACACCCACCCCTTTCCACACACGCCCATGCCACGCTCGACCCTCCCGTTCGCCGTCGTCGCCGCTGCGCTTCTGGCCCCGGCCGCTTCCGCCGCCGTCGACTTCAACCACGACGTCCGCCCCATCCTCAACCAGCACTGCACCAGTTGCCACGGCGGCGTCAAACAGGCCGGCAACATCTCCTTCACCGACCGCGACAAGGCGCTCGCCACCGGCAAGTCCGGGAAACGCACGCTCGTCCCCGGCGATCCCGCCGCCTCCGAACTGATCCATCGCATCACGCTCCCCGAGAGCGACGACGACCACATGCCGCCCAACGAACACGGCAAGGGCCGTCCGTTGAGTGCCGACGAAATCGCCACGCTCCGGAAATGGGTCAGCGAAGGTGCCCAATGGGGTGAACACTGGTCCTTCGTCAAACCACTGCCGCAACGGGTGCCGTCGGTGAAGGACACCCAATGGGCCCGGACCGACGCCGACCGCTTCATCCTCGCCCGGCTCGAACAGGAGGGACTCCAGCCCAGCCCCGCCGCCAACCCCGCCCAGTGGTTGCGTCGCGTCACCTTCGACCTCACCGGGCTTCCGCCCACGCCCGATGAACTCGCCCGTTTCCTCCGCGGTGAGGAAACCCGCGAACAGGCCGTCGACCGCCTTCTCGGCTCCGTCCACTTCGGCGAACGCTGGGCCGCCCTCTGGCTCGACCTCGCCCGCTACGCCGATACCCAGGGATACGAGAAGGACAATGGCCGCGATGTCTGGCCGTGGCGCGACTGGCTCATCCGCGCCCTGAACACGGACATGCCGTTCGACCAGTTCACGGTCAAGACCCTCGCCGGCGACCTGCTCCCGGGCGGCACCCTGGACGACCTCGTCGCCACCGGCTTCCACCGCAACACCCAGACCAACACCGAGGGCGGCACCGACGACGAGGAGTTCCGCCTCAACGCCGTCATCGACCGCGTCAACACCACCTGGACCGTCTGGCAGGGCACCACCTTCGGCTGCGTCCAGTGCCACTCCCATCCCTACGATCCCTTCCGCCACGAGGATTACTACCGGTTCCTCGCCCTCTGGAATTCCACCGAGGACGCCGACATGGGCGACGACTTCCCCCGGCTCCGCGTCCCCACCGAACCCGCCCGTTACGCCGAGGCCACGACCCTCGATCAGGAGATCCGCAAGCTCCGCACACAGCTCAACGACGCAGCCAAGCCCCTCCTCGCGGAACACCCGTGGACCCCGCTCACCGGATTCCAGATCGCAGGCCCGAAGGAGGCCGTGTTCAGCATCGAGGGGAACGAGGTCCGCGTGGAAGGCACCGTGCCCAATGGCGCCGCCTATACCGTCCAGCTTCCCGCGGGCACCCGCATCGGGGCCTTGCGCGTCGACATCCTGCCGCGGAAATCGGACCCGAAGTTGATGCCGGAACACGGCGCCGTCATCGGCCACATGTGGCTCGAGAAGCATGAACCCGGACGCATCGCCGCCGCCAAGGCCGAGGCCGTCCAGGTCGAGGCGGAGAACAAGGCCATCGCGGCCGAGGACGCCCAGGCCGCCGAAGATGCGAAGAAGGCCGGCAAGGAAGCCCCGAAGAAGCGACCGCTCAAACCCATCCCCACCGGCATCGAACGGGTCGAGTTCGTCGGCGTCTATGCCGACACCCTCTCCGGCCCGTACGATCCCGAGGAAAGCCTCAAGCCCGGATGGGCCGGCGGCGGCGCCTTCCCGAAGCTGTTCGGTCCGCGCTGGCTTGTCTTCATTCCTGCCGCTCCCGTGGAGGTGCCCGCCGGCACCGATCTCAAACTCATCCTCAAGCACGAGATCTTCGATGCCGAAACCAAGGGTTCCATCCTCCACCACTTCAAGCTGTCGACGTCCGGCGGCGAGCATTGGTCCGCGCTCGCGCAATCCCCCGAGCGCGCCGCCCTGCGCAAGCAGATCGACGAAGCCCGGGCGCGTCGCGATGCCATCCCTTCGGTCAGTTCCCTCGTCATGCGCGAGCGCCCACCCGAGGCCAAACGCGAGACTCGTGTCTTCCTGCGCGGCAGTTTCCTTTCCAAGGACAAGGTGGTCGAACCCGGCACCCCCGCACCCCTGCCCCCGCTTCCGCCCGGCAACGCCGATCGGCTCGCGGCCGCGCGCTGGCTCGTCAGCCCGGCGAACCCGCTGACCGCCCGCGTCCTGGTCAACCGGCTCTGGAGCGAACTCTTCGGCACCGGCATCGTGGAAACCGTCGAGGACTTCGGATCGACCGGCATGGCCCCGTCCACCCGGAACTGCTCGATCACCTCGCCTTGCGCATGCAGGGGGAACTCCGCTGGAGCCTGAAGACCTTCCTCCGCGAGATGACCCTCAGCGCCACCTATTCCCAGGATCACCGCGCCACGCCCGATCTCCTCACCCGCGACCCACGCAACCGGCTGCTCGCCCGCGGTCCCCGGACCCGCCTCTCCGCCGAGATGGTCCGAGACCAGGCCCTCGCCGCCGCCGGTGTGCTCAGCCCCAAGGTCGGTGGACCGCCCGTGATGCCACCCCAACCCGACGGCGTCTGGCAGGTGGTCTACAACGGTTCCCAATGGGTCACGCCCAAAGGCGAGGACCGCTACCGCCGTGGTCTCTACACTTACTGGCGTCGCACCAGCCCGTACCCCTCGTTCATGACCTTCGACGCCTCCAGCCGCGAGGTCTGCACCGCACGCCGCGTGGTCACCAGCACCCCGCTGCAGGCCCTCGTCACCCTGAACGATCCCGTGTACTTCGAGGCCGCCCAGGCCCTCGCCCACCGCATGAAATCCGCCGGAACCTCCCTCGACGAACACATCGCCTGGGCCTGGCGCGCCGTCACCTCCAGCGAACCCGATCCCAAAGACATCTCGCGCCTCACCCGCCTTTACACCTCCGCCCTCGTCGAGTACGCCGCCAACCCCGAACTCGCCGCCAAGGCCGGCGGATCCCCCGACGCCGCCGGTCTCACCCTCGTCGCCAGCACCCTCCTCAACCTCGACAAGGCGCTCACGAAATAGGGGGGAGTTCCCAGTTGCCAGTTCCCAGATTCCTGCGCGGTCCGGCCGTAGGTTGACACGATGCGAACTGGAAAACTGGATAAACGGGTAGTGCGACGGTACAGCGAGGCGTTCAAGGTGCAGGTGGTCCGTGAGTACGAGGCCGGCGAGTTTACGGGGTTGGCCGATGCGCACCGGAGGTATGGAATCCGTGGAAACGGGACGGTGGCGAGTTGGCTCAAAGCGTACGGAAAAGAGCATCTGATGAGAAAAGTCATGCGTGTTGAGGCAGTCGGGGAGGCGGACCGGATCCAGAAACTGGAACGGGAGGTGAGGCAGCTGAAGCAGGCCCTTGGAGAAGAGAAGCTGCGGACGCTGGTAGGGGAAGAGTTCTTGAAGATGGCGTGCGAGAGAGGAGGGCTTGGGGGAGTTGAGGAGTTTAAAAAAAAGTTCGATGGGAACTTGTAAGGACGCTGGCAGAGGCCGGGCATGAGGTGAAGGCGACGTGCCGTGTGGTGCGGATGAGCCGGCAGAATTACTATCAGTGCCGAGCGGAGCGGAAGCGCCAGGCGGTGGCTGAGGCAGAGGTGCTGAAGGCAGTGGACGAGCAGAGGCGGATCCACCCGAGGATGGGCTGCCGCAAGCTGCTGGGGGTGACGAGGCAGTCGCTCCAGAGCAACGGGATCGAGCTGGGAAGGGACCGGATGTTCCGTGTGCTGAGGGAGAATGATCGGTTGGTGAAGCGGTATGCCCGAACGAAGCGGACAACGCAAAGCCGGCACAGCCTGCCGGTGTTTCGCAATGAGATCCGGGATCTGGTGGTGACGGAGCCGAACCAGGCGTGGGTGGCGGATTTGACGTACGTGAGGACGGGGAGTGGATTCGTGTTTCTGTCCGTTGTGATGGACGTGTGGTCGAGAATGATCGTGGGGAGTTACGTGGGGGAGACGATGGAATCGATCGGGTGCCAGAAAGCGTTGATGGAGGCATTGGGCCGGCTGAAGAAGGAGGATCTGAGGCCGATTCACCACACGGATCGAGGAAGCCAGTACTGCTGCCATGAGTACGTTGCGAGGCTGCTGGCAGCGGGGTGCCGGGTGAGCATGACGGAGGAGATGCACTGCTACGAGAACGCGAAAGCGGAGCGTGTGATAGGTACGTTGAAGTGGGAATACGGGATGGAGGGATGCTTTGAGACGGCCGAAGAGGCGAAGAAGGCGGTGAAGGAAGGGATCCAGGCGTACAACGAACTGAGGCCACACAACGCGATAGGAGGAAGGAGGCCGGCAGAGATGTACGAGGAAGGAAGGGCGAGGCGGGCGAAGTGAAGACGCGGCCCGGCCCCCCCGCTGGGGATCGGCTCCGCTGCGGTTCGCTACGCTCACCGCAGCTACACCTCACCCCAGCGGGGGGGCCGGGGGGGCAGGGCCCGGAGGGCCCTGGGGGGAGCCAAAGACGACGGGAGTCCAGTCGGCAAAGTGACAAGTTTTAATCAGGACGTGACAAGGCCGGGTGCCCTCACCCGGCGGATTGGAAGATGCCGCCGCAGACTTCGGTGCCTGAAGTCAGCCTGAAAAAGGCAGTTGGAACCACGGATTGCACGAATAACACGGATAGGCAGGGACTTGGGTTGGACTTGCCGCACACCTGCAAGGTGAGCCGCCTGACGCGAGGAAAACCTCCATTCCAGCCCCGTCCATCCGTTAAATTCGTGAAATCCGTGGTCCGGGCAACTGCCGCTTTCAGGGTCAGTGGTCGTCGATGTGGGTACGCCGGAGGCATCAAAGCCATTAGCCCGGGGTGCGAACCAACCCCGGGTCAACCCTGCGCTCGCCCTCCCCGCAACGCGGCGTACGATGACAGCCCCGGGTGGAGCGGAGCGGAACCCTGGGTCACCCCACCCCATGACACCTCACCCAACGGGGCGAACGGTGACCACAGCCACCCTGTGCCGCGTTCCCTTTCACGGCACAGAGGTCGTCGTGGGGCGTGGTTCCCGGGGTTTCACCCCGTATTGGAAAGCCGTGGTTGTTCACAGGGGGCAGGGGAGTCCTTCCCCAACTCCCCTACAGCCCCCTGTGAGCAACCACGCCAGGAGGGGGGCTGGGGGAGGAGATGCCCCCTGATTTTTCTCCCGTTTGTTCGCATCCTGAAGACCGGCTCCGGCACGTACGTGACCCCGAGTTCGTCGAACGAATAAAAGCCAAGCTACGACCGGAGCCGGTCTTCAAGATGCGGGTACGAATACTCAGTTGCCGTCCCTAGAGGACCCTCAATACGAACTGCGACCCGCATCGCCAACCCACAAAACATGCCATCCACCATGACTGCCAGATCAAACATTCCATCCGATCCGCCAGCCGCATGCATCGGCTGGGATTGGGGCTACCAAGCCCACACCATCGCCCTGCGGATAGGCGGTTCCCAAGACGTGGAACACCTGACCCTTCCGGCCACGCCCGAAGCCATTTACCAATGGCTGCAAACGACCGAGACACGCTTTGGCGGGCGGACATTGTGCGTGGCTGTGGAAGGGACCAAGGGGCCTGTGTTCTCACAGTTGCTGGAGTGTCCTTGGATTCACGTCTACGGGATTCATCCGGCGACTTCATCGCGCATGCGCAACGCCTTCACTCCTTCCGGTGCCAAGGATGATCGCCCCGACGCTGAGGTCCTGCTGGAGTTGGTTGAGAACCATCGGGACAAGTTGCGACGGGTGCACGTCCTGGATGCCGCCACGGCCCGGGTTGAACAACTGACCATGTTGCGGCGAGACATGGTGAATCGACGCACACAGCTGACCAACCAGCTGGATGGCCTGCTCAAGAAGTACTTTCCTCAGGCATTGGAACTGGTTGGAGCCAGTTTGCACTCGGAGATGGCGATGGATTTCCTGACCCGGTGGCCAAGCTTGGTGGAACTGAAGGGCTGCCGATCGGCGACGATCAAGCAGTTCTACCACAAGCACAACGTGAGGAGCACGGTGTCAGTCGAGGAACGGTTGAAGCTCATTGCGGAGGCAAAGTTTGTGACAGTCGATACGGTCCGGAACGAGATCTGGAAACTCGAGCTGGCCAGCCTTGTTGAGGAGTTGAAGGTCCGGGTCAAGCACGTGGGGATTGTCGAAGAGCAGATAGCTGAGGCGATGAAGGAACATCCCGATGCGAGCCTGTTCACTGAGCTGCCTGGAGCCGGGCCCGTGCTGGCGGCGCGCCTGTTGGCGGCCTTCGGGAGCGACCGAGGGCGCTACGAAAGTGCGGAGAACCTGCAACGATTGTCTGGGGTGGCGCCCGTGCTGGAACGGAGCGGGAAGACCTCGCGTGTGCGATGGCGAATGCTGGCACCGCAGTTCCTGAGGCAAACGTTCGTAGAATGGGCGCGTTGCACGACGAGGGTATCGGCGTGGGCGGCGGCGTACCACGAGGAGCAGCTGGAGAAGGGAAAGGGCAACTGGGCGATCTATCGGAGTCTGGCGTACAAGTGGATTCGGATCCTGTGGAAGTGCTGGCAGGATCGGAAACCGTACAACGAGACGGAGTACCTGAAGGCGCTGGAGCGACGGAATTCCCCGTTGGCCAGGAGGCTGAAAACCATGGCTGCCTGATCGAAAAATCCCTTGAACGGCTAACCTCAGTTGTTGGCTTTCACCTGTTTCCCTTTCGGGGCACAGATACACGGCACGCCGAAGGCGATCAAAAGGTCAGCCAAGGGTGCGGATTCCGAGTGTACGCTGCGGTCCCCGGGTACGTGCTGATCACGACCCGGGGCTATCCGCTGCAACGCTTCCGACGTACGCAACAACGCCAGGAAACAGAGCCGCCCCCCATCCATCCTGTCATCCTGTCCGCCCCAACATCCTGTCCCCTCAGCACCGCCGACCGGAGATTGGCGAAGACCCAATCGTCACCTCGAACTTTTCACTTCATCTCCACGGTCCCGCTCACCTAAAACCATCGAGGAATCCGACAACCTCGAATCCATCCTTCCATGGCTTCCTGTCACTATTGCAACACCATGATCCTCTTCGGAGGCGTGCGAGAGGGAAACCTTCGCTTCTGCAGCAACACATGCCGCGGAAACTCCATCCTCATGGATCAAGCCTCACGACTCCCGTTGGAATGGGTACGTGACCAGACCCGGGCCGTTCACATCGGTGCCTGCCCGCGTTGCACGGGTCCAGGCCCAGTGGACGTCCACACCGCGCACAGGGTCTGGTCTGCAGTCTTCCTGACGAGTTGGAGCAGTCACCCCGCCGTCTCCTGTCGCAAATGCGGCATCAAACGTCAGGCCGGGTCCCTGCTCTCCAGCCTGGTCATCGGTTGGTGGGGATTCCCCTGGGGCCTCGTCTGGACTCCCGTCCAGGTAGTCAGGAACGTCGTCGGGATGGTCAGGCCTCCGTCACCGGGAACTCCTTCTCCAACCCTTCAGCGCCTCGTGGCAATCGATCTGGCCACACAGCAACTCCGCCAGGCCAGCGCCAGCGCCACGCCCTCTGCGCACCGTCCTCCCGTGCTGCCGAGTCCAAGGAATTGATTCTGGTCAGGTCCAGCTCTCTCTCGTGGGAGATTGAGCCACAGCAGGTGCGCGAACTGGCGAGGCTGGGCCTCGGCATCAGCGGTGTCCTTGCCTGCGTTCGTCCGACGGAGTCCCGAGGACAGGTTGTCCCCTGACCGCACTTCAACAAACCCAAGGCAATCCTGACGGATCAGCGGGCCTTCAGATCCTCCCTTTCGCGGGTTTGAGGCTTCGCGGCTTTGCCTCCCCTGCCGCCCAGCACGACGCCGCGGCCTCCTAGCCATTGGCCCGGGGTGCGAAGCAACCCTGGGTCACGCCGCAAATGCCGCATTGGAGCCATTTCATCCATCCTGAGAACCTGGACCCTGGGACTTCTCGACGGCTTCCAGCCCTCGATGGGGCCCAGGGGCATGAAACCGAAACAAACGATCTCCCCCCAGCATGCTTGAAACTTGGGCCTGAACTCTTCGAACTGATCCCGACATGTTTGCACGCGCTGCCCTTTGCCTCCTGACCGCCCTGCCGCTTGCCGCGCAGGACGTCGCCAAACCCGTCGACCGCCAGACCCGCTCCTTCGGTTCCCCCGGTGAACCCGGCTACCGCGGTACGATTGACGCCGCCGCACATTACGTTCCGGACTCGGGCATCCGCGAGGGTTCCGTGGACCTCGGCGACATCGACACTTTCCATTCGCGCGTCCGGTACACCGGAACGTTCATTTCGGGCGGAGCGGTGAATTGGTCGGTGGGCTTCGAAGCGGAGAGCTTCCGCTTCGGGTTGGACCAGACCTCCCTGCTGCCGGACAACCTCGGTTCCGTCACGGTGCCGCTGGGGATGACCTGGCAGATCAGTTCACGGTGGGCGTTCCTCGGCGAGGTGTCGCCCGGCATCTACAGCGACTTCGAAGACATCAGCTCCACCGATTTCAACGCGCCCGTCATTGCCGGCGTGTCCTACGCCATCAATCCGAACCTGCTTTTGTTCCTCCAGGTTTCGGTGGATCCGCGCCGCGACATCCCCGTGGTGGGCGGCCCCGGGATCCGGTGGCAGATCAACTCCCAGTGGGCGTTGTCGATCCTCATGCCGCGCCCGCGGGTGGAATTCCGTCCGAACGAGAGCTGGCTGGTCTACGCAGGTGGCGAAATCGTGGGCGGCGCCTACCAGATCAGCAATAAACATGGTAGCGACCGCGGCGATGCCGAGTTTAACGACGTCAACATGACCTACCGCGAGATTCGAGCCGGCGTGGGCGCGATCTGGAACGTTGGCGGCGGATTCCGCGTCGAGGGCGCAGCCGGATGGGTGATCGACCGCCGATTCGTCGTGGATGAACGCCAACGCCAATGGAATGGTGAAGGCGCCCCTTACGCGCGGCTCCAGTTGAGCTATCGTTACTGAGAATGAGCGCGAACGGCGGCGAATCAGACACAGGTTGCACCACCCGGAACCAACGCACGGACTCCACGGCCGAGGGAACTCGGCTTCACGAGGATTCCATCCGCGCCGCCAACTGGAAGCGCTGGGGCCCGTATCTTCCCGACCGCCAGTGGTCGACCGTCCGGGAAGATTACTCCCCGGGCGGCAACTGCTGGGAATACTTCCCTCATGACCACGCCCGCAGCCGGGCCTATCGGTGGGGCGATGACGGGTTGCTGGGATGGACGGACCGTCAATGCCGCCTCTGCTTCGCGGTCGCGCTCTGGAACGGACGTGATCCCATCCTGAAGGAGCGCCTGTTCGGGCTGACCAACGCCGAGGGCAACCACGGCGAGGACGCCAAGGAGGAGTGGTTCCACTTGGATTCCACGCCCACCCACAGTCTGGCCCGCGCGCTCTATCGCTATCCACAGAAGGAGTTCCCGTACGCACGGCTCGTCGACGAGAACCGACGCCGTTCCCGCGAGGAACCTGAGTTCGAACTCCGCGACACGGGTATCTTCGACGAAAACCGCTTCTTCGACGTCGAGGTCGTCTACGCCAAGCAATCCCCCGATGACACCCTGATCCGCATCCAGATCACCAACCGCGGACCGGACACCGCCAAACTTCACGTCCTGCCCACGCTCTGGTACCGCAACACCTGGAGCTGGGGTTGTACCCACGAGGGATGCTCCCCCCGCCCGCGCCTCCGCGCCCTTGACCCCAGCCAGGTCGAAGGCGTCCACGAATCGCTCGGCACCTATCGGTTCGAGGTCGGTCCCGCCCCGGACGGGTCCCGGCCGGAACTCTGGTTCACCGAGAACGAGACAAACACCGAACGACTCTTCGAGGTTCCCAACGCGACCCCTTACGTCAAGGACGCCTTCCATCGCCGACTGCTGCAGGGCGAAACCGCAGCCACGAACCCGGCCTGCGTCGGCACCAAGGCCGCGGCCCACTACCACCTCACGCTCCCTGCCGGCGCCACCCAGACGATCGACCTCCGGCTTGTCCCCGTGGGCGAGGCCGAACTCCCGGATCGCGTGCGTCCCGCGCCGGGTGCTGGCCCAGCCCTCGACCGCTTCATGGCGGGCCGCCAGAAGGAGTCAGATGCCTTCTATAATGCGCTGGCACCGGCGGCCATGACCCCGGCGGAACGATTGGTCACCCGGCAAGCCTACGCCGGTCTGCTCTGGTCCAAGCAATTCTACCATTACGTCGTCGAGGACTGGCTTGTCGGTGACCCCAATCCCCCCCAACCGCCCGCTTCCCGTCTCGGCGGCCGTAATGCCGAGTGGCGGCACATCCACGCCCGCGACATCCTCTCGATGCCGGACAAGTGGGAGTATCCGTGGTTCGCCGCCTGGGATCTGGCGTTCCACATGGTCCCGTTCGCCGCGGTGGACGGGAGCTTCGCAAAGCAACAGATCAGCCTCCTGCTCCGCGAATGGTACATGCATCCGAACGGCCAGATCCCGGCGTACGAGTTCGCCTTTTCGGACGTGAATCCGCCCGTGCACGCCTGGGCGGCATGGCGCGTGTACAAGCTCACCGGCGCCCGGGGCGCGCGCGACCGTGATTTCCTGGAGTCCGTCTTCCAGAAGCTCCTCCTCAACTTCACCTGGTGGGTCAACCGCAAGGATGCTTCCGGCAAGAACCTGTTCAGCGGCGGATTCCTCGGACTCGACAACATCGGCGTGTTCGACCGCTCCAAACCCTTGCCCGGCGGCGGTTCGTTGCAACAGGCGGACGGCACCGCGTGGATGGCCTTCTACTGTTCCACCATGCTGGCGATGGCGCTCGAACTGGCCCATGACGGCACGCGCGTCCGCCCCGCCTACGAGGACATGGCGTCCAAGTTCCTCGAACACTTCGTTCAGATCGCCGAAGCCATGAACACGGTCGGCGGCTCCGGCCTCTGGGATCCCACCGATGGCTTTTACTACGACCAACTCGATGTCGACGGCCGCACCATTCCATTGCGCACGCGCTCGATGGTCGGCCTCCTGCCCTTGATCGCCGTCGAAGTCTTCGACGAGGAAGTGATCGATCGCCTCCCCGGATTCCGCCGTCGGCTCGACTGGTTCATCGCCAACAAGCACAGCCTGCAACGCGGCATCGCCCTGGGCCGTTCGAACTCGCGTCGAAAGCTGCTCCTCGCCATCCCGACGCGGGACCGCCTGCGCTCGGTGCTCCGATACCTCTTCAACGAGTCGGAGTTCCTCTCGCCGTTTGGCATCCGGTCGCTTTCCCGGTTCCACGAAAAGCAACCGTTTGTCTTCGAGCACGGCGGCTCCACGCATCGGGTGGATTACGTCCCGGGCGAATCCAACACCTGGTTGTTTGGCGGAAACTCCAACTGGCGCGGACCGATCTGGTTCCCCGTGAATTACCTCATCGAGGAGGCCCTCGAACGGTACCATCACTTCTACGGCGACGAGTTCCAGATCGAGTATCCCACCGGCTCCGGTCGGACCGTCTCCCTGCGCGAGGCCGCCCTCGACATCGAACGACGCCTGGCCTCGCTCTTCCTGCCGGGGCCGGACGGCACCCGCCCTGCCCTCGCGGCGGATCCGCGCTTCGCCGCCGATCCGCATTCCCGCGAGTTGCTCGAGTTCCACGAATACTTCCACGCTGAAACCGGCCGAGGCTGCGGTGCGAACCACCAGACCGGCTGGACCGCCCTCGTGATCCGCCACCTGGAAGACCTCGCAAGGATGCGCACCGTCTGAGGACACCCAGACTCCGAAAGGAAGCAGCGTGGCCTCCCGCGCAGGATTCACCATCCGCCGGACCGCGCATGGGTCTTGAAGCCTGAAACTTGAATCCCTGCTTCCGCATTCGGCCCCCCACTTCGCCCCACGCCAAAGAAACCCTCTTGGCGATTTCGCGGAACGGCATTAGTACGTCTGCGTATGAATCGAACCGAGTCCTTCGACGCCGTGGTCGTCGGCGCCGGCCCCGCTGGTACCGCCACCGCGACCACCCTCGCCCAGCACGGTCGACGCGTCCTCGTTCTCGAACGTGAAAAGTTCCCGCGGTACCACATCGGCGAATCCCTCATCCCGTTCACGTACCACGCCCTCGAGCGCCTCGGAATGATTCCAAAACTCCGATCGTCCGCGTTCCCCAAGAAGTACTCCGTCCAGTTCGTCAGCCCTTCCGGCCGTGCCTCCCAACCGTTCTACTTTTTCAACCGCTACGACCGCGAAACCGTCGCCCAGACGTGGCAGGTGCTGCGTTCCGAATTCGACCAGATGATGGTGGAAAACGCCCGCGAACGGGGGGTTGAGGTCCGCGAGGAAACGGAGGTCACCGAACTCTTGAAGGACGGCGACCGTTATGTGGGCGTACGCGCCCGGACCAAGGATGGCCACGAGTTTACGGTCCACGCTCCTGTCACCGTCGACGCAACCGGGCGCGAAGCGATGGCGGCCACGCGCAACGCGTGGCGGCGCGGTGATCCGAAGCTGAACAAAGTCGCAGTATGGACGTATTACGAGAACGCGGTGCGCGATCCTGGCATCGACGAAGGCGGAACGACCGTGGCTTTCATCCCGGGCAAGGGCTGGTTCTGGTACATCCCACAACACAACAACCGCGTCAGCGTCGGGGTGGTGAGTGACGGGAAATACCTCACGCGTGACGGCATCAAGGATCCCAAGACCATCTTCCATCGCGAGGTGAAGGAAAACCGCTGGATCGAGGATCATCTCGCCCAGGGAACCTGCTGTGGCGAGTATTGGCTCACCGCGGAGTACACGTTCAGGAGCCAGTATTGTGCGGATGACGGACTGGTCCTCGTTGGCGATGCCTACGGCTTCCTGGATCCTGTGTTCTCGAGCGGACTCATGCTGGCTTTGAAGAGCGGTGTACTCGCGGGCGATTCGATCCAGGTCGCGCTGAAGGCCGGCGACACGTCCGCGGTACGATTCTCGGGGTACGCCACCGAGATGGCCGAGAGCGTTGAGAACATGCGCAAGCTCGTCTACGCGTTCTATGACACCAACGTGAGCTTCAAGACCGTCACGGACAAGTTTCCCAGCGTTGCCGACGACCTCACGGATTGCCTTTCCGGCGACGTGAACAAGGACTTCAGCCGGATGTTCGCCGCCTTCTCGGAGTTCACCGAGATCCCGGAGGTCCTGCCCTACGGCGCTCCCCGATTGAAGACTGCTTCCGTCGCTTGAGATCCGGGACGGTCGAAGGCACGGTTCGGCTTCACGGATGAACTTCGTCCAGATCACCCCCGGTGCCGGCGGGATGTATTGCGGAAACTGTTTCCGCGACAACGCCCTCGTCGCCGCACTTCGTCGGCAGGGTCACGAGACCCTGATGGTCCCGCTGTATTTGCCGATGACCCTGGACGAATCGGCAGCCCACACGGGCACCCCGACCTTCTTTGGCGGGATCAACGTCTTCCTCTCCCAGAAGATCCCCGGCTACAGCCGTGCGCCAGCGTGGTTCCGGGGCCTGTTTGACTCCCCCCGCCTGCTGAAGTGGGCGGCGGGCAAGGCAGCCAAGACCCGTGCCTCCGACGTCGGCGAACTGAACCTTTCCATGCTGCGCGGCGAGGAAGGCGGCCAGACCCGGGAACTGGAGGACCTGATTGCGTGGTTGGCCACGCAACCCCACCCGGACGTCGTCTTCCTCTCGAATGCCTTGCTCGTTGGGTTCGCCCGTCGCCTCAAGGAAACCTTGAACACGCGTGTCATCGTGTTCCTGCAAAGCGAAGAAGCCTTTCTGGATTCCATCCCGGAACCCTGGCGAAGCCAGAGCTGGAAGACGCTGGCCGACCGAAGCCCCGACGTCGACGGATGGATCTCCCCCACACGTTACTTTGCCGACCGTATGCAACAGCGCATGGGGGTTCCAGCCGACCGCATCCGCGTCGTCCCGAACGGCATCAAGCTCGATGGCTACAACACACTCCCCCCACATCCGCCCAAGGCCCCTGGCGAACCACTTGTTCTGGGGTTCTTCGCCAGACAATGCGCCGACAAGGGGCTGGATATCGTCGTTGATGCGTTTCTGGAACTGAGACGCGATGCCGCCTACAAGCACGTCCGATTGAAGGTCGGCGGCGGTTGCGGTCCCTCAGACACACCCTTCGTCGAAGCTCAGAAGGAGAAGCTCGGCAAGGCTGGTCTGCTGGGGGACGTCTCCTTCCACCCCAATGTAAGCCGGGAGGAGAAGGTGGCCTTCTACGCTTCCTGTGACGTGCTCTCCGTCCCAGGACGTCACTCCGAGGCCTTCGGCCTGTACCAGATCGAAGCCATGGCCGCAGGAACTCCCCTCGTCCAACCCACATCGATCACCTATCCCGAGATTCTGGGCGACACGGGTGGAGGCGTCCTGTGTGGCCCAAACACGCCGACCGCACTCGCACAGACCCTCCGACCTCTCCTCGCCAACCCAAGCCGGCTGCGGGAACTCGGCGAGGCCGGCCGCCTGTCGGTCATGGATCGTTACACGGACGAAGCAATGGCTGCCGGGGTCCACACCGCTGTTCGCGAACTGCTTTCGACCAGGTCACAGACTTCCCGGTAACCAGGAACCGCGTTCCTGCCGTTCGCCTTTCAGCGGGTCGCCGATTCGGAGGCCTCGTCAGCCGGCAGGGTCAGCTCCTCCCATGGGGCGTGGACCCAGTAGCCGCCTCTCCGCCCCATCCGCTCGCCCAATTGGAACAACCGCTTCATCTCGCCGGCGTCAAAGTCCTTCTGCGAGAGCCGCTGATATTGCTGTGGAATACCTGTCAGGCTGTAGCGACAACGATCCCGTCCCGCATAGACGAACATCCGGTAAAAGTCCCCTTCCGCCTGGTGGTGGGTGAGCGCCCGCAACGAATTCATCACGATCGGGAGCGCCTTGGGACGCACCGGATCGTAGTGGGATCCCAGATCCCCATTGCGCACGATGTACAGCTCCGCCGGCCGATCCCGCCAAAGCTCCCCCAGCGAGCTTCGGATCTCGTCGAGGTGCAGCACCGGGCCGTACGCGAACGCCTGCCGCCCCACACCGCCATCGACGTGCATCTCGTCGTACAACTCGCCATTCGCCTCGACCGAAAAATAGACGGGGGGAAAGGCTCCGGGTACGGCCGCTGAAGCCATCATCACCTGAAGGAACAGCTCGGCGGCGTCTGGCCTTCCCGTGACCGCAATGGCCCCCATGTCCCAGATTACCGGGCGACGTGCGTCGAGGTTGGCTGTACCGATCCACAGTCGGCGCCCCCGGGCATGCTCCCGGGCGATGGCAGCGACAAAACCGGGGGTGACATAATGCTTCAACAACTCCCGCAATGGCGCCGTATCCAGCGCAGAATCGTCCCTCAGGATCCGGAGGACTCCCTTGCGTCGATAAAGGTCGGCCGGCGTGAGGTTGGCGTGGATCTCACGCAGGGACGCATCCTGCTCCGGTCCAAGAAAGGCAAACGGGGCCAACAAGGCTCCGGCACTGATCCCGGTGACAAAATCAAACTGAGGCCGTGAACCGTGTTGCGACCACCCGCAGAGCAGGCCGGCCCCGAAGGACCCGTTCATCCCGCCACCGGAAAGCGACAGATACTGGATCGGCTTGAGCGCCAATCCGTTGGATTGTGTCGCTTCCGTCCGCCACGCAGTCTCGACACTGCGCTGCAGCACCGGACTGAAGTGGTCACCCCAATCGCGGATAGCGGAATATCCCGGGACGTCTGCCTTGCCAACAGACGTGGCCGGCAACGGATTGCGCGGATGCAGGACACTGCACCCGATCGCCAGAAGCACACAGGCCAACCCCGCGAAGCCGGCGTGCAGATTCATCGGGTCTGGGAGCGAAGGCCTAGAAGTCGTCCTCGTTGGGCTCCAGCGGCGGACGCACACCGTACTTCTTCTGCAACGCCTGAACCACGGCGAGCGGCTTCATGCCTCCGGTGCAGGTCGGATCACTCAAGGAGGCCGCAGCGGCACAGACCGCCGTCAGCATGCACTTCTGGAGATCCCAGCCCTCATGCAGACCGTAGAGCGCGCCGGCACAGAACGCATCGCCGGCACCTGCTGTGCCCGCAATCGCCTTCGCGGGAACCTTGAGGGACGGCTGCCAATGGTCCTTGCCGTCCCGTGTCCGGGCAAAACAGCCCTCCGGAAAATGGATGATCACGAGCTCCTTGACGCCATGCTGGAGGATGGCCCCCGCGGCGTGCCTCAGGGATACCGTGTCCAGGACGCCCTCTTTGCGGATCTTGAAGCCGGTGACCATTCCTGCCTCATACTCGTTGATGATGGCGTAGTCACAGTGCTTCAGGGCCGGGGTGACCACGGCCTTGAATCGGTCGCTGGCCTCGCTCACGACGTCGATGCAGGTCTTGATGCCAGCCGCTTGCGCTGCCGCCAGAAGCTTCGCCGCCGGGGTGATCCCCTCCTTGTTGACCACGTCCATCTTGTCGAGCAGGAGGAGGTAGCCGAGATGGAAGATCTTCGCCTTGGACTTGGTGAAATCCAGATCCTTGGCGTCCCAGAGCGCGTTCGCCCCGCGATGGTGGAAGAAGGTGCGCTTGCCTGTCCCCGCCACGGTCATGACGTCCGTGAAGGACGTCGGTGCCTCGGCCGTGCTCTTGAGGTACTTGGTCTCGATCTTGTGCTTGCCGCACTCCTCAAGAATCTGCTGGCCCAAGGCGTCCTTGCCCACAAGACCAGCACCATGCAGCGGGAACTCGACACCCAGTTTCGCCAGGTTCAGGAGCACGTTGTAAGGCGAGCCGCCCGTGCCTTGATGCTGCGACTTGATGTTGGCGAGTTGCTCGAGACCCGGGTAGGTGTCGATGATCTTGACTTGGTCAATGATCCAATTGCCACCGGCAAGGATGCCAGTGCGCTTAGAGGCTGGAGAGGCTTTCATTCGCGCCGAAAAAAGGTCGTCCCAATGGTGGAACACACCGCGTGACGAGTTCGCTGAGAATAGCCGAAAGCAACCCCCACTGTCTCCATCGAATTGTAACCGCCCCGGAAATCACCCTAAAAACCCCTGTTTGGAAACGGCTTACCGTCGTCGTGTCGCCAAAAAATGGCATCCCCCTTCACCCGCTCCGGGCCTCCAGAAAAGCCTTCAACTCGCCGGCAAGCCGCGCTCCGAACCCCGGTACATCTGCTATTTCGTCCGCAGTGGCCAGCTTCAGCCTCTGGACTGAACCAAACTTCTTGAGCAGCGCCTGCTTCCTCGCCTCGCCGATCCCCGGAAACTCGTCCAGCACCGACTCGCTGATCCGTTTCAGCCGCAACTGTGCGTTGTAGGTGTTCGCAAAACGGTGGGCTTCATCACGCACCCGCTGGAGAATCTTCACGGCAGCACTGTCCAACCCCAACCGCAAGGGTTCAGGCCGATCCCGCAGGTGAATCTCCTCGTACTCCTTTGCCAACCCCAGCACCGGGATGTGCCCGAGGCCGAGCCGATCCAGTTCCGCGCATGCGGCATTCAATTGACCGCGACCACCATCAATCAGGATCAGGTCCGGAAAGCGCGGCTTGGCAGGCGCCGCAGGAACCCAGGGGGCCTTCAATTCCTCCGAAGGTTCCATCCCCGCCCCACCATCGACCTCGCCAGCCAACGCAGCATCCTCCTCCAGCCCCCCGCCGGCGGCGGCGGCGGCATCGGTCATCGGACCCACCGCCTTTCCCTTCGTCGCCTTGCCGATATCACGGATTGCATGACGCAACTCATCCACGCTTGCCTCGCCGCCGGAGTCGCTCCCCACGCCCTCCCGATCCACACGCCCGGTCCCCACCTCCCGCGACAGACGCGAGTAACGCCGCCGCACTGTTTCCGCCATGCAGGCGAAATCGTTCTGTTCTGTCACCGACTTCATCCGAAAGCGCCGGTAACTCGCACGGTCAGGCCGCCCGTGCCAGAAGCTCACCATGGAAGCCACCATGTAGGTTCCGCTGATGTTGGAGATGTCGAATCCCTCAATCCGACGCGGCGGTTCTTCCAGTCCGAGCACCCGCGCCAGTTCCCTCAGGTCCGACTCCGGGTTCATTGCCACAGGAAGCTTGTAGGGAACCCTCTCGAACTTCTCCGTCTTCTGCGTCGCTCGCGTCAGGTCAGCGATGGCATCCCGAAGCTGCGCCGCCTTCTCAAACTCGAGGGCAACCGCGGCCCTGCGCATCTCCGCCTCCAATTCCGCCCGCATTTCCTCCGTGCAGCCCTGGAGGAAGTCGATCCCCGCCTTGACCTGCTCCAGATACTGGTCGCGCGCGACGTTCCCGATGCACGGGGCCGTGCAATTCTTGAGGTTCGCGAAGAGGCAGTGCCGATAATCCGATTCCGTCGGCGTCAAGGGCCGGCACCCCCGCAGCTTGAATTTGCGCCTCATCATCGTGAGCGCCCGCCGCACACTGCCACTGTGTGCGAACGGCCCGAAATACACGCTCCCATCATCCTTGCGCAACCGGGTCAGCGTGAACCGGGGAATGGGATCGTTCAGGTTGACCTTCAGGAGCAGGAACCGCTTGTCATCCCGGAAGTCGATGTTGAACCGGGGGCGCATCTCCTTGATGAGCTTCCCCTCCAGGAGCAATGCCTCTGCCTCGCTCTTCACCACGTGCCAGTCCAGATCATGGATGGCCTCAACCAGAGCGTTGAACTTCAGATCCCACCCCATCCGACGCGACGGATGGAAATACTGCGAGACCCGCTTCCGGAGATCCCGCGCCTTCCCCACGTAAATCACCGTACCGAACCGGTCCTTGTGCAGGTAAATCCCCGGCCGGTGCGGCACCTGCGACAGCTTGTTCCGGATGTGATCGGTCAGAGGCATCGCAGGCAGTTCAGGACAAGCCCCGCTCAGGCGCCGGAATTCTCCATGAACGCATAGCACAGCAGGTGAAGGATATGCATCTGAACATCCTCAACCCGGCCGTAATGCGTGTCATCAACGACCACCACCTGCTCCGCCAACTCCGCCATCCGCCCCCGCTTGCCACCCACCAAGGCAATCGTACGGAGACCATTCGCGGCAGCCCATTCGTGGGCTTTCACCAGGTTCGGGGAGTTTCCACTCACGCTCACTCCAATGAACACGTCGCCGGGCCGTCCATAGTTCATCAACTGCTTCACGAAAACATCGTCGTAGGAGTAGTCATTGCCCAGGGCCGTGATCCACGCGGTGTTGTCCGTCAACGAAAGGACCCGGAACCGGCGAGCCAGCTTGTCAGAGGCTCCCTTCCCGAGGTCCACGGCAAAATGGGACGCGTTCGCAGCGCTGCCCCCGTTGCCAGCGATGAAGATCTGCCGATCCGCCGCATGCGCCGCCTTCAAGGTCTCGACCAAACCCACAAGCTGGGCCGGGTTCAAGCTGTCCACCGCCCGCTTCTGCGCTTCCAGATATCCTGCAATCCATTGCTGCATGAGCCGAGCCTGCCGCAATCCACCGATCGAGGTCGAGCCCGCGGAATCGAGGCCTGGCGACCACTCGCACTTTCAGAACGGGCTTCCGCAACGTTCGCTGGTCGGGTTGTCGCGATCTCCGGACGCCACCCGGAAACGAGGAGCACCCGAATTCCGGCACGGATAGCGAAGCGATCCTGCCGTTTCGGCGCAAACTCAGGCAATCTGCCTGTACTAATAATCCCTACACATAGCAATTCGTGTAATGCATTCAAAAACAGAAATAATCAAAATCCCCAATGAATTCGTACATTTCAAAGCCTGTAAGCGCCCCTTCCAGGAGCGCTCTAACAAAGGTAGGTATTTATACTTGTTGAGAAATCCTGTGCCCGGGAACAACTTGGCCCCGCTGTGCAAGCGAGGGACTGGTTCCGGACAGGGGTGTCCGGGGCGCCGGTACCCCGGCGTCCATACAAGGAGAGTCGCAGTACATTCAGTGAAGCAGGAGGGAATCGCGGAACCCCCAACGACCGCGCCCCTCACGAGGATCCCTCCCGGATCCATGCCTTGAAGGCGGGTATTCCCGCCATCGGGGACAACAGATTCCCGATCCATCGGAATCTCCCGGCGGCAACGTCTCCTGCCCCCGATTCAACTCTTCCCCTCCGATCCGAGGTTTCTCCGGGCACCACATGCCGTCCTAGCCCCATGGCTATCCCGTCGCAGGGCATCCAGATCCATCACGGCCGTTGCACCGGCCGGTCCCAATCACAACGGGGACTTCCCCTCCCCGTCCTTCGCACCGACCTCATGGTCTGCTGGTCCGCCTTCCCCGGCGGAGTTTCCCGTCCGATCTGGCATCACAACCCCATCATCCCCATGACTGCCCGTCGTGTTGTTCCTATTCGCTGGATGGCCCGAATGGCCACCCTCCTGGTCCTTCTGTTCTGGGTCGTAACCCGAGCGCAAGCCGGTCGACCCCTGGCTGAAAACATCATCTTTGGATCCATCTGGGCCGATGGCCGACCTGTAGCGACCACCAACCTTGTCATCGAAGCGCGACGCGGAGACGCGGGACCGGTCGTGGCACGCTATCGCCTCGGCGAAGACCCCGGTGCTGGAGACCTGTTTTTCCTTAGGATCCAGAGGGAAACGGCTCCTGCCATCTCACCGGTCAGTGTGGATTCCAGCGAACCACTCACACTGCTCGTGACGGTTGCTGGCAAACGGTCATTCCTGTCCCGCGTGCAACTTCCTTCGCCAGGTCGTTGCGTCCGCGTCGACTTTGGGCGCCAAGCCGAAGGAGCACTGATCACCATGGTCACGTGCCCGCCCGCGAACATCCCGACGCCTGCTGTGCCGGCGACGCCATTGCCCGCACCCAAGCCCGGACGAAGCACTGAGGAAAAACCGATCCGGCACACCGCCTTGGCTTCGTCCGTAATGCCCTTGATCGAGCGGCGATGGCTTCTCCGCTGAAGGTTGGCTAAATGCCCGCGCGTGAGGATCAGCGGGTCTACCCGCCGACGGACCTACTTCGACTCCAACTCTGCCTTGGCTTCCTCGGATCCTGAGCTGGCAGCAGCCTCGAGCCAAACACGGGCAACCGCCGGATTTGCCTCCACGCCCTGTCCTTTCGAATAACGGCGAGCGAGGGCCAACTGGGCCGAAGGTGATCCCTTTGCAGCCTGCTCCTTCTGGTATGCCAGCAGGCGTTCCTCGACCACTTCGGGATCGACTGGCGGCGCGTGCACGACAGAAACCGGGCGAGCCATCGAAGGTGAAGGTCCCCGCGCGGCCGAAGCATCGAGCGCCGAAGCCCCGCCGCCCTGAGGAAGGTTTCCTGTGGATGCCAACTGTTGGCCAGAGACGGTAACTGCGCTGCGGTTGGCCCCGAAAGTCCGCCCCCCACTGGCCGTCCCACCCGAAGCCCCGCCCCCGCCCGTCGCATTGCCGTTGAGAAGGTGCGGCATGAACATGCCCGCAGCGCCGACCCAATTGGGGTTCACCATCGCGCCGCCACCACCTCCCCCGCCACCGACTCCACCCAAACCGCCAACAGGGCCCGCCATGAGCATGGGGCGTGTCACTCCCGGAATCCCCAGCGTGTGCGCAGCGACATAGGGGATGGTGAAGATCCCGCCCTGTCCTCCCTGAACGCCCGACAGTCCCGAAGAGGGTGCCTGGGCGAACAGGGAAAGAGGGAGAGTCAGGGAGACAACCGCCCGACCAAAATGACCGAAGCTTGGTGACATGACTCACTCCTACGCCTGTCGACCGGGTCTGCCAAGCCCCCTCCCCCCTCAGACCGTCAGGATTTCCTTCTCCTTTTGCGCAACGTGATCATCGACGCGCTTGATGTACTGATCCGTCAGCTTCTGAACTTCGGTTTCGGCATCCTTGATGTCGTCCTCGGAAACGCCGGCCGCACCCTTGAGCTTCTTGAGGGCCTCGATGGCGTGCCGACGTTCGTTCCGGACCGCCACACGACCGTCCTCGGCCATGCGCTTGATCAGCTTCACGAACTCCTGCCGGCGCTCGTTCGAGAGTTCAGGAAGGATCACCCGGATGAAACGGCCTTGAGTGGCCGGATTCAGACCCAGGCCGGATTGCTGGATCGCCTTCTCAACCGCCTTCATCGTGCTCTGGTCAAAGGGCTGGACCATCAGCATGCGGGGTTCAGGCACCGAGATCGTGGCCAACTCCTTCAGGCGCATGTTCGAGCCATAGGCCTCGACCTGGACGTTCTCGATCAGGCTGGGGGAGGCCTTTCCGGTACGCACACCGCCAAATTCGTGGACCACGTGGTCCTCCGTCTTCAGCATCTTCTCCTCGGTCTCGAGCAGTATTTCGTCAATCGACATGGCAGGAATCAGGTTTTGGAAAATGGGGTTGCAGGGCTATTGGACGGTCGGCTCCGCTTTGACAATCAGGTGGTGACCAACGTCCCCACCGTTTCGCCCAGAACCACGCGGCGCAGGTTGTGCTCCGCGAAGAAATCAAACACCACGATGGGCATCTTGTTGTCCATGCACAGGGCGAAGGCCGCGGCGTCCATGACCTTCAACTGCTTCTCCAGGGCTTCACGATAGGACACCTGCTCGTAGCGGACCGCATCCTTGTGCTTCTTCGGATCCTTGTTGTAGATGCCGTCCACCTTGGTCGCCTTCAGGATGACCTCCGCACCCATCTCGTTTGCACGGAGTGCTGCCGCGGTGTCCGTGGAAAAATACGGGTTCCCCGTGCCCGCACCGAAGATCACCACCCGCCCCTTCTCGAGGTGACGGACGGCACGACGCCGGATGAACGGTTCGGCGATCTGGGCCATCGTGATGGCACTTTGAACCCGGGTGGGAACACCCTGCTTCTCCAGGGCGTCCTGCAAGGCCAGCGCGTTGATCACGGTCGCGAGCATGCCCATGTAATCGCCCGTCGCGCGCTCGATCCCCCGCTCACTGCCAGCGAGGCCACGGAAGATGTTCCCGCCACCCACCACCACCACCACTTCCGTGCCCAACTCCCGGACTTCGGCGACCTGCCTCGCCATGTCATGCACGGCTTCGGGTGAGATGCCGTTACCTTCCTTGCCACCCAGCGCCTCACCGCTGAGCTTGAGGAGGATTCGACGATACTTCGGTGCAGGGGACTTGGGGGTGCGCGACTTCATCGTGTCGCCAATCAATACCAGCCATTGCGGATGGGCGTCAACGCAGCGACCCCTTCACCGAGGGCCGGGAGGCAGTTTCTCGTGGAGGAACGTCGTCATCAGTTCGCGCAGGTGAATGGTCGTCCCAGCACCTTCACTGATGCTGTGTGACCGGTTCGGATACGCCATCAACCGGAAAGGCTTCTCGTGGCGGATCAACTCGTCCACCAGCGCCTCCGCACCCTGGTAGTGGCAGTTGTCGTCGCCGGTACCGTGGATCAGGAGCAGGTCGCCCTTGAGTTGATGGGCGAAGTGGATGGGAGAACCGTTCCGGAACCCGTCCACGTTGTCCGCCGGCAAACCCATGTAACGCTCCTGGTAGATGGTGTCGTAGAATCGCTGGTTCGGAACCGACGCGATCGAGATCCCGGCACGATACAATTCCGGATACTTGAACAACGCATTCAGCGTCATCGATCCACCCCCGCTCCACCCCCACACACCGATCCGCTCAGGATCCACCGAAGGCTGGCTGGCCAGCACCGCACGTACGGCACCTGCTTGCTCTGTCGGAGCGAGGATTCCCACCTGCCGATAGATCACCTTCTGCCAGGCCCGACCTCGGGGAGCACTCGTCCCCCGATTATCGAAACTCATCACGATATACCCCTGCTGCGCCAGCATCGCGTGCCAAAGGTGGGACTTGCCACCCCACGAATCCGTGACTGTCGTTCCCGCCGGTTCGCCATAAACGTAAACGAGCAATGGATACTTCTTCGCCGGATCGAAATCCGGGGGACGAACAGCCCAGGCATCGATCTTGATCCCGTTGGTCAAGGAGACCCGAAAGAACTCCGTCTTCGGCTGGGCCAGCGTCGCCAACCGCTCCTTCAGCTTCTTGTTGTCCACCAGCACGCGGACCACCTTGTGCTCCGGCAACGTCACCAACTCGGTCACGGGTGGCTCATCGAACCGCGACCGCGTATGAAATGCATACGACCCATCAGGAGAAACCCGATAGGAATGGGTACCCGGCTGATCCGCCGGCGTCACACGCTCCTGAGAACGCCCATTCGTCCGCACCCGATAAAGGTATCGTTGTGTGGCATTCGTTGGGGAAGCCGTGAAGTAAACCCAATCCTGCCGCAGATCCGCGTGCACGAGATCGATGACATCGAATTCGCCGGAAGTCAGGTTCCGGACCTTCCCCCCCTTCTTGGCCACGGTGTGTAGGTGGCGCCAGCCATCCCGCTGGCTCCAGAAAAGAAGCTGCTTCCCGTCATCAATCCATTTCAGATTCTGGTGACCATCCACCCAGGCATCATCCCGGTCCAACGCGAGCAGCGTTGCCCGACCTGACGTCGGATCCGCCAGAAGGATACGGTTGGTGTTTTGCAACCGGTTCAACTGCTGCAGCAGCAAGTCTCCCCCGGCTTCGGCCCAATCCAGATCGAAGAGGTAATTGTTCCGCGGATCTCCCGCTACGTCGACCCAACGGGTCTCGCCCCCGGTTGCCCCAACCACCCCGACGCGACACGCTGAGTTCACTTCCCCCACCTTCGGGTAGGGAATCCACTGCACCTTCGGGTAGAGACCGTCCACGTTGTCGACCAACGGAACCTCCCGCAACCCCTCGGAATCCAACTGCCAATAGGCAATCCGCGTCCCGTCAGGGCTCCACCGAAAGCCTTCCCGCAACCCGAACTCCTCCTCGTAAACCCAGTCAAAGGTCCCGTTGATGACCGTCGGGGACGTCGTCCGGGTCAATGCGGTGATCTCATGGGTACGTACATCCTCCACGTAGATGTTCCGGTCGCGGACATAGGCCACCCGCGTGCCATCCGGAGAAAACCGTGCGAACATGAGGCTCGACGCCGGCGCGTCACCGCCCAATTTCCGCAGTTCCCGCGCCGTGCGATCCAGAACCCAGTAATCGCCTCGGCTGTTGGTCCGCCATACCCGCTTGGAACGCGTGTAGATCAGCAGGCGCGACCGATCCTTCGACCATTCGTGGCCCTCGATGGACAATGGACCGGACTCTCCTTTGGGAACGAAATCAGCCGCAGGAACCAAAACCTCACGGGCGCCCGTGATCACATCGTGACGGACGAGGTCCCGGCCACCGGAGGAATTCGTGGGGGATTCGAACGTCGTGTAGCCACCACCCACCTCCAGCCACCGTCCGCCGAACGATTCCCCATTGAACTCACCACCACCGAAAATCCGCTGAAGGCTCAAGGTCGGTGACGGCGCGGCATTGGTCCCGGAATCTGCGGCTTGCGTCTGAAAACCTGTCAGGAGCAGGCCAAAGCCAACGCAAACCAGCCAACGCCCAACCCCACCTTCGCGCGCCGTCGAAATCAGTTTCATACTTGAATGCCGCTATTCAATGGACCGGGTGATTCCCCAGCCTCCGGCTCACTCTCCGATCGGTCCCGGAAAACGCCAGCACACAGTCAGTAGCGCAGCGGATTCTGCGCCCCCCACCCACCGGCATCCCCTGTTTTTAACCCGTTCACCCTGCAAATCTCGTTCGCCCGGATCACCCTTCCCGCTTAAGCTTCCCCCATCATGCCGTCTGAGCCGCACCCCCTGCCGTGGACGCTCTTCCGACCGGCCCGTTTCTGGGCGATCGCTGCGTTCCTCGCAGCCTCGTCCCCGGCGGCTGCCAACGAATACTTCGAAACACGCATCCGCCCCGTCCTCGTCGAGCATTGCCAGTCCTGCCACGGCCCTGAAAAGCAGAAGGCGGACCTCCGTCTGGATTCGCGTGCCTTCCTCCTCAAGGGCGGGGAAAGCGGTCCAGCCATCGTGCCGGGAAACCCTGAATCGAGCCTCCTGCTCAAGGCGATTTCCCACTCGGATGCGGATCTGGCGATGCCGCCCAAGAAGCCCCGGTTGGCGGACTCCGTCATTGCCGACTTCACCACCTGGATCCGTGACGGTGCGCCCTGGCCCGCCACCCCAGCCGAGACAGCCTCATCCACCAAGGAATCGTTCAACCTCGATTCGCGAAAGGAGCGTCTCCCTTGGATCTGGCGGACACCTCAGCGGCAACCACTCCCCAAGGTCTCCGGTCCCTCCCCAACCACCGACATCGACCACTTCATCCGCGCCCGCCTGGATTCCGCGCGACTCTCTCCATCCGCCCCCGTCGATCCCGGCACCTGGCTCCGCCGCGTCCACTTCACCCTCACCGGACTCCCTCCGTCCCGCGACGCGGTGCACGCCTTTCTTGCGGATCCTTCCCCCAACGGCGTCGCGAGGTCGTCGATCAACTTCTTGCCTCCCCCGCCTACGGCGAACGCTGGGCCCGCCATTGGCTCGACCTCGTCCGGTACGCCGAAAGCCGGGGCCATGAGTTCGATTACGGCATCGCCAACGCGTGGCAGTATCGCGACTACGTCGTCCGCGCCTTCAACACAGACCTGCCCTACGACCGTTTCGTCGCCGAACACATCGCCGGCGACCTGGTCCCGCCCCGCCTGAACCCCAACACCGGCGCCAACGAATCCGTGCTGGCCACCGGATGGGCCTTCCTGGGCGAAGAAACCCACAGCCCCGTCGACATCCGCCAGGACGAGTGTGAACGCCTCGACAACAAGGTCGACGTCCTTTCGAAAACCTTCCTCGGCCTGACCGTGTCCTGCGCCCGCTGCCACGACCACAAGTTCGATGCCATCACGCAGCGTGACTACTACGCGCTGAGCGGGTTCATCTCCGCCGCCAACTACCGGCAGGTCCGCTTCGAAACCATGGTCCGCCACGAACAGATCGCGGCTGATCTCGAAAAAATCCGGCGCAATCATGCGCCCAAGGTAGCCGCCCAATGGGCCAACGCCCTTCGCCCCGGCGTCCAACAGGCCACGAGCCAACTCTCCTCCGCGCTTACCCTGCGATCCGGCGGCCAGGTCACCAACCCACCCCCAGCGGGTTGGACCAACCAGCTTGAAGTCGCCGCCACGGATCCATCCCATCCGCTCCACGTCTTCGCCAAACTCCCGAGCTCTGCCCGAACAGCCGATCCCAACCAATTCGCGAGTCTCCTTCCAACCGCTCAACCCTCCACGGGCTCCAACGCACTTCCCGCTGGAGCACGCATCATCGCCGATTTCACCCGGCCTGGAATAACCCCTTGGAAAACTGACGGCCCCGCCTTCGGCACTGCACCGCTCGCTGCGGGTTCCCTCGTGCTGAATCCCGCCAGCACCAATCACCCGGTTTCCATCGCAATCACCACTGCCGCGTCCCGGGATCCCTTCTGGAACCGCCTCTCCCTCGCTCCAGGCACGGAACCGGACGGCGGTGGACTGGGCGCTCACCACCGCTCAGGGCGAATGGTCCGCACGCCCCGCGTCCCCCTCGAGTCCGGCCGCATCCACTACCTCATCCGTGGCAAGGCCCGCATCTACGCCGCCGTCGATGCCCACCTCATGCTCGCCGGCCCACTCCACGGGCAACTCGTCACCACCGTCAATGCCGGTCCCACACCGCGCTGGCTGACGCACGACCTGACAGCCTATGCCGGTCATCGCGCCCATTTCGAGTTCGGACCGGATGGCGACAACCCACTCGATGTCCTGATGGTGGTGGAATCCACGGTGACTCCCACTTATCAACCCGTTCCCCAATGGAGGCCCAGCGGCAACCCCGCCTCGATCGCAGCGTTGGCTTCCGCGTTCCAACAAGACCTTCTGCAGTCCCTCGACCTGCTGGCCGCAAACGAACTCAGCAAGTCACCTGAACTCACCCCTCTGGCAGCGTGGATCCTCGATCATCCGGACCTCTTTGGAATATCTTCACCGACCAACAGCGACACCTTCATCGCCGCGCGCAAAGAACTCGACGCTCTGGCCAGCAACACGCCCTGGACCTCGGCCACGGCCCCATCCCTCTTCGACGGTACGGGAACCGACGAACACCTCCTCATCCGCGGCAAACACACCCGCCCGGGCACCCTCGCCCCACGCTCCCTTCCAACCGCCTTCGGTCTCCCCGCCGTGCAGGACCCGAACTCCTCCGGCAGACTCGAACTCGCACGCCAACTCATCAACCCCAATAACCCGCTTGTCGCCCGCGTCATCGTCAACCGCGTCTGGCAGCACCTGTTCGGCCGTGGTCTCGTTCCGACGCCAGACAACTTCGGCTATCTCGGCGAACGCCCAACGCACCCCGAACTGCTAGACCACCTCGCCTGGCAGTTCATCCACGAAGACCATTGGTCGTTGAAGCAATTGATCCGTCGCCTCGTCCAGACCGACACCTTCGCCATGGGATCCACTGCCACCGACATCGCCGCCGCATCCGACCGCGATCCGTCCAACCTCCTTTGGCACCGCATTCCCGTCCGCCGATTGGAAGGCGAAGTCATCCGCGATTCGATCCTCTCCGTCTCCGGCCGACTCAATCCCACCACCGGTGGCCCACCGGTCCCCATCCACCTCACCCCATTCCACGACGGCCGTGGCCGACCTGATAAGTCCGGCCCGCTCGACGGCGATGGCCGACGCAGCCTTTACGGGGCCGTCCGCCGGAATTTCCTGCCCGCCATGCTGGTGGCCTTCGATTTCCCCACCCCTTTCAGCACGATGGGCCGCCGCAACCGGACCAATGTCCCCGGCCAATCCCTCGTCCTGCGCAACGATCCGTTCGTTCATGAACAGGCCCACACCTGGGCCACGCGTTTCCTGCAATCCACCCCAGGCTCGCCCGACGAGGACCGGATCCGGCTGCTTTTTGCATCGGCATTTGCCCGCATCCCGGCAACCGAGGAGTCGGAATCCTGCCGGGAGTCCCTGACGGATTTACGCAAGCTCCACGGCAGCGGCAACGAGGTCGACGTGTGGTCGGACTTCTGCCACGCGCTGTTCAACGCCAACGAATTCATCTTCCTTCCATGAACGCGCACCAGATCTCACGCCGCGCCCTGCTCAACCGCGCCGCCAACGGTTTCGGGGCGCTCGCCCTGGGGGCCTTGCTTCAACCCGCCGCTCGCGCCCTCGGCGCCGCTGACCCGCTTACCCCGCGGCCGGCCCACTTCCGACCCCGCGCCCGCAACGTCATCTTCCTTTTCATGGAGGGCGGTGTTTCCCAGGTCGACAGCTTCGACCCCAAGCCGCGCCTCACCCGCCACCACGGCGAAGACCCACGCAAGGCCATCGGGAAACTCGAGAAAACCCAGTTCGAGAACGTCGGCACCGTTTTCAAATCGCCTTGGGAATTCCGCCAGCACGGCCAATCCGGCCTCTGGGTCTCCGACCTCTTCCCGCACATTGCCCGCCACGCGGACGACCTCTGCGTCATCCGGTCCATGACCTCGGCCTTCCCGGAGCACACGAGCGCCAATTACTTCCTCCATAGCGGTCTAGGCCTGCAGGGCCGGCCTTCCATGGGCGCCTGGGTCGCCTACGGCCTCGGCAGCTCCAATCACGACCTCCCCGGTTTCGTCGTCCTCAACGGCGGCCTGATCCCGCCCGGCGGCGTCGATTGCTTCGGCAATGGTTTCCTCCCCGCCACCTATCAGGGAACACTTGTCAACGCGGTCGGTGCGCCGCTCCCCAATGTGGCCGCCATCGAGAAGGACCCGGCCCGCCAGTCCGCCAAACAGCGACTCGCCCAACGGCTCAACCGCGCAGGCCTCCTCCGCAACGCCGGCGACGACGCCCTCGAAAGCGCCATCGCCAACGCCGAGCTCGCCGGACGCATGCAGTCCGCCGTTCCCGACTTCCTCGACCTCTCCGGCGAATCCGAGGCAACCCGCCAACTCTACGGCTGCGACGCCACCTACGCACCCACCCGGATCTACGCCCGCGAGTGCCTCCTCGCCCGCCGTCTCATCGAGCGCGGCGTCCGCTTCGTTGAACTCACCATCCCGAAGATCGACGGCCTCGATCGCTGGGATGCCCACTCCGACATCCTCCGCAACCATGGCAACAACGCCCGCGCCGTCGACCAACCCATCGCAGGCCTCCTCTCCGATCTGAAGTCCCGCGGCCTGCTCGACGACACGCTCGTCGTCTGGGCCGGTGAATTCGGCCGCACTCCCTTCGCCCAGGGATCCGACGGCCGCGACCACCACGAACACGCCTTCTCCGTGTGGCTCGCGGGCGGCGGAGCCCGCGGCGGCTTCGCCTACGGCCAGACCGACGAATGGGGCTACCGCATCGTCGAAAACCCACTCCAGATGCACGACCTCCACGCCACCATCCTCCATCTCCTTGGCATGGACCACACCCGCCTCACCTACCGTTTCGGCGGCCGCGACATCCGCCTCACCGACGTCCACGGCGAAGTCATCCAAGCCGCCCTCGCATGACCTCCTCCAATCCCAGCCCTACCAGATCCGTCCGATCCACCTTCAGACTCCCCGACGCAAGCCACGTGCCCTCACGCGGCGCGTCTTTCCCCAATGCAAGCCGCGCGCCCTCACGCGGCGCCACAGCATTCCTGACGCAGGCGGTCACTCTGCTGCTCCTCGTCCTCAGCCCCTCCCGCCTCTTCGCCGCCCCCGCCGCCCCCGACTTCACCCGCGAGGTCCGCCCGATCCTTTCCCGGCACTGCTTCAAGTGCCACGGGCCCGACGAAACCACCCGCAAGGCCAAGCTCCGCCTGGACGAACGCGACAGCGCACTGAAGCCCGCCAAATCCGGAGCGGTCGCTTTGGTGCCGGGCAAACCTGAGGCCAGCGAACTCGTCGCACGCATCGTCACGGACGATCCCGACGAGGTCATGCCGCCTCCAAGCACCAAGGTGCCGCTGACCGCCGCCGAGAAGGACATCCTGCAGCGCTGGGTCAAGGCAGGCGGCGAATACAAAGCCCACTGGGCTTTCGTTCCGCCCGCCGCCGTGGCACCGCCACCGGTAAACGACACCTCGTGGCCTCGCACCCCCTTGGATCGTTTCGTCCTTTCCCGACTCGAAAAGGAGAAGCTACGGCCCGCACCTCCCGCGGATCCCTACACGCTCATTCGCCGCGTCTCTTACGACCTGACCGGTCTTCCGCCCACGCCCGAGGAAGCCGATGCCTTCGCCGCGAACCCGACCGATGCCGCCTACGAGGCACTCGTGGATCGCCTGCTCTCCTCGCCTCGTTACGGCGAACGCTGGGGACGCCGCTGGCTTGACCTCGCCCGCTACGCCGACACCAACGGCTATGAAAAAGACCGCAACCGCTCGATCTGGCCCTGGCGCGACTGGGTGATCCGCGCCCTCAACGACGACATGCCGTTCGATCGGTTCACCATTGAACAGTTCGCCGGCGATCTCCTTCCGAACCCCACCCGCGACCAGATCATCGCCACCGGTTTCCATCGGAACACGATGCTCAACGAAGAAGGCGGCATCGATCCGCTCGAGTTCCGGTTCCATGCCATGACCGACCGCGTCGCCACGACGGGCACCGCCTGGCTGGGGCTCACCCTGGGCTGCGCCCAGTGCCACACCCACAAATACGATCCGATCCAGCACCGCGAGTACTACGGCGTGATGGCGTTCCTCAACAACGCCGACGAACCCGACTTCGACCTCCCCGAACCCGGGTGGGAGGCCAAGCATCAGGCGAGACTCGCGCAGGCCGCCCAGATCCTCGCCGACCTTCCCAACCGACTCCCCGTGGGCACCCGGTCCTGGACCACACCCAAACTCGTCAGTGCCACCAGCGCCAGCGGCGAGACGCCCACCCTGCTCGAGGACCAGTCCGCGCTCTTCACCGGCACAACCCCTGAACACGACACCTACACCCTCGTCATCGAAACCGATGCCTCGGTCACCGACGCTCTCCGCCTCGAAGCCCTCGCCGATGACCGCCTTCCGGCGAAGGGTCCGGGACGTGTGAAGCACGGCAACTTCGTCCTCAGCGAGATCACGGTCACAGCCGCTCCGAAATCCAACCCGACCGCTTCCCAACCGGTCACGCTCACGCGCGCCGAGGCGGACATCGAACAGTCCGGATTCCCGGTTGCCCAAGCGATCGACGGCAACACGTCCTCCGGCTGGGCCATCCACAATGGCGATGGCGCCCTCGGCAATCCCCACTGGGCTTCCTTCCAGTTCGACAAGCCCGTCGGATTCCCCGGCGGTACCCGCTTCACCATCCGCCTCGATCACCGGAGCGCCAGCCATCACCTGATCGGCCGCCCGCGCATCAGCCTCGCCGAACCCTCCCCGGATTCTCCCTCCGTTGCGGAGCGCCGTCGCGAGATCATCAACCGGCGCTTCGAGGAATGGCTGGCCAAGGAACGTTCGCGCACCGTCCAGTGGACTCCCCTGCGCCCGCACTCCGCCACCTCCAACCTGCCACTTCTCACCGTCGAAGCCGATGACGCCGTGTTCGTCTCCGGCGACATCACCAAGCTCGACACCTACGACCTCGGCTTCCGCACGAGTCTACGCGGCATCACCGCAGTCCGACTTGAAGCCCTGCCCGACGACCGTCTCCCACGGCACGGTCCTGGCCTCGCCTACTACGAGGGACCCAAGGGCGACTTCTTCATGACCGAGTTCACCCTCACCGCCAACGGCGCCCCGGTGAAGTTCGGAAAACCCACCGCCAGCTACGCCAAGAACAACTTCGGCAGCACCGCGTCTGCCGGCATGGCCACCGACGGTGATCCCCAGACCGGATGGTCGACGGCTGGCCGCGAGGGCGAACGTCATGTCGCCATCTTCCCACTGGAGACCCCGCTCACGGAGGGGGGCGAACTGTCCCTCCGAATGCTCTTCGGCCGACACTACGCCTGCTCGCTTGGCCGCTTCCGCATCTCCGTCACCACCGCCCCAGGCGAGATCCTTGCTCGTGAGTTCCCCGACGGGATCGAGGACCTGCTCCTGATCCCTGACGCCCAACTGACCGCCGCCCAACGGCAGTCATTGATGAACACGTTCCTGCTCGCGCAACCCGAGTTCGCCAAGGCACGCGATGAGATCGCCCGACTGCGCAAGCCTCCCGCCCACACGACAACGCTCGTCTTCCGCGAACGTCCCTCCGGCAATACCCGCCCCACCTTCCTGCACAAACGCGGGGAATATCTCCAGCCCACCGACCGCATCGAACCCTCAGTCCTTGCCGCCGTCGCCCCTTTCCCACCGGAGCTTCCCGTCAATCGACTCGGATTCGCCCGCTGGCTTGTTTCCTCCAACAACCCGCTCACGGCCCGCGTCACCGTCAACCGCCAGTGGCAGGCCTTCTTCGCCCGCGGCATCGTACGGACGACCGAGGACTTCGGACTCCAGGGCGAGGCCCCCAGCCACCCGGAACTCCTCGACTGGTTGGCCATCGAGTTCATGAAGCAGGGTTGGTCGCTCAAGAAACTGCACCGTCTCATCGTCCTGAGCGCCACGTACCGCCAGTCCTCCCGGGTACCCGCCGATGTGGCCGCCCTCGATCCTGACAATCATCTCCTCTCCCGAGGTCCACAGGTCCGCCTCGAAGCGGAAATCATCCGCGACGCCGCCCTTCGCGCCAGCGACCTGCTGTCGGCCAAGATGGGCGGCCCCGGCGTCTACCCTCCCCAACCTGCTGGCGTCACCGATGTCGCCTACGGCGGCGGCGCCTGGAATGCCTCCGAGGGCGAAGACCGACACCGGCGCTCCATCTACACCTTCACCAAGCGCACAGCGCCCTTCGCCATGTTCAACACGTTTGACGCCCCCACCGGCGAGTCCTGCATCGCGCGTCGCGACGTCTCCAACACGCCCCTTCAGGCTCTCACCCTGCTGAACGACGTCTTCTTCATGGAAGCCTCCCAGGCCATGGGTCGACTTCTCGCCATACAGCCCGGTTCCGACCATGACCGCATCCGGGCCGCGTTCCGCCGCTGTCTCACCCGGCCACCCGCACCCGCCGAACTCGACGTGCTCACCCGCTTCCTCCAAACCCAGCGTTCCCGGTTCACTTCCGGCCAACTCGACCCTGTTCCAGTCGCCGGCCCCGGGGACGCTCCCCCAGCCGAACGCGCTGCCTGGACCACCCTCGCCCGCGCCCTCCTCAACACCGACGAGATGATCACGAAGGACTGACCCATCGGCCACCGCTCGTGAACCCCACGCCTTCCATCATCTGCGCCATCTGCGGACAAACCAGCCTTCCATGAATCCCCTCCAGCAACATTGCCTCGACGTCACCCGGCGGCACTTCCTCCGCGGATGCGGCGTGGGCCTCGGCAAGATCGCCCTCGCCGGCCTGCTCACCGATCGCCTCGCCGGCCGCGCCCTCGCCGCCACCGTCAACCCCGGCCCCTCACTCCTTCCGCGCCAACCGCACTTCACACCCAAGGCGAAGCGGGTCATCCACCTGTTCATGGCCGGCGCACCCAGCCAACTCGAACTCTTCGACAACAAACCCGAACTCGCCCGACTCGAGGGCAAACCACTTCCCCCCTCGGTCATCGGGGGCCAGCGCTACGCCTTCATCCGACCGGATGCTGCCGTGCTCGGCCCGCGGTTCAAGTTTGCCCGACACGGCCAATCCGGCGCCGAGGTTTCCGAGATGCTTCCGCACCTCGCGAAGATCGTCGACGACATCACCCTCATCCGATCGGTCCACACCGATCAGTTCAACCACGCACCCGCGCAGATCTTCTTCAACACCGGATTCTCGCAGCCCGGCCGCCCCTGCATTGGTTCGTGGGCGCTTTACGGACTCGGCGCGGAAACCCAGAACCTGCCCGCATTCGTCGTCATGAGCACCGGATCCGGCCTCTCCGGCGGATCCGCCCTCTGGTCCTCGGGCTTCCTGCCCACGGTCTATACCGGCGTCCGGCTCCGGAACCAGGGACCGCCGATCCTCAACGTCAACAGCCCCGCCGGCATCGACGCCCAACTGCAGCGCGACACACTTGATGTCGTCGGCGCCCTCAACCGGAAGCGCATGACCGACGCCTCCGCACCTGAGGTCGCCACGCGGATGGCCTCCTACGAGATGGCTTTTCGCCTTCAGACCTCCGCCCCCGAACTCATGGACCTCAAGGGCGAATCGCGCGAGACGCTTGCGTTGTACGGTTGCGATCCCGACAAGCCATCCTTCGCGCGCGCCTGCCTGCTTGCGCGACGCATGATCGAACGCGGTGTCCGCTTCGTGAACATCTACCACGAAGGCTGGGACGCCCATTCAGATGTCGCCGGCAACGTGAGGGGCAACGCCGCCACCACCGATCAGGCCAGCGCCGCGCTCGTCACCGACCTCAAGCAACGAGGACTTCTCGACGACACCCTTGTCGTCTGGGGCGGCGAATTCGGTCGCACGCCCATGGTCGAGTTCAACCCTGCCCTGGGCCGGAACCTCGGACGCGACCACCATCCTCAGGCCTACACCATGTGGATGGCGGGCGGCGGTATCCGTGCGGGTCTCACCTATGGGGCCACCGATGACCTCGGTTTCCACGTCGTCGAGAACCCGGTCCACGTCCACGACCTCCAGGCCACCCTCATGCACTGCCTTGGATTCGACCACGAACGCCTCACCTACCACCACGCCGGCCGCGACTACCGCCTCACCGACGTCCATGGCCAGGTCGTGAAGGCCCTGCTGGCCTGACCCATCTCTCCATGAGCGCGCCGCAGGCATTCCGCACCGCAGTGACGTTGGTTACTTCTGCCTGAGGCACCTCGTCGCGACCTCACTCACCATTGCCCTTCCCTGCATTCTCTGGACGATCGCCTACCTGGGACTTCTGCTCTATGCCTCCGTTCCCTTTTCCCGCGCTGATCGGAGTCATCGCAGACACCCACAGGGGTCCGCATCCTTCGCACTGCCCCTCGTCCAGAGCACATCCCGCTGGCCCAGACCGGCTTCAAACTCGTTCGGGCCTCCGTGGCATCTGGACGTCGCATATGCGACGTCCAGATGCAATTTCACCCACGGAGCAACCTCTCGCGAGAAAACGCAGCGGGGGGGGCGGAACAGCTCGGCAAACAACCACAGTGCGTGCTCGCGCTGAGCGCGTTGCTTTGGTGGGCGCGTCCAACCGAAGCCTCCTACCCGTTGCCAGGCAGCGCCTGAAACCAAACCGTCGCCGATCACTCGTTGGCCGATGGGAGCACACGGACGCGATAAACGGCCCCCTCCGCGGGAAGATCTGAGAGACCATCCACCCCGCCGGAAGAGGGATCCAGACGTCCAACAGGAGTCCACGGTCCACTCATGTCGCTGGCCCGCTCCGCCAGATACGCGACTCCAGGAACACTCCGCCAGGCCAGGTTCACGCGGTCTCCCGCAACTGCGGGAAGGAACAACTCAAGCCGGGACGTTGCCTCCGCAGGATGCGTCTTCACCCGGTACTCCGTCGAATTGCTGACGCCATCTCCGTCGGTGTCCTGAGATCCATTCTGTGCCAGCGAGCCAAAGTTCCACAGCTCCCAGGCATCCGGCAGCTCATCACCATCCGTATCTACCTTCGCAGGTGGCACCAAGGCGGCATGAAAGATATCCGATGCGGCATTGAAATCCCCGGAAACCAGCCCAAACGCGAACGATTGGAAGATTGCAGAACGGCCATCGGCGGAAACGAGAACCCCGGAGCTGGGTTCGCGTACCTCGGACTGGGTTGGCGCCGAAATCCTCCAAGCGAAGCCTGCTGAAAAGTCCCGAACCACGATCTGGCTGCTCTCCGCCGCTCCACCGAGGGCAACGTTGGGCGACAACGACCGAAAGGCCAGAACCCGACCATCTCGACTGATGGAAGGTTGATCCGAGTGACCCCTCGGAACTTCGCCCGCGATGCCGGATGAAACCCAGTCCACGGAGTCATCTTCGACACCGACCAGATAGACATCCGAAAAACTATTCGTGTCCGTCGCCACCAAGGAACGCGTCGTCGACAGCAGCAGCCGACGGGAGTCCGGAGTGAAAGCGAGGGACCTCGGCAGGAAATCCCCCACATTGATTTCGCGGACCAACTCAAGGCCGGGCAATCGCCTGACACGGATCCCATAGCTCCCCCCGCTACGCCGGACATAAGCCACGCGGGAACCATCCGGAGCCAGAACCGACGTGAGCACCGACGTGTCGAACGGCTCAACTCTCAGGACCTGGCCCTCCGCGCTCCTGACCACAAGCTCTCCAGCTCCAGAGGCCGACGAAGAACGAAGGAAGGCCATCCATCGCCCGTCCTCGCTGATGGCGCCACCCCGTGAAGCACCTTCGAGCGTGAGCACGCCCCCTGGCGTCGACGTGTTCGTTGAGATCAACGTGGTCGTTCCTCGATCCACCTCATGGAGGAAAACATTGCGCCCCGTGGTACCGATGGATGCGAGATTACCCGCCTGACTTTCGATCAAGACCCGGCGTCCTGCTGCATCCACTGCCACCAGAGTCGATGCTCCACTCCCAGTCCCGCCTCCGCCGTTCCGCACTGAAATCGCACGAAGCGAGTCCGTGCTGCGTTCGTAAAGGAAGACATCGGCAACCCCGTTGGTATCGTCCGGGACGAGATCGCTGCGTGTGGAACCGAAGACCACACGCCCTCCATCCGGAGTCAGCATCGAATTCACGATGATCCCTGAAGTCGGCTCCCGGCCTGCACTTGGCCGTGTGATCCACCGACTGTCGCCCGACTGCATGTCCCGCAGGAACAGATGGGAAACTGGAATTCCCTCCACCGCAGGCTGAACCTGATCCCGAGCCAAGCTCGTGAACAGCACCCATCGTCCGTCCTCGCTCAGAGCGTGCGTGGCTAACGTGCTGCCACCCCCAGCGGTTGAAACAGGCAAACCCAGATCCCGGAAGCTCAGCAGTTCAGCAACTCCTTCGTCCTCGGTTCCCATGAACACGTCGAGGCTCCCATTGAAGTCTCGGTCTCCGAGTGGACCCGCTGTTTCAAACAGGACCCGCAACCCATCCGGACTCAGCGCTGCGCCGCGTATTCCCACCAATGGCATCGGAACACCTCCCTTCCCTGCGGTCAGCAGACGTGCCCGGCCTGTCAGCACCGACCATTCGTACAGAAGTGGCTCAACTGCTGCGTCTGCCGCCGGAACACCCCCCAGCGATTGGGGACTCGCGATCACGAGTCGGCTGCCATCCGCAGTCACGTCCACAAGCTCGGAGTTCGTACACGCTGGTCCTCCCAGTGGAAGGGGCAGGACCAGTTGTTCCAGCGTTTGCAGACCGTTGGCCTCGTCCCACGCCATCACGCGGGATGTGGATTCGCCAACCGGCACTGCATCGACGAAGACCCTGCGACCGCCGTCAACGAGTCGGATAGAATCGGTGGCAGAAGCAACTCCGGGCGGCGTCACGGCGCGAACAACGTCAGATGCCAGATCATGCCAAAGTGCGAACGGCGCAGCATTGGTTGTGTCCCCAACCCGATACCTCCCCCCACCGACAACCATCGCGACGTAACGACCGTCGGGACTCATGTCATAACTACGGATGCGGAAGCCGCCCGATACGGTGCTTTCCGATATCGGCCCCAGTCCAAGCTGCCGGACGAGCCCGTTGGCTCGATCACGCACATAGAGATCGGAGGCCCTGGGCTGAAAGTTCGACACCAAGTTGGTTGATCGGCTCGAGAATGCGACCCAACGACCATTGTCGCTGATCCTGGCATCAAACGCACCCAAATCCCCGAGCACGTTGCCCTCGCCAAGCGCGACCAATTCCGTGAGGCCGGTGGCTAGGTCGTGCAGATGTACCTGTGAATTCCCCGGAGTGATCCGCCTGGTGAGGTTCGATGCCAGCGAGTCAAAGAGCACCCACCGCCCCGCAGTCACCAAGGGAGCTGTGGAGGCTCCGTTGGCGGACGAACCATCCGAGGCCACGGAGATCTGGCGTGTCACTCCAGCCGCAAGATCACGCACGAAAACGTCTTCCACACCATTGGTGTCGCCGGCAACCAGGTTTGAGGCAGCGCTGGCAAAGACGACCCGATTCGAATGGCCTGCAAACTGACCGAACGAGGAAACCCCATTGCCCCCAGAGGAGCCGTCCAACGCCACCGAGACCCGTTGGATCGAAGGACTGGCAAGGCGCCGCACGAAGATGTCCATGCCACCCGGCGCTCCCCCCAGCGGCATGAGATCGTGAGCGGAAGATTCAAAGACAATGGACTGGCCATCCGGACTCCAAAGTCCCCCACCCGAGATCGAGCTACCGGTCACCGGTACCGGGGCGTCCGTGGCACGCTTGGTCACGAGGCGAACGTCCTGTCCGATCAAGGTGAGCCCAAGCGTCAGTGAGCCGAGCGCAGAAATGGAAATCGACTTCATGATCTTGTTGATTGTGGATTGCAGACCGCGTTTCGAACCACCACCCGCCCCCTTGGCTTGCCAAAAGGGCGAAGTCTGGAATCGCAGTCCGACAAGCAATGACTCCTGGTACGACCGCGGTGCTGATGGAACATCACGCACTCTCCGCAATTCGGTTCAGTAATCGTTCGCGATCGAAACCTTCATTGACCCGTGAGGATTTCAAGGAATCGTTGTCGGAAAGTGAACCGTGCTCAACAACGCGGACACAACTCACCCTCAATCGCACTCCTCCCATGAATCTGCCATCTCGGCCATCCCTCCTGAGGGCCTTCACATTGATTGAATTGATCGCCCTCGTTGCAGTGGGAGCCGTCGTCTCTGCAACGCTCCTTCCCGCGCTCTCCAACGCCCGGGCGCGCTCCGCGTCGGTCGCGTGTGCCGCCAATCAGAAGCAACTCGCCCTCGCCATGGCTCTCTACGTGGGCGACAACGTCGGCTCAATGCCAGGCTCCGACTCGTGGAGGAACGGAAACGGGCTTCTGGTTCAACTGACCGGCGGCGGCTACTGGGCTGGGGTGACGCCAATCATCTCAAGGGAGACCAGTATACCTGAGGCCATCCAACGTGTCCGCGCCGGCCTGACCAACGCCCCTCTCTGGCCTTACGCCGCCGATCAAGCGATCTACCATTGCCCCGCGGATGCTCGGTTCCAGTTGGGTCCCGGCCGCGGCTGGGCCTTTGGCAGCTATTCAAAGGTCAATGGGATGGCAGGACTTCCCACATGGTCATCCCGTCAGCGACCATTTCAAAAATTTGGAGAAATCCCCGAGCCTTCGATGTCGTTCCTGTTCGTGGAGGAAAGTGATCCCAGAGGGGAGAATCTCGGTCCCTGGGTGCTGAACGACACCCCAACCTCGTGGGTCGACCCTGTCGCCGCCTGGCATGACACCGGCGCCAACTCGGTTTACGCGGATGGTCACCAAGATTACCACCGATGGACAGATCCCAAGACCATCGAGGCAGCGCGCAATGGCGACAGCGGACTCGCCAGTTTCAACTGGGCCGGCGGCAATGCAGCAAATCCGGATTTTCGCTGGGTGTGGGACCGCTACCGGCACGAAGGGTGGAAGCCACTCCTGCAATAGCAACGGCGCACCCAGGGCGGGCCCCTGCCCTTCACCAGCGCGGATGACTGGTTTAGACCTTGAACCATTGATGACAGGGCATTGCGCGACGTGCCCTCCCCGGTATCCCACCGAAGCCGGATGCCGAGCAGGGAGAGAACCATGCAGGGTTCGGACCGATGCCACGTTGCGAAGTTCAGGTCGCCCTCGATCCAGCAAACACCTATCGCGCACTCGAACCCCTGCGTGGGATGGTCCGGGTGGACGCGTTCGAATCCACCCCTTCAAAGGCCGTTGTGGTCGAACTCCGCTGGAGGGTTCGGGGGCATGGCAACCCCGGAAGCCAGGTCATTGACGCCCGAACCCTGCATAACGGCCCCATCGAGGGGGCTCACGAGTTCCCGTTTGAATTCCCGCTGCCGAATGGACCTGTCTCGGTTGCCGGGCAACTCATGACCATCGAGTGGAGTGCGGAGGCTCGGGTGGACGTGGAATGGGCGCTGGATCCGAAGGCTTCCGCCACCTTCGCGCTCCTGCCCACCGACCGCTCAGGCGAGCCGTACAATCATGGCTCCAAGGTCCCCCAACTCGGCGCCGACAGCGAACAAACCAGGGAACTCGGATTTGGAGCGGTGGGTTGGATCATGGCCGGATTCGGAATGGCAGCCCTGTTGTTCGCCATTCAGGCAATCCGGAGCCGCGATTGGGGTAGCCTCATGGTGAGTGGTGTGTGCTTCGGGATCATGACCACGGGAATGATTCTGGGCTGGCGCATTCCGCGTCGTCTCGCTGAGCGGAGCCTGGGCAAGGTACGTGTCGATGTGGAACCGCTCACCCCAAAGCCTGGCCAGGAAGTGCGTATCCGCTTGCGGGCCACACCACATCCCGGAACCCGCATCGGCGATGTGCAGGCCGTCCTGAGCGGCGAAGAACGTGTGGTTCGCGGAACCGGAAAGAACCGACGAACGACCGAGCACGCCCTCCACAAGTCGACCACATTCCTTCTCCCGCTCGGCTCTGCCCTGGTTCCAGGGAGCGAGTCCTTCTGGGAAGCCACGATCCGTATCCCTTCCGATGCCATCCCGAGCTTCTGGGAGACCGACAACCAGATCACATGGACGCTGGCCCTCCGCATGGACATTCCCGGCTCCTTCGATTGGACAGACAGCGTGACGCTCGGCGTCGTACCGGCGCTTGACGCCCTTCCGCGGGCGCCGATGTTTCGCACCCGGCCGCAGGACGCGGCCGCTTTCCGAGAAGCGACCACGACAGGTTCCATGTCATTTCAGAGTCCGGCCGGGTTTTGAGTTGCTCCCAAAACCAGGAAACGGAAACTCGTTGCGTGAAACCCCTTCGATTCCTGGCAGCAGCCCTGCTGTGCTGCCGTCTAGCGGCAGCGGATCCCGCCGCAGACATGGCCGACGCTGCGACCCGCTTCCTCTCCGCGCTCTCCGACGAGCAGCGCAGCAAGACCACCTTTGCCTGGGCCGACGACGAGCGGATGAACTGGCACTTCGTGCCCAAGGACCGAAAGGGAATCCAACTGCGCGAACTCGGTGTGGCTCAGCAACACCTCGCGCAAGGATTGCTGGGATCGGCCCTCAGTCAGCGTGGCCTCCTGAAGGCAACGACAATCATGAGTCTGGAACAGGTGCTCCAGGACATGGAAGGAGCCGGACGCCGCTTTCCCCGCGACCCGGGCATGTACCATGTCAGCATCTTTGGAACGCCCGGTCCAACGGGTACCTGGGGATGGCGCTTCGAGGGACACCACCTCGCGTTCAATTTCACGATCGTCGACGGAAAGGTCGCCGCGGGAACCCCGACGTTCATGGGCACCAACCCGGCTGAGATCCGAAAGGGACCGCGGGCCGGCTTGCGGACGTTGGCCGCCGAGGAAGATCTGGGGCGCCAGCTCGTAACCTCGCTTCCCGAGAAGCTTCGGGCCAAGGCCATCATCGATACGAAAGCGCCAGACGACATCCTCACGGTCGCGGATCGCAAGGCAAAGCTCGAAGACCCGAGAGGTGTCACGCTCGGGGAGATGCCCGCGGCACAGCGGGAACTCGCTGTCCAACTGATTCAGGAATACATCGGCCGTCTGCGGGGCGAAATCGCCGAAGCGGATATGGCCAAGATCCGCAAGGCAGGGCTCAACAAGGTGCGATTCGCGTGGGCCGGGAGCCTGAACAAGGGCGACCGCCACTACTACCGTGTGGTTGGCCCGACGTTCCTGCTCGAATACGACAACACCCAGAACGACGCCAACCACGTTCATGCCGTCTGGAGGGACTTCAACAACGACTTCGGCCTCGACGTGCTCGCCGAGCATCTGAAGTCGAACCACGCCAAGTAACGTTGGCTCTCGCGAGCAGCGGCCGCCTCATCAGCGGGCGCTGCCCGCGCTCTGGGATGGCGCCGGAGCGAGCCTGGCATTCCTGGCTCGCTTCTGCCCCTCGGTGAAGAGGACCACACCGGCACCAAGAACGATCAGGAGAACCCCCATCCAGCGAACATTGGAGACCTCCTCTTGCAGGATCCATTTCGCGGTCAGCGTCGTGACTACGAGCGACAGCGACGTCAGTGGCCATACGACGCTGACGTCAGCCTTCGACAACAGGAACAGCAGGCACCCGAAGAATCCCGCCTCCAAGGCAACTCCCATCACCAGATGGCGGTTTGTGGCCGCTTCGAGAGCAAGGTTCCAGACCGCCCGAAACTCGGGGCGAAAGACGCCATGGATTTCCTTCTGGCCCTTGCTGATGAGGACGACACCAGCAGCTTCGAGCACCAATCCTACCGCCAGAACAAGTACGAGCCGGATCATGGCCTCCTCACCAGATCCTGATACCGGACCAACTCGATGCCTCGATCCGCAATCAACTGCTTCACCCTCGGACTGCACAGGGCTTCGATCTCGTAGGCACGTTCCTCCGTGTTCGGGTGACAATAGAGCTCGTATGTCCCCGGCCTGAGTTCCTCCAGCAAACGAAGGAGGTACTTCTCCGTGATCCGGCCGTCTTGCAGCAGGCCGAAGACCTTGTCTGTTTGCACAATGCCACGCCGATCCAAGGTTCCACGAACCCGGGATGAAAGGCGTGAAAAGATCAAGGCGTGCGTCAGTCGATAGAAATAACGCCCACCCGCAATCCGGAGGTTCATCAGCAGTGGATCATCCGTGACCCGTACACCGCGCACGCCCCAATCGTGGGCATGGCGCTTGATCATCGCAAAGATGGTGGGGTGCAAGTGCATGTTGCAGTGCCCGTTGAGGTGATCCAAACGGAGGCCGCAGGTGCGGAATTCGCGGATCTGGGCGTCAATCTCCTGAAGGACGAAGTGACGGATCTTGCGATTGAAGAAGTACTTCAATCCCGCAAACACCGGACTCCCCGAAAACTCGTACCGGTGATTGACCAATCCGGACGTTTCGGAGGGCTTGAGAGTGGATTTGCCACGCACAAGGGTGATGTGGATGCCAATCCCAAGTCGGGGATTTTCCCGTGCGTTCCGCACTGCGTGGTCCATGGCGTTGCCATTCACCATGAGACTGGCACTGGTCAGGATCCCTTCCTTGTGTGCCCGCAAAATTCCGTGGTTCGCCGCATGCGACGAACCAAAGTCATCTCCATTGACGATCAGTCGTATTCTCTTTTTTGCCTCAACCATACGTGGTGACCCCCAACCCAAGTTTCCATCGTATCAGTGCGGAGAGGACCATCCCTATCTTTCGCCCACGACTCAAGCGCAGCGGCTTCGCCGCCAGTACTGGAAAGGACGCGCGCTCGAGCTTCAGCAGGAGCTGCCAATACACCGCTCCCATGAGCTCCGCGGAAATCATCGCGTCCCGATCAACCAACGGCAGCAGCCGCCTCGCCTTCTCAAAATAGTCGCGAGCCCGCAGGTCTATTGCGCGCGCCAGGCCCTGAAAGCGATCCGAATCCCTCCCTCCCAGAATCTCCTCCTCCGTGACGCCATGAGCCTTGAGGTCTGCCAACGGCACGTAGATTCGCCCGCGCTGCGCGTCATTTCCGACATCACGGAGAATGTTCGTCATCTGCAGCGCCTTTCCCAAGGCATCGGCATATTCCCGGCAGCGGGGATCCTGATACCCGAAGATCTCAATGCTCAACAGGCCAACCACCGAAGCCACCCGATAACAGTAATTGTCCAATGCGGTCTGATCTGGATATCGGACCGTGACCAAGTCCATTTCAACGCCAGCTATCAGTTCGTCGAACAACTGGAATGGAAGACGGTACTGCTCGATGTACGGCTTCAATTCCCTGATCACCGGCAACTCCGGTTCAAGGCCCTCGCAAGCCCTGCGGGTCTCTTCACGCCATCGGCGGAGTTCCCCTGCCCTACGCTCAATGCTTACCGAGTCCTCATCAGCAATGTCATCCACCTGACGGCAATAGGCATACAACGCGGTCATGGCTGCTCGCCGATCCTTCGGTAGAAGGACAAGCGCGAGAGCCAGATTGGACCCGCTTTTCTTGGTGATCTGGTCGCTGACCGGTGGGTTCACAGCTTCGGGGGAGACGATTGAGGCGACTTCTTCAACTCAGGCAGTCCCCCGGTCTCCGCCAGCGTTGGATTTCGGCCGGCATGTTCCCGCTTTCTCCGCCTCCGACGTCCACCCCGTCCGGAGCTTTCTGCGGATCCGGAGGGAGACTTTTCCACCAAACGCCCTCGTTCGGAAGCCCGGGCGGGCTTCCGGATGAAGACGGCCCACAGCACAACCAAGAGGACCACGACAAAGACCGCCATCAAGACCGCGGCCACCATGCCACTGGAATCCGGCCCAGTACGCAATGCCTTGGCGACACCGGGAATCTCCGGAATGTCCGCCATCAATGCTCCCACCCGTGCTGCAAGCCTCATCGCTCGGGCAGTCTAGCCGGGGCAACCCCTACGTCGTCAACGACTCCCCCACTCAACTGTAACCGGGCCATTCGAAAACGAAGCGCCGGCAAGGAAAGTCCCAACTGCGCGGCAGCCACCTCAAGGTCTCCTCCGCTTTGCTGCACCGCCGATTGGATGAGGTCCCGTTCGTAGGTGATGAGATGATCCCCGATGGTTCCGGCGAGGTTCGGAGCCTGACCATGGCGCCCGGCTTCCGGACGCCGCAACCGGGACTCCACCTCGAAGTCCGGAAGACTCCCAGGCTGCACTTCCGGATGGCTTTCAAGGATCACAGCCCGTTCAATCACATTCCTCAATTCCCGGATGTTTCCCGGCCAGGAATGGGCCAGCAGGGCGCCGCGCGCTGCCTGGCTGATCCCTGAAATGGATTTCCCAAGCCGTAGATTGAAGCCGCGCAGGAAGTGATCTGCCAGCAAAAGCACGTCCTCGCCCCGCTCGCGGAGCGGCGGCGGCCGGAACTGCATCACGTTCAGACGATGAAACAGATCCTCGCGAAACTCATCCTTCCGGATTGCATCCACGATGTTCCGGTTGGTGGCCGCGATCAACCGGACATTGACCTGTAGCTCCTGGGTGCCACCGACGCGGGTAAAGGAACCATCCTCCAGAAAGCGCAGAAGCTTTGCCTGCAATGGGCGACTCATGTCGCCGATCTCGTCCAGGAAAATGGTTCCACCATCAGCCTCCTCCACGTATCCGCGCTTTGTCCGATGCGCTCCGGTGAACGCCCCCTTCTCGTGACCAAACAACTCGCTCTCAAGCAGGGTGTCCGGAATCGCAGCACAGTTGATGCGCACGTAATTCTGACCCGCACGACGGCTCAGGCTGTGGATGGCACCCGCGATCAACTCCTTCCCCGTGCCGCTCTCCCCGAGGATCAGCACCGTTGCATCAGTCGGGGCCACCGTCTGGATCAACTGTCGCAACTCGCGGATCTTCGGCGATTCCCCGATGATGTGCTCCACGCGGTACGGTTCCCCAGCACGTGCCTTCAGCGCGGCATTTTCCGCAATCAAGCGATGACGCTCAGCGCAGCGTGCCACGGCATGCAGCAACTCATCCGGCTCGAATGGCTTGGCGAGGTAATCAATGGCCCCCGCCTTGATGGCTTCCACAGCCAGCTTGGGCGTCGCGTAGGCGGTGATCATCAGGATCGGCAAACCCGGCTTCAAACGGGCTGCCTCCTTGAGGAACTCGTAGCCACTCATCCCTCCGAGACGCGCATCGGTCACGACCATGAAGAACTCCTCGGCGCCAAGCAACTTGACCGCGGCCTCGGCGGAATCCGCCAGTCGCACCTCATAACCCTCGGCGCGGAGGACGGTCTCCAGCGATAGGCGCATGTTCTTCTCGTCATCCACGACGAGCATCGGCGGTAGGTTCATCGGCGCATCCTCATGATAGATCGGGCTGGCAACGTTACGATGAACGTCGCCCCCTGTCCAAGGACCGACTCCGCCCTCGCCGTCCCGCCGTAAAGTTCGGTGTTGTGCTTCACGATGGCGAGCCCAAGTCCCGTTCCACGTTCCTTGGTGGTAAAATAGGCGTCAAAGAGCTTTGGCAGGACGTCCGGCATGATTCCGGGCCCAGAGTCCCGGATCCGAACCTCCACCTCGTAGTCCGGAGTCGCGCGAGCGGAGATCTCGATTCTCCCCCGCCCATCCATCGCCTCCCGGGCGTTCGTGAGGAGGTTGAGGAAGATCTCGGAGAAATGCCCGCGCTGCCCCAGCAGGGTGGGAATGGCAGGCCCATAGTTCCTGCGCACCTCCACGGCGTAATTCGCGCCGGGAGGAAAGGCTTCCTCAATGGCTCGATCAATCTCATCCGTGACGGACAGTCGTTCCACCTTGCCCTCCGCAAGCTGTGCGTAGCCCATCAACTCTGTAAGGATGCGGTCCGAACGGCTGACCTCCTCACGGATGATCGAGATCTGCTGGGTGATCGTTTTGCCTTCCCGAACCGTCTTTTGAAGGGTGTAAGCGGCGTTGTTGATGATGCCGAGAGGGTTCTTGAGCTGGTGCGCAATCTCAGCGGCCAATCGGCCTGCCGCCTGCAACTGCTGCTGCTTCAGCATGAACTCCTGCGCTTCCACCTCCTCCCGCCGCCGTCGATCCAAAAGGACCTGCAGGGCGTAACAGCAGACTGCCAACAGCAAAAGGAGCAGTAGGCGCAAAACGAGCGACTCCACAGGTTCCCGTGACGTGTCCTCTCCCGACGAAAGCAACACGCCACGTCCCGTGGATTCGATGATCTCTACCTCCGCACGCTCCAGCATCGGATGGAGGATTCCCGCCAGGGCGTAGAAGCCGGCGACGGAGAAATTGACCATGATCTGCACGTCGGCGCGCGGAATGACCGCCGCGTTGCGCAGGATGAGTCCCGGGAACAACCAATACAGGATGCTGCCAAAGCCTCCGGTGACCAGCGTGAGCGCCGCCATGAAGATGGTGTCCAGCAAGGCCACGGAATAGACCACGCGTTCCACCAGACGGACGGACAATTCTTCCATCCCCCACACCACGATGGCCGCGCCGACGTTCGTGCAGAAATAGATGAGGTAGAAGGTCCGCAGCAGGTTCCAGGCGTCCTCCTGCAGCGGCGTTAGATTCCGGAACCAACGGCTGACAAACAGCAGGTACAGAAGCACCACCATCATCACCATCTTCGCCGGAAGCGTGACGCCGCGCTCCACGAATGAAACGCGCTGGAGGAACACCGAGTCCTCTGGCGGTGGCGCGTCCAGTAGATCCCGCCACATCTGGATCCATCCCAGACCACGATGGACCTTGGATTCTTTCACGACACAGGCCCCTCCCCCAATTCCCCCCACAACCCCACCGCCAGCCACCAAAGCCGACATGAAACCTCAACGTGGCAGCAGCAATCCATGATCCCACCTTAGCTGTTCCCGTGCCGACGCGCCCGTAGCACTTCCAGAATCCGGTCTGCAATGTGATCCACCGGAAGCAGACGGCCCACGCCCTCATAACCGCAGGAAAGCATGCCACGGTCGGGCCCAAGAATCTCGGCCCCGCGCGCAACCAGCAATGCAACGTTCGATTGCGTGGCGGGGTGCAACCACATCTTGCCGTTCATCGCCGGAGCCACCAGCAGCGGGACGCCCGGATTGAGAGCGAGTGCAACACATCCCAGCGCATCATCCGCCATTCCGTGCGCCAGACGCGCCATCGTGTTTGCCGTGGCGGGGGCGATGATCATCAGATCGGCCTCGTCTGCGACGCGAATATGGGATGGTTTCCAGCCTTCCTCCTCGTCGTAGAGGTCCGTGATCACCGGCCCCCGCGACAAGGTCTTGAAGGGAAGATCTGTGACAAACCGTTGTGCATCCGCGGTCATCACGACACGTACGACACAACCCGCCTTTACCAGCAGGCTGGTCAAATCCACGGCTCGATGCGCAGCAATGCTTCCCGTCACACCGAGGACCACTGTTCCCAGGCTGTCACCGGCACCGTTCACGACCTCCTCCATTCGCCCAGCTCTACCCGAGGCCTCCGCGCCTTCTCCGCCTCGTAAATGGATTGGACCCGACGCAGATCCCATTCCCGCGTCTCGCTGACCACCAGATAGTCAAAATGCACCGCCTCCGCGATCTCAGCAGGGGCAGCAGCCAACCGCCGGGCAACCACTTCCTCGGACTCCGAACCACGTCCACGCAACCGGGATTCCAATTCAACCAGGGTGCGGGGCGTGAGGAAAACCGTTGCCAATGCGGACCGGATTTCAGGGTCTCCCTCAGCCACCTTTCGGATCGAAGCTGCCCCCTGAACATCAATGTTGAGGAGCACATCGGAACCCGACCGTAAGGTATCCAGGACGCTCGATCGAAGTGTGCCGTATCGGTTCCCATACACGAGTGCCTGCTCGAGGAACTCGCCCGCCGCCATGCGGCGCTCGAACTCGGCCATCGTGAGGAAATGATAGTCCTCGCCGTTGACCTCCCCAGTTCGCGGCGAGCGGGTGGTACAGGTGATCACGCGCTTCAATGCCGGATTCCGGGTCAGCATGGAGGTACAAACGGTCGTCTTCCCTCCGCCCGAAGGTGCCGAGATCAACAAGAGGACTCCTGACTGCGTCATGCGTTCCGACTCCATGGTTTCACTCCACATTCTGCGCCTGCTCGCGGAACCGCTCCAGCTCCGTCTTCAGGCGCACAACCTCGGCCGAAATCACCGCGTCATTCGCCTTGGAACCAACCGTGTTGATCTCGCGATTCATCTCCTGCGCCAGGAAGTCCAACGTCCGGCCCACTGCTTCCTTCGAACGACGACAATCTTCAAACTGCTGGAAATGGCTGTCCAGTCGGGCGAGTTCTTCCGAGATGTCGGACCGGTCGGCATAGACGACCAACTCCTTCAAGATGCGTTCATCCTCGACCGAGATCCCCTCGAGTCCGGCTGCCCGCAAACGCTGGGTCAGGGCCTCCCGATAGCGGATCAATACCTGCGGTGCTCGCTCGCGAACACGTCCTGTCGCCTCGCGAAGCAGGCGGATGCGGTCCGCCAGATCCGAAGCGAGGGCCTCTCCTTCGCGCCGACGCATCTGATCCATCGATCCCAATCCTGCACGAAGGGCTTCTTCAAGCGTACCCCAGTGAATCTCGGGATCGCTTCCGCTCGATCCCGCTTCAAGTACACCCGGACACCGGATCAAGACCTCCAGAGAAGGCACTTCAGGACGGCCCAACTCCATGGCCAGACGGGCGAGTTCCCCGGCGTAGGCCTTGGCAACGGCAACATTCACCCGGGCGGGTGCCAGCCCTCCCGGAAGCTCCAGCTGCACCCGAACCTCGCAACGACCACGGGACACCATCGTCCCCACCAGATCCCGAACCCGCGCCTCAAGGGGAACCAGCAACTCCGGCAACTGAACCATGATCTCCGTCTGACGACGGTTCACGGCTCGCAACTCCACCACCACCCGCACGCCATCACGCGTGCACTCACCCCGGCCTTGGCCGGTCATCGATCGCATGCGGAAACCCTGCGGCAATGCCCGCCAAGCCGGGAAGGATTATTCCCCACCGACACCTGAACGCGCGGATCACCCGATTCCGCCAAAGTCCGCCGTGGGACTGGGCAGCAAACGATTTGTCTCCTCCAGGCGGTGGCCAAAGCCGGTTCCCCGGATAGTTTCCAATCGGATGTGGCCTGCCCGGCGTCGGTACAGATCCGGGTGAATGGCAGCCTCCGACGAGCTGGCCTCCGGATAGAACTGCATCGAGTTCGTCTCAATCCCCATGATGGTCGGAACGTGGGCGGCCAGCAGCGCATGAGTCACCTGGGCCAGCATCGGGTTGGTCAGGTCCTGGACCATCAAGGTCATCCCGTGTGCCTGGGCCCAGCACGCCGAAAGAAGGGCTCCGGTCTGGGTCTTGCAAGTCTTGAGCGCCACCCCGGTCCAGCCCAATTCCTGACCCCGTCGAACCTGCGTCCAGTCATGCGCGCTCTCGTCCAGGAACAGGGGTTTGCGCGCGGCGACCGAATGCACCGGAATCGGATGCTCCGCGAGCTCATAGGGAAATGGTTGCTCGACGTAAAGGAGGCTCCCGTAAAGCCGCGGATGATCGTCGCGCAATCGATCGAGGATCGCGGTGACATACGCCGGATCCGAAACCGTGCAGTTGAAGTCTGCCGTGAGCCACTGCACGCCCTCGGCCTCAGCCACTTTCCAGACCTGGGTCAACCGTGCCTCGTCCCAGGCTTGGTCGGTCCCGCGCAACTTGACCTTGAGGCAGGTGAGGCCATCCCGGCGTATCCAGTCCCGGAGAAGCACCGGATGGCCGTCTTCGGGCTCCAGACCTGTCAATTCCCCTTCCGTCACGGGATCCAGCCCCCCCACCAGATGCCATGCCTTCAGCGCCTCGACCCGTTGCGGCCGGAGAAACTCACGAACCTCACGTCCGATGAACCGGACTGCAGATCCGGCGGCCGGCGCGAGGAAGTCGGAAAGGGTACGCCGCATCCAACCGCTTCGATAGGTCTCGTACGTCGGCACGCAATGCAATCTGCCGTAGGCATCATGCACGGCGAGGTCGAATGCGGAACACGCGACGAGCGCGGCGAGCCAGGGCATCGGCTGGACCGCCTCCCCGGCGTGCGACAATCGGCTCGCGTTGAAATCCGACCAAAGCCGTGGAAGCAGCAGCGTGATGAAGTCGTGGCCAAGTTCCATTGGATGGCCCCAGTCCCCGAAGTTGGCCCAGGCATGCGCCAGCAGTTCGGTGAAGAGGCAGAGCGCCGCATGCCGCGGAGCGTAGGGAGTGGCGGCTGGCCAGACCCATTGCACACTCAGGGGCGTTTCCCCCCAGCCATCCGCGATCCGGCCATCGCGACCCACCACCCGGATGCGCACCCGCGCACACGTCACCGAGGTCAAGGCCTCCGTCCCGAACTTCAAGGGAACCCGTGTGGTCACGGGCAGCAACCACAGGGTCGCACCGGTCACCCGAAAGTCGGTGGGATTCTCATGCTCCATGACGGTGGACTACCCCCGATGGCATCTCCGGCACAATCCCGGATTCCGAAACCATCGGAAACCTCAGCCCCCGGACCGGGAACTGTCCTGCAACTTCCGTCGTTCACCATCCGTCAGGGAACCAATTCCTCTCCGCGCAATCTTCTCCAGAATCCGGTCAATTTCCTCACGAGCCTCACGACGCGCCCGATTCTCATCCAGATGCCCAAACCGACCGGCAGGCGGTGTCGCCGGAGCCTTCCGGAAGCGGGCCACGGTCCCTCGCCAGTTGAACAGATCCCGACCAAGAACCAAAAGGCACGTCACCGAGAAGGCCAGTGCCCCGGCAAACATCCACGGACTGCGAAGACAGGCTTGGGTATCGATCAGGAGGGCCAACAAAAGGCCCACCGCTGCACCGCCGAAGTGCGCGTCGTGCCCGATCCTTCCCCCGCCCTGCTTCAATGCGATGAAGGTCCCCACCAGGTACAACAGGGCGAAGATCGGTCCCGGCACAGGAATGGGTATCAGGAACAGCATCACGTCTGTCCCGGGAACCAGAAAGATCGCGGCAAACATGACACCACAAACCCCACCCGACGCCCCGAGTGCGGAATACTCCTCATTCCGGTGAAGCCAAAGGGAAAGCAGGGATCCGCCCAGGATCGACACCAGATAGATGAAAAGAAGGACCCACGGTCCATGCCGTTCCTCCAAGGCACGCCCAAAGGAATGGAGCGCCATCAGATTGAAGATCACATGCATCCAGTCTGCATGGATCAACGCCGAGGTCAGGACGCGGTGATACTCCTTCCGGACAAGAATATCGCGTGGTCGGAACAGCAACCGCTCCGTCCAGATCGGCTTCTGGAAGGCAATCAGCGTCACGATTCCCGTGATGACGACAATGAAAAGGGTGGCCATGCGTTCAGGATTCCGCTGCAGATCAGCGTGCGAACGTTGTTAGCCCAACCCACCTGTTCGAACCGGGCAAGCCTGTTCTCCGCCACTTCGTAAACCACTCATCGCTTTCTCTCCCACCAACACCGCGGTACAACGTCCCCCTTCATGGATCCTGAATCCACCATTCGTCCGTGGCCGCGCCTGAGCTCACGTCCTGTCGGGGACTTCCGGATCTTCACGATCCGCTCCGACGTCAAGGTCGCCCCCCGAACCGGCAAGCAACACGACTTCTTCGTCATCGACTGCGTCAACTGGGTGAATGCGTGTGCGGTCACCAAGGACCGCAAGCTCGTGATGATCGAACAGTACCGGCATGGCTCCGATACCATCGAACTCGAGGTCCCCGGAGGCATGCTCGACCCCCACGAATCCGACCCGGTCATTGCCGGTCAGCGCGAACTACGGGAGGAAACGGGCTACACCGGAGCGCGCGCACGGGTGATCGGCGAGATGTTCCCGAACGCCGCCATCATGAGCAACCGTTGCCACACTCTCCTCGTTGAGGACGCCCAATTGACCCATCCCACAGAATTCGATCACGGAGAAGACATCCAGGTCGTTTTGGTTCCCCTCGAGGACATCCCCCGCCACATCGCCTCGGGTCGGATCCGACACGCGATCGTGCTCGCGGCCCTGCACCACTTCGACCTCTGGCAACGGGGGTACATCCCTTGACGCAGTAACCGTCCCAACAAACCCAGGGACGACCAAGCCGCCTCCACTTCAGGGGGAAAACACCCGAACCCGGACAAAGACATTACCGGCCTCGGGCAACGGCACCTCAACCTCCTCGTCCGTGGAAGTCCATCGCGGCCGATTGGAGGGATGATCCACCGCGATCCAAGGTCCGTTCATTGTGCCAGCAGTCTCAACGCGGAAATCCCGATGGGCTTTTCGCAGGAATCGCACCGAGGGTGACCGTCCTCTGCCTGCCACGACCTCCGGGCGCCATCGATCAACCGCATACTGAGGAAGCGTACCAACGAGAAACTCATGTTCATTGGAATCGCCATCCTGATCTGGATCCGAATTGGGCTCTCGGTCGAGGGCGGTTCCCGACGCCAATTGCTGCGCCACCCAGTTGGTGAACGAGAGCCGTTGCGGAAGCGAATTCGTGATCCATTGCCCCAGAAGACTGATCGCCTGTGTGTTCAGGACGGCGGTCCCCAATGGAGGCATGTGCAGCGGCCCGAATTCGCTCAACCGGCGAAACATGATGGAACCTTCCGTTGATCCCGCTTCCACGATGTTGGTTGCGAAGATCTGGTATCCGGTGCTGGCCTGATGGATGGCCAACTGACCAACGATCGAGGCCTGAGCCAACGGTGTTGCCAACCGGGCATCCCACGGGGACCGATTTCCGCTTCCCGGTTGATGACAAGAGCTGCAATTGACCTCCAGATACGACCGGACGCGTTGCTCCAGGGAAACCGTCTCGTCCTCGAGCGAAGGATGCGCAGGCAACAGGTTGGGTTGGATCAGCGGGGTGCCTTCGAAGTAACCCGCAGCGAGAAGAGCCAGAAGTTGATTGGTTCCACCCGTCCCCGGGCGATTCATCTGCGCCACGTTGAACGAAAGGGCATGGCCTCCGATGGCGGTGTGACAGGTCAGACACTCTGTCCTGCTCGGATAGCGCCAGCGTTGGACGCGACGTCCAGTGGGGGTCTCGATCTCCAGGTCTTCCTCGGCCCCGGAGGCGCCGACCAATTCCGCGTCCGTACCGGCCGCATTCCACCGGTAGGTCACCCCATACACACCTTCCTCGGTGCGGACAATGACCCGGGTCTCCAGTCGCCTCCGAAGGTCTGGGTCCACTTCGCTGATGGGGAAATCGAAATGCTTCACCCAAACCGTTCCAACCGGAGAGTTCCAACGACCCTTCGGGTTGAACTCGATGCGTTCCGTGCCATCGGGCAGACCAAACCACCGACTCTTGATCGCGTGATCCGACCAGAATGGTTGATTCACATCGTAGCTCACCAATCCATCAGCGGGTTTCAACGTTGCCGTTGAATCAAAAAGGCCGGTCTCGGACAGCATCCGTGGAAGGACCACGGTGTTGGTGACACGCACCAAACGCTGAAGGACGGCCCCTCCGAGAAGCACGCTGCCATCAAGCGGGTCCTTGGCGATCGTTGCGATGTTCTCCACGAAGGCCAGCATCTCAGGAGGCCCATGCCGCCCGTCCGCCAGTAAGGGCATGGCGTAAATCTGGCCGGTCCAGTCCGCGAAAAGGTACTTCCCGTCGAGTTCAGGTTGGCGGGCATCCCGATACATGTGGCTGCCAGTGATCGCGACACGGCCTTCGGTGTGCTCGTACTCGTAGAGAGGATCGGCAAGTCCACTCCTTGGGACGAAGAAAGGCCAGGGATTGGAGCCTTCCTTCCAGTACCAACCATGATGCTTGCCCCCGGCGACGAGGTTGATTTCCTCACGGTGGGAGACACCCACGTCGTTCGCGTAGAGATCACCGGTCTGACTGTCAAAGGACATCCTCCATGGGTTGCGGAACCCAACCGCCCAGAATTCGGTCCGAAGGTTCTCAAGCCGCATGTCGAAGTTCAGGTTGTCCTCGCCAATGATGTAATTCGTCCGGTTGAAGTACGGATTGTCGGATGGCACCAGATAGGTCCCGGGATGCACGGAAGGGTGCGGATTCGGCGGGAGTCCACCCGGACGTTGATCCGGATCGATGCGGAGGATGGCCGAGAAGAAGTTGAGATCCCAGCGACCGGCGTTGTCCCAGCCATAGGTGTAACCCTCATCGCCGAGCGACACGTAGAGGTACCCGTCCGGACCAAAGTGCATGTCACCCGCATAATGCAGTCCACCGCGGTGCAACTGCGTGATCAGGGGCAATTCACTGTCTGGCAAGGCGTGTTCTGGATCCTGTGGATCCATTGAGAACCGGGAAACCCGCGCGTAGGTATTCGTCGAACCGACAGGCCGATGACAGTAATACACGAAGCAGTACCCGTTGGTGGAATACCCAGGATGGAATACGATCGAACACAGACCGCTCTCCCCGCCGGTTGCCACCCGGTCCTGAATATCGAGGAAAATGTTGGTCCGATTATTCTGGGATCGATCCAGACTGCGTACCACCCCACCCAGTTCAGCGGTGATGAGCAAATGCGGCTGTCCGGGCGGCGAGGTGATCGTCACCACAGGCGTCTCAGGCTTCAAAGGCACCTCTTCGATCTTCCAGCCCGCTGTCGGCGCCTCGAATGGCATGCTGTGGTCGACCCTTTCTGGGGCAGACCATGCCAATCGAAAGCAGGCAGCGAGAAGGAATGACCAGAAGAGCAGCCGACCCGGTCCCACACGTGTCCGTCTGTTCATTTCCAGTTTCCGAATGTGTAGCAAGCCTAAGGCCATCCTCCCCAATGACAAGGAGGTCTGCCCCAAAGACCCACCACATTCCTTCCATCCATGACGGCGTTGGCCGCGCAGCGGTTTCAAACTCGATAAGTCTTTTCCATCCGGTAGTCTGTCCGGCATGTCCGCAGGGGGCCTGCTCTCGATCTACATTGCCGTCGTGTTCCTTGGAGGGGCCATGCTCGCTCCCTGGGTCTGGCATGCCGTCCAAAGCCTCGCGAACCTCTTGCCGGCACTCCAAGGCATCGCGGACCAACCGTTTCATCGCTACGTCAATCGTTGCCTCCTCGTTCTGGCCCTGGCTGGACTCTGGCCCCTGTTTCGACGCTCCGGCATCCATTCAAGGGCCGGGATTGGGTGGACGGGGCCCTGGGTCAGGCCACTGATCGCTGGATCCACATTGGGCTTTGTGGCCATGGGAGGGGTAGCGGTGATCGCCATTGCCTGCGGCGGACGCCAATGGGTCCCTCCCACTGAGTTCCTGACTTGGCTTCGACGCCTGGCATCCGCCGCCGGTTCCGCGGTTGTTGTGGCGTGCATGGAGGAACTCCTGTTCCGCGGCTTCCTGCACGGCCTTCTCCGACGTTCCTATGGATTTCTCACCAGCGCCATTGCCAGCAGTGCAGTGTACGCCTGGGTCCACTTCTTTGAGCGTCCTCCACAGGCCGAATCGGTGCACGCGTGGACCGGGATCGCGACCCTGGGCCAAATGCTGCGGGGATTCACTGACATGCACTCCATGGTTCCCGGATGGCTCAGTCTGGTGGTTGCCGGGGGCCTGCTGGCCTTGGCGCGGGAGCGCACGGGGAGTTTGGGGTTTGCCATCGGGCTGCACGCAGGATGGATCTTTTGGCTAAAGGTCTACAGCTTCGCCACCGCTGCTGCTCCCGAAGCCAACGCCTGGATCTGGGGTTCAGGACGCCTTTTTGACGGATGGGTGGCCTTTGGTCTAATGATCGCACAAGCGGTCTTGGTGGCCGCGCTCCTCCAACCCAGCCGATGCCCAGCACCTCCCGACTCACGGACTCCTTTCGGACAGCCTTCCGCTCCCTGATTGGCCTGCTCTACCCGGAACGATGCCAACTCTGCCTGGCCAACCACGCGCGTCCCACGGATGGCTTGGTCTGCGCCGACTGCAGGGCTGCGGTAATCCCTATTCAGCCTCCCGCGTGTGAACGATGCGGTCTTCCCTTTCAGGGAGCCTTGACCCACGGATTCACCTGCCCGAATTGCCACGATCTTTCCCCTGCCTACTCAAGAGCCCGATCAGCCGTCCATGCCAAGGGCTCCGCCCGGGACGCCATCCACCTCTACAAATACCACCGGGCCTATTGGCTGGAACCGTTCTTCCGCGACGTGTGGGTTCCTCTTGCCGTCGACGATTTGCGTTCGGAGCGCTGGGATGGCGTCGTACCCGTACCGCTCCATCCAGTGCGGGAACGGGAGCGGGAATTCAATCAGGCCGAACGTCTCGGACGCCTGCTCGGGGCCGCCCTCCAGGTACCCGTCCGGAAGGACTTGGTCATCCGGACCGAAGCCACCTCAACCCAGACCCAGCTTTCCCGCGACGAACGCACCAGGAATGTCCGTCGAGCCTTCGCCCCAGTGCCCGGACTCTCGATCCCGAACACCCGGTGGATCGTCGTCGATGACGTCCTGACCACAGGTTCCACCACCGATGCCGTGGCCCGGGTGCTGCGCTCGGCGGGAGCCGAGGAAGTCGTGGTCTGGACGGTGGCGCGTGGCGTGTGAACTTAACCCGCGGGATTCATGGGCGTGCGGGAGAGGATTTGTGCCAATAAGATGAACTGCTCCCTGGATACCCGTTCGGCGCGCTCCGTGAGCTCGATTCCTGCGTTCAAAAAGGCCGATGCCACCGCATCGCGCGGCCAAAGCCCTGCCAGCAACTTGAACATCATCTTCCGTCGTTGGCCAAACCCTGTCTTGACTGCGGCAGCGTAGGTCGACGTCACACCGGGATCCAATTCCACCCCGGGCCTCAGTTCGAGGACGGCACACGCGGATTCAACATCCGGAGCCGGAAAGAAGCAGTCGCGAGGCACCTTGAAGGTTTCCTTCACAGAATACCTGAGCGCGAGCAGCAGGGTGAGAACACCATACTCGGGAGTGGCCGGTCGGGCGGCGATCCGCTGGATGACCTCAGACTGCAACGTGACCACCATCCGTCGGGGTGGAGCCTCGGCGAGTGCCAGCTCGACGAGGATGGGGGAACCGACGGAGTAGGGCAGGTTCGAGACCAACTTCCAGCCAGTCCAATCCCTGGGATTCTCCCGGAGCCATTCGAGCGCGTCGGCAAGAACGAGCACCAGCCGCTCATCCGCGCCGAATCGATCCTTGAGGACCTCGACCAGACGAACGTCCTTCTCGATCGCGAGCACCCCAGCTGCCTTCGCAAGAAGGTGTTCGGTCAGCGGCCCCAGCCCTGGCCCCACTTCCAGCACACGGTCGGACTCCACCAGGTCTGCGGCAGCCGCAATGCGTCGGAGTTGGTTTCCGTCGTGCAGGAAATTTTGGCCAAGACTCTTGGTCAACTGGAGATTCCGCGAGGCGAGCAGGCGCCGCATTTCGGACAGGTTCATGCGTCAAAATCCTCGAAACACCCATGGATGGCTTCAACAGCCCGCGCCAGATCCCGGCGGCGGATCGTCAGTGGCGGCGTCAGGCTCAGCACCTCGGCCTCCGCACCTTCCGGAAGAACGATGAACCCCTCGGAAAGCAAACGGTGCATGGCCCGGATGACAAGGTCTCCCGCAGGGGTTCCGTCCAAGCGTCGGACTTCGATTCCGGCCATCAACCCCCGCCCCACCGGGCGAAGGCGCAGGTGGCTCATGCTGCCACAAACCGCTGCAAGCGCTGTGCGCAACCAAACTCCCTCCGCAGCCGCCCGCTCGACGAGACCTTTCCCTTCCAACTCAGAAAACTGCGCGAGCGCCATCGCACATCCCACCGGGTGCCCAAGGAACGTGCTCGTGTGGATGGCCTCCCCATCCGAGGTCGGCCAGGCTGAATCCATGATCTCCGTGCGGCCAACGCAAGCTCCCATGGGAAACCCGCCGGTCATCGCCTTCCCCAGACATACCAAGTCCGGAATGACAGAGCTGTGCTCGCAGGCAAACCAATCTCCTGTTCGTCCGAAGCCGGTGTAGATCTCGTCCAATACGAGCAACGCTCCATTGCGGTCACACCATTCCCGCAACACCGGCAGGAAACCCGCTGGAGGAACCCGGATGCCGCCTCTCGCCTGAATGGGCTCCACAAGCACGGCACCCACCTCACTGCGACGCGGCACTGCATCCAAAGCCGCCGCAAGGTTCCCCAGACGGGGGCACCCCGCCCCAGTCGTGGGACAATCGCAGGCTTCGCACGATGAAAACGGCAGGAAGTGGCAGAATCCACCCAGTTGATCCTCAAAGTGTCCGCGAAAATGTTCCCTATGCGTCGCGTTCAGCGCTCCGTATCCCAAGCCATGATACGCACCCTCGAAGGCAACAACTCCCCGACGCCCCGTTGCAAGGCGGGCCGTCTTCAATGCCGCTTCGACCGACTCGGACCCCGACCCGGTCAGGATGCTCTTCGCCTCACCCCGCCCCGCCCATCGACCAAACGTCCGATGACTCAACTCGGCCAGGAGCTTTGCCTTTCCCGGATGCGGATGCACGTCTCCCATGGCGTGAAGCAACGTAGCCATCTGACGACGCCCCGCCGCCACCACCCGAGGATTACCGTGCCCAGCTGCGGCAACCCCGAAAGCCGCAGTCAAATCGAGGTACTTCCGATCCGAGCAATCCCACACGGTCGTTCCCCTCGCCCGTTTCCACACCATCGGCCAACCAGCAGAATCCGAAACCTGGGTAATGTTTCGGGATTCAAACCGTCGTAACTGTTCGAGTACCTCGTCGCGATTCATCAGTGTGCCTCAAACCCCACGGGCATCGGGGGACCACACATATTTGTGCATCTGGAGCTGGAATCGCACGGGAAGGCGGTCCTCGATGATGCGATCGGCCAAGGCCTGCCGGGACATCGGGCGGTGCCCTTCGGGCACCGGCTTCAACGCTGCGTCCCGTTGGTGGGGAGCCAGAGGGGCCACCCAAGAGACCAACACCGGACAGATCCGCGGGAGCTTATACCGTTCGAGCACCACCTTCATCCACGCGTAGTCCTCCTCCGTTCCAATCACGAACTTCACCTCGTCGGTTTCACGCAGGAGCGAAAGGTTCGACCATCGGTTGCGTGAGACCTCGCCCGAAGAAGGACATTTCAGATCCATGATCCGCCGAATCCGTGGGTCCAGCACCCCGATGTCATGCGCACCGGAGGTCTCCACCAGAACGGTGAAGCCAACGTCGCAAAGCTCACGCATCAGACCGGCTGCCCGAGGCTGCAGCAATGGTTCGCCACCCGTGAACTCAATGAGGGGCAACCTGTGTCTTGAAAGATCACCGAAAACAGGCACGGATTCGGAAGACCCTGCGGCGGGTGGCGCAAAAGAAGCCGCAAGCCCATCGATCTCACGACGCACGTCAGCAATCTCGCGGCGGACTCCTTCAGTGAACGCGTACGCCGTATCGCAATACGAGCAACGGAGATTGCATGCGGTCAGCCGCACAAAAATGCAGGGCAATCCCGCGAAGGTGCTCTCCCCCTGAAGGCTCAGGTAGACTTCGTTGACAACCAAGGTTTCAGACACGTGGCGAAGACTATCGGGATTCAGGACGACAACCAATCAGGGACCGTGCAACACGTCCCGATACAACCGGAGATAATCCGCGGCCTGCTTGCTCCAGGAAAGGTCCGCTGACATGCCATTCACCCGGAAGTGGTGAATGGCCACCGGATCCTCATAAAGGACGACCGCTTTCTGGATGGCCCATTCCAAGGCTTCCGCTGTTGGCTCTTGAAAATGGATCCCGTTGGCCCGGTCGGCGTCATCGCGAGGATCGATCACCGAATCAGCCAGGCCACCCGTATGCCGTACAATCGGTATGGAACCATACCGAAGGGAGTACATTTGGTTCAGCCCACACGGCTCGAATCGGGAAGGCATCAGGTAGAAGTCTGTTCCCGCCTCAATCCGATGGGCCAAACGGGCATCAAACCCGATCCTGACGGCGACGTTCTCCGGAAAGCGCTTGGCCAATCCACGGAAGCGGGCTTCAAGGACGGGGTCTCCACTGCCCAGCAATACGAATTGCAAGGGAGTCCTGGGAAGGAGTTCCTCCAATGCATCCGCGATCAGGTCACATCCCTTTTGGTCGGCTAATCGGCTGATATTTCCGAAAAGTGGCGTGGTGGGATCCACCGGCAAACCCATCTCCAACTGCAACGATGCCTTGTTGGCACCCTTTCCAGCCAGATGCTGCGCATCGTAGGCATGGTTGAGGGCAGGATTGGCGTTCGTGTTCCACTCGGAGTAATCCACTCCGTTCAGGATTCCCGTCAGGTCGTGCTCCCGGCGGCGAAGCACCCCCTCCAGTCCACAGCCATACTCAGCCGTACAAATCTCCTGCGCATACCGCGGACTCACGGTGGTGAGTGCGTCCGCCAGATAAAGCGCCCCCTTGAGGAAGTTGAGCCGGCCATGGTGTGCCGCACTCTCAAGATGGAACCAGGACCATGGAAGATTGGTGTATTGCCAACTCTCGACCGGAAAAACGCCTTGGTAGGCCAGATTGTGGATCGTAAAGACGGTGCGGGGCGCTTCAGGCCACGTTCCTGTGACTCGGGCATGATGCACCAGCAGCGGGAGAAGTCCCAATTGCCAGTCATGACAATGAATCAATGCGGGAGGATCCGGGTGGTAGCGTGCTGCGAGCATCGCCGCCTTCGAAAGGAAAAGGAAACGCTGGGCATTGTCGGGATAATCCAACTGCCCCTCGTTGTAGAGCCCTCGTCGGTCAAAAAAATCCGACTGCTCCACAAACCAGATCGACAAGCCCGGAGAAGGATCCAGGCGATGAAACTGGCCGGAGACAAGTTCTGGTCCTACCCGAAGATCAAAAGGCCAGCCCATCGGACGGATTTCCGGGTATTTCACCTGGATCCCCCGATAGAGCGGTGTGATGACCGTCACCCGGCAACCCGCTTGCGCGACCGCCAGTCCGAGCGCAGCCACGGCGTCCGCCAAGCCTCCCGTCTTCGAAAAGGGATGGAGTTCGCTCGCAGCCAGAAGGACATGCATCGGGCCGAGGTTCATTCGCCAGACAAGGGACTCACAAGACCAAACTCATGAGCCGGCCTCAAGCCGCATGGACGTCGTCGAGCCATAAACCGCTCACGACCGGGACTCCTGGAGCAAGAGAAGCTCCACGTAGGGAAGGTCTTCCCGAGTCGTCACCTTGGGATTGGGCCACCTACCCTCCACAAGAACAACCGACTGCCCGATCTGCTCGCAGGCCGCGGTGTCATCCGTAACCCGGATACCAAGACGCTTCACCTCAGACAACGCATTGATCAACAAATGCCTGCGAAAGCACTGCGGTGTCTGGACTGCCCAGAGACGAGAACGGTCCAGATGACGAGAGATCCTCCCATTCCCATCGGATTCCTTGATGGTATCCGTAACCCGAAATCCACCGACGCTTGCGCCATGATTTCTCGCCGCTTCAATGCAATCCTGAATGTGCTCAGAATGGGTGCAAGGCCTTGCTCCATCCTGAACAATCACCAACTCGGCCTGCGGATCCGTGGCGCTCACTCCGTTCCATACGGAATCCTGTCGTTCGGCCCCTCCGACCACCATGCGCCACCTTTTCGTTGGGCATACATGTCTTGCTGCCAGTTCAACAAACGCCTCTTCCAGCCCGGACCGGACTACAACCACGACTTCGTCGATGGAAATGCAACGATCAATCCTGCGCCACGTATGGGCAACCACTGGACTGCCGGCGACTTCCAGGAAGAGCTTGTCAATGCCAGGCCCCATCCGGGTTCCTCTTCCAGCCGCGACGATGACTGCGGAATTCATGACTGAAGCAAGAGAGGCGCAGGAAATCCTGCGCCTCCCAGAGTTCAAAATGTGTCAGCTCCAAGAACCCAAAGATGCTCTCAGGGCTTCTTTTCTTCGTCCTTCTTGACAGCGTCAGCGGGAGCGTTCGCGTTGAGTGCCTTCAGCACTCCATCCGAGAGATCGTCGGAGCCACCCAGAAGGCTCGTGTAGACGACTACCGGGGTCTGGTTGATCGATTCGGCGGCGGTATCCAACACAGCCTGGTAACCGGCCACCTTGGCCTTCTCCTCGACAACGCCGCGGATGTCCCTCAACACGGACTCGCGCATGCGCTTCTGCATCTCGACAATGGTCTTCCGGGAGTTGTCGTCGAAGGTCCGGATGCTTTGCTCCAGTTCGCGGACCTCCATCTGCTTCTTCTCGGCGTCCTTCTTGCGCTTGTCCTTTTCTTCAGCCGACGCGGCAGGGTCGTTCAGACCATCCAGCATCTTCTTGAAGTCCTCGTTGGCTTTCTTGTAGTCCTCGACCATTCCGTTTCGAGCCTTCTCGAGGTCCCCCGCCCGCTCCTTCAGCTGGGTGTCCGCCTGCTTGGTTCGCCAATAACCGTCGAAAACCTTCTTCAGGTCTACCACGGCCATCTTCGATTGCGCCTGAGCGGCAGCCGCAAACATCAACGCGGCAGCAATGCCGGCCAGTTGTTTCATCACATTCGAGTTCATGCTGTCGTAATTCCTCGTCAATTATTCAGAAATCCCGCGTGTAGCCCACACCAAATTGGAAGCGACCCCCTCCAGACTGCCGGGTGTCATGCGTGATCGGTATACCGTAATCGAGTCGCAAGGGACCGATGGGAAGGTTCAACCGCAGGCCAACACCCCAATTGTCGCTGTAAAGCCTGGTCGTCTGTCGATTCCCACCACCGTCCACATAATCCTGTGGCTCGAAGCTGTAGGCCTCCGGATAAACCATGCCCACGTCATAGAACACCGCGAAGCGCAACCGTTCGATAATGGGAACGCTGTATTCCGCCCCACCGAACCAATAGGTACCGCCGCCGGTAGGCTCTCCTGAGATGGGGTCCCGCGGACCAACCTGCCGGAAACGATATCCGCGCAAGGACGTCAGACCGCCAAGGTACCATCGATCGAACAGCGGAACGCGATCCCGCCGTCCACGATCACCATCCCCGTAACTCTTGACCACACCCAGGCGACCGCTCAACTCAAGCACGTGCCCTTCGAAAACGTCCTGCCAGAAACTCGTTTCGGAGAAGGCCCGCCCAGGGTTCCAGTACTGTGAAGCACGGACTTCCATCCGGTAATAGTCGGAATCGCCCCCAAATGGTCCGCCCGCCAGTTCCGGAAGCAATTCGATACGATGTCCCTTGGTTGGCAACTGGAAGGAATTGCGCGTGTCGTACGCCAGCGTCGCTCCAACCCGCGATACCAAACGTCGGCCCTGTTCCTGCAACACAACCGAATCCGGATACGTGTCACGGTAGGAATCATCGAAATCGAGATTGATGGACTCGAGGGTGTAGTTGATGCCGCCAACCAAGTTGAACGGCAACTGAGTTGTCAACCCTACCCGACCGCCCGTTTGACTCTGTTCGTAGTTTTCCGAGAAGAAGTTCAACTGGCGGTGAAACAACTCGGTGTTCAATGAGAGGCGCCGTCCAGGAACCACGGCTCAATGAACGTGGCGACATAGTCCTGACGCCGGGTACCCGCTTGAAGTCGGAGTCGCGCCTTCTGGCCACCACCAGTGAAGGTTGGTGGATTGAACAGATCAAAGTTGCCCTGACTGACCTCGACGAAGCCCACCAAGGCATCGATGGAACTGAAGCCGGCACCCATGATGGCGTTGCCGGTCCGCTTTTCTTCGACCCCGATCACGAGGTTCTTGCGATTTGGGATCTCGGTATCTTCCGGCGTCGTATCCACCTTCTCGAAATACTGCATCTGCTCGAGTCGGCTCTTGCTCAACTTAACTCGAACCGTGTCGTACGTCTCACCCGGGGTGATCGCCAACTCACGGCGGATGACCTTGTCCTTGGTCCGCACGTTGCCCTTGATCTCGATCTTCTCGACGTAGGACTTGGTACCTTCCTCAAGACGGTAGTTGAGATCCAATGTGCCCTTTTCCACGTTCGGCACCTTCTCGGATTCAACAAACGTATCAATGTACCCACGCGATCCATAAAAGTCGCGAATAGCATCGACATCCCGCTGCAGGCTTTTGGGAGTAAATTTCTCGCCGGGCTTCAGAATCAGCCCCTGCTTGATCTTGTCACCGTCGCGGGTCCGGAGGTTGGCTACGATTTCATCCCGGGAAAAAAGTTCGTTCCCTTGGAACTGGACAGCACCAACCCGGTACTGGGTTCCCTCCTCCACTTGGAACCGGACGATCATTCGATTGGTAGACGGACTCTCGAAGCGCACATCCTTGAGCTCGAAATCGATGTAGCCCTGCTCCGTGTAGAAGTCCCGAAGACGTTCCTTGTCTTCCTCGAAAACATCGTCCTTCAGCTTTCCTGAGCCAGTGATCCACGAGAACATCCACCACCGACGCGTCTTCACTACCCGCCGCAGTTTGCGGGTGCTGATTTCTCCAGCTCCGTCGAAGATGACGTCCTTGATGCGGATCTTTGGAGCCTCACGAACCTCGAAAGTCACAATGCCCCGCCCAAGATCTTCGTTGATGGACGGAACGGGCACTACCTCGGTCTTCTGAAGACCGGCCTTCTGGTACATCTTGAGGATTTCCTGGGCGTCATTGAAGAGCTTCAGCTGATCCAGTGGCTCCCCAACCTTGGAGGTAAGCTTCTTTCGGAGCTTGCTGTCGCGGTACTTCTTGTTCCCGGAGAATCGTACTTCCGTAAGTACGGGCTTCGCCTGAACCCGGTACGTCAGGGTAATTCCGCGCGCATCCACCTCCCGGCCAACCCGGATATTCTGGAAGTAGCCGGTCTTGTGCAGGTTCTGGACATCCGCATCAACAGCATCCTGTGAGAAAGGCTCCCCTTCCTTCACTCGCATATTGGCCCGGATCAACTGGTCAGAAACGGTCGCAGGACCGACATGGACGATCAACACCTTCTGAACCGTGGGAGCCTCCTGGGCCTGCGCTGCCATGTGAAGGCACGCCAGCAAGACGGCGCAAATTCGATTCCACGGGCGGACTGCTGATTTCATGAGGAGATTCTACGGATTCGGACGCGCGATGAAACCCAATCGGTTGCCGACCACGCAACTCCCAATCACGGACCTTTTGGCTCAAACCCTGTTCAATCGCCGGTTCGAACATCCAACTCAGTCAGCCTGCGCGATCTTGGAAGCGCTTTCGTATCGGGTTATTCCCTTGAGGAATGTCAGGCAAACATCCCCTGTCGGACCGTTCCGCTGCTTGGCGATCAAAAGATTGACCGGAGTGGCGGCCATCCCGTCATCACGCGCTTCGGTCTCATCACGCTTGGGATCTTCGTCCTCCTGAGACGGCCGGTACAGCAAACCTACCAAGTCGGCATCCTGCTCAATTGCGCCAGATTCACGAAGATCGGAAAGCTTGGGCTTCCGGTCCTTGTCCTTCTCCAGGTCGCGGTTCAACTGACACAACACGATGACAGGTACCTTGAGTTCCTTCGCGAGTGCCTTCACCCCGTTGGAAAGCTCGGCTACTTCCTGCTGACGCGAGTCCGCCGCCTTCTTGGATGTCGAGTGAAGCAACTGGAGGTAATCGATGACGATCAGCTTGATCCCATGCTGCTGCCACATCCGCCGGGCGCGCGCCCGAAGCTGAAGGATCGAAAGTCCCGGGGTGTCATCGATATGGATCGGAGCACGGCTGAGTTTAGACGCCGCAGCAGTCAATCGACGGAAGTCTCCTTCTGAAAGAAACCCATCTCTGATCATCCGGCCATTCACTCTCGCGAGTGAGGTCAGCATACGCATGACCAACGATTCCGAGGTCATTTCCAGACTGAATACCCCGACGGGTTGCCCAACTTCCACTGCAACGTGTTCGGCAATATTCATGGCCAACGACGTCTTGCCCATGGACGGACGGGCGGCGATCACAACCATATCAGCCGGCTGAAGCCCGCTGGTCATCTTGTCAAAATCAGCAAATCCCGTGGGAAGTCCGGTGAGCCCCCCCTTTCGCTGGTGGTACTCTTGGATCATGTCCACCGCGCTCCGGACCAACTCCTTCATCGATCGGTTTCCAATCTCCTCCCGATCTTCACTGATCTTCAGAATGTCCCGCTCCACCTCATCAAGCAACGAATCGACCGTACCCTCGTGCCCTTGGACTTTTCCCAACACCTCCGTGCAGGTCGCCAGAATGCGACGAAGCACGAATTTCTCCCGGACAATATCAAGGTAGAAAGAAAGGTTGGCAGCACTCGGAACCGCATCCATCAACTGGGACAGGTAGGCGAGGCCTCCAACCCCATCGAGCTGGCCGTTATCCTTCAGCCTTTGTCCAAGTGTGATCAGGTCAATCGCGTCCTTGCGATCGTACATCGCCACGAGAAGCTCGTAGAGCGTCTGATGACGAAGATCATAAAACACCTCAGGCCCCGATTTCAGACGCTCTACGCATTGCCCAATGCAATCGTTGGGAGCCAACAAGGCACAGCCGAGAACCCCCTGCTCCGCCTCCAACGAGTGAGGGGGCAACCGATCGAGCCGGGACAGGTCCACAGCGGGCTTCTTCTTGCCGCCCTTGCGCAAATTCGGACCCTCCCGACGCGTTGGTGCCATTGCCTCGACAGGAACAGGCATCACGTCGGAGGTGAAACTACCCGATTCAACAAACTCGTCGGCCATGAGAGCAAAATGAACGGTGTGAGCGTTGTGGGAAGCCCGGGTTGTTGGAGGTTCTTCACAATTCATCCGGCGCCCAAGAGGACCCTCCCTCTGGATGTCCAGAAGTCCGAGTTCCCCTTCCCACCAAAAAAGAAGACCCGGAGGTAAATCCGGGTCTGTGCTACGAACGGTGGAACAGCTGAACTACTTGGCCGCTTCGGTCGAAGCACCCTTGCGGTTGATGGCGTTCCGGGAGGAGCGCTTCTCAGCCTTGGCAGGTTCTGCAGTCACTTCAGCCACGACTTCGGGCTTTGGGTTGGCGCTGACGACCACGACCTTGAGGTTTGCACGAACCTCCGGGTGGAGACGAAGTTCAACTTCATGCTCACCCAGTGCGTGGATCGCCTTCTCGAGGTGGATCTTCCGCTTATCGAGGGAGACTTCCAACTGCGTGCGGAGAGCGTCCGCAATGGTACCGGAGGTAACGCTTCCGAACATCTTCCCATCGTCACCAGTCTTGACCGGGAGGGTGATCGTGACCTTCGAGAGGCTGCGGCCGAGCTCAGACATCGTGTTGAGCTCATGGGCCTCACGCTCAGCGCGGCGTTGCCGCAACGCTTCCAACCGGCGCTTGTTGGCGCCATTCAATGAGATGGCCAGCCCCTGAGGAACGAGGTAGTTCCGGGCATAACCCGCAGAAACCTTCACCTGATCCGACTCGCCACCAAGACCGACCACATTTTGAACCAAGATCACTTCTGTCTTCGCCATAAAAAGGGGTGTTAATTGCTATACCGATTAAATCTCAACTTGTCCTGTTCCCAGTTCATTCCCGGGACTCTCTAAACATCATTCAGAACGGCACATCATCATCATCCGAGGGCGGAGCCTCGACATCCGATGGAGCCGGGGCGGGGTCCGGACTGCGCGTGGGGGAAGTCGACCGGCTCGCAGGCCTCGAGACAGGGGCTGATGCAGGAGCACCGCCCTCGCCTGTTGGCGGTCCCCCGATAAACTGGAAGCCCTCCAGGTGTACCTTCAAGGCCGATCTCTTCTGTCCTGTGGTCTTGTCGTCCCATTGGTCCAGACGCAAACGACCCTCAACAAAAAGAGGCCGACCTTTCTTGCAGTACTGCGAGATGACCTCAGCCTGTTTTCCCCACGCGTCAATGTCGACGAACGTGACTTCCTCCCGCGCCTCGCCTGATTCGGTGGTGTAACGTCGATTCACTGCCAAACCAAGCTTCACCACCGCCTGCCCCTTGGGAGTATACCGAAGCTCGGGGTCCCGAGTCAGGTTCCCCATCAGGTAGACCTTGTTGAAGTTTGACATTGCAGTTGGAGATCAGGCGTGAGTCTTCAGGCTTCCACTGGAACCACCACAGCGGGGGTTTCCGAAGCCTCCGTGAACAAGGCGCGGAAAATTTCCTCGGAGTGCTGGATGCGCTTCTGGAGATCGAGAATCGCGGCAGGCTTAGCCTCAAAAATCACGTTCACGTAGTGACCTGAGCTGATCCGGCGGTCGGCCACCCGAGCGAACGCCTTCTTATCCATCTTCTGGATGGTTTCAACCTTGCCGCCAACCGCCGAGATTTCGGCAGCCACTCGGTCCACAGCCTCTTTCAGGCCCTCTTCCTTACCAGCCAAGTTCAAAATGAACAGTCCTTCGTACCGTTTCACAGCATTCTCCAGTTTTTGGTCGGCTACTTAACCACCGACCCATTGTAAAGATTCATCGCCTTTGCCACACCAGACCCAAGCCAAGCTTCCGCCTGCTCGACAGCCCGGTTCAGCACCTTTTCCCAAATATCTACTTCGGTTGCGCCAAAACGCCCGAGAACGTGATTTGCTATGTCACGAACCCCTTGATCGGGCCGAGCAACTCCCAGTCGGACGCGGGCATAAGCCTTTGACCCAAGGTGAGACTCGATCGACTCCAGACCATGATGCCCACCCGCCCCACCCTCTGGCCGCATTCGCATGGAGCCCAGGGAAAGGTCGGCGTCATCTACAACTACAAGGACATCCGAGGTAGGGATGCGATGAAACCCAATGATGGCTCCAATCGCCTCCCCACTGTTGTTCATGTAGGTCTGCGGTTTGCAGAGCACGACGCTCTGGCCAACCGCAACGCCTTCTGCAACCTCTGCAAAGAACTTTTTTTCCGCCCGCCAGGACAAGCCCCAACGGCTTGCCAAGCGGTCTGCCAGCATGAATCCGGCATTATGTCTTGTATACACGTATTCCCGTCCAGGGTTACCGAGGCCGGCAATTAAAAGTCGCCTTTTCATTCAAGCCTCGCCACCACCGAAGGAGGATGTACGGTCCGACAAGACCGCGGTACCGACTACTTCTTCTTGTCCCCGGCCTTCTTGTCGTCGGCCTTCGAAGCTTCCTCACCCTTCTTCTCCTTGATCATCTCGGGCTGCTTGGTTGCTTCAGCTCCAGCAGCAGGAGCCGCTTCGGCTTCAGCAGTCACGGGAGCGGCACAAGCCAAGACCGTGACTTCCTTGTTGCCAAGGATCTCGACTCCAGAAGGAGGAACGATGTCACCCAAATGAATGCTCTTGTTGACCTCCAAGGAAGTCACATCGACGAGGATGTTCTCCGGAAGATCCTTGGGGAGCGCACGCACCCGAAGCTTGAGAAGGACATGCTCGAGCGTGCCGCCCGCCTTGACTCCAGCGCAATCGCCAGTGGTCTCGACGGGAACCTTGATGGTGACCTTCTCGTCGGGCTGGACCTCATGGAAGTCGACGTGCAGGACATGTCCATCGAGCGGATGATGCTGAACATCCTGCACCAGAGCCAAACGAGAGGGACGGGCGTCCCCAGCAATGGTCAGGTCGACAAGGATGATCTCGGAGTGGGCCTTCCCCACCAACAGACCGAAATCCTTGGAATCCACTTCCAAGTTTTGGGCAGCCGCTGTCTTGCCGTAGATGTTTGCGGGGATCCGGCCGGTTGACCGAACCTGACGGGCGCCTTTACGGCGCTTGTGGGTGCGCGCAAATGCGCTCAATGCCAAACTTTTCATTTCGAAGTCGTATCTGCCAATCCTTCGGACCATCCGCAGGATCAACCCTTGAACTCAAAGAGCGACGTGACCGACGAATTGCTGTGAATCCGTTTGATCGCCTCGCCCAGCAAGCCAGCAACCGAAAGAGTGGTAACATTCACACCTTCGACCGCAGAGCGGGCGACAGTATCGGTCGTTATCAGTTCGTCAATCGCGGATTTCCTCAATCTCTCGGCGCCCAACTCGTTGATGAGGGCATGCGACACGCACGCTCGAATCTGATGTGCGCCACGACTCTTGAGAAGCGCAGCCGCGTTGACCAAGGTGCCGGCCGTCTCAGTCAGGTCGTCGACAAGCAAAACGTTGCGACCTTCGATATCGCCGATGACAGAGATAGCCTCTGTCTCCGTAGGACTTTTCCGTCGCTTGGCAACAATCGCCAACTCAGTGCCCAAAGTCTGCGCATAAGCCGCAGCCATCTTCAAACCACCGAGGTCCGGGCTGACGACCACAAGATTCGGAAGCGCCAACTTCTTCAGATAGTCGAAGATGACTGGAGCCGCGTACAAATGATCCACGGGAATGTCGAAGAACCCTTGGATCTGTTGCGCATGAAGATCCATGGTCAGCACGCGATGGGCTCCGGAAGCCACGATGAGGTTGGCTACCAACTTGGCCGTGATCGGTACCCGCGGCTGATCCTTTCGATCCTGGCGTGCGTATCCATAAAAGGGCAGCACTGCTGTGATCCGAGATGCACTCGCCCGGCGCAGAGCATCGATCATGATGAACATTTCCATCAGGTGCTGGTTTGCCGGCGGGCTGGTGGACTGAACTACAAAAACGTCCTGCCCCCGGACATTTTCGTCGATCTTGACGAATGTTTCGCCGTTTGGAAACGGACGTACAGTCGATCGTGCCAGCGGCATGTTGATCGACTCGCAAATGGCCTGGGCAAGGGCCGGGTTGGAATTCCCAGTGAAGACTTTCACAAAGTGGAAGGTACCCTGCTTTCAGATGTTCGAAATCGGGCGCCCAGAAACTGACGGATGGGCGCACGACGCCGCAAGGCTCATTTCCAACCAGTGAGCTGTCAGCTTTCCCCGGACATATGCACTTCGATCTTGCACAGCTGTCGGGAATGACCCTACAAAAAGAACGCCATCAGGCTTCCGTCTACATGCATGCATCGAATCAAACCCCGCATATCGATCAGTCGGCATTGCGACTGCCCTTGATCGGTTTGCCAACAGCCGCGGGTGCTGATTCTGGATGTCCCCCCCAGTTCCAGAAATCGGGCGAGGTTCAATCCTCTTTCCTCGCCAGGCACGTACCCCTCCGGTACCGGGCGGCTCATACCCCCGTCGATGTCATGTAGAAGAGCCTGGAAGGGCAACACGGCGATCAGACCCAAAAAGACCGCGAAGCCCGGACGCAAGTCCGGGCTTCGTA
>CBDIPJ010000016.1:0-135111 GCA_965283655.1 Limisphaerales bacterium | reverse complement strand
GTCCGCCCTCCAGTGGGCCGGAGCCATCCAGGATGCGGACCGGCGTCAGCAGGAGATCGTCCGTCTCGCCCAAGGCTGGATCCAGGAGCACCCCGAGGAAGCCAACGCCTGGATGAAGGACGCGAAGCTCGACGAGGAAACCCGCCAACTCATCGAAGCCGGCAGGAATTCCGCAGACTTCAGGGCTCCCAACGTACGGGGGTTGGAGCCCGTCCTGATGCGTCGCTACGGCCTGACCCCACGCTGAACAGGCAACCCTGATTGAAGGCCGGGTGCCCTCACCCGGAGGCGCCAGTTCCTGATCCCCCGGTGTTGGCCGGGTGCCCTCACCCGGCGTGGTTCTTGAATCCGCCGCGTGATCTGGGACCTGGGAACTCTTCATCCACAGCCTCCTTACGTCGTCTGCTACCCTGCTTCGGCAGCCTCCTTACGTCGTCTGCTACCCTGCTTCGGTAGCCGACGAGGTCACGAGGCGGGGAACCTGCCCCCCCTTCAAACTTGAATCTTCAACCTTCAAACTCTCTCACCACCGCGATGACGTGATCGACCTGGGCATCGGTCAATTCGGGATACATCGGCAACGGCAGGATGCTGCGGGAGACGGACTCGGCCACCGGGTAATCACCGGGCTTCCATCCGACGTCGGCGTAGCATTTCTGCAGGTGCAACGGCTGCGGGTAATAGATCAGCGTCGGCACCCCGTTGGCGGCGAGATGCGTCTGGAGCGCATCCCGTTGATCGCTCAACACCGCATACACATGCCAGCAATGGGCGTTTCCTTCGGACGTATGCGGCACGACCACGGAGGAACCGGCCAATCCGGCGGAATAGCGCGCCGCAATCTCGCCGCGTCGTTCGGTCCAGCGCTTCAGGTGCGGCAGCTTCACCCGCACGATCGCCGCCTGCATCTCGTCCAGACGCGAATTGTACCCGTGCAGATCGTGGTAGTAGCGACGCTCGATCCCGTGCACGCGCAGCATCCGAAGCTTCTTTGACAACGCTTCATCCGACGTCACGCACATGCCGCCATCGCCGTCGGCCCCGAGATTCTTGGTTGGATAAAAGCTGAAGCACCCGATGTCGCCGATCGACCCAAGCCCACGCCCGCGCCATGTGGCGCCGATGGCCTGCGCGCAGTCCTCGACGATGCGGATCCCGCGTTCGCGGGCGAGCGGCAACAGGGCATCCAACCCCACCGCCTGCCCGAACAGGTGCACCGGGATGATCGCCTTCGTGCGCGGGGTGATCCGACGGGCCACCTCGGCAACGTCCAGGGTGAACGTCCGCGGATCGATGTCGGCGAACACGAGCTTTGCGCCGACCTGGATGACGGATTCCGCCGGGGCGATGTAGGTGAACGGCGTGGTGATGACCTCATCCCCCGGACCGACGTCCAGCGCACGCAAGGCCAGCGTGAGCGCATCCGAACCCGAGTTCACGCCGATGCCCAGGCCGGCCCCGACAAAGGCGGCGATCTCCTGCTCCAACGCGGCCACCTGCGGCCCAAGGATGAAGTGTCCGCGATCCAGGACCTCGGTGAGGGCCTGGATCAACTCGGCTCGAAGGGCGGTCGTCTGCGCGCCCGGGTTCAGAAACGGAACCTGCATGTGCGAGGAGTGGTAAACGCTCCCCCCGCGCAGGCGAAGCAAATCTTCCACCGAAGCAAGCCGGGTTTCCCCATGAAGGCCGCGTGCCCCCAAGCGACAAACACGCAACCGACGCCGGATGAGGTCACCCGGCCTTCAAACTTGAATCTTGAAACTTGCCCCCCTCAACGCCCGCCACGCACCGGCGTGGCCGACGGCCCGTTGGTTGGCACGGGCAAGGTGGTGGGTACCGCCGGACGCGGCCGCTGATAAAGGCCGGGGCCCAGCGTCGTCGCCGGAGGCGGCGCTGCCTGATTCTGCTGCTTCCAGGCCTTCAGTCCGTACACACCGGCCACGATCACCCCAATGCCGACCATCACCGGAAACACGATCACCCAGCGCACCCGGGAAAACTGCAACATCACCCAATCGAGCGGCCCATCGCGTTGGCCGGTCAACGAGGGCGGATTGGCGGTCTCGGGATTGGCCAGCAATTCCGCCTCCAACTGCTCCACCAGCGTGCGGACATCCAGCTTCAGGTGGGTCGCGTAGGTCCGGACGAAGCCCTTGATGTAAACGGGCGCACTGAAGGTCCGCCAGTCGCCCTCTTCCATGGCACGGACGTAGTCGGATTTGATGTTCGTCGCGTTCGCCACCTCCATGACGCTCAACTGGCGACGTTCACGACCCTCCCGCAATTGGTCCCCGACACTCGGCATGCCTGCCTTGGTAGCGCGCCGACCACTGTCGACGCAACCAAGGTTTCGATTTTCGCGTGGGCCAGGGCGCATCTTGACACTGCCCCCGCATGTAACGGGGTGGCGACGTCCTCGTCGCCGTTCCAAAGCCATTCCCAATGGCGATGAGGACATCGCCGCCCCGAATCCTTTCCCAAACGCCACTTGCCCCGCGCTCACTTCCGCGGGATCAACGCGACCAACTCCTGCACGCACAACTCGGCGAAGGCGGGATCATTGATGTTGCCCGGATACTCCACCACCCGGATGTCCGGTCGGAGGTTCCGCTTCCACTCCCCGAACAACGCCGCGTCCGCCTCCGGCGAATGGAAGGGTTGCCCCGGCGCGCTGATCACGCTGATGCCACCCAGGGGAATCAGCACCGTCACGGGCCCGGTCGACTGGTTGCACTTCGCGGCAAGGATCCGACCCAACTCGGCGCACTCCTCCGGGTTCGTCCGCATCAGGGTCACCTGCGCGTTGTGATGATAGAACTTCCGGCCTGCATACTTCGCCGGGACCGACGCGGGCTCACCGAAGTTCACCATGTCGAGGCAACCCGGCGTCACGATCGCGGGCACCCCGCCCTTCGACGCCGCATCCAACCGCGTGGTACCCGCCGTCAGGACGCCGCCCGCCAATTCATCCGCCCACTCAGTCGTGGTGATGTCGAGAACGCCGGCCACGATCCCCGACTCCACCAACGACTCGAGGGTCCGCCCGCCGGTACCGGTGGCGGCGAAGATCATCACCTCGAAGCCCGCCGCCTCCAGCAACTGGCGGGCGTGGGTGACGCACGGGGTGGTGTTGCCGAATTGGGACGCGACGATCACCGGCTTGTCTTCCCCGCCACCGGAAACCTTCGCCTCCACCATCCCGCAGATCGCACCTGCGGCCTGGGCGAGGAGCTTTCGTGAAAGCCGGTTCAATCCCGCCACGTCGACCACGCTGGGCATCATCGCGATGTCCTTCACGCCCACGTAGGGCGCCGTGTTGCCGCTGGCGAGCGTCGACACCATCAGCTTCGGGAAACCCACCGGAAGCGCGCGCATCGCCGACGTGCAGATGGCGGTTCCGCCGCCGCCGCCCAATGAAATAACGCCGTCGATCCGCCCCTGCCGTTGGAGGTCCGCGAGCACGATGGGTGCCCCCTTCGTCATGGCCGCCACCGCTTCACCCCGATCCCTGCGGACGACGATCGCGGCGAGGTCGGCCCCGGCGGCCTTGGCCACCACCTCACGCCCGACGTCCGCCGCCAACTTCGGGGCCTCCAACGTGCCTACGTCGATCAGCAGCACCTGATGCCCCCGCTCCCGGATCAATGACGCGACGTACCCGTGTTCGTCGCCCTTCGTGTCGAATGTTCCCAGAACCGCAATCGTTGCCATAGTGGATGGCGAAACCCTAAGCGCGCCCCTTCTGCCGGTCATCCGCCAAGTTGGGCAAAAGAATGGGCGGCGCCGCTTGGGGGCACGCGGCCTACAATCAGGCTGTAGGCCGGGTTCCCTCACCCGGCGTGGCTTCCATCTTGAATCTTCAAACTCTCCCCCTCCCTCCGCCGGGTGAGGTCACAAATCTGGCATCTGGAGTCTGGGAACTTCCTTCACAGCCTCCTCACGTCGTCTGCTACCTCGGGCAGGCGTAGCCAACGAGGTCACGAGTCAGGGGCCTGGCTTCAATCTTGAATCTTGAAACTTCAAACTCTCCCCCTCCGGATGCCACCTTCCGCCATGCCTCGCATCTCCCGTCGCAGCGCCCTTCGCCAGATGGCCGCCCTCACCCCCGCCGCGATCGCTGCCGGGTGCACCGCGCCGAACCTGCTCCTGCCAAAACCGGGTTCGGATCGGATCCGACGCGAGAACGATCTGCCGGGAACCCGCGACTGGATGCTCACCTCCACACGCGTTGACAAGGCCACGGGCTGGCGGTCGCAAACCATCGAAGGGTACTGCTCCCACACCCGGGTGCGCGCCGGCGACACCCTCCGGATCCACGTCAGCACCGATCCGGCGGAGCCCTTCGACATCGAGTTCTATCGGCTCGGGTATTACGGCGGTCTGGGAGGACGCCGGATGGGCGGCATCGCCCACCTTCAGGGCAGCCCCCAACCCATGCCAGCCATCGGGGCGAAGCGGCTTCGCGACTGCCAATGGGCGGTGTCCGCGACCTTGCGGATCCCGTCGGATTGGTTGAGCGGCGTCTACCTCGGGCGGCTCCGGACGCAACGAACCGGGATCGAGAGCTACGTGGTCTTCATCGTGCGCGACGATCGCCGGGCCGACCTGCTGTTCCAGTGCAGCGACCACACCTGGCAGGCCTACAACCGTTGGCCCGACCACTTCGCGCTCTACGACAACGGCGAGCATTCGTGGTGGTGGGGTGGGGATGTCCAGGTGAGCTTCAACCGACCCTATGGCCGTTACTGCCAGATCTTCGACGCCCCGCTTTCCCAAGGCTCGGGCGAGTTCCTGCTGTGGGAATTCCCCATCGCCTTCTGGCTGGAGCAGCACGGCTACGACCTGACCTATATTTCCAATCAGGACACCCACGCCGATCCCCGCGGACTGCGTCGGGCCCCCGGCTTCCTGAGCGTGGGCCACGACGAATACTGGACCCCGGAGATGTTCCGGAACGTCCAGAACGCCGTCCGCGACGGCCTCAATGTCGCCTTCCTTTCCGGGAATGCCGTCTGCGGCCGCATCCAGCTTTCTCCGGATAAAGCAGGCAACCCCCACCGCATCTTCGAACGGACCGGTGTCTTCGGTCCCCCCGGGGGCACCCGGGACTTCATCGCCATGAAGTCCCTCCCCCATGAACGTCCCTACGCCAACGAGCTCGTCGGAGCCCACAGCACCGGTCCGGTGACTGGCGGGGCCGACTGGACCTGCGTGCGGCCGGAGCACTGGCTGTTCGAAGGCACGGGCATGCGATCGGGAGATTCCATCCCGGGCCTGGTGGGTTGGGAATGGCATGGCGATCCCGCGCCAATTCCAGGACTCGAGATCGTGGCCAGCGGGCCCACGCAGGAAGCGCCCGGCAAACCGAATGGCGGCACCTATACCTCGACGCTCTATCCCGGCCCGAAGGGCAACGTCGTGTTCAACGCGGCCACCATCTGGTGGGGCGACGGGCTGAGCGCGCCTCCGGGGTATATGCGGCCCTCGGTCTACACCACACCGAAGGGACCCGATGCCCGGATCCAGAGGATCACCCGGAACCTGCTGGAACGGATGGTACGGCGGCGCATCCCGCCCCTTTGAAGGCCGGGTGCCCTCACCCGGCGCTGACCGCAGGACGCACCCGCACCGCATGGAACGGAGAGGCGACGTCCTCGTCGCCGTTCCAAAGCCTTTCCCATGGCGATGAGGACATCGCCACCCCGTGGCTTCTCTCGGTGGGGGGTGGCCTTCAGAAGCACCACCCTCCACCGGCCCGCCAAGATCCTGCGTGAGGCTCGGCAGACTGGCCTGTCGGAACAGCCGTTGACGATCCCGACACCCGAAGACCTATTTCCGACTGTCACTGCTGAATCAGAACCAACCCTTTGACCGATCCCATGACTCTGAATCCGCTCCGGCGCGTCTGGCGCCCGCTGGCGATGCTCTCCGCCTTCGCCGGCCTCGTTCACGCCCAGGTCTCCACCACACCGTCCGGATTTGGCACCGCCACGGAACCCTACCTGATCACGACCCTGAGCGAGTTGGTGTGGATCACGGAGCTCATCACGATTACGGAGCATTTCCGCCTCGCCAATGACATCGATGCCTCGGAAAGCGCCACGTGGCCAGCTGGGTTCCCGCCAATCGGCAAACGGCTCCGCGGATTCGAGGGAACCCTGGACGGCGCCGGGTTCACCATCCGCAACCTGACCATCCGACGCCCCAACGAAGACGGCGTCGGCCTGCTGGGTGAACTGCGGGTGAACGGCGTCATCCAAAACCTGCACCTGACCAACACCGTAGTCGTCGGAAGAGACGCATCCGCAATCCTGGCGGGCTTCAATGCCGGAAGCATTTCCAACTGCACCGTCCACGGGCGTGTCGAAGGCAGGAACGGGGTCGGGGGCATCACAGGCGAGAACAGGGATCCCCGCCGCAACAACCCCCAACTCCAGAGCGGCCTGGTACGGCAGACGGCTGCCAACGTCACCGTGACGGGCCGTTACAACGTCGGCGGACTGGTTGGCTGGAATGAGGGCGTGATTGAACGCTCGTTTGCGACCGGACTTGCTGAGGGAACCCTCGATGGATCCGCCACCGGCGGTCTCGTCGGCGCCAACCTCCACGGCCTCATCGTCCAGTGTTCATCCACGGCGGTGACCTTTGGACACCAGCGCGTCGGCGGATTGGTTGGATTCTATAGTGGCAACACCAACGGCTTGATCCGGGAGTCGTTTGCCACCGGTCCGGTCGACGGGCGCAACGCGGTCGGCGGCTTGATCGGCCACGCCGCCCCCGAAGCCCGCACGGATTCGTCCTACTGGAATACCAGCGACTCCCGACAGTCACAGTCGGCCACCGGACTCCCGCTCGACGCCGACGGGATGCAACGGCCCGCGAGCTTCACCAACTGGTTGTTGGGCAGCGTCTGGACGCCTCCCGCCGCACGCGTCTTCCCACGCCTCACTTGGCTTCCCGCCAACATCGACATCGCCGTCGCTGTCCGCGGTCCCGGCACCGCCCAACTCCTGTCCCCGCAAGCCCGCCAGACGCCCGGCAGCGTCGTCGACCTCCAGGCCTCCCCGACGGCTCCCAATGCCGAATTCCTCGGCTGGCTGGGCGGGGGTGTGGAAGCACCTGCGCAAACCACCACCAAGGTCACCGCCGACATCGACAAGCGGATCGTCGCCGTCTTCCGGTCCGTTCACGAACTCCGATCCACCGCCGACCTGCGCCGCATCGGGCGCGAACCCGGCTTCGAGCTCAACGACCGCTACCGGCTGATCGCCGATCTCGACTTCACCGGTGAACCGCCCTTCGAACCCATCGCGCCGGCGAACGCACGCAGCTTCACCGGGGTGTTCGAAGGCAACGGACACACGTTGCGCGGACTGCAGATCGGTTCGCCCACCAACTCCCACGCCGCCCTGTTCGGCTGGGTCGGCGCTGGGGCCGTCATCAGCGACCTGCGACTCACCGACGCCCGCATCGCCGGCATGTCCACCGTCGGCGGCATCGCCGCGCGCAACGCCGGCCGGATCCTCCGCTGTTCCGTCACCGGCCAGATCAACGGCCTCCTGGAAGTCGGTGGCATTGTCGCCATCAACAGCGGCATCGTGGAAGACTGCCAGAACGCCGCGGTGATCTCCGGACGCGACGACGTGGGCGGGATTGTGGGAACCAATCCCAAAGGCCAGCTCCGACGGGTGCAGTTCAATGGCCGCGTCGAAGCCCTGCCCTCCAGTCATCACATCGGCGGCATCTGCGGTTGGAACGATTCCGGCACGATCGAGGACGCCACCGCTTCCGGCAGTGTCACCGGGGGACACCGGGTGGGTGGGGTGATCGGCTATCTCGACTCCACCACCCTCGTCCGCGCAAACGGCACCAACCTCACCGTGGTGGGCCGCTCGGCCACCGGCGGAATCGTCGGAAGTGCGCGCAACAGCACGTTCACCGAGGCCACGATCGCAGCGACCGTCACGGGCGGGGCCAGCGTGGGCGGACTCGTCGGCGACGCCGTTGGCTCCTCCGCAAGCAGTCTGCGACTCTCCGCGAACGTCACCGGAACGAATCATGTGGGCGGGCTCGTGGGATATTCGATGACGAGCGTCTGGGATGATTTGGAGGTTCAAGGAACGGTTTCAGGCCGCTCACGCGTGGGCGCCTGGGCCGGCACCCTCGACGGTGGGGGTGTTCTCGGATCCCGGGTTTCCGCGCAGGTCACCGGTCGCACACAGGTTGGCGGTGGCGTGGGTTTCTCCACCGGCGTCATCGCCGACGCCCAATCCCAGGCCTCCGTTCTCGGCGGCTCCGAGGTCGGGGGGCTCGTGGGGGTCAACTGGGGCGGATCCATCCAACGTTCCCGCGCGCACGGCGCGATCCAAGGCAACGACTCCGTCGGCGGCCTGGTGGGGGTCAATCTGGGAACCATCACCGCCAGCACAACCTCGGCAACCGTGGACGCAACGGAGCTTCTGGCGGGCGGATTGGTTGGCATCAACCGCAATGGATTCGTCGCCACCAGCACCAGCTCAGGACCGGTATCCTCGCCGATGGCGGCCGGTGGACTCGTTGGCGAAAACTTTGCGGGACGTCTTATCGAGACAGCGGCCAGCGGAGAAGTGTCCGGGGACTACCGCACCGGCGGACTCGTCGGGGTCAATTACGCGGGACAGATCGCGGAATCCACCGCATCGGGCCTTGTCCTGGGCGGCAACCAGGCCGGCGGACTCGTCGGCGAGAACACCGCGGGCGGATTCGTTGAACTGTCCGTCAGCACCAGCACCGTGCACGCCATCTCGGAAGCGGGCGGTCTGGTCGGACGCAACGGCGATCCCCGCTCGGGCAGCCGCATCCGGCAATCCCTGGCCACCGGCAGCGTCACCGCCAACGGGGCGGACGTCGGCGGATTGGTCGGTCTGAACGAAACCTTCCCGGCGTTTCCCTTCACCGGCGCTTCAGCGCTCGTCGAGGACTCGTACTTCCTGCTGGGTGCGGGAACACCGAACGTTCCCCAAGCCGGCACGCCACTCACCCGCGCCCAACTCCGCCAGCAGTCGTCCTTCCCCGGCTGGGACTTCATCGGCGACTGGTCCATGGAGGAAAGCCGCTCGATCCCGCGACCTGCGTGGCAATCTGCGGAAATCACCCTGCGCGTCGTGGTCGAAGGTCCCGGTTCGGTCACCGTCACCCCAGCCAAGCCCTCCTACGCCGCGGGCGATGTCGTCACCCTCACCGCAATCCCCGACGAAGGTCCAAACCAGCTCCGGGGATGGTCCGGCCTGGACACCACGGGCCCCCGCGGTCAATCGGTCACCGTGACGCTGGATGCCAGCCGCACCGTGCGCGTGGAGTTCAACCGCTCCCACGCTGTCCGTTCCGCCGAGGACCTCGCCCGCATCGGCCGCGATCCGGCCTTCGGCCTGAACGATCATTATCGCCTCTTTCAGGACATCGACGCCGCCGTCACCCGCACCTGGAATGATCCGGGAACATCGCCGGACGTCCTCGAAGGCTTCCCGCCGATCGGGTCCGAGGCAACCCCGTTCACCGGTGTCCTCGATGGGCAGGGACACTCGATCCGGGACCTGACGATTGCCCGCAGAAGCGAGGAGTCGGTCGGACTTATAGGTTTCACGGGATTGGGTGCTCGGGTCCATGATCTGAATTTCACCAACGCCGAGGTTCAAGGATCCGCCACGGTGGGCGTGCTCGTGGGGAACAACTGGGGAGCCTCCATGGAACGTCTGCACGTCGCCGGAAACGTCCGGGGCCAAACACGCGTCGGACTGGTCGCCGGCATCCACCAGGCCCTCATGAAGGACACCGTCGCGGAGGGGACCGTTGACAGCTTGTATGCCGGCATCCCGCCGCAGGACTTCGGTGGAATCGCTGGCCATGCCATCCGATCGATTGTTCGCGACACCCACTTCGACGGTACGATCCAGCCAACAAACCTCGTCAGCCATGTGGGCGGCATCACTGGGGTTTCCGACCATTCCGAGTTCACCAGCGTTACCTCTGCAGGATCCGTATCCGCAGTCAGCCCCATCGGAGGGCTGCTCGGGTACGCCGAAAACACCCTCGTCCACCGCGGGTGGAGCACAGCCCGGCTTTCCTTCCGCCTCGGCGGTCCAGGCGTTGGAGGGTTGATCGGCACCTCCCTCCGTACCCTGGTCCAACAATCCGGTTTTGACGGATCGATTGCCCGCGGTGGAGTCGCCGGCGGACTTGTCGGCAACGCCACCAGTACCCATTTGGCGGACAGTTTCTTTTCCGGCGTCATCGAACAGATCTCGCGTGGCGGAGGCCTGATCGGAGAAGGATCGGACCTCTCCATCCTGCGCTGTTACGTCAATGGGCCCATCCAGACCACGTTTTCTGCCAGTCCTTTCGTGGTTACGGGTGGGCCACCCACCACCTTGACCTCGGTGTACTGGAACACCAACGCGGTCAGCCCGCTGGCCGTCCCGGATGCCAACGGCCGTTCCCCGGAAGCCCTCCGGGATCCGGCGACCTACACCGACTGGAACTTCACATCGGTCTGGGCAATCGACCCGCAACGCAACGACGGCTTCCCGTACCTGCGCGGCCTGCCTTACCCGGGTCTGGGCCTTTCCTCCGCCGCCCTGCGCGCCGGCGGTGCACCGCTGCTGGAATGGATCGCCGCAACCCAGGGTTCGTGGACCAACCCCGATCTCATGGCCATTCCCTCCGCGGACGTCATGACCGCCTTCCTCCTCCAACGCGAACCCGTCCCCGGCCTCCATCAGAAGCTCACCCTCGAAATCCAACCACCGGTCTTCCTCGACGGGAACGTCCGCCTGGATGCGGCACTCACTCTCGACGCCCAACCGGTCGAGGGCCCCCTCCGGGGCCGTTGGATGGTCGAGACCGCCTCGGATCCAAACGGGCCATGGCAACGATACGACATCACTGAAACCGCCCCGGCACCCACCGCCGGCGTCACCCCGCTGCTGGTCCCATCGGGCACCGACAACCTGTTCCGGGCCCGTCTCGAAGCCGGTCTCCCCCGTTGAAATCCTTCACCCGAATCCTTCCGCCCATGAATTCCTCCACGTCTTCCCGCACGGAATCCACCGCCGGCTTCACCCGCTCCGACTTCCTCGCCGTTGTTGCTGGAACCTGTGTTCTCGCCGGGCTGGCGTTGCCGGCCATCGGCAGCACCCGCAACCGATCCAACCAGGAGGTGTGCAGCGACAACCTCCGCGCCCTCATGCGCGCCACCCAACTCTACGCCGACGATCATCGGGACGAGTTTCCCATGGTGATCCACGGGGGCGCGGCACAAACACCGCAGGAGATCGATTACTCAAGCCGCAGCCCGAATTCCTATCGCCCGTGGGCTACGGGATGGATGCGCTGGAACACGAGTCCGCACAGCACCAACACCGCATTCCTTGTCGACCGACGTTACTCCGTCCTCGCCGATTACACCCGGGACGCGCGGCTTTACCGATGCCCCTCGGACACGCTGCTGACACCCGAGCAAAAGCTTCTGGGTTGGACCGCCCGCGCCCGCTCCTACTCCGCCAACATGGCCGTCGGCCGCGGAAACAAGGTCAACTCTCAATCCGAAATCGGTGCCGAGAAATTCTTCGTGAAGTTCTCGGACGTCGATCGCCCCAGCCCGGCCAACCTCTTCGTGTTCCTTGAGGAAAACCAGGACTCCATCAACGACCCCAACTTCGCCAACATGCAGACCTCGCGGAGGTGGATCGACCTGCCCGCCGCTTTCCATCCCACCATCGGCACGAACCGATCCTCGAACCTCGTGTTTGCCGACGGCCACGTGGAGAACCACACTTGGGAAGCCTCGGTCCTCCGGGAACGTCCTGACTTCTTTTTTTCTCCTCCACCCATCGCCGCGGGCGATCCCGACTGGAGCTGGTTGATGGACCGCATGTCCTACGCCGCGCAACCGGCGCGCTGATCCCGTGATGGTCCTCGATTCATCGCGCTCGAGGAAGCATCCCAGCAACAGCCTGCAATTCACGACCACGAATCCATAGATCACGACCCAATACCCGAATTCTTTTCTCCCCCAAAGAGCCCCTGCACAGGCACAACCAGCGCGTGCAGGATGGACTTCGGCAACGACTCGCGACCGGGTGGAAACAACTCCCCCCGGAAACGCGTCGCCACGCCGTCCTTTGGTCCGCCTTCATCGGTGCCCTGCTCCTGCTTGGCCTCTGGGTCCCGTGGTTTTCGGCCGGCATCTGGACCAGCCTGAACATGGTCCAGGTCGGACTCGCCCTCGGCCGCGCACTCCTCCGACCCCATGCCCTCATCCGCGCCTGGCCCGTCCTTGCCCGCTGGTCCATCGCCCTCGCCCTCGTCGGGTCACTCCTCGTCCGGACGTCCATCGAACCCCTGCTCTCCCAGTGGATCGAACGCACGATTCCGCCCAACCTGCTTTTCCTTGGCGTCCTGGTGCTGGTGTTCCCCTTCGTGCTGCTGTTGACCGCCCTGATCGGCGCCTGCGGTGGAGCCCTCGGCGCCCAACTCGCCACCGAACCCCAGCGTCGCAACGAACTCGCGCGTCTCGGCGTCCGAGGCGTGTGGCTCACGCTGTCCGTGCTGCTCCTCGCCAGCTTCCTCTGGGAACTCGCCTTCGGACTCACGTTCCCGGCGTTCCTGTCGATCCTCCTCTCCTTCCCGTGGGTCATGCTCCGCACCGGACATCTCATGACCCACCACTCCGACCAGGCCTCCGCTGAATACTTCGACCGGATCCTGAAACAGGCGCTCGTCTGGCGCCTGCCCGCGCGCTGGGGTGCCGCACCACTCGATCTCCGCGCCACCGCCCTTTCCCTCGTCGCGTTCGGCATCGCCGCCAGCCTCAACGCCCTTGCCATCCTCGGTCCCCTCCAGGCCACCGCCCTCACCGGACTCATCCAGATCCAGAACGCCTTCCACCACCTTCCGGCCGCCCTCTTGACCGGGGTCCGGCCATCTCCCCTCGGGTTCTCCCGTCGCATCGTGCTCGTCGACTGGGATTCCGACACCATGCGGCAGGTCCACACGGAATCGTCGGAACCCCGCGTCCAGGCCGACGTCATTGACCGTCTCTCCCAATGGAACGCCCTACGCGTCGTCCTCCCACCGCCCACGCTCGACGCCGTCAATCTTCCCGAGTCACAGGTCGTCGCCGATGTCGGCGCCGATGACGCCCAACGTGCGCGCTCCGATCTCCCCCGCCTCGTCGAATCAGTCCGCAACTCACGTCGTGTCCTCTTCCAGACCACCGAGGGACGCGCGCACCGGGCCCTCGACGAAATCCTCCGCAGCCTGGAACGGGGATCCGTTACCGAGCAACCCGAGGTCGGCGACGCCGTCGAAAACATCGCCAACGATCCCCTGCACGAACTCCGCACGGCCGCCCACGAATCCGCCTCCGGTTGGCTTGCCTCCCTGCGCGTGGCCGCACTCCCGATCATCACGGCGAACAGCAGCACCAACCCGCCGGGCTCAGTCCCCTGGCGGCTCTACCAGGCCGTCACCGGCGACACCAACCCACCCGCAACCAGCGCGGATCGTCGCAGCTTCCAACTGGCCAACCGCAAACTTCCTCTCGTCCATCCCGACGGCATCCTCGTCGACCTCCAACGCGCCACGCCCGGACACGATTTCAACCGCGTCACCTATTCCTCCATCCTGCGCAACGAGCCCGTGTTCACCGGGACCGGCACCGGTCCCAAGGCCTGGCAACCCGCCCCCACCTTCTTCGAGAACAAGATCGTCTTCCTCCATCCGGTCGTCCCGAGGCTTCACGCCACCGCCCTCGGCGAGATGTCGCGCACCGAACTTCTCGCGTACGCCACCCAGACCCTCCTCGACGGAAGGCCGTTCGCCCGCGTCTCCACCCCCTGGGCCAATACCTGCGCCCTTCTCGTCGCGCTCGCGGTGGGCCTCGCCTCCGTCCGTTCCAATCCCATCCATGGCTCGTGGCGGCTCCTGGTCGCCCTCACCGCCATCGGCGGCCTCACCCTCTGGCGCGCCCTCGACGACGTCTGGATTGATCCCGTCCTTCCTGGCAGCGCCGCCCTCCTCGCCTTCCTCGGCGTCACCCAATTGACCTCCACCCTCGACCGCCTCGCACGCGACCGGAACCGCAGCATGCTCCAACGGTTCGTCGCCCCCGAGGTCGTCGCCGACATGATGGACCGTCAGGACGGCCGTGCCGAACTCGGTGGCCAACGCGAGGAAGTCGCCGTCCTGTTCGCAGACGTCCGTGGATTCACCCAGTTCGCGGAGGCCCATCCGCCCGAGGAAGTCATGCGCGTCGTCAACGCCTACCTCGCTGCGCTCACCGATGCCCTCAACACCCATGGGGGCATCCTCGACAAGTACACCGGCGACGGCCTCATGGCCCTCTTCCGACTGGGCGATCGCGGCCCCGACGCACTCCCATCCGCCGTCCTCGCGGCCATTGCCATGCGCGATGCCGTGCTGCGGCTCTCCGAGGATCGCACCCGAGGCGGCGACAAATCCCTCAAGGTCGGAATCTCCCTCCACGTCGGCGATGCCGTCCTCGGGCTCGTCGGCAACCCGCGCCGACAGATCAACTTCACCGCCCTGGGCCACACCGTCGTCGTGGCCGCCCGTCTGCAGGCCGTCGCCGGCGGCGGCGAGGTCGTCATCACCGGCGAACTCGCCGACCGCATCCGCGACCACTTCGACCTCGAGGAACGCGCCCCCCTCCAGGCCAAGGGCATCTCCCAACCCCTCCGCGTCTACCGCGTCCTCAATCCCGTCGCCATGGCCTGAGGGGGGGCGAACTTCGAAGTTTTCAGGGTCCTCAGAGCGTATAACCCTCTTCACCGTGCTCGACCAGGTCGAGCCCTTGATGTTCGGTCTCCTCCGGCACGCGACAGCCGATCGTCCAATCGATCACGTAGTACAGCACGACGGTCACGACCACGGAGAGAAGCAGCACCAATCCGCCCGCCTTCAGCTGTTCAACCCACAGGGTTCCCCCCACCAACGGCTTGATCCGGGCAGCGTCCAGATTCGGGTTCACGGTGGAGGTCGCGAGGAATCCCGCCATCACCGTTCCGAGGGTTCCTCCCACCGCGTGGACGCCGAAGGTATCGAGCGAATCATCGTATCCGAACAGCGCCTTGAGCTTCGCGCACGCGAGGTAGGTCGACACCCCGGCCACCGCACCGATGATCACTGCACCGGTGGGCGAGACGAATCCAGAGGCCGGTGTGATGGTGGCCAGGCCGGCGACCGCACCGGAACACATTCCAAGGATGGACGGCTTTCCGCGCAAAATCAGTTCGATCAACGCCCACATGCACAGGCCCACGCCCGCGCTCAGCGTCGTGGCCACGAAGGCATTCGAGGAGACGACATCCGCCGCCACCGCCGAACCCGCGTTGAACCCGTACCAACCGAACCACAGCATCCCGGTGCCCACCATGCAGAGCACCATGTTGTGCGGCACGATCGGCTCACGGCCATATCCCTTCCGGGGCCCGAGCAGCAGGCAGAGCACCAAGGCGCTCCAACCCGACGTCATGTGCACCACGATGCCACCCGCGAAATCCACCGCCTTGATCTTCGCCTGGTCATTCCAGAGCCCGTTCATCCACCCGTCCGCACCCCAGAGCATGTGTGCCGACGGGAAGTAGACCACGAACATCCACACCGTGCAGAACACCATCAGCGCCTTGTAACGCATCCGCTCGGCGATCGCGCCCACGATCAGTCCGGGCGTGATGATCGCGAACATCAGCTGGTACATGGCGTACACATTGTGGGACACCCACGCCCCGTAGTCCGCATTCGGTGCCGCGGTCACACCCCTCAGGAATTTCCAGTCCAGGCCGCCGAGGAACGGTGAGCCCTTGCTGAAGCTGAGCGAATACCCGCAAGCCCACCAGAGCACCGTGACGATGCCGGCCAGACCCAGGCATTGAGCCAGCACCGACAGGACATTCTTCCGCCGAACCAACCCGCCGTAGAACAACGCCAGGCCCGGCAATGTCATGAACAGCACCAACCCCGCGCTCATCATCATCCAGCCGTTGTGGCCGGGCCCGGGACTCCCCTGAAGGCTTGTCGTCGGCGCCCCGTTCCTGAAATACGCCTCCAGATCCGCCAACCGCTGCTCCACCGTCGGGTCGGCTGCCCGCATCCCCGCCATGCAGCCCAGAACACCGGCCAGCACCACCCAGAATCGCATCCTTTTCATCACATTGACTCCCGACATCGATGCTCCCCGGCACGCGTTTCCTTACGCATGGATCCAGGGGAACGGAGGCGCGAAACTGCCAAACCACCGCCAACCGAAGCAACGCGATTCATGAGGTCTACTCATGCAAACACTGAACCAAATCAAATCCGCGTATCCCACCCCCCTTCCATCTCCGTTCAGGCCCCTCAGCCGTAACCATGCAATTGGATGACGGCGAACGACATCCCAAACCTCAGACCTCGAACTCCTTGCGGATCGCACCGACCTCGGCCTTGAGCATGCGGCCGACACGCATCCGGGCCATGTAGAGCTGGGCCGCGTTGACACCGAGGAGGGTGCAGATGCGGTCGGTGGGCCATTCCTGCAACGTGGCCAGGTCAAACATCTGCCACTGGCGCGGCGAAACCTTCGCCTTCACCCGGTCGAGCGCCCGTTGCACCTGATTCCGGGCCCACTCCTCGTCCCACGCCTGTCCGAGGGATTCGGACATCGGATCCACGAACTGGGCCATGTCCTCTGTCGGGACGGACTCCGACGGAGAATGCCGGGCGCGTTTGCGGAACTGGTCGGCAACCCGGCGGCGGGCAATCTGGAACAGCCAGCCCTTGAACGAGCCCTTGGCCGCGTCATACCGGAATCCCGGCATCTCGCGGGAGACGGACACCAAGGTCTCCTGCAGGGCGTCTTCGGCCTCGGTGGCGGTGAGGCCAGCCTTCAGGGCCAGGCCGTGGATGACGCCTCCATACAGATCGAAGAACCGCTGCCACCCCTCGTGGTCGGCATGGTCCTTCAGACGCGTGAGCAGGCTCTGCCGCGTCGCCTCCAGTTCGCCGGAGACGCGCCGATGCCTGCGCACGGTTTCAATTGCTGTGGATGCCCCCTCCATTCCCCTTCCATTCGTCGACCAACGCTGGATCTAACGAAGTTTTGGCGACGGATCGCGCGGGGCTTCCAGCAGGGTCAATTGCCCCGAAGGCGCGACCACCGCCAGCCACCGGCCCCTGGGCGAGAACGAGAGCCAACCCATTCCGGGTTCCTTCCCAAAGCGGATCACACCAGCCTCACGCCCTGCCGCGAGGCTCCAGAACTTCAGGACGCCCGCGCCGCTGAGAACCGCGAGGGTCCGTTGATCCGGGGCAAATGCCAGGTCATGGACCGACGCTGAATGCCCCCCGAACAGCGCCACCGGCCGGTGGCCCGGTTCGTCCCAGACCCGCACGGTGTCATCCCAACTTCCAGTGGCCAGCCGGATGCCGTCGGTCGAAAAGCCCCCCGTAGCCACGGCCATGCGGTGCCCCTCGAAGACGGCCAGCATCGTGCCCGCCTCCAGATCCCAGAGACGCGCGGTCCGATCCAGTGATCCGGTCAGCAGGCGCCGCCCATCCGGGGACACCTCCAGTGCCACGATCATCGAGTCATGACCCACCAGGCGCCGGACGCCACCGGACTCCGCCAAGGACTCCACCACCACGCTGCCGTCTTCATGCCCAACCGCGAACCATCGCCCATCCGAAGAAAGAAACCGTCGGGTGTAGGCTCCCGGAGGAACGCCCAGCCGCCGCTGTTCGAGCAATCCGCCATCCACGAGGGACCGACGCTCGAAGGTGGCGTCGTCGCGCAGCAGGTTGAGGCTCTGTCCATCCGGGGAGAAACCTCCCAATTCGGCGGCGTGAAAGGCGTGCCGGGTCTTCCCGGTCGCCAGATCCAGCACCAGGATCCCTTGCCCCCGTCGCCGGAGGGCGATCGACTGTTCATCGGGCGAGAAGGCGGGAGCCTGAACGAGATCGGGGAACTGGATGATTGGCCGGCTGCGCACGGCATTCCAGAGGCGCACGGTCTGATCCTTGCCCGCGGAGACCAGGCGGGAGCCGTCCTGCGTCCACAGGACCGCCCAGACCTCGCTCCCGTGGCCCCGGAGGATCTCCTGTGCTTCGAGCGTCCGGGCGTCCCAGAGGCGGAGGGCCTGATCGTTGCCCCCGCTCGCCAACCGGGAACCATCCGGCGAGAAGGCAACCGTCCAGATGATGGATCCCTCGTGAGTGGTCACCTCCGACAACCGCCGGCGAGCGGACACGTCCCAGAGGATGAGCCGCCCTTCCCGCGATGCCGTCACGAGCCGAGAACTGTCGGGGGAAAACGAAAGCGCCACCACGATCCCAACCTCCGGAAGTTCTCCAGCGCATTCGAGTTCAGGCCACTTCCAGAGTTTCAGCGAGTGCCCCCACGACCCCGTGGCGAGCCAGCGGCCGTCCGGCGAAAACCAGGCACGGCCTCCGGCCTCGGGAAGTTCCCGCAGCACCTTCAACTGGCGATCCACCACTTCGACCGCGCCATTCGTCTCGAACAGGAACATCCGCGCCCCGCGCACCAACTGTTCGTCACCGGGAGCGAACTGGATGCTCGGGGACGCGGATCCCACGTTGGTGACCCAGCTTCCCGAGGCCAGGTCGAGCACGCCGGTCATCGGCCGGTTACCCCCTTCCACCGCGATGCGGGTGCCCTTCGAGTCGAGGGCCATCGTCATCACCGAACACCCGGGGAGCGTCCATTGACGCAACTCGCGTCCCTCAGCGATCGACCACTCCCGGATCGTCCCGTCGAAGCTTCCGGAGAAAACGCTCCGGCCGTCGGGCGCCAGCAACAGGGACGACACCACCTGGTCATGCCCACGCCAGACGCCCAGGCTGTCGCCGCGCACCCGATGCCAGAAATGGTGCCATTCGAAGCCGCGCAAGTCCGACGAGCCCGACCCCGGCTGATAGGCCGCCAGCAGATCCTCCGCGCGACCGTAGTTTCCCGCTTCGAGTGCCTGCTGCGCGAGGTTCATGTCGGCAGCGTAGAGGTTCTGGCGGGCCACGAGTTCCTTCTCCTCGATCGCCCGCCGTTGTCGGGCTTCGGAGGCCGCGCGCTCGCGGGCTTCCACGGCTTGCCGTCGCTCGAACAGCACGCCGATCAAGCCCAGCACCCCGACCGCGGCGGCCACCAGGCCCAAACGTCGCCACGTCGTGACCAGGCGCGCGTTGCGACGCAACCGCCGCACCGACCGTCCCGCGTCCACCAGCAGGAGTTCGCCGCGCAACTCCGACGCGTTGGCGTGGCGGGCCGCCGACTCGGGCGCACAGGCGCGCAGGATGATCTCGTTCAACTCCGCGAAGGCGTTGGCATCGGGCGTGTCCAGCACCTCGCGAGGAAGGTCGGGAAAATCCAACCGGTTCCGGCCCGTCACCATTTCGTAGAGGACCTTTCCCAGACCGAAGAAATCCGCCGTAGGCGAACCGGGCCCCTCGGGCGGGATGTAACCCTCCGTGCCGACGAAGGACCGCGCGTCGCCCAGGCCCGCGACCAGGCCGATGTCCGCCAACTTGGGCTGACCACCGACGAAGATGATGTTCGACGGTTTGACGTCGCGGTGGACAAGACCCTGCTCATGCAGGAAGCCAAGCGCCTCGGCCACGACGGCCCCGATGCGGGCGCACTCCCCCACGGGCAACCGGACCCGGCGACGCACACGTTCCCCCAGCGTCAACGGCACGTAGGCGTCCATGCCCACGCCGGTGACCTCGTCGGCCGGATCGGCCAATTCGATGACGTAATAGAAGTACCCGGCGGCATCGTCGCGCCCCACCTGCAGGACGTCCGTGAGTCCGGGGTGCAGCCGTGAAATGGGTTCGTAATGTTTCAGGCCGGTGAACTCGCGTTCGTACGTCCGTTCATGGTCGAAGCGCGCCCGCCAGACCACCTTCACCGCGCGGTACACGCCGGTCACGTTGCGCGCCAACCAGACCTCGCCATACGCGCCCGCCCCGATACGCCGGAGGAGCACATGGTCGGCCACCACCGGGACCGCCCCGGTCCCCTCTCCATCGACCCGCGATTGAGATCCATCCGCCACCCCACGAACCTACCGGCACCACCGAATCCGAAGCCACCGCGAATCCAGGGAACCTAGAATCGGCAGTTGATCTATCCGCAGATGGCGCCGATTGCGCAGATAGAGAGGCAGAAACCCGAACAGCCGACGCTGGTGGAAACCTCACCTTGCAGGTGTATGGCACGTCTGATCCAAGCTTCTGATTATCTGCGTCATCTGCGCCATCTGCGGATCAAACCGCCGTTTTCAGGCTGAAACCCTTTAAGCGAGGATCTCCCGGATCACGTCACCCTCCACGTTGGTCAAGCGCCGCTGCACGCCGTTGTGCTCGAACGTCAGCCGCTCATGGTTCAATCCCAGCAGGTGCAGGATCGTGGCATTGAGATCGTATAGCGGGCGGATGTCGTGGATGGCTTTCTTGCCGAGTTCATCGGTGACCCCATGGCTCACGCCGCCGCGGATTCCGGCGCCGGTCATCCAGCAGGTGAACCCGTCCGGGTTGTGGTCCCGTCCAACCGCACCCTTCTGGAAAAACGGCATCCGACCGAACTCGGTGCACCACACGACCAGCGTATCCTCCAGCAACCCGCGCTGGCGCAGGTCACGGATCAGGGCCGCGGCCGGCTGGTCGAGGATCGACGCGTGCCGCAGGTACTGTTCCTTGAGCTTGCTGTGTCCGTCCCAGTTCAGCTCCCCGCCGCTGGCGTACGCACCATTGAACAACTGCACGAACCGTACCCCCTTCTCGATCAGGCGCCGTGCCAGGATGCAGTTCTTCGCAAAGGCCGCCTTGGTCGGGTTGGCGGTGTCGTCCGCGCCATAACTCCGGAGGATGCGCGCCGGTTCCGTCGAGAGATCGCTGATCTCGGGAACGCTCATCTGCATCCGTGCCGCCAACTCGTAGCTCGCGATCCGCGCCGCCAGCTTGCCGTCCCCGGGGTTCGCCTCCAGGTGCCGGTCGTTCATCCGCCGCAACAACGCCCGCGCCGCACGGTCTGCCTCCGGCCCGACACCGGATGCCGCCAGATGCCGTACGGGATCCTGCGCGCTGAAGGTGGTTCCCTGGAATGCCGCAGGCAGGAACCCAGGCCCCCAGTTGTTCGCACCGTTCTGCGGCACACCCCGCGGATCCAGGATCGAAACGTACGCCGGCAAATCCTGGTTCTCGCTGCCCAGCGCATAACTCACCCATGAACCCAGGCTCGGGAACCCATCGAGGACCGATCCGGTCGAAAGGAAATTCTCCGCCGGCCCGTGCGTGTTGCTCTTGCTGGTCAGCGAATGGATGAATGCGATGTCGTCTGTCAACTCCGCCAGATGCGGGATGAGGTCCGAGACCATCTTTCCCGACTGCCCTCGCGGGCGAAATTCGAACTGCGGCCTCGCCAATTCCCCGGCCGGCCCCTGGAAGGTGACCGCTGGCCCGCCCGGCATCGGCTTCCCGTCGTACCGGATCAATTCCGGTTTGTAGTCCCACGTCTCCAGCTGACTGACCGCTCCGGCGCAAAAGATGACCACCACCCGACGCGCCTTGCCGGCAATGTGGGGTCGGCGGGGCGCATAAGGATGTGCGGGATCAATCACGGGCGCCTCGGTCGATGCCAGCAACCCGTCCTGGCCGAGCAGACTGGCGAGTGCCACGCCGCCCAGCGAGGTCGCGGCATGACCCAGGAAACCGCGACGATCCAGCAGATGCCGCCGTTGTGCCGCGTAATGATGCCTCGAATCGCTCATGGGAAACCCCGGAACATCCAACCACCTGCCCCGCTGTTGTCCACCTTGGTTTCAAGGTTCCGCCGCGTGAGGGCGCGCGGCCTGCAATCCACGAGGCTGAAGGCCGGGTGCCCTCACCCGGCGCAGCAAAGAAGGAGTTCCTCTCAGCCGGGCGAACCTCTCCCCCGCCTCCGGCGTGAAGGGACAAGAAAGGAAAAAGCCGCCAAGCCTCGAAGCCGCAAAGGGGAGGTAGAATGCCGAGAAAAACGCAAGAGACCGGGAAAGCCCCGATGCATGATCCCGACCACGCCCGCGTCCTACGCCCCAACGGGGCAGCCCACGAATCCTACAATTGACGACGCCAAAGTCGGGAACAGAGGCAGCCAATTCCCGGGTCAAAGCTGCGCCTCGAACTCCGTCAGGGATCGCACCGTCCAGACCCGCTTCACCAACTGCCGCAGCACCGCTTCATCCTCGATGGACTCGAGTCGTGGGCGAACTGACTCGAATGTCACCCCGAATCTTTCCAACAACGCTTCCGCAATCGTCTCCCGCAAGACCGTAAGCCGGCCCTCCTGACGACCTTCCTGTCGCCCCTCCTGTCGCCCCTCCTGTCGCCCCTCCTGTCGCCCCTCCTGTCGACCTTTCTGTAGGCCCAGCAACAAACCTTCCTCCAGGCCCTCGGCCCGGACCAATCGATCGTAGGTGCTGATGTACGGCATACGTGTCTCTTTCTGTAAGCGTCCCAGTTCTCGGCGGAAATCTACTTCTTCCTCGACGGGCAACGCCAGAAGCCAGTTCATGAGCCGCAACACCTCCGCCACTTCTGCCACCTTGGCTCCCGATTCCAGCAACGACCGCACCAACCCCAGCTTCCCCTTCCGCCGCTTCTCCACCCCTCCAGCTCCCGCCGTCTGCTGCGCCACACGGTGCGCCGCGATCACACGCGCCACCGGATTCCCCGCAGCCAGCCACGGTTCCAAATCCAACTCCGACAACTTGCACACGGGAAACTCGAACCGGATCCGGCATCCCAACACCTCCACCTCGTACCACGACGGCCGCCATCGCGCCTGTTCGTCAGCCAGCACCGCCAGGCTCACCAGCGGTCGCTGAAACCGGTTCCGGATCCGGCAGTGGTAATCAAACATCCGCTCTGCAAACACTGCCTCACGCTGGGTCTGGACCTCCGCGTGGATCAGCAGCCAATCCTCTGCCCCGTCGACACGTACCACCTCCACGAGTTTGTCAGCCCGGATCGTGCCCACTTCGGCCGCCCGGACAATCTCCTGCAGCTCGGTGTCCAGGAACCGCACGGATTTCGACCAGTCGACCGCCCGATGGATCGCTGGAAACGCCAGTTCGAGGAACTGCGGCAGGAAACGCTCCAGCGTTTCCTTCCAGGCTCCGTCGTAGTCGGTCGGTTCGTTCAACCCCTATGTCTACGCCGTCATCCACACGAAGGTTACTGCCCACATTCCTGGGAACGGGCCTCTGGAGACTGGCAACTCCTCCGTGTACCCCACCCGGCCCATCCCATGATCCCGCCGCGTGGGGGCACGCGGCCTGCAATCCACGAGGCTGAAGGCCGAGTGCCCTCACCCGGCGCATCCCGTGTAATCCCTCGCCCCATATCCGGTGAATCACGGCATGACCGAAATCCATTGCCTGCCGTGGCGTTCTCCGTGGGCCCGCTTCCTGGGCCTGTTGGGCCTCACCTCGGCCCTTTGCGGCCAGGATTGCATGCGCTGGATCCGACGATTCGACGTCGGCAATCCCGGACCGCAATCGCGCCATTGCCTGGCCTACGACCGCGATGCCGGCCTCACCCTCCTCTTCAGCTCCGATACCCTCAGCAGCCTCTGGCAATACGACGGCACGAACTGGACCGCGGTCACCGTGACCGGACCTCGCCCCGCCGATCGCCTCGATGCCGCCCTGGCCTACGATCCCATCCGCAAGGTCACGGTCCTCGCCGGTGGATTCGGCCGCGCCGCCAACGCCGCTCTTGCGGACACGTGGACCTTCACCCGGACCGGGCCTGCGGAAGGTCGCTGGACGCGACAGGCGGATCTTGTCGGCGGGGCGTTTCGCTTCGCCGGCAATGTCGTGGAATCCGCGGCGCGCGACGACGCCCGCATGGTGTTCGATGCCACCCTCGGCCAACTCGTCCTGTTCGGCGGCGATGCCCAGGCCACCGAGACCTTTGCAAACCCCGGCACCGTCCTGAGCGGCGTGGTTTCGAGTCCCTCGCGCCTGGTCTGGTCCGGCATCGAATGGCGCCGGGAAGGACACGAACCACCCGGTGAACCCGGAACCGAGATGCTCAGCCTTTCGGAGTTCGCCTTCGCCTTCGACAGCAAACGCGGACAGGTGCTGCTCCACGGGGGCCGTAGCACCCGCAACTTCAGCGATGGAAAGACGGTCGCCACCCCGTCCGATGGGCTCTTCATCATCCGCCCCAACGGCCTCCAACACCGTGCCAGTCGTGCGGCCCGACTCCAGCACCGGATGGTCTACGACCCAAGGCGCGACCGTTATGTCGTGTTCGGCGGTTCATTCCTGAAACCCTCGCCCAATCCCGACAGCCTGACCGAACTGGAATCTTCCCTGCCCTACCTTGAATTCGATCCACAGAAGGAAGGGTTGCCGCACATGGTTCCGGCGGCGCCGGGAACGATTCCCAGTGCCCGCATCTACCACGACATGGTGTACGACGAGCGCCGCGGCGTGACCGTCCTTGTCGGCGGAACCTCCACCCCGGGCGGCATCGGAAACGACGCCACGATGCTCGAAACGTGGGAACTCCGTCCGGCGCTCGCCCTCACCCAAACGCTTCCAGATCTGATCCAGGTCTGCACCGACGACAGCGGGGCGCTATCCCAGCCCATCACCCTGCGGGCAGAAGCCACCTCCGCGGGCAGCCTCACCTATCAATGGCGGCGCACCCTCGGCACGCATCAGGACGTGTTCCTGCCGAGCCCGGAATCCTCCCAAAGCCTGTTCAGCAGCCACGCAGGCGTCTGGGACGTCATCGTGCGGGACACCTGCGGCAACTCGGTCACCTCCAATCCCTGCCTCGTGAAAATCCTCACCCGGGTGACCCTCCGCGAGCAACCGGTGGCCCGCCATATGTGCCCGGGAGAACCTGTCGAAACGCGGGTCGTTGTCGGCCCCGACTCCGTAAACGCCCTGCTGGTGGATGGACTGTCCGCCTCCCCCGAACGCCCCGTGCGCTACCAGTGGTTCCGGCTCGGGGCGAACGGCGGACCGGTTCCCAACGCCACCAACGCGGTGTTGCGCATCGACGCCTTCCAACCCGAGGACAACGGCCACTACCAATGCCGCGTCTCCAATGATTGCGGCGATCGCCTGTCCCAGTCGGTGCCCCTGACCGCCGGGGCGTGGGTCGTGCGCGATCCGTCACCCACCACCAACGAAGTCTGCACGGCGACACAACTCGACGTATCAGCCCTCGGCAAGGGCACGCTCCGATTCCAATGGCGGCGCAATGGCGATCCGTTGTCCCCGGAGGATCCGCGCGTGACCGGAGCCCAACAGTCCACACTGACCTTTACCGCCCTGCGCTACCTCGACGACGCCACCTACGACTGCGTGGTGAGCGATTCCTGCAACTCGGTGACGTCGCGCGTTGCCACCGTGGGGGTCTTCCCGAATCCGCCCTTCCTCCGCGTGGACACCAATGGACCGTCGGCCCGACAGAACCACGCCATGGCCTACGACACCCGTCGCGGTGTGTCGGTGCTGTTCGGTGGCATCGGTTCCGGCGCGACAGCGGCCGACGTCTACCGGAATGACACGTGGGAATACGATGGCGTCCGATGGACACCGCGTCCGATGGCGGTGTCGCCATCGCCCCGTGTGAACTTCGGCCTTTCCTTCGATTCCCACCGGCAACGCATCGTCCTCTTTGGTGGCCTCGCCCAGAACGCGGATACGAGGACCGCCCTCAATGGGGAAACCTGGGAATACGATGGGACCGCATGGACCCAGCGGTTCCCAACCCGATCGCCCGCGCCGCGCTCCAACCACGCCCTCTTCTACGATCCTGTCCGTCGTGTGACCACGCTCTACGGCGGAGACACCGAGCTCGCGAACCCACGCGCCGGTGACATCTGGACCTGGGACGGCACCAACTGGACCGAGCGCGTCATCAGCGGCGCCCGCCCGCAGTTCGGCTCCTATGGAAGCCCCGCCCGCCCGCGCATGATCTGGGATGTCCGACGCGGCCATGCGGTCCTGCCCCCCACCAGTCTCAACCAGGGCGGCCCGCTGGATTACGCCACGTGGACCTGGGACGGCGAGGCCTGGACCCGACGTCCGTATGCGTTCACCGGGTTTGGTTCCGCACCATGGATTGCCGGATCCGGAATCGGGCTCGTGTACGACACCTTCCGCGGCGAGGTGATCTATTGGGGCGGCGATCAGGGCGACCAGGCGCGGCTCTGGCGCTGGAACGGCGACACGTGGCGGCTCGATCCCATCCCGGAACAGGTCGGCCACCATCTGAATGCGGCGGCCACATATGACCAGCGGCGGCACTCCGTGGTGTGGTTCGGAGGCAACTACAACGGCAGCGACGGCCAGCCCAACGGGGTTTCGCAGCGAACCTTCGAACGGGTGCTGGCGGATGTCCCCCGGGTCCTGCGCCAACCCGTCGTCCTCGACGACCCCACCACCAACCCACTCGCGGTCCGCGTCATCGCCGCCGGCGCAGGAACACTGACTTACGAATGGCAGCGCGACGGCGTCCGCCTGGTCGAGGCCTTCCCCTACTTCGGGACCACGAACGACGTCCTCCGGATCGATCGTGGCCTCCGGGCCGATGTCGGCCGTTACCGCTGCATCATCCGCGGGAAGTGCGGCGAAACCACATCGCTCGGCACCACGCTGGCCGGCGTCCTCGAAGGAGCGTCGCCCTCGCTCGCCCTGACCTCCTCGGCCGTGGCGGGCCAACCCGGGCTCTCCCTGACCTGGGAAGCCCCCGGCGCCACGCTCGAACAGGCCGCAGCACTCACTGGTCCGTGGACCCCGATCCTGGGCGCCACGTCACCGTTTCAGCCCGCCCCGACATCGGATCGCGCGTTCTTCCGCCTGCGGATTCCGTGATCGAAAAATGAAAAAGGGGGCGGCGATGTGCGCATCGCCGCCCCCTCTGGAATCACCCGCCGTGTCTGATCAGGCGAAGGTGTTCTTCCGATACGCTCCCATGGCGGGTGCATCCGGATTCACCTCGGGCCCGAAGTACCGCAGGGTGACCAGCGGTTCGGTCTCGCTGGTGTTCTCGAAGGTGACACCGGCCTTCGCACCATCCTCGGTGGCGAAGTATTCGTCCTCGGTGAGCTCATGGAACCGGATCAGCTTCGGGCTGTTCAACGGCAGACCGTTGATCTTGCCGGAGCCCTGGACGCAGATGAGGCCGTAGGCGCCGGAATCCTTGATCGTCACCTTGGTGCCGGGATCGATCGTCAGTTCCTTGGCCGTGAACAGCTGTTCGCCGTCCACCTTGCCGTACACGATCCAGCGATCGACGAAGCCATCCTTGCGCGTGTCCGCAACGGGCACGGGCTCGAGGTAATGGTTGTCCTTGAAGTTCGGATCAACGTTCTTGTCCCAGTCCAGCTGCTCGACGATGAAGTCGAGGTCCTGATGGTACTTCTTGGGCATGTCCTTCACGAGCAGGCTCCAGGGGACATACCGGCCTTCGACCATGCTCTGGTACATGCCGAACACGTCGCTGCCCCACTGGGGCTCGTAGGTGCACAGCGAACCCGGCGCGTGCAGGATGCAGGGATCGATCAGCCATCCGGTGCCGGGCTTCAAACGGTACGCCTTCGAGAGGTCGAGGATGCCGTTGTCGCCCTTGTTCCAGTCTTCAAGGCACTTCCGGACCTGCGCCTTGGTCGTGCCCGGCTCGAAACCCATGAACGTGTACGGGAAGTTGTTCCCCACGTTGTTGTGCTGCGGGGGGAAGTAGTAGGACTCCGGCTTGCCTTCCTGCCCGACCAGCTTCGCCTGCTTGGCCGACTGGTGCATGTGGTGGGGAATCGGCCCCATGTTGTCGAAGAACTTGGAGTACACCGGCCAGCGCCCGTACTTCTTCCAGATCGACTTGCCGACGAGCGTCGCACCGGCGTCTTCCACCGCCTTGCGCAACGTGAAGCGCTCCTTGCCCACCACCACGTAGGAAAGACCCTCGTCCGGCACGCGGCCTTCGTTGGCGGCCTCGGTCGTCGAGGCAAACCAGCGTTCGTCGATGCCGCCACGGTTCGCGCCGTAGGCGTACGTGTCGTCCGGATGCAGCTTCAGCCGCAATCCGGGTTGGAGGAAGGAACGGGGAACCCAGGCCGGAGCCAGCCGGAGCAGGCCTCCCGTGCGGGACAATTCGGCCTCAACCTTGGTCTTCGTGGAACCCTTGATGGTCTTCAGGGCGGTAACGGTGTTCATGTGCGTACGAAATGAATCGGATTCCCGGAAACCCTAGAGGGTCGGCGCCCGGCGGAAAGCCTGTTCTGCGCGCAGTTCCCGAAAGAGCCCCACGGCTCGCCGGGTGAGGTCACCCGTCACCTCATCAACTCGCCGGGTGAGGGCACCCGGCCTTCAGACCTCTGGAAACTCCCCTTGCAGTCCGGGTGCCCCCACCCGACGGGGTCATGGCCACTGGGATCTGGAAGCTGGCCTCCGGAAACTCCCCCCCGGCACCAAGGCACGAGGCTGCTCTCTCTGATTTCCTGCGGTTGTTCCGGAAAAGGCGGGCGTCCTTACCTGCTAAACGCAGATTTACCCAACTTTCTTACACACGATCTCAAAAATCTTTTGTGCCCCGTTTGACCCCACCTGCCCCCGTTTGCGCCAAGACGCTAAAGCCCCGGTGATCGCACCCTTCTCCTACGCGGTTCGCCGCGATTCTCCATGGCTCACATCGGCATCATCGGTTCCGGCATCATCGGCCTTTCCTCCGCCTACGCCTGCATGCGTCAAGGCCATCAGGTCACCCTGATCGACCGCAATCCCGCGCGGCGCGACGGCTGTTCGTTTGGAAACGCCGGCATGGTCGTGCCCAGCCACTTCATCCCGCTGGCAGCCCCGGGAATGGTTGCCCTCGGCCTCAAGTGGATGTGGAACCCGGAATCCCCCTTCTACATCAAGCCCCGGCTGGACGCCGACCTCATCCGCTGGAGCTGGAACTTCTGGAAGGCGTCCACGCCCGAACATGTGCGCCGCTCCGCACCCTTGATCCGGGACCTGAGCCTGGCCAGCCGGACGGCATTCCAGGAGCTCGCCCGCCAGGACGGCCTGGAGTTCGGCCTCGTCGAGCGGGGACTCCTGATGCTCTGCCGCGAAACCCACACCCTGGAGGAGGAATCGAAGACCGCCGAACAGGCCCGCGCCCTGGGCATTCCGGCGGAAACCCTCGATGCAGCCCAACTCGCCCGGCTCGATCCGGGCGTCACCATGAGCGTGGCGGGCGCGGTTTACTTCCCCAAGGATTGCCACCTTTCCCCCGGTCTCCTGATGGCCGGACTCCAGGAACGCCTCACGCAGGCGGGCACGAAGTTCCTCTGGAACACCGAGGTCACCGGCTGGCAGGTCCAACAGGGGCACATCAAGGCCGTCGAAACATCCTCGGGCCGGATCGAAGCCGACCAGTTCGTCCTCGCCGGCGGTTCCTGGTCCCCGAACACCGCCACCGGACTCGACCTTTCCCTCCCCATGCAGGCCGGGAAGGGCTACAGCCTGACCCTCACCCAGCCGCGCGAACTGCCTTCCATCTGCTCGATCTTCACGGAAGCCCGCGTCGCCATCACCCCCATGGGAGGCACCCTCCGATTCGGCGGCACCATGGAAATCGCCGGCCTGAACGAGGACATCAACCCGGTGCGCGTCCAGGGGATCATCAAGTCGGTTCCCAAGTATTACCCGGCCTTCGGCCCCGCCGATTTCGCCGGCATCCAGCCCTGGCGGGGGTTGCGCCCCTGCTCCCCGGACGGCCTGCCTTATCTGGGACGTTCCCGGAGCCACCCGAACCTGATCGTCGCCACCGGCCACGCCATGATGGGCCTTTCACTGGGACCGATCACCGGCCGCCTCGTCGCCCAACTCGTCAACGACGAGAAGCCCTCCATCGACCTCGCGCTCCTCAACCCGGATCGCTACCGCTGATACTCGGCCCAGATTGACACGGCCCCACTTGGGAAAGGATTCGGGGCGGCGATGTCCTCATCGCCTTGGAAAAAGCGTTGGAACGGCGACGAGGACGTCGCCACCCCGTTCACTGGCGCAACTTCCCCACATCTGCCCTCTCGCCAAGCCGCGCCCGGCGTCCTAGCGTTTCGGCCACAGACCGAGGCGCGCACCTATGCCGTACGACGACACCGAATTTGTTGACCGCGATTTTCCTGCTTCCCCTCCCCGTCCACCGGCGGTTCCAGCCGCGGCACGGCTGCCGCCGGACGCGCGCCCACCCGTGAGGAACTGGACGCCCAGGTCACCGCGAACCAGCAGCAACTGGCCAAACTCCGCGAAGCCCAGGAACAACTCGAACGCGCCCGCGCCGAACTGGAGGAAATGCGCCGTCGCCGCGCCGATTTCCAGCAGGGCCGCACCGAACTCCGCGAACAACTGACCCGCGGCATCGGCCTCCTCGAGAAGGCGGACTTCGATGCGCGACGCGATTCCGAACAGCTCGGCCGTTCCCTCGAAGGCCTGCGCGACGCCTCCAACCAGATCGAATCCCTGCACGAGGAAGCCTGGACCGACAGCGATTGGAACCAGCAACTCAGCCGCGCCCTCACCGTCATCGAGAACGCCCGCATGGAACTCAACTCCGCGCGGCTCAAGTGGCCGATCCTCGATGGCAGCAGCGCTTCCCCCAAGTCCGGCCACGCCGGCGCCTCCAGCCCATCCTCCCTGGCCGACCTCCCCTTCAAGACCCTCCTCCGGCTGGGCTTCGCCCTGACGTGGCCCATCGGGGCCGTCGGATTGGTCGCCATCGCAGTCTTCGCGGTGGTGTTGCTCCGGCGCTGATCCGAGGTCTCCCATGGGCTGGCGCAAGAAACAGGAAGACGCAGACCCCTTCGAGGCACGTTCGAAGGCCCTCGCCGACCAGATCCGGAAACTGGAGAAGCAGATCCAGGATCTCGCCGAAAGCCCGGCACCAGCGTCCCCCAAGACACCCGCGAGTCCGGCGCGAATCCCAATTCCTGCGCCGGCCGCAAAGCCCCAGCCTTCCGCGCCCTCAAGACCCTCCCAACCGACAACATCGCGCCAGGCCGCGGCATCTCCACTGCCCAAGCCGCCCCCACCGACACCTCCACCGACAACGATCGAGAGTCCGTTGGCCGACACCCGGGTCAATCCCCACGGCGTACGAAAGTTCGATCTCGCGGCCTTGTGGTCACGGCTCCAGAACCACTTCCGCGGCCCGAACGCCAACAACCCACGCATGGTCCAGTACCTGGCGGCTGGTTCCGTCCACGGCCTGCGACCTCTCCGCTATGAGCGCCGGGTGGCGCGCAACCGGTTCATCGGCCTGTTTGTCCTTCTGGTCCTGATCCTGTTCGGGCTGGCGAAGGTGTATTTCCCTTCGGGCTGACTCATTAGGGTTATCGATAGCGGCAGACCCGAAACACGCCTTTCACCGTCAATTCAAGGCTTTGACTTTGACTTTCCCACCCACCGTTGAGTAAAGTCTCGCCCTGTAGTGAGGCTTTCGCCTCAGTTCCTCCTTCCCGGTGGTCGTTGCAGAACGCCACCGGTCTTTTTTTGCCCGTACCCCCTCAGACAGCTCCCCCTCGAATCCGTCATCCGCCTGTCAGCAGATGACCGATCCGGCGGATGAACGAGCGAAAAGTCTGACGTCCGACCACGGTCGAAGCCCCGGATTCTCTGCGGCATCTGCGCCATCTGCGGACACGCCCCCCGCTTCGAGGCTCACCCACCAGCGCCCACAGCGGTCATCCTGGCAGCAATCCGTGACGCCGTTTCCGCCGCGGTTTCCACGGCACCCACCTCCACCCATTCCAGGTCCATCTGCCCCAGAAACCAAGTGGCCTGCCGCCGCGCGTACTGGCGCGTCTTCGCCTTCACCACCTCCACCGTCTCCCGCATTCCACGCTCCCCCCGGAGATGCTCCACCACCTGCCGGTAGCCGATCGCCTGCATCGCCGTCCGGTTTCCCGCGAGCCCGCACTCCAGCAACCGCCGCGTTTCCTCGACCAATCCTGCCGCGAACATCCCATCCACCCGCCGTTCGATCCGCCGGACCAACTCCTCCCGCGGGCGCTGCAACCCAAACGATCGCCCCACCAGCGCCGGCGCCCGCTCCGGCCAGGCCGCACGCTGGGTCGAGAACGGTTTTCCCGTCAGGCGGATCACCTCCACCGCCCGGACCACGCGACGGTGGTTCGCCACGTCGATCTCGTCGAAGGTCTGCCAATCCTTGCGCGCCAACTCGTCGAGCAGTGCGGGCAACGGCATCGCCTCCAGTTCCGCCCGAAGGACCGGATCCGGCGCGGGTGCTGTTCCCAATCCGTTCAACCACGCGTTGAAGTACAAGCCCGTGCCGCCGCAAAAGATCGGCACCCTTCCACGCCCGGAAATGTCCTGGATCGCCTCCGCCGAATGCCGGACGAACATCGCCGCATCGAAGGTCTCCTCCAACCCGACCACATCCAGCAGATGATGCCGCACCCGTTCACGCATCATCGCCGTCGGCTTCGCCACCCCGATTTCCAGCCCACGGTAGACCTGCATCGAGTCCACCGAGACGATCTCCCCATCGATCCGCTCGGCCAACTCCACGGCAACGTCCGATTTCCCGGAAGCGGTTGCCCCGGCAAGGATCACCGGTTGAAGGTTCATTCCACCGATTTTCCCGTCGGGACACCCGGAGCGCCCGCCTCCGAAGGCGCCGAGGACGCCGGCTTGGCAGTCGGCGCAGGTGGGGTCTCGTGCATCATGAAACCGAGCAGCAACATCAATCCCACCCCCGTGCAGATGGCGACGTCCGCGACGTTGAACGCCGGGAAGCCAGCTTCCCCACCCCCGCGCGGATGCAGGTGGAAGTACAGGAAGTCGACCACGTGCCGTCGGCTTGGAATCAACCGGTCGATCAGGTTCCCGATGGTACCGCCGAACAGAAGACCCAGAGCCAGTTGCCCCACCGGCCGATGCGCTTCGAAATGGGCCCGCCAATACCAGAGCGCCCCCACGGCAACGAAGGCGATTCCGGCGAGTGCGGCGTTGTTCCCGTGGAACATGCTCCACGCCGAACCGGTGTTCCCCCAGTGCACGATGTGGAGGAACCCGGGAAGCAACGCCCAGTGATCGCCCAACCGCAACGTCATCACGATCACCAGCTTCGTGAGATGATCCAGCAACAGGATCGTTCCCCCGACACCCAGGATCCGCGCTTCCGGACTGCTCCGGTGCCACCACCCCACCAGGCCACCTGTTCCCATAGGACTTGTCACCGCCGCTCCTTGGTCGTTGTCGTACGACCCTTGCCGCCTTCAATCAGTGAAAGGATGTCCTCCGAGGGGATCGTCATCTTCACCACCATCTGGGTCGTCGGACTCTCGCTCTTCGGATCGGCATTGATCGTGTGCGTCCGCGCCACCATGCCCACGACCGCACCGTGCCGGTTGAACACGGGCCCGCCACTCGAACCCACCGCGAAATCGGCCGTCACCGTCATCCAGTCCATCGGTCGCCCACCGTTCTCCACCGTCTTGCGCGTGTAGCGCGAAATGTGCCCCTGCGTGAACGTGAAAAGCTCACCGCTCGGGTGCGCGATGACCGAGATCGGGCTCCCGACCGGTTCACGCGGCGACACCGCCAGCGGAACCAGATCCCGCGCCGCAATCCGGACGATGGCCACGTCCCGATCGCGATCCGCCGCCAGCACTTCCTGGATCGGGAAGCAGCGTCCATCCCGCGTCATCGCCCCGATGGCCACCACGTTGGTGTTCCGTCCTTCCGCGAACACGTGATAGTTCGACACCACCTCGCCGTTCCGGCCGATCACCCATCCCGTGCCCGTGCCACCCGTATGCCAGTGCGGGCACCGGTTGCACTTGTAGACCGATCCCAGTGCCACCACCGAAGCGGCGTGACGCTCGTAGACCTCCGTCGCGTCCAGATTCTTCCGCGACGGGCGCACCAACTCCACCCGTGTCGTGGTCCGTTCCTTCAGTTGGTCGCGCAGGACCGTCATCGGTGGCGTCCGCCCACCATTCTGGTCCTCCCCCAGCCTGTCGGCGAACTGCTGCCACAATTTCCCGTCATCCAGGACCGGTGCCTTCGAGGGCACGCCCGAGGCCATTCCCTCGGACAGCCCGAAGGCAGCCACGCTGATCGCCAGCCAAAGTCTCATCCTGCCTCGGACAGTCATGTGGTTCTTTTTGTTCCGGAGTTCCCTACCCGCTCACTCATGGTGCACCGACCGCAGGAGACTTCGCAATTCCTCGGTCACTGTAATCCCGGACTCCAACGGCACCACACCCGGCAGGAAGCGCAGCACCCGCCACATCTGCGCCTGATCCACGCCCCCGAACTCCGCCGTGTAATCCGCCCAGTCCATCCGACCCGCACGCACCGCCAACAGGGAAAGCAGACGCGATGCGTCGGCGGTCTCTGCCGTCCGGAGCCACCCGCTTTCCCTGAAGAGCTGGATCGTCCCCCGCAACATCCGAGGCCCCAGGTGGAGCAGGTCGAGCACGACACGTGACGAAGCCTGCGGAAACATCAGCAGCACCCAGGGACTGGCCACCGGAACCCCAAGGCCAATGTGGGACTGCCAATTCCCGGGGTCGCCGGAAAGCTCATCCTCGGTCGGGTCCGCAGGGTCGCCGGAGTGCCGGAAGCCCGAGATCATGAGCGAGGCCCAGAAAAACCAGGTCAACGCCATCGTCCATGTGGAATTCGGTTTCCACCGCCCACCGCACATCGAAACCACCGACTGCACCGTCACCAACAGCATCCACGCGAGGAACAGGCAGAACAGGTACCCCAAGGCACTCACCAGGATACCACCGGCCAATGCCGCCGGCGCCAGGGCCAGGCAGACGTTCGCATCCCGCCGCATCTGCCGGCGGAGCCACGAATCAATCGGCCCGGAACTCATTTCCAGCGAAGCTCACCCCACGCAACCCGGCTCGCCAAGCGTTTCCTTGGGGGCTTCCGCGCCCGGAACGGGACATCGACGTCCTCGCCGCCGTTTGGAAAGGGTTCGGGGCGGCGATGTCCTCATCGCCATGGGAATGGCTTTGGAACGGCGACGAGGACGTCGCCACCCCGTTGCATGCGGGGGCGGTGTCCAGATTCGCCCGGATGAAAGCATCGCCACCCCGAACCCTTGCCTCCGGAAGCGCTCACCCCTTCGGTTGCAGGAACCAATGGATGTAGCCGCAGTGGTCGCAGATCAGGCAGTAACCCGGCGAATCCGACCATGTCGGGTTCAAACCCGTCAGCAGGGCCGTATCAAAATGGGTCTTCCGCCGATGGAAGGACTCATGGCTGCACATCAGACAACGGAAGCTGTGTCCGTCCATCTGTACCTGTTCCGGTTGGGTTTTGAGCACTGACATAGGTGGGTCCGTGGATGACGCCCATGGATGTCACACCGCGCCCGCGGGACGCGGTCCTGCCACAGGCTTTGCCTTTGAGGGATCTTCCTGCACCCAACCATACCCACCCCCTGCCTGCAAAGTCCGGATTCCTCGGAAGAAGGAGTTCGAGTTCCCAGTCGCCAGTCACCAGTTGCCCGCAGCAACGGGGTGGCGACCTCCTCGTCGCCGTTCCAAAGCCATTCCCATTGGCGATGAGGACATCGCCGCCCCGAATCCTTTCCAAACGGGGGCAGTGTCAAGATGCGCCAGTCGCCTTACGCCGGAGGCGTTGCAGCAGGAAACTGGTATCTGGGAACTGGAAGCTCCCCAAAAAGCCCGGGACCGCTTTCGCAGTCCCGGGCCTGGCACAACTCCTACTCGGATCCTGTCCTTACTCCGCCGTCACCTCGACGGACTTCGGCTTCGCCACCTCGGCCTTCGGCACCGTGACCACCAGGACGCCATCCCGGAGCGAGGCCCGCACGCCTTCGGTCGCGACCGCTGTCCCGAGGGCGAACCGCCGAGTGAACCGTCCCACGAAGCGTTCCCGCAACCGCACCTGACCCGGCGTCGGTTCCGTTGGATTCTCGCCCCGACGCTCTGCGGTGAGGCTCAACACGCCTTCGTCGAGGGAAACCTGGACGTCCTCGCGCCGGACTCCCGGCAACTCCACGGAGAAGACAAACTGCTTCCCGTCTTCCCGGACATCGGTCGGCGGGGTCCACACCGGGGTGGTCGGGCAACCGGTGCCCGCCGCGTTTGCAAACACCTGATCCAACTCACGCTCCAACTGGGCCAGCGGATTGAAGACCGGGAGCGGAGCATAACCACGAACGAGTCTCATATGATTTCCTTTGTTGCTTCTGCCTGTTGACGTTGTTGTCGCTTGGCACTCACCGCGCCGTGCGTGGATCCAACGAAAGCGGGTTCGATGCCGGGGCTGGCACGCCGCGAAGCCAGCTCACACAAGCTTCTTTATCAACACTTTAGGATTAAAGCTCATCCCACCCCAAGGGACATCCCGCGCCAAGACAGCCCACCCCACCGGATCATTTCGACCCACCCGCGCCCCAGCCCAACGTAGACGGGGAGGCGACGTCCCCGTCGCCCCCCAGAGCCGTTCCACATGGCGATGAGGACATCGCCGCCCCGAATCCTTTCCAAAAGGGGGCAGTGTCAAGATGCGCCCCCTCCAACTCAGACCTGAACTTCCTCCTGTCCTGTGGCACACTCGTCGCGCATGCGCGCTGAATCGCTCGAATTCCTTCGCACACTCGTCAACACGCCCAGCCCCGTTGGGTACGAAACCCGCGGCCTCCGCGTCTGGCTCGATTACGCCAGCCAGTTCGCCGCCCACACCCACTCCGACGCCTACGGCAACTGCGTCGCCACCCTCAATCCCGGCGCCGGCCCACGCCTGATGCTGGCCGCCCATGCCGACGAGATCGCCATGTCGGTCTCCTATGTGACCCCCGAGGGTTTCATCCATGTCCGCCGCACCGGCGGGATCGATCCTGCCATCACCAAGGCCCAGCGGGTCATCATCCACACCCGCAAGGGACCCGTGAAGGGCGTGGTCGGGAACGTCGCCCCCCATCTCACCCGCGGGGACGGCGATCCGAAGCCGCCCAAGATCCACGATCTCTTCATCGACATCGGCACCGGTTCCCGCGACGAAACCAACCAACTCGTCCGCATCGGCGACCCCATCACGCTGGCGAATGAGTTCGACCTCCTGCGTGGGGACGTGGCGGTCGCCCGGGCCTTCGACAACCGCATCGGCACGTGGGCCGTGGCGGAAACCCTCCGCCTGCTCCAACCCCACGCGGCCGCCCTTGAGTGGGAAATCTGTGCCGTCGCCAACGTCCAGGAGGAGGTCGGTCTCCTCGGTGCGCGCCAGATCGCCTACTCCCTCAACCCGGCCGCCGCCCTCGTCGTCGACGTCACGCACGCCACCGATTACCCCACCGTCGACCCCCGCCAGCACGGCGAGATCCGCATGGGCAAGGGTCCCGCCCTGACTCATGGCGGATGCAACCACGTGGACGTCCTTGCACGCCTCGAGTCGGTCGCCGAAGCCAAGGGAATCCCGCTCCAGCACGAGGCCATGTCCGCCACCTCGGGCACGGACACCGACGTCATCTTCTGGACCCGCGGCGGCATCCCGAGCGGCCTGATCAGCCTTCCGAACCGGTACATGCACTCCCCGGTGGAACTGGTGAACCTGAAGGACCTTCAATACATCCCGGAACTCATGGCCGCCTTCGCGCTTTCCTTGCGCAAGGACGAGGCCTTCAAGGTGCGGATCTGAACCGTAGGCGGATCAGCGGGCCTTGACGGCGACGTTGAGGCTCATCGCCCCGAACATCAGGTCCACCACGCGGGGATCCTGGCATCCCCGTGCCCGCAGGCGGGCATCGATTCCCCGCTGCCCCGGGTACTTCAGGAGTGATTCCAGGATGTACCCGTGGGTGTCGGAATCCCCGCAGAACAGCTTGCCGAACACGGGCACCAACCAACGCAGGTATTGGAAGTACAGCCAGCGGATCGCCCCGTTCTCCGGCTTGCCAAACTCCAGGATCACCAGACGCCCACCCGGCTTGAGCACCCGCAGCAGTTCGTCCAGACCCCGGTCGACATCCGCCATGTTGCGGACGCCATACGCGACGGTGACCGCATCAAACCGCCCCGCCGGAAACGGCAACGCCAGCGCGTCGCCCTGGAGGAATTCCACTCCCCCGGCAGCCCCACGGCGCCGGGCCACCGAGAGCATTGCCTCCGAAAAATCCAGGCCGGTCACCTTCGCCCCCGACTGCGCCAACGCGAAGGCGACATCCCCGGTACCGCAGCAAACATCGAGCACATCCATCCCCGGCCCCACGGCCGCCGCCCGGACCATCCGGCGCTTCCACAACCGGTGCATGCCGAGGCTCTGGAGATCGTTGATGAGGTCATAACGCGGAGCCACCGCGGCAAACAGGTCGACCACCCGCCCTGCCCGCTGACCGCCCTCCACGTAGTACTTGCTCGACACGCCACCATCGTACGCCCGAACCCGCCGCACGCCAATGCGGTGACCGGGGGAAGTTGCCAGTTCCCGGCTGCCAGTTCCAGGAACTTGGCGAATCTTGAAACTGCCCCTTCTTGCAAAGGATTCGGGGTGGCGATGTCCTCATCGCCATTGGGAATGGCTTTGGAACGGCGACGAGGACGTCGCCACCCCGTTGCATGCGGGGGCAGTGTCACGAGGCCCCCTTGATCTGCGCCGCGTGGCCGGGTGCCCTCACCCGGCGTCCCCTTCAAATCTGGATCTTCCAACCTCAGCCTCCTCACGTCGTCTGCTACCACAACCGTAGCTGACGAGGTCACGAGGCATCTTCCGACTTCAAACTCCCTCCCCCTCAGATCATGAAATCATCCGCCCCCATCGGTTGATCCTTCAACTCCTTCGCCTTCTGGACCAGGTCCGCGACGGTCCGCTTTTCGAGGATCCCGGCGATCGCATCGCGGACCTCCTTCATCACCGCCCGCAACGCGCAGCGCGACTCATCGGGGCAATTGCACTTCTCGTAGAACTTCTCACTGACACACCCCACGGGTGCCAGCGCGCCCTCCACATGTCGGATAACCGCAGCCAGCAGGATGCGCTCGGGCGGTTCGGCCAATCGATACCCACCAGCGATGCCCCGACGGCTCTCGACGAACCGACCGTTCCTCAATTCGTTGAGGATCTGTTCGAGGAAACGCTTCGGGATGTTCTGCTCGTCCGCAATGGTCTGGATGCGGACGACCTCCGGACCGTAGTACAACCCCAGATGGGTCAGCGCCCTCAGCGCGTACTCGCCCCGGACAGAGAGTTTCATGCGCGGCGAGCTTAGTGACCCCTCGCCAGCGTTCAAGAGTCCGACCGGTTCAACCCTGCAGGAAGCCCAGCGTCGGATTGGCGAAATTGGGTAGATTCGGGAAAACGCTCGTCAACGAACCCGCCGGCACCCCGAACCACGCCGCGATCGTCGCGGCATATTGGTCGAGGGAAGTCGTGGGCAACCAGACGCCACGCTGGGACACATCGTTCGGCCCCCCGATGGAAAGCTCCGGGAACTGACCATACACATCCGCCGCCGAAAGCGCCCCGCCCATGACCAGATGATGGCTGCCCCAGGCGTGATCCGAGCCACCGCCGGTCGAGGGTTGGAAGGTCCGACCGAACTCCGACTCCGTGAACGTCACCACCTTGCCATCCAACCCCATTTCCTCCGTGGCCAGGTCAAATGCCGCCATCGCGTCTGCCAGTTCCTTGAAGAGTCCCAACTGCTGCATCGACTGGCTCACATGCGTGTCGAATCCGCCCTGCGACACGAAAAAGATCTGCCGGCTCATGCCCAGTGACGAACGGACCTTCAGGATGCGCGCAATCTGCTGCAGCTGCATTCCCAACCCCGTCTGCGGGAAAACCGTCTGCATCGCGCCTCCGCCAGCCAGCGCCGACGTCAGGATCTGGCCGGTCTCCAGGCCGTTCGCCGTGTTCTGGTTCAACGTCTGCACCAGTGACAATCCCGACCCGAACGAAAGGATCTGTTGGAAGGCATTGTTCCGCGCCAGCGATGCCGCCGACCCGTCCGTCCCCGCCAACCCCAGACCGCCGTTGCTGATCGATGCCTGCGTGGTCATCTGGCCGGAGAGGAACGCCGCATTGCCAGCCGTCGAAATCCCGGTCGGGAAATTCGACGGCAGGTTGAGGCTCCGAAGGATGTCGGCCGCGCGACCACCCCACCCCGTCGTGTTGCCGGGGAGCGTCTGCCACTGCTGCTGCTGGTCGGCGTGCGAGAACAGGTTCCGCGGCGCCAACACCTGACCGGTGGCGTACTGGGACTTTGTCAGGGGCTGGATGAGGTTGCCCACATTGGCCACCACGGCCAACCGGTTGCGCTGGTACAGCGCGTGCAACGGCGCCAACGACGGATGCAGCCCGTACACATCTCCCCCCGGCGTGGCGATCTGCGCCAGGCTCGACATCGAAAGTCCCAGCGGCGAACCGCGCACCGCCTGATAGGCTCCGTATCCCTGCAGCGCCGTCTGGATCGGCACCACCATGTTGTTCGAGTCGTTGCCCCCCATCAGGAAGATGCAGACCACCGCCTTGTAATCCGGCGTCGGTTCCACGACCTGGGCGTTCAACAGTCCGAGTCGGGCCAGGCGCCCACCGCAACCCAGCAGGCCAAGGGTCCCGGCTCCCATCCGCAGGAGGGAGCGACGTGTGATGACGTGATTCATGGGGATCAGTGTTGGATCTGGTAGAAGGGGGACGTGCCCACGAGATAAATGGCGTTGCGTGTACGCAGCACCGGATCAGAAGTCGTTTCAATGGCGGCCACGATTATCGCCTTCAGCTCGGGCGGGAGCCGGCGGTACAGGAGCGCGTGGTCCACCGCGTCCACCAACGCGGGCGCCGAGGACGCCAGCGGCAGGAACGGGTTCAGGTTCACCGTCGTCGCGCCGTTCACGTTCTTCGTGATGATCTCGAAGACCGCGTTCGCGCGCAGCAGGGCCGACGCGGAACTCACCAACTGGAACTCCGGAGCCACCTGCCCGCCCGACAGTCGGTAGAGTGGCGAGTAATAGCTGAACACGCTGGCCGGGAAGAACAGGTTCTGCCCCATGCCCTGGGCCAACGATTTCACCGGAGCCGGATTGACGATGCCGCCATCAAAGGTCCGCAGCAGCCCCACCACGTATCGGATCGGCTCACGCAACTTGCCTGCCTCCGCCCGCACCACGAAAGCCGGGTCATCCCCGGCCCGGGCTTCCGGATCCAACAGGATCGCCCGCACCACCTGCCCCAGGTTTCCTTGCGACTGGGTGAAGACGGCGCTCATCCGCCCCACGTACTCCGGGGTGGGATCGCTTTCCACCAGGTGCTGGATCAGGCGTCGCGAAATGAACGGAGCGACGTTCGGGTGGTTGACCACCGCCGCCAGCGCCATGTCCAGATCGGCCCACGCTCCCTGACCGGCAGGCAATTCCACCCCGCCCAGGATCACCTTCGCCCCGGCATCGTGGTTCACCTCCACCGGTTGCATCGAGCCGACGTAATTCTCCGGGTTCCACCCCTGCGTCAAAACAGGGCCAGGAAACGTCCAACCCGTGAACGCACGGCTCATGTCACCCAAAACCACCTGGTCATAGGAGGGAATCGTCTGACCGAAGGAATCCAGCTGCGGCGTTCCGTCCGCGTTCAGCAGGATCGTTCCGATGCTGAACAACTGGAGCAACTCGCGTGCATAGTTCTCGTTCGCCATCGTCCCCACCGTGGGGTTGGCCTTCACGTTGAAGGCCATGTCCAGATACATCCCCATCGTCGGACTCAGCGTCACCTGACGGACCAGGTTCGAGTAGGTACCAAATGCACCCGCCCGAAGGATGTTCTGGAAGGGAGCCATCTGGCGCGGCTGCCCGGTCTTGAATCCGCTGACCACGAAGATCTGCCCCAACGCAAAGGCCACCCGCTGGCGCAGCGGATCCGCCCCGTTGATCGCCTGGTTCAGGAACTCGGCCTGCTGTGGACTCAGGTTGTTCGAGGCATCCGTCGAGGCCGCATGCAGCGACACCGGCGCCTGCAACTGTTCGTCGATCCACGCTTCAAAACCGATCGACTGGAGGTGCGCGATGTCCTGCGCATCCGGTCCCCACGATGCCTGCTCCAGGAACCGGCCGGCCGCCAGATGGCTCACCAACGGCGCCGCGTGCTCCACGGATTCCACCCACAGCGCCGAAGTCGTCGGCCCGGGCGCGGGATTGTTCACCCGGAACGCCACCGCACCCGCCGGAGTCGGGGCAACGTCCAGCGCCGCCCGGATCTCGGTCGGGGAAACATAAAGCGTCGGCACCGACGCCCCATTGACGGTCAATTGAGACCCCGGAACAAAACCGGTGCCCGTCAGCGTCACCTCCTGCGGACCGTGGTGCAGCACCGTCGGTTCGGCCGCGGAAACCACCGCCACCGGACTCAACAACGTCACGGTCGACTGTGCCGACACCAGGCTGTTGGCCACGCTCGTCGCGCGCACGAACACCACGTTCGTCGCCGGCACCACCACCGGCGGCAGATAGATCCCGTTTGTCCCGATATACCCGAATTCCTCCGTGCCGCCGGGAATCCCGTTCACGCTCCACACCACCCCGGGATCCACCGCGTTTCCAACCGTCGGCACAAACGCCTGCGGCGTCCCAAGCCGGACACTCACCGTCGTCGGAAGCACCTTCACCGTCACCTGCGCCACCCTCAGCGTCAGCGGATGCGACGGCGCCCCCGGCGCCGGATTGTAGACGACCACGCTCGTGCTTCCCGAATTGGTGCGCGTGGCCTCGAAGACAATCTGATTGGACGTCACCGATAGCGGCGGCATCCACACGCCGTTGTAGACCACCTGCGCCCCCGGCACGAATCCCGTGCCGTGGATGGCCACCGTGAACGTCCCCGCATTGACCGTGGACGGCGACAACGACGTCAGTACCGGAACCGGATTCTGCCAGCCAACGGCCGCGCTGATCGAAGCCGCGGGATTCGTGATCGAGGCGGTCACCGACAAGCTCACCCCGGGATTCGCCGCAGGCGCGGTGTAGAGACCCGATGACGAAACCGTTCCCAGCAGTACGTCGCCTCCGGGAACGCCGTTCACCGCCCAGAACACCGGACCATTGGTTCCCTGCGTGGTCGCCGTCAGTTGCAGCGTGTTCCCGGCTCGGACCCCGGCGACTGCCGGGGAAACCGTGATGAGGGCGGGCCCCGCTTGCACCGTGATCCCGGAGAGAAAGGCCATGAACAGAAGCCAGACGGCCTGCCTCGAATGGCTCAAGGCGGGCATCCACGGAAAAGGTCGGCGTTCGGCAACCATCCCCACATCCTATGCTTAAGTATTACCCTCACCAGCACATTCCCGGCGGACGCAATAAATGAGGAGGATTACCTAAATGCCCTAATCAAAACAGGGTAGCACCGTCCTTGCCGCCACTACAAAACCACACCCCTGCGATGAAAAGGCGGCTACTCCATCCAGATGCGGGCAGCAACATTCTCCTCGTACCGCCATCCCCCACTTCTCACTCCCCTCCGAAACCCGTCCCCGGGCATGCTGCACCCATGGACGAGTTCAACAATCCCTTCGCCGGATTGGACGCCACGGGCCTGCCTCCAGGGAATCCGAACCTCCCGGCAACCCCGGCTCCCAAAAAGAACCGCGGCCGCGTCGACATCATCCGCCAGAAGGCCGGTCGCGGCGGCAAGACCGTCACCGTCGTGAAGAACTTCGTGGGCATCGGACTTCCCGAGAAGGAAGCCCTCGCAAAGAAGATGCAGAAGGCCTGCGGCACTGGCGGCACCGTCAAGGACGGCCAGATCGAGATCCAGGGAGACCAACGCGAGTCCGTCGTCCGGATCCTCGAAGAAGCCGGCTTCCGCCCCGTCCTCGCCGGCGGCTGACCCCTCCCACAGCCGTAGCTGACGAGGTCACGAGGCAGTTCCTGCTGAAGGCCGCGTGCCCCCACGCGGCGCAGCCTCCAAACTTGAATCTTCAAACTTCAAACTTGGAACTGCTCCCCCAGCCTCCTCACGTCGTCTGCTACAGTCCGGGAGGTAGCTGACGAGGTCACGAGGCAGTTCCTTCTGAAGGCCGCGTGCCCTCACGCGGCGCAGCCTCCAAACTTGAATCTTCAAACTTCAAACTCCTTCCCCCACTCTCACGGCATGTGGCGCTGCCTGATTCCTCTCCTCCTGTCCCTGCCGGTCGCCGCCGCCTCGCTTCCCGAGGTCCGCCTTACCGCCGATGACACCGTCATCACCCAGTCCTGCCGGATCGTCATCCCGCTCGGCACCGTCCTTACCGACGCCCAGACCAACGGCGTCATCCAGATCGCCGCAGACAACATCACCGTGGAGTTTGCTCCGGCTCCCGGCTCCTCGGCGCCCCCGACTCCGCCGACGGCGACTCCCTGCGTGGGATCGGCATCCGCATCCAGGGCCGCAGCGGCGTCACGTTGAAAGGCGCGCACGTCCACGGATTCTTCAACGGCCTGGTCGCCACCGATTGCAACGGCCTCATCGTTGACGGCGGCGATTTCTCCGGCAACTACCGCCAACGCCTCCGCTCCACGCCGCAGGCCGAAGACGGCGCCGACTGGCTGTTCCCACACAACAACGACCAGCAAAAGTGGCGCGACCAATACGGCGGCGCCGTCTGCGTCGAGAACGCCTCACGCGTCGTCATCCGCAACCTCACCGTCCGACGCGGCCAGAACGGCCTGATCCTCGATCGCGTCAACGACTCGCAGATCTACGACAACGACGCTTCCTTCCTCTCCGGCTGGGGCCTCGCACTCTGGCGCAGCAGCCGGAACATCATCACCCGAAACGCCTTCGACTTCTGCGTCCGCGGCCATTCCGAAGGCATCTACAACCGCGGCCAGGATTCCGCCGGCATCCTCGCCTTCGAGCAGTGCAACGAGAACACCATTGCCGAAAACTCCGCCACCCACGGCGGCGACTGCTTCTTCGGGTTCGCCGGCCGCGAAGCCCTCGGTGAACTCTGGATGGAGGAACAGCGCACCCGACTCCGCCGCGAGACCGGCAAGCAGGACGTCGACGCGCTCATCAAGATCCCGGAGGAGGTCGCCCGCAGGTTCTCCGCGCTCGGCTGCAACCGGAACCTCCTCATCGGAAATGATTTCTCCTACTCCCCCGCCCACGGCATCGAGATGACCTTCAGCGAGGGCAACGTCTTCGCGAAGAACCGGCTCGTCGAGAATGCCATCTGCGGCGTCTGGGGCGGCTATTCGTCCGACACCCTCATCGCACAGAACGAATTCACCGGGAATGGCGGGCTCGCCTATGGCCTCGAGCGCGGGGCCATCAACATGGAGCACGGCTCCAACAACCGGATCCTCCGGAACACCTTCCTCAACAACAAGGCCGGGATCCACCTCTGGTGGGACAACGACGGCGGCCTCTTCAAGCTCCCCGGTGTCGCCGGCAACCTCCGCGGCATCTCCGGAAACGTCATCGCGGAAAACTCCTTCCAACTCGACGACCGCCATCCCTTCCCGCGCAACAACGATCGCGATCGCCTCATCCTGCTCCAACTGCGCGATGACGGCACCAACCACATCCGCGACAACACCTACATCGCCAACACCGCCAGCATCTCCATCACCAACGGCGTCGAGTTCGCCGTGAAGCCCGGCGCCGAGCCCAGGACCAACGGCCAGCTCGCGAAGTGGCACATTCCCAAATACAAGGTCCTCGGCAGGAAACAACCGGTCGGCGCCCGCAAGCATCTCCGCGGCCGGAAGAACATCCTCCTCGACGAGTGGGGCCCGTGGGACCACTCCGGTCCCTTCGTCCGTCCTGTCGGATCCGACCGCGGTGCACCCGCCTGGGAGGTCTTCAATGTCCCCAACTTCGCGGCCCAACTCGCCGCCCCCTTCGCGACCCTGTCCCGCGAACCTGGATCGATCCCCCAATCCGAGATCGTGCGCATCAACGCCCACCCGGGCGTCACGTCCTATCAACTGGCCCTCCGTGGTCGTGGTCTCGACCGTGTGCTGTCCGGCAAGATCCTCAAGACCCCGTGGGACGTCACCTTCTTCTCCTGGCGCAACGGACCCGATCCCCGCACCAACCTCGTCGAGTGGCGCGCGCTGGCCTCGAAGCCCGAGGCCGTCTCCGTCCAACTCGACTCCCTGAACTTCGCCTATGGCGGCCGCGGCCCGCGCGACCTCAAGCTCTCCGACGACGTCACCCGACGCGGCCCCGCTGGCGAACGCTTCGGCATGATCGCCCGGACCTCCCTTCCGCTGACCGAGGGCAAATGGCGGATCATCACCAGCAGCGACGACGGCGTGCGCATCCAGATCAATGGAAAGGTCGTCCTTGAGAACTGGAACTGGCACGGCCCCGAGCGCAACGAAGCCACCTTCGATCACCCCTCCGCCACCGCCCAGGCCGTGATCGTCGTCGAACACTTCGAAATCGACGGCCACAGCGAACTCAAGCTCGACCTCGAACCGGTGAAGTGAGGGAAAGGCAATGGGGTCGCGTCTATACATTATACATTTGTCCGCACCCCGGAACGCACCACGATTTCCCCGCGAAACCAACGCTCACCTCCGGTGTCACACCTTCCGTGACATCCAGCACCCCGGAACCACCCCCACGCCCTGTCAGGAAACCCGTGCCTTGGGTGCGTTGGGCGGCAGGCGCACTCCTCTTCACGATCAGCTTCCGGATCCTCCCACCGCTCTGGTGCGGTCGGGACGCCGGGAACTGGTGGCGTGGGGATCGGGAAACCCAGGAAGCGCTCGTCCGCGGCGTCGAGCAGTGGATCCAGACTCCGCTCGGCACCGACCGCTTCAAGACCGGCAGTTCCCAGTTCGACGGCGAGTGGTTCTTCGGCACCTACCAGATGGCGGCCCTTGGACTCGCCCAGTTCGCCCGGGAACATCCGGAGGCCCGGGACCGCTGCCTCGCCGGCATGACCCTGTGCGAAGACCGGATGCTGTCCGATGCATGCCGGAAGTTTGATCGGGATTCCTGGAAGGAGGACGCCCTCGAAACGCTCGACGGCCCGAAGCCCCACGCCGCCTACCTGGGTTACCTCAATCTTGTATTGAGCCTGCACCGTTCGATGGATCCGGCCTTCAAGCACCGCGACCTCAATGATCGGATCACCGCCAAGCTCGCGAGGGTCCTCGCCGCTTCCCCGATCGCCATGATCGAGACCTATCCGTTTGAGACCTACCCGGTGGACAACTGCGCCGTCGCAGCCTCACTCCTCCTGCACGATCGGGCAGATCGCACCAATCGCCACGCCCGCCTCCACCAACACTGGCTGTCGCAACTCGAGAAGCGATACACGCACGCCACCTCCGGCCTGCTGATCCAGTCCATCCATCCGCTCACCGGCGAACAGGTGGATCAACCGCGGGGATCCGGAACCCTGCTCGGGGCCTTCTTCCTCGGTATCGCTGGCGAACCTCATTCGCGGGCGCTGTTCGAGGCCGGCCGCCACAGCCTTTCCGCGCCCACCTTCGGATTCGGCATGGTCCGCGAATACCTCCCCGATGGTCCCCAGGGCCGCGGCGACATCGACTCCGGCCCCCTCGTCTTCGGCCGGAGCATCTCGTCGACCGGCTTCCTCCTCGCGTGCGCCCGGCAGCACGGGGACGCGGCTACCTATTCCGGCATCTACCGCACCGTACATCTTTTCGGGGCACCAGCCAGCGGGAGCGGTCGGCTCCGATTCGCGATGGGAGGTCCGCTCGGGGACGCCATGATGCTGGCGCTGCTCACCGCCCAGCCTGTCAACGGCGCCGGCAACGGAGGTGCCCGATGAAATTGCCCAAGGGATGGGGCCTCCCCGCACGACTGGCGCTGGTGGTGATCCTGGAACTCGGCCTCCGAACCTACGCTGTCCGATCGGGACTGGCAGCCGTACTCCTCTCCCCATCCGGCGCATCCAATGACATCGCCCTGTTCGTGGCCCTGCTGCTCCTGCTCGTCCGCCTTGCCGCCATCTGGATCGTCCTGCCACTCGCGATCACCTGGGGCCTGATGCACCTATGGCCAAGGCGGGCCATCAAACCGACCCAGCCAACCCACAATCCTGAACCGCCCCTTCAGGGCTTGTGATGGTTCGGTCCGCGTCCCAGGGGCGATCCCCCGGGCTGCCGTAGGGCGCCCCGTTGGGGCTTCATGCAGTGTGGGATTGAACGCACCCAACGGGGCACCCCAACCCGGCCCAGGGCAACGCCCTGGGGACACGTCCCGGAAGGAAGCCCGAGCCCTGAAAGGGCGGCCCAGCCCCCCTTCCCATCCACCCTGCAACGCACGTTGCGGTTCCGCCGCGGACTGGATGTTCTCAACGACGGGAATCCTCACGGCTGCCGTTCGATCCACTTCCGGATACTGTACACGCGTGCCTGACCGTACTCGTCGAAGTACACCATCTCCACATCGTTGGGGACATCGCGCACGATGTAGTTCCGGGGCGAATCCTCCTCACGCATCGGGCCAATAGACCGGTAGGGATACTCTTCGAGGACCTCCCGGATCGCACCGCGGACAGAGTCGACCGAGGGCAGCGGATCGCCGCGTTTGAACACAAACGCCAAGCTGGCGTAGGCACCTTCCGCCCTCGCAGCGGCCAGAAGCGGGCCGCGTCGTGACTCCATCCGCACCGGCACCACCGGCATCCAAAGAAGACAAAGTGCTCCAGCCAGTCCCGCAAACGTGAAGGCCCCGGACGCCATCAGCCCAATGCGCTGTGCCTTCCACCACCCAAAGCGATTGCCTGCCGAGACGAGAATCACGCACGCCAACCACCCGCCACCGAACCACTGCACGCACGTCAATCGCGCCCCACGGGCGCTGTAGCACACCTGCTGGAAAGGGGTGTTCCCGTCCCATTCGACGATCGCATCCGTGCGCATCTGCTCTGGAGACAAGGTCGCGTTCAATCGTGTCGCGAAGGCCGCGTCACCCGCCAATGACCGCAATCCCGGATGCACCACATTGAACTCGAACCGGGAGGGCCAACGCAGGGCCCGATTCTCGATCTGCGGGTCCGGATAAGCCGTCGGCCGCGCATCCACGACGTCAAAGCCCGGGATCCGCGCCCTCGCCGGTCCCAGGACGAACAACTCCACCTTCAACGGGCCATTGTCGACGCCCGTCAGGCGCAGCGGATACACGGGCTTCGCCGTGGCAAAGGTGAACACCAGCGGATGCAGGGCGTGCGGCCCATCGAACGTCGCCTCCCGTCGAACACGGCTGGCCACGAACACCCATCCGTCCCGGACGTAGGCCTCGATCACCGGACGGGACGATTCGGGAAGCCGGTAACCGTTCGTCTTCAACCAGGTTTCCAACGCCGCCGGATCCCGCGCCGAAACCGTCGTCGACTCGAACACACCCGCCACCTGTCGATCGAGCACGCGCACGGCATTCTCCGCCGCTTGGGCTGGAGCACTGCCCCCCGCCGTTCCCAGCGCCGGCAGCAGCACCGCCGTCCACAGAAGCACGGCGACGAGAAGGAGGACGAAGCTGAACCAGACCGGCTCGCCGCGGCGCAATCGCCATACCGCCAGGCCTGAGAGGGCAATGGCCTGCATCGCCATCCACACACCGAGCCAGCCGTCGCCCAGGCCCACCAGACCCGCGCCGATGGCGAGAATCGCGACGGCATCCATCCATTCCACCGGCGTCTTCCGTCGTACGCGCAGGAACAGGCAGGCCAAGCCCGAAGCACTCCAGACCAACCACCCGAGCGGATCGGGCGCGTCCACCACCTTCGGCGGCGTCAACCACGCCAGCGTCGGAAACAACCCCACGGTCGCTGCCTCCACCCTGGGTACCGACGGCAACGGCACCACCCAGGCAAAGTTCGTTCCCTCACCCACGATCCGTGTCTCGATGGCCAGACGTTCGACGCCGTTCGACCACACCAGCAGCGCCCGTTGGTCCGGCATCGTCACCTCGGTCGAAATTGCCACCGGCGGGTACGCCTTGCCGTCGGCCCAAGCCATTGCGGTCCCCAGAATCAGCCCCAGAAAGAACGCCAGCACCCCACGCCAGCGAAGCGCGATGCAACGCGCGGAGAATCCAGTCGATGTCGAAGTGGATCTCATGAAGTGAATCGAGGCATAAGGGTCCGGCGACGAGAGGATGCCAAAGCATGGACCGGACCACAGCCAAAGGCTCACCCGAAAATCCTCTCCGCGTCTCGAGGACGGGCCGACTGGAAATGCGGCCCCATCAAAGCTCTCGGGGCTCTCCTTGTTTCTGCCCGCGCGTGAAACGGGTGGCGAAGTCCTCGTCGCCGTTCGAAAGGCTTTGCAAGGCGATGAGGACATCGCCGCCCCGAAACACTTCACACAGGGAGCCGTGTGAAGCTGCGCCCAACCTGTTGGTCCAGTCCAAGCCGCCCTTGCCTTGAACGGGCTCCTGAGCAATTTCACTCAACCTATTGAGTAATTTGTACGGTCCGACATTCGATCCACGCCGAGCTCCTGAAATCGAGGTCAAGAGCGGCGCTCGACGCCAGAGCCTTCCCGGCATGGAGGCCTTCGCCCGGATCGCCAGTCCCCGACGCCAACTGCTCGTCGGCGACCAAGGCATCCCGATCGAGGAATTCCTGTCGCACCCAGCAGCGCACTGGCTGGATTGATCGACCCGCCAACGGCGACGAGGACGTCGCCACCCCGTTCCACGCGGGGCAGTGGCCAGATGCGCCCGTGTGAAGGCCGGGTGCCCTCACCCGGCGTAACCCTTGCCTTCCGCCGCGTGGGGGCACGCGGCCTGCAGGGGAGTTGCCAGTAGCCAGATTCCAGATTCCAGAAGTTTGGAAAGGAGTCGGGGCGGCGATGTCCTCATCGCCTTGAGTAATGGCTTTGGAACGGCGACGAGAACGTCGCCACCCCGTTCCGGAGGGGGCGGCGCGCAAGATGCGCCGTGAAGTGGCCAAGTTCCGGACGGCGCCTTGCTGGGAATCGGCGCCCACTGAAACCGGTCGAACAGCTCGATCATGGGCGCGACCCACTTGCTCTCCTATGAAAACCAGGAACCCAGGCCAACGTCTTCTCGCCGCCCTTGCGCTTTCGCTTTCGCTGACCAGCGCGACCTCGGCCCAATGGACCATCACGGACCTCGGCCTTCTCGGAGATGCCGACGGCAATGACTCGCAGGCCTGGTTCATCAACAACCTCGGTCACGTTGTCGGCAAGGGTCGGGTCCTGATCGAGGGTTCCGCCCAACTGCACCTCGTGCTCTGGGCCAACGGAACCCAACGCGACCTCGGCGTGAACGCCTCCTCTTCGCTCGCCGGATCGAGGATCAACGACGCGGGATTGGTCGCCATCAACGATGGTTCCTGGAAACCCCACATGTGGCAGGATGGCGTCCTGAGCCGTCTCACGCTCGTGTCCGGCGGCACCAGCGGCGGCATCAATGGACTCAACAACAACGGCCAGATCGTCGGGTGGTCCGATTCACCCCTGGGCGGAATCGGCGTTCTCTGGCAGGGAGCCACCGTGGCGGACACGGGGATGCCAGGTGGTCCTGGCATGTGGGCGAATGCCATCAACGACAGTGGTCTGCTCGCCATCAACCGCGCGGCCCGCGGTTCGATCTCCTACATTCTCGGTGTCGGAACCACCAACTTCCTCACGGTCGCCGGGGTCACGCCGGACGGCACGACGTCCGTCGTTGACCTCAACAACGCCGGTCAGGCCTGCGGCAACTTCAACGTCCACCTCGGACAGACGGCGGCGTGGCATGCCTACCTGTGGACCGGGGGCAATGGCATCCCGTTGCCGGAATTCCCCAACGGAGGCAGCGAGGCCTTCGGGATGAACAACCTCGGCCACGTCGTGGGTTACGCTTACCGGGGTCCGTTCGACGCCCCGGCCCTGCTCTGGCGGGACGGAAGCTTCGTGAACCTGAGCGAACTCCCGGAAGTGCTCGCGGCGGGCTGGTCCAGCATCACGGTCCGCGACGTGAACGACTCCGACCAGATCGTGGGCCACGGCTATCACCACGGAAAGCTCCGCGCCTTTGTCATCTCCCCGGCCACGGTTCCGGTTCCCTTCCGTGTGACTCTCCGCCGCGAGGCCAACGGCGCGACGCTTGCCTTCCTGTCGTCGGCCGGCACCCGTTATCAGATCCTGACCGCCACCGCCCTTCCCACGACCGAATGGGAGCCCGTGGGCGATCCAATTCCCGGTTCCGGCGACGTTCTCACCATGAACATCCCAATCGGTCCGGAAACCTCGCGGTTCTTTGTGGTCCGCACGACACCCTGAACCCTCCCATACGACGCCTCCAAGGCGGCCGCAGGAGCCGTCACCGGAACCAGCGGCCTCGCTCTAGAAGTGGACCTGGACTCCCTCGAAACTCTGCAAGAAATCCCGCAGGCGTGTTCGCCCTGCATCGGCCATGGCCAACCGGCCCGCCCGGCTGATGACTTCCTGCAGGGACTCACCCGAGGGACGGACATCACGGACGGCAGCCGCGAGGGCCTGGAGGAACGGATCCGTGAGCGCAGGGATGTTCTTTCCTTCGAGTTCAAGAACCGCTGCCGCTCCTCCTTCCTCCAGCAGGAATCGGCCAAAGACACGACTGATCGTCCGGGATGGAACCAGCCAGGCAACCGTCTTCCCCTTGAACCGACCCGCCTTGGCCATCCGCGCCAACGAGTCACGAAAATCAGGAGTTTCCTCATCCCCAACGACGATCACCGCCGAAGCTGAAGTCTCATCCTCTACTCCCATCAGCCGGATTCCCGAACTCGTCAGCGCAGCCCCTGCGGCTGCTTTTGCCGCGGGCAGGACACCAGCCGGCCCCCACAATACAGCAATGTCCTTCGCCGATTTCACCTTGGGAATGGCTGCCATCCGTTCCGACAGGTTCCGGAGATCCTGGCATTGCAGGATCGTCACTCCCTCGGGTGCCTTGGCCAGCAGTCGTTCATTGACTGATCTGAGCCAACTGTCGGAAGGCCCCATCGAATCCAGGACTCCACACGGCTTTGATACGTCGGCCGTCAGCACCAATGTCCTTCGCCGCCCCTCTCCCTGCGACATCCATTCCTGCACCGGCTCGATCCCGGCAAGCCCGGACGTAAAGTCCTCCGCCAACTCCTTCACGGGTCCCTGCCCCGGGCGGACAAAGAGCCATTGCTTCTCCACGGTCCGGAAAAGGATCGCGGCGTTGGTCGGGCACAGGCGACGCAGGTTTTCCCCGTAGTGTTTCCGCAACTCGCCAGTGTCCAGCCCATCGCCGAGTCGTTTCTTCACCACGAGCCGGTTCACCAGCTTGCCATCGACCATCGAGATCCATCCGCTCGTGTAGTCATCGCCCGTGGCAAAGATCCGCGCGACCGGATCCAGGCCGGGCGTGGACAGTTTCACGGACGTGAGGCTCCCCTTGGCAGCAAGTCCCCGGAGGAGTGAAACGCCCTCGCTTCCGAAGGCAGCCTCGAACTCCGGCAGAATCCCGGGACGAAGACTGAGATCATCCGCGAAGGCATCGATGACCTTGATCTGAACTCCAAAGTCATTCTCTGGAGGCGATGCCTTCACCAAACCGGCGACCTTGCTGAGATGTCCTTCGGTCAGGGCAAACGGAGTCCACGATTGAAGCCACGGCTCCGCCGTGAGGATGAGCGGGGCATCCAGCGTGATCTTCGAACCAGCCGGCGCGATGATGGAGAGCTTGTCCGAAAAGGTCCGGATGACCCCCATGTCGTTGCGGCGGCCGAGGACACCCTCGATCTGCACATCGCGGCTGCGGATGGCCTCCTCCAAAGGCAGGCTCTTCCCATCCGCAAACACGACCTTCGCGCCCGCAGCGCCGTGCAGGATCTGGCGAAACTCCGTGGTCGCCGAAGGGTCCCCCATATCCCGGAAGATCGCGTAGGCAGGAACGATCACCTCGCCGGTCTTCTCACCCGGTTCAGATTCGACCTCGTATTTTCCGGGCAGGATGGCCTCGGGTGTCACGATGGCGTCTGCATGAAGGATCCCGAGGGTGGATCCGAACGCAAAGAGGCCGCCAAGGAGGGTGCGGATGGCTGTCTGGACGATACGCATTGAACCGACATTTCCCCTGGAATCATCCGTTGGCAAGGGGAGCTTTCCTGCCCGGTGAGTGTCACCGGAACAGGCCCAGGGAACGCTTGCCGGACATTGGCTCCGGAAGCTTGCCGCCCAACACCAGCCTACCTATCGTCACCCCAGTGCAAGATGTTCCCCTGCCTGCGGTTCCCGCCGGCCGCAACCGCGAGTGGCCGGCCGTTGCCCTCCTCATGGCGCTGGGATTGTTGATCGCCGTGCTCCCCCATCTGATCCGATGGGCCTCCACCGGCGATGCCGTCTGGATCTGTGACACCGACGAACTCGTCCCCTACGGCCAGATCGTTTCGCAAGCCTACCGCGAACACCCGTGGAAGCTGGGAGACCCAGCCATGCCTTCGGGGGGCGCCTCCATGTACCCGTGGATCCAGTTTGCTCCATGGATGTTGCTGACGCGCCTCCTCGACCTGGGTCCCGTCTGGGTGTTCGGCGTCATGCGCGTCGTGGCCGGATTGTCCATCGGACTCGGTTCGTACCTCCTCGCACGACGCCCCGGTCCGGCGCTGATCGCCGGCGTCGTGGCGGCCCTCGCGTTGGCAGATCACGGACTGGATACCGGGATCCCATTCCTCACCCACGGGCGTGCCGTATTCCAGATCCTTGCAGGCACCCCCGAGCAAAGCCTGCACGAATGGGCTGCCCCCCTGATGCAGTACCGCATCATCACCCCAGGCCTGAGCTTCCTTTCCATGGCCCTGGCCCTGCATGGCCTGGTCCTGCTCCGGGAAGCCCCCTCGCCCCGGCGCCTCGCCTATGCCGGCATCGCGTTTGGCTACTGCATCGCCGCCTACTTCTACTTCTGGACCTCCATCGGTGGTGCGATCGGCCTCCTCCTGTTCATCGATCGCAGGAACTGGCGCTGGTACGCTGGCGTCATCGCCATCGGACTGGTCATCGGATCCCCCGCCCTCCTGAACAACATCCTCACCAAAGCCACGTACGGGGATGAATGGCTGGTCCGGAACGAGTACTTCGCCCATTACGAACGGCCGCTCCTCATTTTTCCCAGAAAGATGACGGCCCTCTATGTGCTGACCGGAATCTGGATCTGGCGCTACAGCCAGCGTCTCGCCCCGATCTGGCTCGCGGGGGCCGTGGCCCTCTTCCTGAGCCATTCCCACCTGATCACCAAGGTCTTCATCCAACCCCGCCATTGGCACATCATGGCCGGGCTCCTCTCGACCTTCTTGATCCTCCACGCCCTCGCCGATGGCTGGACATGGCTCACCCGCAACCGCCGTTGGGCCACGCCCACCCTGCTTGCCATCGCTACCGCCCAGCTTGCCGGCGCCCTGGTCATCCGCCATTGGGCCACTGACCAGAACCAGGGGAGCGCCCAGACCGAATCCAATCGGCAGAAGTGGCTCCGCTTCCTCAAGGCCAACCCACAACTCCATTTCGAAACCAACGCCGTCGTGGCCGGCGACACCACCGCCACCGACTGGGCCGTCCTTTACAATGGACTACGCCCATTGACTGGCGCCGTGGACCTCTCGCCCTCCGTCAACAATGCCCAATGGCTGCGTCGCCGCACCCTGAATGCCTGGCTCAAAGGCGTCCCGGAAGACCAGGTCCACCTCTCTGCCGACGCCGAGTATGGCGCCTGGTTCAATCGCAACTTCCTCAGCCCCGCCCAACGCGAAGCGGACCTCGCCGACTTCCGACGCACCTGGCGGGAATACGAAGCCGATCCCACACCCGACCTCGCCCGCATGGGCGTCCGATATCTCGTCCTCGCTGCTTCCGCCACACCGCCCACCACCGTCCAACGCACCTGGCAACGCCTGCCAACCCAAGGCGATCTCCAGGTCTGGCAGCGGTAACCCCGACCACGAGTCCCCGCGGATCCGCGTCCGCTGGACCGTCACGGGACTCGGCCTCGTCGGGGAGGCCGAGGGCACTGATTCAATCCGGCCATCGTCGAACCTGTTCGGTCAGTGTCACCGACTGGCTTGGCGGCAACGCTTGCCCCAAGGCGGGCAACCAACCCCAGGCCACTGGAAACTCCCCGCTACCATCCCAACGAGGGATTGGTTCAAATCGCACCATGCCCTACCTGCTGCTCCTACGCTCGCTCACGCCGCCGGAGATCGCGCCCGTGCAACGCGCCTTCCAGTCCACCGGCATCTTCCACACGCTCGATGCCGTCAGCTTCGTGAAGAACGCGTTTGGTGTGCTGGCAAAGGGCTTGGAGGCGGAACCAGCCCAGCAGCTCCAGAGGGCCCTCGCCACCGAGGGCGTGGAGGCGGACATCGTGGCGGATTCCGAGTGGCCGGTCCTGCCGCCGGCAAAACGCATCGTGCAGGCCAGCTGCTGGGCGGAGGGATTCGAGCCGCTGGACCCGTTGGGCCGACCGCTGCATGTGCCCTGGGATCAGGTGGTGGCCGTCAGTGCCGGGTTGGTGCTCCGGGAGGAAACAGGGACTAGGGAGGTGGTGCCATTCAAGCCCCTCAGCAACGAGGCCCGGACCCTGCTGGACGGCGCGGCCACGATTTGGGACTTGATGGATGCAGACATCGAAAGCGTGCTCATCGAGGCGGTGCTGCCTTCCGATAAGGACCCAGAACCATCCAATCCCATGGAACCCATCCTGCTTCCCCGGGTGGAACAGAACTGGCGCTGGTGCGCGGAGATCACTCTGGCCGGTGGAGTTCGCCTCGTCTGGCAGGCGCATGAATTCCAGTTCGCCAGTCTGAGCGATCGGCTCTCGAATGATCCAGCCGTCAACTTCAGCACCTTTCTCCGCGACCTACTGTCGGCTGTGCCGAACGCCCTCCTCAACCGCGGAGCCCTCGCGGTGCGCGAGAACCAGGCCGAGACCGGCCCGCGTTACCCGACCCAGAAGGCCTTCGACCAGGAAACCCAATGGCTGCTCTGGCGTCTGCGCGGGGCGTCACCGCTTACCGGAGCGGCCCTCGCGCTGGATGCGCCGTGAACGGGTCCGATTCCGGGCTTAATCCCGGTTTTTGCCCCACGCGAAGAGTTTCCGGTTTTGCGTTCGCCACTCTCCGCGCCTCAGCGTCTCAGCGCGAGATTCGTCCCGTTTCGCGTGCGCCCTCTGCGGATGGAAGACCTCCCCAGGAAACGAAAAAACCGCGATTGCTCGCGGTTCTTCAGAGTGGTGCCGGCGGAGGGACTTGAACCCCCACTCCCGTTAAGGAAACAGATTTTGAGTCTATCGCGTCTGCCATTTCGCCACGCCGGCAACCCAAACGGGATGCGTTTCCTACTGCATCCCGCCCTGCCAAGTAAAGGGGTGATTTCAATCCGGTGAAACTCAGCACTCCCCTTCGCAGTCCGGACCCAGCTACAACGTCCGCAACATGCGTCGCCTGGTCCTGCTGATTGCCTGGCTGGTTTCCGGATTGTCCGGGGCCCTTGCCGCCCAACCCCAGCCCCTGTGGGTGTGGGGCGAGACCACGCCCGCCAACGAGCTGCGCTTCTTCCGTCGGGAGATCTTCCTTCCCAGCCGCCCGCGCAAGGCGGTGCTCGCCGTGGCCTGCGACAGCCAGGCCATCGTCAGCGTGAACGACCAGGGTGCCGGGAAGAACGACGCCTGGAACACACCCTCGGAGATCGACATCACCCGTTTCCTCCGTGCCGGGGCCAACACCCTCGGGATCATGGCCCAGAACGACGAGGGCCCCGCCGGCCTGCTGGCCCGGCTCGAGGTGACGCTGGGCGACGGCGCGATCCAGACCCTGGTGTCCGACAAGGGTTGGGAAACGTCCCCCAACGGAGCGACCGACTGGATCCCGGCACGCGAGCTCGGCGCGCACGGCATGGCCCCGTGGGGCGTCGTCTTCAAGGGTCGTACTGCCACGGACGCCGCCACGCTCAAGACCTTGCCCGGGTTCTCGGTCGAACTCATCCGCAGCGCCCAGACCGGCGAGGGCTCGTGGGTCAGCCTCGCGTTCGATCCCAAGGGACGGTTGTGGATTTCGCCCCAGGGCTCCGAACCCCTCCTGCGCGCCAGCCTCACCAACGGTCAGGTCGCCGCCCTCGATCCCATTGCCACCCCGGCACGCGGAGCGATGGGCCTGCTGTGGGCCTTCGACAGCCTGTACGTGAACGGCCGCGGCACCAACGGCCTCGCGCTCTACCGCCTCACCGACACCAACGCCGACGACACCTTCGACACCTGTGTGCTCCTCCGGACCTGGCGCGGCGACGGCGGCGAACACGGCCCCCATGGCCTCACCGCCGACGCCTCGCACGTCTACGTCATCAACGGCAACTTCGTGGATGTCCCCGGCGACCTCGCCGCGTCCTCGCCCGTGCGCGGCTTTGCCGATGACGTCGTCCTGCCGCGACTCGAGGACGCCAACGGCTTCGGCACCGGTCGCAAGCCCCCCGGCGGATTCATCCTGCGCATGAACCCCGACGGTTCGACGCCCGAACTGTTCTCCGGTGGCCAGCGCAACGCCTACGACCTCGCCTTCAACGAGGACGGCGAACTCTTCACCTTCGACAGCGACATGGAAGGCGACTGGGGCCTTCCCTGGTATCGGCCCACCCGCGTCCTCCACTGCTTCGCGGGCGCGGAACACGGGTTCCGTGAAGGCTCCGCCAAATGGCCGGCCGACCACGCCGATTCGATGCCGGCAGTCGCCGACATCGGCATCGGTTCCCCCACGGGCATTGCCAACGCCGTCGGGGCGAAATTCCCGCACCGGTACCGTCGCGCGCTCTTCATGATGGACTGGAGCTTTGGCCGGATCCTGGCGGTGCACCTGCGTCCCCACGGCGCCACCTACACCGCCGACTTCGAGACCTTCCTTCAGGGGCGTGCGCTCAACGTCACCGACCTCGCCGTCGGTCCCGACGGAGCGATGTACTTCATCACCGGCGGCCGCGGCACGCAGTCCGGCCTGTACCGCGTGACCTATACCGGCACCGACCCCGGCGCCACCCAACCCTTGCCCGCGCCCGTCGCATCGGCGGAACATTCCCGACGCCGGGAACTCGGGGAACTGGCCCGCGCCGAATCCCCGGACGCACTCGCCCGGCTGTGGCCATCGCTGGGCTCTGCGGATCACGCGCTGCGGTTTGCCGCACGCGTCGCGCTGGAACGCCAACCGCTCGAATCGTGGAAGGAGCGCGCCCTCGGTGAAACCAACGCCGCCGCCGGCCTGACCGCATTGCTGGCGCTCGCCCGCTACGGAAACGTTGCCGACCAGGCACCGCTCCTGAGGGCGCTGGGCCGCTGGCCACTGGATACCCTTCCCGACGACCTCTTCCTCCTGAAGCTGCGCACGATTGAAGTCAGCGTGGCCCGCCATGGCCTTCCGGAACCCGCGCTCCAGAAACTCGCCATCGACAAGCTCGGGCGCCAGTTCCCCGGTCGCTCGTGGCCCATCAACCGGGAGCTTGTGCAACTGCTCGTCGCGTTCGGTGCGCCGGACGTCGTCGCCCGCGCCCTCGACCTGCGCGACACCGCGGCGACCCTGCCGGAAGCCGTCCATTACCAGGCCGTGTTGCGGCTCGCCCGCGAAGGTTGGACCACGGATCTCCGCAAACGCTACTTCGCGTGGTTCCACCGGCGTCCGAGGTATGGGTACAGCCCGGCGTTCCTTGCCAGCTTCCGCGATGTCGGCCAGAAGCCCGCCACCGGCATGGGCTTCGACAGTTTCCTGCGGACCATCCGCCAACAGGCGGTCGTGCCGCTCCCCGACGCCGAGAAGGGCGAACTCGCCGCGTGGATCACGGGGGCCGCCCTCACCAATGCCGCCACCGCCGCGACGTTGCCGCCCGCGGCCGTCGCCCCTAAGCGCCCCGCACGCACCTTCGTGAAAGCGTGGAAGGCCGAGGACCTCGCCGCCCGCATCGCCACGCTTTCCGGAGTTCCCGCGCGCGGCCGCGCCATCTACGACGAGGCCCAGTGCGCGCTCTGTCACCGGTTCGCCGGCGAAGGCGGCGCCGTGGGACCCGACCTCACCGGGGCCGGCACACGCTACAGTCGGGCCGACCTCGTGCGCAGCCTCGTGGAACCGTCCGCCGTCATCAGCGAACAGTACCAGGCGCACGTCCTCACGCGGAAGAACGGCGAAACCCTGAGCGGCCGGATCACGGGTGAATCCGCAATCGTGCTGGCCGTGCTCGTGGATCCCATCAACGGCGTGACCCTCGACGTGCCGAAGGCGGACCTCCAATCCCGTGAAGCCTCGAAGGTCTCGCCCATGCCGGAAGGCCTGCTCAACCCATTCACGCCCGAAGACATCGCCGACCTCCTCGCCTACCTGCAGGCTCCCTGACGGGACGGGGCACGCCGTCCATCTCCACACCCGGCTTCCATGTTCCAACCCACCTCCACCCTCTGGCGCCAGATCGGCCGCAGGCACCGTCTGTGATGTGCTCCAGATCCCGGCGTTCCTGTGCCGTCAGACCGACCTGATCGCCGCCGCGGTGGCCACCGGACAGATCGTGAACATCAAGAAGGGACAGTTCCTCGCGACCGGCGAAATGCCCCAGACCATACGCAAGGCCGAGGAAGGCGGACCGGGAATGCTGCTGCTCACCGAACGCGGCTCGTCCTTCGGCTACAACAATCCTCTCGCCGAGATGCCCGCTGTCCTCCGTCGCCTGCTCCGCATCCGCGAAGCCGTCCGCCGCTGAGCCGTAACCATGCATTTGAATGACGGAGAATGACTCGCGCAGGGACGCGGAGAGAAAGGGCGTTTCACTCACCGTCATCGAGTCACCAAGCGGTGAGCCCTTTCAGGGGGGGCCAAACTCCCATTTTCCTGTCGCTCTCAGCGTCTCTGCGCCTCTGCGCGAGATCGTTACCGCATGGATACGGCTGAGTCGCTTGGCCCTACGGCCGGGCCAGACGGAAGTACCGGGTGGTCCCGGTTGGCGTCACAGTCCAGACCCGGAGGCCCCCTTCCTGACCGGGTTCGCCGTCAACGGACGTCCATGCCTCCGGCTCCATCCCACCGGATGCGGCCTGCAGTGCATACCCGACCGCGGACGCCGGCCAGGTGATCCGCAACAATCCATTTTCGAAATGGACAGCGAGGGATGGCCGGAGCGGTTCGGCGACCACGATGGTCGCGGTCACGGCCTGGCTGGTGTTGAGGAAGGTTCCGCCGGGGGTGGTTTCGAGGTGCACCGCCTTGACCTGATAGAACTGCGTGCCTGACGGAGCCGCGGAATCAACGAACGTCGTGTGGCTCGTGGGCTCCGCCGTCAACCGCAGGAACGGACCACCCCGTTGGTTCGCCCGGTAAACGTGGTAACCCAGGGAAGCCCCAGTGGATCCGGCCCAGGTCAGCACGGGATGTCCCTCGCCATCGGAGGAAAGCGCCAGCGCCGTGGGTGGCGTCACCGCCAGCAACCGCAAGGTGGGATCGCCGTGCAGCGACAGGTGGATCCCACCGACGAACGAGGACGCGGGTTGATACGGGAGCGGCCAGTCCGGCGGGCCGGCGGTGTAGAAATTGTTCTGAACGAGCCGCGCAGATTCCCCGAACGTTCCTCCCATCGAGAGCGTGTGCAGGAACCAGTGGGGAATCCCGGAGTAGACGGACGCCAGCCCCGCCGTGGTGCACAGGGGCGCGCGCAGGATGTTGTTCGCCTTGTTCCAGTCGCTGAAATGGCTCCCGTACATCATCACGAACGCGGCCTGTGGATCCACCTGGGCGAAATCCGCAGTCCGGGTGGGCGCGCACCAGTCGTTGTCGCCGGCACCGTTCATGTAGTGCCCGAAGTGGGCGTTGGTCCGGAGCGTGGCGAAGAGGCCCGGGTTCACGTTCGCGGAACCAAACAGCGATCCCCACGAACGCCAACCACCCTGCGCGTAGGCCTTGCCGTCAAATTCGCCGACATTGTCGGTGATCAACGCACGCCGCGGGAGGACCCGCCGGGCGTGTCGGTGCGCGTGATCCTTGTCCAGGTAACGCCGGAGCAGTTCGGTCTCCGTCAGGGGCAGGAACGCCGTCATGCCCCACAGGTCCACGCGACCCACCTCCAGCTCCACGGAACCACCGGGCAGGAAGTCGGCCGTGGCACCGGGCACAGTGCTCGCGTCGAACCGGCCATCCCCGGGAACATTCCAACAGTCTGACAGGCTGGTGGACGCCGTCCGGTTGTTGACGGTGGCATCGGTCCACAATCCATCCATCTCGCCGTAGTACAGGTCCGCCGGGAACGCGCCGCGGTGAACATCCGGGTGACCACCCGCCGCGATCTCTCCCGACCGCGCCACCGGCACATGCCCGAACAGGAACACCGCACGGACCTCCCCCGGGGCCGCCTCATGTTCGGCTCGGATCAGCGCCTTGACCGACGTCACCGCGGCGCTGCGGGCCACATCGTGCCGGCGAACCGTCCATCCATCGCCGACCAGGTCGTCCTCCAACCGCGAAAGCTCGGACTCCAATGGCAACGCCATGGTTTCATCCACGACCAGCACCACAGTTCCGCGGCGATCTGTCAGCGGAACGCGGATCCCCGCGCAGAGGTACCCGTAACTCGTCAGCGCGGCACTGGCCGCCGAAGCGATCGTCGACGTCCGGCGCACCCGGTACTCGTACTTCGTCCCCACGACGACATGGGTGTCCATCCACGAGGTGGCTGTGCGCGCCAGGGCAATCTCCGCGGACCAGGTGTTCTCCGTACGGAGCTTGCGCGAAATCTGATAGCCCGTCGCCTTCGACTCGGCCGGCCAGGACAACACGATGACGGGCGGGTTCTCGGATACGCTCGCTGCGACGAAAACGTTGTAGTCCCGCGGGGTGGCCGCTCCGGCAGCATCCGAGATCAGAAAGGCAGCCGCCGGGACGAACCACCCCAGGACAGGGAGGACGGTACGGACGCCGGCATTTCGGGTCGCCCTTTGGCAACGTGCGTCTGGTGCGGATGCCGGTGTCATGGACCACCCTTGGCCACCGGTCGGTGGCGATGCAAACAGCATACCGTGAATGCGGAGGATTCCTGCGGCTGGCGCCTCTTGAGTCTGTTCCTTTTGCGAAACGTTTCGGGGTGGCGATGTCCTCATCGCGAGGGGAAACACCTTGGAACGGCGACGAGGACGTCGCCACCCCGTTCCAGGCAGGGGCAGCGTCGAGATGCGCCCTTCTCCTGCACGCCCCCAATCCGCGCCTTGAAAGGCGAGCCGATACCCGAGAACCTCCCCATTCGCGATTGCTCGCGATGTGCTGTGTTTACTCTTACTGAAATCGCCAAGGGCTACGGCGGACGCAACCTCTTCGAGGGCGTCAGCCTGACCATCAATCGCACCGACCGCCTCGGACTCGTGGGACCGAACGGCGCCGGCAAGTCGACCCTCTTCAAGATCCTCCTCGACCAGGAAGCGCCCGACGAAGGCCAGGTCACGCGCCAACGCGGCGCCACCGTCGGCTTCCTGCCGCAGGAATCCGCACCCGCCGGCGAGGAAACCGTCATCGAGGTCGCCACGGACACCGAGGCGCACGGCTACATGGACGGATCGCTCGTGGCCAAGGCCAAGCGCATCCTGAAGGGTCTTTCGTTCAAGGAAACGGACTTCGACCGGCCCGCGCGCGAGCTGTCCGGCGGCTGGGTCATGCGGACCCATCTGGCGCGGCTGCTGGTGCAGGAACCCGACCTGCTGATGCTGGACGAGCCCACGAACCACCTCGACCTCGAAACCCTGATCTGGTTCCAGAGCTACCTCCGCCACTACCCGGGTGGCATCGTCGTCATCTCCCACGATCGCGAGTTCCTCAACCAGCTCGTCAACGGCATCCTCGAGCTCCGGAACAGCCGCCTGTGGCGTTACAAGGGCAACTACGATTCCTTCCTCGAACAGAAGGAGGCCCAGGAAGTCCAGCAGCTCGCCGCCTTCAAGAACCAGCAGCGCGAGATCAATCGCCTGATGGACTTCGTGAACCGCTTCCGCGCCAAGAACACCACCGCGACCCGCGCGCAGGCCAAGCTCAAGCAGATCGATCGCATGGAGCGCGTCAACGCTCCCGAGGCAGCCGCGTCCACCGTCGACTTCAACTTCCCCCAGCCCGAATCCTCCGGCCATCGCGTCATCACCCTGCGCGGCGTCGACTTCGCCTACGGCGAACGGCCCATCTACGAGAACCTCGATTTCGAGGCTACCAAGGGCGAACGCATCGTGCTCGTGGGTCCGAACGGCGCCGGCAAGTCCACCCTGATCAAGCTGCTCGCCGGCGTGCTCACTCCCACGGGAGGCGAACGCGACCTCGGGCTGCGCGTGAAGCCCGGTTACTACTCCCAGTACCGGACCGAAATGCTCCAGGTGGGCCGCACCGTCCTTTCCGAGGCCAACGACACCCCGGCCCGCGTCACCGAACTCTTCATCCGCACCCTCCTGGGCTGCTTCCTCTTCAACGGCGACGACGTCTTCAAGAAGGTCCAGGTCCTCAGCGGTGGCGAGAAGTCACGTCTCGCCCTCGTCAAACTCCTCCTCGATCCTCCCAACCTCCTGTTGATGGACGAGCCCACCACCCACCTCGACATCGCCTCGATCGACGCCCTCGTGGCGGCGCTCTCCGAATACACCGGGACGCTGATCTTCATCTCCCACGACGTTTACTTCATCCGCGCCCTGGCGACGAAGGTCCTGCACATCCACTCCGGCCGCATCACCCCGTACTCCGGCGACTACGACTACTACCTCGAGAAGTCCAAGGCCGGTTCCGCGCGCGCCGCGTTGACCGCCGGCGCCCCGCCGGCCTCCGGGAAGGGAGGCAACAAGGCCACCCCTGTTCCCCGCGACGGCCGTGCCGGCGAGATCCATCGGCCCGCCCCCGCCCCCGCGAAGCCCGCCCACCAACCGGCGGCCCAGCCCACCCCTCAAGCCAAGGCCGCTGCCCCCGCGCAAACCCAGAAGGAACGCCGCTTTGTCGCCACCGAGGCCCGCCGCCAACTGTCCGGACAGAAGCGCAAGGTCAGCGATCTCGAAGCCCGCATCTCCACACTGGAAAAGGAACAGGCCGATCTCGCCGCCGAACTCCAGCAGCCCAAGACCTACACCACTCCGGGCCGGTCCAACGCCATCAACGATCGCCTCCGGAGCATCCTCCGAGACATCGGCCACACCACCCACCTCTGGGAAACCGAGGCCCATCGCCTCGCGCAGCTCGAAGCGGACGCGGCCGACGCGGGCTGACGGGCGCCATCCCATCCGAAGCCAAAGCGGTTCCGGGGCGGCGATGTCCTCGTCGCCCCGGAAAGCCCTTGAATCGGCGACGAGGACGTCGCCACGCCGTGCGAAGCCGGCTGATCCCGGAACCCTTGGCTCACACCGTCCCCGACAGCGTCACCTCGCACCGCAGGATCTCGCGGCCGTCCACGGTCGCGGCTCCGCTCACCTGCACCAACGGGCCCATGCGGCCCAGGACACTGGCCACGATCTGGACGGTTTCGCCGGGTCGCGCAGTGCCGGTGATCTTCGCCGCGCGGATCCCCGTCAACTTGAGCCCCGCCAGCAGGGCCACGGCGGGATCCGACTGCGCCACCACGCCGCCCAGTTGCGCCACCGCCTCCACCATCAACACCCCGGGCAGGATCGGATCCCCCGGGAAATGCCCGCGGAGGAACTCCGCGTCCGGTGGCAGCCGATAGGTGCCGACACCGGACTTGCCCGGATCCAGTGAGACGAGCGCATCCACGAACCGGAACTCCTTCCCGTGGGGCAACGCCTCCAACGCCTGCAACAACGTTTCGTTCATCGAGAATTCATCGCACCTTCCATCCCGCATCGAGGTTCGTCCGGAACAGCTCCGGTGCCATCGGCGTGTTGGTGACGACCGAGGAGAAATCGTTCCGGAGCCGTGAGCCGTCCACGAAGGTCAGGTCCGTCGCCTTCAATCCCCCGCCCGCCGGGTCGAGTTCCACCGCCAACGCGGGCATCATGCGACGCGCGGAGGCTTCCCTTGGCTTGAGGTCCAGTCGGACGATGCCTGCGTTGGTCGACACGCCCGTCACCTCGAAGCGTTTCGCGAAGGCTTCCGGATCCCGCGGAAATCCCGCATCCAGCAACGCCAGCATGTCATTGATCGGCGCGCCGGCCGCCGACCCCAAGGCCACCCGCTCCGCGCGCTTCAACCGGGGCGTCAACACGGTCAACTCGTCCCCGCTCCGGAGCGCGATCGACTGCGGCGGGTTCCCAAGTTCCCATCGGAACGAATTCGGCGCCGCGAACCACACCTTCCCCGTCGACACCAGCGGCTGCGTCAGCGCCTTGAGATGGCGCGTCTGCGTGACGTCGGCATGCCACGTCACGAGGTTCGTGGCCGAGGCCAGCCAGTGCGCCACCCACGCGTCTTCAACGGGTCCCGCCAACGCCCGATGGACCATCCACAACAGCCCCAGGACCCCAACCCGCATCCGTTTCATGCGCCAGCTCTGACCAACGCACCCGGCGGCCCCTTCACACAAGTTCTGGCTGGAGGCCCCAATTTGCAGGCCGGGTGTCCTCACCCGGCGAGGGTCGGTTCCTTTCACACCCCCTCCTCCGGCCACACCGGCACGAAGTGATACCATTGGTCCGGGTATCTCCGGACCATGGGCTCGAACTCCCGCAGCACACGCCCGGTCAAGGCCACGCGTTCCTCGCGGCTCCCGAGCGCCCGACGCTCGTACTCCACGATCGGGAGCGCGTGCGCGCAATACCGGTCACCCTCACGCACCACGAACACCGGCAGGATCACCGCACCCGTCGCGCGCGCCAGTTCAGCGGCCGCCGGGCTGGCGAAGATCCGGCGTCCAAGAAAATCCACCTCCACCCCATGCCCCGCGGGTGGACGATCCACGAGCAGCGCCACCACACCTCCCGCCTGCAACCGCTGGATCACCCCGACGAACGCGAAGGGATCCGCACCGACCACCAGCGTATCGACGCCGGATCGCGCGCGCGCCTCGGCGCGCATGCCGGTCAACTGCGTGCCCGGCTCGGGTGCGGTCAGCACCAGCGGCCGCACGCCAAACCGGGTCAACACCGCGCTCCCCGCTTCCCAGTTCCCCAGGTGCGTCGTGACCAGCAGCACGCCACGCCCGCTGCCGATGGCCGCATGGAAGGGTTCCCATCCGCCCCCAACCTCCACTTCCCCGCCCGCCATGGCACCCGCTTCCTGCCGCCAGAGATCCACCAGTTTCGCCGCGAAGTTACGCAGGTTCAACGCCGCCAGCTTCCGTGCGCGCGCCAGATCGCCCTCCACCACCGGCAACAGGTTTGCCCGGACCGTGGCCAATCGTCCCGGACGCACCACGCCGTACACCCACGCCACGGCCGTCGCGACCGCCACGAGCGCCCACCGCGGCACCCATCGCGCCACGGCACAGGCCGCGCGCCACCCTCCCGCGCCGTACATCTGCGAGGCACCGGACGCGCCCGACGCTTCCGCACCGCGATGCACCCAGCGCCACCAACACGGCAGCAACCCCAACGAGACCCCGAGCACGCACACCACGCCCCCCGCACACACCAGGTCGAGACTCGCGAGCCCGGCGTTGCTGCTCCACGCCAGGGATCCAAACCCCGCGATGTTCGCGCCCGCACACAACACCAACGCCACGCCGGTCGTCCGCCACATCGCCCGCCACAACCCGTTTGCCCGACGCATCGCCAACTGCACGTGGATCGTCGAATCCACCGACGTCCCCAGCAAGAGCGGCAGCGCCACCAGGTTCATGAGGTTCCATTGCGCCCCCAGCAGCCGCATCACGCCCAGCAACACGGCGAAGCTCAGCGCCAGCGCTGCCACCGACAGGGCCACTTCACTCCACCGCCGGAACGCCAGCCACAGGCATCCCACCAGCACCCCGGCGATCCCCACCATCAACCACGCCACGCGCACGCCCACGCGCGCCACCAGATCCGGCCCCAGCCGATCCCAGCCCGTCACCAGCACGCCCTCCGGCAATCCCTCGAAACGCCCGGTCGGGCCCGACGACATCACCGTTCCCAATCCCAACCAACCGCCCGTGGACGTCCGCGACGACGCCAGCCCCGACAACCACCGCGCACTCTCGGTCTCCGGCCACAGCGGTGCCTCTCCACCGTTCGCCAGCCATCGTTGCCAGACTGCGCGCACCCGTTCTGCCATGGCCACCGACGACGCTTGGAACCCGCCTGCCTTCACCGCTTCCATCGCCTGCGGCAATCCGCCAACCACCGCCGAAATGACCGCCGCGTTCGTCCGGGCGAACGCGGGACGCGGCCAGAACGCCATGGGCAGTCGAAGGTCCACGACGCGCCCTGCCGCCCGTTCGCGTTCCAGGATCGGCCGGGCGGTCTCCATCTGTTCGGCCACCGCGTCCGCCGACGTGCCGCGAAACAGGAGCCACGTCGTCCGACCGTCCTGTCCCATCTCGCGCTGCAACGCCTCCATCGCCGCATAGGCAGCGCTGTTCCGCGGGCGGAGCGGTGCGGCTCCCCGTTCGATCGGCGGCAATCCGTCGAACACCAGAACCCACACACAACCCGCCGCCACCCCAGCCGTCAGCCACAGGCCCCAGACGGTCGCCGACAGACGTTCCGCAGGAACCGCCGCCGCCACGCCAACCGTCCGCGGATCCGCGACCGCTGTTGCCGGCGTTGCCGCCAACACCCGCGGCAGGAACCACCCCACCATCACCACCGCGCCAATCCCCAATCCCATCGCCGTCAGCACGCCCAGTTCCGCCAATCCCGGAAGCCCCGCCAGCCCCAGCGACAGGAACGTTCCCGCCGTTGTCACGGCCGACCATCCGATCCCGGGCATCACCCGTTGCCGCAATGCCGCCAGCGAGAGCTCCGGGTGCGCCCGATACTCCTGGAATCCCACCAGCCCGTAATCCACCACCAACCCCATCATCACCGCCGCAAAGCCGCAGCTGATCACGTTCAACGTCCCCAGCACCAACCCGCCCGCTGCCAGCGTCAGCACCAGCGTTCCCAGCAACGCCGCCACCAGCAACCGCAGCGGCCGGAACGACCGATGCGCCATCCAGAACAGCAACCCGATCATCACCACCGTCGACGCCACCGACGTCTGCAGGTCGCGCTCCATCCCGTTCGCCACCTCCGTCAGGAATGCCGGTCCGCCCGTGTACGCCACCCGCAGGTCCGACACCCCCGCCGTCGTCGTCGCCACCGTCACCCGCGCCTTCACCCGTTCCAGCCAGCCGGTCGCCTCCCGGTACGACATCCGCGGCTTCGCCGGTTCCACCAGCACCACCCGAAAGGTCCCCGACGCATTGCCGAAGCCGTCCTTCCCACCGGGCGCCCCCGCCCCGCCGCCCGTCGCATCCAGCCCGGGCACCTCCAGCAGGCCCAGCGGGTCGTAACCCGCGCGCGCGATCTCCATCGGATCCAGCGAGGTCGCCAGGCGCTCCCGCGCCTCCGCGATCGATTCCACCACGCGCTCCGGACGCAGCCTCTCGCCCAACGCGCGCAACGTCTCCGGCGGCTGCTGCAACCATAGCCAGGCCACGTTCTCCGCGAGGTCCTCCTCGAACGACACGCGCCACCGCGCAATCCGAACGTCGTTGGTGAGCTCCCGCAAACCAACGGCAATCGACTCAGCCGCGCGCAGCGAACCTTCCGGCGTCGGCGAGTGCACCGTCACCACCAACTCCCGGCCACCCGCGAAATGCTCCTGATGCAACCGCAACCCGGCCACCGACGGCACCTCCTGCGGCAACAGGCTCAAGGGCTCGGCGTCGAACCGCAGCCGGAGGAATCCGGCCAACACCACCCCGCACAGAACCACGATCGCCCAGCCCCGGATCATGGGGTCACACCCTCCAACCGTTCCCCGCGCCGCCGATCCTCCAGCACCCACGCCCCATCGGCCTGCAACTCACGGTGCCATCGGGAATCGTCCGGCTGGTTCGGTGGCACGCCATCCACCTGAAACCACAGCACGCGTCCCGGGGCCCGTCCACGACCGGCGTACCCACGCGAACGCAACGACGATCCCACCTCCCATTGCCGGTCATCCGATCGCGCGGTCACCACGGGAACCCCCTGCTTGCTGAACTGCACGAAGCGCGCGCCGCCGCCGTGATGAGCCACCATCAATTCGCCCACCAATTCCGGTCCGCCCGTCTCCGGACGCCACACCGCCGGCACCGTGTTCACGGTCCAACCCGGCGCTCCGAGATCCCACGCCGCCATCGGCGCCACCGTGCGACAACCGGTCACGGCCATCAGCAACCCCAGGATCCATCCCATGCGGACAGCCAGCGTCTTCAATGCCGTCCCCACCGCACCCACCGCCGCCCGAAGCGTCCCCGTCACCCCCAGCTCATCGAAGATCGAGGCGTCGTACGGCAGCAGCGATTCGCCCGCATGAAATCGCGGGAATTGCTCCCGCTCCAACACCCGCATCGTCCGCCCGGACCGTGCCAGAAGCGTGGCCGCGCACCTGCCCGCCGGCCCGCCTCCGATCACGATCACATCTGTGGTGCTCACCCGCCCGTCAGGCTACAGCCCGACCCACTCGGGAACAACCTGGGGTTTGGGTTCGCGGAGCGATGCAGAGACAGTTCCATTCTACCCACCCAGGGAACGGGGAGGCGACGTCCTCGTCGCCCATTCCCAAAGCCCGTCCCACGGCGATGAGGACATCGCCTCCCCGTTGCGGAAAGATGCAGAGACGATGAAGCATTCTACCGCACCCCAGGGAACGGAAGCCTTTCCCTTCGTGCGATGAGGATCGCCTCCCCGAAACCATATCCCTTTGCGACGATGCGGTGTTTGACTTGGAAGTCGTACTCGTCCGACGTGCTTCGCGCAATGGGACTTCCGGCTACCGCGATGCCCCTTCGCCCCAAAGGGGCAGCCCACGACAGCCCAGGGCAACGCCCTGCGGTCCCGTGCCCCATCCCCCGCCCGGTTGGTCTCCGAACCCGCACGCGACAACAGTCCGTACCGTCGTGCCAGCGACGGGTGCATACCTCCCAACTTGGCGCACTGCTCGGCCTCACCGCGTTGCAGCCGAACACGACTCTCCTCGCTTACCGGCATCGGCCAGACCTCGTCATCGCCTCCCGCATGGACGAACAGGTCTCGCACATCAACCGGCCCCACGGAATCGTCCCGAAGGTTGAATCCGACACTCTGGCGAAGGAACTCACCTCCTTCGCCGCGCTGACACCGCAGCGGCTTGAGCTGTCTCGTCATCCCACGAGTTCCAGTCCTTGAGACACTGCGACCAGAGCCGGCCAACCGTTCGCTGCCGAGTCCGGGGCCACCTCCGGCGCCCAATTCCGAAGCAAGACCTCCCTCTGTGCGTCTTCCCCCGCCAGCACCCGATCGAGAACAGACTTTCCCTGAAAGTGCTCCACCATCACCCACGACGGAACGATCACGAACAACGCCGCCACGACCCACGACAACCAGCGCCTCCACGTCGCCGGCCACCGTGGATCACGCGCTTCGTACTGGAGTTTCGCGTCGACCATCCGTCACCTGGTTTCAGGGCGCAGCCGGCTTCTCCGCCGGGGAATTCGTCACCTTGGACAAGGGGATCCCATACCTCCGCGCCAACATCGCACGGGGATCGCCCAGGCTCGCGAACAAGCTCTGCTGATCCCGTTCCCAAGCCTCGAACTCCTCGCGGAGGGCCGGGAGCCGCCAGATCAGGTCGTGTTCGGCAGGCCCATTCGAGGCGATGTCATCCCACAGGTCCCGACCAACGCTCCAAAGCAGGAACTCGCTTCCTTCGCCCCGCCGATACCGGAGCGGTTTGCCATCCATCCAGTCCACTGGCACTTCGGCGGCAAACTCCGGCACCAGGGCATCCAAAGACTCCGGCAACCGCCCCAGCTTCGCCTCGTAACGTTTCACGGCGATGGCCGTCGCATTCAAGGCGCGCTTCGCCTCGACCTGAAAGCAGGTCGCCAGCCATTGGCTAGTCTGCCGTTCGTTCAAGTCTCCGAACAACCGGGTCCACCACCCGGTCCGACCGCTGACCCACGCCGGATCAACCAGGCTGCCCCAGGATCGCTGCGTCGCGGCTTGCCTCGCGCGGTTCACCCAGTCGTCGGCATCCCGAAGCATCCAAGCAATCGACTGGTCGCCCCATCCGAATCGCCAGACGGGAAACACGCCCTTCCTGGCCACGAAATCCGCTGCCTTCCCAAGGCCTCCCGCAAGACTCCCCCACAAGGAGCCACTGTTCGAACCATCGGATTCATCGGACCCTGACCCCAGAAACGCCGACTCCAGGTCCCATGCATACGCATCCGCCAGTCGAGTGGTGGGCGCCTGGGCCAGCACGGTCGCCATCGACAACGGGTATCCCGCAGCCACCAGCACCGCGGATTCCAGCATCCGTCCCGGTCGCGCTGTGCGCCCCAGCGCTTCCCATTGGGCATCCGTCCATCCGCCCCGATGCGCGGCAACAGCACGCAGCAATTCTGCGCGCTCCACGATTTCCCCCCACGCGGTGAGTGCGCTCTGAATCCGGTAGGCTTCCAGATCCGATTCGATCACCGCGACCCCGTCCAGCGCCACGATCGTTTCCTCCACGCTCCCGCGGCGCAGCCCGAGCAGACCCGCATCGATCAGCGCGTTGGCTGCATCCTGGAAGATCCTCAACGCATCCAATGCCGACTTCCCTTCGTCCTGGGCCCTGGGCGGCGTGGTCTCCCGGATCGGCTTGGCCAACGCCTGCCGGATCGCCGCCAGGTCCGCCGCCCGGGCATCCAGCAACCGCGCATGCACCTCCCAGGAGTTCGTCCGCTCAGATCCGTGCAGGGTCCATCGGTCGATCTGGGTTCCCAGAATCATCCGCTTCGCCCCAATGCGCACCGCCACCCGAGGTCCTGAAGTCACCACGGCAGCCAACTTCGAAACCGCCGCCTGCAGCGCAGGAAACCCGTTCGATTCCCCGGACACCACCGGAACCGCCATCCGCTCCCGCATCCAGCGCTCGTGCTTGGCCGTTGCCTCCGCCATCGCCCGCGCCAGCTTCGCCTTCCCCCGGAAGTGTTCCACCACCGTCCAGCATCCCAGCAGCATCAGCATGCCCGGCACGATCCAGAGCCAAACCCGCCGCCTTCGTCGGATCGGATGCACGGGAGGACCCGCATGGGAAGATTCGGTAGTCATGGCTGCTCCTTGGCTGCCTCCCGAAAGCCATGCTGTCAAGGATCGGACCGCTTCCAGAGCTGTTGTGAGAAGCTGAACCACCCCAGCCACAACGGGGACTCCGGTTGGATCCGGCACCGACTAGAAGCAGTGTACCATGGAACCGGTGCCGCCCGTCCTGACGCATCCCCGGCAACTCCCGCTTCTTCGCGTCTTGGCGTGCGTTGTGGTTTAGCCCCCATCTTTGGTCTCCCGCGAATGCCTCATCCCCCCGTCCCCATCACCTCCGCGAACACGCCTGCCGTGACGTCGATCTTCTCCACCGCCATCGTTGCGTGGGTGGCTCCCGGCACGGGCCAACGCTCCACCGGGCCCGTGACGTACCGCTCCCAACCGTCCTCCAATACGAAGTTGCTGAGCTCGGCCAGCGCGGGCTCTTCCACCCCGGGATTGATCAGCGTCACCCGCCCCACGAAAGGTTCCGGAGCATACCCATGCATCAGGTGGGTCATCCCGGGGTCCAGTCCCAGGACTTCATCCGCGCCGACATCCGCACCCACGGCCGACGTTGTCTCCGCCGGAATCGGCAGGTCCACGCGGGCCCGTACCCGTCGCTGGATCCGGTTCAATCCGCGTCTGCCCACCAACTCCACGACATGCCGCCACCGGATCCGCCGGATCAAGGACCACACCCGACTCCACCGCGACCGCCGTCGTGCGTACGTGCTCGTGGACATGAGCACCACGCGCTCCACCGCGCGCCCGCGCCTCTCCAATTCCACCGCCATGCCATAGGCAGCAAGCCCACCCAGGCAGTACCCACCCAGCCAGAGCGGACGACCGTCATCGCGTGCCATCACCTCGGCCGCCAACGCAGCGCCCACCTCACGCATCGACAGCCACTCCGCCGGAGGCAATCGCAACGCCGGAAAATCCAACGTCACCACCTCCCACCCATCATCGAGGAGCGGCACCAGCGCGTTGGTCAATCCGGGGTGGGCTGGCTTCGACGCCACGAAGATAAACCGCCGACTCCCGCCCGCCTTCCGCACCGTCCACCGGTACCGCGGTTCATGCTTTGGATCCTCCAACCATCCCACCAGGCCCGCCACCGTGGGATGCTCCACCAGCAACTGCTCGGGAAGGCGCTGCCCGAACTCCTTCTCCAACGCCACCAGCACCTCGGCCCCACGCAGCGAATCCAGTCCCAACCCACGGAACAGATCCACATCCCGCGCCACCTCCCGACGTCCCGTCACCGCACACAGCACGCCGACCACCCGCCCCTCGACGGTCGACCGATCGGTGACACTCCGCGCCGAGTTCCGTTCCCGTTCGATCCACCGACGCAGCTCCGGACGATCCGGCTTGCCGGTGTGCGTGCGTGGGAGGGCGTCGGGAAACAGCACCCGATGCGGCCGCAACCGGTTTGGAAAAGCTCCAAGGATCTGCTCTTCCGAGGGTCCATCCGCCGCCGTGGGACGCGGCATCACCAGCACCAATTCCTCGCCGATAAACTCGGCCTGGGCTTCCGATTCCGGGAACGCTGCCCGAACGGTCTGGACCACCTCACCCAGCGCGACCCGTTGTCCGCGCAACTTGATGACATCATCGGCCCGCCCCAGGATGTACAGGTGTCCTGTCGCATCCAACCGCGCCCAATCGCGCGTCCGGAAGCGCTGCCAACCATCCGCCAACCGCTCAAAGGCTCCGGGATCCGCGCCGTTGAAGTACCCCGACGGTCCAAGCTCGCACTCCACCACCAGTTCCCCTTCGCCCACCGCTTCCGCGCCATCCGCCCCCAGGAGACGGAGCCGTCGGCCACGCACCGCGTTCCCGACAGGAACCGGCCCCTGCTCCAGCGGATCCCCGCTGCGGATGAAGAACTCCGCCGAGGTGCGGGTCTCCGTCGAAGCGTAGGCGTTCTGCAGGACGCAGCCCGTCCCGAGACACTCCCGGAACCGCGCGACATCGTCCCAATACAGGATCTCGCCACCCGTGGACACGAGGCGCAACCGGGGTAACGGCGCCGCGCCCGACCACGTCCTCAACCACGCCCGCAGGGTCCCGACACCGATCGTGCACACCGTGACCTCGTTGGCCTCCAGCCATGCACGCAACCGATCGACGCCCATCCGCTTGAGATCGGCGACGCACAACGTCCCGCCGTTCAGCAACGCATCGTAGATCGATGCCAGTGACGCGCTGAAGCTGGGCGAGAACAGCAGATCGAGGACGTCCTCGCGTCCCAACCCCAGCGTCTCCGTCTGGCGCGCGATGTCCGCGAGCAACGCCTTCACCGGAAACAGCACCATCTTCGGAACCCCGCTCGATCCGCTCGTGAGGAACAGCGCCCCGCCCTCCTCCAGCAACACCGCAGCTGAACCCGCCGGGACACATCCCGCGAGCCGCCCCGGTTCTTCCCAGCGCACCACCGGACACACGCCCTCCGCAAAGGGCAGCGCGTCGCGTTCGTCCTCCCGACAATCCACGATCACCGCCAACTGTGCCGCTTCAAGAACCTCCCGCGAAACGTTTCCCGCCTCCCGCGAATCCAGGAAGAAGTGGAAGTTTCCCGACAACAGTACCGCCAACTGGATCTCGATCACGGCCACCGATGGCTCCCCCAGCACCCCCACGCCACGTGGGCCGGCACCCCGCAACCCATCGAAGACCCGGACCCATGTCGCCACGCGATCCGCCATCTCCCCGTACGTCACCGATGTTGTCCCCACCTTGAGCGCCACCCGATCCCGATGCCCCTCCACCACCGCCGCCCATTGGCGCCGGAGATCGGTTGGATGCGGAAAACAGCCGCGATCTCCCGCCTTCATGCCGCACCTCCTGTGCGCCCCGTGTGCGTGAACGTGTGCCTCGCTGATTCCCGCTCGAAGCCGAGCCCCAACAAGTTCTTCAGGCTCGTACCCCCTTCATGCGCGTAGGTCTCGATCCGACCCGCCCCCAACTCCAGCGAGCGCAGCACACGCCGTGCGATCAGCCCGCGCTGGATGCCGCATCGTCGATGCTCGGGCAAGGTGGCGGCGGAACTCAGGAACGCGACGCCGTCCCGGACGAACAAACCATATCCCGCGACCGGCTGCCCTGCGCTCCACACCATCCAACCTTCCCACCCGGGAATCTCCCGATAGGCCATGACGTTCTCGACCGCCGCCTCCCAGTCCACAGGCTGTGCCTCGAAGCACCGCAGGTAGATCTCCGCGAATGTCCGCATGTCGCCGAGGGTCGCGCGTTCGGTCGTCAATCCATCCCGCAATACCGCCGCCTTCGACAGATCCACGCACGACCGATCCATCCACCGCACCTGCACGTCCGAGTACGCCAGCCTCGCCTCAGGCAACAGTTCGCCCAAGGCCGAGACCACCACAGGATCATCGGGCACATCCACGCGGAACCCGTGCCCACCGCGCCCCAGGAACCGGAACAACGCCGGCCAGTCATCGACGTTTCCTGCATTCAGTCCCCATCCCCGACGGAAGAATTCCACCGGTTCGAACCAGATGCCGCGAAGGTGTCCGCGCTCAAAAAAATCCCGAACGCCATGCCGGAAGACAGAGACCCGTTCCCAATCCCAGCATTCGTGCAGCGAGCCCAGTACTCCCCCGTGATTCAGTCCACCCATGACGTGACGGTTCCTTGCTTCATTCCCACCTTGGATCCAAAAGCATCGTTCGATCGCACACCCCTTGGAAAGCCCTCATCGCAGGGAGACCGTTCTCACGGCAAACCTTCATCCAGAGCCACGAAGCGGAGCAGCGACGATCAATCACCCCTCCGCGTGAGGCGCGGAGGGAGATAGCCGCAAAAATCGAAAGAAACCCAAAAAAAGGGAACCCGACTTGGCGCTGGCCTGATCCGTTGCCGGCGTGACCGCCCTTTTGCGCCTTCTTGTGTTCCTTGCGGCAATACCTGCTTCGCTCCTCCGGCGCTTGCCTGGTGAACGCCTCATATGCGGAAACCAGCATGGCTCACGCGTCGCCACACGCTGGGTCTCCCTTCCGCGTCATCCTGCTTGCGACCGTCCCCCTTGGCGGCTTCGCGGGTTTTCACCCACTGCCTGTGCGTGAAGGGACGCGGAGGGGGGTAGCCGCAAAAATCGAAAGAAACACAAAAAAGGGAACCCGACTTGGCGCTGGCCTGATCCGTTGCCGGCGTGACCGCCCTTTTGCGCCTTCTTGTGTTCCTTGCGGCAATGCCTGCTTCGCTCCTCCGGCGCTTGCCTGGTGAACGCCTCATGTGCGGAAACCAGCATGGCTCGCGCGTCGCCACACGCTGGATCTCCCTTCCGCGTCATCATTCTTGCAACCGTCCCCCTTGGCGGCTTCGCGGGTTTTCACCCACTGCCTGTCCGTGAAGGGACGCGGAGGGGGGTAGCCGCAAAAATCGAAAGAAACACAAAAAAGGGAACCCGACTTGGCGCTGGCCTGATCCGTTGCCGGCGTGACCGGCCTTTTGCGCCTTCTTGTGTTCCTTGCGGCAATGCCTGCTTCGCTCCTCCGGCGCTTGCCTGGTGAACGCCTCATGTGCGGAAACCAGCATGGCTCGCGCGTCGCCACACGCTGGATCTCCCTTCCGCGTCATCATTCTTGCAACCGTCCCCCTTGGCGGCTTCGCGGGTTTTCACCCACTGCCTGTCCGTGAAGGGACGCGGAGGGGGGTAGCCGCAAAAATCGAAAGAAACACAAAAAAGGGGACCCGACTTGGCGCTGGCCTGGTCCGTTGCCGGCGTGACCGGCCTTTTGCGCCTTCTTGTGTTCCTTGCGGCAATACCTGCTTCGCTCCTCCGGCGCTTGCCTGGTGAACGCCTCATGTGCGGAAACCAGCATGGCTCACGCGTCGCCACACGCTGGGTCTCCCTTCCGCGTCATCCTGCTTGCGACCGTCCCCCATGGCGGCTTCGCGGGTCTTCACCCACTGCCTGTCCGTGAAGGGACGCGGAGGGAGGTAGCCGCAAAAATCGAAAGAAACACAAAAAAGGGGACCCGACTTGGCGCTGGCCTGGTCCGTTGCCGGCGTGACCGCCCTTTTGCGCCTTCTTGTGTTCCTTGCGGCAATGCCTGCTTCGCTCCTCCGGCGATTCCCTGTTCAACCGCCCTTGGTCCCCGCACCAAACCGCCGCGTGTATTCCTCGGCCAACCGTGCTCCCAGCCGTCCCCATCCCAGACGCTCATGAACGGTCCGGTAACCGGTTTCCTCGATGTGCGCCCGCAACGCGGCATCCTTCAACGCCCGGGCGGTTTCCTGCGCGAAGGTCTCCGGGGTGTCCGCCAGCAGGATGTCGTGGTCGTGGCGCAGGTCCAACCCCTGTGCCCCGATCGTCGTGGACACCACCGGCGTGCGCATCGCCATGCACTCCGGAATCTTCAACCGCGTCCCGCCGCCGATCCGCAACGGGACGATCTGCAACCAGGACCGACGATAATAGGGGCGCACGTCCGGAACGCCGCCCGTGACCGTGACACCCTTGCGTGTTCCGTGGGCCTTCACCTCGTCCACGGGCGCCTTGCCGACGATCCACACGCGGAGGTCCGGAACGAGCGCCAGCAACCGATCGTGGATCTCCCCGAAGAACCAGCGGAGCGCGTCGACATTGGGCGAGTAATCCATCGCACCGCAGAAGAGGACGGTGGGCACCGCATCGCGCGGGTCGGGTGCGGAATCCGGACGGAAGAATTCCAGATCCACGCCGTTGGCGACCACAAGCAAGGGCACTTCGGTGCTGATGCGTTCGCGCACGAAGACCTCGTCATCCGGCCCGCACAACACCTGGATGGCGCAACGCGCGGCCACCCGCTTCTCGAAGCGCTCGAGCTTCGAGATGTTCTCCCAGTCGAGCAGCTTCTGCTTCAACCCGTGGGCCATGGCTTCGTGCTGTGCCAACTGGAACTGGAGGTCGACCCGGCTCCGGTCCACGGACAGTCGCACCTCCGGGTGTTCCTCCAGGAAGTATTGCGCCATGACGATGTCGCACACGTGCACGAGATCGTACTGCTGCCCCGCCATGAACCGCCCGAGCGCCTCGCGGATATGGTCCGCCCGCCAGTGCAGGATCGTCGTCGGCAGCGGATTCAGAAGTCGGTCCGGGAAGAGCCGCGGCCACTCCGGATGCTCGAACGGCTCGAACTCCACCCGGCGACAGAAGGCCTCGAACACCGGACGCTGCTCCAGTCGCTCCCCTTTCTCGCTCAGGGCAAAGAGGTCCACCGTGTGTGTGCGGGCCAACTCGCGCAGCAGGTGGAACGACCGCTGATAGGTACCGCGATCAACGGGGTACGGGATGTACGGGTAGACGACGAGGATGCGCATGGGGGATCAGTTGAAGCGTTGCCAGAGCTGTTGGTAGGCCTTCACCAACCCGGGAAGGTCCACGGCCGTCGTCCGCAGCTCGGCGTGGAGGAACGCCCTCAGCTCCGGATCCTGCAGCGCCGTCGACTCCCAGAGCAGCAACGCCAGCGACCGCAGCAAACGCTCGCGCGGGTATCGACCCCATCGCCCGAGGTCCAGGGCTCCGGCGCCAAACGTCCGCAGGTTCACCAACAGATTCCGGATGGGCGAGGTTTCCGGGCACAGGTCCCCCACATCGAGCGCATAGTCGCTCGCCGAGGCACAGGTGCGCCCCAACCGCCGCGACTCCAGCCAGAGCCACAATCCGAGGCCCAGCCGCCGCAATCGGTCCTGCTCCGCCTGCAATGCCCCACGGGGCGCCGATGTCCGCACCGGCAACAACTTGAATTGAACCCCGGCCGCGTGCTCGCGCATCAGGTCCGCAGTGGAGAGTCCCTTGCCGGGATCCACAGGCCCCACGGCGGCCAGCCGCCGGATGCGATCGTGCCGTTCCTTGCAGCTCCAATGGTACTGTCCCTGGGCCGCCAGCCACGCATCACCGAAGGCCAATCGCGCCTTCGCATGGTTGCGTCCCACGAAGTCGGCATCGTCCGCGGTGAACTCCGCCCGTGCGAGCCGTTCGGCGCTGAACAGCAGTCCAGAACACCGGTTCATCAACAGGCGCGTCGCCTCGTGCAGCGGGATCTTCGAGGCGTCGCGGTGATGCTCGCAGCCTTTCAGCAGGCTGTCGTCGCCGATGACCCAGCGATGTCCGACCACCAGGTCGTAATAGAACATCTGCGGTGCCGCATTCCGCAGCTTCGAAAGGGTCAGCGCCTTGAACTCCACCTCCAACCCGGCCTCCGGACTCAGCTCTTCCCCCAGATGATGCAGCGGCTCGCGCCAACGTCGGTCCGCCAGGACACCGGATCCCTTCACGAACACATAGAACTCGAGGTCATTGTAGGGAAGATCCCGCCCCACCGACCGCAGCACGCCGCCTTCTCCCCGTCCATATCCGCCCCCGAGCAGCACGCCCTCCAGATCCCCCGCGGGAATCATCGTGCGGATCCGCTCGCCCACCCGTTGGCAGAGCGCGCTGAGGTGCTGTTCCAGTTCCGGGCTTCCATCCAGTGTGAATCGGGAGGTCATGCAACGTCGTATCGGAGCGGGGCCGCGGGCTTCCAGCCCTTCACGGTTTCAACGAGAAAGGATTCGATCTGATCGGTGATCACGGGTTGGTCGTAACGGGCCATCTCCGCGTGGGCGGTGCGCGCCATGCGTTCGCGCAATGCCGGCTCGGAGTCCAGTTCCAGGATCCGGCTCGCCAGTTCCTCGGCGTCGCCCGCCTTGTAGGTCAGGGCATTCTCACGGTGCCGGAGCAACTCGATGCTCCCTCCGGTCAACGTGCCGATCACAGGAATCCCGCTCGCCATCGCCTCCAGCGGGGTCAGCGCAAACGGTTCCTCCCATTCGCTGGTGAACACCAGCGCATCATGGGACCGATACACCTGCGGCATGTCCGCCGCGCTCGCGCTGCTGAATTCCACGGGCAACGCATGTTCGGCCACGAAGCGGTGCAGCATCGCCACGTAGTCCGCGTCGCCCTTGCCGTACACGCACAACTTGCCGGCGAACCGGCCCTGGACGGCGCGCATCGCCTTCAATGCGGTCAGGATGCCCTTGTCCTCCGCCAACCGCCCCACCCACAACAACCGCTTCAACCCGCGCTCCGCGGCCACTGGTTCGCCATGGAACCGTTTCCGGTCCACCGGACAATAGATCACGGAACCGTGGCCAACGTCATACCCCTTGGCACGCGTCAGTTCGCGGAGGGCACCGCTGCAGAAATAGATCCTCGGGAACCGCACCTGCCGCACCCCGTTCGTCGGCGCCACCCGATCCCACGCGGCACGTCGTCCGAGCAGGGACCACGCCGTCCGCAGCACGCGCGCACTGCCCGACGGATTCGGCCGGTTCCACCAATCCAGCCACACGTCCGCCTGAAGGCTGCGCGCAATCCAATGATCGGAAATGTCGTAGGCCGTGGGCCGTCCCAACCGGGCCAGCGTGAAGATGAGCGACTTCGAAATCCCACCGAGGTTCCACACATGGATGACGTCGGGCTGGAACCGTTCCACGGCCGCCCGCAGCACGTTGTTGTTGTGGAATTCCAACTCACGAAGCGCACCGATCCCCAACCACGGGTGACCAAAGAACCCGTGCACCCGCAACGTCCGCTCCACACGATCCTCGGGCGGAGGAGTGGCGCCGGCCACCAGTCCGTGATTCGACGTCAGCACCTGCACGTCATGCCCACGCTGCCGCAACCCTTCGGTGATGTGCTGGCACCGGAGTTCATAGCCGCCGACGTAATGCGGCGGGTACAGGTTTGATACGATCAGGATCTTCATGCGGTGCCTCCAGACTTCTCGGACCACCCCTGACGGAAACCGGCCAGCTTCCCGCAGCGTTGACGCCATCGGATCCGCGCGGCATGGGCGAGTTCACCCACACGACCGTTCCGCAGGCAGAACCGCAGGTCATGCCGGACATCGCTCACCCATCCAAGCAACACGGTCTTCGGCCAGTTGAAATCACCCGCGGCCCCGGTCCATGCCTTCCCGATCGCCCGCGCATCGCCGAACGACCGCTTGTAGGCCTGCTCCGCGGTATAGTTGTGGGAATGCATCGCGACCGACTTCTCCACGTAGCGGACCGCGTAGCCTTGGGCGCGGCACCAGCGCGTGTACTCGTCGTCCTCCGCGTATTGCAGGTCCTCGCGGAATCCGCGCTTCGCCCACACATCCCGTCGCAGCCCGCTGCTCACCATGCTGAAGAAGTGGTCCCAGTGGACGGACTCGCGGTTCGGTCCGAAACAGCGGTCGTAATCATTGGCAAACACCGCCTGGCAATCCGGGCGCGGAATCTGTCGTCCAAAGCACGCGGCCACCTTCGGATCCAGCAACGCCTCCACCAGAGGACCCAGCCACTCCGTCCCCTGCGGTGTCGCGTCCGCGTTCAGGAAGATGCCGTACTCCGCCCGTGCCAGACGCATGCCTTGGTTCATCACGCGGCTCGGGTTGTATTCCTTGGGCGTGATCTGCACGAAGTGCGCTGGATTCATGGCCCGGATCAACTCCTGGGATCCGTCGGTCGAACCCGAGTCGATGACGATCAGTTCCCAGTCGCGGTGCGACTGCGCCTTCAACGCCGGGAGCGTTCCCTGAAGCGCCCATGCTTCGTTGTACGAGCGCACGATGATGCTGACGAACGGCAGGCTCATGATGCCGAAGCCCCCCAGTCGCCGAACCCCGACGGAAACGTCCCCCCAGTTTGTTCGTCAGCGACGTCCGCTCCGAGGGATTCAGGCCAAACCGCCAGAGCCCGTACAGTCCCACGAGCCCGGCAATCGTTCCCTCGATGAACATCGCACCGCGGACGCTGCCGCCCGGAGCCAGCGTGACGAACTGGAATCCGATGAGCAGCGCCAGCAGGGGGATCGCGCCGAGCCACGACGGCAGCACGGTGCGACGGAACAGCACCCAGCCGGAAATGCCCACGTCGCGTGCCACCCACGGCCACATGTGGACCCATCCAAAATAGAGGCTGGGAATCAGCGATCCAATGGCGACGGCCACGACGGACTTCATCCAGAGGACCAAGGCCACGCTCACAACCACGTTGGCCCCGGCTTCGGCAAGACCGAGCCACATCAAGGCACGCTCGTGACCGGTCATCATGAAGATCCGCTTCGAAACGCTGTGGGTCAGGATCGTGGTGTAATACCAGAACAGCAGCACGTGCCCGACCTCCCAGGTCTTCCGGTCGATGATCCGGTCGCCGGTCAGCAACTGGAGCAGTTCATCGAGGTAGAAGGCACACAACAGGTACAGCGGCGTCGCGATCAACACGCTCCACCGCGTCGAGTTGACCAGCAGGTCCTGCAAGGCCGCCCGATCGCCCGTGGCATGCAGGTGCGCGGCCGCCGGCGAGAGCGTGTCCTGGACCTGCTTGGTGAACTGCGAGAAGACCTCCGCGACCTTCGCCCCGGCCTGGTACAGCGCCACCGCCGCCACCGAGAGCGCCACACCCAGCACCAACTGGTCGGTCTTCCCCAACACCAGGTTCGTTGCGGTGCTGATGTACGCGAACACCGAGAAACGCATCGTGTCCCCGATCATCGCCTTCGAAAAGAGCCCCGGCCGGAGCTTCACGCCGGGCATGCGCTTCAAGGCCAGCAATGCCGCCAGGAAGTCCGGCGCCAGCGCGTAGAAGAGCGCGATCGCCATCACCGCGAAGAACCCCCACTCGTACTTCAACGCCAGCCACAGCGTCGCCAACCGCAACACCAGCGCCACCGAGATCAGGTTGTTCGCCAACCGGATCCGCTGCTGCCCCCGCAGGATCTCCGGGAAGATCCCCATCGGAAACGCCAGCCCGATGCCCATGAAGAAGAGGACAAGCACCTTCCGGAATTCCTCCGCGTTCGCCGCGGAAACCCCGAACAGCCCGACGATCGGACGCGAGGCCACCAACACCACCAGCACGATCGCCGCCGCCACCCCGAAGTAGAAGAACAGGATCGTCGACAGCACCCGCGAGAGCTCATCCCAGTCCTGCTTCACCGACAGTTCCGCCACGCGCTTCTGCGCCGCGAATCCAAATCCGAAATCGAGCAGGATGCCGTACCCGAAGACCGACCAGAGCAAGGACCAGAACCCGAACTGCTCCGGTGGCATGCTCTGGTAGAGCATGCGGAAGGTCAGCAGGCCGACGATCATTCCCAGGACCGTGCGGACATAATTGGAGATGGCGTTGCTCCAGATGTTGCGTTTGACCTCCTGGTAACTCATCGCGCGCCTCCGTAGCGCTTCGCGGCATGCGCCTCCGCCTGTTGGTAGATCTCCTCCAATCGCACGCTCACCCGCGCCCAGTCGTAGTTCGCCAGGGCCTCCGCCTTTCCGGCAGCCCCCAGTCGACGCCGTGTCTCGGGCTCCGACGCGAGCCGGGCCAGTTGCGCCGCCAAATCACCGGCCGCCGTCCCATCGCCCGGTTCAAGGAACCACCCGGTGTGGTCCTCCTGCACGAGTGCCTTGAGCCCGCCCACGCGGCTGGCGATCACCGGCTTGCCCGCGCTCCACGCCTCCAGGACCACGATCCCGAAGGGCTCGTGGAGGGAAGGCAGCACGAAGACGTCGCACGCATGAAAGGCCCGGACCAGGTCCGGATTGTCGTTCTTCATGCCCGGCAGGATCTTCACGCACCCACCGAGTCCATTCGCCGCCACGAAATCCTTCAGGCCCTTCGCGTACACCGGTTGCGTCTCCGGCCCGATCAACACCAGATACGCCCCCGGCACACGCACCCGCAGCGCCGCAAACGCCTCCAGCAACAGCTTCTGGTTCTTCTGACCATCGATCCGGCTGAGGTTCAGGATCAGGAACGCATCCGCCGGAATCCCGTGCGCAGCCCGGAAGGCCGGTCCGTCACCCGTCGCGAACTTCGCGCAATCCACGCCGTTCGGCAGATAGCTGATGCGGTCATGCCCGATCTCACCCGATGCCTTCTCCAGCTCGGACTGGCCCACGCAGATCACATGGTCTGCGTCCGAAAGCACCTTGCGGGATCCAAAGAAGGCCCCGAACAGACGGCCCCATTCGGGCTTGTTCTCAATCGGCTTCAGCATCGAACCCAACTCCGCCGTCGGCACGTCGAACACCCCACCATGCAACGACACCACGAAGGGCTTCTTGAGCCAGCGCGCCGCCGTCCGCACCTCGCCGCCCAGGCGCTTCAGGGCGTGCGCATGGAACAGCCGCACGTTCGGCGTCTTCAACAGCGCCCGGAACAGGGAAAGCGAGAGGAGGTTGCCCCCCTTCTTGTCCAGGGCGGCACGGTCCGCCGCGCTCAGTCCGAAAAAGGGATAACAATACGGATACCGATGCACCGGAATCCCACCGATCTCCTCATGCTGCAACCGGGCCAGCGCCATCGACGTGATGATGCGCGGCACCAGTCCGGCGCGCTTCTGCTGGCGCGAAATCTCCAGGATGACCGTCTCGGTTCCGCCCCACTCCTCGGCCACAAACCGACGGGGAACATGGATGACGGTCGACCCTCGGGGTCGTGGTTGGCTCATGCGCGCAGGAACAGGTAGGTCCCACCGGTTTCCTCTTCCACCCGGAAGCCCATCTTGAGGAGCTCACCAATGATCTGGTACGTCGCCGGGTATCCAATGAAGGCGGGATGCAGTTCGATGATGATCTTCTTCACGGAGGCCGGCACCTGCCGGAAATCCACGAACTGCTCCGCGCCCTCGATGTCGATGATCAGCGTTGTCGGCTCATAACCCAGCCTCCCCACCAGGGTGGACAGGCTGTGGGCTGGAACCTCGACGGACTTCCCGGATCCGCTGCCGGCGACCAGTGAATTCTCCCAGAACTCGTTTCCGATGTTCAGCGTCACCTTCCCGTCCTGGGCGGCGAGGGCCACGTTCCACAGGACCGGGGTGCGCCCGTTCAGCGAGTAATTGCGCTTCAGCAGCACGGCCGTGTTGGGGTTCGCCTCGACGGTGGTGTATTGCGTGATGCCCAGTCGCGTCTGGCAGAACAGGCCAATGAAACCGATCGCGCCACCCACTTCGAGGACGCGATCCGAAGGCTGGAGGCACTTGGACGCCAACAGGCGTTCCTGCACCTCGTAACGGCCTTCGAGGAGGTTGTTCTTCATGAGGGGGGAAAGCGTCGACACGTCGAGCTTCACCCCCTCCAGGGTGACTTCCTTCAACTTCGGCAACTCATACTTGAACCTCCAGCGGATGCTGAAGTCATGCCAGAGTGAGTGAATCAGGGTGCGTTGCCACAGGGTCGGCTTGGATACAGACATGGCAGGACTTCGTCAGACGTTGGGGGTTAAAGAGGGGTACCATCCTTCGGCTCCTACTGCCGCCCTCGTAATAACCCCGTTTAGGTACTGACGGCAACCGCAGGTTTCGAACCGTTGGCAGCTTTTGCAGCCATGGACTCCTTCACCATCAACCCGTGGATATGCGGAATGGCCGTCACGTCGTCCGGCAGGGAACCGCGATTGGTCAACAGGCTCGCATACGAATGCGGATCATCCGGGTGATACCCGTGCATCGCACGGATCGGGCGCTCGCCCATGTGGCTGGGCACGATCAGGACCCCCTCGCGCACCAGGAACAGCAACTGCCCGAAGTAACCGTCCTCGAAATGGGCCCGCAACCCCTTGAGCTCGCTGTCGGGAACGATGCGGCCCTCCGGCACCGTCTGGAGCACGGCGGTGATGCGGGCGCGTGCGGCCTCGTTGAAGAACCAGAAGCGCGCCATCGTGGAGTCGTACACCACGGCATAGTCCTTCCCCATCTCGAGGCCCAGCGGATCGATCTTCGCCTTCAGGTCCAGCAACTCGTCGCAGTTCGCCATGCCGTGGTCGCTGAAGATGTACAACCGCACGTCCGAATACTGTCCTTTCGCCGCCTCCAGCACGCTCTGGATCCATTCCTCGTACACGCGAAGCTTCGCCGGCACCTCGGGAGACTTGTTGCCCACGCGATGCAGCAACCCGTCCAGCCCCGCCCAGTACACGAACCCGAAGTCGATCTCACCCGTGCGCAACTGGCCGATCAGACGGTCCCGGTTCGCTTCCTCGCTCGTCGTGGGATCCGTCACGAAATAGGGGATCTTCTGCTCCGTCAGGTGATCGAAGATGTTCGGTCCGCGGTTCATGCCCTTCGGCTGGAGCGGACTCTTCTTCTCCGTGAAATCGAAGAGGTGGATGTACCGGAAAGGAATGTTGTAGAGGTCGAAGTAGCCGCGGAAGTTGAGTTGCACCTTCACGAACTTCGTCAGCCAGCGCCGGAAGATCCGGCGCCCGGTCACCGCCGTCGGCAGCCAGCGCAGCCAGCGCAAGGTCCGGAAGGGGGAGTTCTGCGGGTCGTAGACGAAGTAACACCAGTTCCGGTGCTCATCCGGCCAGCGGCCCGACAGGATCGACGGCACACAGGTCGAGCTGTAGCCGAACACGCTTCGGAGCTGCTTCCGGACCGGGGCAAAGTCCTGACCGAACGTGTCGCCACGCAGGATTTCCCATCCCATGGCGTCGATCATGATGAAGAGGGGCAAAATGGGTTTCATTTCAGGGGGGTCTCCAAGGGTTGCGACGACAGCCTGAACCTCCCCCCTTCCCCGGATCAACAGGGTTTCTTGTCCGGAACCACGCGCTTGAATCCCGTCGGCCCCGGCCCAAGGCTGGGTTCGTGGATGAAACGGATCGTCTGCCGGAAGGAATCACCAACGCCTATGCGTTCGCGCTCTTCAATGCGCTGTCCTTCCAGATGGTCCTCGCGGGTCCGATGGTCCTGTACGCGAAATCGCTGGGAGCCTCCTCGACGATCCTGGGTTTGGTGGCGGGACTCATGCCCATCATGACGATCGCGCAGATCCCGGCGGCCCAGTTCATCCCGCGGGTCGGGTACAAGCGGTTCGTCCTGGGCGGATGGTCCACACGCGTCGGGTTCATCTTCCTGATGTCCCTTGTGCCGCTGATGACGGGGTTCCTGAATGCCGGATCCCGACTTGCACTGATCATTGCCCTCCTGTTTGCCTTCAACCTGTCCCGCGGACTTTCGAGCTGCGCCTGGCTTCCGTGGATCACCCATCTCGTGCCTGCCGGCGTCCGCGGCCGTTACCTCGGCGTGGACCAACTCTGCACCAATGGCGCGAGCATCGCCGCGTTCCTCTTCGCGGCGTTCATGCTCGGCAACCAGGCCGATGCCTGGCAGTTCACCGCGGTCTTCCTCTTCAGCGGCGCCGCCGGATTCGTGTCCCTGCTGTTCCTGCGGCGCATTCCCGACGTTCCCGTGCCCGAGAACGAGGATGGGGGCAAAGGACCGATCCCATGGCTCGCCATGGCCAAGCACCCGCCCTTCCGGCGTCTGCTCGAGATGAACGCGGCGTGGTCCGTGGCCTACGGCGGCCTGACCACGTTCATCGTTTCCTACCTGAAGTCGGCAGGCGGGTTCGGAGAACGTCGCGTCCTGCTGGTGATGTCGCTTTCCTTCGTCGGGGGGCTCGCCAGTTACTGGGTGGCCGGTGGACGCCTCGATCGCCTCGGATCAAAGCCTGTGCTGGGCTTCACCATGGCGGCAGGGGCGGTCGCCACCCTCGGCTGGGCGCTCGTCTCAGGCGGGGTCCTGCCCCAATCCGTCGGGCCTGCGGCCGTCCTCGCCTTCCTCGTGGGCCTCTGCAACGCCCTCTTCAGCATCGCCAACAACCGTCTGGCCATGGGGATCGTGCCCGCCATGGGCCGAAACCACTTCTTCGCCCTGTTCGCCGTGGTGTGGCAGCTCACGCTGGGAATCTCCCCCATCCTCTGGGGAATCCTCCTCGATGCCGTCGGCTCCCGCACCTTCCTGTCCCTCGGATTCGAGTGGAACCGCTTCTCGGTCTTCTTCGTGCTCGCGATGGCCGCCTTCGCCTACACCTTCACCCTCGCCCGCCGACTCGACGAACCGCGCGCCGCCGGCGCCCACGCCATGCTCCACGAACTCCTCATCCAACACCCCCAGAATTGGCTCGTCCGCCTGTTCGGCCGTTGAGGGGGGAGGGAGTTCCAAGTTCGAAGTTTCAAGTTCCAAGCCGTAGCAGTCGACGTCAGGAGGCTGTGAAGAACCCCCAAATCCCGCCTCCTCACGTCGTCACCTACCCACCACGGCGTAGCAGTCGACGTCAGGAGGCTGTGGAAGACGGCCAATCTTCAAACTTCGAACTACTTCCCCAGATACCGCCGCAACGACTCCTCCGGAGTCACCCCGCGGGCATGGCCCCACATCACCGCCGCCATCCGCCACCACATCCATAGGGTCCCCTGTTCGCTGAACCGTCGCCCCGAGGTCCACACCGCATCCCGCAGCATCACAAGCCTTCCGACCGTCCGCAGCCGACGGCACATTTCAAAATCCTCCATCAGCGGCCACTCCGGCATCCCCCCGACCCCGGCCAGCGCCGAACGTCGGGCGAAGATCGACTGGTCCCCGAAAAGCCGTCCGCTCAGCCCGAAGAAAAGCGCAGATCGCAGGCCCGCTCCAAACCGCAGCAGCGCCGGCCCATCGCGAAACCGTTTCCGGAACCCCCCCCGACCACCTGCGGATCCTGCAACGCTGTGGCCATCGCGACGAAAGCCGTTTCAGGCAACCACGTGTCTGCGTGGACCAACACCACCACGTCGCCTTCCGTGGCTTGGATTCCCGCGGCCATCTGTCGCCCGCGACCCGGTGGTGCGCTGAAGACACGGACCCCGGCAGCCTGGGCCAGCGCACGGGTGGCATCCGTGCTTCCACCGTCGGAAACCACGATCCCTACCGTGTGCCCAAGTGCGTTGCCCGCTGCTTGCGCGCGCAACGCCGCCGAAAGGGTTCCCGGGAGGGACGCCGCCTCGTTCAGGGTGGGAATGACCACGCTGAACGTCATGTCGGTCTCAAAGGCTCGCGATCTTTTCGAGTTCGCGGACCCGGGCCTGGATGTCCGCCTTCGTGACCTTCGTCGTCACCGTCAGCCCGAAACCCTCGCAGCAGAACGATGCCACCACGGCTCCGTGCACGATCGCGCGGCGCAGGTTGTCATCGACCGTCCCCTTCTTCTGGCTCGCCAGATAACCCATCAGGCCGCCCACGAACGAATCACCGGCGCCAGTCGGGTCCACGACCTTCTTCAGGGGATACGCCGGGGCCACGAAAAGTCCCTTCGGCGACGACAGGATCGAGCCGTGCTCGCCCTTCTTGATGATGACGTACTTCGGCCCGAGCTTGTGGATCTTGGGGAGCGCGTTGACCACGTTGTCCTCGTTCGTCAGCTGGCGGGCCTCAGAATCGTTCAACACCAGACAGTCGACCCGCTTCAGCAGACGCAGGACCTCGTCGAGGGCGATGTTCAGCCACAGGTCCATCGTGTCGGCCACGACGAACTTCGACTTCGAAACCTGATCCAGCACGCGGTGCTGAACCTGCGGCGAAATGTTCGCCAGCAACACATAAGGCGTCGTCTCGTAATCCCCGGGAATCGCCGGCTGCCAGTTCTCGATCACCCCCAGCACCGTCTCCAGCGTCCGACGGTTGTTCATGTTCACCTCGTACTCGCCGGACCAGTGGAAGGTCTTGCCGCCCTTCACCCGCTCAAGGCCCTTCAGGCAGACACCGTGCTTCCCATACAGGTTGATGTATTTCGCGGGAAAATCGTCGCCGACCACGCCCACCAGCTTCGTCGGGGCAAAGAAGGACGCCGCCACTGCCGCATGGCTTGCAGAGCCACCGAGCAGCTTCGGATTCTCCTTCTTCGGAGTCTTGATCGAGTCCAACGCCGTCGTTCCAACAACAAGTACACTCATGATGCCTGATCTGATTTCGTCCTGAACCGCCCGAAATGAACGGGCCGACCGCCCCTGCCGTCAACGCCGCGTTTCAAAGGGTAGTCGACGAGGTCACGAGGCGAACCCCCAACACACTCCCAAACCTCAGCCTCCTCACGTCGTCTGCTACCTCGGGTAGTCGACGAGGTCACGAGCCTCAGCCTCCTCACGTCGTCTGCTACTACCGCTTCCTCTGACGCCGGATCGCACGCGCCTTCACCGATTCCACCATCGCGTCGTAGGCCGCAAGCTGATCGGGTTTCAGCTCCCTCCGGATCATCGGGCTGTACTTCAGGAAGGACTCCTTGCGCTCTTCCGAAAAGGCGGAGGTCCCCTGGAGCTCGGACTGCCACTTGACGATGATCGGTCGGATGGCGGCGATCTGCTCGGGCGACAGGTCGATGTACGCCAGCATGTGGTTCAACGCCATGTCCGGATTGCTCTGCGACTGGATCGGCGGCGGCAATGGCCGGAAGGGCGACACGGCCACCCGGGCGGGTGCCGTCCATCGCCCGGTCGCAACCCCCAGAACAAAGATCAGGGCGACCGCCAGCATCACCCGCACGACCCGCCATTCGGGAAGGCTCATAAATGCTCCTCCCCCACCGGACCCATGACCATCTGGTCAAACGGCGTCAGATCCCGGTCCGGCTCCGAAGGCCGCATGACAAACGCCACGACGCACACCACCACCGCCAAAACCAGCCCCCACCGGGTAACCCGATCCCACAACTCCCATTCACCGACCACCGGAGCCGAAGCCCATCGCGCCGCCACCCGGGTTGCGAACCCAACGGGCAGGTCTTCCACCGCCGCCGTGCCGGCGGAGGAGGCGTCAGCACGCCGGGCCGCCTGACGCGCCAGCGCCAGAACCTCCTCCAATCGATCGCCTCCACGCTTCATCGGCCAGCCTCCAATTCCTTGAACAACGCCTTCAGACGCGCCCGCGCCCGGAAGGCCCGGATGCGCGTCACCCCCGAATTCCACCCCGTTGCCGCGCAAACCTCCGCGATGGTCTTTCCCTGAAGCTCCAACTCCCGGATCAACCACGCGTCCTTTTCCGACATACACCGCAGCAACCGCTCGATCAACTCCATGGCCGTTCCCTCCTGGAACTCGCTCGCCACATCCTCCGACGGTGTCTCCTGCAACAACTGCTGCTCCGAATCCGTCAGGTCCGCAAACCGGAATTCCGGACGCGCCTTCTGACGCCGAAGCCGATCAAGGCAGGTGTTCAGGGCGACCCGGCGGACCCAATGCACGAAGGGCGTCTCCCCCCGGTACTGGTCCAACCGTCCGAAAATCCTGAGATAAACTTCCTGCATCAGGTCTTCCGGCTCGTCCCGCCGCCCCAGATGACCTCGAACCACACGCGAGACCACCGGATGCAGCTGTGCGACCAACTCCCGGGCCGCCGCTTCGTCACGTGCTTTCACACGTTCCAGCAACGACTTGGAAATCTCCACCGGCTCCTCAGCATCTCTAGACGCAGGCTCCACGATTCCGTTACACCCGGAGTCCGTCCATCGATCCAACCGGGTTTCACGGCTTGAGCCTCTCCGATCCCGCGCCCAATGGCGACGCCAGAACTCCCGATCCCATCGGCCCGGACGCATTTCGACACTGCACCGCACGGAACGGGGTGGCGACGTCCTCGTCGCCGTTCCATGGCTGTTCCAGGGGCGATGAGGACATCGCCGCCCCGAAACCGTTCCCAAAGGGGCCGTATCAAGGCGCACCGCCTCAGCCCTACCTGAGGTAGATCGGGTTGGAATAGATCCACGGGCGCCATTCGCCGCCGACCTCCAGCCACACTTCCGCCCGGTACACCCCGGCCGCGGTCACCGGCATCTGCAACCGGACGCCTTCCGCCCGCGCCACCTCCTTCCCACCCCGGATGAGACGGATCCGGCCCGGCAACGGACTTTCAACGTCGATCCGTCCTCCCTCGGTGTACCTGGCCTCGTCTCCCATCCATGCCCGCGCCGTCGATGCCAGCTCGGGAGCCGTGCCATCAACCCACGCCATCCGGAATCCCGTCGCGTCCCCCATCCACTCATGCGCCACGAAAACCCGACCGCCCTTGACCGCGCGCCGCAGCGCTCCCTCCTCCAGTACGGGCGCCTGGACATGCGTGCTCACGCAGCGGAAGGCCCGGAAGTACGGGTCCACATCCAGCAACCGGATCGTTTCGCCGTCGGCATGTCCCTCGATCAATTGAGCCACCCCAGGCCGCAACGCCACCCGCACCTCGCGCATCGACTTCGGCTCATCCACGATCGTTCCCAACCGGGCCATTCCGGCATCCACCCGATGCAGCACGAAGACCTGGTTGTGGTGGCAATCATTCGCCCCGACCCCGGTCAACCGGCGGGTTCCCGTCTCCGCATCCCACTTGTCGAGGTAGACGTCCGGATACTCCACCTGCGACGCCAGCACGCCGTCCGGGAACTCCGCCACCAACGCCTGCAATTCCTTCAACCCTTTGGGATCCGTCAACCGCGACACCAGCGTCAGCATCCCCCGGATGTCCCGCTTCGCATCGAAGTGCCGATTGTAGATCTCCAATCCCGTCAACCCATCCATCGGATGGTCCGGACGTTCCTCGATGTGCGAGAGGAACAGCATGCCGTCGCCGGCGGTGACGAGCGGCACGAAGTCCTTCAAGTCCGCCTTCTCATGGGCCATGACCGAGGTCATCGGGTGCACCAGGAATCCACGCCACTCCGATCCGGGCACGAACAGCACCCCGTTGGTCAGGAACCGCCACGAATCCATGAAATCCCGCGGCGGCCGGAAGTGGTCGCTCAGGAAGATGGCGTGCATCCCTGCCCTTCTGGCATCCGCCAGCATCTCCGGACGGGTTCCCGCCGTGTGGGCTGCATCCTCGGCATGCGCATGGAAGCTGCATCGGAAATCCTTCATCCCGGGCACCTCGGGCAACACCCGCCGCTTCGATGCCAAGGCCTTCACCGAGGCATCCGCGGCTTCCAACCGGGGACGCGTCATCCGCTCGCTGGAGGAGTACCGCGACTTCGCCAGTGGCTCGGCAGCCTGGGTGTGCAATCCCAGCATCAGCCCAAGCCAAAGACCCAACACCAGCGATACCCCATAGCCATTCATGTGCTGAGGCATCTTCCGCCCGAGACCCTTCCTGATTCCAGAAGTTCTCATTCACCAGTGAGCTGGCCTCAAGCAAGGAAGGCGAAGCAACGTGACTCGGGACAAGAAGGGACCCCAGATTGCCGAGTGGCGTTAAACTCCGGGATCGATTGGAGTCATTGCATCACGATATGGGTACGGGCAAGCATGCAGGAACGGTCCAGCAGGACCTGACTCATGGCAACATCAGCACCTCAACCATCGTCAACTCCGGGAAAACCGGATCGAATCCCGGGTTTGGATGGCCTTCGTGCCATAGCCATCCTTTTGGTCATCGTCAGTCATCTGCGATTTGATCGTGCTTCAATCCCGTTGAAGGCATTGGCCGACCTATCAAAGAGGGGGCCCGATGGGGTCGCCCTGTTCTTTGTCATCAGCGGATTTCTCATCACCACCCTGCTCCTCAAGGAGGAGGACACTTTCACAAGGATCCGCCTATGGGATTTTTATCTGCGTCGTGGGTTTCGGATCCTGCCTGCGGCGACCACGTATCTGGCGCTCACTCTGGCTGCCTTCATGGCCGGCATCCCAGTACTCCGGAGTGGTTGGGCTCTCTTCTATTTTTCAGAAATTATTTCAGCGACGATTCATCAAAACTGACGGGCCATTTCTGGGCCTATCCGTTGAAGAGCAGTTTTACTTCCTGTGGCCCGCCATCCTCGTATTCCTTCCCGGTCGCCGCCGTCTGGCGACATGCCTATTTCTGGTGGCATTGGCTCCTGTCTGGCGCCACATCGCTACTAAGCTTGCAGCTGGAGGGCCGCTGCATGGTGGTCGTCTTGATCTGATCTATGACGGACTCCTCATCGGTGCGCTTCTGGCGCAGATCCAACGATTGTGCTGGTTCCGACAACTCTTCGACCGGATCCCGCTTCCGGGGCTGCTCCTGATCCTGTCCAGCGTGGGATTCCTTTATTTGGGCCCTTTTGGGGTCCTTGGCGTCATTTCACGACCAACCATCCAATTGACCTGTGCGGCTGTGACCCTCAAAATCCTGATAGAAAGCCGAAGCGCTGCCGCAACATGGCTGTTCGAGCTTCCAATGGTTACCGCTCGGCCGGATCAGCTACAGCCTCTATCTCTGGCACATGCCGTTCGTGCATCCGTGGAAGATTTCCCCGGCCACATTCTGGTCCGTTTGATCCTTTCGCTGGCCGCGGCCTGGGTCAGCTACCGTTTCATCGAGCAGCCCATGCTCCGATTACGCCAACGCAAACCGTAACACTGAACCGGGCCATCGCCCGCCACTCAGCGTTTGGCTGCCCGTCTGGCATCCCGCATCACCCGTTCCCAATCAAAGGCAGGACCCGGATCCACCTTCCCCTTTTGCACGTGGTAGTGGCCCAGAAGCCCCGTGTGCGCCTGCAACACATCCGCCCCCAGCGCCCGCGGCACCAACTTCCCCTCCGCATCCCGGGGATAATCGATCCGGATCTTCGGCAGCACCCGGCTCAAGGTCGCGGTCAACCGCGCCAGCGCCTCGTACTGCTGCGGCGTGAAGTCATACTGGATCAGTTCCGAGTCCTGGATCTTTCCAATGATCGGCTCCGGACGTGCCGGACGTCCCACAAACCCGGGCGTCGCAAAACCGGTCTCACCCAACCATGCGGGGAACGTCAGCCGAATGCCTGCGCCGTCATTGGTGTACCACGGCTCCAACTGACGCCGTTGGTGCCGGAAACGCACCCGCCTGCGCGATCTCGATCCCCACGCTCCGACTGTTCGCCGTCGTCGCATGCCAGGCGCGTTCCTTGAGATCCAGCGTCTGGTAGATCGTGCCGTCATGATCCAGCATGAAGTGCACGCTCAGTCCCCGACGATCATGCAGGATCTCGAAGCACCGCCGGCTCGTTCCGGAGGCGTCAAAGTGAATCACGAACTGGTCGATCCGCTCCTGCAACTCCGGCAACGTCCACCCGCCCCCGCGCAATCGTTCGATCCCGCCGCATCCAACCCATCCTTGCGCAATCCGTACCGGTTTGGCGTCTCCGGTCCATTCCCCACCTTCGCCGTGTTCTCCCAGTCTGAAACCCCGACCTCGGAAAACCGCCGCTCCACGCGGTACGCGTCATATCCACCCGGATCCATCCAGGTCACCACCCGCGTCCCCGTGTGGAACAATTGCCCGGCCACCACGATTTCGTCGCCACTGCGCATGAGTGGCTCGCCGGGACGGCTTCCGCCCCGATGCACGCATCCCGCAACAAACCCCAGCCACAGCACCATCACCCAGGCACGCATGGCCCGATACTCACCCCACCCGAGTCACAGGACAACCCAACTCCCATTCTGAAGCTGAAATCCTCAGGCCACGCAGCCACCCTCACAACGCGCTCCGTCTCCGTCTGCGCCACCCGCGGAACAAACGTCTTGAACCAGAATGAACATCCCGTCCCGTTCAGTCCTCCTCCTCGCCGCGATCCTTCCTCTTGCTGCGGTCGCGACAGCGTTCCCCGGGATTACCGCGGCGCCCACGCATCGGATTGAGGATCGCGTCTACCTTCAGGAAACGGGGCGCCAATTCCCGACAGGCACCCCGTTGACGGCCATCGCCACGCATGGCGGCGTGGTCTTCGCGGGCGGACCCGGCGGGTTGCTCCGACTGGACCCTGTCCGCGGAGAGTTGATGCCGGAACCCGGGTGGAACGGTCCTGTCACGCGATTGGTCGCCGCCGGCGATCGGCTCTGGTCGTTGGCACCGTCCGGCCTGCATCAATGGCAGACCAATGGCTGGTCACGCGTCACCACGAACACCGTGACCGACGTCGCGGCCTATCGCGGCGGATGGGTGGCTGCCAGCGGCAACGCACTCTTTCAGATCCGGGACGACGGCCTTTCACCGCTCACGACGAACACCGCCCCCTTCACCATCGCGCACATTGAGGTCCACCAACTCAACCTCTGGATCCACGGCGAGGGACGCGTCAGTTACCTCGATCGGGGCCGCTTCGGTGGTCTCGACAGCTACGGGTTTCCCTCCGATCACGCCGTCGACTGGGGCCGACTGCCGTCGCCGCAGACCCGCGACTTCCTCTCAGCCCAGGGTGCGCTTTGGTTCGCCACACCCCGCGGACTGGGCGAACTCCGCGGCATGCGACTGCGCCCGGTCACCGGCGCCGACGGACTTCCCTTCGAGGACGCGACCGCCCTGGCCGAGGGATTTGCCGGCGACCTGTGGGTGGGTACGACCCATGGCGCCATCCGCTACGTTAACGGCGCCTACCATTACTTCGCAGGGCGTCGCTGGCTTCCCGGGGAACACGTTCACGCCATCTCCACCGCCGGCCGCAGTGCCTGGATGGCCACCGATCGCGGCCTCGCCGAAATCCGGTACGAACCGTTCACGCTCGCGAAAAAGGCCGCCTGGTATGAAGCCCACCTCGACGCGTGGGGCCAGAAACGGCTCGGGTTCACCCACAAGCTGGAATGGGACGCGCCGCTCGGCGAGTACGTGCGCGAGGTCAGCGACAACGACGGCGGCTATTCCGGCGATTACCTCGCCGCCCAGGCCTACCGTTGGGCGGTGACGCGCGATCCCGTCGCACGCCGCGAAGCCACGAACACCTTCCACGCCATCCGATGGCTCGAGTCGATGACGGGCATCCCCGGGTTCCCCGCCCGCGCGGTGTGGGCCAAGGGCGAACGCGGACACAAGGCGGGCCATGGTTCGGGGGGATACGCCGCCGAATGGAACGACGTCGAGGGCGGGCTGTTTGAATGGAAGGGGGACACTTCGTCCGACGAGATCGCGTCGCAATTCTATGCCGTGACCGTCTTCCTCGAACTCGCCGCGGAAGGGCAGGAAATCGAACAGGGCAAACGCCACCTCGCGCGCATCGCAGACCATCTGCTCCGCAACGGCTGGAAGCTCGTCGACCGCGACGGCAAACCCACGCGCTGGGGGCATTGGGATCCAGAGTATTTCGCCACCGAAGAAGGACGGTTCGACCGCGGGCTTCAGGCGCTGGAACTGCTGTCGTTCATGAAGACGGCGTGGCACCTCACGCGCGAGCCCCGGTTCGACGAGGCCTATCGCCAATTGCTCAAGCTTGGTTACCCGGACTTCACGCTGCGCCAGCGCAGCAGCTTCCCGCCGGAAGACATCGCGCATTTCGAGGACCAACTGGCCTTCTGGGCGTGGTGGAACGTCCTGCGCTTCGAGACCGATCCCGACCTGCTGGCGTTGTACCGTCGCGGCTACGAGCGGAGCCATGACATGGTCCGCATCGAGCGGAATCCCTGGTACCAATTCGTCTACGGCGCACTCACCGGACAGGACTGCGAAACCGGGGAAGCCGTCCGACACCTCCGCGATTGGCCGCTCGACCTGCGCGTGTGGAGCTTCGCCAATTCGCACCGTACGGACCTCCGCACGCCCGCCGGACTCCATGCCCCGAAGGGCGGCATCCGCGCCTTCTCACCACGGGAACACCAACCGATGCGCTGGGATGCCTGGACCATGCAGGAGGATGGCGGCACCGGCGGAAACGACGTCGCCGAACCCGGCGGATGGCTGGTGGCGTATTGGATGGGGCGTTACCACGGATACATCACGTCTCCGATCGATGCGCCCGCCGAGGCCACCACCGTCCGGCCCGGGGAAGTTCCGGCAGGCGGCGCGCGACCTTATGCCGGTCCGCCGCGCCCGCCGGTTCCCTGAAGTGGGTGCGGGGTGGATGGGTGCGGGGCGGCGATGTCCCCATCGCCCCGGAAAAGCTTTGGAAGGGCGACGGGGACGTCGCCGCCCCGTTCCTGGACGAGAAGAGCGCCGATCAGCGGCCCTTCACGTCGTAGCAGTGGAGCAACTCCTGATCACGGAGGTAGAGCTTGCCGTCGAGCACGACCGGATGCGTCCAGATCCGGCCCTGGGGATTCCGCTGGGTGGTCTGCGGGGAGAGCTTGAAGCGTCCTTTTTCGCTCCATCCCGCAGGGCTGGCCTCGACCAACGCCACGTCACCGCCGTCCTCGGCAATGCAGTACAGCATGCCGTCGGCGAAGTGCACCGACCCCTTGCCCAGCGACTTGTTCGCCCAGACTTCCTTGCCGGTCTTGAGGTCCTGACACACCCAACCCGGGCCGTCGGAGTACCCGTAGAGATGATCACCCACGCGCACCACGCCGCCGTGGTGGTTCTTCATGACCTTGTTGTCCTCGTACACCACTTCGGGCCCTGCTGAACCAAGGCGCACCGCCTTGCAACCCACGCCGTAGCCCGCCGACACGTACACGATCCCGTCATGGTAGACAGGGGTCGGAATCACCGCGGTGCGGCCGGGAAAATCAACGTTCCACAACACCTTGCCCGAGGTGGGATCGACGCCGAAGAAGCGCTTCATGACCAACTGCACGATCTGTTCCTTGCCCTCGTGCTTGATCAGGATCGGCGACGAATACTGGGCCTCGTCCTTCAGGTCGGTTGTACGCCACACCACCGCGCCGGACTTCTTGTCCAGCGCCGTCAGCGTTCCCCCGGAACCACCCGGCGTGCAGATCACATTGCCGCCCACCACCAACAGCGATTCCGTGTAGCCCCAGGACTGAAGCTTGCCGCCAAGGTCCTTCACCATCGACTTCGACCACACTTCCTTGCCATCCGACTTCTTCAGGCAGACGAGCAATCCCTGGCCACCCACCGCGTAGACATGATCCCCGTCGATCGTCGGCGTGCATCGAGGTCCGTCGCCCCAACCGTTCGGATACTTCGGACCTGCCGGAGCCGACCAGACCTCCTTGCCCGAGGCCACGTCCACCGCGATCACGAACTCCTGCTGGCCGCGCAATCCCATGGTGAACAGCTTGCCATCGGAAATCGAATATCCGGCATAACCGAGGCCCGCGTCCTGATACACCCACAACTGCTTCGGTCCGCCCTGCGGCCAGGACTTCAGCAAGCCCTTGTCCGGTGAACGATCCTCACGGCCAGGGCCGCGCCATTGGGTCCATTCGCCGGCGACGCCTGAATCCGAGAGCAGGGCCAGGGAGACAACGAGGGAGGAAAGCAGGGGCTTCATGCGTGAATTCATTGCAGTTGGACTGTGTTCACACCGACTCCACAAGGGAACGCCACCGCATGCAACCCTGTTTCCGTGAAGCCCCAATCCTGAATCTTCAATCTTCCAACTTCAGACTCCCCCCCTAAAGTTCCCGCATGCCACGTCGTGCCCCGCACGCATCCCTCGCGATTGCCTTGCTGTCCACCTGCGCCCTGCTCGCGCAGGATCCCCGCCTGCCGTCCCTCGAAAAGCTCGCGAAGGACCCGGCCCCCTCCGTCCGCCTCGAAGCCGTCCGCTCCCTGGCACGGATTCCCGATGCGCGGGCCGCCGAGATCGCCCTCGGCGTGCTCGACCAACCGATGGATCCAACGCTCGACTACGCCCTCTGGTTGACCATCAACCAGCTTTCCGAGCCGTGGATTGCCGCCCTGGAATCGGGGGCATGGAAGACTGAAGGCCGCGAACGCCAACTCGAGTTCGCACTCAAGGCCATCCAACCCGCCCAGGCCAGTCGCGTCCTGTCCCGCTTGCTGCAGTCCCGCCCGATCGACGCCGCCGGTACTGGTCCGTGGATCGAAGTCATCGGTCAGGCCGGCGGTCCCGCCGAACTGCGCACCCTCCTGGGAGCCGTCACTTCCAACCGCCTCCAACCCGCCGCCGCCGTCCGCGCCGTCCGCGCCCTGATGGAAGCCCAGCGCCAACGGAAACTCCGGCCGGAAGGCGACGCCGCGGCCATCCCCGCGCTGCTGCAACACCCTGACCCATCCCTCCGCGAAGCCGCTGTCGCCTGGACCGGTTCGCTGAAGGACACCACGAAGATCCCGGAACTCGGCCAACTCGCGGCCGCGGACACCTCGGCTTCCGTCCGCGCCGCCAGCTTCCAGTCCCTGCGCCAGATCGGTGGACCCGCCGTCATCACCCTCCTCAAGACCCAGGCCGCCCAAGGCCCCGTGGAATCGCGACCGGACGCCATCGCCGCCCTGGCAGGCCTCGACGCCAATGCATCGATCGCCCCGCTCATCGCCCTCCTTCCGAGCATCACCGAGGACACCGCCGCCCTCGCGCTGTGGCGCGGCATCCTCGCCCAGAAGGGAATCGCCAAACCCATCGCAGACGCCGTCCAGGCAAAGTCCAAGGCCACTCCCCGGTTCCTCCCGGAGGCCGCCGCCCGGGCGGGCATGCGGGTGGCCCGTGAAGGTGGACGCAACGAGGTCGAACTCGTCGTCGCCCTCGCCAGCGCCGCCGGCCTCACCGGCGACGCACAGGCCTTCACCGCCAGCCTGATCAAGGACCTCGCCGCACGCGCCCTGCAAGCCGGCGATCCCGCCCGCGGCGAATCCATCTACCGTCGCGACACCCTCGGATGCATCGGTTGCCATGCCATCGGCGGAGCCGGCGGACGCGTCGGACCCGACATGACCTCCATCGGGGCGAGCGCTCCGGCCGACTACCTCGTCGAATCCATCCTCCTGCCGAACGTGAAGATCAAGGAGGGCTACCACTCGGTCGTGGTGACCTTGAAGGACGATTCCGAACTCGTCGGGACCCTCGCCCGTGAAACCCCGCAGGAGATCGTCCTCCGGAACGCGGCGGGCGCCGAACAGGTGATCGCCAAGTCCGACGTCGCCAAACGCGAGCAGGGCACGGCCTCGATCATGCCTGCCGGACTGCTTGACCCGTTGCCGGAACAGGAACAGCTCGATCTGTTCGCCTTCCTTTCGCGGCTTGGAAAACCGGGAGATTACGACGCCAGCAAGGGCGGTGTCGCACGCCGCTGGCGCCTGGCCCAGGTCCTCCACACCGACGCGCAGAACGGCCGCGAGTCCTGGCCCGCCACCGTGGCCTTCACCGACAAGCGTTGGATGGCGACCTACGCCTACGTCCGCGGTTCGCTGCCGAAGTCCGTCCTCGAGGAAGTCACCCGCGGACAGCCTTGGGTCGGACGGCTCGCGGTCTACGCTGCCACCGAGATCCAGACGGCCACGGCCGGCCCAGTGCGGTTCAACCTCACCGCCGCCCCCGGAGCCGAACTCTGGATCGGTGGAAAGAAGGTGGGCTCCACCGGCGCCTCCAATGCGGAACTTCCCGCCGGACGCCATCGGGTGCTCGTGAAGCTCGACACCAAGCAGGTGCCCGAGTGGCTCCGGCTCGAATCACCCGACGCCTCCTTCATCCTCGAGTGATGGATTCCAGCCGCCCGTTGGCGGAACGGCCGGCCAAAGGTAGTTTGCAGGACAACATGCGTCGTACGCTCCAGTTTTCCGCCGCCGCGTGCGTCGGTCTCGGTCTCGCCCTCTGGTTCTTCGGCGGGATGAATACCGGTCCCTCGCAATGGACCGAGGAGGCCCACGCCACCGATCCCGCCCACGTCCTGGGAACGGAACGGCGGTTTGTGTTCCGCCCCGGGTCAGGTTTCGTTGCGGCCTGTGCTGCTGCCGGCGCGATCCTTTGGATTGGTTCGCTCGTGGTCCCCAAGCCGCGCGAGTCGTGACCCGGCATCGGCATCGAAAGGATAACCGTCCGGATCCCGTCTGAAACCGACGGATGCATCCCGGCTCCTGACTGGTTTTCTGGAGAATCCTTCGGATGATCGGGTGTCGTGAAGCCCGATCCCGATCCCGATTTCAGGGAACTTCCCCCCTGTAGGCCGCGTGCCCCCACGCGGCGGGAAACTCGGGTTACGCCGAGTAATGCCACCTGTCCTACTGAATTGGGGATTGCAGGCATCTGGCATCTGGGAACTGGGTTCTTCCGACTGGCACGCCCACCCCGTCCCGTTGGTTGACCCAAGACCCAGATGCGGTAGCGTCGTCGTCATGGCGCAACCGGCCCTCGAGCTCCGCAATGTCTCCAAGTTTTACGGGGACTTCTGCGCGGTGAACGACCTCTCCCTCACGGTTCCCGCCGGTTGCATCTACGGCTTCCTCGGCCCCAACGGTGCCGGCAAGACCACCTCGCTGAGGATGATCCTCGACATCCTTCGCCCCTCCTCCGGTTCGATCCGCATCCTGGGCGCTGAATCCGCCCTCCAGGTACGGCATCGCATCGGTTACCTCCCCGAGGAAAAGGGCCTCTACAAGAAGATGAAGGCGTGGTCGGTCATCGCCTACTTCGCCACCCTCAAGGGCCTTTCCTCTGCCGCCGCGCGCACCCGCGCCTTCGAACTGCTCGAACGATACGGCCTCAAGGATTTTGCCCACGCGAAGACCGAAGCCCTTTCCAAGGGCATGGGCCAGAAGGTCCAGGTCCTCGCCAGCATCGCCCACGACCCCGAGCTCATCATCTTCGACGAACCCTTCTCCGGCCTCGACCCCGTCAACCAGGGCGTCCTGGAGGAGATCGTCGTCGACCTCCGCAACCGCGGTCGCACCGTCCTCTTCAGCACCCATGTCATGCAGCACGCCGAGCGTCTCTGCGATCGCCTCGTGATCATCGGCGGCGGCCGTCGCCTCTTCGACGGCACCGTAACCGAGGCCCGCCGGACGATCCCGCGCCGGGTCCGGATCGAAACGGACGACGACCCCGCCCCTCTCGGCCGGTTGCCCGGGGTCGCCAGCCTGAAGGCCGCCGGATCCGGGGTCTGGGAAGTGGAGCTTCTGGAACAGGCCGACCCGCAGTTGATCCTGCGGACGTGCTTCGAACACTCCATCCGCCTGCGCGCCTTCAACGCGGCGGATCCGAGCCTGCACGACGTCTTCATGAAACTCGTGGGGCCCTCGGCCCGGGAGGCAAGTTTCCGATGAGATACCTGTGGCTGGTCGGTTGGCGGGAGTTCATGGAGAACGCCCGCACCAAGGGATTCTGGCTCGGGATCTTCCTCTTCCCCGTCATCATCCTGGTCTCGGGTTCGCTCCCCGTGCTCCTCGCCAAGAAGGGCGTCTCCACCCGGCACTACGTCCTGATCGACCAGGCGGGTGAGTTCGCCCCGCTGATCCGCGACTCGCTGGATCGACGGCGGGCGTCCGAAATCGACGAAGCCCTCACGAGCTTTGCTCGACGCTCCCCCGCCCCGGCAGCCCTCGCTCCCTTCGTCACTCCGGGTTCCAGCAACCGTCCCGTCACCTCTTTCGACCTCTCAGGATGGAAGCAGCAGGCGGGATCGAACTACACCGAGGTGCCCGGATTCAGCGTGCCTCGCGCCAATTGGCTGGAAGTGCCCCCGCCTCCGGACGTCGCCGCCGACGCCCCCATTCCCGACATCGAAAACCGCCTGCGCCCATGGTTGCGCGGCGAGAAGACACTCCCCGCATCCCAGGCCTCGCCCAACCCGAAGCTCTTTGCCGCGGTCATCATCCCCAGGGATTACGCCACCGCCACCAACGATTCCGCACCGTTGCGGTACTGGTCCGACAACACCGCGGACACGGGTCTCCGGGACTCCATCCAACGGGTCCTGAGCGATGAACTCCGACGCCGCGAATACCGGGCGTTGGGCGTGGACCCCGCAGTGATCGCGCGGGTCGAGTCCCGCCGGGCGCCGGTCACCGACCTCAACCCCCGCAAGGCGGAGGGCGAAGAAAAGGTGGGACTCGCGGACCGTCTGCGGCAGTGGGCACCCAGCTTCTTCGTTTACCTTTTGTGGGTCTCGATCCTGGTGGTGTCCCAGATGCTGCTGAACTCGGTGATCGAGGAAAAATCCAACCGGATCATCGAGGTGCTCCTGTCCAGTGTCACACCCGGCGAACTGATGCTTGGCAAGCTCCTCGGCGTGGCCCTGACCGGCGGCGTCATGATGTCCGCATGGATCGGGAGCATTGCCGGCATGGCGTTTGTTCAGGCCCGGATATTCGCCAGCGCAGCCGCCTCTGGTGCCGCCACCAGCAGCCTGGCCAGCGTGCCCACCGATGTCCTCAGCCTGTTCCAGACCACCTGGCTGCTCCCGGGATTCGCCGCCTACTTCGTCCTCGGGTACATCGCCTACGCCACGATCTTCCTGACCATCGGATCCCTGTGCAGCACCCTCAAGGACGCGCAGAACCTCATGGGCCCATTGATGCTCCTCCTGATGGTCCCGCTGTTCCTGATGCCCTTCATTCCGAAGGACCCCAACGGCCCGATCGCCACGTTCTTCTCGTGGATCCCGATCTACACGCCGTTCATCATGATGAACCGTATCACGGCGTCACCACCCCTGTTCGACGTGATCGGCACCACCGTCCTGCTCGTGGCCTTCGACGTCTTCATCCTCTGGGCCTGCGGACGGATCTTCCGGTTGGCGATCCTACGGACCGGCCAACCGCCACGCATCGTCGAACTGTTCCGTTGGCTGCGGAACCGATGAGGCCGGTTCACATCACATCCGGTCGCTGACACCGATCCCGAGACAATCGAGTCCCTGCCGGAGCACCATGGCCGTGAGGTGGCACAGGGCCAATCGCGAGCCACGCACCGGTTCCTCCGACTTGAGCACCGGACACGCCTCGTAGAACCGGGAAGACAAACCCGCCAGTTCGTAGAGATAGTTGCACAGGTAGTTCGGCCGGCATTCGTCCGCGACCGCGGTCAGGGCCAACCCAAAGTTCAACAACTGCCGCACGAGCGCCCGTTCCTCGGGAGTTTCGATCTGCACCGAAGCCACCGACGCCGGGTTGAAACCACCGTCCCGGACCAGCTTCGCCGCGCGCGTGTACTGATATTGCAAGTACGGCGCCGTGTTGCCCTGCAACGCCAGCATCTTGTCCCACGAGAACACATAGTCGCTCTGCCGGTTGGGCAGCAGATCCTGGTACTTGATCGCACCCAACCCAACCACGCGGGCGATCTCCGACTGCTCCGCGGCCGACAGTTCCGGACGCTTCTCCTTCACGACCGCCAAGGCCCGTTCCTCGGCTTCATCCAGCAACTCGGCGAGTTTCACTGTATCACCTGACCGCGTCTTGAAGGGCTTGCCGTCCTCGCCAAGGATCGAACCGAACCAGATGTGCTGGAGCCGAACCTTCGCGGCATCCTCCGGACGCCACATCCGGAACGCCGCGAACACCTGCTTGAAGTGTCCCTGCTGCCGTCCGTCGGTGACGTACAGGATGTCGGAGGGCGACCACGTCCGGAGTCGGTACTCCAGCGTGGCCAGATCCGTGGTGGCGTAATTGAACCCGCCGTCGGACTTCAGCACCAACAACGGCGCATCCAACCATTCGCCATCCCGCTGGATCTTGAAGGGATCCTCCTTCGCCGGAACGCTGCCATCCGAAAACACCGCCTTGGCGCCATCCGTCGTCCGCGCCACACCCCGCGCTTCCAGATCCTGTACCACCGTCGACAACCATGGATTGTAGAAGCTCTCGCCCAGCGTGTGGTCAAACTCCACTCCCAACCGTCCGTAGATCGTGTCGAACTGGACCTGCGACAACCGGATCATCTCCTTCCAGATGCCGAGGTTCTCGACGTCTCCCGATTGCAACTTCACCAACTCGGCCCGCGCCTGATCCCGAACGCCAGGATCCGCCGTGCAGGCCCCGTTGACCGCCTTGTACAAGCGTTCGAGTTCCGCAATGGCGTCCGCCTCCAGCGCCGCACGGTCCAGAAGGGTCTTCCACCCCACCAGCAGCATGCCGAACTGCGTGCCCCAATCACCGATATGGTTGTCCGTCACCACGCGATGCCCCAACAGCCGCAGCGTCCGCGACAAGGCATCGCCAAGGACCGTCGACCGGATGTGCCCGACGTGCATCGGCTTGGCCACGTTGGGCGAGCTGAAGTCCACCACCACGGTCCGGGTGCCGCCGCCGGCGGAACCATCCCGTGCTCTCCACGCAACGCGCCTTCGAGGACCCCGGCCATCGCGGAGGTCTTCAGCCGGAAGTTCAGGAACCCAGGCCCCGCCACTTCCACCGCGTCGCACAGATCCGAAACCTGCAGGCGGGCAACCACGTCCGTAGCCAACTGGCGCGGGTTCATCCGCTTCTCCTTCGCCAGGCTCATCACGGCGTTGGCCTGGTAATCGCCCAGTTTCGGATCCGAGGTGGGACGCACCTGGGCCATGGAAACGTCCGCCTCCGGGAGCACCTCCCGCAGCGCAGATTGAAGCCGGGTCTCAAGGACAAGATGGAGCATGGTCGGTAAGGAAGCCCGCCATCGAAGGCAGGCGGTTGAACTCTGAAACCGTCGAAAACGAAAACCGTCAGCGGAGCGCCGAATGCTCGCGGACGACCTTCAGGATGGACTCCGCATCCGGAGCGGCGTCCAGCGCCCGCAGGAACTCATCCCGGCGCTGCACCTTCGCGATGCCGGCGAGCGTATGCAGATGCTTCTGGAACTGTCCCTGAGGCACCAGCAGAAGGGTCACAAGATGAACCGGCTGGCTGTCGAGGGCATCGAATTGAACCCCCTTCCGGGAACGGGCGAAAACCGCCGTCAGTTCCGCTACCAGATCCGTGGAGGCGTGCGGAATGCCAATCCCGAAGCCGATCCCGGTACTCATGGAGGCCTCCCGCTTCTTGACCGCCGCGGTGACCACTTCCCGGTCCTCCGCCCGAACCTTGCCGGCATGCACCAACCGCCCCACCATTTCATCAATGGCTTGCCAGCGGTCTGCCGCAGTAAGATCGGGGATGATCTGACCCGGCGTAAGGATGTCTCCTAGATTCATGCCTACGATTCGGTCCCCACATGTTCCACGGAATCACCCGGATCATTCAACCCGGATTTGGAAAAATCATGCCAGCCACGTTCACCAGCCACCGCAAGACCAGGAGCATCCGATCCCCGGTCAGTGAAAGCACGGACACCGGGGCCAACCCCGGCACCAGAAATGGCATGGCAACCAGCAACAGGACCCCGTGCAGCAACCAGATGAGCACCCCGGAAAAGATCCACCCTTCCCCTTCAAGATCCGGCTGACGCACCCTCAACACGGCAGCGGTCAAGGTCAGGTGAAAGGCGTACGTCAACCCCAGCCCGAAATGGAACCAGAAGAGGTGACGTCGCCATCCCAGCAGCCAACCCGCCCCAAGGAAACCCACCACCCACAGCGTCGTGTAGAGAGGAAAGAAATAGGGCGCCAGGGTGATCATCGAGTTCGTTTTCGTCAGCACCACGTGCCCTCCCTGGCTCGTCGCCTTGAACGCCTTCACCCGTCCTCCGAACAGAAGCGCCCACAACGCATGGGTCAGTTCATGCCCCACCACGTACAGCCACATAGGCCGCGGCAAACTCGAGAAGATGACCACCCACACCGCTGCCCCTGCAACAATCGGCACCCAGAAATCCACCGAACTGCCGGCACGCCGGAGCAGTTCCCATACGGTCCAACTCACGCCAACCGCGATGGGCATCAGACACAACGCCATCAACCATCGCATTGGTCTCTGCCACCACGCCCGTTGGATCCTTCCTGATTGCCGCGCCATGGCGTTGAAACGTCACCCGACAAACAAAACAGGCCTACCCCGTTCAGGGCAGGCCTTGTTGCTTCAGGTTGGGACCTTCCGTTGCCTCAGGTCTCCACCGAAATCACGGACGGGAAGGATCGCTGCCACCGTAGGAGGTGACCTGCGTCGGAGGATTCGGGTTCGGACGGGGATTCTGGGTCACCGTTCCGCCACCCAACGCAGCGCCAGCAACCGTCGGCGTCGCCACGATGCGGCGGGCACGGACAGCAGCAACTTCGCGCTCGAAGGAGGACTTCTTGGCCGGCGTGCGCTTCACAGCAGCAGCCAGGGCGACGTCCGACTTGACAGGGTTCACTTCCGAAACCACGCGGACGATCGTCAACGCAGAATCCGGAACAGTGTCCAACGCAACATCAACCAGCGCTTCAGTCGCCGAAGGGGCGGCCTTGATCGCGGAGGTCAGGAGGGACACAAGAGCGGCAGGATGAGAGCGAAGACCGGCACCCAGCGTGGCAACCGCCACGGACTGCTTGTCTTCCTTGGAAGCGGCATTGATGAGCTTGGAGACAACAGCCGGAGCCTCGACCGCCTTAGCGGAGGCGACCTTCTGGCCCATTGCTTCAACCTCGGCCACCGTCGCGGCGCTCACAGACATCACTGCAACCGCAGAGAGGGCTGCCAGCGTTACAGAGATCTTCTTAACAGAGTTCATAGGCAAAATTCGGTGCTCCAACCAACTCACCATCAGATGCAGGAAATCGGAAAAGCCGTCAATGCTTTATTCCGGAACAACAACGAGCCGGAGTCCCTAGTTCGAAGTCTCCGTTTTCAAGCCGCCCAGATCGTAGCAGTCGACGTCAGGAGGCTGTGGGAGAGCTCCCAAGGCTGTGGTTTCAAGCCTGCCTCCTCACGTCGTCAGCTACCCCAGATCGCAGGATCCATCAGGAGACCAGCCCTCCCCTAGCCCAACACCTCGGAAACCACCCTTCCATGGACGTCCGTCAACCGCCGGTCCACCCCCGACGTCCGGAAGGCCAACCGGGTGTGGTCGATCCCCATCAGATGAAGGATCGTGGCGTGAAGGTCATAACAGTACGTGACCCCTTCCACCGCCTTGAATCCCAGATCATCGCTCCGACCGTACGAAGCCCCCCTCTGGACGCCAGCCCCCGCCATCCAGGTCACAAACGAATTGCCATTATGGTCCCGCCCCAGTGACCCCTGCTCGAACGGCGTCCGACCAAACTCCGTGGTAAAGACCACCAACGTGTCCTCCAGCAATCCCCGCGCCTTGAGATCCCCCAGAAGGCCGGCAATGGGCAGGTCCACGCTCGTCGCGATGGGCGGCAACTCCTTCACGATGCTCGAGTGGTTGTCCCAGTTGTTCACCGCGCCCTGCGGCCCACTCCAGACCTGTACCACCCGGGTACCCCGTTCGATCAGACGCCGGGCCAGCAGGCAGCGGCGTCCAAAATCCTCGGTTACCGGTTGGTCCAACCCGTAGGCGGCGCGGGTCACCGCGGACTCGCCCGTCAGATCGAAGGCCTCCGGGGCGCTCAACTGCATCCGGGCGGCCAGTTCATAGCTGGCAATGCGCGCATCCAACCGGGTGTCGTCCGGATGAATCCCGGCATGTTCCCGGTTCATCTCCTGCAGCACAGCCAGCGATGCTGCATCCGCCCCCTTGCCCGTGAAGCCATGCTTTCCATCCGGGAACAGGTCCGGAATGGGCTGGGCGAACCCGCGTTGATGATCGTGCCTTGATGGCGAGACGGCAGGAAGGCCGCGCTGAAGTTCCCCTTCTGGTTGTAAGGCAAGCCGCGGCCATCCGGCAGGACCACGAACGTCGGCAGGTTGTCCGTCAGGTTGCCCAGCCCGTATGAAATCCACGAACCCATGCACGGAAACCCGGGAATCAGGAAACCCGTGTTCATCATGTAGCTTCCCGGTCCGTGGACGCTGGTCTTGGTCGCCATGCCCATCAGGAAGGCCATTTCATCCACCCACTTCGCCTGATGCGGGAACACGCTGCTGACCCAGCGTCCACTTTCCCCGTGCTGCCGGAATTCGAACGGGCTCTTCATCACGGCGCCGCATTCCCCCGTCTGGCCCTCCGGCTTTTCCTTCGGCCCGATCTTCTGCCCGTGCAACCGGGCGAGCTCCGGCTTGTAGTCGAAGGTGTCCATCTGGCTGACCCCGCCGTTCATGAACAGCTGGATGATCCGCTTCGCCTTCGGCCGATGGTGCGGCCCACCGGGGAGCGGGGCCGGCTGCGGCTGCCCCGAGTCCGAAACGTCACGGGCCAACAGATGCGACAGGGCGATGCCACCCATGCCGCCACCCGCCTGCCACAGGAACCGTCGCCGGGATGAAAGGGAGGGGTTCATGGGGCGTTCAGTCGATGAAGAGGAATTCGTTGCTGTTGAAGAGCACTCGGCAAACGGCCGCCAGGCCATGCTCGCCAGCAAGGGCACGGAAGCGCGCCAACTCCGAGGCGCTGGGTGCGCGTTGATGGCACAGCGCGAACGCCGCCCGGACCTGTGCTTCACGCGTTCCGCCCAGTTTTTCCAGCCGCAGCGCGAACTGCTCGCTCGAGTGCAGGACGAACCCGTTGTTGAAGAGCGCGAGCGCCTGGAGCGGGGAAACCGAAGTACTCCGCACGGGTGCCAACAAGCCGAGATCCGGAAAATCCAACGCATCCAGAAACGGATCCGCAATCGCCCGCCATACCAACCGATAGATGCTGCGACGCGACGTGCCGGGCGCATTGCGATCGACGTCGTCGTAATTCAGCACCGGGGTCGTCTGCGGGCCGGGCTTCGACGTGAACAACGCCACCGAAGGCCCGCCCATGGTGAGATCGAGATGTCCGCTGACGGCGAGCACGCTGTCCCGGAAGGTGTCCGCGTCCATCCGCGGCCGGTTCATGCGCCACAAGAGCCGGTTGTCTGGATCCACCGCAGAAGCTGCCGGGTCCGTGGACGATCCCTGTCGATAGGCGGCGCTGGTGACCAGCAGCCGATGCAGCGCCTTCAACGAACCACGCGCATCGTCCCGGAACCACACCGCCAGCCAGTCCAGCAATTCCGGATGCGAGGGAACGCCGCCCATGCGGCCGAAGTCACTCGGCGTGTCCGAAATCCCGGTTCCAAAATGGTGATGCCAGACGCGGTTCACGACACTCCGCCAGGTCAGCGGGTTTGCGGGATCCGACAACCACGCCGCCAAGGCCGCCCGCCGCGCCGCTTCATCCTTCGGATCCGCCAGTTCAAAGCGGGCCTTCAATCCGCCCAAGGCCGAAAGCGATCCCGGCATGACTTCCGCACCCGGCCGACTGAGTTCACCCCTTTGGAGCAACCGGATCGTGCGAGGTTCCGACAACGTCACCACCCCGCGCTCATTCACCGCCGCCCGCCCGGCGGCCCACACCACCGACGGCGCAGGCAACTTCGCGAGGGCGTCGGCGGTCGACTGCCGCAGGAAGTGCGCGGCAATGCGCACCCGCTCGTCGGCGGTCCGCTCCGCCGAAGGCTTCGTGAGCAAGCGTTCCAGATCCTCCGGGAGGATCTGCGGGAAGGGACCGGCCGCGGAGGCCGCCGAGATCCGGAATCGCCCAAGCAAATGCCCCCCTCCCTGCAGTTGCCGCAGGGAGAATGTGATCCGGGTTCCCGCCGGAAGGGTCAGGGGCGTCGCCAACTCAAACTCTGCCGCATGGGGCAACCCCTCCCGCGGGTCGATGGCCCATGAGGTCTTCGGATCACCGTCGATGCTCTTCGCGATGTCGTAGCCGCCCGGTTGGTTGTAGTCGGCCGTCGCCTGCCGGAACCCGACCTTCTCCGCCGTCCCCGCGCCTTGCCGGAAAACGCGCACTTCGAACTCCGACAGATGGACGTTGCCATTCGGCGCACGCCCCGGCCCTTTCCGCGGCAACGAATCATGCGTCAGCAGATCGATGCGGAAACCTGTGATCGTCCTCAACCCCGCCTCCGCCGTGAGCGTGTAGGTGTCCTTGTCCGCCACCGGCCCGCTCGCCAGCAAGGTCCCGTCGGGGAGCTGTTCCAGGCCCGTACCCTCGTTCGACACAAAGCTCTCGGGAACGACCGGAACCCACGTTACTGCCGCTCCGCGCGCCTTCTCCGCCGCGGCAATCTCCCCTGCATGCACGGAAGCCAGCAGGACGCCCCGGTCCATCCGTTCCACCGCCAGCCGCAATTCCTCCAGACGCCGACGTTCCCGACGCACCGCCGGGTCCTCGTCATACGTGATTTCCCCCTTGCCGATTCCCGCAAACACGGCCTGCAACGCGAAATAATCCTCCTGCGGCACCGGATCGAACTTGTGGGCATGACACCGGGCGCAATTGGCGGTGGTGCTGGCAAAGGAGGCCATCGTCTGGGTCACGAGGTCGTCCCGATCGAGATACTCGAACTGGGTCGGCGCCGTTGCTGCCGCGCTGCTGTCGTAGTTTCCCGCCCCCAGATATCCGAGCGCCGCCGTCAGGTGCGGTTCCTCCGGGAAGCAGACATCCGCTGCCAATTGCTCGCGGATGAATCGATCCCAAGGCGTGTCGCGATTGAAGCTCGCGATCACGTAGTCCCGGAAACGCCAGGCGTTCGGACGGAGGTCGTCGTGTTCGAACCCGTGGGTATCCGCGAAATGGATGGCGTCCAGCCAATGCCGTGCCCACCGCTCGCCATGTCGCGGCGAGGCCAGCAAGCCGTCCACCAGCTTCTCGTAGGCCAGCGGATCCGTGCTGCTCACGAACGCCTCGACCACCTCCGGCGTGGGCGGCAATCCGTGGAGATCGAAGTGCACCCGCCGGACCAACGTGCGCCGATCCGCCGGCGGGGATGGGCTCAATCCCTTCTCCGAAAGCCTTGCCTGAAGGAAGGCATCCACCGGATGCGGCGCCCCACGCGGCACCTCCGGTCGTACCAGCGGCTTCAACGACCACCAGTCATGGAAACGATCAGCGGCCGCGGCAGGCAGCGCCAGGGTCAGCAGCAGGATGGCCAGCAATCGCCTCATTACCGAGTCTTCGAAGGACGTTTGCTCCACCCAATCCCTGAGGACCGACGAAGCCCCCGGACAGCGCGACCGGCGCAACAGAAAGGAAACGGTGGATGCTCTCCGCCACCCTCTTCCCCTCGTTCCGACTGTCAACGCGAATCCCGGCCTACGGCACCTGGAATCAGTGGTCGTGCCTGTGGGGTACGCCTCCGGTGTGCAGACTCCGCGCATTCAACCGGCAACTGGATTCTGGCAACTCCCATTGAAGGCCGCGTGCCCTCACGCGGCGGATCCCTTCTCCCCGCCGGGGAGGGCACCCGGCCTTCAACCACGGCTTGTGACTTCACACTTCACACTTCAAACTCCCCACCATCATGGACCAGAAGGAACTGGAATTCAGCGCAGCCGGTCCCGACGGCCTCCAGGCCTGGTACGACCGACGCGAGGCCGATCAGCGTCAGTTGTCCCGCGATCTCGGGTTGCCCATCGGGCGCGAGGTCGAACTCGAGCTCTCCAGCGGCGAGATCCTCAAGGGCAAACTCCAACTCGCCGAGCACCTCCTGTGGATCGACCCAGGCCGGCGGCTCGACCAGTTGCTCACCATCGGCCGCTGCACCTTCAAGGTCCGTGAAGTCGCCCGCTGCGTCCGTCTCGACGCCTGACCCATGAACGCTTCGATCACTCCATCCTCCCCTTCCACGCCGCAACCGCAGGACTGCACCCGCTGCGGCGCCGAGGGCGCTTCCCCCGTCGGAGACGAACACCTCTGCCCGGAATGCTTCCAACTCGCCGGGGCTTGCTGCGCCGGATGCGACGATCCCGGCACGTGTCCCGCGCCCGGGACGACCTCCTGAACCCCGGGCCGACTCATTCTGGAATCGGCAGTTCATCTATCCGCAGATGGCGCAGATGGCGCAGATAGTGAGGCAAAAATGCCGATATCAGACCCCGGACGGCGTCTCACCTTGTGGGCACTGGACCAACCCTATCCAAGCCCCAGATTATCTGCGTCATCTGCGCCATCTGCGGATGCAACCGCTGTTTTCAGCCTCACTCCTTCCGCGGCTTTGTCCCCACCGCACCGCTGCTTCCGCTTTCTTCACGCGCCCTCGGGTGATGCCGGTCGTGGACCTCGCGCAACCGGGCTCCCGCCACGTGCGTGTACACCTCGGTCGTCGAGATGCTCGTGTGGCCCAACAGCTCCTGGATGACGCGCAGATCCGCCCCGTTCTCCATCAGATGCGTGGCGAAGCTGTGACGCAGCATGTGCGGCGTCACGTTCCGCTCGATCCCCGAACGTGCGACGCATTGCTTGATCCGCAGCCACAGGGACACATGCGCGAAACCCGTGCCGCGACGCGTCAGGAAGACAAACGAAGGACTCTTTGGAGTGATCAAGGCCGGGCGTCCCGAAGCGATGTATCGGTGCAACGCTGCCTGCGCCAGCTTGCCCACCGGAACCACCCGCTCCTTGTCGCCCTTTCCGATCACCGAGATGAAGCCCGATTCCAGGTGCAACTGTTCGAGCCGAAGCCCGCGCAACTCCGCCAGACGCAACCCGCTCGCGTAGGCCAACTCCAGCACCGCATGGTCGCACAGCGCCGCCGGCGTGGCCTCCGTGGGCGGTAGCAGCAGGCGCTCGACCTCCTCACGCGTCAGGGACTTCGGCAACTGCTTCCATCGCTTCGGCAGGCTCAGGTTCTCGGTGGGGTCCACCTTCACGAAACCTTCCTCCGAACAGAACCGGAAGAACGCGCGCAACGCCGACACCTGCAGGTACAGGCTCGCCGAACTCAACGTGCGCCGCGGTGCCCCCGGCTTCGCCTTTCCGAGGCCGGGTCCGGTCACTGCGCGGTTCCGCTCCGCCTCCAGGAAACCCATCAGGTGCTGGAACGTGACATCGCGAACACCGCCGATCCCCTGTGCTTCCGCCCAGTTTGAAAACCGCCCAAGCATGGCCGCATACGTCCGCTGGGTATGGGCCGCCTGCCCGCGCTCGTGTCGGACATGCACCAGGAACTCCTCGACGAGATGCGTCATCACCGCTCAAGCGTGGGCCGCCCAAGTTCGCATGGCCAGCCAGCTTTCACCACCCCCTGCCAAAGCTCCGCATCCTGACGCGGCCTCATTCCGGAACGGGGTGGCGACGTCCTCGTCGCCGTTCCAAAGCCTTTCCCAAGGCGATGAGGACATCGCCGCCCCGAATCCACTCCCAAGGGAACTGCGGTTCCTGCTGTCGATCCCAGGTTCACTTCAACCGATGGATCGTCCCATGAAGTGAGCGTTCCACCGCACTGCCGTCCATCCCGCGGACCTTCATCAGCACTTCATAGCACGGCGTCGCCGCCAATTCCGGAACCTCCAGCAGGACCGTACATCCATCCGCGGCGAGGGTCGCCGAGGCCACCTTCCACGGACGCTCGTTGAGGTGCTGGGATCCGTAGTTCGCACTGCGCTTCAACGACCACGCCTTCACCGCGAACGCGCCCGCGTCCACCGAACCACGATCCAACGCCTCGCTGAACCGCACGCTCAGGCGTCCTTGAGACGCCCGCACCTCGACCGGCACCCAGACCGGTGTCTCGAGCCGCCGGATCCGATGAAACCCGCCCGGGGCCGTGGCATTGCCGGCCCATGCGAACATCCCGCACGCATACAACGCGCCATCCGACCCAAAGCGCCCGCGCATGATCCCCGTCGCGAAGGCCGGCATCGGCAACTCACAGACGCCCCCCTGCCAGACCCCATCCACCGATTCGTTCGGGACCACGAAGATCCGGCCCGTGCCATAGCTCAGGTTGAGCAACGATCCCCCCAGCGATCCCCACGCCCCGCGCGGCACGCGCACCACCTCCGCGGGACTCCGATCCTTGGCGTTGGTGATCCACACGAGTGGCGGTTCCATGGCCGCGTCCGAGGTGTCCGTCACGTCCGTGTACCCGAACATGTTGCCATAAAACCCACCCACCCGCACGCGGTTGATCCGGTTCTTCGGCGTCCAGAACCCTTCCTGGTCCGTGACCCAGAATGTCCCGTCCTCATCGAGTCCCACGCCATTCGCCGCCCGGAAGCCCGTCGCCAGGATCTCCGTCCGCGATCCATCCGCCGTCACCTTCAACAGCGTGCCGTGGTGCGGCACCACCGCCTTCAACGCATGGCGTCCCGACTTCGCATAATAGAAGTTCCCGGCAGGATCGGTCTCCAGCCCCATCGCGAACTCATGGAAGTGCTCCGTGACCTGATGGTCGTTGTTGAAGCACTCGATGTAGTCCGTCTCGCCGTCCCCGTTCAGGTCCTTCAACCGCGCCAACTGGTCACGACAGGTGACGAACAGGTCGTTCCCGCGGAACTTCACCCCGAGCGGCTGGAACAATCCGGAAGCCACCCGACGCCACCGCAGCGGAGCGGGCGCCGGTTCGCGAATTCCATCCACGCGCCACACGTCGCCATTCCACGTCGCCACGACGGCGCCACGGCCATCCGGCGTGAAATCAAAGCCGCCTGGCCGCATCCAACTGCCCCACGGGTTCGCCACCGGCAGGGGAAAGTCATCCGCCACGAAACCACCCGTCGGCTTGCCCGCCACCGTTGTGGTCACGACCTCTTCCTTCCAGCGCCGCGGTCCTCCCGAAACCAGCGGTGCCAGATCCATCGATTCCGTCACGTTGGCCGCCAGCGCCGTCAACGTTGCTCCATCGGCCCGTGATATCAGCAGGCGGGCCTTCGTCCCGGGCGACAGCTCGGCCACCCAGAAGCCCGATTCCTGACGCAGGCTTCCGGGCCCGACCAGCGTCGCGCGCACCGAATCGGGGGCCACCCGCAACCGCAGGGCTCCGGTTCCCTCCCCGATGTTCAACGTCCGGATGAACACCGGCGTCGTGCCATAGGCCATCCAACCCGGCGACTCCAACACACGGACGCCGTGGACTTCGCTGGCCAGCACCACACGAGCGCCATGCACGTACACCCCGAGATGCCGCGCCCACGACCGCGGCAGCGGTCCAAAAGGCAATCCGTCCCGCCCCAGCGGACGCGGATCCGTCCACGATCCCTCCGGAGACGCCCAACCGGGCCCCACCGGCAGGAGGAAGTGGGCATCGCCGGTCAACCGCGTGTGCGTCTGGTGACTGCCATCAAAGGCAATGCCGCGCCAATCCACGAAGGAACCCGTGGTGGCGGACGCCACCCGGAGCGTGTCGTGATCGTACGTCAGCCACGCGCTCCCGGCCCCGACCCCGCCTGGCCCCTCGTCCAACCGCACCGCGATCCCCTTCTGGGCGATGTTTCCCCGCGCCACTTCGAAGGTCCATGAAAGCGCTGGTCCGAAATCCATCCGAAGGTACTCGGGCAACGCCTTGTTCTCCGACTCCTTCAACGAGCGCGCGCGCCCCTTCGGCAATGAATCCACATACGAAGGCGTCAGCGGCACGAACTGCGAGGGGTTGCCGGTCCTTAGGAACGTCTCCCGGATATATTGGATGACTGCGTACTTCTGCGCCGTCGTGTACTGCCCCTGCGGAACCATCTGCCCGTACCCACGCGTCAGCGTGACGTACATCGAGTAAGGATCCGCCCCGTTCTTGAAGGCGCCCTCCCCGAACCGCAGGGCTGTGGGCAGCGAACCCGGTTGATCCTTCGTCCCGTGACAGACCATGCACAGCGTCGTGTAGATCCGCCGCCCTTCCGCCAGGCTCCGATCATTCCATCCGCGCACGAGTTCCGAGTGATCCGCCGATTCCAACGATTGGACCCACGCCTCCTCCACCGTCGCACCCGCCGCGGCTTCCACCACCGGCTTGGGCGCGTTGGTCACCGCCAGGGCCACCACCTCCTCCGGCCCGCGCGCCAGGATGCCCCCCGACCACACCCGCAGCACAGGCGCGCCTCCCTTGGGGTGTTCCACCGCCACGTCATGCCCGCCGCCCCCGACCAGCGGGATCCGGACACCCTCCGCCAACCGCACCTCTCCACCCGCGCTGCCGCCCAGTTGGACGTGCAGCCGGAAATCACGGGGAAGCTCCGCCGCATCCAACGGAAGTCCATCCCGCGGCATCGCCGCCGCCGCAACCTCGACCAGCAACACCACCAACAGGAGTCTCAGGGGCAATCGCATCCGGCCCCCACCCTGACACCGCCCCCACCCGGCCGCCAGACTCCACTCCGTCTGGCTTCGTGCGATCTGTGTCCGGGGTGATTCGTCATGGACTCTTCTGGTGGAAAACGCCGGGAGGAAAACAAACACGACCCAGCCTGTGCCCGAAGTCAGCAGATGGAACCGGTGGCACCAGGCCCGGAGGGCCGGCAGACGATAGCCCAGCGCGTGAGTGCTGGGTTCCGTCCCCCCATGAAAACCCAGCCCCAGCGGGGCGACAGAACCCCGTTGCTTCCTCCCTTCCCCAGTTCCCTTTACGCCGGAGGCGTTGAAGCCATTAGCCGATTACCTCTGGACTCCTGCGGGTTCAATTTGCCCCTTGCGATACAAAGTAAGACGGGTAAGACCTTGTCTTGTGAGCACAGCAACGCTTTCCACCAAGGGACAGTTGGTCATCCCCAGCCGGTTTCGCACCGCCTTGCACCTGCAACCAGGGGATCAGGTCGCCTTCTCCCTCGAAGGCGATCGCCTTGTCATCAGCCGGGCCGCCCCCTCGAAAGCACGCCTTGTCGAGAATCGGAGGGGCCGGAGGGTCCTGATCGCTCCCGCGGATGCCCCCCCCATGACCACGGAGTCCGTGAAGGCCATCATGGCCGACTTCCCATGACCCACCTCCTCGACGTCAACATGCTGCTGGCATGCGCATGGGAGTCCCACGGACAACACGCCCATGCGAGGACTTGGCTCGAACGACAGAAGAGTTTCGCCACATGCCCGATTTCGCAGCTCGGGTTCCTACGGGTGAGCCTGAGTCCCGCATTCCGCGCCAACCATGCCGATGCGCTCGCTGCCCTGAAGGACATCATCGACCGCAAGGAGGCGCTGTTCCTGTCGGACGATGCCGCCCCCGCTGGATTACCCGCCGTGTCTCATCACGCCGACATCACAGACGCCTACCTTGTCACGCTCGCCAGGTCCCACGGCGCCAAACTCGCCACGCTGGATGATGCCCTTTGCGCCAAAGCGTGGGCCAAGGACATCGCCGTCAATCCATTGCCGCGGAATATCCGTTCGCGGACGGATTGATTACCGCATCATCGACCCGGGTGTGCCTCTGTACTCTCCACCCCATGCGTCTCAGGCACGCACGGGTGCTCCGCTGGCAGTCCGGCTGTTCCCCTCTGCGGCTTCGTGGTTCCACCTGCCTTTTTCAGGTTCACCAGTTCCCTTGACGCCGGAGGCGTTGCAGCCATTAGCCCGGGGTGCGCAGCGACCCCGGGGCCTCCGTTCCTATGGGATTTATCTACCCCGGCAGGGGGTTGCAGCCTCCCGCTGTCTCACAAACCGGACAGCAACTCTCCGACCATGATGGATTCCTCACGCCCGCTTCGCTCAAGAAGCAAAGACGCCAAGAGAGATGCCCACCTCACGATCGCCATCCCAGGCGGCTGCGACCCAGCCTCGACGACGTGGATGCAAAGCGGTCGAACCCTCCGGCAATGCCCCGATGGTCAGCTTCAAATCCAATCTATGGAGCAGACTCCATTGCCTTCCCCTCGCTCACGCTGACGCGATCAAGGACGGCCGTCGCAGAAACAAAACCATTGCCCGAACACGTGAACATCCCGATCCGCCCCGTCGCGTCGAACGGGCCGGAATGGGACATCCATGCTTCACCCCATTTCGTCCCATCGGCCGACGTAAACACCTCAATGACCTTGCCCCGTTGGACGAGCTTGAGGTGGAGCGGCAGGATGGCTTTCCCGAGGACCTTGCTCTGATTGTCATCCTGATCGCCCGTCTTGTCCCGCCACCGGCAGACGATCGAGCCCGTTGATTCGACCTGGACGAGAAAGTACCGCCCGCGGACTGTTCTTGTCGGCACTCGAGCGGAGCAGGTTCGCCAGGTTGCGGAGCGGGCCGACGGCCAACACGACGACGCTGTGATCGGGCTCCTTCGCCAACAGTTGGCGATAGAGCGTGACCGCGTCCGGATACTCCCTGCTCTCGGCGAACGCGTGCGGGAAGCGGCGCACCACCTCGGCTGAGAAGCCGGGATTCGGCAGCAGTTCGTCGTCCTTGAGCGTGCCCACCGCAATGTCCGGGCGACCGAACCAGCGGTTGATGGAATCCAGGCACGGCGCGATCGCCTTCGACGAGGTGCATCCCATCGTGGCGAGCAGTCTGGCCTCGCCACGCTCCACGGCCCCATGAAGCAGGAACAACGCGCCGATGTCATCGCAATCCCCTCCCGCATCCGTGTCCAGGATGACCGTCAGCGGCGGCTCGCCCGCCTGGCACGGCAGGGTCAGCAGGCTCGAGGCGAGCACGACGCCCGCAAGCCACCGAGTCAGGTTCCGCAGCATCCGTATGACAATCCAATACGCCACCGAGCTACAGATTCGCCCAGAACCTCACCCTAAGGCAACCCTACGGGCGTCGGGTCGAGACGCCCGGGTGCCTCTGGACACTGCCCCCTTTTGGAAAGGATTCGGGGCGGCGATGTCCTCATCGCCTTGGGAATGGCTTTGCAACGGCGACGAGGACGTCGCCACCCCGTTGCATGCGGGGGCAGCGTCAAGATGCGCCCGATATGCCCCTTGCCCCCTCGCCACCTGGCACCATCGTTCCATCAACGCCAACGGCGTTGCGTCCTCAGCCCAGGGTTGGCCGAGGAACGAGGCCTACCCTGGGACCACGTCCACCATGAACACCCAACCGCAACGCGGTTATGGCCGTTGCCCCATCCCCCGACATCATCGCCTTACTCTTTGAGGCTTTCGACCTCCTGACGAAGGAACTTCACGGCCAATGACATGAAATCGCCGGGAGAGGTAGCTAGCTCCAACTCGGCACGGCGCAGTGATTCCTTTCGGGATATGACTCGAAGCTCACGAAGCGAAAGGCCCTTGTGCTTTTCAAGCCACTGTTTCGCATTGTCGGGAGTCAGAGTGCAGAACAAGGAACCAAGCCTGCGACAGCTACAAGGCTTCATGAAACCCGTATGGATTTTGGGACCGAAATTTACAAGGGGCACCGGCGTCCGTCCCGCATTATTTACATTTGTCCCGCATCCGAGCCATGAACTCCGCGAGTTCCCATCGTTCCCCGGCCAGTCGCCAGAACCGCCTCACCTCCTGCGCGAGGGATTCGTACTTGACCACAGGCATCTTCCGGGCCGAAGCCACCAACACCCGCCGCGCCTTCTCCGGATCCTTGGCCGGTTTCCGGATCAGCCCTTCCGCGTCAATGGGGTGAAGTGGTGATTGCCCGAGGAAATCGTGACCCACACGAAAAACGACAGATGAAGAAGGGTTCCCCTCGGCGATCTCGGCGTCTCGGCGTGAAACAACTCCGTGGCTCCTGCGTATCCTCGCGTCTTGGTGTGAGGATTATTGGAATCCAGGCCTTTCTCACGCCGAGGCACGGAACTCGCCGAGCGAAACGCATCGCTGTTCACCGCCTTCCCCGGCGTGATTGTCGGGAGATTGCCTTCTACTTCGAGGCTCGGTGGTGGCCACAACCGCGATGCGGTTGGTTCGTCCGTTGGGAGCAAACCCAGGGTTGTCCTCGTTCCTCGGCCATCCCTGGGCTGGGGGTCGCAACGCCGTTGGCGTTGGCAAGGCAAGAACCCAACGGCAGGAAAGGTATGCCTGGTCCCTTGGCGTTCTCCGCGTCTCTGCGCCTCTGCGCGAGATGTCTGCTCCAGGGGAACGGCTTCGGAACATCGACGAGGACGTCGCCACCCCGTTCAACGCAGGGGCAGCGTCCAGACACGCTCCCTCGGGGATCGGCCGGTTTTCACCTTGATGGTTCGGGCGGGGATCCGTGAGGTTGTCGCCTTGCGAACTGGATCCCGCCATGAGTCCTGACCTGCGCCCAGCCGATGTGACCTCGGCCGATGCCCCGCCCCGTCGGATGGGCCGGGCCGCGCTTGGAGTGTTCCTCGCGCTCCAGGTGCTGACCATCGGATGGATCTTCGGATCGTGCCTCTGGGGCAAGTCGCTGTTCACGCCGCTCGATGTCGCCCCGGCGGTCTTTGACCAGTACCGGTTCATGAACCCGCAGCAGGGACCGGTGCCGGCCAACCATTACACCATCGACAGCCTCACGATGGAGTTGCCGCTCCAGTACACCATCTACCACGCCATCCGGCGGGGTGAGATTCCCTGGTGGGATCCCTACACGCTCTGCGGCACCCCTCTCCTGGCCGACGGTCACGCGCACACGACCGACTGGCTGCGCCTGTTGATCTATCCGTGGCTGTCGTATGAACTCGCGTTCAATTGGGTCCGGGTCGGGTACTTCGTGATCGCAGGCGTCGGGATGCTGGTGCTCCTGCGCCGGTTGGGTTTCACGGACTGGACCGCGGTGGCCCTGGCACTGACCTACCAATACAGCGGCTGGCAGTCGCTGTTCGTCATGCATCCGTGGATCCCGGGGTCGTTCATGTACTACCCGTGGCTGTGGCTGGTGTGGGACCGCATGATGAAACAGGACGCGGCATGGCACTGGCCGGCAGCGACGGCGATGATCGCCGGGGCCATCTGCTCCGGAAGCATCCAGACCCACAGTTACCTCGCGCTGTTCGGACTGGCGTTCGCCTTCGGTCACGCCCGGGCATCGCTCCAGACATGGCTGCGCATCAGCCGGGTGGTGGTGGGAACCGGCCTCCTCGCCGCGCTGATCACCGCTCCGATCCTGAGTGCCCACGTCGAGTTCTTCCTGGTGGGCGGCCGCGGTGTTCCAGTGGCCCGCAATCCCCTCACCCTTCTCTGCGGGGTCCTTTCGCTCAGCTCATTCTTTCCGTGGTCGCTGGGCACCTTCCGCACCCTGGACATCGGCAAGTTCGTCGGTGAGAACTCGCTTGGATTCCACATCTTCATCGGTTCGCCGGCGTTCTTCCTGGCGGCCATCGGCGCGTTCGGCAGCGAGACGGATCCGCGACGACGCATCCTGCGCCGGATTGGGGTCGGGCTGGTGGTGGAGTACCTGTTCGTGCTGTCCACCCCGCTCCATGACATCCTCTACACCCGGTTGGCGGCGCTCCCGACCATGGGCCTGATCGTGCTGGCGGGACTTGGGGCGGAGCGCCTCGCCCGTTCGACGGAAATCTGGCGTCGCGCCGGCCTCACCCTGATCGGGTTCACGGCGGTCCTGGCCATCGCGGTCAATGTCGCCGCACTCGGCATCTACCCGAAGCTCATCCCAAAGGTGAAGGAGATCGTCGCCTCGCGGATGTCGACGAACCCCACCTACCTGCTCGCGCCGGAGCTGCGGAACTTCCAGATCGAGAACCTGCCCAATGAACTCTCGGTCCGGAACCCGGAGACGGTGTTCGCCTACCTCGGGCTGGCGCTGCTGGCAGTCGTCATCCTGAAGCCGACATGGCGGCGTTCGCCCCAGACGTGGGCCCTGTTGGCCTGCCTGAACTTCATTCCGCTGATCCTCTTCTGCCATCGGTTCACGCCGCGTCACCCCGTCGAGATGTGGCATCGCATGCGCGAGGGCGGTCCTGCGCAGGCTCCGATTGCTGCGCGCATGGGTGGAGGCTCGCTCCGGTTGTGGGACCGTTCGCCCAGCCAGTACAGCCATGTCATGACCATGAACTTCCCGCACATCTACCGCGTGCGGTATGTCCATGGATACGCCGCCCTGATGCGCGGCGGTCTGGATCGCCTCAGCCCCGAGGGGCAGGAACAGCTGCGTCCCTGGATGGGCGACTGGTCCTTCACCGCGGGAAAGCCCGGCGAAGCCGGAACCTTCGTTGCCAACCGCGAAGCCGGTTCCGCCCGCTTCGACTGGATCGGCACGCCGGCGCGCACGTTCACCATCGAGGACATCGGCTTGAACGAGGTACGGCTCCACCTGAATCCCGGGCCCGCGGGGAGATCCTGTGGACGGACACGCGTTATCCCGGGTGGCAGGTGACCCTGGACGGCAAACCCACCCCGTTGCTTCCCAGCCCTCCCAATTTCTCCAAGTTCGCCGTGGCCGCAGATACCCGCGAGGTGCGGTTCCACTTCACTCCGCGCTTCCTCAAGGCAGGCATCGTCGCCGCCGCCATCGGAGCCCTCCTGCTCGCCGGGGTGTCGTGGGTCGGTCGTCAACGTCCCGCACAGGCATGAAAACCGAGTACGAACAGCACTACCACCGCGCCGAGGAAATCCATTGGTGGTTTGTCGAACGCCGCCATGTCGTCGGAGCCCTCGCAATCGCTGCGCATCCAGACCGGACGGGCAGCATCCTCGAGATCGGTTGCGCCGGCGGGATGCTGATCCAACAGCTCAACGCCGCTGGTTACCGCGACGTCCGTGGGATCGACATCAGCGAGAAGGGCATCGCCCTGTGTCACGAACGGGGCCTCAAGGAGACCTGGGTCATGGACGCCCAGAAACCCACGTTCGCCGACCGCAGTTTCGACGTGATCACCGCTTCGGATGTCCTCGAACACCTCGCCGAAGACGGACGCGCCCTCGACGAATGGCATCGGATGCTCAAGCCCGGAGGCACGGTCATCATCTTCGTTCCCGCCTTCATGTTCCTGTGGACGGCACACGACGAAGTGAACCGCCACTACCGTCGATACCGCCGTAGCGAACTCTGCGCCCTGCTCACGAAGCACGGCTTCGAGGTGCAGCGCAGCTCGTACTGGAACTTCCTCATCTTCCTGCCCGTCGCCGCCCTCCGACTCCTTCGCCGCGCACTCCCAGCCAAGGAATCGAGCCCGGAAGGCGACATGGCGCTGCCACCCCGATTCATCAACCAACTTCTGATCGCCTGGATGCGGATCGAGAACCGTCTCCTGCTCGCCGGTCTCCGGTTCCCGTGGGGCGTGAGCACCATGGTGATTGCCCGCCGTCCAAAAGATTCCGCCCGATGAAAGTCGCCGTCGTCATTCCCTGCTTCAACGAACAGGAAGTCCTGCCGGAGTTGTTCCGGCGGATGACCGCGGCCGCCGAGAAGTGGCCGTGCGACTGGGAAATCGTCTGCATCGACGACGGCTCGCGCGACGCGACCTGGTCGTTGCTCGTTGCCCAGCAGAAACGCAATCCCCGGTGGCGAGCTCTGTCCTTCGCCCGCAATTACGGTCATCAGACGGCCGTCTCCGCCGGAATCCACCATGCCAGCGGCGACGCCGTCATGGTGATCGATGCCGACCTGCAGGATCCGCCGGAGGAAATGGTCCGCTTCATCGAAAAGTGGCGGGAGGGCTTTGAGGTTGTTTACGCCATCCGCCAGAAGCGCAAGGAAGGCTGGCCGAAGAAGGCGGCGTACTGGCTGTTCTATCGCCTGATGCACCGTGCGGTCGCCTTCGATGTCCCCCACGACTCCGGGGACTTCTGCCTCATGGACCGACGCGTGGTGGAGGTCCTGAAGCGGATGCCGGAACGGAACCGGTTCGTCCGCGGCCTCCGTGCTTGGGCTGGCTTCCGGCAGGTGGGGCTGACCTACGAGCGCCACGCCCGCGCCGCCGGTGAGGCCAAGTATGACTTCCGCCGTCTCTTCAAACTCGCCCGCGACGGCATCTTCTCCTTCTCGACCGTGCCGCTCGGACTCGTGTCCTATGCCGGTCTCTGGATCTCCTTGTTCGCGTTCCTCGGAATCATCTGGATCCTGGCCACCCGGATCTTCAGCGGATTCTTCAGCAAGATCGGGTTTCCGCCCGTGCAAGGCTTCGCCACAATCGTGGTCTCCGTCCTGTTCCTTGGCGGCATCCAACTCATCAGCCTCGGCATCATGGGCGAGTACATCGGGCGCATCTACGAGGAAGTGAAGCGCCGGCCGATCTGGGTCATTCGCGACTCCGCCGGCATCGAACCGCTGGAGTCGCCCGAATAGCCCCCCCGGTCACTTGCCGGAGGATCGCTTCTTCAGGATCGCCTCCACCAAGCCGTCCAGCGTGTGCACCTTCGCCTGGACCGTTGGCTCCAGTCCCAGCGCGTGCAGCGCCTTGGTGGTCTCGGGGCCGATGCTCGCCGTCTTCATCCCGGGAAACCGCTTGAGCAAGGCCGGGAGATCGAAGCGGCGATGGAAGTTCTCCACCGTCGAACTGCTGGTGAACGTCACCCAGTCCGCGCCGTCTTCGACGAGCGCGTCCGCCGCCCCGCCTTCCCGCGTCTCGGGCACCGTGCGGTAACAGGGGACGTCATCGACGATTCCGCCCATTTCCTCCAGTGCCTTGGGCAGGTCGGGATTCGCCACCTCGGCACGCAACAGGAGGAACCGCAGGTTCTCGACCGTTTCATGCGCCGCAATGGCCTTGGTCACGTCCGCGGCCAGATACCGTTCGGGCACGACATCCACACCGATATGCCACTCCTTCACCTTCGCCGCCGTCGCCGGCCCGACGGCGGCGATCCGGACATTGCCCAGCGACCTCAGGTCAGGATACGCCTTCACGAAGGTGTCGAAGAAGGACGCCACACCGTTCGGACTCGTGAACACGAGCCAGTCGTATTCGCCAATCCCGACCACCGCCTCCAGCAATGGCTGGATGGGCTCCGGGGGTTCGATCCGGATGGTGGGCACCTCGAGGATCTCCGCACCGAGCGTCTCCAAACGGGACGAAAGCTCGCTCGCCTGCTCGCGGGTGCGCGTGATCGCGATGCGGCTGCCATGCAAGGGACGCCGGCTCCACCAGTCCAGTTGACTGCGCAAGCGTACCACTTCACCGACAATCGTCACCGCCGGCGCCTGGAGGCCGGCCCGTTCCACGTCGTCCGCCACCTTCGCCAGTGTGGAAACCAGCACCTGCTGGCGCGCTGTGGTGCCCCAGCGGATCAGGGCCACCGGCATCGTTCCACCCATGCCTCCGGCCATGAGCCCCGCAGCGATGCTGCGGATCCGTTCCACCCCCATCAGGATGACCTTGGTTCCGGCGACAGCAGCCACGGCCGACCAATCCACCGCCGACTCCCCCTTCTCCGGGTCCTCATGACCGGTGATCACCTGAAAGGCAGAGCAATGGTCCCGGTGCGTCAGTGGAATCCCAGCGTAGGCCGGTGCCGCGACCACCGACGAAATCCCAGGCACCACTTCGAACGGAACGTCCGCCTCCGCCAATTCCTGCGCTTCCTCGCCACCACGCCCGAACACGTAGGGATCGCCGCCCTTCAAACGAACCACCGTCTTACCGGCCTGTGCCGCTTCGACAAGCAACCGATTCAAGTCCTCCTGCGGGACCGCATGGTCGCGGGACCGCTTGCCCACGTAGACCCGCGCCGTGCCCGGCGGGATCTTCGCCAGGACGCCCGCGCCCACCAGAGCGTCGTAATACACCACATCCGCCCGCCCGATCAGCTCCAAGGCGCGCAAGGTCAGCAGTCCGGCATCTCCCGGACCTGCTCCTACCAAATAAACCATTCCCTTCAGGGTACGTGACACGCGACGATTCTGGAGGAATCGATCCCAAAGCCCAAACGGGATTTGCGATCCACCGAACCGGGTGCTTGTTTGCATCCAGCGCAAGGATAGATTCACCCGCCACGGCATGTCGTCGGAACGCAAACCTCTCAGGATGGTCGCCTGCCCCCATTGCGGGGCAAAGACCTTCATCCCCGGCGACCTCATGCCCCTGCAGCGGGCGACCTGCGCCAAGTGCGCCGGATCCATCATGATGCCGATGATGCTCCGCCAGTTCGAACTGCGCTCGGAGATCGCTTCCGGCGGCATGGGCACGGTCTACCGGGCTTGGGACACTACCCTTGGCCGGGAGGTTGCCGTGAAGCTGATGCGTCAGGAATTCACCGAGGACGAGGACGCCGTCACCGCTTTCGCGCGCGAAGCCCGCGCCTGCGCCCAGCTCAATCACACCAACATCATCCACATCTACACCTTCGACGAACACGAAGGTGCCAAGTACCTCGCCATGGAACTGGCGGATGCTGGATCCCTGGACAGCCGCATCGAGAAAAACCAGCGCGTCCCCGAACTCGACGTCCTCGACATCGGCGTGAAGGTCGCCTCCGCCCTGGCCACCGCCCTCAAGCACGGCCTGCTCCACCTCGACATCAAGCCGGGAAACATCCTCTTCGACTCCGACGGCGAGCCCAAATTGGTCGACTTCGGCCTCGCCCGGAAGGCGGACGCCGATACCGACGCCTACGCCCCGCTGTTCGGGACGCCCTATTACATCGCTCCCGAACGGTTGCGTCAGGAAGGCGACACGTTCCTGTGCGACATGTATTCGCTGGCCGGGACGCTCTACCACGCGCTGACGGGTCATGTCCCCTTCGAGGCTCCAACCGTCGATGAGGTCGTCGCCGCCCACCTCCAGACCCCCGTCCGCCCGCCCAACGCCCTTCTGCCCAGCGTCACCCAGCCCACCAGCGACGCCCTCTGCAAGGCCATGGCCAAGGAACCGCGCGAACGGTTCGGTTCCTACGACGAATTCATCATGGCCCTCACCGCCGCACGGTCCCAACTGCTGATCCGGCAGTTCGCGCCCCAGGCGGAAGTCGCTTCCGACGCCCCCGCCGCCGGTGGATCGAAGAGTTGGTGGCGACGATAGCGCCCCGAACATTGGATCCATGGACCCGGAGACTCCTTCCCCCGCCCCTGGTTCACCACCGTCTCCACCATCCATCCCGATTCCACCAAGGTCGTTGCCGCCACTTCCACCGCCCGCACCTCCAATCCTTCCCCTGCCCCCCTCCGTGGGTGTCGCTCTCGGCTGCGTGGGAGCCTACCTGTTGGTCCAGATCGCCCTGCAAGTCGTGATCGCTGTCTTCGAGATCGCGATCCGTCGACCGGGTCTCACCTCCAATCCATGGTGCCTCACCGGCAGCATGATCGCCGGCGTTGCCGGCGCCTACGGACTCCTAAGGTTGTTCGGTACCACCATTGCCCCCTGGATGAGGTTTGGGCTCCCCCAACCATGGCGGACAGTCCCGGCCGTCCTGCTCCTAACCCTCGGCGGGTGGATCCTCTCGGCTGAAATCGGGATCCTCACCAACCGCGCGGTGCCGATGCCCAAGGTGTTCGAAGAAATGTTCCGAGCCCTCCTGAACGGGCGGAATCCGATCGGGCTCTTCCTGGCCATCGTTGTGGCTGCCCCCCTCTTCGAGGAGATCACCTGCCGTGGCATCGTACTCCCCGCCCTGCGCAAGCGCTGGGGCACCGGAATTGCCATCGGAGGTTCCGCCGTCGTCTTCGGCGCCATGCACATGAACCCGTGGCAGTTCTTCTACGCCACAATCCTTGGTCTCACCCTTGGATGGTTGCGTGTCCAGAGCGGTTCCATCCTGCCTGGGATCCTCCTCCACGCCCTGAACAACGGGATCTCGTGGGCCCTGATCGTCCACCCTACCCTGTTCCCCAACGGCCAGGCCCTCGCCGACGACCAGTTGAAGGAACTCCCAGCCTCGTGGCTCCTCGCCGCGGCAGGCCTGCTTCCCGCCGGATTGCTCCTTCTCGGACAGCCCGCGCGCGCCTCCTCCAAACTGGAGTGATCCATCAAGCCCGGGTTTCTACCCTGTTTTCCGCGTTCCACCGTGCCCAGACCGGACATAGTGTCCGTCCATGCTGGACGACTCAGTGGGCAAATTGAAGCGGTTGCAGGCCGACGTGGCGGCGTCCCTGAAGGACGACACCCACACCGGTGGCCCCGCACAGGAGGCGATAGCCCAGGACCGCGCCGCCCGTTTCCTCCATTTCTGGGGTCTCGTTGGGCGCTTCTTCTGGCGCAACCGTTGCCAGGTCCGGGCCTCCGCCCTCGCCTATACCACCCTTCTCGCCCTCGTCCCCCTGCTCGCGGTGTCGCTGACCGTCGCCTCCCTCGTCTTCGACGCCAAAAGCGAATCCTCCCGCGCCAAACTCACCGGGATGATCGAGCAACTCGTCAATAACGTCGCCCCAACCCTCGGCTTGTCCGATGCCGACGGCTCGGCCCCGGTCGGTCCGCCATCGCCCGGTGCGACCGCAGAGGACATCTCCGCCTCCCGCCGCGCCGACGTCGCCAAGAACATCCTGGATTTCGTGGGGAACATCCACTTCGGGACCATCGGCGTGACAGCCATGGTCGGCCTGATCTTCGTGGCGATTTCCCTGCTGCGGACCATCGAGGCCGCCTTCAACGACATCTGGGGTGTTGCCCGGGGCCGGGGCTGGTTCGAGTCCATCATTCTTTACTGGGCCGCCATTTCGCTCGGCCCAATCGTCCTGCTCGTCGCCACCACGTCCGGGTATCTCAACGCCCTGTCCGGGGAATCCTCCCTCGTCCAGAAGATCCCCGGCGCCGCACTCCTTCAGGCCCAGTTGATCCCGCCATTGATCGTCGCCCTGGCCTTCGGCGCCTTCTACAAGGTGATGCCCAACACCCGGGTCGACTGGCCAGCGGCCCTGATCGGAGGCCTCGTCGCCGGAATCCTGTGGTGGCTCAACAACCGCCTGGGTGTCCTCTACAACACCAAGGTTGTCACCTACTCGAAGATCTACGGTTCGCTCGGCGCCGTGCCCCTCTTCCTGCTGGGATTGTACTTCTCTTGGATGATCGTGCTGTTTGGATCCCAGGTCGCCTACGTCTTCCAGAACCGGCGCGCCTACCTGCAGGAGCGCATGGCCGAACGGGTCCACCATCAGGCCCGCGAATTCGTCGCCCTCCGCTTCATGGCCGAGATTGGCCGCTGCTTTGTCCACCAACTCCCCCCGCCGCCCCTCGCCTCCCTCGCCAGCGACCTAGCCGTCCCGGCCCGCCTCGCCACCTCCATCCTCCAGAGCCTCACCCAGGCCCAACTGATCGCCGAAACCAACGGCTCCAATCCCGGCTTCGCCCCCGCGCGGCCCCTGGACCAGATCTCCGTGCGGGATATCCTCCGCGCCCTCCGCACCGGCCACGGATCCGACCTGGCTACCGCCTCCGACCCGAGTCGACCGGTGATCCAGGCCGAGTTCTCCGCGGTGATCGCCGCCGAAGAGAGCCGCTCCGCCCGAACCAACCTCTCCGATCTCATCGACCGCCTTCCCAGCCGGGATCGGATTCAGGCCTGAATGAAAATACTCCAAACGATGCCCCCAACCCATGGTCCGAAACCAAAATGGCACTTGCTTGGATGGTCCGCGATCTGCTTAGATTCTCAGGTCTGACGGGTAATTATCGAACTCAATCTATGAACAAGAACATCATTAGCCTCGCCGCGATCGCCGCTCTGGCGGTCGGAGCTCAGGCTGCAACGATCGTGAAAACGGCCACCTCTCCGGTTGGCTTCACGATTCCTGGAAGCCCCCTTCCTGCTGGCAACGCCCCCGGTTCGGGCGGCGTGGCCTACACGATCGCCGTTCCCCAACCCACCATTGTCGAAACCGCTGGCGTCGGCTTCCTGACTGGGATCGCTTACGAGATCACCTTCGGCACCTACGCGACCTACGCGTTGACCGACGTCGCCGGCAACCTGTACTCCATCCAATGGGGTCTCGGGCCTCTCCCGTCTCCGAACGCAGCCAACTTCCTGATGGGCACCGACGCGGCCTCCGTCGCGTTCTCCCTCTCGAGCGCTGGTCTCCCTGCCCTCGGTGGATCTCCGTTCCCGACCGTCCCGGGTAACAGCTCCTCCACGGGCACGGCCCAACAGGTCTTCACGACCCCTTCCACGACCGTTGCCGCTGGCGACTTGAGCTCGTACACCACGGGTGGAACCTCGACGTTCAATTTCGTCGCTGGCACGTTCTCCTCTGTCGGCGGCCAGATCTCCCAGACCTCGCCTGCGGTTTTCCAGGGTGCCACCGTCAAGGTCACCTACACCTACTCGGACATCCCCGAGCCCAGCACCTACGCTGCCGGCGCGGTGCTGCTCGCTGGCGCTGGCTTCATCGCCCGCCGCCGCATGCAGAAGGCCTAAGGAAAACCTTCCTTAGTCTTGCAAATGCCCACTCGACGATTGGTCGGGTGGGCCTTGTTGTTTCCGGGGTCGATTTCTTTACGCCTTTACGCCCCGCCGCCCGGCACCAACCGCATCGGCCGGTCGTGGTCCAGATGGCGTCGGCACACATCGAAGAAGCCTTCCCGCGTCTCGGCTCGCCGGATCCAGTGCAGGAACTCCTTCGGATCTTCCACGCCCTCGCCGATGAAGTTCATGTACTTCTTCATCTTCTCCACCTGAAGCCTGTCGCTGAACCCGTCCACCGGCACCGTTTCCTCGTAAAGTGACGTGACGTAGGCTAGCACCTCGCGTCCGGTCGGATAAACAGGAGTCTCTCCCGCCAAGATGGGCCCGGATCTGATCGAACAGCCACGGGTTGCGGATGCACCCACGGCCAATCATCAACCCCCGCGCCCCGGTCTGGCGCAGCACCTCGGCAGCACGCACCGGCGACCAGACATTTCCATTCGCCATCACAGGACACTTCATCGCCGAAACCGCCTGCGTAATCCGGTCGTACCGAACCTCCGTGCGGTACATGTCGGCCACCGTCCGGCCATGAACTGTCAGAAGATCGATGGGATGCCGCGCAAAAACCTCCAAAAGCGCCTCCCATTCCTGATGGTCCGCAAACCCCAGTCGGGTCTTCACCGTGAACCGCACCCGGGTGATGGCGTCGCGCAGCGCGCCCAGCAGGGCATCGATCCGACGAGGTTCGCGGAGAAGCCCACCACCGGCACACTTCCGGTAAACCACAGGAGCCGGGCAGCCGAGGTTGAGATCAATGGCCGCCACCGGAAGTTTCTCGAGCTCACGGGCGGCACGCACCATGGCCACCGGATCGTTCCCGATGAGCTGGGCGATCGCCGGACGCCCGGTCGGATTCTCCCGCACCGCTTCCAGGATGGACCGTTCGATGGAACTGGTCGCATGCACCCGGGAATACTCGGTCCAATAGACGTCCGGACCGCCGTACCGTGCCAGCAGGCGCCAGAAGGGCAGGTCCGTGACGTCCTGCATGGGCGCCAAGGCCAGAACCGGCGCAGGCCCGGCCAGCAGGGCGTCGAACGCCGCCACCGGCCCGCAATCGGGATCAACGGAAAGCGTGCTCATCCGCCGATGGCCCGACGCAGTTCAGGTTCGATCCGGGCCAACCACTCCGCATCCGTGATCTTCTGCCCCTCGACGTCGGTGACATAGAACGTATCGAGCGCGGCCCCATTCTCCGTACTGATCCGCGCCAGCGCGATGGACAGACCCAGATCGTACAATGTCTTCGACACGGCGTAGAGGAAGCCGACCCGATCCTCGGCTTCGATGTCGATGACAATGGCCGTCGGAGAGGCTGCCGCGTCGACCCGTATCTTGATGGGCATGCGCTCTCCGCCGGCGCGGAACATGGACGGATAGCGCGGCGCCTGGGCGATGGCCCGGTCGAGGTCGAAGGTACCGGTCAACACCCGCAACAACGCCTTTTCAAACTTCTCCCGAAGTTCCTCCGCGGGCAATGCGCCCGTACGGGCTTCGGCGACGTAGAAGGTATCCAGGACGATTCCATCGGCGCGGGTGAACACCTGGGCTCCGAAGATGTTCAGTCCCGCAGCGGTCAGCGCTCCAGCAACCTTCGTGAACAGACCCGCCCGATCCCACGTGCACACGTGGACGGCCGCGTAACCGCGGTCCCGATCCTCCTGCCAGGCGACCACGGGTTCGAGCGAACGCTCGGCCTCGGTCAGCTGCAGGTGCATGAAACGGTGGGCCAGCGTCAGGTCCCGGACAATGTCGCGCACCGAGTGCAACTGGAAGTACCGGGCAAACCGTGGAAGTGCCCGTCCAGTTCGTCCGGGGCAAACGTCTTGGGAAGCATGGCGCGAACCTCCTCCTGCAACCGTTCGAGTACGGCTCGCTGTGCCTCGATGAACTCCGGCCCACCACGCATCAGCGCCATCGACTTGTGATACAGCGACCACAGCAGTGAATCCTTGAAGCCGTTCCAGAGCGTGTCGCTGGTGCCCATCGAGTCCGCGAAAGTGTGCAACGCCAGCAGCATCAGGTTTTCCACACTTCCCACGGCGCGGGAGAAGTCGGCGATGACGCCCGGATCCTCCAGATCCCGTCGCTGGGACACCTGGACCATCAACAGGTGCAACTCGATGATCCGACGCAGGGAATCCGTGGTGCCCGCATCCAGCTTGAGCCTTCGTGACACCTTCAACGCCAGTTCCCCACCAACGATCTCGTGATGTCCGGTCCCTGCGGCCTTGCCGGCGTCATGGAGCAGCAGCGCCAGATACAGGACAAACGGCCGCTCCAGGCTGCGGAACACCTCCGTGTAGTTCCGCCGTGGCTTCTCTGTCGCGTTCCAGACCTGATCGAGCTTCTCGATGCAGGTCAGGGTGTGCTCGTCGACGGCGTACTGGTGGTAGAACTCGTGCTGGACGAGGTTGGTGAGCTTCCCGAATTCCGGGATGAACTTACCCAGGAACCCCACCTCGTGCATGGCGCGCAGGTGCGGCGAGACGTTCCCGCGCTGGTTCAGGATCTCGAGGAAGGTGACGTGATTGTGCCGGTCCGCCAGGAAGCTGCGGTCCAGGACCGCCAACTGCTGGCGCATCAACTGAGCAAGGTCAGGGTGAAGGCTCAGTCCGCGCTGCTGGCAGTGCAGGAAAGCACGCAGGAAGCGGCGCGGATCGTCCTTCAACGCCGTCTTGTACACGTGCCGCAACTGCCCATCCACCACCCGGAATCCATCGAACT
>CBDIPJ010000015.1:0-149943 GCA_965283655.1 Limisphaerales bacterium | reverse complement strand
GCCGCACCCCGCGATCAGCGCAGGGTCCTCGCCGACACCGTCGCCGTGTAGGCCGAGTTGCCCGAGGCGTTGTAGGCACGCACCCGGTAGTAGTAGAGCGTGTTGCTCTTGAGGCTGCTGTTCGTATAGGTCCGGACGTTCGCTCCCACCGTGGCCACCCGCGTCCACGTCGACCCGTTCGTCGAACGTTCCACATGGAAGCCGGTCTCGTTCGTCGCGTTGTCCATCCAACCGACCGTGATCGCTGTCCGGGTTACCGATGAGCACGCCAGACTGCTCGGCGCCGCAGGCACCACGGCCACCACAGGCACCGTCGCAGAACCCGTGTTCGAAGCAGCGGAGTAGCCAGCGCTGTTGGCCGCCACCACGCGATAGGCGTAGGTGCTGCCCGCAGCGACCGCCGTGTCCGTGTAACCGGTCGTGTCCGCTCCCAGAACAATCCACAGCAGGTAGGATCCACCGTTCACCGAACGTTCCAGGCGATAGCTGGTCTCGTTCGACGCCGTGTCCACCCACGTCACCGTCACCGAGGTCGCACCCGCAACCGCTGCGAGACCCGTCGCAGGCGTCGGTACCGACAACGGCACCAACACGCTCGCCGTCGCCGTGGGCATCGAGTTGCCCATCGCGTTGCAGGCCGACACGCGATAGCCGTAGGTCACGCCTCCCACCACGGTCGCATCACTGTAACCCGTCGCATTCGCACCCACCGTTCCCAGCACCGCAAACGAACCGCCGCTCACGGAGCGTTCCACAAGGAAGCCCGTCTCGTCCGCAGAATGATCGACCCAGCCCAGCGTGACCACGCCTCCGCTCGCGAACGCCGTCAGGTCACTCGGGCTCGCCGGCACCACCGCCATCGCCGGTACCTCCACCACCACTTCCACGTCCGAAACCGCGGCACCGGCACCGTTCACCGCATTCACCCGATATCCGTAGGTCGTCTCCGGCGTCACCGCCGTATCGGTGAAACCACAGGCATTTGCACCCAGAGTCGTTACCACGTCCCATGTGACACCATCCGATGTCCGTTCGACCGTGACAGCCACCTCATCGGTCGCCGCGTCCACCCAGGAGAGTACCACCCGGTCCCAGGCAACCTCGGTCGCTGTCAGCCCCGTCGGGGCCGCCGGCACCGTCGCCGTCGGCGACGTCCGGAACCCGGTGACGATGCCCGCCGTTTCCCCGATGGCCCGCGCATTGTCCGCCGCGTTCGCCGGATCCACGTCATAATCCACGCCCAGCGGAATTCCGGCGTAGCTCAACCGCGGATTCGAGAAGTAGTTCACCCGCACCGCCGAACCGCACGCATACGCCATCAACGTGCGGAACATCGTCGAATTGGTGTCGCAGTTCCGATAGCCGTACGCATACGGGAAGGCCGCGCCACCCGTGGCATTCGCCCGGTCATGCGCCACACCGAACACATGGCCCATCTCATGGGTCATCGTCAGGGACGGCAACGCCGCCGAGTAGACCACCGAGAAGGCGTTCACCGCGAAGGCCGGCGACGGAATCGTCATCATGTAAGACAACCCCGCGCTGGACGTGTCTTCGTTGATCAGGATCACGATGTCAGCGCCTGCCGCATCCCGCAGCGCGTGCACCTCGTCCATGATGCCATCCGTCGTCCGCGCCAGCGCCATCAGCGCGTCCATCATCTTTCCGGTCTCGACGTAGGCCACCTCGGACATGTGGACCAGGGAGAACCGCACCGGCGCCTCACTGTTCGCCATCCCGGTGTTCGCATCGGCCACCGCCGTCAGGATCTTCGCCTCGATTCCTGCCACCCCGTAGCGGACCCGCGATGCCGGAGTGTAGACCACCATCAGGTCGACCACGTGCACGCCACCTGCGGGAACCACCGCAGCCGGAACCGCGAACCGGCCCAACGGCATCGGCACTTCGACCGACCCTGCATGCGGGGCCACGGATTCGTTGCCGTCCCGCTCGGAGAGCAGGTAACCACCGCGACCGTTGGGAGTGATCTCGTAAAGCACGTTGCCCGTGCTCATCGCCCGATCAATGACGCCCGAAACCACACCGGCGCGCACGGCGAAGGTCGCACGACTCAGGGGTTCACCAGCAATCCGACCCGACCACACCCGGTCGCCATCCGGGAGTTCGGTGACCCGGTCACGCTCCAGACGGAGTGTTTCACCGGGAAAGAGAGTGACCTCGAAGGATTCCCGCTCAAGCACGCGGGGGTTGACGTCCACGCTGCGGATCCGTCCGTACCCGGCCATCGCGGGTCGCTTGGAAGACTTCACCGTGCTCCGCACCAGATCCACTGACTCATGCCGGGTGTTGGCCATGGACGAACCAGCCACACACGCACACAGCAACAGAAGCAGAAGACCCTTTCCGACGATGTGGGGGAGTCCCACGAATGACATGCTCTTCATAACAGTACTCGTTAGGGGTTTCCGCCCTCCCTTTTGTGCGCCGGACCCATCCGGCGCACCCCTATCAGGCATCCAAAGAACGATGTACTGACTAACCCTGCCCCCTCAGCGGCGCTTCCTCTGTGTTGGGCAACACCAACCCTTTCTTGCCACCAATCCGCAAAAGAGGTTCCGATTCAGCCGCAAAATTCTCTTTTTGAATCGGTTACGAACACGGAAATGGCTTCGGAAAAATGTCCAGGGCTACCTCATCCATGGAAGCCACTGGCAATCGAACCCCATCGAACCCCTGTCTCTCCCTGCCTCTGACCCGACCAGCCACCGTGGGCATCCGGGATCAGGCGCCGCGACGCCAACGCCGTACCCCTGCAAAGGCCGTCAACGCAAGGCCCGCCGCCAACGCCACGGACTCGGGTTCCGGTACAGCAGTGATCCACTCCGCGTAGGCGGAAATACGGGTCGACAGGAAGATGGCCTCCCAATCCTGGGCTCCATCCGGCAACTGCAGCAGGCCTCCGGTGGTGCTCGTGAACAACCCACCCGCATCGAAGATCGCCGCCTGAAAAGTCGGCCCACTGGAGCCCATGCTGAAGGTGGACTGCACCTTCGAGTTGATCCCGGCCAACTTCCAGACGCCCCCATCCAGGACGAACATCCCCCCACCGGAATCGCCCGAGGCCAACATCGCTTCGTTCGGCCCTCCGTTGAAGCTGAAGCCCGAAACCAGATACTGCGCACCGCCCAACACCAAGACATCGTCCACCCGGTTCTCACCCCAACGCGTCATGCCTCCACCCACACTGCCCCATTGCCAACCGCGCAACGGTGTGGGTGACGCCCCCGGGACATTGACTTCCGCGCCGCGCACCGCGCTGCGACCAAACAAAACAACATCCTGACCAATCTCTCCTGCACCCGTGTAGAGAGGCGCGTAGCTGGGGAAGGTGCCTGCGACCTGCCAGACCGTGAGATCCGCCGTCGGGTGATCAAACCGGGCGGATGTCGTATACGAACTGCCCTGATAGCTGAAGGTTCCCCCAACCCCACCGCCGACATGCTTCGCCGAGATGAAATAGTGCGGAGCAATGGCCGTACCCAGCAAACCCTGCCAACTGCCCTGATACTGCCACCCACTGCCTTCCAGCGGACCGGTCGGGGGGTGCTGTTGAACCCAACCGCACCGGAACTGATGAAGATCAGGGCAAACGCGGATTGGGTCATGCCAATGCCGGCGACCAAGGGAAGCCAAGCGAACCTGCGGAACGCACTGGAGGGGGTTTTCAAGGTCATGAGGATGGTTCTTACCTAACCGAAACCTCCGCGGCAACCCTTCGATCCGCCCGCAGGCAAGTGGGTGTCGAACTCCGCGCTTCCATCCGAAACAATCCGTTGACCCCGGCCCCTCCGCCGGTAGGCTCCCGCGCCTGTATCTGATCTGGTGTAACCAATCGAGAATTTGAAATTATGGCAGTGAACGTCGCGATCAATGGGTTCGGCCGCATCGGCCGTCTGGTTTTCCGTGCAATGGTCGAGCAGGGCCTCGTCGGCAAGGACATCAATGTCGTCGCCGTGGGCGACCTCGTTCCCGCCGACAATCTGGCGTACCTCCTCAAGTACGACTCCACCCAGGGCCGGTTTGCCGGAACCGTCAGCTCCAAGAAGTCCAGCGCTGACAAGGCCGAGGACGATATCCTCGTGGTCAATGGCCATGAGATCCGCGTGGTGAGCGCCAAGACGCCTGCCGAGCTTCCCTGGAAGGCCCTGAACGTTGACATCGTCATCGAATCGACCGGCCTCTTCACCGAAGCCGAGAAGGCCAAGGGCCACATCGTGGCCGGTGCCAAGAAGGTCATCATCTCCGCTCCTGCCAAGGGTGAGGACATCACCATCGTGATGGGCGTGAACCACGAGAAGTACAACGCCGCCTCGCACCACATCATCTCCAACGCGAGCTGCACCACGAACTGTCTCGCGCCCCTCGTCCATGTCCTCCTCACGGAAGGCTTCGGCATCGAGGAAGGCCTCATGACCACGGTGCACGCCTACACCGCCACCCAGAAGACTGTCGACGGTCCCTCCAAGAAGGACTGGAAGGGTGGACGCTCGGCCGCGATCAACATCATCCCCTCCGCCACCGGCGCCGCCAAGGCCGTCGCGCTCGTCTGCCCCGAGGTCAAGGGCAAGCTCACGGGCATGGCCTTCCGCGTGCCCACCCCCACGGTGTCCGTCGTCGACCTCACCGTGAAGACCGTCAAGGAAACCTCGTACGCCGAGATCTCCGCGGCCTTCAAGCGCGCTTCCGAGACCTACCTCAAGGGCATCCTCGCCTACACCAGCGATGAGGTCGTCTCCACCGACTTCATCCACGACAACAGCAGCTCCATCTTCGACGCCGGCTCCGGCATCGAACTCAACAGCCGCTTCTTCAAGCTCGTCAGCTGGTACGACAACGAGTGGGGCTATTCCAACCGCGTCGGCGACCTCGTTCGCCACATCATCAGCAAGGGTCTCTGATCCCTGCTCCCAAGGGGGCGGCGGAACCGCGTTCGCGGAACCGCCGCCCCTTTTGTGTTTTCAACCCCGTGTCCACCTCCACCCCACTTCCCGCCACCCCCTGGAAAGCCATCGCCGCCATGGCCCGCAACCGGGTCATCGGCGCCCGGAACCGGATTCCCTGGCACCTTCCCGCCAACTTCCAATGGTTCAAGCGGACCACCCTCGGAGGCATCCTCGTGATGGGTCGGCACACCTTTGAATCCATCGGACGCCCCCTGCCCGGCCGCGAAACCTTCGTCCTCAGCCGGTCCGTTTCAGGAATCTCCGGTGTCCGTGTGCTCCCGGACCTCCAGACGCTCCGGTCCGAACTCTCCACGGACCCACGCCCGGTCTGGATCTGCGGCGGCGCCGACATCTACCGCCAACTCCTTCCGTTCTGCTCCGAATTGCTCCTTTCACTCGTCGACGCGGCTCCGGAAGGCGACGCGTTTTTCCCGCCGTTTGAGCAAGACTTTGCGGACGACGGGGAAGTCCTGAACGAGGCCGGCTTCACGGTGCGCCGATACCGCAGGAACCTCGCTGACGCTGCCACCGCCACCTGTCCACCCACGTCATCCTCTCCATCCACGTGAAGAACTTCAGTGGGATTGCTGTTTCCGTCTTGGCCATGGCTCTCGTCCGGGGGGCGGACCCGATCCGTATTCCTCCATCCCGGCTTGGATGGTGGCCAAACCCAGAGCTGCTGCGAAGTGTGACCTCTCCAACGAACGTGGTCATCTCCACGCCGCGGTTCCAGCCAGGCTTTGCGTGGAAAGAGGCAGTCGTTTCGTGGAACACCGCGCACACCGGTGGACTGACGGCCAGGGCGAGGCCCGTTTGGAAGGAAGAGGCCGGCGCTTGGTACACACTCGCGCAGTGGAACATATCCACCAATGACGGGCCCAGGACCAGCATTCCTGGCCAGAAGGATTCAACCGCGCGTGTGGAGACAGACACGCTCATCGTCAGCGCCCCGGCGGACGGCATCGATCTCGAGTTCAGCTTTGCCACCCTGGACGGTCGCGTTCCGTCCGACCTTCGCCTCGGCGTCAGCCTTCTGGGAGACTCGGCCTCGGAGCCGGAACCGGAGCCGTTCACCCAGGCGTGGGGAACCCTCCTTTCCCTGCCCGTGCGCTCCCAGGCAGACTTCCCGGAGGGCATCCAGTCCTGGTGCAGCCCGACCAGCCTGAGCATGATCCTCTCCCGTTGGTCCGAACAACTCCAACGCCCGGAACTCCTCCAGGATGTCCCCCAGGTCGCCCGTGGTGTTCATCATCCCGGGTGGCCGGGCACCGGAAACTGGAGCTTCAACGTCGCCTACGCCGGCCATCATCAGGGCCTGTCCGCCTGCGTCAGCCGACTGGCCGGCATCGCGGACCTGGAACGTTGGATTGCTTCCGGAAATGCAGTCGCGGTTTCCGTCTCATACACCCAACTGAAAGGGGGACCCAAACCCCGTCCCGGAGATGGACACCTCGTGGTCGCTTCAGGGTTCACTCCAACGGGCGATGTCCAGATCCACGATCCTGGAGTCCGACGCGACCGTGTCGTCCGAATCGTTCCGCGCGCTGATTTCCAACGGGCCTGGAATCACTCCAGCCGTACCGCCTATCTCGTATGGGCCCGTCAGCGCCCATGCCAACCGGCGGCATGGGACGTTGGCCGGCGTCGCCCTGACGGCACCGACTGCCGTCGACATCCGGAGGACCGGATTCAGCAATCCTCAAGCGAGGCAAATCAACCGGGAGGGATGGCCTTGAACTTCTCGTCCATCCGCGACGCTTGAAGGGCGACCAATTTGCGCGGATCAACCTTCGAGTAAGCGGCGCGAGCTGACGCCCAGTCCTTCTTCTCAAGATAATACTCAAACCACGCGAGGTAGTAGACCGCTGATTCGGATGATGTCAGCGCAAGCGTGTTGATCCGGCGAAGGCCGGCCTCCACCTCGGAATACCGACCGACCATCAACAGGGCGAGGATATGGTTCAGTTCGGATCCCAGATCGCCAGGCCGACTGACCATGACCTTCAGCGTGAGTTGCACCGCCTCTGCAGGCTTGGAGCGTGTGACGATCAGCGACGCAGCGTAGTTGTTCACGATGCTGGCATCTGCTGGATCCAATGCGTAGGCCTGCTCCGCCGACTGCACCAGATCCTCAGGATTGTTCGAAAGCAACGCCGCCGAAGTCCGCTCAAACCAGTACGTCGGATCTTTGGCATAATGCGCCTCCAGCGGCCGCAGCAAGACATGCGCAACCTCCGGGAAACCGATGCGCTGCATCTCCCGGGACACATAGCGGCTCAATTCCGGAGTCATCGAGACCGATCGGACCAACCGGTCCGCAGCAGCACGTGCGGCCTCGGGACGATCCAGATTCACCTCCGCCAAGGCCTCCAGGTATTGGGAATACCCATCCAGAAATCCTTGCAGGGAAAGCTCATTCCGGATGCCAACCGCCAAGGTCCTCAGATCGTCCCACTTCTTGAGTCGGGTCAACCCTTCCGCCTGAACAAGCCAGAGCTCCGCATCAAAGGAGAACTTCTTCAACTGCTGTTCACCAAAGGAAATGGCCACTTCGTGGAGCCCAAGTTGATTCAGTGCGACAACCATCACTCGGACCTCTGCCGGGGAACGGGGGGACACCTGGTGGTTCTGGGCCTGCTCACGCGCTTGATCCCGCCGGCCGAGCGCGTTCATCAGCATCCAATGCATCGCGTAATCCGAAAGCCGCGTCTCCCTCTCTTCCTCGAGAATCCGCAGCACTTCGGAGAACGATGCCTCATCCCGCATCGCGTAACTCACCAGAACCTGCAGACGCAGGGCCTGGATCCGCAGTTTGGGATTCGAGCGTGCTTCAGTCAGGGCGTTCCTGCCTTCCTGCAACGTTGCGGGTGGCCCCCAGTTCGCCATCCATGCATGACGATACAACATCAACTCGGGATCGGTCTCGAACCGGGTGGAAAACCGACGCCACAAACGGTCAAACTCGGCCACCTTCCCTTCGTTGAAGAGGGCGGTCAGCAATAGCTTGGAGGACTCGGGAGTAAGGACTTCCTCCAGATGGCTGCCCAACCGAACCACTTGATCGCCCATGCCATACTTGGTGAGCAAACGAAGGGAAAGTTCGGCATCTGCCGCATTCGTGTTCCCCAGACGGAGCAGCCAGAAAGAATGGTTGATGGCGAACTCAATCTGTTCGTCAGGGGGATTCGGCAAGGAGGCGACGTAGCCCAAACCTTCACGCAGGAGGCTGACGTCTGCCGTACTGTTCGCGATCGCAGACCGCCAGGCTTGGACCGATTCATCCGAACGCCCCGCTGCGGCCTGCTTCAATGCCGTTTTCCTCAGCGACCTCGCCTGCCATAGATCCAAGCCGCTGACCCGGATGACCGGGTTGAAACCATCCGGCGTCTGACGCCAGATACGCGGAAGAAACAGGCTGAGCGCGATCACCCCGAGCAGGAAGACCAAGGCGAAGGCTCCAAACCAGTGATCAAAGATGAAGACCAGAAACGGGCTTCCACCAAAGCGTTCAACCAGCTTGCGCTTCCGGTTCTCTGTATCCAGAAAGTCGTTGTCTGTCTCGTTCATGGCTCCTCACCCGGTCTCGAAGCCTCTCCAGCCTTTCGCCGTTCGCCGAGTCGCAGGAATTCCTGCTCCAACCAGCGAACTTGCGCAGACATCAGATGCTTTCCTTCGATCTGCCGGTATTCCTCCATCGCTTCCTCAACCCGCCCCGCACGAGAATGCATTTCAAAGCCCGCGAGGCAAACCATCGTTCGTTGGATTCGCCCCAAGGGTGCTCGTTTGAGATCGGACCACCTCGCCTCGGATTCGTTCGCTCTTCCGTCCCGCCCCAGCGCGATCACCTCCAGGGCCCGCCCTTCCAGGTCCAGTCCCTGACGCAGGCGGGCTTCGGACAACAATTCGAGCGCCTGAATCGCTGGCACGGGCATCCACAACATCGCCATCGCTGCGGCATTCACCCCTTCGGGGTCCCACGGCCTCAGTCTTCGCAATCCTTCCGCAGCGATCTTCAAGGTCGCCGGATCGCCCGCGCTCCGGGCCAAGCGTACCCGTAAACCCCAGTACTCAAGGTCGTTCTCTCCGGCAGGCTCGGCCGCTACCACCCATTCCGGGATGGCACGAAGGTAGCCCCATCCGGCAATCCGTTTGACCCACACCAACGCCCAGTCCGGCGCAGGAAGTTTTTGGGACCGGGCGGCCTCCCAGGCCAACTCAGCCTCCGAAGAGCGCCCTGTAGCCTCCCGGGCAATACCTTCGAGCACCCATCCCAAGGCGATTGCCCCAGCATCCCCACCCGCTCCCCGCCGCAAATCCACGCCCAACTCCAACAGCCCACCCCAATCCCGGGCTTCCCACGCCGTCTCCAACACAGGCCCCAGCCATTCCGCCTTCCGCCAGCGCTTCCATCCGTCCCGCCATGCCATCGACGCCTTGCCGACGCCATGAACCTCCCGGACCAAAGCTGCCCATTCCGGAACCTCCCGCGGCTCCAGCATACCTACGGCCCACCCATCCAGCCACTTCCTGAACTCCTCCCGTCGGCCCGCACCCAGCCAAAGCCGCCCCACACGGATCGCCTCCAACCGCCGTGCCACCCCAAGCACCCGCAACCGTTCGGCAGCAGCCCTCGACGCCTCCAACTTCCCCAACCGCGCCAGCACCTGGACGTGCAATCGCCCAGCTTTCACGGCTTCCGGACCAAGACCTTTGGCCCGCTCCTCAAGGACGACCAATCCCTCCCGCGACGCCGCCGGTGCCCCCCACAAGGCTGTCCACGCCTGTCCCACGGTCCCACCCACATCCAACCGTCCCTCGGCCAACAACCCCCGAACCAAATCCCATCGCTCATGATCCGCCGCAACAGCCGCCCACGATTCGCGCTCCGACGGACCCAACAAGGAACCGAACCCTGGCGCCTCCCCAATGATCCATTCCTCGCAACGCGCCTTTCTTGCGATGCGGAAAACACGCTCCACATCCGCGGCATTTGTTCCTCCCACACGCCAGAGACGGCGCCCCAATGCGAGCCCGTTCGTGGCGTCCGAAAATTCCGGCTCTGGGATTCGTGTGAGGGATTCCAGCAAAGCCCGGACGGACTCGGGATTCCAGGGATCCAGTTGAACCCGCCATCCCCATGCGGCCGGATCCGCCCGAAAATCGGGCTGCCCCACCTTCCCCATCCGGAAGTCATGCCACGATGCCATCAACCGGTCCCATCCACGAAGCCAAGCCCTCTCCCCAGAGGACGCCTCATGTCCCGGAACCCATCTCGCCTCAGCAATCAACCCCAACAAGGCAACCGACACCAAACCAAGGATCACCCGCCGAAACCACCGGTCAGAATGCCACATCCGTAGCAGGGCCCAATGTTCCCACCACTCGATGGGCGCTCCAACCCGCCATCCTGGCCCGCCTCCTTCAGGGGCACCATTCATCCGCGCGAGACCTGCAACCAACGCGCATCGTCACCCGCATCCATTGTCAGATCACCCATGCCCGCCGGCAGGACGACAAATCCGCCCGGACCTACCGCGACGGTCTGTCCGCCACCCGTGAACCGCACGGTGCCGGAAACCACGGCGACCAGACCAACGCCTCCTTCCGGACGCCGGTCCGCCACCGAACCCCGGCCCCGGACCTCGTCGATGGCGAACAGTCCATGCCGCACGAGGGATCGCACCTCCGCACCGCGATCCATCACGAACGTCCGAGGAACCAAGGCAGGTGCCGTGTCGGTGAAGTCGATGGACGCCAAGGCCTGTTCCAGATGGAGCGCCCTTGGCTTGCCGTCCAGCCCCACCCGGTTCCAGTCAAAAACCCGGTACGTCGTGTCCGAATTCTGCTGGATCTCGAAGATGACCAACCCACGCCCCAGCGCATGCACCCGGCCGCTCGGCAGGAACAGGACATCCCCCGCCGTCACAGGAATCCGATGAAACAAATCCGCCACGGTTCCATCCTCGGCACGCCGTGCGAATGTCTCACGGGTCGTGCCGGCGTGTACCCCCGCATAGACGCAGGCGCCGGGATCCGCCGCCGCCACGTACCACATCTCCGTCTTCGGCTCTCCCCCGAGCGACGCCGCCAAGCCCGCGGGTGGATGCACCTGCAAGGAAAGATCATCACACGCGTCCAACAGCTTGCAGAGCCAGGGAAACGAGGGGCCATTCCCAACACCCGCTCCCCACAGCCCCGCCGCATCCTCGGACATCAGCGCGTGGAGTGAGCGTCCAGCCAATGGGCCGTTCGCCACCACGCTCACCGCGTCCGGTCGATCGCAAACCTCCCACGACTCCCCGATGACCCGGCCTTCCGGCAAGGCTCGACCAAACAAGGTCTCCAATCGCCGCCCACCCCACACCCGATCCTGATAGATCGGACGAAACGTCAATGGATACCAGATGGTGCTCACTCCGGGGCCCCTCCCGCCGCCTCGGTGGCCTCGGTGAACTGGCCAAAGCCTCGAAACTTCCGGTAACGACCCTGAAGCCGTTCTTCCTTCGACAACGCCTGGATCTCCGCCAGATGCCGCAGCAGAGCTGAGCGCACCGTTGCCGCGGTTGTCGCCGGATCATGATGCGCCCCGCCCAGCGGCTCAGGGATGACGTCATCCACCAACCCGAGCTGCTTCAGGTCCGCCGCCGTGATCTTCAAGGCCGCTGCTGCCTGTGGGGACGCTTTCCGGTCCTTCCACAAGATCGCTGCACAACCCTCCGGGCTGATCACCGAGTAATAAGCATTCTCCAGGATCAACACGCGGTCTGCGACCCCGATGCCCAACGCTCCTCCCGAGCCACCCTCGCCAATCACACAGGCCACGATCGGCACCTCGAACAACATCATCTCCCGCAGATTCACGGCAATCGCCTCGGCGATGTGCCGCTCTTCGGCTCCGATTCCCGGATACGCGCCCGCCGTGTCAATCAAGGTCACCACCGGCAACCCAAACTTGTCAGCCATCCGCATCAGGCGCAACGCCTTGCGATACCCTTCGGGATGGGCGGAACCGAAGTTGCGCAGGATGTTCTCCTTGGTGTCCCGCCCCTTTTGGGTGCCAATGACCACCACCCGCTGGTCCCCCAGCTTCGCGAAACCACCCACCACCGCCCGGTCATCCCCGAACAATCGGTCGCCGTGCAGTTCCTCGAACTCGGTGAACGCGTGCTGGATGTAATCGAGGGTGTACGGACGCCGCGGATGCCGCGCCACCTGCACCCGCTGCCACGGCGTCAGGTTCAGATACACATTGCGGCGCAACTCCTCGAGCTTGCGCTCCAGCATCTGGATCTCGTCCTCGAAGCAGATTCCCAACGAGTGCGTCTCCGGATGCTGCCTCAGATCCTCCAGTTTGTGCTGGAGCTCTGCGATCGGCTTTTCGAAATCAAGCTGGTGCTTCATCGTTTAGGCCGGCTCAACGTCCCGACCGCTGTCCAAAATAGCCCCCCTACCCAACCTCCCGCAACGTCGGAGTTCACGGCTCGGATCCAGAGGACGCAGCTTGACAAGGCCACCGCACGCACCGGGGCGGCGACGTCCTCGTCGCACCCTCCCAGAGCCAATCCCACGGCGGTCAGGATATCGCCTCTCCGAATCCAAGGACCGGGGTGGCGACGTCCTCGTCGCCCGTCCACTTCACGGTCGCCGCGACTCCACCCCACCCTCCGGCCATCGCACCAGGAATGCGAGTTGAGCCTCCCGCTCCGGCACCTCCGTGCGCGACCGGTCCTCCAGAAACCGCCGTGGAAACCCAACCTGCAACTCCTCCACCGTCACCAACCGCTCCGAGACCCGGAAAACACCCCGCCACGCCCCACAGGCAATTTCAAACCGATCCCCGCGACGGACAATCCGACGCGTCCGGTGCGGCCTCGGATCCGCCGAAAGCAACTCGTCCATCCGCGCCCGGAAATCCACTCCCCAACCCGCCACCAACCATTCCCCCTGCTCCTTCGCGAGGAGGCTCCAGTCGACCATGAACCCCGGCCGCGACCGCTCCTCCGCTTCCACCGCCTCCATCCAGCCCGAACGTTCGTCCGGGAAAGCGTCGTATTTGGGAATGTAGGGCTTCACGTCGAAGACCGGCGTCCCATCAACGAGATCGATTGGCCCAAGCAATAGCCGACCCGGCTCCACCCCGAGCAGGCGCACGGCCGTCAACCCGATGGGATTCGGTCGATGTGGAGAACGCGTGGCCAGAACACCGCGCCGTTGCGCTGTGCCACGCGGCGGCAGCACGAGCGGACGCCACGTGCGATTCCGGTGGAACCACCAGACCAGCCAGATCCGCGAGAAACCCTCCAGATCCCGGACTGCTTCCCGCATCGCTGCCGGATCGGTCCACTCCAGTCGATGGACCTCGGGCTCGGATTCCAGTGGTTGGTGGCGGGCCTCGAACTTCTCGCCTTTCCCGGACCGCACGAATCCGATCGGCTTCAACGTGAGCTCAGCATCCATGAGGCAAGCCGGGAATTCCCGCGCTCAGGGTGTCGGAACGCGCCCACCGGCACCCAACCGCGCCTGTGCGCGCGCCAATCCCCGGCGCGCCCCCTCCAGTTGGGGATTGGCCTGAAGCGCGTTCTGGAAGCCCCGGATCGAATCCTCGACGCGCCCCACCTGCACGTACGCATTGCCCAGGTTCATCCAGGCCTCCGCGTACCCCGGGTTCGCGTCGGTCGCCGCGACGAAATGCGGAATCGCCTCAGCCACACGCCCCTCCATCGCCAGCGCAGTGCCAAGATTGTTGTGGGCGGAATGGCTGGCAGGCGAATGCTGCAACGCCAGTTCGAAGTGACGGATGGCCTCCGCCGTCCGTCCTGCCCGTCGCAGCATGTTCCCCAGATTGTTGTGGGCCTCCCCGTACTCGGGCAGGATACGCACTGCTTCCTGATAGTGGACGATCGCTTCGTTCGTGCGGCCCAACTGCGTACAGAGGAACCCGGCATTGAAGTGTATCTCCTCGTCATCCGGCTGAAGTTTCAGCGCCCGCTCAAACAACGCCAAGGCCTCCGTGGACTTCCCCGCCTGCATCGCCGCATCGCCCAACTGCGCCAACGAACGGGGATCCGCCTCGTCCAAGGCTGGCGCCGAACCATTCGTCGAGCTGGATCCGACAACGGCCGACGGCGCTGCCGAGGTCGTCGGTGCCGGCAGCGGCATGACCACTTCCTTCCCACAGCCCGCAAGCATCACCAACCCCAACACCAGCCCACAGGCAACCCTTCCGGTTCCGTCGCGCATGCCCCCACCCTGCCCGCGGATCCACCCGCTCGGCCAGCCGGAATCCTGCCCCATCCTCCCTCCAAGCGGGGAGGCGACGTCCTCGTCGCCTTCCAAGGCCATTCCCAAGGCGATGAGGACATCGCCGCCCCGAATCCCTTCCAAAGGGGTAGTGAGATGCGCCCCCACTCCCAGACGGGGAGGCGACGTCCTCGTCGCCCACTCCAGCTCAAGGCTCCGCGTCCGCCCGCTCAAACGCCCTCAGGATCCGGCTGAACGAATCCCGGACCTCCGACGACTCCGCCACGATCACGGTAAACCGCCGATCCTTGTTTGGCCGATGGACGACATGCCCGTCCGAATGAAGCACGGAAACCCCGCCTCCCCGGTGATGCGACCGAGGCACGACGTTGAACGGGGCCAGGTCCGGAGGACATTCGTACTGCACATCCATCGCGAGTGCCGTCAGCGGTTGCTGGTCCCGGTTCAGCCCCAGGCTTTCCAGGCGGATGGGGGGCGGCGGCCACGGAGCGGCCGGATTGTCGAAGATCTGGGTGCTGCCCCCGTGCCGGTAATAATAACTCCCCTGAGCCTGCAACCGTCCCACCTTCGCCAATTCGGCCTGCGCATCCACCGGCTTGTCCGTCCCGGGACAGAACATCACCCGCGGTTGCGACGCCAACGCCTGCGGCAACAGCAACCCCAACCCCACGACCTCTCCCGACTGCAGCGACAGCAGGCTCGTGGGTGTCCCGGTCGAAGGATAGAAGCTGGCCGGACTCGTGAATGGCGGCGCCTTCGGACCAAACGGGATCCGGCCATCGTGGTCGCCCGCATAGACGCCAATCGCGATCCCAACCTGACGCAGGTTCGAGATGCACGCCGCACGCTTCGCAGCCAGCTTCGCGTTCGACAACGCCGGCAGCAGCATTCCCGCAAGGATCGCGATGATCGCGATCACGACCAGCAACTCGATCAACGTGAAGCCACGGCACCTCATGCCGCGTTACTCCACCGTCTCCGTCGTCAGGCTGAAGAAACCATCCACTGCCGCCTCCACCGGAACCCGGACGCTCACCGGTTCTCCGGTGCCCACCACAGGATCCCCCACCCCCGTCCATCCCAGTAGGTCACTGCTGCGACGCACCCGGTATCGCACACCGGTTTCCGATCGCCATCCCAGCCTCAACTGCCCCGCTTCGAGGGCATGGGTCAGCTCCGGTTGGGTCCGTGTGAGTGCATCAACACGAACGCGGTCCACATCCCAATATCCCCCTTGGGCCGCTGCCGAAACCGTCGAAACCACCTGAACTCCGATGATCGCACCCACCGCCGCATCCGCGGGCGCCAATACCGGCGTCGTGAGGCTGAATGTCCGCAGGTACGTCCGCGGATCGAACAACGCCGGAGAATTCGTCACCACCGTCGACGCCACCCACACCCGGTTCGACACGGAATCCCAGCGGATCAGACCCGCCTCCAGCGTCACGCCCTCGAGCATGTTTCCGCCGCCACCCACCGCATCAAAGGTGATCCGATAGGAACGCCCCGCCTCGTACACCGCCGGTTCTGTCCCAGCCGCGTTCCGGACCTGCTGGAAAAGTCCCGCCTCGGGAACGGCGAACAACCAGGCGGCCTGCCGGCCATCCAGCGACTCCAGATGGTCCGCCGCGCCCGGGGCCGTGTTGACGAAGATTCCAGTCAACTGGTTCCACAGGAACCCGCCGTCCTCCACGTACCACGCGGGCTTTGGCGTGCGCTGCCATCCGTCGATCAGCAGGGAAACGAAAGGCGTCGCCGGCAATTCGAAGGACCCGTTTGGCACCACCAAGGGTTCCGTCGCGGCCTGAAGGGAAACCAGTGCCGACGCGAGCAGACCCGCTCCACCCGAGGCACGCAGCGCCCTGACGTACAAACCGGACATCACCCGTTGGTCCTTCATCCTCATTGCCTGCGTCCTCGATCCATCACCTCGACCGAGATTCCCCCGGAGCGTTCAACCCCGGTTGGACCGGCGCCACACCGACAGCGCCAGCATGGCGCTGCCCGCTCCCATCAACGCCCAGGTTTCTGGCTCAGGCACCACCGTCGCCTCGAGTCGGACGTTGTCCACATCCCAGTAACCCACACCCGTGCCGTTCAGCGAGGCCACACCCACACCGATCTGCTTTCCGGCCCACGCGTCACCGGCCAGAACCTCACCGACCGTCAGCGTCTGGTCGACGAACGTGGTCGTGGTCGGAAAGAGGGCCGTCGAATGCGAAACCATCTGCGTCCCGACCGGCACCGGAATCGCCCCGTCCATGTAGAAAAGTCCCAGGACAAAGGTCGTTCCCGCCGGCATCCCGCCGCCGCCACCCGCCAGCGCGACTTTCAGCTCGTAGGACATCCCGACCTCGAACGTCGTCGTCACGACCTGGCTCAACCCTGCCGTCGGCAGCGCGAACAGGTACAACCCCTGGTTGCCGTCCATGTTGGTCTTCCGCGTGGGCTGACCCACGGCCGGATTCGCGAACACGCCCGAAAGCTGATCCCACGTCACACCGCCGGTCGACGCCGGATCAAACCACACGGGCGTCGGCGTCTTGGTCCAGCCATCCACCCGCGTATCCACGAAGCCCGTGGAGGGCAGCTCAAACGACGGATTCGCCAACGTCACCGGCGCCGCATCCACACTCAAAGCCGCACCCAGGGCAGCGAACACGGCGACACGACGCACCAAAACAGCACAACGAGAACTCATGGGGAGACGAGCATGCGAGATCCCGCCGCCGTTTCAAGCGGAGGTTCCTTCCTCGGGAGTTGAGTGGCGCATCTTCACACTGCCCCCCGCATGCAACGGGGTGGCGACGTCCTCGTCGCCGTTCCAAAAGGGAGCAGTGTCAGATGCGGCTGGAGTTGGGAGGGAAAAAGCCGCCAAGCCACAAAAGAGAGATGGTCTACCGAAAGAAAGCGGACGGATAAGCCCCCCCTGCATGATCCCCGGCAGGTCCGGGTTCTGCGCCCCAACGGGGCAACCCAAGACAGCCCAGGGCGAAGCCCTGCGGTTTGATGTTCGAGAAATGGACCCAAGCCCTGAAAGGGCGCAACAGCCGGGCCAACCACGCCCGGGTTCACCTACCGGGGACCTATGCCGCCCCTTCAGGGCTGCGGCACGACTCTGTCACCAATCCACGGGGCGTTGCCCCGGGCTTTCGCAGGTCTCCCCCTTGGGGCTGCGGGGCCCCGTGTGTCAGCGCCCGCCCAACGCCCAGTCTTCTTCACATCCTTCGCGGCTTCGCGTGAGACACTTCCACCAGAATCACCACCAAATAGGGAAACCCGTTCGGGATCCGGCCGTGGCACCGGTCACAACTCCGCTTCGAATTCCGCCACCGACCCCACCGCCCAGACCCGCTTCGCCAACCGTCGCAACACTCCCTCGTCTGCCACGGCTTCCAATCGGGAATGGGCCGACTCGGACACAACCCCAAACCGTTCCCGCAAGGTCTCTGCAATCGTCTCCCGCAAAAGGGTGAGCCGACCTTCCTGACGGCCTTCCTGTCGGCCTTCCAATCGGCCTTTTTGAAGGCCCAGCAACAATCCTTCCTCCAGAGCTTCCGCACGGACCAACCGATCGTAGGTGCTGATGTACCGCATACTCGTCTCCTTCTGTAAGCGTCCCAATTCCTCACGGAAAATTACCTCCTCCTCCACCGGCAGCGCCAGCAACCAGTTCATCAACCGCAGCACCTCCGCCACTTCCTCCACACTGGCTTCCGACTCCAGCAACGACCGCACCAAACCCAGCTTCCCTCTCCGCCGCTTCCCCGCGCCGCCGGCTCCCGCCGTCTGCTGCGCCACCCGATGCGCCGCAATCACCCGCGCCACTGGATTCCCAACCGCCAACCACGGCTTTAATTCCAACTCCGACAACTTGCACACCGGAAAGTCGAACCGGATCCGGCATCCCAACACATCCACGTCGTACCCCGCAGGCTTCCATCGCGCCTGTTCGTCCGCCAGTACGGCCAGACTCACCACCGGACGCCGGAACCGATTCCGGATCCGGCAGTGGTAATCGAACATCCGCTCCGCAAACGCTGCCTCCCGCTGCGTCTGCACCTCCGCGTGGATCAGCAGCAACTCCTCGATCCCGTCCACGCGCACCACCTCCACCAGCTTGTCGGCGCGTACCGTCCCGGCTTCGGCCGCTCGGACGATCTCCTGCAACTCGGTATCCAGAAAACGCACCTTTCCCGTCCAATCGACCGCCCGATGGATCGCCGGGAACGCGATTTCGAGGAACTGCGGCAGGAAGCGCTCCAGCGTTTCCTTCCAGGCTCCATCGTAGTCGGTCGGTTCGTTCAATACCTTTGTCTACGCCGGCAGCCATGGGAAGGTTACCGATGCCTTTCCGGGCCTCCGCGCGAACCTCCCCCTCTTCGCGTCTTCGCGTGAGCCCATCCCCGCCCTCTAACTACAGCCGTACACCAGGGGCCGATCGCTTTGTTTCGCACAGAGGCGCAGGGGCGCAGAGGAAGGTAAAGACAAGCGACGCCAGGATCCCGATCACCACCACCACCAGCAACTCAATCAGGGTGAAGCCACGGACCTCCGTGGAACGGCAGTGGATGCGCACTCCACCATCAGGAACTCTTCGCTCAAGGTGCATACGTCAACCGGAGATACAGTTGCCCATCCTCGGGCAACTCAAACACGGCTTCGGTTCCATTCAATCCGAACACCGGTGACCACTGTACCGGATTGCCCAGCTCAACCGCGGACTCCAACTGCATGCTCGACCACCCGGAGGCCCAACTCACCCGCACACGGGTCGGCAGTCCCTCCTGCGCTGGCAGCACCTCCGACACCAATTGCGGCAATTCGGGCGGCTCTCCTGCCCGGATGGGCTGCTCCGGGATGGGATGAACCGCGAAACCGCTCGGCATGAACGTCACCTGCCTCTCGGTCCAATCCTCCCGGAACACATTCCTCGGATCCGCCGTCTCCCGCGTCAGACGCACCCACCCATACTGGTTCCCAGCACCCACCGGATGCTGGCGTACAAACCCAATCAGGATGTTCGTCTGACCGGGAAAGAAGTCGCTATCAGGGTAGATGAAAATTTGGTTTCCCGGGAACCGGACTTCCCAACCATACGAGTGGACTGGACGCAACCAAGTGTACCCAATCGGCATGTTGGTGTAGACCAAGCTATTGCTTCCTATTGGGGAACCGACAGGTCAAGCATCTTGACCCAGGTTATGACGAAGCAGTTGGCCGAAACCTCGAGTCAATTCCAACCCCACACTGACGCCATACAGCAAGTAACTCTCCGTCGACTGAAGATCGACACCCACTTCGCAGACCACCTCCAGGTTCGGATCAGAAGCACCAGTGATAGGGATGGATTTAGAACGCTTTAACAATTGGGCGAAGCCCTGAGGACTGGAGAGTCCCAGCAACAGCAGGATCAGGGGCACGATGCAAATTCGGTTATACATACACTATTAGTTTGCTACTGCTTGCGGCACGAGCAGGAACGCCCTTGATGATCCATTCTTCTTTCCATTCCCAAGGATCAGCTCCTTGTCAGTTGCGTCGACGAACTCCTCCAGATCCCACTGATCTCATCATGCTGTTGCCTTTGCCGTGCCGAGTGGTGATGGGCGTTTGGTTTTCATTACCGGCTATCTCCATACCTCTTGAGCCATCAGGTGCCCAGCCAAGTCAACGGGGCATTCACCAATCCTCAAGTTCCCGCCACCACACGCCACTCCCCCTTCGCGGCTTCGCTTTCGCGGTGTGTACGAAAAGGGAACCAGGAAGGAAAAGCCGCAAAGCCTCCAAGCCTCAAAGAGGAGGAATACCGAATGGATCTCGAAGCGCCGAAACCGGCCCCACGGCAGTCTCCAGGGCAAGTCCCAGCCCTGCGCCCCAACGGGGCAACCCAAGGCAGCCCAGGGCGAAGCCCTGCGGTTCGATGTTCGAGAAATGGACCCAAGCCCTGAAAGGGCGCAACAGCCGGGCCAACCCCGCCCGAGTTCACCCACCGGGGTCCTATGCCGCCCTTTCAGGGCTGCGACACGACTTGGTCACCAATCCACGGGGCGTTGCCCCGGACTTTCGGGGGTCGCCCCGTTGAGGCTGAGGCCCCCCGTGTGTCAGCGCCCACCCAACGCCCGTCTCTCTTCGCGGCCTTCGCGTCTTCGCGTGAGACCAGTCCCCTCTCCAGCCCCAAAACCAGCAGGTGGTTCTCACGCCCGCTTCGCTCATGACGCAAAGACGCCAAGACCTGTAGCCAATGGCATCGACTCTTCCGCCTTTGCGCCGTTGCGCCGTTGCGTGAGCCAATTCGCATCTTCGCGTGAGTGCTTCGCCACCCATCCCTCACTGCGGCTCGCGTCGCTCGCCGCCTCCGGATCACCCTGCAAGGCGGAGTGGCTCGGCTGCCCCCTTTCCGTGCGGCAATGCTTTGGGAGAATCTGAAATCTCTTCCCTGTTCAGACTTCGCCCTCCGCCGTTCGCGTTCTACCTTCCCGGCCGCATGTCGTCCGTCCACCCAGGTCCTGTCGGCTCCCGCACGCGCCTTGTCGCGGTGTACGGGCAGCCGATCCATCATTCGGCGTCGCCCGCCATGCAGAACGCGGGCATCGCCGCCCTCGGCCTCGACTGGCGTTACCTGGCGTGTGAAGTCGCCCCGGACGATCTCCGTTCCGCCATCGCCGGAGCGGCCGCCATGCATTTCGTCGGGCTCAACCTCACCGTCCCCCACAAGCTCCTCGCGGTGGATCTTGTCGACGTCCTCGACGAATCGGCACGCACGTGGGGCGCGGTGAACACCATCGTCTTCGAAGCCCGGGATGCGGACGGCGAATGGCGTGCTCTTGGCCAACTCGAACGTCCCACCGGCCCGGTCCGCAGCAAGGGTTACAACACCGATGCCGATGCGATCGTCCGCTCCCTCGGCGAGGATCTGGCCATCGAACCCCGCGGGGCGCGCGTCCTGCTCCTCGGTGCCGGTGGTGCCGCCCGGGCTGCGGCTCTCCGCTTGGCCGACGAAGGCGTGGCCGAGCTCTGGCTTGTGAACCGCACCGCATCCAAGGCCGAGGAACTCGCCGCGGAAATCACGGAACGGTTCCCGGCCGTCCACGCCGCGGCTGGCTACCCGGATTCCTCCGTTGAGATCCTCCTCAACGCCACCTCCGCAGGGTTGAAGCCCACCGATCCCCTCCCGCTCGACGTCGAACGGTTCCCCCTCAACCGCGCGGATGGCGTCTACGACATGATCTATCGTCCGCACGAGACCCCGCTGCTCGCCGCGGCCCGGGCCGCCGGATGCTCCGTCGCCAACGGACTCGGCATGCTGCTCCATCAGGGAGCCGCCGCACTCGACCTTTGGTCGGGTCGCCTCGCACCCCGCGATGTCATGCGCGCCGCCCTCGAACAGGAGGTCTACGGATGAGCCCGCAATTCGTCGACTGGTGGCTTTCCCATCCCAGCCTGTTCGGCATGCCGTTCCACTTCTGGACGGTGTTCATCGTCATCCTCGGGGCCTTCGTGGGGAGCTTCCTCAACGTCTGCATCCATCGGATGCCGCTGGATCAATCGGTGGTCAACCCGCCGTCCCATTGTCCCCACTGCCGCTACTCGATCCCGTGGTATCTGAACATCCCGGTCATCACGTGGCTATGGCTCCGCGGACGCTGCCGATCGTGCGCCGCCCCCATCTCACCGCGCTATCTCGCCGTCGAGGTCCTGACCGCCGCGCTCTTCGCCCTCTGCTGGGTCCACTTCGGCCATAACGATCCCGGCCTCGCCCTCGCCCTCTGCGTCCTCTTCTCCCTGTTCGTCGTCGCCACCTTCATCGACTTCGAACACTTCATCATCCCGGATCCCATCACCCTCGGTGGGGCCGGCGCCGGACTGATCCTCTCACCCATCGTCCCCGGCCTGCACGCCACTTTCTCCGCCGGGGAAGCCCTCAAGCGCAGCGCGCTCGGCATCGCCATCGGATTCGGCGTCGTCTACGGCGTCGTCCGCCTCGGCAAACTCCTCTTCGGACGCGAACGCATTCCCATCGCCCCCGGCACCCGCGTCGTGTTCCACGAGGACGGCATCCTGCTCCCCGACCGCACCATCCCCTTCGGCGATATCTTCTACCGGAAGTCCGACACCATCCGAATGGTCGGGCGCCACGTGGAACTCGCCGACCGCTGTTACGTCGAGGCGGAAATCCGCCTGAACGAGGCCGCGCTCGTCGTCGGCCCCGACACCTTCGTTCCAGCCGACGAACCCTACCTCGCTGCCGACGCCACCGAACTGGTGCTGCCGCGGGAAGCCATGGGATTCGGCGACGTGAAGTTCATGGCCACGGTCGGGGCCTTCCGGATGGCAGGCCACGCTCTTCACCCTCGCCGCAGCCTCGCTCCTCGGCGCCGCGATCGGCCTGTCCCTCATCGTCATCGGCCGACGCGAGTGGTCGGCGCGCCTGCCGTTCGGCCCCTACCTGACCGCCGGAGCCGTGCTCTGGCTCTTCGGCGGTTCCCGTTTCTGGGCCCGCTTCATCGGGTACTGAACCCTCTGGCAACTGGCGACTGGGAGCTCCCTTTCGACACAGCCTCGTTACCTCGTCTGCTACGACCTGGAGGGTTGCCAACGTCAGGGGGCTGTTGTCTGGCAACTGGCAACTGGCCTCTGGGAACTCCCTTCAAAAACCCCATCTGGGCACTGGCGTCCGGATTCGGGAATCGCGAAAGTCCACACGACAGCGATGACCGCCACCCGTTCGCATCTGAAGGATCTGGACTACTCCGTCGTGCAACAGTGCATGCACTGCGGACTGTGCCTTCCCACGTGCCCGACCTACGACGCCACCAAGCTCGAACGCAACAGCCCCCGCGGCCGCATCGCACTGATGCGCGCGATCGCCGATGACCGCCTGGAGGTCACGCCGTCCTTTGGCGAGGAGATGTACTTCTGCCTGGGATGCCTCGCCTGCATGACGGCCTGCCCGGCCGGTGTGAATTACGCCGAACTCTTCGAGCACGCCCGTGCCGAGGTGGAATCCAAGGGGGTCCTCAACAACCCGACCCGCGGTGTCATCCGCAAGGCCACCTTGTCCTGGCTCTTCATGGACCACGGCCGGCTCCAGATGGTCGGCAAGGCCATGCAGGTCTGGCAACAGACCGGCCTCCAGGACGTCCTCCGCAAATCCGGCGTGACCAAGCTCCTCCCCAAGCGCCTGCGCGAACTGGAGGCCATGACCCCCACCGTCCAACCCCGTTTCTCGGACGAACTCATCGACCCCGTCACGCCGCCCACGGGCGCAAAGCGCTACCGCGTCGCACTGCTGACCGGGTGCGCCCAGGACCTCCTCTTTTCGGACGTCAACCGCGACACCGCCGAAGTCCTCGCCCGCAACGGCTGCGAAGTCTTCACCCCGCACAACCAGAGCTGCTGCGGTTCGCTCCACGCCCACAACGGCGAATGGGACCTCGCCTGCGACCTCGCCCGGCGCAACCTCGACCAGTTCCCGCCGCACCAGTTCGACGCCATCATCACCAATGCCGGCGGCTGTGGATCCCACCTCAAGCACTACCACAAGCTGCTCAAGGACGATCCCCGGTACGCCGATGCCGCCCACAACTGGGATTCCAAGGTGAAGGACATCCACGAGTGGCTCGCCGCCATTGGCATCACCGAACCCAAGGCCGCGAACCAACCGGCGCAGACCGTCACGTACCACGAGTCCTGCCACCTCTGCCACGGGCAGAAGATCTCCTCCCAACCCCGGCAGGTGCTGCGCCGCATCCCCGGACTCCGCCTCGTCGAACTCCCCGAGGCTTCCTGGTGCTGCGGTTCCGCCGGCATCTACAACCTCACCCAGCCCGAGATGGCCGGCCAACTCCTCGAACGGAAGGTGAACCACATCCTCACCACCGGCGCATCCACCGTCGCCACCGGCAACCCCGGATGCCTCCTCCAGGTGCAGAATGGCCTCCGCGACCGCGGCGTCGGCATCCGCGTCGTCCATCCCATCACCCTCCTCGCCGAAGCCTACCGTCGCGACTGACCCCATGTCCTCGCCCTACTCCTCCCGTTATTACGAAGGCCTCAAGGAGGATTCCGCCGCCTCCGCACGCGCCGTCGTCCCCCTCATCCTCCAACTGTTCCCTTCCCGCACCGTCATCGACGTCGGCTGCGGCTCCGGAACCTGGGCGCGCGCCTACCTCGATGCCGGATGCGAGATCACCGGCGTCGACGGTCATGTCGTCCAACCCGACCAACTCCTGATCCCCGTCGACCGCTTCCAACGCCGGGACCTGGCCCAACCGCTGGCCCTCGATCGCCGCTTCGACCTCGTCAACTGCCTCGAAGTCGCCGAGCACCTCCATCCTTCCCGCGGCCCCTCCTTCGCCGCCGATCTCTGCAAGCTCGGGGATGTCGTCGTCTTCAGCGCGGCCGTCCCCGGCCAGGGCGGCACGCACCACGTCAACGAGCAGTGGCCCAGCTACTGGATCCCGCATTTCGAGAAGCAGGACTTCGTTCCCCTCGACTGCTTCCGATGGCAGATCTGGAACAACTCGTCCGTCGCGTGGTGGTACGTCCAGAACATGTTCGCCTTCGTCCGCCGCAGCCGCCTGGCCGACTTCCCCGCCGCCCGCGAAGCCAATCGCCCGCTTCCCACCGACCTCGTCCATCCCCGCGCCTACGTCCGCGCCACCGTTCCCTCCGAGATGAGCCCGCGCATGCTCAAGGAGGTTTTGTGCGCGCTCCCGCATTTCCCCGGCAAGGTCCTCTCGCATTTCCGCAAGTGATCCCGCCCATCCTCGAAGTCCAGTCGCTCCGCATCCAGCGCGACGGCACCCCGATCCTCAAGGACGTCTCCTGGCGCGTCGAACCCGGCCAGAACTGGGTCGTCCTCGGCCCCAACGGCTGCGGCAAGACGTCTCTCCTCGCCGCCCTCACCGGCTACCTGATGCCCACCGCCGGTGAAATCGACCTGCTCGGCCTCCGCTTCGGCCAGGCCGACTGGCGCGAACTCCGCACCCGCATCGGCATCGTCTCCTCCTCCATCCGCCAGCTGATGGCGGACTCGGAACCCGCCCTCGAATCCGTCGCCTCCGGCAAGTATGCCATGATCGACTTCTGGGGACGCCCCACGCGCGCCGACCGCAAGCGTGCCCTCGAAATCCTCGCCCGGATCGAATGCTCCCACCTGGCCGAACGCCCCTGGGCCGTGCTCTCCCAGGGCGAACGCCAGCGCATCCTCATCGGACGCGCCCTGATGTCCGATCCCCGCCTCCTCATCCTCGACGAACCCTGCGCCGGTCTCGATCCCGTCGCACGGGAACACTTCCTGCAGTTCCTGCGCCGCCTGGCCGCCACCAAGGACGCGCCCGCCCTCATCCTTGTCACCCATCACGTCGAGGAGATCGTCGACTGCTTCACCCACGCACTGCTCATGCGGGCAGGTTCCATCGTCGCCTCCGGTCCGGCGAACCGCTGCCTCACGACCCGCCTCCTGTCCCAGACCCTCGGCGAAACCGTCCGCCTCACCAAACGCGACGGCCGCTATGCCCTCACGGTTCCGGACGTCGGGCCGAGCCAGCGGGTGGTCTGAGGCGTATCCATGCATTTGAATGCCGAAGAATGATTCGCGCAGAGACGCGGACACGCAGAGGAAGCGGGCCTTTCAACCATCGTTATCGAGTCACCAAACGGTGATCGCGTTCACAGTTGCCCAAGCTTCAGATTTCCTGTCGCTCTCTGCGTCTCTGCCCCTCTGCGCGAGACCTTTACTGCATGGATGCGGCTGAGGCGGTGCCTCATCCGTGGAGGTAGCCGGCGAACGACTCACGGGACATCCGTCCGAGCTGCTGACGCGCCCATTTTCCCACGGCGAGCACGGCATAGAGACCCACGCCCCATGGCAGGAGGTAGACACCCCAGGTCCAACCGGGAAGGCTACCACTCATGCTGAAGGCGATGATCCAGGCCCAGAAGACACCCAGGACCCAGGGCACGCCGACGACCACCGCCAGCAACCATCCCATCGCCACGCCCGAATGCGGATGCCGCAACGCGAGGTACTGGGCCAGGGGCAAGGCACCGAACCACACCACGACCACGTGCGCCAACGGCGACACCCCAAACACCAACAGGTAAGGAACACCCATCCAACCAAGCCGAACAAAGTCGATCACCGCGCCGGCAAGGTGAAGCACCACGAAAAGGACGAACGGCCACCGTGCCTTCGCCAGCCAGTCGATGCGCATTTGCCGGAGAAATTCTGCCGGGGCCTGCGGCGTGGACAGCAATGCCTCCCAACGCCCCTGACGCCTCGCCTCATGGAGCACACGGATCGCCACCCCGCCCACCAACCACGGCAACACGAAGTTATCCAATACATCCAAGGATGCCCCAGCGCTGCCCCAGCCAACAAAGATTGTTCCGCCGAGACCGGCCTCCAGCGCACGCTGCACCGTCGGAAACACCGCCAGTCCATACAGCGCCCAGAGCGTCCATCCCATCCCTTCGCCACCCGACGCCTGCAGGACGCTCGCCCTTCCGCGGCCACCACCGCGCCGCTTCGGCGCCACCACCGCCAGTTCAGCGCCCATCGATTCTCCTCGGGCAACACCCGCGAACAGTCGAAGGCCAACCCCGCCGCCAGAAGCGTCAAGACTCCCGCCGCAGCCATCGCCTCCCGCGTTGAGGTCGCCGCCGTCGCCCATTCCCACACCTGCATCGACCGGAGCCCGGTCCATCGCTCCAGCGCAGCAATGAGCGCGGACACCCCGATCCCAAGGACGGCGATCCGGACCGCAATCCGACGCGGACCGGACACCACCCCCAGCCACATGCCCACCGCCACGGCGAGCGCTCCATGCGACAGGAGCAATCCCCAGACCCGCACCAGATCCCACCCCCCTGAACCGCCCATCAACCACACCACCGACGTCACCGGCAATCCCGCCGCGGCCACCACCCACCCGTGCAACCAGACCGGGAACGCCAGCGCCAGCACCCGCTCATCCCGACCCAACCGCGTCAGATCGAGCAACCCTGACTCCTCCGATTGCCGATCCCGCCGGATGGCCTCGAATCCGCCCCGCAATCCCGCGAACCAGACAAAGAGGAACAACGAGGTGCACAGCGTCTCCATGAGCGCCTTCCCGATGGCGCTCATCGGTATCAGCGTCGCGCCCTGAAGCGTCCCCTGCATCATGGACGCCGTCAGCAGCACCGCGGAAACGGCCGCCCCGCCCCGGACCCACGGCATCACCGGATCACGGCCCCGGGCCCGCAACTCGCGCACCACCAAATGGCCCAGGGCCGTCATGCGGGATCACTTCCCCAGGCTCACCACGTGCCCACGCGTGCGATAGATCAAGGCCCCACCCGCAATGGCCGGCGTCGACATGCAGGTCTCGTCCATCCGGTTCGTCGAGATCACCGACAGCTTCGGCCCGGTCGGCACCACATACACGTTCCCGTTCTCCGAGGTCACAAAGAGGTTCCGCCCATCCGAGACGGTCGAAGCCGTGAATCCTTCCCCGCCGTTCACCACCCGCTGGCTGTACTCGATCTTCCCGGTCTTCGCATCGAAGCAGGTCAGGATCCCCGCATCAAAACAGGCGTACAGATGATCCCCGACCACGACCGGCGTCTGCATGTAGTTTCCCTGCCGCGGGTGAACCCACGCGATCGCGGCATTCGTCGCGCCGACTTCCTTGGGCGTGATGTCGCCGGTGGCATCGGGCCGGATCGCGCGCATCGGGCGCACCTTCCCATGCGCGCTCGTGAAATAGATCAAGCCATGCGCGAATACCGGCGTCGGCACCGGAATGTCGCCACCGCCATCGAGCTTCCACAGCTCACGACCGGTCGCGAAATCGTACCCGCCGATGTGATGCCAGCCATTGACCGCGATCTGCGTCCGGCCCGCCGCCGCCACCACCGCGGGCGTCGACCAGGTGGGCACATCCTTGCGCGGCTGCTTCCATGCTTCCTTGCCGGTTTCGAGATCGTACACCGCGATGAATGAGCCCTTCTGGACATCCGCCTGCACGATCACCTTTCCGTCGTGGATCACCGGCGAACTCGCGAAGCCCCACTGTGCGCTGGGCACATCGAAGTACCCGCTGTCGAGCGGTCCCAGATCCTTCTTCCAGACGAGCTTCCCCTCCATGTCGAACACGAACAGCCCCTCCGATCCGAACAAGGCCGCGATCCGCTTCCCATCGGTCGCCGGGGTCGAGTTGCAGTGACTGGCCTTCGTGTGCCGTTTCACCCGCGGCACCGCCTCCACGCCCAGCGTGTTCCACACCACCTTGCCCGTGACACGGTCCAGCGCGAGCAACCGCCATTGCTGCGGCTCCTTTTCATCCACCGACTCAATGTCGCCGTAGAGGCCCACCTTCAATTCGGATTCGCCCGGCTTCACTGCCGTCGCCACATAGATCCGGTCCTCCCAGACGACCGGACACGCATGACCCAAGCCAGGAATGGGAGTCTTCCATCGGACGTTCGTGCCTTTCACCACGTCCCAGGTGGTGGGCAATTCCACCGAGGAATCCACCCCCGCTGCACCCACGCCCATGAACTGTGGCCACCGCGTCCCGGCCTCGGCCACGCCGGCCAACATGAAACCCAAGCCCACAACGCCCGCCATTTGCGTCCTGCTCATGTCCCCATCCTTGGCTACCGAGTCGAAATTGTCACTCCGGCAACTGTTCCCTACGCACCCCTGCCACCTTCGCCCGGAAAGCCCTGCTCCACCTGAGCAACCGCCGCCCTACTGAACCGCCACCTCACTTCGCTTCCGGCCCCGACTTTCCGGCCTGCTCCACATATCGCGTCAACTGTTCGATCCCGTCCAACCGCACCCCGTTGAGGAAGACCGTCGGAACCGTCGTCACTCCGATCGCCCGCGCCTCAACCAGATCCCGCCGCACATCGGACTCGAACCGGTGCTCCTTCAGGTCACGCGCAAACCGTTCCACGTCCAATCCCAACTCCCGGGCAATCGCATCCAACGCCTCGCCGCCTGCACGCGCGCGCTGGAAGAGCGCGTCATGCATCCCCATGAACCGCCCCTGCGCCCCGGCCGCCTGCACAGCCTCATGCGCCGGCCACGCCTCCGCCTTCACCGGGGCATGCTTGAACACCCGTTGCAATTGCAGGTGCCGGACCTCCGCCAACTGATCCAGCAATCGGTTCACCTTCCCGCAGGCCGGTTCATGAAAATCCGAAAACACCACCGCCACCGCCTGCGTCGGGACCGGCGCATTGCGTGGATCATGCCCCGGGTGCGCCAACATCCCCGTCCGTCCCCAACCGCCCACGGCCAACGCCGCAACCCAGGGAACCAACCTCTTCATCCAGCGCGTTCCCCTCATCGCCGCACCTCGAACGTCGGAGATTCACCCCGATACGGCTCCACCGCGCCTCCCTCCTTCTTCACAAATCCACGATGCAGGATGCGATAGGTCCCCGGCTCTGTACCCGGCCCCGGCAACCAGCCCACGGTGAGTTTTGACGCCGCCAAGCCCACCCGCTCCCACCGGAAGGTCGTGTCCCAGTCGGCGTCCGTCCGGACCGTCTCCCACAGCGCCCCGGTCCAACGCTGCACATCCAGGAAGGTCGGGAGTTGATCCACACGTCGCGCTCCAAGCGTCCCGAACACGTTCTTCGGATGCCCACCCCAGAAGCTCACCTGCACCCGCTGACCGATCCCGTACACCCGTTCCCCAACCGGACGCAGCCAGACCGGGTCGACCACCAGATCCCCGAACGCCGCCAGCGGCCCGGTGCACGCCTCCAGACTCGTCACCGGGTTCAGGTTCCGCACCCAACCGTTGCACGACCAGCACTCGTTGCGCCCGATGTCCAGGAACCAACCTACGCCGCGCGCCTCGCACGCATACGGATCGTGCTTCGAAGCCGCCCCCAACACCGCCGCGATCACGCGCTCGCACGCCGTCGCCCCCGTCACCGTGAAAACGGTCCGGTTGAAGTTCGCCGGACAACTCCAACAGGCGCCCGTCAGCAGATCCCAGAACTGCCCGGGAGGACACAACCCGTTGAACCGCGTCGCCGCCGCCCATACCGCCGGGATCACCTGCTCGCACGCATTGCCCGCCGTCACCGCAAACACCGTCCGGTTGTAACCACCCGGGCAACTCCAGCAGCCGCCCGTTCCCAGATCCCAGAACTGCCCCGATGGACACAACCCGTTGAACTTCGTCGCCGCCGAATACGCCGCCGGCACCACCCGCTCACACGCGCCCGCCGGATCGTTCCACGCCCGGAACACGAACTTCGCGCTGCCCGATGGACAACGAAAGCAACTCCGGATGATGAAGTCGTAGACGTATCCGCTCGGACAATCCGTCCCGAAGAATCCCGTCGCGTTCGCACTCTGCGCCACCACGAACTCGGAGTACGCCGGACGCTCGCACGCCGTCCCACCCTCCACGCTGAAGATCGTCCGGTTGTAACCCGACGGACAACTCCAGCAATAGCCCGTCAACAGATCGAAGAACTGGCCCGGACCACACCCCGCATTCCCGTGCCGCGTCGCCCCACTGAACTCGGATCGCGCCGGTTTTTCGCAGGCATTCGCTGCCGTCACCGGAAAGATCGTCCGGTTGTACCCGGCCGGACACTGCCAGCAGTAACCCGTCCCCAGGTCAAAGAACTGGCCCGGACCGCACCCCGGCTGACCATGCTTCGTCGCCCCGCTGAACTCGGATCGCGCCGGCAGCTCGCAAGCCGCCCCGCCCTCCACGCTGAAGACCGTCCGGTTGTAGCCTGCCGGGCAACTCCAGCAATAGCCGGTGCCCACATCCCAGAACTGCCCTGCGGGACACCCCGCCTTCCCCTTCAACTCTGCCGGACGCGCCTGCGGCAAGGGCGGCAGGTCCAGGATCGGGTCGATCGCCCGCAGCAGGATCCCCACAGGCTCCTGCGTCCTCGGCATCGCCACCGACGCCACCCCGTTCCCCTTCACCATCGCCGTCGCCATCTCGGAAAACTTGGTCTGGTAGGCCGCCAGCGTGAACGCCCCGAACTGCGTCGACGCCGACTCATAGCTCTGCACCGGCAACCCGCCCGCGCTCCGCGTCTCGTGCAGGTACTCTTCGTACGTCGTCACGTACCCGGAATAGTCGTTCGCCAACCCCGCCAGCACCGTCCGTGTCCCCGCCGGCAGGATCGCCTCCACCGTCTGCCTCAGCCGGTATCCCGCGATCCCCGTGAACTCCGCCGGCACTGCCAGGATCGCAAGGTTCCCGATCCGGAGGATCGACACCGGCAACGTCTGCGGCGTCCACGTCATCCCTTCAACCGCCAGCGTCCCTGTTGTCAGGAGGACTTCCTTGGGATGATGCCACCGCTCGAACTCGTCCGTGATCGGATCCTTCACGATCCCGTTCGCCACCCGGAACACGTCGATCAACTCCTGCGACATGGCCTCCCCATCCAGCGTCCCCCGCGCAAAGTCCACACCCAGCGCCCCGGTGTACGTCGACCACGGCGGCAGCTCCTTGTCCCCACGGAACCCGACCTCCGGCTGGTTGTACGGGAACAGCTCCGGCGGGTTCACCGCCACCGAAGTCATGTCGACATACAGGTGCCGGTGATCCACCGGCCCCGTCACCCGCGTCGTCGCCCCCTGGTACAGCGACATTGCCTTCTCGTACTGCCGAACCCCGATCGTCTTCGCGCGCTTCTCGTCGTCCACCCCGTTGTCCGGCCACCCGCCCGGCTCGCTGTTCCGCAGGTTCGCCGTCAGGTCCCCCGGATTCGAATTCGCGAATCCCGCCACGAACCCCGTCGACTCCGCATACCGCCCATGGCCCGGATACAGCGCCCCCTTGGCCTGCTCGAACAGGTAGGCCGCATAGCCCTTGTTGTCCCCCGTCAGAAGGCGGTTCTGCTTCGAGTAGGACACGCCGTGCACCGGGAACCAGTTGAACATCGCGATCTCACGTCGGTTCGAATGCTCGAACCGCAGGCAGAACATGGTGGTGTCGCGGTTGTCCTTCCCGAACGGATTCTTCAACGCCGACCCCGTGGCCTCGGGATTCTGCAGAAAACCCTCCGTCTGCCGGTTCTCGTTCGCGTTCTCGAGCTTCCCTTCCGTCATCAGGATCCGGCCCGGCGCCAGGTTCCGGTGTGCCTTCTTGATCGCCATGTAGATCCCGTGCACCAACGCGTCCTGCGTCTGCCACGCGAACCCGCCGATCGTCGCGTTATACAAGACGTGATGCGAATGCCCGCCCGCCGCACCGTGTGTGTGCGTCGCACTCAGCACGATGTTCGCATACGAATAGAATTTCTTCAGCTCATCGTCCGCCTGCAACCGGTCGTGCACCCCCTGCGTGACCGAATGGAACACCTGCCCCGCGTCCACCACCACGAACACCACCCTCGGGGCCCCATCCCCACGACCCGCCGCAATGAATGCCCGCGCCCATTGGCGGTCATGGATGCCCTCCGATCGCTGGTCCCCTTCCGCATAACCCATCATGCCGCCGTCCGCCGCCGGCCCCGTCACGTCGTGGATCCCGCGCCCCACCAGATAGGGATACAACGCCAGATTCGACTCATCCCGCAGGTAATCCTCCAACCGCGTCCGCCCCGTCTGCCCCGAAACCTGCAACGCATCCTTCGGATCCAGCGGATTGTATCCCGGCCGCGACGCTTCATACAGATCGTCGATCCCGTCGCCGTCGACGTCCCCCGGTGAATCATCCGGCACCCGCGTCACCCGATAATACCCGGTCTCCGCTGGTGGCTTCGCATCCTCCAGGACTCCCGTCCCCGGAACTCCCACCGCCACGCCCACAACCGTCTGCGCCCCCGTCTGCAGGTCCACCCGCTGGAGCAGGTGGTGGACACCCCCGCTCGACTCATGACGGATCGCGATCCGCCCGTCCTTCGACTCGATCCCGGTGATCCGGAACCCCTGCGCCCATCCGCGGTCCACGCACCCGCACGCCAGCCCCAGCGCCAACGCCAAGGCCCGATACCCACGAGAAGCCCAGCGGTTCATTCCAACCATAAATCGTACAATCCCGATTCCTCGACTCCTCCCGCAAGTCCATTTTGCCCCCCCCAGTTCACCTGGGGCGCATCATGGCACTGCCCCCGCATGGAACGGGGTGGCGACGTCCTCGTCGCCGTTCCAAAGCCATTCCGAAGGCGACGAGGACATCGCCGCCCCGAATCCTTTCCAAAAGGGGGCAGTGTCAAGATGCGCCCTTCACCTGCCTCCTGCTTCGGCAGCGACAACTCCCACGCAACACACGAGGTCACACGCAACACACGAGGTCACGCGTAGCAGACGAGGTCACGAGGCTGTGGATCAGGGGCTTGAAACTTGAATCTGAAAACTTGCCCCCCCCCACCTCACCTCCCCGGCAACAGTTTCGGCCTCTCGAAATCCGCCGCCTTTCCGCAGCACGCATGCTCATCCATGTGCCTTGCCAGGTTCTCCAACGTCGGTTCCCCCCGGAACAGCGTGCCGTTCATCACCACCGCCCCACCCGCAACGCCCCGCTCCACCGCCTCCGCCGTATCCGCCTCGATCCTCCCCCGATGCCGATGTTCCGCCATCGACTGCGCGAACCTCACCGGATCCATCCCCAGCCCGCGCGCCCACTCCGCCATCCGCTCGCCCCCTGGCACACCCTCCTCCCGCGCCAGCTTGGCGCACCATTCCCAGAACCGACCCTGCTCCGCCGCCGCCAGCGCGGATTCCTGCAACGCCACCGACGCCGTCCCATTCGTCCGCGCGACACTCCGGAACTCCACCCGCACCGAGGGCCGCTCCCGCGCAAACTCCCGCACCGGTTCCAGCAACCCTCTGCTCCCCTTCTCCCCGAAATCCACGAACACCTCGACATACACCGCCCCATCCTTCGGTCCCAGGCTGGTGCTGTCCGGGTCCAACCCCGAAACCCCATCCACCACCGGCGCAGCCCCCGCCTCGGCCCCCAGGCCCAGCGCGGCCCGCACATAACCCTTCAGGGTCTCGATCGATTGCCGCCCCACCACCCGACGCCCGTTGATGAAGGTCGTCGGCGTCGCCTGGATCCCCAGGCGCTGGCCTTCGTCCACATCCCGGTCCACCTGCGCCGCGACCTCCACTTCCGCCCAGCGACGCGCCAGACGATTCGTCTCCAGCCCCAGCGCCGACGCACGCCCCAGCAGGTCCTCCACCCCCTCCAACGGACGAAGCATGATCGAATGATGCAACTCCCAGAACTTTCCCTGCTCCAGCGCTGCCATTCCGGCCAGATGCGGCAGCACCGCCTCCGGTTCGCGCCCCAACGGGTAGTTCTTGAAGACCCGACGCACCTTGCCCGGGAACGCTGCCTCCAGTTCCGACAAGGTCCGTGAGTGGATGCGACAGAACCCGCACCGGAAATCCGTGAACTCAAGGATCGTCACCGGCGCCTCCGCCGGCCCACGGGACGGCGCCCCGCGGAGGTCCGGTTCCAGCGGCTCCACCTTCATCTCCGCCCACGCCGGCGGCGGCTTTGGGGGCGGCGTCCGCAACGCCTTCCGAATCGCCTCCCCGCCATCCATGCGCGCGCCATTCGCGAACAGCACCGGTGTTGTCTGCACTCCCAGCCCCCGCGCCTCCGCCAGGTCCCGCATCACCGCCCGACGATGCAAGCGGTTGTCCATTGCCGACTCGAACGCCGCCACGTCCAGCCCCACCTCGCCGGCCAACCGGACCAACCCGCTTCCACGCACGCCCGGATTCCGGAAAAGCCCCGCCTGCATCTCCCGGAACTTCCCCGCTGCCCGGGCCGCTTCCAACGCCTCGTGCGCCTCGATCCGTTCGACCACCGCGGGAGCATGTTTCACCGAAACTTCCAGACGCAGTCCGCGCGCCTTCGCAAAGGACTCCAGCTCCTGTTCCAGCCCCGAACAGTCCGGATTCCCCACGTCCAGAAACAGCACCGCCGCCAATTCCCGGGTCGCCCCGGCAGACTCCGAAACCGGCTCACCGCACAACCGTCCCAGGGCACACGCGACCAACAGCCACACCGTCAGCGTTGCCCCAACCCAGCCACCCCCTGCCCGGCGTCGTTCCATGTTCATGAGTTCGTCCCGTTCCTTCCCTGCCCAGACCACGGTCTCCCATGGCACAGCCATCGCGCTTCCCCTTCCGACCGCAGCCATCCCGTTGTCACGTGGCCACCCTCCAGCACCACGAAGACACCCAGGCCCAACAAAGGCTGGCGGAAGGCTCGGGACTCAAGTTTCAAGTGGCGGGAAGTTCAAATGTGCAGGATTCGAGCCCTGACCTGAAGTTCGCACTTCTGGGAACCGGCAACTGGCAACTGAGAACTCCAACGGAAGGCCGGGTGCCCTCACCCGGCGTTGTCCATGCCCCGCCGCGTGGGGGCATGCACAAAACTCACGTCTGGAAACCGGCTTCTGGAATCTGGAAACTCCCTGCCGGCACAGCACACGTCACTTGAATCTCCACTCTTCCAACGCACCCACCCACGACGTCGCCATCGTCGGCGGGGGCTTTGCCGGATCCATCCTGGCCCAGATCGCCTGTCGACTGGGACACCGGGTGCTCCTGGTCGAACGTGAGCGTCATCCGCGCTTCGTCATCGGGGAGTCGTCCACCCCGGTCGCCAACCTGCTCCTGGAGGAACTGGGCGACCGCTACCAACTCCCCCACCTCCGCACCCTCTCGAAATGGGGCACCTGGCAGGAGTCCCACCCGGAGATCCCCTGCGGCCTCAAGCGCGGCTTCTCGTTCTACCATCACACCGCTGGCAATCCCTGGTCCGACACCCCGGCGCGAGCCCACCAACTCCTCGTCGCCGCCAGTCCTTCGGATGCCATCGCCGACACCCACTGGTACCGTCCGGACTTCGATGCCTTCCTGTTCGCCGAGGCGGCACGACTCGGCGTCGACACCCACGAATCCACCGAACTGGAACCACCCCGCTTTTCCGCAGATGCCGTCCACCTCCGTGGACGCGGTCCCGACGGTCCGCTCCACGCCAGCGCACGACTCCTGATCGACGCCTCCGGACCGCGTGGATTCCTGCACCGGTTCCTGGGACTCGCGGACGCAACGCCGGAAGATCACCGAATCACCGAATCGATCTTCACCCATTTCCAGAACGTGCCTCGCTGGGCCGACCTGCATCCGCCCGCAGGCACGCCGCCGTTCCCACCGGACGACGCCGCACTCCACCATGTCTGGAACGACGGCTGGATGTGGGTGCTGCGGTTCAACAACGGGATCACGAGCGCCGGATTCGCCCGCAAGCGCCAAACCAACGGAGGCAACTCCGCCGCTTCGGAATGGCACGAACAGCTCCAACGTTTTCCCGCGCTGGCGGAAGCCTTCCGCGGTTCCGAACCAATCCGACCGTTCACCCACGTGCCCCAACTCTCCTTCCGCACCGCCCGTTGCGCAGGACCGCGGTGGGCCATGCTCCCGATCGCCGCCGGCTTCGTGGATCCCCTGCTCTCCACCGGTTTCCCCCTCACCTTGCTGGGAATCGAACGCCTCGCCCGTCTTCTCGAAGCCGGCGTCCCGGCGGACCTCACGGGCTACGGAGATTCCGTTCTCGCCGACCTCGACATCACCTTCGACCTCATTGGAGCGCTGTACCGCGTGATGCCCGATTTCGACACGTTCCGGGAGCTCACGATGCTGTACTTCACCGCGGCCATCCACACCGAGACGCTGCGCCGACTGGGACGGCCGACGGCCTCCAACGGATTCCTGATGCGGGCCCATCCGGAATTCGGACCGGGACTGCGCGAATGCCTCGCGCGCGCCGGACGCGAACCCGGCCACGCCACGCGGGAAGCCATCCACCGTTTGATCGAACCGTTCAACCTCGCCGGACTCGCCTCACCCGCGAAGCATCACTGGTACGGCTGCGACGCGGCAGACCTCTACGCCGCCGCCCCACGCATCCCGGCCACCACGGACGAGATCACCGCCATGCTCCGTCGCGCCGGGTTCGTCTCCCCCGCCACGTAGCCGACGACGTCAGGAGGCGAGGCATCCAGGCGGGCTTGAAACTTCAACCTTTGAACTCCTCACCCACAGCCTCCTCACGTCGACTGCTACGTCATGGATTCAGCCAACGTCAGGAGGCGAGGCTGGCAACTCCCCCGTCGCCCGCGTTGACACCCTTCCCTACCTTTCGTGTCATGCTCCGCATGAGAGCCGGGCTTGGGATTCTGTGGGTGGCGTTGTGCATCGCTTGCTGGACGGGCCTTGCTCAGCAACCCAGCGTTCCCGACGCGGTGCAATCGGCCGTCAGAACCTCCATCGCCGATCGCCACCCCAACATCATCTTCATCCTCACCGATGACCAGGGGTACGGCGACCTCTCCTGCCACGGTCACCCCGTCCTCCGTACACCCCACATCGACCGTCTCCACCGCGAAGGCGCGCGCTTCATCGACTTCCATGTCAGCCCCACCTGTTCCCCCACCCGCAGCGCGCTGCTGACAGGCCGACACGAGTTCCGCAACGGCGTCACCCACACCATCCTCGAACGCGAGCGCCTCGCGCCCACCGCCATCACCCTTGCCGACGTCCTCCGCTCCGCCGGTTACGCCACCGGCATCTTCGGGAAGTGGCACCTCGGCGACGAATCCGCCTACCAACCCGATCGCCGCGGGTTCGACGAGGTCTTCATCCATGGCGGCGGCGGTATCGGCCAGACGTTCCCCGGTTCCTGCGGGGACGCCCCCGACAACACCTATTTCGATCCCGCCATCCTCCACAATGGCCGCTTTGTGAAGACCCGCGGATACTGCACCGACGTGTTCTTCGGACAGGCCATCACGTGGATGGAACGGACACGCGGAACACGCCCCTTCTTCGCCTGCATCACACCCAACGCTCCCCACGTTCCCCTCCAGGTCCGCCCCGAGGACGAGGCCCGTTACGCCGGCCATTTCGCCAACACGAATGCCGCCAAGTTTCTCGGGATGATCGCCAACATCGATGACAACGTGGGACGACTTCTCGACCGTCTCCAGCAATGGGGCATCGAGCGGGAAACCCTCGTGGTCTTCATGAACGACAACGGTACGGACGGCGGCATCCTCGCCGGGTACAACGCCGGAATGCGCGGCAAGAAAGGCACCGCCTTCCTCGGCGGCACCCGTGCTTCCTCCCTCTGGCGCTGGCCTGGAACCCTCGCTCCCGGCGACCGCCCCGGTCTGACCGCGCACATCGATTTCCTCCCAACCCTCGCCCGCATCGCCGGGGCCAGGCCCGATCCCCGTCTGGACGCTCAGATCGAAGGCCGCAGCCTTGTCCCATTGCTTGAGGATCCGAAGGCACCCTGGCCCGAGCGAACCCTCTTCACCCACTTCGGCCGCTGGGGCAAGGGGGAGAGTCCGGACACCGCCAAGTACCGCCAGGCCGCCGTCCGCACCCCCCGTTGGCATCTCGTGTCGCCCGAAGGCGCCCGGACTCCGAAGTGGATGCTTTTCGACGTGACCGCCGATCCCGGCGAGACCAACAACCTCGCCTTCCGCGAACCGATCGTGGTGCAGGACCTGACCCGCCGGTTCGATACCTGGTGGGAAAGCCTCCCGCCCCATCTCGTCAACGAATCCGCCGTCGGCCCCGCCGAGAACCCCTTCAAGGAACGTTACCGCCTGCAGTTCGGGAAGGCTCCCTGATCGCATCGCCTCCCCGCTCACGGACGGGGCGGCGACGTCCTCGTCGCCTCTCCCAAAGCCCCTTCCGCGGCCATGAGGACATCGCCTCTCCTCTCACGGTCGGGGCGGCGACGTCCACGTCGCCCAGGATTTGCTCAATGCATGAGTCTGCTGCATTGTTCGCACGCACTCCCCACATGCTGCTGCCATCGCGCATACCTATGTCCGCGTCCATCGCCCGCTTCATCCTGGCCCATCTGGGCCTGGCCTGCCTTTCCCTGATTCCCGCACTCCGTGCCGATGTCGTGATCAACGAGATCCACGCCGCGCCCGACATCGATCAGGAACGCGTCGAATTCATCGAACTGTTCAATGACGATGCAGTGGCCGTGAACGTTGGAGGCTGGCAACTGTCCGGGGCCGTGGAGTTCCTCATCCCAGCGGCCACCACCCTCCCGCCACGTGGATACCTCGTCCTTGCCCAGGATCCCGGCGCCCTCCAACAGAAGTTCGGGTTCGCCACTGCCCTCGGTCCATGGTCGGGCAGGCTCAGCGGCCGCGGCGAAACCATCACACTGATCGATGGCGCCGGTGCCGAGGTCGACCGCGTGAACTTCGAACTGGGCTTTCCGTGGCCCACCGTGGGCGATGCCCCCGGCAATTCCATCGAACTGATCCACCCGTCCCTCGACAACACCCTAGGCGGCCACTGGCGTTCCTCCACCGCCGCCGCCGCCCAGATTCCCGACCTTCCCCTGATTCCTGCTGCCAGCATCTGGCGCTACCGGAAGGGCACCAACGAGCCTTCGGCCCCCACCAGCGCCTGGAGCACGCTCGCCTTCAACGATTCCACCTGGCCCTCCGGACCCGCTCCCGTTGGATACGACCCTGACGTCCTCGGCGAGGCCACCACCGGCGGCACGCGCCTGGCCGACATGCGCAACAACTACTCCATCTTCTACCTCCGCCGGACGTTTGATGCCGTCGGAGCCGAACCCTACCGGCGCGCGCGCCTCGAGGCCCTGTTCGACGACGGCTTCAAGGTGTGGATCAACGACACGCTCGTCCTCGCCCGCGACATGGCCGCCGCCGAAGTCCCGTTCAACGGCGTCTCCACCGCCGTCCGCGAAAGCAATGCCTACGAACCCATCGAAGTCTCCATCCCGGCAGGTCTCCTGAGATCCACCGGCAACGTCATCGCCGTCCAGGTGGCCAACGCCAGCATCGGCGGCAGTTCCGACTGCTTCTTCGACTGTCGACTGACGCTGATCGGCGGCACCACCGGACAAGGTCCCACGCCCGGAATCGTCAACCGCGTCTTCGCCACCAATGCCCCACCCGCCTTGCGGCAGGTCTCCCACACCCCCCAACAACCCCGCTCCGGCCAACCCGTCGTCGTCTCCATCCGGGCCACCGATCCCGACGGCATCGCCTCCGTCCAACTCGAATACCAGATCGTCCGTCCCGGCCAATACATCCGCTCCGATTCCCCCGCCTACCTCACGGGTTGGACACCGGTCGTCATGAACGACGCGGGCCTTTCGGGCGATGCCACCGCAGGCGACGGCAATTTCGCCGCCGTCATTCCCGGCTCCGCCCAGACCCACCGCCACCTGATCCGGTATCGCGTCCGCGCCACCGACAGCCGGGGCAAGCGTCGTTGTGCCCTACGCCGACGATGCCGGCCGGAACTTCGCCTACTTCACCTATGACGGAGTTCCCGCCTGGACCGGTGCCGTCCGCCCCGGTGCCCAGGGTGCCATCGGACAGTCCTTCACCGTCTCCTCCAACGAGATGAACCGCCTCCCGGTCTACCACCTCCTCGGCCGGAAACAGGACGTCGAGGACGCCACCTGGCGGGATCGCAGTCGCGGCGACGAATACTTCTGGATCGGCACCCTCGTCTACGACGGGGAGGTCTATGACAACATCCGCTTCCGCCCCCGCGGCGGTGGCTGGCGTTATGCCATGGGCAAGAACATGTGGAAGTTCGACTTCAATCGCGGCCGCGATTTCCGCGGACGTGACAACTGGGGACGCCGGTTCAGCGCCGACTGGACCAAGCTCAACCTCGGTGCGTCCATCCAGCAGGGTGACTACCTCCACCGCGGCGAACACGGGATGTTCGAAAGCGTCGGCTTCCGCCTCTTTGAACTCACCGGCGCCACCGGCTGCGAATCCGCCTACGTCCAGTTCCGCATCATCGACGACGCCGCCGAAACAGCTCCCTCGGACCAATACTCGGGCGATTTCTGGGGCGTGTACCTCGCCCTCGAACAACCCGATGGGCGCTACCTCGAAGCCCACAACCTCCCCGACGGAAACCTCTACAAGATGGAAGGCGGCTTCGGCGACGCCAACAACCTCGGCCCCGACGGTCCCACCGACTCCTCCGACCTGTCCGCCTTCATGAGCGCCTACAACACCACCCAGACCGAGGCCTGGTGGCGCGCCAATTTCAACCTCCCCGCCTACTTCAGTTATCAGGCTGTCGTCCAGGGGATCCACCACTACGACATCGCCGACGGAAAGAACTACTACTTCTACCGGAACCCCGTCGACAACCGCTGGCAAACCATCCCGTGGGACCTCGACCTCACCTGGTCCGACAACATGTACCGTGCCGGCCAGACCGGCGGCGACGAACCCTTCAAGAGCCGCGTCCTCTCCAACTTCAACCTGGCGAATCCGCGGTATCCCAACATCAATCTTGAGTTCCGGAACTACATCCGCCAGTTCCGAGACCTGCTCTGGAATTCCGACGAAGCCTTCCGCCTCCTCGATGAACACGCCCGCCTCCTCCGCGGTACCAATACCCTCAGCCTCATCGACGCCGACCGCGCCCAATGGGACTTCAACCCGGTCATGACGAACGGAGCCCTGGTGAACACCAGCAAGGCCGGACATGGCCTGTATTACCAGTCCGGCGTCCTTACCAGGAACTTCACCGGGATGGTCACCAAGATGCGGAACTACATCCTCTACCGCGCCACCAATCCCACCTTCTCCTTCGACGTCATCTCCACCGAACCCAATCGACCCGCACGTCCCGTCGCTTCCTTCACCGGCACTTCCGGCTTCCCGGTCGATCAACTGCGCTTCGTCGTCTCCACCTACTCCGGCGCTGCTGCCCAGGCCTCCGTCCAATGGCGCATCGCCGAAATCACCCGCCCCGACCACCCGGCCTTCGATCCCACGCGTCCCGCCCCCTACGAGATCACTCCCATCCTTCAATCCGGCACACTCCCCGCCGGCACAACCACCTGGGCACCCCCTGCTGGCAGCCTGCGCGTCGGACGACTCTATCGCGCGCGTGTCCAGACCACCGACACCGCCGGTCGCAACAGCAACTGGTCCGACCCGATCGAGTTCACCGCCGCCGAACCCGTGGGTATCTCCACCCTCGCGGCCGATTTCCAGTTCACCGAACTGATGTACAACCCGGCGGAGGACGGGTTTGAGTTCGTTGAATTCCGCAACCGCAACGCCGCCCTCCCGCTGGATCTCTCCGGGGCACGGTTCACCGCCGGAATCGATTTCCAGTTTCCCGCCGGCACGCTCCTTGCCCCAGGCGAATACGCCTTGCTCCTCCGCTCCACCAACATCGCTGCGTTCCGGCAAGCCTACGGCCTGCATTCCGGCATCCGGGTCATCGGCACCTACGGCGGTGCGCTCGCCAACGAAGGCGAAACGATCACCCTCCGCGCTTCGGCCGGTTCCACCAATGCCATCTCCATCCAATACGCCTCCGCGCCGCCATGGCCCATAAGCCCCAACGGAACCGGGCCGTCCCTCGTCCCAGCCCCCAACGGGAATCCCGATCCCACCTCACCCGCCCATTGGAAGGCCAGCAACCTGCGCGGAGGCTCACCCGGCGGACCCGATGACCTCGCCATCACGGCCGCGGAACGGAACGGAACCACCTTCACCATCCGCTACACCGGCGGCGATGCCGGCATCCAGGTGTGGACCTCGCCCAACCTATCCTCGTGGCAACGACTCAACGTCACCCCGGCGAATGGCAGCGTCCTCGTGCCCGACGCCCCGGGCGTCGAGGCGGGGTTCATCCGCCTCATGCGCGTGCGCTGACAGGGCTCAGGCCGCCGCGTCCTCCAGCAACCGGAACGTCCCGGCCTCCACGTCCAGTCGGGCCCGCACGCCCCAGGGCAGGCTGCGCTTCCGCGCTTCGTGCCCATACGCATAGCCGCGCACGCACGGCACGCGGAGCCCCGACAGGACTTCCTCCAATATCTCGGGCAACGCCAGCGCCGGCTTCCCAGGTTCCGCCGGTCCACAATCCGTGAACTGTCCCAGAACCAGGCCTGCGATCTCGTCGAGGACGCCCGACAACCGCAACTGCACCAGCATCCGGTCCAACCGATGCAGGTGCTCGTGGATGTCCTCCAGCACCAGGATCGCACCCCGCAACGACGGCAGGTACGGCGTGCCGAACAGGGACATCACCAGCGAAAAGCATCCGCCCATCACCGGCCCCTCCGCACACCCTCCCCGCATCGGAACCCACGGTTCCCCCACCGGATTTCCCAGGTCCCACCCCTCGGCCTCGCCGCGGACCAAGGCCCAGAAATGCGCGTCCGTGAACGGATCCGGCGTCCCTCGGAATTCCACGCCCGCCATCGGTCCTGAAACCGTCCCGAGCCCGGACTTCGCCAGCAAACCCATCTGCAGGGCCGTCAGATCGCTATAGCCCACCACCCATTTCGGATCCCGCCGAGCCGCCTCGTAGTCCACCCCCTCCAGCAACCGCCCGCACCCGTACCCTCCACGCACCGCCATGATCATGCGGATCTCGGGATCCCTGAGGAACAGGTTCAGATCCGACAACCGCTGGACGTCCGTTCCCGCAAAGGTCCCATGCCGGGCCTCGACATGTGCCCCCAGGCGAACCCGGTATCCTCGGGCTTCCAGGGCCTGCGCCCCGATCCGGATCCGCTCCGCCGGCACCGGCGCACCCGCCGGACAGATCAACCCGAGCGTCTCCCCCAACTTCAACCGCGATGGCTTCCGCAACATGCGCTTCAAACCCTGCCCGCGCCCCTCGGTCCGTTCAAGATCCCCGCCAATCCTCCGGATTCCCGTTCCCATTCGTAGCTGACGAGGTAACGAGGCTGTGGTTGATGGCCTCCCAGCTGGCTTCTGACCTCCATCCTCAGACTTGAGCCTTCTTCCACTGCCTCCTCACGTCGTCGGCTACCCACCCATTCGTAGCTGACGAGGTAACGAGGCTGTGTTTGCCACCCCCGAATCCTGAAACTCAAAACTTGGAACTCCCGCCGACGCGCCTAGGTTTGGCGCATGGGCGACTCGAACAAGGGCGCAAAGCCCGGCAAGACCCCGAAAGCTCTTCTACTGGGCGTGGGACTCGACTCGGACGGTCACAAGCGGGTGACCACCGGGAAGAATTTCGCCATGGTGGGCGGCACCGCCGAGACCCACGAGGCCATGACGGAGAAGGCCATCAAGATCAACGAGAAGCTCTCCCGCCGCGGCAAGGAACTCCACGAGGTCTCCCGCCAGGAATTCGACGACATCGCCCACGAGGTCGGATTGAAGCGGGACGATCCCGGGCGCAATTGACGGCGGCAGGCGCGGCCCACCTCCGATGGCGGACTACGGGTGCCTCCTACTTCCCTGACACCCCCACCGCGGCAGACAGCACGGAAGCCGTGACCCCAGGCCCGGAGGGCCGTCAGACGATAGCCCAGCGCGTGAGCGCTGGGTTCGTCCCCCCATGAAAACCAGCCCCGGAGGGGCGACAGACCCCCCTTCTTCACGCACCGGGCAGCCACTCCCCGCTCGGACGGATTCCTCACGCCCGCTTCGCTCAAGACGCAAAGACGCCAAGACAGGAAGGCAATGGCATCCGGCCTTCGTCCCTCCTCCCTTTGCGTCTTTGCGTCTTTGCGTGAGCCAATCCGGCCCCCCGCGCGATTCGTGGTTCCACCCCTCGCAGTTGACCAGCGAGCAAGTCCACCACCGACACGAAACCTACTCGAACGGGATCCCGCCCACTGCCCCCTTCGCGTCTTCGCGTCTTCGCGTGAGCCCCTTTGGCCCAATCCCAGGAGCATGGCCGCAAAAATCACAGAAGGTCGCAAAAGGACACTGTTCCCATCCGACATGCCGCCGAACCGACACGCCCCCGGCGGACGATGAACCCGCCCGGCAAACCCTCGCATCACGCGTCGGTATCGGGATCGGCATCGGCATCGGTATCGAAAACTCACGGAGAAGAACCGGGTCCGATCCCGATACACCTCGGCAACTTCGGGTCTTCCCGAGCCGTGGCCCCAGGCCCGGAGGGCCGTCAGACGATAGCCCAGCGCGTGAGCGCTGGGTTCCTTCACCCCACGACCACGCAGCCCCGGCAAGGGCGACAGATTCCCCGCTTCTTCACACACCAAACAGCAACTCCCCGCTCGGACGGATTCCTCACGCCCGCTTCGCTCAAGACGCAAAGACGCCAAGACAGGCAAGGAATGGAATCCAATCCTCGTCCCTTCCCCCTTCGCGTGCCCCCCTCCTGCCCGAAACTCATTTTCACGCCGAGACGCCGAGCCCGCCGAGGTTGGAATACCCTTCATCACGGCTTTCCTGGATGCGCACGGAGGCACTGCTCGAACGCGAGACCAAGGTTCAGAAGTCGGCAAAGATGGTGGCAGCCATCCATCGACTGCTGCCGGGAGTGGTCCAGCTGACAGCCCAATTCATCCGGACCATTCGAAATGAAACTGTTCTTCGAATGCGATGGCTGGCTGCTCTGGCCCCTCTACGGATCTTTATGGCTGCCTACCTCTGACCCGCCACGGACACCGTTGCCCCTCTTCCCTCATGCGGCGCCTGTTCGAGCCCGAGCCAGAGGACCGGTCCAAACCCAAACGACGCGCCCTATCGTGGCCCCCATCAACGCCGACGGCGTTGCGTCCCTTAGCCCAGGGTTGGCCGAGGAACGAGGCCTACCCTGGGTCCACATCGTAACCCCCACCCAACCACAACGTGGTTGTGGCTGGCCTGCCCAGACAGTTCCCCCATCGCCCTGTCCTTCCCATCCTGCTTCCTTGCCCCTTGTGCGTTTCGTGGTTCAACCCTCCGCCGTTGTTCAACCACGAAGTCCACCAACGACACCAATCCGACCCACGCAACCCTGGCCCGAGCCGTGGCCCCAGGCCCGGAGGGCCGTCAGACGGTAGCCCAGCGCGTGAGCGCTGGGTTCCGTCCGCCCGTGGAGCAATGGGGTCAGTCCCGTATTATTTACATTTATCCCGGATTCCTTCCACGAACTCCTTCAGTTCCCCTCGTTCCTCGGCCAGTCGCCAAAACCGACGAACGCCCTGCGCCAGGGAACCGTACTGGACCCCAGGCATCTTCCCGGCGACTTCCACCAACCGCCACCCCAGATGCCTTGTCGCCACCGCCACCACCCCGTCCCGTCCCCAATCCCCATGTCCTTCACACATCTCCTGCCAGGATCGGCCTCGCATGGATTCCGCCGTAGCCACGATCTCCTGCCAGTCGGGCCTGACACGCCGGGCCGCAGCCACCACCACCCGCCGCGCCTTCTCCGGATCCTTCGCCGCTTTCCGGATCAGCCCTTCCGCTTCCCGGGTCTCCCCCAGTACGACCCCTCCCACCAATCCCTCCCACGGGTTGTCCAATCGCCCCTGCCGGATGGGCGCCTCCGTGTAGGCAACGAGTGCCGCCCGCCGCTCCCGAGCCCTCCTCCCGTCGTTCTCGCCGAGCAACCGTTCCAGATTCAGCCAACCCGGTGCTGGCTCCAGACCCGCGTACACCCGCCAGGAACTCCAACCGTACTCCCTCAGCGCCGTCACCCGTCGAGCGACCAACTCCGCTCCGGGATCCGGACACCCCATGACACGCGCCCGTCGTTGATCTTCCTTGGACAACCCCAGTCCCTTGATCCGCACCGGATTCAGGTGAAGGTACCGCCCGACTTCCTCCAACCGCCCCTCATCCTGGATCAGCGCCGACTTGAATCGCCCCTGAAAGACGTGGCCCCTCCTTCGATGCGCCCAGTTGAACCGAACGGAATAGCTGGTCTGCAGCCACCGAAGGGTCTCGCTGACGTCTGTCCGCCGACAACGCAACAGCAGATTGTAGTGATTGTCCATCAACACGAACGCATGCACCTCGGCGCCGAACCGCTCGGGCAGTTCGGACACCAACCCGAGGAACGCCCGGCGATCGTCGTCCCGCCGGAAGAGGTTCTCCCCGCCATTCCCACGGCTCATCACGTGATACCAACCATCGACAACATGGATGCGAAGCGGTCGTGCCATCCGGCAAGGCTGGGTCTCAACTGCCAATTGTCAATAGTACGGGACTGACCCCATTGCTTTCTCCTTGGAGCCTTCCGCGTCTGTCGCCCCGCTGGGGCTAATGAGGCTTTTGGATCTGGGACCCACGGCTGACGCCGTGGGCTATCATCTGTCGGTGCTCCGCACCTGTGGGACCTCGGCGTAGGGACTCACGTCATGCGCTTTTCCTCTTCGAATCCGGGCCCCAGACGCTGTGGCGGAGCGGAGCGTTTCGAGTTTGGCTCGGCGTTGGAAGGGCACAGGGCAAACCAACTGCAACAACCGACTCCCCCTCGGCGTTCTCGGCGCCTCTGCGTGAAACAACTCCGGGGTTCATGCGCATCATCGCGTCTTGGTGTGAGGATTGTGGAACCCAGACTTTTCTCACGCCGAGGCACGGAGCCCGCTGAGCGAAACGCATCACTGTTCCATGTCTTCCCCGGCGTGCTTGTCGGGAGATTGCCTGCTCCTTCGAGGATCGGTGGGGGCCAAAACCGCGATGCGGTTGGTTGGCGCGTTGGGATCAAACCCAGGGTTGTCTTCGTTCCTCGGCCAACACCGTTGCTGGGCTGGGGGTCTCCACGCCGTTGGCGTTGGAAGGGCACAGGGCAAGCCAACTCCAGCAACCGACTCCCCCTCGGCGATCTCGGCGTCTCGGCGTGAAACAACATCGTGTCTCCTCGGCAGCTTCGCGGCTACCTATGAACTCAGGAGCTACTGAGTTGTAGGCCGGGTGCCCTCACCCGGCGACTGCATCGAGGACTGAAGACGAGCTGCAGACCTCCAGTTCATTGCTGCAAAACAACCTTTCCGTAGAGGGTCGGCTCCTCGCGTGAGTTCTCAATGCATTGGAGCCTTCCGCGTCTGTCGCCCCGCTGGGGCTAATGAGGCTTTTGGATCTGGGACCCACGGCTGACGCCGTGGGCTATCATCTGTCGGTGCTCCGCACCTGTGGGACCTCGGCGTAGGGACTCACATCATGCGCTTTTCCTCTTCGAATCCGGACCCCAGACGCTGTGGTGGAGCGGAGCGTTTCGAGTTTGGCTCGGCGTTGGAAGCGCACAGGGCAAACCAACTGCAACAACCGACTCCCCCTCGGCGTTCTCGGCGCCTCTGCGTGAAACAACTCCGGGGTTCCTGCGCATCCTCCCGTCTTGGTGTGAGGATTGTGGAACCCAGACTTTTCTCACGCGGAGGCACGAAGCTCGCCGAGCGAAACGCATCGCTGTTCGCTGTCCTCCCCGGCGTGCTTGTCGGGAGATGACCTTCTCCTTCGAGACTCGGTGTTGGCCACAACCGCGATGCGGTTGGTTTGTTCCTCTCGGCAATTCCCGCCTCCTCGGCGGCTCTGGAGATCAGAACCCGGACGTCCCCGGCGGCGCATTCGTGGGCACCGGACGTCGCAGGACGCGGACGTCCGGCTTGTTCGTCATCCACTTCCGTCCCTCGGGTGATTCCCGGAACACGGCGTATTGCGCCTGGTTCCGCACCACCTCGCGTGGGTCCACCGGCAGGTTGTCGGCCACATCCGTGAGCAACCGGGCCACCGTCGCGTGATCCTTGGCCTGCAACGCGATTCCCAGGAGGACGTCGTGGCCCGTCGCCAGGGTTGGTTCGATGCGCACGGCTTCGAGCGCCAATTGCCGCCCGGTTTCGACCTCGCCCGCCCGCGCCAACTGCGCCCCGCGCAAGGCCCGGAGGTGCACGTCGCCGCCCACGAACGCCTCGATCCGCCCGAGGGCCGCCGCGGATTTCGCATGCTCCCCGCGCGCCGCCAACCGCTCAAAAGTGATCATGTCCAGACCGGGATCCCCGGGAAACAGGCGCGCCCACGCCTCCGAGGCCAACCCGAACTGCAAGGGCTCGACCGCCTGAGCGGCCACCAACTGCCCATGAAGGATCGAACGGTCCTGACGGAGGGGCTCCGGCAGTGTGCGGTACAGTTCGGCGTACTCCGCGAACTTCTTCTGCTGCATCAACCCAACCAACCGCTCGACCGTCGCGGCGTTCCGAACCAATTCCGCCGCGCTGCCGGTCAACTGGGACGCCAGAGCCGGTCCGCGCTTCCCTTCGCTCAGGAGGTACAACCAGCGCACGGTCGAGCTTGCCCACTCGCCATTGGTCATCACGTACAGGTCGGTGACCGCGACCGAACCGCCCGCGCGGGGCTCCAGAACGTAACGATGATAGTTCACGCTCCCGTCGGGCAGGATCATCCGGAACACCAACCCGCCCACGGCATTGGTGCGCACCACGCCGAGGAACCGCGCACCCGAAAAACCCTTCAGGACAAATTGAAGACTGGCGGATGCCCCGGCGGCGTATTGGGTGGCAAACTCCTGCTTCGCGGCCGCATCCCCGGGAAGGCCCGCCAACGCCTTCTTGGTCATCGCCTCGATGTCGAAGCGACCGGTGATCGCGGTCACCTCGCCCTTCCGCAGGTGCCCCTCCCATTCACTGCCGACCCGCTCCGCCGTTTCGATCGGCATGGCCACTGCAGGAGGCAATGGCGATTGCGCCATTGCCGCCGAGGCCACCCATACCAGCACCGAAGTCCATCCGACCCGGACTGCCCGCATCCACATGTTCCGCTCGCTCATGAAATCAGGCGCAGTGTGAACGGATACCGGTACGAACCGCCAGACCAAGCCTGCATGGAAGCGATGATCACGAGCACCAGATGCGCCACTCCCAGGATCGCCATGGCAGCGGCGCCGACATAGAAGCCAATGCCACACGTCAGGAACCCAACCACCACCGAGGCGACAAACACCCCCATGCCCGCCAGGAACACCGTGAGCTGGAAGTTCAGCGACTCCTTGCCGTGCTGTTCCACCGACGGGTGCTTGTCCTTCATCACCCACCACACGATCAACGGCCCCAGAAAGAAGCCCAACCCGGTGATGTATCCGGAGAGGGCGATCAGATGGCACAGCATGTTCCACATGGATGTTTCGTTCGATTGCGGCGCCGTCATCGGGGCATTGCCAGGATTTGATTCCATGGCGGGCGATCATCCCCAGAATTCCTGCGCCGAGAACCGGAATTTCACCCCCGGATCCCAGTCTCATGGCGCCGACAACCGATAGAACCGATCCCCGTCCCCAAACACGTCCGTCCATTCCTCCATCCCGGCCGTCCCACGCGCGGGCACGTCCACCAGGATCCGATCAACGCCGCCAATGGCGTCGCGCACCAGCAACCGAACCGCCCGTCCCGGAACCCGGTTCCACGAAAGCCTCAGTGCATCGCCGACACCCGGTGTGGCGGTCATGCGCAAGACCGAAGCCGCCGACTTTGGATCCGTTCCGGCGAGGAACTCTCCACGGTTGCTGACGCCATCGCCGTCCCGGTCGTTCCAGCCCATGTCCGTCGCAGCCTCCCCCACGATCAATCCATGGAACCGTTCCCACACATCCGGCAATCCATCCGAATCCGTGTCGCCTCCTGGCCCCGCATCGGACGCCAGGTCCGGGGTGCCGGGTGAACCACCGATGCCGGCGCTGAGCTTCCACACCGTTGCCCCCAGTTCGGATTCGTTCCGCGGCACCAGCGTCCATCCTCCACCGTCGGCGAGCGGTTCCGCTGCGTCATCGTATTGGATCGCATCCACGACTTCGCCAACCGGCCCGATCAGATCCACCCGGTCACCCGAGTTCGCGAGACGTCCCGTAAACTGTCCCGCCACCAGCACCCCGGCCGGCACCGTCCCAAAAGCCGCCACATCGGAAACCACCACGCAGCGCCGACGCGGCTCCAGCACCTTCAACGCGTTGGTCCCGCCAAACACAAACTGGACACCCCCCGCCAACTGCCAGCCTTGGAGGGACACGGCGGTATCCGACGGATTGAAGATCTCCAGATACTCGGCGGCATTGTCGTCCAGCGGATGGTACTGAACCTCCGTGAACCGCAGTGGCGGCCGTTGGACCACCAGCACCGAGGTCGCCGGACCGCCCCAACGGCTGTTCGGTGTCCCGGACCGCGCCGTGGTGGAATAGAGACGCGCGATCACCCGGACATTGCGGTCGAAGCTCAACGGAGTGGCGGCACTGTACTGTTGGGCCGAGGGCGAGATCCCGCCCCCGGACAGCCGCGGATCCGTGCCGTTCGTCGTGTAGAAGGCCATCAGGTTCGCGTTGGTGGGCAGGAGAAATCGCAGCCGGACCTGCCCTGCGGCCGAGTCCAGTTCCGGAGCCAATGGCCGGATGCGCGGCACGAATCGTGTGTCCATATAGTCCACCCGGTTCGACAGCCACGTCTTGTTGTAGAGGATCTCGGTTGTGTAACTGCCACCGCGATACGTCGTGCCCCATTTCGCACGTTCACGCGGCTGGGCCTGACGCAACTGGGCCGTCAGTCCATCCAGTCGGAGGAACAGATTGGTCGTCGACAGCAATCCCAGCCGCAATTCCTGATAGCGGTCGATCCAACGCTGCGTGAAGTCCGGATCCGTAAACAACCTGGGCCACCAATAGGCAGTGAAGAAGTTGGCACCCCAGGTCCGTGGGTTGCTGTCACGACCGTCGGTTGATCCGAGTGCCCGATCAAAGTCCCACAACGGACCAAAGGTCAGCTTCCCATTGCGCGGCTTGTAGAGGTAGGTACTGAGCACCAACGCGTCCACATTGAAGGCCATCGTATTGAGGATGTGGAAATCAATGCTGGGATCGACATCCAGAAACCGGGCATAGCCCAGCGTTGGATTTCGGTAGTTCGCCCCGTTCAAGGCGGAGGCGAACTGAGTGAAGAACTGGGTGACATACTGTCGCTGCGCCAGACGGTCGGCCCGCTCGATCTCGGGTTCCTTGGGCTCCACGTACATCATCTGCGTTCCATTGGCTGAAAAACCGGTGTCGCCCGGATCCGCACGGTCGACCTTGAACAGATACCCCCCGGTGACCTCCGGAGGCAGCGTGTGCTCCGGTTCCAGCTTGTCCACGTCGACGCGGTTCTTGTCCCGCTTCACCTTTTCCTCCAGCACGTACACGCCCGCATACGACGTGCTCGTCACGGCACCCAGCCCACTCTGCACCAGGTAGACCTCCACGAACCGGCACCGCGAAGAATAATACCCCAGGTCGTTTGCCAGCCCGTGCATGAACGGATTGTGCGTCATGATCGGGTCAAAGCTGTTCGGCGCGTACAGGACCCAGTCCGGATCCTCCGGCATCCCCAGCCAGCCCACCGCCCGATCCAGGTCGAACTCATCCCGGAACTCCAACTTGAGGCTCACCTTCGGCAACCCCTCCGTACTCGATCCCCGCGACGCCAGGAAAGCCCTTGCGGAAAGCGTCGGCAAATTCGTCAGCGCAGTGACCCCATTCGTCGGCTCGAAGAGCTGCACCGTACCGAAGACACCCGTCGTGCTCGGCCGACCGCGCGAATAGTTGTGCAGCATCAGCACGGGCAGGTCCGACCGAAACTGCGCCACCTGTATTGCCAGTGGCGTATAGGTCGCACTCTGCGGTGGCCCCGGCAACCGTCCGGGTGAGAAGGCGCGAGCCCGTACATGAACCGCCGTGGTGAAGGTCAATGGACCCGCGTACACCGCTGAAGTCGGCCCAGGCAGCACATTGTTCGTCGTGAACCGGATCACCGCATTCGTGTCGGGTGCCGCCAGCGACAGGGCCACCGTGATCGAACCGGTGTACGTGCCTGATGGCCGACTCATCACCACACCCGGAGCAAACGTCCCTCCCGAGGTACTGTTCGCCGCACCCGGCGTCGGTTTCTCGAAGTAACCAACGACCGACGGCGCCCCGTTCGCCCGCCCGTACGAGACATCCGTTGATTGCGCCGGATACTTCGGTGCGAACTGCGAGACCCACTGCCCGTTGGCATCCGACAGCCCCAGGAACTCCCCGCCCGCATCCAGCCTGAAGTTCGTGTGCAGCCGGCCCCAAACGTTCGTCCGGTTCTTCTCGGAGGCATACACCAGCAGGAAACCTCGCCCCGGAATCACGACTTCGGGAAACCGCCACTTCCACGGCTGGTTGCGGTCGTCACTCAAGCCCCAGCCCTGCAACGGCACGTCCTGCAACGTCGGGTTGTGCAACTCGATCCAGTCCACGTCGTCGCCATTCTCGTCCCGCAACGTCCGATCGTTGTCCGCCATGAATTCCGAGATCATCACCGCATCAGGCGCGACGCCGTTCGTCACCGTATAGGTCCACGTTCCCCCGGCGAAAACGTTTCCTGGGACGGCCCGGTCGGTGATCCCGTTTCCTGATTTCCACTCCACCCGGACCGATCCCTCCCCAACTGACGGCAAGGTGAAGGCGTATTGGTCCGGCCCCAACGGCACGACGTCCACCGCCGCGACCCCGTTGACCAGAAGATCCCCCGCATCCACACCCCGCACCGGTTCGTCGAACAACACCTCGATCTCGGTCAATGCCCCCACCGTGCTCCCCGGCTCGGGAAGCACCCGCTCCGCAACCGGGCCTGCAAGGTCCGGATCACCCTCGAACGAGGCCGCCCAGCGCAACGGGGTCGCGGCCCCCTCTGCGAGCACCATCACGGCGATCACGTTCGTGCCTGTACGGAGCGAGGTCAGGTCAGATCGTCGATATCCGCGACTCGCCGACCGGACAAGCGAAGTCCCCGGTTGCGGCTTCTGGTCCGGTGATTCGACCCCGTCGGCCACTCCCATCCGCAGCACTTCCTCGCCGTTCAGCCAGACCACCGCCCCCCCGGCGACCGAGGCCTTGATCCGGTACGTCGAGTACTGATCCGGAGCCGGCACCACGAACGTCGTCCGGGCCAGCAATCCACCCACGCCCTGAGGCACGGGCGTCCCGTTGGTTCCAGCCGGACGTTGCAGGGGTACGACCCCGGACGACCAACCCGCCGTTGTTCCTTCGTATTCAGGTTCCCGCCAACTCCCCGGCAGCAGCGGGACTGGATCCGACTCCGTCAATTGCCACTGCCACACGGCCCCGTCGGGCAGCAGCACAGCCGCAGGGCACGACACCGCCCACAACAGAAGCAGCAGGATCCAATGCCGGAAAACGCTCATGGAAGTGCGGCAACCGTAACAAGCTCCCCACCAGAATGAACCTGAAAGCGGCAGTTGGAACCGCAGATGTCACAGATGACGCAGATAGTCAGCAGCTGGGATCGGGCGTGCCCTTCACCCGAAAGGTGACATCTACACGGGCCTTGGGTCCTGGCATTTCTGCCCCTCCATCTGCGGAATCGGCGAAATCTGCGGTTCAATGAACTGCCGTTTCTAGAATGAAATGACTGGTTCGATTGCAGGCCGCGTGCCCCCACGCGGCGCCTCGCGAACTCCAGCACGGAAAGGCACCCGGCCTTCAACCTCACCCTTGAAGGCTCACCCGGCCTCCATTCTTCCAACTTCCAACTTCCCCGATTTGACGTCCTGCCCACCCCGCAGCCATCGTCCGCCCATGAAACTGACATGGAAGGATTCCGAGGAGATCGCCTGGGCGCTGATGGACAAGTTCCCGGACCAGGATCCCCTGCGGCTGAGCTTTCCCAAGCTCCACAAGATGGTCTGCGAACTGGAGGACTTCGAGGACAAGCCCGAATCCTCCAACGAGAAGGTCCTCGAGAACATCCAGATGGCCTGGTACGAGGAACGCGGGTAGCCCCGTTGGGCGGGAAGCCATTTTCAGGGCACCCGCAACCGGAACACGCGGGAGCCACCCAGGGGAGGAAGGACCAATCGCTGGCCTGTCGGCGTTCCTTCGGGGGTTGCGGTCACATTGCTCCACGGACCGGCCGCGCCCTCGGACTGCTCCAACTTCCAGTTGGCGCCAACCAGTGGCCATCGCAACTCCACGTTCCCGCCGGCGAGCAGGGTCACGTCGAGTTCCGGCCTCACCGGCCGCACCGTGAGCTTCGCCTCATTGTTCAGGACATCGGGATCCAGCGTCTCCGATTCGGCCAACCCGACCACCTCGATCTGCGATCCGCCCCCAAGCCGAACCCTTGCGGATACCAACACCGACGCGTTCACCGGGACCGATCCAAACGTGAAGCTCACGGTCGTTCCAAAAAGGTCGAAAACGCCCTGGCTGGTCGTGGTTTCCAGGACTGTTGTTCCCGGAAGCGAAACCGTGAGGCCGACGTTCGCCGCATTCAACGGCCCCAGGTTCTGCACCACAAAGGAAACTTCCGCTTCGCCGCCAGCGAACGGAACCACCGGCTGAACCTGACCGACCACCCGCAGGTCAGCGTCCACCCCCACCAGGAAGTTCGCCGGAGATTGCACGCTTCCGTTCGCGGTCAGCACCAGCACCCGGCCGCTGGTCGCGCCAACGGGCACCACCGTAACGATGTTGGTCTCACCCAACACCGTGAAGTTCGGCACGGAAACCCCATTGAACCGGACACCCGTTGTTCCGGAAAGATTGTCCCCCACGATGCGAACCGAGGTCCCGGGCGCACCCGAGGACGGAACCGTCCCCAGCACCACCGGTGAAACCGACTGGACCGTGAACGTCCGGCCACCACTGGAGTCGCCGCCAGGGTTGGTGATCAGGATCGGGCCACTCACCGCACCCAAGGGCACCGTGGCCGAGATCGTGGTGGGCGATTCAACGGTGAACAAAGCCTCCACTCCCCCCGCAAACCGGACCCGGGAAACGTTGCTGTAGTTCAAACCGGTGATCGTGATGGTCGCGCCTGGCTTCGCCTGCGCAGGAGCGATTTCTGTCACCGAGGGCACCGCGAAGAACGGCGTGGCGGTCGTGTTGGTCCCGTTCCCCGTGGTGAGCGTGATGGGCGCAACGGGCGCTCCGGAGGGCACCACCGCTGTCACACGCGTCGGCGAGACATTCGTCAACCGCGTCGCCGCCACGTTTCCAAACCACACCCCCGTCGTTCCACTCAACCCGTCGCCATTCAACGTGACCACACTCCCGGCGGCACCGCCCGCCGGCGTGAACCCGGTGATCCGCGGCAATAGGATCAACGCGGTCGGCATCAGGAACGTCCCGCCCGGCGTCGTCACCGAAAGCGTCACCGACTGCGTCAGCGTCGGCACCACCGCCGTCACGTTCGTGGGCGTCACCTCGCTCGGCACCACCGGAATGCCCCCGAACGAAACCATCGTCGCTCCCAGCAGGCTCGTCCCCCGCAAGGTCACCGTGTCGCCGATCTTCGCCCGCGCCGGCTGCATCGATTGCACGATCGGCTGGAGATAGAACGCCCCCGCAGTCGTCGCGTCTCCTGCCGGATTGACCACCACCAACGGACCCGATACGGCCGTTGCCGGCACCTTCACCTGCATGGTCGCCGTGGCCACCAACTCCGACGTTGCCATCACGTACCCACCCGCGCTCGACGGGAAGTAAACAACCGACGTGAAACCCGGATCGGACGGATCCACAAAATTCTCCCCATCGATCCGTACCGTGTTGCCCGGAACACCCCGGATGGCGTCCGCCGGTGACGTCGGCCCCGGGAAACTCCGCTGGAAGGCGGAGATCCGTGGCGAAACCTGGAAGTTGAAGCTCGTGGAGAAGAAGTCCCCGAAGGAATCCGACAAGGAAAGCGGCCCGATGGTGGCGCCGGGTGGCACGACCGCCACCAAGCGGTTTGCGTTCCCGGTAAAGGTCGCCGTCGCCAGCCCAAAGCGGACCTGCCGCACCGCCGTCAACCCGCTGCCATCAATGGCAACCCAGTCTCCCGGACGGACCCGCTTGAGATTCACGCCGGATGCCGGCGGATTGATGCGACCGACGCCGGAGACGGACTGAGCGGTGGCGGAAAAGCAAAACAAGGCCCCCAGCAGGATCGGGAGCCACCATCCGCGCAGGGCGCGGGACTGTTGTCGGTTCATGAACGGTGCATTCTCAAGTGGGCCCGCCGAATCAAGCGGTCGCGCCGCTCCCTGTCAAAAGTGGTTTTGGCCCTACTCCACGGCCGTCCCAGCGCTCCCCCGACGACGCGCCACCGGACGCCCGAACGCCTGTTCGAGGAAGCGTGCGATGAACTGCACCTCGGCCCGGCCCGCCACCGTGTGCTCCTTGTCGAACTCCTGCCACGCCAGATCAAAGCGCGCTGTCTTCAATGCGGCCGCCTGCGGACGCACATGCTCGATCCCCAGCAACGGATCCAGAGTCCCATGCGTCATCAGCACCGGCACCTGCCGGGCATGCGCCGGGGCCTCGACTGCCAAGCGCGCCGGGTCGTGCACCCACCCGCTGATCGCCACCAGACCCGCCAGCGGCAGCCGGAATCGCAATCCCGACTCCAGCGTCATCAGGCAGCCCTGGGAGAACCCCAACACCGCGATGTCTCCCGGCGCCCGTCCACCCGCCAACTCCGATTCCAGCAAATCCCAGAGCAGCTTCCGGGACCGGTCAATCGCTGCCCCATCCACCGGTGGCAGCGTCCCATCCACGCGACCGTCCATCGGAAAACGGATCCCGAACCAACTGCGTCCGCTGAAGTACTCATCGGGTGCGTTGAGCAGATGGTAGTTCAACCACGGCAACTGAAGCTCGCCCGGAAGCCATTCCCAGCCTTCCGACGAATCACCCAACCCGTGCAAGACCACCAGCAGTGGCTTAGCCCCCGTCTCCTGCGCCTGAACCCGTGTGCCCGTCAACATTCCCGGGATCCTGCACAACCGGGCGCCCCGCGTCACTCCAGCACTGCCAACTCGCGGTTCGCCTTGCGCAGCTTCTGGCTCATGCTTCGTCCCAGGTTGGTCAGCAACTGGATGCAGATCCGTGGAGCCGACCGCTGCAACCCCTCGAACCGCTCCAGGCTCAGCATCTCGCACTCGACATCCGTGTCGGCCAGAATCGTCGCCGACCGCGGCGCCCGGTCGATCACCGCCATCTCCCCGAACGTCATCCCCGGTGAGAACGTCGCCAACCGGCGCGTCCCGCCGCCGGCCACGGGCAAGACCACGCTCACGGTGCCCCGGGCCAGGAAAAAGAGTTCCTCCGCGCGTTCCCCCACGGAAATGATCGTGTCACCCGGCCGGAAATCCCGCCGCACGAGGCACGACGCCAACGCCTCGATCTCGTCCGGTGCCAGACCCGCGCACAGTTCAAACTCGGCAACAGCCACCCGATGGTCGATCCGCCGCCCCGGCAGGAGTTCCGCCAGCAACCGGTTCTCGCAGGCTTCCAACGCGAGATCGTTGTCCTCGTAATTCCGGAACAGGTCATCACAACGGCGCCCCAGCTTTGCCTTGAAATACCGACGCAGCAGCGAATGCCGGTCCGAATGGGTGAACAGCGTGCGCTTGCCGCCCTCGCCCAACTTGCACACCAGATTCCAGAACAACCGGCACGCCCCCTCGTTCAAGGTCAGCACCCGGCGCAGATCCACCACCAACTGCTGGATCTCGCCAAACCGTTGGATGATGTCCTCGACCACCACCTCGGTCGTCGAAAACGTCAGGTGCCCCTGCAACTGGTAGACCCGGATCGTCGATCCCGCGGTCCGCAGCGCGGATATTTCCTCTGCTGTCCGGACCCGGCTCGAATTCAACTCGGCGCCGGTGAACTGCCTCCGGATCGTTGACTTCCCGGCCGCCGGCCGGTTGAAAAGGTGAAGGTCCCAGTGCCGGGACAACTCATCGCACGCAAGGATACCGCGCACGCTGTTCCCCCGCGCATCCAACCGCGGCGAATAAACTCCGATCCCGATCTGCCCGGGCAGCACCGCGATCACCCCGCCCGCCACCCCGCTCTTCGCCGGTATTCCCACCCGGTAGATCCAGTCACCCGCCGAGTTGTACATGCCGCAGGAGGCCATCACGCTCAGTACGTTCTCCACGTACTCCCCGCGCAACGCCACCTTCCCGGTCACGGGATTCACTCCGCGATTCGCCAACGTCGCCGCCATGATCCCCAGGTCCCGACACGTCACGGACACCGAGCATTGCTTGAAGTACAGGTCCACCGCCTCCATCGGGTCCCCTTCCAGCACATTGTAGTTCCGCAGCATGTGCCCGATCGCCCGGTTCCGGTGGCCCGTCTCGCTTTCCGAGCGGTACACCGCCTCGTCGAGTTCCAGCGGTCGCCCGGCGTAGGTGGACAACATTTCAATGACCCGTTTCAAGCGCCCCGCCTGACTCTTTCCCCCAATCAATCCCGCCGCCGCAATCGCGCCTGCGTTGATCATTGGGTTCCGCGGCCGCCCGGTTTCCGGTTCCAGGCTGATGGAGTTGAACGCGTCACCCGTCGGCTCCACCCCCACCTTTTCCAGCACCGGCGCCCGCCCGTTGTCCTCCAGCGCCAACCCGTACACGAAGGGCTTCGAAATCGACTGGATCGTGAACGGCAACTGCGAATCACCCACCTCGTAGATCGTGCCATTGGCCGTCACCAGGCAGATGCCGAACCCGTTCGGATCCGCCTTTGCCAACTCGGGGATGTAAGTCGCCACCGCGCCGTCATCCACGCTCAACAACGACTCGTACAATTGCCGCAACAGATCGAGGACGGGCGATGTGGGCGCACTTGCAGAAGGTTCCATCATTGAAAGGCCTGAATGAATTTGATGAATGCAACCTGCGTGCCACAGGACGGCCTCTCCGTGATTCATCCCGGGGTTTCAATGCCCACGGGTTGCCAAGGCGCAGTTTTCCCAACAATCCGTTCACCTCACCCTCCACAGACCACCACTGCAGCCCTTCCTGAATCCACCGCTCACCACCCCGCAACGCGGGTTGTCATGCGATTTTGCCGGCTTCTTTTGCTCACCCCGACCAATCCAGAACACCAACTCCTCCATCGTCGGCCCCATTTTCAACACCCAAGCCCCCCATCGTAGCAGTCGACGTCAGGAGGCTGGGTCCAACCACTGCCTCGTGACCTCCTCAGCCACCCCCCATCGTAGCAGTCGACGTCAGGAGGCTGGGTCCAACCACTGCCTCGTGACCTCGTCAGCCACCCCCATCGTAGCAGTCGACGTCAGGAGGCTGGGTCCAACCACTGCCTCGTGACCTCGTCAGCCACCCCCATCGTAGCAGTCGACGTCAGGAGGCTGGGGTCGAGGCACCACCCATCGATTCAAGATTTTCGTTGGCGCCCGGACAATCCATGGAACTCTTTCGCGAACGTCCCCTCCCCTGTGGGAACGGGGACGGCTCTCCATGAACTTACTGGCGTTCTTCACGACCACCACGGCGGGCCTTGCTCGCCACCACCGGCCCAACTCCCTCGCCGCGTGCCGTTGGTTCACCCTCCTGTTGGGCGCATTCGCCCTGGCCACAGGCCTGAACGCGGCCGAGTCCACCCCCAACGACGACGCTCGCCGCGGCCGGGAGATCTACCTGAAGAACTGCTTCGCCTGCCATCAGATGAACGGTCAGGGAATCCCCGGGGTGTTCCCGCCCCTGGCCAAGTCCGATTACCTGACCAACGACATCGACCGCAGCATCCGTGTCCTCTGCGAGGGACTGGCAGGCGAGATCACCGTCAACGGTCGGCGTTACGCCAGCGTCATGCCTCCCGCGATCCTGAATGACGCCGATGTGGCCGCTGTCCTGACGTACGTCCTCGGGAGTTGGGGAAATCCTGGAACCGTCGTCACCGCCGAACAGGTCCGGACCCAGCGCGCCAAGACCGCCTACCCGACCTTCGAGAAACTCCAACTCGCCAACCAATACCCGCCTCTTCCCGCAGCCCCGGAAGGGTTCCGCGTACGTGAACTGGTCCGGCTTCCGTTCAAGCCGGTCCGCATGATCAGCAATGGCAAGGGCGGCCCCCTCTACATCCTGACGGAAGGTGGCGACGTCTGGCGATTCGACCCCGCCACCAGCAGCCTGCGCGTGCTTTTCTCCGCCAACAGCTACCTCGAACGCCGGCCCGGTGACATCGGCGGCCCGCTGTTCGTCCTCGGCATGACCCTCGACGCCCAGAACCGACTCTACGTCGCGTCAAACCAGCAGAACCGGTCCAACCTCCCGCCGCAGAACATCGTCACCCTCTACCGCAGCACCAGCGTGCTCAACGGCGACCCCGCCGCGCTGAAGCCCTGGTTCCAGACCAACTATCCCGGCAGCCCTGCCTACATCCACGCCGTCGAACACATCGCCTTTGGTCCCGACGGTTTCCTCTACGCCGGCAATGGCGGGCGCACGGACGGCGGGCTCACCAGCACCGGAGGCGAATGGTACGGCGGCGGCGAGACCCCCATCACGGGCTGCATCTGGCGGATCAACCCCGCCGTTGAACCGCCCACCATGGAGGTCTACGCCCACGGCATCCGCAACGCCTATGGCTTCTGCTGGAACAACCGCGGCGAAATGTTCGCCACCGAGAACGGCCCCGATGCCGACGCCCCGGAGGAACTCAACCACATCGAACGCGGACGCCATTACGGCTTCCCATACCGCTTCGCTGACTGGACCCGGAAAGCCTACCCAACCTCACCCGAACCTCCGGCCGGGGTCGAGTTCACCCTACCTGTCGCCAACCTGGGACCCGACGGCGGGTTCTCGGGAAGCCCCATGTACACCTTCGACCCCCACTCGGGCCCGGGCGGCATCGTCTTCCTCGACGACAGCTTCCCCGAGGGATACCGCGGCACGCTCCTCATGACGCGCTTCGGAAACTTCATCCAGACTCCCAAGGCGAACTCCGGTTTCGACGTCCTCCGCGCAACGCTGCAAAAGAACCCACAGGGCCGATACGAAGCACACATCCACACGGTCCTCGCAGCCCTGGGACGCCCGATCGACCTGCACCTGGCGGGCCCCGGGAAGGTGCTCATCGCGGAGTATTCCCGCGCCACCAACAGCACCGATTCCTTCGCGCCTTCGGGTCGGATCATCGAGTTGTCCGTGGACCGGAAGTAAGGAAGCGGGCCCCCGGTTTTCGGGCTTCACCCCCGGCCCCGCTCCTAACCTCCGCGCCTCATGTCGACTCCGGTTCGTGTCCGATTCGCGCCTTCACCGACGGGTTACCTCCACATCGGAGGCGCCCGCACGGCGCTCTTCAACTGGCTCTTCGCCCGCCACCACGGGGGCGCCTTCATCCTGCGCATCGAAGACACCGACACCGCCCGCAACTCCCAGGCCGCCATCAACGTCATCCTCCAGGGCATGCGCTGGCTCGGTCTCGACTGGGACGAGGGTCCGGCCACCCCGGATCCCAAGGGACCTTCCATCGGCGACCGCGGCCCCTACTTCCAATCCCAGCGCAACGATCTCTACCACCGTCGCATCGCCGAACTCCGCGATCGCGGCATGGCCTACGATCGCGACGGCGCCGTCTTCTTCCGCATGACCCGCGAAGCCGTGGTGATCCCCGACATGATCGTCGGCGACGTGCGCCGCGAACTCACCGACCGCGAGCAGGAAGATCCCGACTGGGTCATCGTCCGCAGCGATGGCCAACCCGTGTTCCACCTCGTCAACGTCATCGACGACCTCGAGATGGGCATCTCCCACGTCATCCGCGGCGAGGACCACCTGTCCAACACCGCCAAGCACATCGCCCTGTTCAATGCCTTCGGCGTCGCCGCACCGCGCTACGCCCACATGCCCCTCATCCTGAATCCGGATGGCACCAAGATGAGCAAGCGCGACCGGGGCGCCATCGTCACCAATTACATCGACGACGGATTCAACCCCGACGCCGTCGTCAACTACCTCTCCCTCCTCGGGTGGTCACCCAGCGACGGACAGGAACTCCTGACCGTTGCCGATCTCATCCAGCGTTTCGATCTGGACCGCGTCAACCGCAGTGCCGCCCGCTTCGATGACAAGAAGCTCGAAGCCCTGCATTTCGAGCATACCCGGCGCATGGCTCCCGACGCCTTCGTCCGCCTCGGGGTCGAACATCTCGCCAAGGCCGGGATCAACACGAACGCGTTCCCGCCGGCCTACGTGGCCGCCGCCCTTGAAACCGCCCGCGACAAGGGTCGCCTGTTCAAGGACCTGGCCCCGTTCGTGGACTTCTACTTCGCCGCGGACGACTCCATCACGTACGAACCCGAGGCGGCTGCGAAAGCCCTCGGAACTCCCCAGCGCGAGCAGTTGGGAAAACTCCTGGCCGCGTACGAAGCCCTGCCTGCCGATGGCTTCACCACGGCTGCCCTTGAGGCCGGCCTCAAGGCGGTCGCTGCCGCATCAGGTGTGAAGGCGGGCGCACTGACCCAACCGGCACGGGTGGCCTGCACCGGCCGCCTGGTGGGACCGAGCCTGTATCACCTGATGGAGGTGCTGGGACGGGAGCGCACGCTGGCCCGGTTCCGCCGGGCGATGGGTGCAGCTTGACCCTGCCCCCGCATGAAACGGGGCGGCGATGTCCTCATCGCCATGGCCTGGGTGTTGGCCCGGCGACGAGGACGTCGCCACCCCGTTCCAGTCGGTGCGGTTCCAATGGGCGCGCCGATGGCGATCTGGCCCTGATTTTTCTTTTCCCCAGACCGTAGGGCCCGTGCGAAGCTTTCAGCTCCCGATGGTACGCGTACGTATATTCGCCGCCGCTCTCCTCGCTCTCGCGGGCGCCTGCTCCCGTCGCGAACCAGTCTCCCAGCCCACGCCTCCACCCATCCCCGTCACGCTCGCCCAAGCCACCCAACGGCCGGTCGAACGTTTCCTCACCATTTCCGGATCCCTCCTCGCCAAGGAACAAACCCCGGTCAGCGCACGCGTCGCCGGCCGCATCCAAAGCCTCCCCGCCGACCTCGGATCCCGCGTCCTCGCCGGTCAACTCCTCGCCGAACTGGAACCCCGCGACTTCGAACTCCGCGTCCAGCAATCACGCGCACTCCTGGGCCAGGCCCGCGCCCGCCTCGGCTTGCCCCTCGACGGCGACGACGACCTGGTCTCCCTCGACGACACCAGCCTCGTGAAGGAGGCCCAGGCCGTGCTCGCACAGGCTGCCGGCGACCGCGAACGCATCAGCCAACTCAACCGCCAGGGAATCGCCTCCGCCTCCGATCTCGAATCCGCGAACGCAGCCTTCACCGTCGCCCAGAGCCGCCACGCCGACGCCCTGGAGGAAGCCCGGACCCGCGCCGCGGTCCTGCGACAGCGCCGGGCCGAATACGAACTCGCCCGCAAACAGCTCGCCGACACCCGCATCACGGCTCCCTTCGACGGCGTTGTCTCGGAACGTTTGGCCAACCTGGGCCAACACATTGAACTCGGCGCTCCGATCTTCACCCTCGTCCAGGCCGACCCACTCCGTCTGCGACTGGAAATTCCCGAACGCGACGCTCCCCGGGTCGCCGCAGGCCAACCCGTCCGCCTCCGCCTGACCGGCGACACCAACGTCTATCACGGGACCCTCCGGCGCCTGAGCCCCACGCTGCTCGAAGCCAGCCGCATGCTGGTCGTGGAAGCCGACGTCCCCGCCAATGGTGCGTTGCGACCCGGGGCATTCGTTCGCAGCGAGATCGTCGTCGATCCCGCACAAACCGCCGTGACCGTGCCGGCCGACGCGCTCCAGACCTTCGCCGGTGTGGAGAAGGTCTTCCTGTTTGAGGGCGGCAAGGCCGTGGAACGGCGCGTCACCACCGGGGACCGCGGCGCCGGATGGATCGAGATCACCACCGGATTGAAGGGAGGCGAATCGGTGATCCGCGCGCCTGCCGGGCTGGTTCAGGGACGCGCCGTCGTCCTCCAGTCGACCACCAACGCGCCCTCGTCCCGCTGACGCCCGATGCAAACCCTCGCCGAAGTCTGCATCCGCCGACCGATCTTCGCGTTGATGCTCATCCTGGCCTTGGTCGTGGCCGGGGCAGCGGGCTACGTCCGCCTCAACGTTGACCGTTCGCCCTCCGTGGATCTCCCGACGATCTACGTGAACACGTCCCTGCCGGGCGCGTCGCCCGTCGAGGTGGAATCCCTCATCAGCCAACCGCTGGAGCAGAACCTCAACACCATCGAGGGCATCAAGGAGCTGCGCTCCATCTCCAGCCTCGGCCGTTCCTTCATCATCCTCACCTTCGAACTCAACCGGAACGCCAACACCGCTGCCGAGGATGTCCGCAACCGCGTGGCCGCCACCCTCGGCGAACTTCCCGCCGATGCCGACCCACCGCAGGTCTCCAAGTTCGATGTGGATTCGTCCCCGATCATGTCGCTTGCCATGTCCGGCAACCGCTCGGTCCGTGAGCTCACCGAACTCGGCGAACGTGTCGTGAAGGTCGCCCTCGAGCGGGCCGAAGGCGTGGGCGAAGTCGAGGTCTTCGGCGGCCTCCCCCGCACCGTCAACATCTGGGTCGATGCCGATCGCCTCGCGGCCTACAAGCTTCCCGTCACCGAAGTCCGGAATGCCATCGCCCGGCAGAATGCCACCATCCCCGGCGGCAACGTCACCGGTTCCCTTCAGGAGCGCACCTTGCGCACCGTGGGCCGGATCATGGACCCGCGGGCTTTCGACGACCTGGTCATCGCCACCCGCGACGGCCGTCCGATCCGGATACGCGACGTCGGCAGGGCCGAGGATGGCACGCGGGAACAGCGCACCACCGCGCGCCTGAATGGGGAGCCGTGCGTCCAACTGGAGGTTCGCCGTCAGTCCGGAGCGAATACGGTCGCCGTGATTGATGCCATCAAGCGGCGCATTCCCGAGCTGCAGGCACAGCTGCCGCCGGACGTGAAGATCGAGGTCATCCGCGACCAGTCCCGCTACATCCGGGAGGCGCTGGGTGAGATCAAGCTCCACCTCGTGCTCGGATCCGTCCTCGCGAGCCTCGTCGTGCTCGCCTTCATGCGGAGCTGGCGCGCCACCCTCATCGCCGCCGTCGCCATTCCCGCATCCGTCATCGCCACCTTCGGCATGATGTGGGCCCTCAATTTCACCCTCAACAGCGTGACCATGCTCGCCCTCGTGCTCATGGTCGGCATCGTCATCGACGACGCCATCGTCGTCCTCGAAAACATCTTCCGCTGGGTCGAGGAAAAGAAGGTCTCCGCCGCCGAAGCCGCCCGCGGTGCCACCGCCGAGATCGGCCTCGCGGTCCTGGCCACCACCTTCAGCCTGGTCGTCATCTTCGTCCCGGTCTCCTTCATGTCGTCGTTGGCCGGACGCTTCCTCTTCCAATTCGGACTGACCTCCGCGGTGGCCGTCCTCGTCAGCCTCCTTGTCAGTTTCACCCTCACCCCGATGATGAGCGCGCGACTCTTCGCCCGCGGTGGAGGCGCCGCCATTCCCGGACACGGTTCCCGCGATGGCTTCTACGGGTGGCTGGAACGCGGATACGTGCGGCTGCTCACCCTCTCGACACGCCATCGGTGGTGGGTCGCTTCCGGCGCACTGCTCATCATCCTTTCGTCCGTGCCGATCTATTCCGTCGTCCGGCAGGAATTCACCCCCGGCGGAACGGATGACGGTGAATTCGAGGTCTCCATCACGGCTCGGGAGGGAACCAGTCTTCCGGCCATGGACGAGGTCATGCGCATCGCCGAATCCGAGATCCGCCAGATCCCCTGGGTCCAGACCGTCATCGGGGGCGTGGGCGGCGGCGGCGGCATGTCGAGCGGACTGAACCAGGGACGCCTGTACGTCCTGCTCCGGCCCCACGCCGAGCGGGTGTTCTCCGTTTCCCGCCTGTTCAGCCTCAAGCCATGGCAGGCTTTCGAGGGCAACGCCTCCCAGCGCGACGTCATGCAGATGATCCGCAAACGCCTCGCCATCCTCCAGGATGTCCGCCTCTCCCTGCGCGGCAGCCAGGGATCCATCTCCGCCGGAGGACCGGGCTTCGAGATCGACTTCTCATTCCTCGGTCCAGACCTCGAAACCCTCCTCGGCTACGCCGAGAAACTCCGCGCTCGATCCACTGAACTCGGCCTGGTGGATGCCGACACCTCCTTGCGCCTCGACAAGCCCGAGCTCCGCGTCGAGATCGACCGCGCCCGCGCCGCTGCCCTCGACGTCGAAACCACCGACATCGCCGCCGCCCTCCGCATCCTTGTCGGCGGCGACACCCGCGTCTCGCGCTTCCGCGACACCCAGGTCAACGACGACTACGACGTCCAACTCCGCCTCGAATCCGCCGACCGCAGCCGTGGCGAGGATCTCGGACGGTTGTATGTCCCCTCCCGCTCCGGCGCACTCGTCCGCCTCGACAATGTCGTCCAGATCATCCCCGGCGTGACTGCATCCCGGATCGATCGCCTCGACCGCCAACGCGTGGTGGCCTTGCGTGCGGGAATCGCGCCAGGAAAGGGCTATGCCCAGGCCGATCGCCTCGCGGCCCTCCGCAAGGCTGTCGACGAAATGAACCTGCCCGCCGAATACACCTACAAGGTGACCGGACGCGGCCGGGAACTCGAAAGCACCTTCAGCGAGTTCCTGTGGGCTTTCGCGCTGTCGGTCGTGTTCATGTACATGATCCTCGCCGCCCAGTACGAGAGCCTCATCCACCCGTTCACCATCCTGCTGTCGCTCCCGCTCTCCCTTCCCTTCGCCCTGCTTTCGCTCTGGGCCACCGACAACACGCTCAACCTGTACTCCGCCCTCGGCCTGCTGGTCCTGTTCGGCGTCGTGAAGAAGAACGCCATCCTGCAGATCGACTACATGAACACCCTGCGGGAACGGGGACTGCCCCGACCGGACGCGGTCATCCAGGCCAACCGGGACCGACTCCGCCCCATCCTCATGACCACCCTCGCGCTCGTCGCGGGCATGTTGCCCCTCGCCATCGGCACCGGCCCGGGCTCCGAAGAACGTCGTGCCGTCGCCATCGTGGTCATTGGCGGTCAGACCCTCTGCCTACTCCTGACCCTGATCGTCACGCCGGTCGTCTACATCCTGCTTGATGACCTCGGCGACTGGATCCGGGGCAGGACTGGTTCCTCCGCGCCCACGCCGCCGGGTGCGACCTGATTTGAGTCCGTGGTGAAGGGGCATCCACCGCAGGCACCACAACGCGCCGAACCGGGTGGTTCAACCCTTCGCCGCCCTCCACTCCCGATCCTTCAACAGCAGGGCTGTCGCCGCCGCTTCCACCTGGGCCGCCTGATCCGCCGTCAACCCACTCAGCAGCGGCAACACCGGCCCCGTGTCCGCAAGGCCCGCCAACCGGACCGCCTCATGCAGCACGCGCACCGGGTTGATGGCATTCCGGAGATCCTCCAGAGGCTTGAACAGGCCCCGGATCCGTTCCGCCTCCGCCCAATTGCCCGCCGTGGCTGCCCGCAGGAATCCCATCGAGAGCGCCGGAGCCACGCACACGCAACCACTCGTGAACCCGTTCAACCTCCAGTCCCGGAGGTGCACCACCGCCGGTTGCTCCCCGATGCCGCTGACCACCAGCGACGCCGGAACCTGCTGCAACAACTCCTTCAGGAAGGCGTCTTCCGCGGGTTGGGGGCGGACGATCGCGTACTTGATCCAGGAAACGCACCCGTCACGGACCAACCGGGCCACTTCCGCCGGCGTCACGTACCCCTCCTGCTTCACATAGACCACGATCGGCCGGCCCAACCGCTCCGCAAACCGCCGCAGCCCCGTCTCGACGCCCGCGTAGGTGTTCAATCCCTGGTGCGGCAGCACCATCACCGTCGGAAAGGCAAAATCCCGCGCCACCTCGGCCTGGTCCATCATCACCCCGTACGCCGGTCCCGCCGAGGGCACCACCAGCGTCCCCGGCGCAGCCGCCTCCGCCAACATCCCGAGCACCGACGCGTACTCGCTCGGCCGAAGGTGATAGAAGTTGGCATTCCCTCCATACAACAACACGTCCACGCCACCGGACTCAATGTGCCGGATCAACCGGACATTCTCGTCCCGCGACACGCGCTCGTGCCCGTCCCGCGCCAAGGGCGGAACCGCAATGACGGAGGAAGCCAGACGTTCGAAGGTGATCGGTCGGATATCCATGGTGGTGCCCCATTCATCCAGAAACCACCCTGCACCGTCACCTCCGCTTTTCAGGAACGGATCGGGGTGGCGACGTCCTGACACTGTCCCCACATGGAACGGGATGGCGACGTCCTCGTCGCCGTTCCAAAGCCCTTCTCGATGAGACATCGCCGCCCCGACCTTTGAAGATGCGCCCAATCGGGGTGGCGACGTCCTCGTCGCCGAAAGCCTTTCTCCGATGAAGACATCGCCGCCCCGAAGCCTTTCCCAGGCGGGAGCGGTGTCGGAACGCGTCCGCCTTTCAGCCCCTCAGAAAATCTCGGGCTCCGCAGTGGCTGGCCCATGGTGCAGGAAGCGGAAGTCACAACCCTCGTTCGCCTGCGTCACCTCGCCGGAGAACAATCGTCCGTACCCGCGCGCAAACCGCGGCGGCGGGGCATCCATTCCGCCCGTCGCCGGGCCGCCTCAGCCTCCGTGACATGCCAGTGGATCCGGCGCGCAGGAACATCGAGTTCGATCTCGTCGCCGTCCCGGACCAACGCCAGCGGGCCACCCACGGCCGATTCGGGCGCCACATGCAGCACACAGGCGCCGTAACTCGTCCCGCTCATCCGTGCATCCGAGATCCGGACCATGTCCCGCACCCCGGCCTTCAGGAGCTTCTTCGGAATCGGCAGCATGCCCCACTCTGGCATCCCCGGGGCTCCCACCGGCCCCGCATTCTGGAGCACGATGACCGTGTCCGCGGTCACCGGCAGGTCCTCCAGGTCGATGCGCGCCTTCAGGTCCGGATAGTCACGGAACACCAGCGCCCGCCCCCGATGCTTCAGGAACCGCGACTCCATCGCCGTGTGTTTGATCACGCATCCATCCGGCGCCAGGTTTCCCGTCAGGACCGCCATCCCACCCTCCGCGGCCACCGGCTTCTCCCGCGTCGCGATCACCTCGTCGCTGAACACTTCCGCCCGCGCAATGTCCTCGCCCAGGGTCCGACCCGAGATCGTCCGACACTCCGTGTGCAACAGGTCCTTCAATCGCGACAGCAACCCCGGCATCCCACCCGCATCATGGAAGTCCTCCATCAGGAACTTTCCAGCCGGTCGGAGGTTCGCCAGCACCGGCGTCCGACGCGCCACCGCGTCGAAGTCCTCCATCGTGATCCGAACCCCCGCCCGCCCCGCCATGGCGATCAGGTGAACGATGGCATTCGTGGAACCGCTGATGGCCATCAACGCAGTCAACGCGTTCAGGAACGATTCACGGCTCAGCAACCGGGACGGCTTCAGGTCGGTCCACACCATCTCCACGATCCGGCGACCCAACTGGGCCGCCATCCGCGCGTGCGCCGAATGCACCGCCGGCAACGTCGCCCCACCCGACGGTATCAGGCCCAGGGCCTCTACCACCGCCGCCATCGTCGAGGCCGTGCCCATGGTCATGCACGTGCCCGGCGAGCGCGCGATCCCGTCCTCGATCTCGCACCAGGCGTCGCACCCCAGCTTGCCCGCGCACCGTTCGGCCCAGTACTTCCACACGTCGCTGCCGCTCCCCAGCGTTTCCGATCGCCACCGTCCCTTCAGCATCGGACCCGCCGGCAAGAACACGCAGGGCACGTCCACCGTGAAGGCCCCCATCAACAATGCCGGTACCGTCTTGTCACACCCGCCCATCAACACCGCCCCATCAATCGGGTGACACCGCAGCGTCTCCTCCACCTCCATGGCGGTCAGGTTGCGGTACATCATCGACGTGGGCTTCATGAACTGCTCGCCCAGCGACATCACCGGCACCTCCACCGGAAATCCACCCGCCTGGTACACGCCCCGTTTCACCTGCTCCGCCCGCTCCCGGAAGTGCGTGTGACACGTGTTCAGGTCGCTCCACGTGTTCAGGATCCCGATCACCGGCTTCCCGGCGAAATCCTCCGCATCAAACCCCATCTGCTTCGTCCGGGACCGATGCCCGAAGGACCGGAGATCGTCCGGTCCGAACCAACGATGACTCCGCAGTTCCTCCGGACGTTTGCGTGATTCAGCCATGGCAGTCCCGAAAACCTAGGCAATCCCGAACCAAACTCAACCGTGGGTCTCTCCCGACATCATCGACTTGATCAACCGCTCGCCCAGCGGAGTGGGCCGCGCATGCTTCCGCAGGACCTCCATGCCCTTGGCGAACTGCTCCCGAAAACGGGCCAGCGCCGGCTCCAGCCCCAACTCCGGTGCCAGAAGCGACAGGCGGCCGTGGACCTGGCAGTTCCGGAACAAGACGAACGTTCCATGCAGGATCTGGAACATCGGCCGGGGATCCGGACGGATCGGCGCCTGGTTGATCTCCTCCGGATTGAGGAGCAGCGGATCCATTGCCATCAACGCATTGAGATGGATGTGGGAACATTCATGGACCAGATGCTCCAGAAACCAACCCAACTCGTCACCAGGCTCGGGCATCCGCAGCCAGATCGCCCCGAACGCCCGCGGCGTGCTCATTCCCTCCATGCCGCTGCCTTCCAGCATCCGGATGCAGGCAACGTGCGTCATGATCTCACCATGCATCCCAGGGTCGACCTCGCGAATGTACGACAAGGCCCGCTCGATGTGCGCAGTGATCAGCCTCAGGTCGCTGGTGAGCAACGGAAGACACTGGATGGCGGGTTGACCGGAAATCTTCGTCGAACGGATCTCCTTCACGATGGACGCCTCCCAGGCACGGCTGGACACCGATTCAACCACACACTGATCTGCGTACCATTGATCCACCGGATCCGAGATCCACGCCTGCACCCCGTCATAAACCGCATACCCCTCGCCACGTGACATCGCACCCATCAGCGTCGCCACGCGCGCCACCAGGCGCGGATCCAACCGACGGCTCAGGTCCACGCCCTCGAGGCTCTGGGTCAGGCAGGACAGATCCTTGCGCAATCCCTCCTGCGCCGCGGACACAGCCTCCAGCGCGTTCGCCTTCCAGAAACTGCGCCACCGAGCCGCAACTTCCACGGCGTGCGCTGCAGAAGGAATCGCCGAGAACCATTGCTCGGAGACGAACCCATTGTGGGCAGCCGGAAAGCCCCCGAAGTCAGAATTGGACATGAATCTATTGTTTTTGAACACATGGCCTTACCTACCTGGATCAGCCAATTTCCCACACTCGCTGACTCGCGGCGCGCCACGCAAAAACCAGAATTAGGTAAATCAACCCAACCACCACCCTCATCACCCGCCTTCCCCCTCCGCGTCAGATCTTTACGGCATCCATACGGCTTGGAGGCCCATGCGGCCAGCCCCGTCCCGTTCGCGGTCCGGTATCGGATCCTGGATGGTCCGTTCCTCATCCGAACCCGGTCGTTCCCCGTCATTCTCGAACGTTCTCCTCTCCCAACTGGCATCCGGCGGCATTCCTGCTTATCTCTTCATCGTACGATGCGCTTCCAACGATTCCTGATCGGCCTGCTGTTCCTCGCCCTGTCGATGGGATCCGTCTGGGCCCAGGCCCAGACGAAGGTCCGACTCCTCCTCGACCGCGAGGAGGTCCGCCCCGGCGACACGCTCAACGCCGCCATCGAACTCGAGATGGCCAAGGGTTGGCACACCTACTGGGTCAACCCCAGCGAAGTGGGCGGACCCGGCATCGCCACCCGGATCGAGTGGAACCTCCCACCGGGCATCACCGCGGACCCCGTCCGCTGGCCGGTGCCACACCAATTGGAGGAACCCTCCGGGATCACCCACATCTACGAGGGCACCGTCCTTCTCATCGTGCCGCTCCGCGTCGCCACCAACGCCACGCCCGGCACGATCAACCTCGCTGGCGAGGTCGGCTGGCTCGAGTGCCAGGAAGAATGCGTCCCCGGAAAGGCCGATATCCAGGCCTCGCTCCGCATCGGTTCGCAATCCACCCTGTCCGCCTCCGCCCAGCGCATCGCCGAAACCGTTGCCGCCATCCCCGTCCTGGATCCCAAGGTACGCGCCATTGCCCGCTGGGAATCCACCGAACCCGGGAAACAACGCGCCATCCTGATCGATTGGATGACCGACGCAAAGAAGGCCGACTTCTATCCGTTCCAACCCAAGGGCGTGGATGTGGGCGCGCGCACCGAACGTCCGGATGGGGCACCTGCCGGAAAACTCCGCCTGCGCAAGGTCGTCAGCGAAACCGATTCGGGCTGGCCGACGAATATCACCGGCATCCTGGTCGCCCTCCCCAACACACCGGAGAGCAAGGGTGTCGAGGTGAACCTCTCCATCATGCCGCCCGCAATGGGCGAACCGGTGCCTTTCTCGTGGGCCTCGCTGGTCCCGATGCTCGGAGCCGCCCTACTCGGCGGGCTCATCCTGAACATCATGCCCTGCGTGCTCCCGGTCATCGCGCTCAAGGTCCTGAGCTTCGTCCGGCAATCCGGAAGCAACCCGCGGCATGTCCGCAAGCTCGGCATCGTCTACGGCCTGGGCGTGCTCACCTGCTTCTTCGTTCTCGCACTGGTGCTCCTCGGACTGCAGGCCGCCGGCCAGGACGCGAATTGGAACACCGCCTTCCAGAGCCCCACCTTCCGCGTCCTGCTGTGCGTCCTGATGGTGCTGGTCGCCCTCAACCTCTTCGGCGTGTTTGAAGTCTCCGTCGAAGGACAGGCCCTCAACTCGGCCACCGAGATGATCCGCCGCGAAGGTCCTGCGGCCGCCTTCTTCAACGGCGTCCTCGCCGCGGTGCTCGCCACGCCCTGCACCGCTCCGTTCCTCGCCACCGCCGTGGCCTTTGCCTTCACCCAACCCCCGCTGGTCCTCGTCCTCATCTTCCTCACCGTCGGTCTCGGCCTCGCCCTGCCCTTCGTCCTCCTGTGCTGGCAACCCGCCTGGCTCAAGCTCCTGCCGCGCCCCGGCGACTGGATGGTCCGCTTCAAGGTCGCCATGGGCTTCCCCATCCTCGGCACCGCCATCTGGATCTTCTGGTTCACCGCCGGTCGCATGGGCCACGCCGGCGTCCTCTGGTTCGGACTCTTCCTCGTGATCGTTGCCGCCGCCGCCTGGTCGTGGGGCGAATTCGCCCAGCGCGCGGGTCGCCCCCTTGCCGGCATCCTGACTGCCGTTGTCCTCCTGGCCGGCGGGTACATCGGCTTCATGGAAATCGCCCTCGACTGGCGCACCCCCGCCTCCCAACGCCAGCCCAAGATCGCCTGGCAACCCTGGTCCAAGGCCGCTGTCGCCGAAGCCCGCGCCGCCGGTCACCCCGTGCTCGTCGACTTCACCGCGGACAACTGCGCGAACTGCAAGTTCAACCTCGTCCGCTCCATCGAGATCGCTCCCACCATCGAGCGCCTCACCAAGGGCAACTTCGCTGTCTTCGAAGGCGACTTCACCGACTCCAATCCGGAGATCGCTTCCGAACTCCGCCGCTACAACCGCCGCGGCGTTCCGCTCGTCCTCGTCTATCCAAAGGATCCGAACCGCGCCCCGCGCGTCATGAACACGATCTTCACCCCCGCCGAGATCCAGGCCGCCCTCGACTGGGCCTCCCAGTAATCCGCCCCCCGACGCCCGCGACCCTCACCCGGTCCAGGGCAGATCATGGGCCGCCCATCGGACCTCGTATCCGGTCGGCGGCCATTCCGTTTTCAGATACCCACCGTCCTTGAGCAATTGGACGCCCGTCGGCGACGGACACAGTTGCACCCGGAATTCCCGCCAACTCCGGGCCTGATTCAACGCCGCCGTGTATCGCCGGATGCTGTGTCCCGCCCAACCCACCTGCGGAACCCCGGCCAGCAACCGCCCCACCCGCAGCACCAATCGGGTGTGCAGGTGCCCGATCACGGTCGACCCGATGACTGGCAACGCCGCCGACACCCCCGGCAACCGACGCAGGAAAGGCAATGCCGTTGGATCGTGGCAGAACAGCACCGTGCGCAACCCCATCGCGTTCGCCTCAGCGAACAACCGGTCAATCGCCGCAAGATGCGCTGCGTGGGCCTCCGCCCACCACGCGTGCTCTTCCTGCGGTGTCTCCACCCGAAACACCGGCCACGATGCCAGGGTCGACGTCACCCCGATCCATCGCCATCCCGGAAAATCCTCATGCCATAACCGCGGGATCCCAAGGTCTGACTCACACCGTTCGAGACTCCGCCGACGCACGCCGCCAGCATCCCCGATGAAGCTCTTCTTCCCGATATCGTGATCCCCAAGCGTGCATCGCAAACGTCCCCCATAGGCCCGACGCAGGATCGCGAGGGCCTCCGACGCGCTTTCGTAAGCACCTTCCTCGCTCACCCCGACGAATGCCGTGTCGAGGGTGAAGTCCCCGTTCGCCACCACCCACTCCGGATCCGGCACCCGGCGCACGATGGCTTCCAACAGATGGTTGTGCGCCATGGGATCATCCATCCAGACGTAGCGCCGGTAGACCCGCTGGAACCCGCGCAGGAAAGGATTACCCACCGCCTGCGCATCGAATCCACGCCGGGTCTGCTCGATCGGACCCGCCCGATGAACATCACTCAGCACCAGCAACGCACCCATGCCCCAGCCTCCGACGGAACCACCCGCACTGGCCAGCCCCGTGTGGAAGGAGTCCCAAGTTTGAAGTTTCAAGATTCAAGCCCCCAAGCGTAGCAGACGAGGTAACGAGGCTGTGGAAGAAGTCCCTGGTCCAAGGGTTCAAGCCTGCCTGCTCACGTCGGCAACTACCCACCCAGATCGTAGCAGTCGACGTCAGGAGGCTGTGGAAGGAGTCCCAAGTTTGAAGTTTCAAGATTCAAGCCCCCCAAGCGTAGCAGACGAGGTAACGAGGCTGTGGAAGAAGTCCCTGGTCCAAGGGTTCAAGCCTGCCTGCTCACGTCGGCAACTACCCACCCAGATCGTAGCAGTCGACGTCAGGAGGCTGTGGAAGGAGTCCCAAGTTTGAAGTTTCAAGATTCAAGCCCCCAAGCGTAGCAGACGAGGTAACGAGGCTGTGGAAGAAGTCTCTGGTCCAAGGGTTCAAGCCTGCCTGCTCACGTCGGCAACTACCCACCCAGATCGTAGCAGTCGACATCAGGAGGCTGTGGAAGGAGTCCCAAGTTTGAAGTTTCAAGATTCAAGCCCCCCAAGCGTAGCAGACGAGGTAACGAGGCTGTGGAAGAAGTCCCTGGTCCAAGGGTTCAAGCCTGCCTCCTCACGTCGGCAACTACCCACCCAGATCGTAGCAGTCGACGTCAGGAGGCTGTGGAAGGAGTCCCAAGTTTGAAGTTTCAAGATTCAAGCCCCCCAAGCGTAGCAGACGAGGTAACGAGGCTGTGGAAGAAGTCCCTGGTCCAAGGGTTCAAGCCTGCCTCCTCACGTCGGCAACTACCCACCCAGATCGTAGCAGTCGACGTCAGGAGGCTGTGGAAGAACCCGCGGTTCCCAATTCCGGAATCCATCATCCCGCAAGTGGGATCCCGTTCTGAAGGCCGGATGCCCCCACCCGGCGGGAAAGCCTCCAGTTCCCCGAGGCTTCTGGCATCTGGCAACTGGATACTCCCCCAACTCAAAACTGAAATCTTCAAACTCCCCCTGAAACCTTCCGCCCATCTGCCGGGTAAGAAGCCGCAGCCTCCGGGACGGCCACTCCCGGAGACAACAAAGCTCAAGGTCTCACATGCACGCATCGATCCTCTCGTTCTTCGCCGCCACAGCGCTCTGCGCGGGCCTCGTCGGATACTCGGCAGGTCGACTCGTCGAAGACGCCCCCAGCACCCTCTCCAAGGATGCCGTGGTGGATTCCATCCTGCTGAACTCATCGGATTCCTTCTCGGAGGTTGGTCAGGCCCGCAGCAATCTGGACGCCCTTTGCCTCCGCTACATTTCCCACGCCCAGCGGCGGATGCTCAACGAACCCAAGGACTCCATCCTGCCCGTTCTGAACTCCACGGAATCAATCCAGGAAGTTCCCGAATCCGTGGCCATGCTCGAGGACGCCGCCGCGGGATTCCAAGGCACCGGTGCGGAACCCTTCGCCGTGCGCGGTCTGCTCCAGGGCTTGAAGCGCGCCCACCTGCACGCCCGCTGGCTCGAGGTCTACCAGGATTACGCCAACCGCCAACCCCTCGAACCCCTCGTCTGCGAACTCGCTGGCGAAGCGCTCCGCATGGCTGAACTCACCGGGCGCCAAAGCGAACTGATCGGAACGCTCGTCCACCTCTCGCGGACCCCAGGACCGCTTCAGGGCCGCTCCCAACTCAGCGAACTGCTCCGTCACAAACCCCAGCCGGAAACCCTGTGAACGCTTCCGGCGCCGCTCCCCAAGGACCCGCGCCACGCCGTCGGCGGGTTTTGCTGGGCTGGTCCATCGTCGGACTGCTTCTCCTCCTCGCGCTGGCCCGGACCCATTTCCGTCTCGTGCTGGTCAAGGGCCGCAGCATGGAACCAACACTCACCCAAGGCACCGTCTTGCTGGTCCACACCCGGGCTTTCGACACTTCCCCGCCAGCGCGTGGCGACGTCGTCGTCGCCCGGTTCCGCGACGAGTTCATCATCAAGCGCGTCGTCGGACTTCCTGGAGAAACCATCGATGCCCGCAACGGACGCGTGCACGTCGACGGACGTCCGCTCGCCGAAGACACCTACAACGTCTCCCCGGGCAACCTGGAGATCCGTAATGGCCGACTCATCGAAGGCAGCTTCGCCCTCCTCGGCGACAATCGCTCCCTGCCCACCACCGTCCTGGTCCACGCCGTCGTCCCCCGCGAGCAGATCATCGGCAAGGTGGTCGAATCCTTCCGTTCCCCTTTTTGAATCTCCCGGTCCTGTTCCCTCACCCGCCACGTCGACTGTTCACGCTCGGATGGAAGCGTTTCAGCTTCGAAGCCAACTGCGCCAAGGTCGCCGGCTTGGTGATACACTCATCCATGCCCGCCGCCATGAATTGCTCCCGATCTCCCGCCATGGCGTGCGCTGTCAGGGCAATGATGCAAACCCGCGAATGAATCGATCCGGCGGCCGATTCACGAATCTGCCGTGTCGCTTCCACACCATCCATCTCGGGCATTTCCACATCCATCAGGATCAGGTCGTAATTACGGGCCTTGGCCGCCGCCACCGCCGCCACACCGGTGCTGACCACGTCGGACTCCCATCCAAACTTACGCAGCATCGACACGATCATCAGTTGGTTCACGCGGTTGTCGTCCGCGACGAGAACCCGGGGGATCAGAAGGCCACCCGGCAACGCTGAAGCTCCCGGCGCGGGGCTGGACGGTTCCGGGACTTCGGCAACAGCGACATTCCGGATGTCCTTCTCCTCCCCAACCTCCAGAGGCAGTTCAAACCAGAACTCGGACCCCTTTCCCACCACGCTCGCCACCCCGATCTGTCCGCCCATCCGCTGGGTCAACTCCTTGGCGATCGCCAACCCCAGACCCGTCCCGCCATAACGCCGCGTCGTGGATCGGTCCGCTTGTGCATAATTCACAAACAACCGATCGATCGCCTCGCGGGAAATCCCGATTCCCGTGTCGTGAACCTCAAACCGCAGCCGCACCACATTCCCCGCGGCCACGCCATTCCCATCGCCACTGGCATCCGACGCCGCCACCAAGCCCACCCGGAGCTTCACCGAACCCTGTTCGGTGAACTTCACGGCGTTGCCCACCAGATTGAACAGGACCTGCCGAATCCGGAACGAGTCTCCGACCCACTGCGACGGGATGCCGGGGGCAATCGTGGCGGACACCTCGACCCCATTCTGATGCGCCTTGGGCCGCATCGGCGAAAGGACCTCCTCCAATACGGTCTGGAGGCAAAAGGGCGCCTGGACGAACTCGATCCGGCCAGCCTCGATCTTGGAGATGTCCAGGATGTCGTTGATGACGGCCATCAGGGACTCACCGCTGCTCGCGATCATCTCCGCATACTGCCTCTGCTTTGTACTGAGGGGCGTGTCCAGCAGCAGGCTGGTCATCCCGATCACCCCGTTCATCGGTGTCCGGATCTCGTGACTCATGTTGGCGAGGAACTGGCTCTTCGCTGCGTTCGCAGCCTCCAATTCCTTCGTGCGGGCCCGCACACTCCGCCGCAGGGCGAAGGCCCATCCCAAGGCCACCAACCCCAAGCCGCCCAAGCCCGCGATGCCAAAGGCCAACGGCCGCGTCAGGTCCACCGGCGGCGCCTCGACCAACTTCACGTCGTCCGCGCCGGTCATGTAGAGGTGAAATCCCTGATGGCTCACATCCGGGTCTCCATACTGATCCAGAAACCCGGTCACCGATACCGTGCTCCCAGCCCGCGGAAGTCCCGCCGCCGAAATCGCCGGTCCACGGGCTTCCAACAAATACCCGCCTGCATTCAGTGTGACTTGAAACTGCCCGACCACCATCGAGTACCCAACCGCCAGCACCTGGGCTGAGAATCGCACCCGGCGCTGATTGTACTCCCGCTCACCCAACTGGGTCACAGCGATATCGACCGCCTCAGGCAACTCACCCCGCCCCGCAATCTCTCCCGCGTCCGCCCGAAAAAGCACCACACCCTCGGCTGGATCATCGGCCACAAGACCCGTTGGGAGCCAGCGCCGACGGGATTCAGACTTTGGAACCCCCAACAGGCGAACACGGTCTCCCGGTCGACTCCCGGTCGGCCCACGATAGTACACCCGGACTCCACCCGATTCGTCCTGCAACATCACAGAACCCGGCGACAACTCCGCGGTCACGATTCCGTCAAGACGGACCCAACCATCACCGGAGCGATGATCTCCGTACTGCAACAACTGGCGAATGGGGGTCCGGGTATAGTCCAGGATCCTGGCCGCCCCTTTGCGGGTCACCGTCACGGAATCCACCGCCGTCACCAGCAATCGGCGCATGATCAACTGTCGCTCGGCATTGTACCCCGCCAGGAAGATGCCTGAGATCCGGACTCGCGATCCAAGGAGCCCCGTCAACTTATCGAACTCCGGATCGCCCCATACGTCCGCCGTGACATCCCAGTTGGTCTCCGCAAGGACCAACTGGACGTAATCATTGGTTGTAGCGCTCCTACGCATGGCCGCAATCACGAGGGCCTCCATCTCGATCCGGCGTCCTTCCAGACGGCCATCGATCAGGTCCTCATCCCGAACCTGGATCGTGGCCGGAATGGGACCTCGACCCAGACGTTCCACCCGTTCCGGAATCAGTTGCGGGGCAAATCCCCCCGCATCCGTCACACCCTCGACAACGACTCGATCTCCAATGGCGATCCCAGAGATCTGATCGCTGGGAGTGAGATAGATGGATCCATCCTCACCTTCCACGAACAGGTCCTCCGCCGATGGATTCCCTCCGGTCACAACCCCGGAAATACGGGCAGGCAGGCCTTGCGCGGCGCGTTCGGGAGTCAGCTGCTTGATGGCTGCGATATTGGTCAGCACGGCAAACTGCTGAGCGCTCAATCCGCTCGGGGCGACAACAGCCAGAATGCTGATCAGTAACCACCCGCAAGACAGCCAGAATCCTTTGCCTGTCATCCGCGACAACAGGAAGCCAATGACCTGCGGCCAGCCCGGAGCCGGCTGATGTTCATGTTCACGGAATGTCATCCTGACATATCGAAAGTCACACTCCCTGAGACGAGAAAGGCACGAGCACCATGACTCCAAGGTCCAAACCAAGGGGCAACCGAGAACTCCTTCCACATCCGAAATGTGTTATTAACCAACGTTCGCAAAACACGGCATCCACACCAACACCAATGATGGGTACCTTACACGCATCACCCGAAAAACTCCCCCCACCGCACCCCGGATCGCCTCCTCCAGCTCCGCCGTCTGACCTCCCACGAAGTCACGCCGTCGACGGATCAATCTCGTCGGGCTGCCACAACAGGCGGCCCTCCATGCCCCCGGCCACCACCAGGGTTTGCCCCGTGATGTGCCGCGCCAGTACGTCCGAGGCCAGGAACACCGCCGCGTTCGCCATATCGTCCGGACGCCCGATCTGCGGCAGCGCCATGGTCGCCGTGACCTTCCGAACCGTCGACGCGTCCTTCAACTTCGCCGCGTTCCTCGGAACCACCGTCCACCCCGGACAGATCGCGTTGATGCGCCCGCCACAATAGTCCGCCGTGTGCGGCGCCAACCGCGCGAACTCATTCTTCAACGTCCGCACCATGCCGTACGCCATCGCCGCCTTCGCCGACGCGTAATCCAGGTGGCCCGCCTCGCCAAACACACCCGCCGTCGAAGCCACCAACACCGCATTCCCTCGGCGCTGGCGACGCATCACCCGGCTGAACTCCCGCAGGCTCAGGAAAGCCGACGTCAACACCGCGTCCACCGTCTGCCGCCAGCGTCGAAGCGGAATCTCGTCCACCGGCAACGAGTCGCTCGCCCAGGAACCCGCATTGACGACCAGCGTGTCGATCTGGCCATGCCGGCGCATCACCGTAGCGAACATCCGACGAACGTCCGCCTCCCGCGTGAGATCCGCCCGAACCGCCATCGCATCCTTGCCCAAGGCCTTCACCAACCCCTCCGCACGGTCCCGTCCGGTCCGGTAGTGCGCCACCACGCGCGCCCCCTCCCCCGCGAACCGCCGCGCCATCGCCATCCCGATGCCTCCGGAAGCTCCCGTGACCACCACCACCTTCCCGACCAACGCCGAATCCATGACCAAACGATGCCCCGTTCCGTGAAAGGCGTCCCGCCTTTTGAGTCGCCCATCCTGAGGCGGATGCACCTGAACTCCGTCGTCGGGGTGGCGATGTCTTCATCGCCCAGACAAGATTCAGGAACGGCGACGAGGACGTCGCCACCCCGTTCCGAACGGAGCCGGTGTGAAAATGGGTTTTCCAACACAGCTTCCGCGCAGCAGTCACCCTCAGGTCCCTGACCGCCCCGGTCTTCGGATCAGACTCCAGATCCTCGTGAAGGTCGCCGGCGCATAACCCTTCGCCCGCTTCAACTGATAGTCCCGCTCAAGGAGGTTCGGATGCTTCTGCCACCGCCGATGCGTCTCCGCATCGATGTACCCCTTCATTCGTGCCCACCACCCATTCACGGGCACCGGCCAATCGCTGCCATGCACGATCCGCGATGCCAGCGGCTCCGCCAGCGTCCGCGGCACGGTGTCGCCACGGATCCGGTTGTTCAGCACGTTGAACGCGCTGTTGTCCCCGTAAAGGTTCGGATGCCGCTCCGTCATTGCGACAAAGTCTGGAAACCAGTTCGCATCGAACAATGCGCTCTTGGTCGCGCAATGCGCCGCGATGACCTTGACCCCCATCTGCAACGGCAACTCCAGATGCCGCGGATGCGCCAACTCCGGATCCACCACCGGCAAGGTCTTCTCGCCCCCCGTGTGCGAAAGGAGCGGCAATCCCGCCGAGGCCATCCGCTCCCAGAACTTCGCGAACTTCCGATTCGAGCAATCGATGTTCTGAACATTCGGCAGGATCTTCATCATGGCCGCGCCGCCCTCGAGGCAACGCTCCAACTCGTCCATTGCATCAGGCCGTCCCGGATGGATCGAAACCGCTGGGATGAACTCACGATGCTTCCGCGCCAGGTCCAGCACATACCCGTTCGGCACGTGGAACAGGCCTGCCCCGGGCACCCGTTTACCATGCCCGTCATGGACCTCCTCCTGTGCCAGGATCACCGCCGCGCGCATCGACGACTCCCGCAACTTCGCCAGCAGGTGTTCCACATACAACCGGTCGAAATCACCCTTCAGTGACGATGCCTCCATCCCGATCGCCCCGAGCAGCAACCGCGCCTGCAACCGACGGAACCCACTCGTCATGTCCAACCAGCATCCCGTCCCACCGGCACCTGTCCCCACGATGTGCACGTGGGCATCCACCGGCGGCAACTCCTCTGCGCGTACAGGCTCCATACCCAAGCCTGTACCCACCCGTGTGGCCCTTGAAAACTTGAAACTGAGGGATCCGCCCCCAGCGGGCGCATCTTGACACTGCCCCCGTAAGGAACGGGGTGGCGACGTCCTCGTCGCCGTTCCAAAGCCATTCCCAATGGCGATGAGGACATCGCCGCCCCGAATCACTTCCAAAAGGGGGCAGTGTCACGATGCGCCCGCCCCCAGCCTCTTGTCTCCTCACGTCGTCAACTACCCCCTTCAACGTAGCAGTCGACGTCAGGAGGCTGAGGTAGAAGGAAAATCCCGCTCAATGCAGGATGGGCAGCGCGTGCGGCTCCCGGATCAACTGCGCGTCGAGATCCAGAAACCAATCCAGCCGACGGTCCGTCTCCGCCTCGTCGATGTGCCGCGCCATGAGGAGATACGTCGCGTAATGGTTCCCCTCCGATTCCACCAGACTGCCGTAGAACGTCGCCAGTTCGGGTTCCTCGGCCACCAACTCCCGCGACAACACCTGAAACTTCTCGCAGCTCCGACCCTCGATCAACGCACAGCACAGCAGGTGATCGATCACCTGCTCCCGATTGTTCCCATGGCGCACCGCGCCCATCATTCCGGAGATCCACGGGCTGCGCACCGGTTGCCCAAACTCCACCCCACGACGCTTCAACAACTGCAACACCAACTCGAAGTGCTGCAACTCCTCGATCGCGATGGCGTTCAGCGTGTGCACCTCGCCGTACAATTGCCGGTACTTCTCCAGCGTGATCGCCGTCGTCGCCGCCTTCCGCTCCAGATGGGCATGATCGACCAGCACGGCTCCGATGTTCGACCGGACCTTCTCCACCCACCCCGACGGAATGCGTTCCCGAAACAACAACATGCTGGCGCGGTGATACCGCGGAACGTTCACCGCCGCCAGCCCACCACCTTCTTTCCCGAAAATTTTCGTTCCGATTCCTTCGCGTCCACCTAGCGTCCTCAGAGTGTCGCCCCGCTCACGTCCACTCTGGTATTCGCTCGCCGGTCTCGTCGCCGCATGGGCCATCGCGTACGGAGGTTTCGCCTTGGTGCGACACCTCAAGCCCAGTCCCGCAAAGATCCGTGCCCTCCTCCAGTCCACGGACCTTTCCAAGCTCAGTCCCGAGGAACGACGCAAGGCCATCCGACGCCTCGCCGAACTCCTCAACGCCTTGAAGCCCGAGGATCGCCGCGAAGCCCGCCTCGCTGGCGAATGGCGCGACTGGCTCACGCAGATGACCGAATCCGAGAAGGCCGAACTTCTCGAACTCACCCTGCCCTCCGGCGTCACCCAGATGCTCTCCGCCTTCGAGCAGATGCCCGAAGCCCAGCGCCGCCGGTCCATCGAGGATTCCCTCCGACGCCTGCGCGAGGCCCGGCTGCAGGCCGCCGATGCCGGCGAAGGCGGCAACACAGCGCCTGATCCCGGCGAGGATCCCTTCGCCGGACTAAGCCCCGAGGCCCGCGACCGCATCGTCTCCAAGGGCCTCAAGACCTTCATGGACGAAGGCTCCGCCGACACGCGTGCCCAACTCCAACCACTCGTCGAGGAACTCCAGCGCAACATGGAAACCGGTGGCTCCTTCCGGAACCGCCGCCGCCCCGGTCCACCGAAGTAAGATGAACCGAGCCCCCCACGCCTTCACGCTGATCGAACTGCTCGTGGTCATCGCCATCATCGCGATCCTGGCAGGCCTTCTCCTCCCAACGCTTGGCAAGGCTACCGAATCCGCGCGCGCCACCGCCTGCCTCTCCAACCTCCGTCAGGTCGGGATCGCCCTCCGACTCTACCTCGACGACCACCAGAACCGGTTTCCCACGATGGCCAACCGCTCCACCGACACCAACCAGGTCGTCACCAACGCCGTCGAGGACGTGCTCGCCCCGCACCTTGGCAACCGCGACGTCCTCCGTTGTCCCTCGGACCGCCAACGCGTCTTCGAACGGACCGGGTCCAGCTACTTCTGGAACTTCCTCCTGAACGGACAGTCGGCCGACCACCCGAAGCTCATGGGGCTCTCGCTCAAGTCCGACGGTGTTGCCCTGTTCAGCGACAAGGAGAGCTTCCACGCCGCCCGCGGCGCCAACCGCGGCAAGAACCACCTCTACGCCGATGGCGCCGTGAAGACCTTCTTCACCCTCGAAGCCGAGCCTTCCCCAGGCGCGCCGTGACAATCCTTCCCGCCCTGCTTCCGCAACCCACGCGATGATCACCCTCGAAAAGCTCACCAAGATCTTCGGCAACCGCCCCGCCGTCGAATCCCTCGACCTGACCGTTCCCAAGGGCGAGATCTTCGGCCTGCTGGGCCACAACGGGGCCGGGAAGAGCACCACCATCGGCATGCTCCTCGGCCAGGTCTGGCCCACCTCGGGCTCCGTCCTCGTCTGCGGCCACGACGTCACCCGCAACCGTCACGACGCCCTCCGCAAGGTCGGAGCCATCTTTGAGACGCCCATCTTCTACGATTACCTCAGCGGCCGCCGGAACCTCGAGATCCTCGCCACCTACACCGCCCCCACTTCCGCCCAGCGCATCCGCGAGGTCGCCGAATGGGTCGGGCTCGGCGGACGCGAGGATTCCAAGGTCCGCACCTATTCCCACGGCATGCGCGCCCGTCTCGCCCTCGCGCAGGCCCTGCTCCCCGGACCCGAACTCCTCATCCTCGACGAACCCACCAACGGTCTCGACCCCGAGGGCATCCACGAGATGCGCGAGACCATCCGGCGACTCCATCGCAACCTGGGCCTGACCATCCTCCTGTCCTCCCACCTGCTCTCCGAGGTCGAGCAACTGTGCTCCCGCATCGCCGTCATCCACGGCGGCCGGAAGGTCTTTGACGGCACCCTCGCCGAGACACGCGCCTCCGCCCCGAAACTCATCCTCGACGTCGACCGCTTCACCGAAGCCGCCGCACTGCTCCTCGCGGAGGGATGGATCACCGGTTCCGATCCCTCCGGCCACGTCCTCCTCGCCCCTGGACGCAACGTCAGCGGGATCGTCCGACGCCTGGTCGAAGCCGGGCACAACGTCGAGGGAGCCCAGCGCGAACCGCAGACCCTGGAGGATTTCTATCTCTCCGTCGTGAAGTCCGCCCGCCTTGGCCAGGGCACGGAGTCCGCCCCGCCGCCCATCGCCGCGTCCACCCGTGCGTCCTGAAGCTTTCCTGCCCTCGACCTCCCACGCCATGCTCCTCCTCCAACTCCGCAACGAACTCTGGAAGCTCTTCGGCAAGAAGCGGACCTATATCGGGTTCACCATGTTCCTGCTCGCGCAGGCAGTGATCCTCCTCGTCTTCCGATTCTCGCGCGCCTCCGCCGACATGGGCCGCCTCCTCGAGAACAACGGCTACGACATGACCCAGTTCCTGTCGCCGCTCACCGCCGCCACCTTCACCAACTTCTGGCTCGCCATCATCCTGCTGCCCCTGTTCGGAGCCCTCGTCGGCGGCGACCTCGTCGCCAAGGAAGCCGAGGACGGCACCCTGCGCCTGATCCTCGCGCGTCCGATCTCGCGGGTCCGCCTGCTCGCCCTCAAGTGGGCCGCCGGCTCGATCTTCTCCATGCTGCTCTGCCTCATGCTCGGCGTGAGCGGACTCCTCCTCGGCCTCACCTGCTTCGACTGGGGCGGACTGTTCTACTTCTTCCCGGGCGAATCCTTCGCGGTCTTCGCCCCCCGCGACGGCCTCATCCGCTTCGCCGGCGCGCATGTCTTCATGTCGATGGCCGCCATCTCCGTCATGGGCCTCTCGTTCTTCTTCGGATGCTTCAACGTGAAGCCCGCCGCCGCCACCATCCTCGCCCTCTCCCTCGTGTTCCTCAGCTTCATCATGATGAACATTCCCTGGTTCAATGACCTGAAGCCGTGGTTCCTCACCTACCACCTCAACCTCTGGCAACAGCTCTACGGCGAACCCATCCAGTGGGGACGCATCGGCGAGTCCCTCTTCCTCCTCCTCGGGATGAACGCCACCTTCTTCGCCGGCGGCGTCGCCGTCTTCAGTGTCCGCGACATCAAGTCGTAAACAATTTGGAACGGGGCGGCGACGTCCACGTCGCCCTCTCCCCAAGCCCCTCCCCATGGCGATGAGGACATCGCCACTCCGCTACCGAACGGGGCGGCGACGTCCTCGTCGCCCTGTCCCAAAGCCCCTCCCCACGGCGATGAGGACATCGCCACTCCGCTCACGGCCACAGGAACCCCGGGTGCTTCGTCTTCAGCGTCGACCGGATCTTCGGATACTCTCCCGCACGCCACGCCGGCCAATCCCGCGTCGAGGCCAACCGCTTCCCCGTCGGGTCCTGGATCCAGATCCGGATCGGCACCCGTCCTTCCGCCACGCGCGGATGTTCCTTCAGCGGCAGCAGGTCCAGCAGCTTGACCTGGACCTCGGGCACCGGCGGCGCCGATGCGTCGTCCTTGTCGACCGCGTACGCCAGCTTCCACGGCTTTCCTTCCACGCCCGCTACCTGCAAGGGTGCCAACTCATCGACAAAGGACTGCAGATCCTTCGAAAGCACCGCCCGGAACGCCGGCAGCAGGTTCGCCGCCTGCGCCTCGCGCCCCAGCGTCATTCCGCGAAACCCCGCCTCCAACGCGTGTTGCCGGCCTTCCATGGCCATCGACGGCAACTCCAGTTCGGGCACCGCTGCCCGCAGGCATTCCACCCGACCGATCCACTGCTGCACCGCATGATCGATGTTCGGCAACTCCAGCCACCCGCGCGCTGCCGCATCCGCGAGGCACCGGCCCGACGCCACCGGATCCACCTCCCGCCGGTGCTGTTGATCCACCACCAGATCGAGGAACCGGATCACATCCACCGCCGCCACCCGCTTGTGGGTGCGATCGTACAGGTGCTCCAGGCGTGAACTGAAATGCTGCGGGAACATCTCGCGCAGCCACTCCAGTTTCACCGCCGTGCATTGCGACAACAACGTGAGCTTCCCGCCCCGGCCACTGACCTCCCGCACCGAAGCCGCCACAAACAACGACGCATCCTGAACGACGCTCTCGCGCACCAGCGTCCCGGCGCGACCTTCCGTCAGCTCGCAATCGAGCGTCCCCAGGTTCTTCCGCAGGCAAAGCTGGTCCACGAATCCCGCCACCAGACAACGCTCCAGTGCCTCGGGTTTCGTCTCCCCGGCACCGTCCTCGCCTCCCGCCAACAATCCCTCGCGACGCGCCAACTGCAGGATCTGCCGGTAGGTATCCTCCACCTGCCGCGCCGTCTGCCCGTGGATGGCATGGCGCCGACACGCGTCGACGGAGAATCCGTTGTTCCGCGCGAACTGATGCGCCCGGAGCAGCGTGTGGAAATCACTACCTCCATCCCCTTCGAACACTTCCCGCCGATCCTTCAGGTGCCCTTCGTCCCGACCGATCCGCACCATCAGATCCCGACCGCTCACCAGCGACGCACACAGGGCCGCCGACGGAACACATCCACGACGCCCGGCCTCCACCAGCATCCGACCAAACCGTGGATGCATCGGAAGCCGCAGCATCCTCCGGCCGATCTCGGTCAGTTCACCGTGCGCCGAATCCCCCGCCTCCAACGCGCCCAGGGTCACCAGCAATCGCTCCGCACGTTCCACGGCCTCCCGGTCTGGACGATCCAACCAGTCAAATTCAACCGCCCGACGAACACCCAGCGAATGCAGCAAGAGGACCACTTCCGCGAGGTCGGCCCGCTGGATCTCCGGCGTGTTCCGCGCTGGTCGGTTCAGGTGTCCGCTCTCCGTCCACAACCGCCAGCACGTTCCCGGCGCCGTCCGGCCCGCGCGCCCTGCCCGCTGGTCCGCCGAAGCCCGGCTGATCTGTTCCACCAGCAACGTCTGGATTCCACGCTCCGAGTCGTACCGCGCTACCCGCGCCAACCCCGCGTCCACCACATGACGCACCCCATCGATCGTGACGCTCGTCTCCGCGACGTTCGTGCTGACGACAATCTTTCGACGTTCACTCGGCTGGAAGGCACGGTCCTGCTCCTCCGGAGGCAGGTCGCCGTGCAACGCCATCAGGTTCACCTTCTCACCCAAACGCGCCGCTCCCAACTCCCGAAGCGTCGTCTGGATCTCACCCATCCCCGGCATGAACACCAGGATGTCCCCCTCCCACCCGTTCGACACGATCTTCTCCACCGCCGCCACCGCCTGCTCCCACTCCGGTCGCCCGTCGTTGTAGTCCGCCCACCGGACCTCCACCGGAAACGTCCGCCCCTCCGAAACCAGCACCGGCACCGTAGCAGACGACGTCAGGAGGCTGGGGAGTGAGTTGGAAGTTTGAAGATTCAAGTTTGAAGCCCGGCACCACTGCCTCGTGACCTCGTCAGCTACGCTCTCCAAGGTAGCAGACGACGTCAGGAGGCTGGGGAGTGAGTTGGAAGTTTGAAGATTCAAGTTTGAAGCCCGGCACCACTGCCTCGTGACCTCGTCAGCTACGCTCTCCAAGGTAGCAGACGACGTCAGGAGGCTGGCCGAAGAACCCCCAGTCTCCAGTCCCCGGTTTCCAGTCCCGGAATCTGGCAACTGGCGACTCCCCTCTGGCATCTGGCCACTGGCAACTGGCAACTCCCCCGGCCCCAGATACCTCGCCACCGGTTCCGCATCCAACGTCGCCGACATCACCACGATTCCCAGATCCGGCCGCGACGTCCGGCGCAACTCCTTCACCAAGGCCAGCGCCACATCACTGAGGAGATTGCGCTCGTGGAACTCGTCGAACACCACGATCCCGATATCCGACAGCGTCCGGTCGTCCTGGAGCCAACGCAGCAGGATGCCTTCCGTCACGAAGCACAGCTTGGTATCCCGCGCGATGTGATCCTCGAAACGGACCTGATACCCGACCTCGCCCCCGAGCTTTCCGCCGCGTTCCCACGCCACCCGCGACGCCACCGTCCGTGCCGCCACGCGCCGGGGCTGCAGCACGACGATCCGTTTCCCGCCCGCCAGGCCGGCGTCCAGCAGCATCTGCGGCACCTGCGTGGTCTTCCCGGATCCCGTGGCCGCCACCAACACCAGCCGACCGTGCTGGCGCAGCGACTCAAGGATGGGCTGGTGCAGCGCCCAGACCGGCAGTTGGCGCGGATCCATGCGAACTAGCGCCCGCGCACGATCAGCAAGGTGAGCACCACCGCCGACGCCACGATCATCGGAATGGCCGGCATCGGTTTCCGGGTCTTGGCGAACCGCACGGCGAAGATCGCGGCCACCATGCCGATCACCACCCAAGCCACCTGCAATGGGAGATACCCGAGGTTCACCGCCACCAGCGGCACCGCCAGCACCGTCGACGCGATGATCGAGACCTTCGAGCCCGCCTTGATGAAGCCCACCATCCCGCCCGCGATCAGCATCGCGATGTAAACCCAGAGAATCATAGTGATATAAAAACCGCCGTCGGCGAACCCGGACAGTTCCGGATCCGCCGACGGAAAACAACCGACCAAACCAGCGGTCCGGAGACCGCACGTCACCTCAGCCGTTGATGAGCTTCAGCGCCGCCTCGGCCATCTTGGGGCCGGTGAGGCCGTGGCGCACGTAGAGTTCCTCCGCCATGTACGCCGACTGGCCAAACTCGCCGTGGATGCCCAGCGACACCGCACGATGCGCGATCCCAGCCGTGGACAGGGCATGCGAAACCTGCGCGCCCATGCCGCAGATCAACTGGTGATCCTCGATCGTGACCAACCGGCCGCCGCACTTCTTCACCGCGGCCCCGATGGTTTCGACGTCCACCAGGTTCACGAACGGGTTGTTGATCACCGTCGCCGAACGTCCCTGCGCCGCCAGCAGCTTCGCCGCTTCCAGCGCCTTGTTGAACAGCACGCCCGATCCCACCAGCACGACGTCCGTGCCTTCCTGGATGACCTGCGCCTTGCCCCACGCGTAGTTCGAGCCTTCCACCCAGCGCACCGGGTAATTCTCGCGGCCCACGAAGAAGATCACGGACTCCCCGTCCCGGCCGGCCTCGCGTTCCTGCGCAATATGGCGGACCGCCTCGTACATGAACGCCTCGGCCTCTTCCGCGCAACTGGGCGCAACCACCACCGTGTGCGGGATCGCACTGACGGCCGCGAAGTAGGTCGTCGCCTGGTGCGACGCCCCGTCCGCCGCGTCCTGGAACCCGACATGCGAGAACATCGCGATGACCGGTGCCTGCGACAGCGCCGCCATCGTCAGCGGCAGGTTGCCCTTCGTCACACCGAACTGGCCGAAGGTGTCCACGATGGGGATGAACCCGACCTTCGAAAGACCGGCCGCCACCGAGATCATGTTCGACTCGGCGATGCCGACCTCGATGAACCGGCCCGTGGCCTTCTGGAAGGTGCTGATGCCCGTCGAGCCCTGCACGTCCGAGGACACGGAGTAGACCGGGTACCCTTCCATCGCCGCCTTGATCGCACCCGCCGCCAGACCGGCCTGGACCTTGTCCTTCTTGATCGCGGCAACCGTCGGTGCCGGATTCGCAGCGGCAGCCGCGGCCTTCGCCTTCTTGGCCGCTTCCTTCGCCTCCCAGTCCGCCCGGAGCGTCTGCGCCCACGTCTTGAATTCGGCGGGCGTCGCGCCGCTGAAGATCTCGTCCACGAACTCGATGATCTTCTCACCGTTGGCCAGCGGGAACCCGTGGCCACCCGCGGCGTTCTCCATCGTCGACTTCACGCCGTAGCCCTTGATCGTCTTCACCCAGAGGCAGACCGGCTTCGTGGCATTCGCCTTCGTGTCGGCGACCGCCTTCTCCAACGCGAGATACACCGCCTGCAGATCATGGCCATTCTCGACCTTCCGCACGTCCCAGCCGAGGTCATCCAACGCCGCGAACGTCGGCTGCATCGAGAAGGAATCCTTGGTGATGCGGCCCGACAGCTTCGTGTCGTTGTCCGAGATGATCATCACGAAGGGATTCACATGTCCCTTCGACGCCAGGCCGGGAATCGCCGCGAACGACTCCTTGGCCTCGCCTTCCATCGACGCGCCGTCGGACACCACCGCGATCGTCACGCGGTCATTGCCCGCGAGATGATCCGCGATGGCCAACCCCTGCGCCTGCGGCAATGCCGAACCCAACGGCCCGTTCGAGAGCAGCACGCCCTCGGGGTTCAGATGGGATTCACCGTGCCCGGTGAGCTTGGACGCGATCGACCGGAACCCCTTGAGGCACTCGAAGGTCGTGCCGTCGAAGCCGTAGTTCGCGCGCAGCGCGTAGATGCCGTTCTCGGCATGGCCCGCGTCGTTGACGTAATTGTACGCCGCATGCCACGGACGCCCGGCGGCACCGAACATCAGCCCGTGGATCGCCGAATTGATTTCCGCGAACGCTGCCGGACCGCCCCAGTGACACGCCGCGCCACCGTTCACCGCGTGGACGTTCATCAGCGCCACCAACCCGCGCGTGGCCTTCGGGCAACCCAACACCACCTCGGCGCCCGCCGCATTGCGAACGGTCGTCGCATACCTGGGGGCCTGGGTTGGCGTGCCCGCCAACCGTGACTTCACGGCCTGGGGCTTCAACGCGGGGAGTTCAACTTTCGCAACAACGGAATTGTCAGCAGCCATGGCGGGTCGGAATGAATCACCGTGGCCTTCATCGGCCACGGACGGCGCAACCTACGGACGACCCGCGCCCTTGAAAACCGGTTTTTTCGCAGTTCCCAGTCCCCAGTCGCCAGTTCCCAGACCGGCCTTCAATCTGGCCACTCCCCTCACGGCTCCACATCCAAACTTCAATCTTCAAACGCAGCCCCCCTTGCCGCCATGATCCCCGGCACATGGCACGCAGGCAGTATCCATTTCATCTGATCGAACCCCGGTGGCAGGACCGCTGGGAAGCCGAGCAGACCTTCAAGGCGTTCAATCCCGGCGAGGTCGTTCCCTCCGCCCACCCCTTCGGCCTCCGACACGGACTCGCGGGCCAACCCGCCACCGCCGCCGCCCTGCCGCCCAAGTTCTACATCCTCGACATGTTCCCCTATCCCTCCGGGGCCGGTCTGCATGTCGGGCATCCCGAGGGCTACACCGCGACCGACATCCTCGCCCGGTTCCGCCGCTCGCAGGGACGCCATGTCCTCCACCCGATGGGTTGGGACGCTTTCGGCCTGCCGGCCGAGCAATACGCCATCAAGACCGGCCAGCATCCGCGCGTCACCACCAACGCCAACATCACCAATTTCAAGCGGCAGATCCGGTCCCTCGGTTTCTCGTATGACTGGTCCCGCGAGGTCGACACGACCGACACCGGATACTTCCGCTGGACCCAGTGGATCTTCCTCCAGATCTACAACAGCTGGTTCAACCCGGTCACCCAGCGCGCCGAGCATGTCTCCACGCTGACCTACCCCGCGGACTGCACCACCGAGGCCCAGCGCCGCACCTACCGCGACTCCAAGCGCCTCGCCTACGTCTCGGAAGCCCCCGTCAACTGGTGCCCCGAACTCGGCACCGTCCTCGCCAACGAAGAGGTCATCGACGGCAAGTCCGAGGTCGGTGGCTTCGCCGTCATCCGCCGGCCCATGCGTCAGTGGATGCTCCGCATCACCGCCTTCGCCGAACGCCTGCTCAACGATCTCGACACCATCGACTGGTCCGATTCGTTGAAGGAGATGCAGCGGAACTGGATCGGCCGCAGCGAAGGCGCCGAGGTGGATTTCACCCTCGACGGCCACGGCGAACGCATCCGCGTGTTCACCACCCGTCCGGACACGCTGTTCGGCGCCACCTACATGGTGCTCTCGCCCGAGCACCGCCTGGTGAAGCAGATCACCACCGACGCCCAGCGCGAGGCTGTTGAGAAGTACCAGACCTGGGCTGCCGGACGCAGCGATCTCGAACGGACCGAACTCGCCAAGGAGAAGACCGGCGTCTGGACCGGTGCCTTCGCCATCAACCCCGTCAACGGCCAGCGCATCCCCGTCTGGATCGCCGACTACGTCCTCTCCACGTACGGCACCGGCGCCATCATGGCCGTGCCCGCCCACGACGAACGCGACTTCGAGTTCGCCCGAAAGTTCGACCTCCCCATCGTCCAGGTCGTCCAACCGCCCGATGCCAAGACCGACTGGCAGGGCTTCTGTGACGAGGGCACCGCGGTCAACTCCAGCGGTCCCGACCTGTCCCTCGACGGCCTTCCCACGCTCGAAGCCAAGCGCACGATCTCGGCCTGGCTCGAATCCCGCGGCCTCGGCAAGAAGACCATCAACTTCAAGCTCCGCGACTGGCTCTTCAGCCGCCAACGCTACTGGGGCGAACCGTTCCCCATCCTCTGGGAACCCGCCTCGGACGGCTCACGCCAGCACGCCGCCATCGCGGAGTCCGAGCTTCCCCTGCTGCCGCCCTCCCTCGAGGACTACAAGCCCACCGCGGACGGCCAACCGCCCCTCGCCCGCGCCGCCGACTGGGTCAATCTCCCCGGCAACGTCCTGCGCGAGACCAACACCATGCCCCAGTGGGCCGGTTCGTGCTGGTACTACCTGCGCTACCTCGATGCCCGCAACGGCGAGGCCTTCGCCAGCAAGGAGGCCGAGACCTACTGGATGAGCGCCGCCGCCGCCATCCCAGGCAACGGACCCGCGCCCACGCCCGGCGTCGACCTCTACGTCGGCGGTACCGAGCACGCCGTGCTGCACCTGCTCTACGCCCGGTTCTGGCACAAGATCCTCTTCGACCTCGGCCACGTCTCCACCCCCGAGCCGTTCTACAAACTCGTCAACCAGGGGCTCATCCTCGGTTCCGACGGCCAGAAGATGTCCAAGTCCCGCGGCAACGTCGTGAACCCGGACGACGTCCTCAAGGAGTACGGCGCGGACGCCTTCCGCCTCTATGAGATGTTCATGGGACCGCTCTCCGAGACCAAGCCCTGGAATACCCAGGGCGTCGAGGGCGTGTACCGATTCCTCGGCCGCGTCTGGCGCGTGTTCGTCGATGACAAGTCCGAGGCCGAGTTCGAGCAGGCCTGCGCCGTGGATCCGTCCATCGGCGACCAGCACCTGTCCAAGGTGAAGCTCTCGACCGCCATCGCCGACGTCCCCGGTGAACCCGCGCAACTCAAGGCCCTCCACGCCTGCATCAAGAAGGTCACCGAGGACCTCGAAGGCATGCGCTTCAACACCGCCATCTCGGCGATGATGATCTTCGCCAACGACGCCCTGAACTGGCAGGTCAAGCCCGCCGCCGCGCTGGCCACCTTCCTCCAACTCCTCGCGCCGTTCTCCCCGCACCTCGCCGAGGAACTCTGGGAACGCCTGCACAACCACCTCGGCAAGGCCGTCCCCAGCCTCACCTACACGCCCTGGCCCACGTTCGATCCGGCCCTCCTCGTCGAGGATTCCTACGAACTGCCCGTCCAGGTGAACGGCAAGCTGCGCGACGTCCTCCGGGTCGCCAACGACGCCACCAACGCGCAACTCGAGGCCCTCGCCCTCGCCGCCGAGAAGGCCCAGCCCTTCCTCGCCGGAAAGACCGTCCGCAAGGTCATCGTCGTGCCCAAGCGGATGGTGAACATTGTCGTTGGCTGATCGCGTGTTACCCTCCCGGCATGTCGCGCCTTACGCGCCAGGAACAACTCGCCGTCTGGATCCTCCTCATCCTGATCACCGGTGGCGCCCTCGGGCGTCACCTGATCCGGCACCGGGAACCACCCTCCCACCCAGCCTCCTTCCGTTGATGCCATGAGCGATTTCGACGCGTCCGTGGAGAAACTCGTCGCCCGGGATCCCCGCTATCCCCGGGAGGCTTACGTTTACCTCCGCGCGGCCCTCGACTTCACCCAACTCCTCCACAACCGCCCCGGGCACGTCTCCGTCACCGAACTCCTCGAGGGCATCCGCCAGTATACCCTCAAGGAGTACGGACCCATGTCCCTCCTCGTCCTCGATGAATGGGGCATCCGCTCCTGCGCCGACATCGGCGAACTGGTCTTCAACCTCATCGAGGAAGGCGAACTCCGGAAGACCGAGCAGGACCGCCGCGAGGACTTCGCTGCCGGATTCGATTTCAACGACGCCTTCCGCCGCCCTTACCTTCCCTCCTCCGCAACCCGCAGCGTTTGATCCCGAACGCTGCCCCGCACACGATCGTGTGTCGGGTCCTGCTGCGCTGCACGTGCCTCAACCGATGGCCGCGGTCTCAAGGACACCTTGGACGCGCCCCGGGACACGTCGGCCCCAGTTGTCACCAGACTTTTCCTCGCGAAACCGGCACTCCGGCGCTTCCATGGACACATGAAGCACATGCGTGCCCTTTTCCTGCTGCTCGGGGTCCTTGCCGGGCTCGGCCTGAACGGTCCGGCCCAGGCCCAGACACCTCCCACCGCCAAGGCGGAGAACGTCATCCTGATCACCACCGACGGCCTCCGCTGGAACGAAATCTTCCAGGGCGTCGATGAACCCATGATCAGCAAGGTGTATGGCAACATCTCCGACACCAACGCCGTCCGGAAGAAGCTCTGGCGCGAGACGCCGGAGGAACGGCGCGCCCTGCTGATGCCCTTCCTTTGGGGAACCGTCGCCAAGCGCGGTCAGGTCTGGGGAAACCGCGAGAAGGGTTCGCTCGTGCGGGTTTCCAACGGCCACAACTTCTCCTACCCCGGCTACAACGAGTTCCTGACCGGGATCCCCGATCCAGCGATCAACAGCAACGACAAGAACCTCAACGTCAACACGAACGTCTTCGAGTGGCTCAACACCCTCCCCGCGTATCGCGGCAAGGTGGCCGCCGCCATCAACTGGGACGTGCTTCCGTGGATCCTCAACGGGCCGCGCTCGGGCCTCCCGATCTGGTCGGGTTTCGACGTCCCGCCCGGCACCCGGCGCATGGAGGTTCCTTCGGCCCTGACCGAGATGGTCGAACATGGTCGCACCGTGTGGAGCGGCGTGCTGCTCGACACCTTCGTGAACTACGCCGCGCGCCATGCCATCAAGGAACTGAAGCCCCGCGCTCTCTACGTCTCCTTTGGCGAAACGGACGACTGGGCCCATGAGGGCGCCTACGAGCGCTACCTGCGCGCGACCCAGGAGTTCGACCGCTTCCTCGCCGGCCTCTGGGAACTCTGCCAGTCCATGCCCCAGTACCGCGACAAGACCACCTTCATCATCACCGTCGACCACGGTCGCGGACCGGCACCCATCGCCTGGAAGAACCATGGCCGCGAGATCGCCGATTCCGCCTACATGTGGCTCGCCATGATGGGTCCTGGCATCGCCCCGCTGGGCGAACGCACCGACTCGCCCATGATCCTGCAGGCACAGGTCGCCGCCACCGTCGCCGCCGCCCTCGGCGAGGATTTCCGCGCCTTCTCGCCGCGTTCCGCCGCCCCCATCAACCCTGCCACCCAACCCGATCACTGAACGGACATGGCACTCGCCACCCTCCCAACAGCCTCGTCACCTCGTCTGCTACCCCCCGTTGACGTAGCAGACGACGTCCGGAGGCTGCGGAAGAACCGCCCAGCGTAGCAGACGACGTCAGGAGGCTGTGGAAACACCGCAATCGTAGCAGACGACGTCAGGAGGCTGTGGAAACACCCATCACCAATGCCGAAATCACCGTTCGCCGGGAACGGTGGCGATCCCTTTGCTCCGGGATCATCGAGACCGCGGGGAACACCTTCCTGCTGCTGATCGCCACCCGGCACTTCGACGCCGGCCCGCTCTCTAAAGCGCTGGTGGCCGCCGGCGGCAGCGTTGGCCTGCTGCTGACGCCGCTGACGGTCAACCAGGTCCAGAAGCGCGGAGGCCGACCCAGCCAGGCGGCCGCCCGCATCCTTACCGTCGGGTCCATCGCCATGGCGGTGGCCGCCCTCGCGCCCCGTGCCTGGGGCCTGCTCTATGCCCTCGCCTGCGTGGTCGCGATGGCCACCCTCTACTCGGTCATCCCGCTGCTGACCCAGATCTATCAGGACAACTATCCCGCGGAACGCCGCGGACGGCTGTACTCCCAATCGGTGATGATCCGGATCGGCGCGGCCATCCTGTTCGCAGGCGTCGCCGGACTGTGGCTCGAACCCCGCGCTGCCTCCTGGCTGCCGGAGGTCCTCCGCCCTGCACTCCACTGGGTCGACACCGTGCCCGGACGCGAGCGTGCGTTGGTCCTGTTCTTCGGCCTGGCGTTCGGCGCTGCCGCATGGAGCGTGTCCCCGGTGCCGTCCTCGCCGCTGACGGCCACGGCGGGCGCCCATCCCTTGCACGCATGGAAATACGTGCGCAGCGACCGCGTCTTCCGACAGGCATTGATCGCCTGGATGCTCATGGGCTTCGCGAACCTCGCGATGCTGCCCCTCCGCGTGGAATACCTCGGGAACCCCAAGTACGGCCTCGCGAAGTCGGCCACCGAAATCGCCCTGCTCACCCTGATCATCCCCAACGTCGCCCGCCTCCTCCTCAGTCCGGTCTGGGGCCGCCTCTTCGACCGGATGAACTTCTTCGTGCTGCGTTGCACCCTCAACGTCGGCTTCGCCCTCGGGATCGCCGCCTTCTTCACCACGGATTCCCCCGTGGGCCTGGTCGTGGGCGCCATCATCTACGGGATCTCGAATGCCGGCGGCGACGTCGCGTGGGCCTTGTGGGTCACGAAGTTCGCCCCGCCCGATCGGGTCGCGGACTACATGTCCGTGCACACCTTCCTGACCGGCGTGCGCGGCGTGCTGGCCCCGTTCCTGGCTTTCCAGGTAATCCAGCATTCCACACCCGCGACCATGGGGTGGTTTGCGGGAGGACTCATCCTGATCGCGACCGCCATCCTGCTGCCGGAAATCCGCGGGGAACGGACCCGCGTCCAACCCGCCCAGACCCCGCGTTCGCCCCAGTAATCCACGCGGCGCGGCACGAAGTCCCAAGACCGACTGAATAGCCGGTTGGCCAACTCCGTTTTTGACATGTCCCCGGGACCCGGAAGACTGGGGACACTCGCCACTGATGCATCCCGCGCTTCGTCCAATCCTGCGTTTCCCGCTCCCGGCAGCCCTGCTGCTGGCCGCCTTCGCCCTGCCCATCGCACGGGCGGCTGATGCCGAGCCCGTGAAATTCTTCGAGAAGCGCGTTCGCCCGATCCTCGTCGACCACTGCTATCCCTGCCACAGCGCGGCCGCATCCAAGACCAAGGGAGGCTTGCGGCTCGACGTCCGCTCCGGCTGGGAAAAGGGCGGCGCCACCGGACCTGCAGTCATTCCAGGAAAACCCGGCGAAAGCCTCCTCCTGAGCGCCGTCCGCGGCACCGCCAAAGACCTCGATCCGATGCCGCCCAAGGGCGATGGCCGGACACCGCTTTCCGCCGAACAGATCGCAACCCTCGAGGAGTGGATCCGCATCGGCGCACCCGATCCGCGTACCGACCAAGCCGCCGCGACGCTGCCGGATCCGGCGACCCACTGGGCCTTCAAACGTCCGGTACTCCCACCGAAACCCCAGGTGCGGAAACCCGACTGGACCCGGACGGAACTGGATGACTACGTCCTGGCTGGCATGGAAACGCATGGCCTCGCCCCGGCCCCCGAGGCACCGCGCGCCGTTCTTCTGCGCCGGATCACCCATGATCTCACCGGCCTTCCGCCCACCGCCGAGGACATGGCCCGCTTCCTCGCCGACCGTTCCCCCGACGCCTACGAAAAAGCCGTGGATCGCCTGCTCTCCTCGCCCCGCTATGGCGAACGCTGGGGTCGCTGGTGGCTCGACATCGCCCGTTACGCGGATTCCAAGGGATACGTGTTCGAAGAGGAGCGCCGCTACGCCTACTCGCACACCTACCGGGACTGGGTGGTCCGGTCGATCAACCGGGATCTGCCCTACGACCGGTTCCTCCAGGAGCAGATCGCCGGCGATCGCCTCGCCACTCCCGAGGATCCATGGCCCATGGCCGCGCTGGGGTTTCTCACCCTCGGTCGTCGGTTCCTCAACAACGAGGCCGACATCATCGATGACCGCATCGACGTGGTCTTCCGCGGCACCCAGGCCCTGACCGTTGCCTGCGCCCGCTGCCACGACCACAAGTCGGATCCCATCCCCACCGCCGATTACTATTCCCTCTACGGCGTCTTCGCCTCGAGCCAGGAACCCGGCGACAAGCCCCTGCTCGGCGAGAATCCCAACCCACACGCCGCCGCGCTCTACGCCGAGGAACGCGCCCGACGCGAAAAGGAACTCGCCGACTATCGCGCCGACCAGACCGCCGCCGTGATCCAGAAACTCCGCGATCGCGCCGGCGAGTACATCCTCTGCGCCCACGAAACCCTGAAGTCGGACGGCTCCGCCACCGAAGGCGTCGCCCGGTCGCGCAGCATGGACCCGGGCCTCGTCGGGGCGTGGAAACGCCAACTCGAAAAGGCGGCGACCACCCATCACCCGATCCTGTCCCTGTGGATCGACCTCGCCCGGACGGACACCAACGACTTCGCGACCGGCATTTCCAATCGCCTCGGGACGCTGACCGCAAATCCTCCGGCCAACACCCCGTTCAATCCCGCCCTTCTCGCCGGCCTGCGCCAGCAGTCGCCCACCAACCTCACGGACCTCGGCACGCGGTTCGGTCGGATCCTGGCCGCGGCCGACAAGGCGTGGAAGGACGCGCGCGAAGAGGCCCGCAAGAACGGCACACCGGAGCCGGCCACCCTGGCGGACGCCACCCAGGAACCCCTGCGGGCGTTCCTGCACGCTCCGGACTCGCCGATCACCGAATCCACCGGGGACATCAACCGCTTCTTCGACGTCCCCGTGGCCCAGAAGAGCCGGGCACTCAAGCGTAAGCTCGACGAACTGGACGCCACCCACAACGGCGCCCCTCTCCGCGCGATGGCGCTGGTCGACAAGCCCGCCGCCGTGGAACCCGTCATCTTCAAGCGCGGCAACGCCGGGAACCGCGGAGCCCAGGTCCCCCGCCAGTTCCTGGGCATCCTCGAAGGCCCGAACCGCAAGCCCTTCGCCGACGGCAGCGGACGCCTTGAGCTCGCACGCGCCCTCACCCGACCCGACAACCCGCTCACCGCACGCGTTCTCGTCAATCGGGTCTGGGGCCGTCATTTCGGAGCGCCCCTCGTCAAGACCACCGCGGACTTCGGCGTCCGCACCGAACCCCCGGCCGATCAGGCCCTGCTCGACTTCCTCGCCGTGCGGTTCATGGAGAACGGATGGTCCCTCAAGCAACTCCACCGCGACATCCTGTGCTCGGCCACCTATCGCCAGGCCAGCGATCCGGGGGACTCCAGGGAGATCCAGGCCCGCTTCGACCACAACGCCCGCCTCGACCCGGCCAACACCTGGCACTGGCGGATGAACCGGAAACGCTTCGATTTCGAAGCCCTGCGCGATTCGCTGCTCTACGTCACCGGCAGCCTCGACGAAACCCTCGGAGGCCTGCCCGTCGACATGTTTCAGGACAAGACCACGCCCCGCCGCACGCTCTACGGATTCATCGACCGCCAGAACCTCCCCGGGATCCTGCGCTCCTTCGATTTCGCCAATCCGGACACCACCTCGCCGCAACGCTTCCAGACCACGGTTCCGCAGCAGGCGCTGTTCATGATGAACAATGCGTTCCTCATCGAACTGGCCCGCGCCGCCACCACACGACGCGAGTTCACCGCTCTGCCATCGGACGCCGAGCGCGTGCGATGGCTCTACCAGCGGGTGTTCCAACGGGCCCCGGGCCGCGAGGAATCGGCCATGGCCCTCGCCTTCGTCCGCTCGCAGGTCGGGGTTCCCCACGAACCGCCCATGGCCGCGGCCTGGTCGTACGGCACCGGCCGATTCGACACCAACAGCCAACGGATCGTCGACTTCCGCCCCTTCCCGACGTTCAAGGACAACCGCTGGCAGGCGGCCGCGAAGTTCCCCGCCGAAGGTCCCCGCAGCCACGCGTCGCTCTCCGCCCGCGAAGGGCACCCGGGCGGTTCGCAGGAGTTCTCCGTCACCCGCCGCTGGACCGCCCGGATGGACGCCACGCTCGAACTGTCCGGCGAACTCGATCACCCGGGCAAGGTGGGTGATGGCGTCCGCGCCCGGCTCGTCTCCAGCCGCCTGGGGCTCGTCGCCGAATGGACCGCGAATTCCTCCAAGGTGCGGACCGCTCTGTCTTCCGTGCCCGTCCTTCAGGGCGACACCCTCGACTTCATCGTCGACATGATCGATTCGGAGAACACCGACTCCTTCAAATGGGCGCCGGTCCTGACCCATCGTACGCCACCATCCGCCCCCGCGGGCAGCCTCATCCGGGTCTGGGATGCCGGTCGCGACTTCCGCGGTCCGACCCAGGATCCGATCCCCCTCGAACCCTGGGGCAAGTACGCCCAGGTGCTCCTCTCATCGAACGAGTTCGTCTTCGTCGATTGACCCACCGTGACCACACGCCGCTCCTTCTGCCTCGGTCTCGCTTCCACCGCGCTGCTGGGGGGCTGCTCCAACGCACGCCCCTCGCCGATCCGCATCCTCGACACCCACACCCACTTCTATGACCCCACCCGCCCCGGCGGCGTGAAGTGGCCACCCGCGTCGGAACCCCGCCTTTACCGACCCGTCCTTCCCCCCGAGTTCCAGCGCATCGCGGAACCGCTGGGCATCGCCGGTACCGTGGTGGTCGAAGCCAGTCCCGACGAAACCGATAACGCCTGGGTCCTCGGGCTGATCCCCCAGCATCCGTTCCTCCGCGGACTTGTGGGTCACCTCAAGCCGGGAACTCCGGGCTTCGCCGAAAACCTCCGGCGCGACGGCGCCGACCTCGCCTTCCGCGGCTTCCGCACGGGGGGCTGGGATGGTCCGCTCGATACAGCAAAACCTGGATTCCTCGAAGACTGCCGCCATGTCATGGGCGTGGGAGGGCTCATTGAAGTCCTCGTTGGTCCTGACCGCCTCGACCAGGTCGAAATCCTCGCCGCCCAGAAGGACTACCCGTCCATCGCCGCCGAAGGTGTGCAGACCCAGATTGTCATCGACCATTGCGCGAATCTTCCCATCGACGGAAAGGCCCCGCCGAAGGCATGGCTGGACGGGATGGACCGCTGCGCGCGACACGCTCATGTCCACTGCAAGTTCTCCGGCCTGGTCGAAGGAACCGGACGCAAGGACGGCACCGCGCCCGACGATCCCTCGTTCTACGCGCCGGTGTTCAATGCCCTGTGGGATCGGTTTGGCCCGGAGCGGTTGATCTTCGGCTCCAACTGGCCCGTGTCCGCCCTGTTCGCACCGTTGGACCGCGTCGTGGGGATCGCCCGCAGTCTTGTCGAGGCCCGCGGTGCATCCGTTGCCCATCGCTGCCTTCGGACAAACGGGGAACGCGTCTACGGGGTCTCGTTGGCACCCTGAATCCCGCCTCCCACTGTCGCCGAGGGCTCAGATCAGCCGCGACTGCGTCCCGGTGCTCATGAACTTCAATCCGAGCTTCTTGTAGGCCAATTCGGTCGCCACGCGCCCCTGCGGGGTCCGGTTCAGGTATCCCTCCATGATCAGGTAGGGCTCGTACACTTCCTCGATCGTGTCCGGTTCCTCACCCACGGCAACCGCCATCGAGTTCACACCCACCGGTCCGCCGCCGAACTTCACCACGATGGTTTCGAGGATCCGCTTGTCCATTTCATCGAGCCCGTTCTGGTCGATCTCCAGCATCGCCAACGCGCGATCCGCCAACGGCCCGTCGATCCGGCCATCGCCCCGCACCTGGGCGTAATCCCGCACCCGGCGCAGCAGGTTGTTCGCGATGCGCGGCGTTCCCCGGCTGCGACGCGCGATTTCCAGCGCGCCGGCCGTATCGATGCCCACCTTCAGCAAGCCGCCACTGCGCTGGACGATGCTCTGCAACTGCTCCGCCGTGTAGTAATCCAGTCGCTCGCGGATCCCGAAACGCGTCAGCAACGGCGCGCTCAACAACCCGCTGCGCGTCGTCGCACCGACCAGCGTGAACCGCGGAATCGTCAACTGGACCGAACGCGCGTTGGGCCCCTGATCGATGATGATGTCGATCCGGTAATCCTCCATGGCCGAGTACAGATACTCTTCCACGGTCTTCTGCAACCGGTGGATCTCGTCGATGAAGAGGATGTCGCCCGCCTCCAGGTTCGTCAGCAGGCCGGCCAGATCGGACGCCTTCTCGATCGTCGGACCGCTGGTGGCGCGCAACGTCGTGCCCATCGCCTTGGCCAGGATGTTCGCGATCGTCGTCTTGCCGAGCCCCGGGGGACCGCACAACAACACGTGGTCCAGCGCCTCCGAGCGCAGTCGCGCCGCGGTCACGGCGATCTCCAGTCGCTCCTTGACCTTGGCCTGCCCAGTAAAGTCCGCAAACAAGCCCGGGCGCAGCGTCTGTTCCAACGCCACGTCCGGCCGGTTCAACCCTTCAATCGCCCGATCCGCCATGCCCATGCATCCTGCCCTCCCGCCCACGCCCACGTCACGCATGGAACATGCAGAGAATCCCCACGACATCCCGTCATCCTGTCATCCCGTCCGCCTCATTTCGTGCCATTCGTGAAATTCGTGGTCAGGAAAAGGAGGCTTCGCTGAACCACCAAGCGCACGAATGACACGAACGACTGCAGCAGTGGGAGGGCGTGGGACCGGTGAAGAGGGCGTGCGGTGGACGACGGTTTCTTTCGCCCCGTCCGGGGCTGGTTTCGATCTGGGACGTGAACCCACGGCTGACGCCGTGGGCTATCGTCTGTCGGTGCTCCGCACCTGTCGCGGCAGCGAGGATTGCGCGCGGAAACGTGGGATGGAACCAGCCTCAGTCCGGCAACTCTTGGCGGCCTTCGCGGCTTTTCAAACCCCGACTTTCCGTGAAGGGGAAAGGCCGAATAAGCCGCCAAGCCTCCAAGCCGCAAAGGGGACGGGAACCAAGGCAATGGGGTCGCGTCTATATATTATACATTTGCCCGCACACCGGCCCGCTGTGACGAAATGTACAATTTATAGACGCGACCCCATTGTCTCCCCGTCTCCGAAACCAAAGGGGTGGCTGCCGAACGAAACGGAAACGGGCGCAAGTAGGGACAGCGAACGGATTATGCCCCCCGCGCAGCCACCCCAACGCCAACGGCGTTGCGCCCCCCAGCCGAGGGTTGGCCGAGGAACGAGGCCTACCCTGGGTCAACGCCCCAAGCGAACCCAACCGCAACGCGGTTGTGGCCGCCCCGCCCCATCCCGTCATCCCGTCATCCCGTCATCCCGTCATCCCGTCATCCTGTCATCCTGTCATCCTGTCATCCCGTCATCCTGTCCCGCTCCTTTCGTGCCATTCGTGAAATTCGTGGTCTTCAAAATGAACCTTCGCTGAACCACCAAGCGCACGAACGACTGCAGCAGTGGGAGGGCGTGGGACGGTTGAAGAGTCTGTGCAGTGGACGACGACTTCTGTCGCCCCGTCCGGGGCTGGTTTCGATCTGGGACGTGAACCCACGGCTGACGCCGTGGGCTATCGTCTGTCGGTGCTCCGCACCTGTCGCGGCAGCGAGGATTGCGCGCGGAAACGTGGGGATGGAAACAGCCTCAGTCCGGCCATTCTTCGCGGCCTTCGCGGCTTCGCGGGAGGCCACATCTGCAAGGCAATGGGGTCGCGTCTATACATTATACATTTGCCTGCACAGCGGCCGCCAATGACCGAAATGTAAATTTTATGGACACGACCCCATTGTCTCCCTCTCCGGCCCAGCGCTACCGCCAATCTTCCCCGAAGAATCCGGCGTCGAGCACACGGGACCCGCCGTCGCCCTCCAGGGCCAGCACCGCCCAATCCGGGAGCCGCGGGGTCTGGCGGGCATTGGTTCCATCCCAGGACGCGAAGGTATGGCCGCTGTTCACCACCACGTAGCGGTCCGGGCTCAGCGGATTGGGTGCGATGAGGACGGGAACGACATTTCCACGCGCCACTTCCCGTTTGCCGTGCCGGACGCTTTCGCCGTCCCAGACCAACGGGAGCTTGCGGGCCATCCGTGCCAACAACCGATTGCTTTTCGGTGTTCCCCAGACGACCACGTGGTGGTCCCGGAGATCCTCGGCCGTGACGTCGACGTCCTTCACCACACGGCATTCGCCGCGGAACTGCCCCCGCCAATCATTCGTGAACTGGCGCCACTGGCGATCCACCCAGGCATCCACGGCACCGGACGTGGTCCCCGTCGGCACCACCACGAGGAAGGCGTCCAGAAAGGCGTCATCGAGGGGGCCTTGAAGTCCCGGACGCTTGCCCGCGGCGTTGGCTCGTCCGTCCTCGATGTGCCAGCGTCCCTCCCCTTGCCCGAATCGCCATCGATCCGCCGACGCATCCTTCGCTGCAATCAGGATCCTCTGACCGTCTGCTACCACCGTGAAGGAACCGTCTGATACTCCAGGCGGCCGACGCAGGGAGAACGCCGTGACGCCCTCGGTCTCCACAACGACGACATTCCCCGCCTCAACCCGTGCCCTCAACCGGGCGCGTTCCCAGTGTTGCTTCAATCCCTCGAACCGCGCCCAGACCGAACCTTCCCCCGCCGGAAACCGCAGGGTGTACGTCGTCAGGTCCAGTGCCGGCAAATCAGGCGAGGGCTTGGACATCAGGGCATCCACGCGGCGGGCCACCTCGCGTTTGGCGCCCGGTTCATATTTGTGTTCCACGCCCGGTCCGATGACGTGATCCAACGTCAGTCCCTCCGCCCGCAGGGCACGTTCCATGACCAGCGCGGCCTGGATCTGCCGATCCTTCTCGCCGCTGTAGGCGACCAGGGGCACCTGACGCAGGTTCGCCGCGTATTCGGTGGCGTTGTACCATCGCCACAGGCGTTGCTCCCAGACGGGCAGATCGGGTTCCTTCTGCAGGATACCCGTATACTCGGCCGTCTCGGCGAATCCTGCGCCCGGTGCGGCCGCACGCCACAACCCGGGATGATGCGCGGCCAGATGCCACGTTCCTCCCCCTCCCATCGAGAACCCGCGGATGGCCCGCCGCGCCGGATCTGCGCCATAGGCCCGGGTCGCATGCTCCATCGCCTCCATGACGTCGGTCTCTCCCGCGAACTTGAACGCATTGCAGAACCGACCGTACGGGTGGACAACCACCGCATCCTGCGGCGCGAATTCGCCCACGGACTTCATCCGGTCCCGCAAGAATCGCAGTTCCGTCAACTTCTCATCGCGCCCGTGCAGCCAGACATCGAGCCGTCCGCCCGGACGATACCCCCCGCCCACAACCACGCCATACGGTTGGATGGAGCCGTCGACCCGGGACAGATAGCCGCGCACGACCAGTCCCGTGCGCATCAACCAGTCGGGCCGTCCCGCGCGCAATGCTTCGGCGCGTTCCATGCCGACCTGCAGCATCCGATGCGCCTCGGCGATCTCGTTCGTGTGCTGGAACTCGTCGAAACGCAGCGCCCAATCGACGGCCTTGTGGAAGATGGCAACGTCGGGCAGCAACTCATGCCGCACACCGGGCGTATTGATCAGTTCGAACATCACGCCGAACAACCGGGTGGCCTCCTCCTCCAACACGACGCGCTCGGCCTCGGGCACCGACACGACCCCACGGGCAGGTGCCTGGGCGTGCAACCCCCACGCTGCCGCCAGGCAACCGGCCCACGCCATCCAACGCCACCAGAATCCCGGGATCATGGAGACATCCGACCCGGCCGCGGGTCGTGCTGTCCACCACATTCCCGGCCGCGTTCAAGGAAGGATGCGGATCTCGTCCACGAAGGCGGTCCATGGGGCCGCCTGGTAGAGTTGGAGATTGATCCTGCGAATGACCGCCGGGTTCCCCAACTGGGCGCGCGTTACCGTGACCTCGGTCCACGCATTCGCCGGCACTGACACGAGGTGGAAGCCGGATTCCGGCCCACTGTCCGCAGTCTGCACCGTCACCTTCAGCGGCGCCGCCACCGCGCTGTAGACCCAGAACCGGACCGCCGTCGTCGCCGTGGCCGGAATGCCGGCGGAATGCCGCAGCGAGAATCCGCCCCACGCTCCGTAGCTCAGCCGGATCGAACGAGCTCCCGTGCGGACCGGACTCGTGTTGGCGAATGTGCGCGTGCAGGCCCACGACCAGTCGGACCATCCGGACGCCAGCGCGTCCCCGTACACCACACGCTCGGGCGGCGGGCAGTCCGTCGTCCGCAACGCCAGCGCGGCTCCCGGGGCGGAAGTGTTTCCTGCCGCATCGCGCGCCCGCACCGTGACCGAATAGGAAGTCCCACAGCTCAATCCGGACAACGTCGTGCTCGTGGTGCGGACGTCGGCCGCCTTCAGGGTCGTCCCCAGGTACACGTCGTAGGCCACCACCCTCACGTTGTCCGTGGAAGCGGTCCAGCGCACCACGGCGGAACTGCCGGTGATCTCCGAAGCCACCAGCCCCGTCGGGACCGTGGGCGGCTGCAGATCCACTGGAACACGCGGCATCAGGCGCGACAGCAACTGCACGTAGGCGGCCTGCGAATAGATCGCGGGTTCGCTCAGTTCCCATGAGTTCTCGGGCCAGCCTGTATTCCAATCGCGATACGCCTTCTGGGGCGGTTGGTTCACGATCCCGGCGACGTTCCCGCTATAGGAACGGTTCGGTCCACCCACGAGATAACCGGGAGCCGGGCCATTGGGTGAGGTCACCGCATTGTCCCAGATGGAACCGTGGGCGAACCATGTGTGGTAGATCTCGCGCACCGACGACTCGGCCCCGAACTCCGCCATGTTGCTGAGCATGACCAGGCCCAGCGGGTTGCATCCGTGCAACCAGTGCAGGTGTTGCTGGGCGACCTCCTCGTAGACGGCCGTTCCCGCCGTCACGATGCCAAACCGGACGAAATCGAGGTTCAGGTTCCCGATATCCGATCGCACCTGGTTGTGTCCCCAGTGGAACTGCGCATCGGGCACGAACGCCCGGTAAAGATCCGTGCCAGCGCTCAGGTCGGAGACGGACATCACCCCGGTCTGACCGGCCTTCTGGGTGCGGATCGCGGACGCCACCGAGGGCGTCACACCCGGGAGGGCAGCGAACCGCAGCAGGGCAACCTGCGTCGGGTGCCAGTAAGGTCCCCACCACGCAATGCTCATGGGCTGGGTGCGCGTGTAGTTCGACTCAACGAACGTCCGGTACTCCACCTTCCCCGTGGCCTCGTAGAGATGGACCGCAGCGATGACCGCGCTGCCGACCTGTCCCGCAGCGTCCACGTCGGCGTCCCCGGACTTGATGTTTCCGTCATCGCACTGGGTCTGGAACACCGTGAAGTCGGACGTCGTCACACGCGCCCGGTTCCACGCGGCTTCGGCGCGCTGGATGAGATCGGCCCCGAAGGCTTCGCGACCCGCCACCCCTTGGTAGACCACCCCCGCGGCGGCAAACATCGCGCTGCCGGCGAGCGTCGAGGACGTGCACTCCGGGAGGTAATAGCGCGGGCGCCGATCGCTGCTCGGCGGCGTCACCTCGCCGTCGTAGGTGTCCAACCCCACCTTCAGCAGCAATCCGCCCGTCGCCGTGGCGTCCTGCATGCGCTTCAGGAACTCCAGTTCCCACTGGACCTCGTCGAGCAGGTCCGGAACGCCGTTCCCGGATTCCGGGATGCCAAAGTCGTCCGCGAACACGAGCGGGTTCGCGCGATAGGCTTCGAGGAGCTGAAGCACTGCCCCTTGGGCGAAGGTGGTGTACTTGTTCGAATCACCGGCATCCATCCACCCACCCGAGAGGTTCCGGGCGGTCGCGGGATCTCCCTTGGCCCAGCGGCTCGTCGCGGCGCGATCCTGGTTGGGACCTTCGTAGGCGGCGGCGTCCGTCCACTTCGCACCGACGAAGGGCACCGCCTTGGCGAAGTTCACCCGCTGGAAGAAGTACATCCGCACGGCCTGACGCAGCACGGCGTCGTAGACCGATGGCCCGATGTCGAATCGACCGGAACCCACCTGGTTGACGGTGTCGTAGAGGTAATACGATCCCGGGGTGACCAACGCGCTGAAGTCCAGGTGCCATCCCCGGTCGCCCGATTGTGCATGGGTGACGCCAGCTTTCCACGGCACCAGTGTTCCGGACTGGACGACGCCATCATCGGCCCAACGGCGGACCTGATACTGGCCGATCCCGGTGGCGGGGTTGAAGGCCTCGGCGGCATTCAAGCCGGCCTGAGGATCAGCGATCACGGCCACCTTGCGCATCTCGGGCAGGTAACCGAATTGATCCACCTTGATGTACGGAACCACCGTGCCCGGCGCCGCCTCCATGGTTTCGAGGGTGGGGAACAGGGCCGCCACCGCCAGGAGCGCCGCCCATCGCCGCCGGTGGGGGAATGTCTTGGAACGTTTCATCGGATGTCTGATTGGGGATTCAGGGGATTTCAAACAGCGTCCGCCCGGACAGGAGCCCAGGCCGACAATCCGGTACCACAGCTTCCGACGGCAGGGATTACAACCAATCGGTAGATCGCAGCCGCGGACGCGGCGGGGCCTCCGCCTTGTTGAACTTCCAAGTTTGGAGTCAGCGGAGCCCGACTCGCTGCGGCCCCAGGTCCAGAGGGCCGAAAGAGGATAGCCCACGGCGTCAGTCGTGGGTCTTGCGCGCGATGAAGAACCAGCCCCAGCGGGGCGAAAGACTCCCTTCACACGGCCGACGCCGTGGCCTGCCTTCTGCCGGTGCTCCGCACCTCCCCTTCAAAAGGCGCAGCAACGCGGAACCCATTTTCCCTGTTTGCCGGGATTGCTCCCGGTGGCACCCTTGCAGTCGTGCCCCGTCGATTCGCTTCATTGGCCGCCAGTCTGGCCCTGACCACCGCGGTCAGCGCGGCTCCCGACTATGCCCGGGACATCAAGCCATTGTTGGCGCGCCAGTGCGTCCTGTGCCACGGGCCGACGGCAAGGAAGGGCGAACTCCTCCTCGACACCGCCGCAGGTGCCCGCAAGGGCGGGCAACACGGTCCCGCGGTCATCCCGGGCAAACCCGGGGAGAGCCTCCTCCTGAAGGTCGTCGAAGGAACCCATGGAGAGATCGGGCGCATGCCCATGAAGCGTCCGCCGCTGGACTCCACCCAGACGCAGCTGCTGCGCGACTGGATCGCCGCCGGAGCCCTGGCTCCGGCCGACGAGGTGCCTTCCTCGGACCGTCACTGGGCTTTCGTCCCACCCGTCCCTCCAGCCCTTCCGAAGGCAGCGACCAGCGGTCACCCCATCGACACCTTCATCCAGCGCCGCCTGATCGAGGAACGGCTCACGCCCAGCACCGAGGCGGATCCCGCAGTCCTCTTCCGTCGGCTTCACCTCGACCTGACCGGGTTGCCGCCCAGCCCGGCGGACCTCGACGCCTACCTCGTCGACACGGAACCCGACCGCTACGAACGTGCCGTTGACCGCCTTCTCGCGTCGCCGCACCACGGTGAACGGTGGGCGCGGTGGTGGTTGGATGCCGCCCGTTACGCCGATTCCAACGGCTACAGCGTGGACGGTTCGCGGACCGTCTGGCCTTACCGGGATTGGGTCGTTCGCGCCATGAACGCGGACCTGCCCTTCGACACCTTCACACGCTGGCAGATCGCCGGCGACCTGCTTCCCGCGGCGGGCGCGGACGCCATGATCGCCTCCGGGTTCCATCGCCACACGCAGATCAATCACGAGGGCGGCATCGACGCGGAACAGTTCCGGTTGGAATCCATCATCGACCGCGTCAACACCACGGGCACCGTCTGGCTGGGCGTGTCGGTCGGGTGCGCCCAATGCCACGACCACAAGTTCGACCCCATCACCCAGCGCGACTACTACGCGCTGTTCGCCTTCTTCAATTCGACCGAGAACGACGGCCACGCGGCCTCCGACTACAACGCCACCGGCCCCGGATTCGAACTCCCGAACGAAACCGAGGCGGCGGCGATGGCCCATTGGGAAGCAGAACTGAAACGGCTCGAACAGGCGGTCACGGACGCGGGCACGACACCCACCGCGAAGGACCGGCAGAAGGAACTCGCCGCCTGGCGCAAGAAGCGGCCCACGACGACGCGCACCCTCGTGATGCGCGAACTCGACAAGCCACGTGAGACGGTGGTGTTCGTGAAGGGAGATTTCACCCGACCCGGAGCGAAGGTCACGCCGGCAACCCCGGTCGCGCTCACGCCAAAGTCCGCACCCGCCGCGCGAAACCGCAGCGACCTCGCGGAGTGGCTGGTGTCCCGGGAGAACCCGCTCACGGCGCGCGTGGCCGTCAACCGCGTCTGGCAGATGTACTTTGGCCGCGGTCTGGTGGAGACCGAGAACGACTTCGGCACCATGGGCGAATTGCCCTCGCATCCGGAACTGCTCGACTGGCTGGCCTGCGATTTCCGCGACAACGGTTGGAGCCTGAAACGGCTGCACCGCCTGATCGTGACCTCCGCCACCTACCGTCAGGCGTCCACCCATCGGAACGACCTCGCCGAGACGGACGCCCGCAACAAGTGGCTCGCTCGGCAGAACCGCCTCCGCCTCGAAGCCGAACAGATCCGGGACGCGGCGCTTTCGACGGCCGGACTTCTCGATCCACGGATCGGAGGTCCGCCGGTCTATCCGCCACAGCCCGGCGGACTCGGCGCCTTCACCCAGAACATGCGGCCGTGGGTCGTCTCCAAGGGCGGCGATCGGTTCCGACGCGCGCTCTACACCCATCTGCAGCGCTCCACGCTGCACCCGGCGCTCTCCGTCTTCGACGCGCCGGATACCTTCACCGCCTGCACGCGACGCCAGCGATCGAACACTCCTTTGCAGGCGCTCACTCTGCTGAACGACGTGGCCTTCCACGAACTGGCCACGGCCTTCGGCAAGCGCATCGCCCACCTCCCGGGTACCGACGAACAGCGGCTGAACCAGGCTTTCCGGCTCTCCACCGCGCGCATCCCGAAACCGACCGAAGTCTCCGCCCTGGCGCGCCTGCTCCATGCCGAACGCACCGTGGGTCCGAACGACGGCGATGGCTGGACCGCCGTTGCCCGCGTTCTCCTCAACCTCGACGAATCCATCAACCGTGAGTGATTCCCTTCCACCGTCGTCCGACCCGGGACTCGACATCACGCGCCGGCACTTCTTCAGCCGTTGCGGCATCGGCCTGGGGTCCATGGCCCTCGCCTCGCTGATGGGCAACCGCAGCGCCGCGTCCGCGGCACTCGCTCCAAGTTCCTCCAACGACGCCATGGCTCCGCGCGCCGGCCACGTCCCCGCCAAGGCGAAGTCGATCATCTTCCTCTTCATGGCCGGCGGCCCGTCGCAGCTGGAGATGTTCGACTGGAAACCGAAACTCGCCCAACTCCACGGCCAGCCCATTCCGGATTCGTTCATCGAGGGCAAGCGGTTCGCCTTCATGGACTCGTCCTTCAAGAACAAGTCCACGCTGCTCGGTCCCAAGCGCGCGTTCCGGCAACACGGCCAATCCGGCGCCTGGGTGAGCGACCTGCTCCCGCACACCGCGCAGATCGTCGATGACATCGCGATCGTGAAGTCCTGCGCGACCAACCTCTTCAACCACGCGCCGGCGAAACTGTTCATGAACACCGGCAGCGGCCAGTTCGGCCGGCCGTCCATGGGTTCCTGGGTCACCTACGGCCTCGGCTCCGAAAGCCAGGACCTGCCCGGGTTCGTCGTCCTTCAAAGCGGTCCCCGTGGTCCCCGCGGCGGTGCCGTCAACTGGGGTTCCGGTTTCCTTCCCACCACCTACCAGGGCGTCCCACTCCGCGGCCAGGGCGATCCCATCCTCAACCTCTCCAATCCCGACGGCATCGATGCCGCACGCCAGCGCCGCGCCCTCGACGCCCTCCGAGACCTCAACCTCCAGCATCAGGTCGCCACGGGGGACCCCGAGATCCTCACACGCATCGCCTCCTACGAGATGGCCTACCGGATGCAGACCAGCGCCCCGGAACTGATGGATCTCTCCCGCGAAAGCGATGCCACCCTCCGGCTCTACGGCGCCGACCGCGAGAAGCCGTCCTTCGCCCGCAATTGCCTCCTCGCCCGTCGCCTCGTCGAACGGGGTGTCCGATTCGTCCAGTTGTACCACACGAATTGGGATTCCCACGGCGGCCCCGGCGAAACCCTCGAGGACGATTTCCCCAAGCGCTGCTTCGAGACCGACCAGGGCTGTGCCGCCCTCATCCGGGACCTCCAGTCGCGCGGCCTCCTCGACTCCACCATCGTCGTCTGGGGCGGTGAGTTTGGTCGCACGCCCATGGGCGAGGCCCGCGACAAGACCGGTCGCAACCACCACATTGATGCCTTCACGATGTGGTTCGCCGGCGGCGGCATTCCCGGCGGCCGCGTCATCGGGGAAACCGACGAACTGGGCTTCAATGCCGTCTCCGAACGCGCCCATGTCCACGACATCCACGCCACCCTGCTCCATCTCCTCGGCATCGAGCACGAGCGCCTCACCTACCGCTTTCAGGGCCGCGACTACCGCCTCACCGACATCCACGGCGAACTGATCAAACCGCTCCTGTCGTAACCGCTCCCAACTGAAGGCCGGGTGCCCTCACTACGATCCGCGATGCTGTAGGCCGGGTGCCCTCACCCGGCGATGCGGGCGAAGTTTGGAGCCATCCCACACGAGGTCACGAGGCTGTGGATGCAGCGTTGCCAGCGTCCAGTTCCCAGGACTCCAGACCTGCTCGCAGGAGGCGTTAGAACGGACAGCCCCGGGTCGTGAGCAGCACAAACCCGGAAACGCCTATTGGAGTAGGCGCAGAGTTGGAAAATAGGAGCGGAGGTATCCACGGTCGATCGAGGCAAGCCGGTCGGCCTGGGTCATTGCATGCGAGGCAATGACGAAATCCGGGATGAGGTGTACCCGGGGTCCACCCTCGCGTCGGTAACGAAGGAAAACTTGCCCAGCCAGGAAGGCGGCTGCGGGTGAAATCGGGGAATAAATGATGTTGAGACGATCCAAGTCGGCTTTGGCCGATTCCAGATTGGGGTAAGCGATCGAAAACTCCGCGAACGCCACAGGGGAGATCAGAAGCTCGCCGTCCGCGGAGGCACGCTGAAGGCGTTCACGCCAGGATTCCCAACCGGGTTCCCTTCGATAGAGAAGGATCAGGACGGAGCTATCCAATGCGGTGCGCATGTTGACCCCGATCAACGGTCCCTCGCGGGTGGCAACTCGACCAGACCTCGCAATTCATCCAGCGCGGCATGGATGTCCCTTCCCTTCCATGGATCCACGGCGTCACGTCCGAATTCGTCCCAGGCCTTGGGATCGATAGCCTTGGTCGCCTTGAGAAATGGGGTGTTCTCGTCGAACTCGAGGACATCGCCGGGTTGGAGGTGAAGTCGATTGCGGATCAGAACAGGAATGGTGATCTGCCCCTTGGATGTAAGAGTCGCTCTCACGGACTTTAAGTAAGGCGACCTTGTAAGGAATTCAAGGGTGAGAACTGTGGAACCTGAATTTCGCGAGGAAGGTCGAAGCTCCAAGTTGGAAGTTCGAAGACACAAGTTTGAAGGCTTCCGCGACCGGCAACTGAATCCGCACCTCAGCCTCCGCCCTTTCCCTCCTTCAACAGGCCACGCCGCAATCAGGAAAAGGATCTGCCGCAAGGTGACGCAAAAAGACCCGACCGTTCGCGGTCCCGTCCCCCTCTGCGCCTCTGCGCGAGACAAGTCCGTTTCCGCCTGAACTCCGACACGTGGTTCTCGCGCAGAGGCGCTGGGGCGCAGAGGGAGCGAAACGCATCATCGCCGCCTTCTTCGCGGCTTTGCGGCTTTGCGGAGCCTTTCCGTCCCTGAAACGAACAGCAGCCGCCAAGCCTCAAGGCCGCAAAGGAGGGACCGGATCCGGGCGAATCGAAACGTTCCGAACCAAGCCACGCTGAAAGACGCTCTGTGATCCTGAGCCGCCCTTTCAGGGCTTCGGTCCGACTCTGTCCAGGATCCGCGTGGCAATGCCCCGGGCTGTCTTGGGTCGCCCCGTCGGGGCTGGAGAGGCCAAGACCGAAAGAGAAAGGCATCCGCTCTTTGCGTCGTCACGTCTTTGCGTGAGCCAATTCGTGTCCTTTGTGCGCTTCGTGGTTCAAGAACCTCACCTCCTCGAACCACAAATCACACCAAGCCCACGAATCCTTCAAAAGGCCACGCCACAATCGGGAACGAGGTTTCGCGGTCGCGGTCCCCCTCTGCGCCTCCGCGTCTCTGCGCGAGACAAGTCCCTTTCCGCCTGAACTCCGACACGTGGTTCTCGCGCAGAGGCGCTGGGGCGCAGAGGGGAGCGAAACGCATCATCGTCGCCTTCTTCGAGGCTTCGCATGAGACGCTCCGGCTTCAAACCTTCGCGAGGTCTACGAGGGCGGCATGCGGGGCGTCGACTTCTTCAGCGGATGCTCGTCGCGACGTCCGTGCGCCGTCACCGCAGTCCACTCGGCAAGCCGGCGCCCAAGAATACGACAGGCTTCCTGGGTCTCCTCCTCCCTGGGTTCCTTCGCCGCCACCGCCCCGTAATGGAGGGTCATCTTCTTTCCGGCGTAGTCCGTCACCCCAAACACCAGGAAGCCGAAGTTCATCAGGACCGTGAGCAGCGACTGACACGCCAACTCCATCCCCCCGCCCCAGCCACCCGCACTGCTGAACGCGCAGGCGATCTTCCCATCCACCGCCATCCAGTGCGGTCCCATGGTCTCGTCCCAGAAGCGCTTCATGCGCCAGGACAGGATCCCCATGTTGGTCGGACTCCCCACGGCCAGACCGTCACACCACAACACATCCTCCGCGACGGCGTCGTCCAACGACCGCACCCGGACCTCCGTGTCGGAAATCTGCCGCGCGCCCTCGGCCACCAACTCGGCCATGCGACCCACGTTGCCTGTCTTGGAATCGAAGAGCACCAGGATGCGATTCATGTCGCGGCAGGGTCTCCCACATCAGGCAAGAAAGGCCAGCCGGAGAGTTCGAAGGCGGCCCATCCACACGAACGCTGTCAGCCAGGTCCCAGCTCGCTGCGGCAGGTTGGTCATGACCCGGTTGGCTCCTTGACCGCGGGCTCCTGTCAGGCTGCCATCGGCATCGATCATGAGAGATTCCCGACCAGTCCCAGCTAGAACCTCCCTTCGAGCGTTCACCCTCATCGAACTGCTCGTCGTGATCGCGATCATCGCAATCCTCGCCGGGATGCTCCTTCCGGTGCTCTCGAAGGCCAAGGCCCGGGCACAGACGATCAAATGCACGAGCAACGAGAAGCAGATCGGGTTGGGTTATCTCCTCTATGCGACCGACCACGCGGACCTGTTGCCCGTTGCGGGAACCGAGGTGCCCGTCGGCTCCGGGTGGGTGGCCCCCAGTCGTTGGTTCGCCGAGATCTCCACGTACATCGCCACCGACAATCGCAACTTCACGAATCTCGTGGCGAGGAACAAGGTGGTGGCATGTCCGATCGCCAAGATCGGCACCAACGTCATTCCCGCGAACGTGCCCGGTTACCAGGGCTATGGCGGATACGGGCACAATTACGCCTACCTCGGCTACACACCTGCCGAACGGGTAAAGCTCTCGATCATCACCAAGCCCTCCGAAACGATCTTCAACGGCGACGGCCTGGATCCCAACGCGGGACTCCAATGGTGGAACTACGGCTACCTGTACCCACCAAGCCTCCGCATCCCCCTGTTCCAGTACGTCCGACACGGTGGATCCGGCAATTACGCCTGGGCCGACGGACACACGTCGGCCATGCCCTGGAAGCAATTGTCCAAGGGCGCCAACGCAAGGCTGGACTGGTTCTACCAACCCGGACCGTAGCCACCCGCCGCACGGTGAGTGCTCACGCACCACTACCAATCGAACCAACCCGTACCCGGCACTCCCTTTCCGGCCTGGATCCGATGGAGTTGATCCACCGGGAGCGAGGGAAATTCCTCGGCCTTTCCGTCGGGCCAACGCACCTGCAACCGGACCGGTTGGCCGCGGGTCCCGAGGCCGAAATGGGTCCGCGGATCCTGACTGGAGCAATAGCCCTCGTTGGGTTGGTGCTGACGCCATTGGGTACGGTTGGCGTCCACCAGACGCAGCATCGCATTGCGGACTTCCCGGCCGGATTGGTCCCGCAGCTCGAATTGCACCCAGTGGCGGCCCTTGCCCATCCGGTTCCGCAGGACCGTCACGGGAGCATCCTTGTCGATGACCACCAGATCCAGGGTGCCGTCGCGGTCGAGGTCACCCGCTGCCATTCCGCGACTGGTTCCCAGGATTTCCGGTAGCACTCCGCCGGCAGGGCTCACGGTTTCAAACCGTCCCTGGCCGAGTCCCCGCAGCAATGTGTTGGCTTCGGCATAAGGATCGGACTGGGAACGGACCCTGGCATCGAGGCGCACCCGTCCGTTGGCCACATAGAGGTCCAGTTCGCCGTCGAGGTCAAAGTCCGCAAAGGCCACCCCGAATCCGGTGGCGGGAAGCGACCCCATCATGGGGCCGTCGGGGCTGATGAAGTCGGTAAACTGTCCCTTCTGGTTGAGAAAGAGGCCATGGCCTTCTCCCACCATGTGCGTGACGAACAGATCGAGCCAGCCACGCTGGAGGAGGTCCACCGCCACCACCCCCATCCCCGCCCGGGGGATGCCGACCGTGTTGAGTCCACAGCCCCGCAGCAAGGCGTCGTCCACGAACCGGCCGGCGCCCTGGTTCAACCAGAGCTGGTTGGCCATCGCGTCATTGGCCACGAACAGGTCGATCCGGCCATCACGATCGAAGTCGCCGGTCGCCACCCCCAGCCCATTGCCGTAGGCCCGGGTCAGGCCAGCCGCTTCGGTGACGTCCGCAAAGGTGCCATCCCCCCGGTTGTGGAAGAGACTGGGCGGAAGGGGCGCGGCAAAGCTCTTGGGTCCGCAGTAATCCCGGCGACCGCCACTGGAGAAGCACTCCTGTTCTTTGTCGGGTGACCATCGGACGTAATTCGCGACCAGCAGGTCGAGATGCCCGTCACCGTCGTAATCCACAAAGGCGGCGCTGGTACTCCAGGAATTCACCGCCACTCCCGCCTTGGCCGTGACATCGGCGAAGGTGCCATTGCCCTGATTGCGATACAGCCGGTTGCTCCCGAGTTGCGTAACATACAGGTCGGGAAATCCGTCCCCGTCGTAATCGCCGACCGCACAGCCCATCCCGTAGCCATCCGGACATTCCAGACCTGCGGCGACGGTGACGTCCGCAAACTTCCAGTCGCCCAGATTGCGGTAAAGCCGATGCCTGGGAGGAAGGGTCCGGACGGGATCCAGCGCACCCCCATCCACGCAGAAGACATCCAGCCAGCCGTCCCGGTCATAATCGATCAGACCGACGCCGCCGCACTCGTTCTCCGGAAACCAAAAGCGGCCGGTCTGTCCGGAGGAATGGCGGAAATCGAGTCCGCTGTTGGGTTCCACACGGGTGAACCAAGGTTCGGCGGCCGTCTTTGTGGCGGAGGGAATCGGCGTCGGAGGAGGGTTGGTTACGGAGGCGACCGGGGTGGGTGTGCCGGGTCGCTCGCACCCGCACAGCACGACCGCGAGCGCGATGGCCGCGTGGCCGGGGTTGGTCTTCATGGCTGTCGTAGGGCGTCCGCGAGTTCGGCGGTTTCCGGGCTGCCAGGAGCCATGTTCTGGAGGCGGGCGAGGCTCTCCCGTGCTGCGACGCGTTGTCCGAGGGTCAGTTGCAGCAGCCCCAACTGAGCCAACGCACGGGGCAATGCAGGAGCCAGTTCAACGGCTTGCAGAAAGTGCGCGTGGGCGCCGGCGGGATCGGCGAGGTTGCGCCAGAGGACGGTTCCGATCTCCAATTGGATCTCGCCGTTGCGTGGATCGCAGGCGGCAGCCGTGCGCAGGCTTTCCACCGCTTCCCGGTCCATTTCGCGGGCCAGCAGGGCATTGGCGACAGCAAGATGGGCTTGCGCCAGCTTTGGATCGAGCGCCGTCGCCGCCTGCGCTTCGGTCAGCGCGGCTTGGCCTTGCCCCAGTTGCGCCAGGGCATGGGAGCGGGCGATTCGGGCCGCGATGGATTTCGGATCGCTCTGGAGAATGCGATCCAGAAGGGGGATGGCCTGGGCGGGCTGTCCAGCGCGGTTGAGGGCCACGGCCAATTGGACGGTGAGGCCAGGATGGTTGGGGTGGAACTGATGGGCTTGCTGCAGCACGGCGACGCCGAGGTCTGGCCGACCTTGGTTGGCCAATTCTTCCGCCTGGGCCAGTTGATCCGGGAGTCGGCGCATGTGCCTCGGGGCCTGCTCCGACCAGGGATCCGGCATGGGCTGACGGAAGTCATTTCCGCCCACGGCTACGGCTAGCCGTGCCTCGTTCGTGCGCCCCACCGCACGGTATGCCTGGCCCAGGAGATAGACTCCCCCACGGGCGGCCGGATCCAGTCCACGTGCCTGCTCCAGCCAGCGGATCGCCTCGTTCGGTTGACCTTGGCGCAGTCGGACTTCCCCCAGACCGGCGGGCCCCCGCCATTCGGTCGGAGCAAGCTGGACCAACTTGTTGAACGCTGTCTCCGCCAATGGCAGATCGCCAGTGCGCAAGGCGGAGTCTCCAAGTCGATACCAACCCGGAGCGAATGCGGGATATTGCTCGGTGAGGAGTCGGAACTCGGGCATGGCACCGGCGACATCGCCGAGTTCTTCGCGGGCAACGGCGGCGTAGAGCGGCGCGAGCGGTTGGGCGGGGTCGAGGCGGGCGGCGTCGAGAAAGGTTTGGCGGGCCTCCGCCCAGAGTTCATTCGCGGCATAGGCCAGACCGAGGGTGGCCCGCTTGGCCGGATGCCGGGGATCGGCTTCCACAAGGGAGGCCAGTTGCTCGACGTACGCGCGGACCTGGGAGTCGAGGGTGGCGGATTGGGCAGGTCGGGCCACGGGGAGCAAGGGCGCTCGGTGGGTGAGGAAGTAAGCAGCCCATCCGACCAGTAGGAGCGTGGCGATCGCGGCCCCCGAGACCAACCAGCGCCGGGGAGCCGCGGCGGACGCGGTGCGGCGGGAATGGGTGGGCGGGCTCATCCGGCAAGGGATCGGTGAAAAGCAAAAGTGGTTCGCGCGAACGCGAACCACCTGGCGACGAACGTCAGCGTCGGATTACCGGGTGGCCCCGCTGGTCTTGATGGTCGAGCGATCCTGCAGCCAATCCACATCCCTGTTGTTGGGGGAGGGAACGCCCAAGGGAAGGAGCTGGCCGGGCCTGAGGACCGGGCGGGTCCGGGGATCGACCCACTTGCGGATCTCGGAGTGACCATCGACGAAGGACAGGCCACCGGCACCATTGTGGTAGCTGGCGGGGTAATCGACCATCACGTAGCTGCCGGGGCGGATCGGGTCGTAACCCTCCATGTTCACGGCGAACCAACCGTCATTGATGCTGTCCTCGCGTTCATCAATGAAACACCAGGTCTGGGATGTACGGGTGATATCAGAGATCTTCTTGAACTGGGTAAAGCCTCCGGTAAAGGGCCCGCCGCGTTCGCCGAGGTAACCGTTCATGGAGATGGAACGGACGCGGGGAACGCCCGTGCGACCGCGGTTCAGGCTGCGATCCGCAGGGCACTTGTACACGCGGTGATTGCCGGCGTACTTGCCCAGCTGGGAGTGCATCAGGAAGATGATGTTGGTGTTGTCCTGACGGAAGGTGGAGTTGTCCAGCCAGCCGACGCACCACGTCTGGTTGGTCTGGGCCAGGCCGGTCTGACCGTCCAGACTGCCGGGCAACACATCATTGTTGTCCGTGGTGAACAGGTTGAAGGCCAGGCCCATCTGCTTGCCATTGCTCATGCAGAGGATGCCTTGGGCCTTGGTTTTGGCCTTGCCGAGCGCGGGCAGGAGCATGCCAGCCAGGATGGCGATGATCGCGATGACCACCAACAGCTCGATGAGCGTGAAGGCCCGTTGGGCGGGCCCATGCTGGGGATTTGGTACGGGATGATTCATTGGAGTAGGTCCGGTTTGTGCGGGTAAATTGGTTCCTGAAAGGGGGGAGGAGTCCGTGGACTGCTCGGTCTACTTGGTTTCCGCGGGGGTCATGACGTTCTCGATCTTGGTGTCCTTGACACTGGCAGGATCGATGATGCGGAGCGCGTTGACCGCAGCCATGACCACGGTGGAATCAGAGTCCTGAGTCGCTTCCTTGAGGGCATCCTTGGCTGACTTGGCCCCCGAGCCCACCTGACCCAACGCGTAGGCGGCGAGCCGCCGTACCACGGGATCCGCGTCCTTGAGCAGCGCGGTGATCTCCGGGACGGCTGAAGCGGCATTGGGACCGCCCGCAGCCAGCTCGGCCAGGGCCGCCGTCTTGGTATCCAGGTCTCCCTTCAATCCGGCGACCTGCGCAGCGACATCAATCTTCTTGGCTTCGACTGCGTCTTCGGAGCCGCAGCCGACCAACCAGACTCCCAACGCGAGCGGCAGAACAAGGCGGAGGAGCGAGCGAAGGTTTGGGTTCATTGGAGGATCAGGAACGGTTTGATGGGCACGGGGAAAATGGGTGGAAGCGGGGGGCCTTCCTCCCGCTCGCGATGGCATCGTCGCCGTTGGCCGCGTCGAACCGGCCGAAGGGCGCGATCACAACAAGCGGCTGGACGAGCACGAAACCGCCGTGCCGCCGCCTGACGTGACAATGGTGTTTCATGAAAGTTTATTGCCTGCGCGTGTGATTCCCGAAATTGCCCCCGGACTCAGAGCACTGCAAGAGCGAAGCCGGGGCATGCAACGCTGGAGCGAAGTGGACTAGGGCGCTTCCTTGATCACGGCATCGAAAGCCGGCTTCGGCTGGTTGTCTCCATCAAAGATCAGCGGCTTGCCCGCGGCCCGCCAGGACACGGCGTCGTTCACGCCCCAAAGGGTGACCATCTTCACCTTGTCGCGATGCTTCAAAAATGCGCGGAAGATGCCGGCATAGGCGTTTGCCAGCTTTTGGTCGGCATCGCTGACCAGACCGCCTTGCGTGGTCGCCGCATTGGCGGCGATGTCCGCGCCCGTGCCGCGCTGTCCGCCCTGCGCGCTGTTGATGTCGAGCTCGGTGACGTGAATGGGCAGGCCCAGCTTGGCGATTTCCGTGAGTGAGCGGTCCATCTGCTCGAAGCCGGCGGTCGAGACGTTGAGATGGGCCTGGGTGCCGATGGCATGGATGGGCACCTTCTTTTCCTGAAGCGACCGGACCAAGGTCACGAGCTTCTGGATCTTCACCGGGTTCTCCAAACCGTAGTCGTTGTACCGGAGGATCGCATCGGGGTCCGCCTCGTGAGCGTACTCGAACGCCTTGGCGATGAAGTCCGGCCCGATGATCTCGCTCCAGAGCGAAGTCCGCATCACGTTTTCCGGCCCGCCGTCCGCGAGGGCTTCGTTCACCACATCCCAGACCTTCACCTTGCCCTTGTAGCGGCCCACGACGGTGTGGATGTGATCACGCATCCGCTGGAGCAATTCCTCGCGTGAGGCGCGGGGACCATCGTAACGGCCAAAACCACCGCCGAACCCGGGACCTAAACGGCGGCGGGGACCATTGGTCGAACCTGGGTCCGCATTCGGGGCGGGCGCGGGTGGCGTATTGGTCACGACCGGTGGAGGATTGGTCCCGGCGAAAACCCAGTTCGGCGTCTGGCTGTGCCAGACGAGCGTATGGCCCACGATCTCCATCCGGTTGGTCAGGCCAAAGGCAACGAGGGCATCGGCTCCGGAAAAGTCGTAGCCATCCTTGCCCTCGCGCGGATGGATGAGCTGCCACTTCATGTCGTTCTCGGCCGTGATCTGGTTGAAGTGGCGCTTCACCAGCGCGATCTCGGAAGCGACCTGCTCCGCACTGCGTCGCCCGCCGCTGCCGGTGGTGTGGGAACGGTTGAGGGCGGTGCCGACCAGGAAGTGCTGACGGAACGTTTCCGCGAGCGGCGGCGCTTCCGCAGCGCAAGCAGTGAAGCCGAAGGCGAAGACGACCAGCGGGAGCGATGCACGGCGGAGTGCGCGCGTTGGTTGGAGACTGTTCATGGAGGGGTTCTGCCGGGTGATGGTTCCTGGCTGGGAAGGCCGTCAGGGAGACTGCCGGATCTTGACGTTGGTCAGGGCCTTTCCGGCGCGATCGGTCAGGCGCATGGCACCCTGCCAACTGTTCTGTAGGTTGATGACCTTGAACACGAGGACGTTGATCCCCGGCTTCAGCGTGACCTTGCCTTTGTCGGCATCGAGCGTGAGCGGTCGTGCTTCGGAAAAGGCGTAGATGTCGACGCCGTTGAAATAGATCCGGCCCTGATCATTGCTGCCTACGGCGATGATTACGTCCGGGATCTCCCGGTCGCACTCGACGTAAGTCACCATGAAGCCCGCCGACTGGTCGTTCTGGGATTTCAGGACAGCGTTGAAGTCGAGGTGATTGGTGGGAGCAGTGACTGCCTTCCAGGTCAACGGACGGCCGTTGACGGTCACCGCATCGCCCGCCTTGGGCTTCAGCTTCGCCTCATCCGGGACCTGCGAACGCATCAGGAGTTCTCCAGCATCGGCCCCCTCGGGAAGCGGGATCGGCGCCAGGACGAGCCAGTCTCGGATGTACCCCTGAGCATCGAGGGTGGTGGTTTCGGCCGCACGGGCCGTTGAAATCGCCAGCGCCCACAGGGTCGCCAAGGCAACAAGATAGGTTCGTGTCTTCATACTCATTCGAAGTCTTCGACCTTCCGCACGGGAACGGTGATCCCATCCTTCGGCGGGGTCTTCAGCGTGGCGAGATAGGTCAGGATATCTTCCAGTTCCTGCTCCTTCAGCAGGGCGCCCAACGGCGGCATGGGCGAGATCGGCAGGTTCTCAAATCCCTTGGCCAGTTTCGCGTTCGGGTCCATGAGGCTCTCAAGGATGTAGGCTCGGTCACCGCGGACCGCGATGCCGTCCAGGATCGGGCCGATGTCCCCGCCCTTGCCTCCGACCCGATGGCAGGCAGCACAGGCTGCGGTCGGACTGTTGTAGAACAGATCCTCGCCGCGCTTCGGGTCACCCGCGGTGAGCTTGACCTCGTTCTGGCCGACCCCGAAGACCTTGTGGATGCGGCCGAGCAAGGTGACCGAATCACTCAGGAACGGATCCTCATTGTTGATGGAAGTCCGCGGCAACTGGCCCACCACCGTCTGGATCGCCGGGCTCGTGGGAAACTCCAGCAACTTCACGAAGGCCGCCTGACGCGTGATGAGGTCCGGATCCTGGATCACCGGACTGCTGAAGAAGAGCTGACGCCCGGCCTCGGTCGCCGGCAGGGCGCGGATGGCGTTGCGGCGAAGGGCCGCATCCTTGGACAGGAGCGCCGATTGGTGGGTGTCCTTGTCGAGGGCATCGAGACCCGCCAGGGACCACAGGGCGTGGATCGCCCCCTTCCCGCCACCGCCGGAGCGCACGCGCTTCTTCAATGCGGGCACGGCTTCCGATCGCTTGCCTTCCACGATCAAACGCTGGGCCGTGAGGCTCCAGAACTGGTTGGCGCTGTCCAGCGCAGCGACGATCTCCGGTGCCTTGGCCTGGGCCAGGGACTGGATCGGGCTCCTGGGACCGTCCTTCCAGACGACGCGGTAGATGCGGCCGTGGGTCTGGTCGCGCAGATCGTTCTCCGTCTTGTAGGCTCCGCCGAGGCCCGTGGTGGCCTGGATGCCCGCGGACTGGACGCTCGGGGTGGGGTTGTGCTGGATGATGAAGCTGTAGAAGTCGATGACCCAGACGGCGCCATCGGGACCGACTTCGGCAAAGATCGGCGACATCCACTCGTCCGTGCTCGCGAGCAGGTTGCCGGCGTCGGTCGCCTTGTAACCGCCGCCGTCGGGTTGGATGTCGACGATGCCGATCAGCTTGGCGGTCGGCTCGGTCACGAGGGCCTTGCCTTGCAACCGCGGCGGCAAGGCGTCACTGACCATGAACCCATGTCCGGCCGCAGCCGTATAGCCACCGAAGTTGTCCACCATGCGGACATTCGGCGTGTTCGGGTGCATCCGCATGCCGGGTGCCAAGGACTTGGCGGAAGCCAAGCGTCTCACGTTCGCCGTGGGACGCTCGGGTTCGTTGTTGCCGTCGAGCCGATAGCCCGGACGGAATCCGTTGCCGCCGCCGCCCGGACCACGACGCCCACCAAATCCCGGTTGCGTTGGGTTCAGGATGTGGGCTGGCAGGTAGCCGTAGAAGGTCGGGTGCCCATTGGCTGTGGAACCGAACACATCGCCAGCGGCGTTGAGACCAAAGCCCCAGGTGTTGTTGTTGAACTGGTGGAGGAACTCGAGGACGGAACCGTCGGGCTTGAAGCGGTAGACGCCCTGGCCGAACTGCATCTCCTTGCCTCCGACATTGCCGCGGAAGTTCGAGTAACCCACCGACCCGTAGAGCCAGTTGTCGAAGCCGCGGCTGAGGTAACTCTGCATGGCATGGGAGTCGCCCACACCCCATCCCGGGAGGATGACTTCGCGCACGTCCGCCTTGCCGTCTCCGTCGGTGTCCTTGAGGAACAGCATGTGCCGCGCTTCGGAAACCAGGATGCCACCGTTCACAAAGACCAGTGAGGTGGCGAGGTTCAGGCGGTCCGCGAAGATCGTGAACTTGTCCGCCCGACCGTCCCCGTCGGTGTCCTCGCACACCTTGATGTTGTCGTGCCCCGGTTCGCCTTCAGCGGTCAGGCCGTGCGGATAATCCCGGGCTTCGACGACCCACGCGCGGCCCCGCTCATCCCAGGCGAGGTAGAGGGGCTTCACGACGTCGGGCTCGGAGGCAAACAGTTGGAGTTCGAAATCCGCCGGCACCTGCATGTACCGCATGCTGTCCGCAGGGGACAACGGCGCCTGGTACTTCACGGGTTCCGCCCGGCGCTCATAGTTGGGCACCTCTCCGGACAATCGCGCGAGTGGGACGCGCCTTCAACGAGGCCTCCCAGGCCGACCTCGCCTGCGGGCTGACACCTCCCAGCACGGCCTCGCGGAGGACGGCATCCGTGGGACGCTGGCCGTTGGTGTACTTGATCCAGCCGCCGCCGCGGGATTTGAACGTCTCCTCCAACTTCTGGGTGGCCGCTCCCGCTCCGCCCTCCGCCGATACCTGCACGACGGCGTCAAAGTGCTTGAGCGACGCTTCGGTCGCCTGGGTGACGTCGGCCCGGTGGTCGAAGTAAATGGCTTCGGGAGCGAGGGTCTGTCCGGGCAGGTAGACGTAATTGGTGCGACCGCCGGGTCCGCGCGGGGACGCACCCGAATCACCAGCGCCCAGATACAGCACACGCAGCGGACGGTCCGGGGTCGGCGCAGCCGACAGTTGCAAGGCCGTCATCCCGCCGGCGAGCAGCGGCAGGACGGTTTTCAGAGGCTTGAGGATCATTTGGTGCCGGGAGTGAAGATGAGTTGGGAGAATTGAAAGAGCGCCTTCTTCCAGTGCTGGAAGTCGTGGGCGTGTTCGTCGACGTGCCAGACGTGCGGAACGTTCCTCTCCTTGAGGTAGGCGTGGACGCCCTGGCTGATGCGGATGAGGCCGTCCTTGTTGCCGCACGACACGTAGAGGAGTTTCAACTGGGCCTTCGCCTTGTCGGCATCAGGCACGAGTTCGGCTGCCGGCTTCGTGTTCGGTGCGGAGGAGAAACCGCCGACCCATGCGAAGGTGTCGAGGTTGCCCAACCCGAAGTTGAGCGACTGGCCGCCGCCCATGGAAAGTCCGGCCAGAGCGCGGTTCTCGCGGTCGCCCTTCACGGAGTACTTCGACTGGATGAACGGGATCAGGCTGCCGAGCAGGTCCTGGTCGAAGACGCCGAATGCACCCGCAGTGGCCATCGGGTTCGACCCTGCCCGGTCATCGGCCTGAGCCCGGCCGTTGGGCATGACGACAATCATCGGCACGGCCTTCTTGTCCGCAATGAGGTTGTCGAGGATGACATTGGGCTGACCACCACGACGCCATTCCTCTTCGTCGCCGCCAATGCCGTGGAGGAGGTACAGCACGGGATACTTCTGATCGGCTGAATAACCGGGCGGCGTATAGACGAGGGCCTTGCGCTTGGTACCGACGGATTTCGAGTCGTATTCCACCATCTCCAGATTGCCGTGCGCGATACCATCGCGTGCCTGATCAAAGCCGGTGGGCGCATCCGGAAAGGCGGCCTTGTCGTCCGGGCCCAGTACGATGGGTCCACCAAAACCACCCCGCCTGGGTCGCGGAGCCGCGACGGCGGCGGCCGACGCTGCCGGAGGGGCTCCAACCCGGGTGGTGACGGACTCCTGGGTGCCGGTTGGATCGGCCCCGCGTAGGGCCGCCGACAGGCCGAACACCGACAGCGTTGTGAGGAGGATGTGTTTCATGTGGGTGGGAGTGAAGGGACGGATGGAATGAAATCGTCGTGAGGCGATGGCGGATTCTCAGTCCTTGAACAGCAACGGAGCGAACTCACGGAGGCTGCGCCGCCAGGTCTGCCATTCGTGCGCCGTTTCCTGGGAAACATAGAAGTGGCTGTTGATACCGGCGGCCTTGAGCGCATCCGTATCGGCCTTGGGGTTGCCGCCCCGGTTGTTGCCCAGTTCCTTGCTGCCGTAGCTGACGAACACCAGCTTGTTCTTCGCCTTGAACGCCGCCATGTCGGTGATGTTCATCACGGCGATGGTGCCGCCGCTGAAGATCCCGATGTGCGAGAAGGTATCGAGGTTCCGCAGGGTGATCATGCGCGTCTCCATGCCGCCCATCGAAAGACCCGCCATGGCCCGGTGCGGCTGGTCGGCCAGCGTACGAAAGTTGGCATCCACGAATGGAATCAACTCCTTCACCAACACCGTCTCGAAGGGACCGATGTCAAAGTTCCGCATCCCGCCCATCCGGGTCTCGTTCGTCATGCCATAGATCATCACGATGATGATGGGGCGGGTTTTGTTCTCCGCGATCAGGTTGTCCATGATCTCGCGGGCCCGGCCCTGCACGCCCCATCCGTATTCGTTCTCACCCCATCCGTGCTGGAGGTACAGCACCGGATACCGCTTGTCCGGATTCTGGTCGTAGCCGGGCGGCGTGTACACGAACGCGCGGCGCATGGCGGCCGTGCTCGGCGAATGGAAATACAGCTCCCGCAATTGGCCCTGCGGCACGTTCTTCAGGGTGTAAGTAGCCTCGTCCTTGGCCGGGATTTCCACCGCGCTCCCCCAGCGTTGGGCACCAAAAAACATCCGGCTGTTGGGGTCAGGCACCTCCGCGCCGTCAATGGAGAGCGTGTAGTAGTGGAAGCCTTCATCCAGCGGACGGGTATGGCCGTACCAGGCGCCATCCTCTCCTTTGGTGAACGCGCTGCTGTCGCGAAAGCTCACGCCCACTACCCGGGCATTCGTCGCCGCGATCCGGAACTTCACCCGGCCCTCGGAATTGACCTTGGGATACTCCTTGCCGGGCTGGTTCGACGATGCGGGCTTCCAGTCATCCGCGGGGGCATTGGTCTGCGCAAAACCAAGGCGTGCAACGAGCACGGACAATAAAAAGGCGAGAATGAGTCTGACTTTCATAGGCGACGGAATAACTGGGTGACCGGCGGCAAGGGGGATTGGTTTCAATGACGTGCCTGCGACGACAGATCGGTCTGGCGTTTGCCACCCGCAAACAGGGTCCGCCCCCCCGGATCGGTGAGCGCCCGATCGAACAGGAAGAACCCGTCGAACACTCCCCTCCCCTACGGCACCTCCACCACCCGATACACCCTGCGGGCCCTGCTGGGTGATTCCTCGTCGAACCAAAGCGTCGGCGAGGTTAATTCACCGAGATTGCCGGGTCTCTCTTCCGCGCCAGAACCACCAACCCAACCATGGTCAGCGCGCCGTTGAGCAGGAGCAGTTCGGTCCCGAACTTGTAACCACCCAACCAGGCCGCCGAGTTCTGGGACAGCTCCCAGCAGATCACGGGGGATGCCACGCACACGACCGGCACCCAGGGGCCACCCACCCGGACGCGGGTGGCGAGGCCCAGGGCGAACAACCCCAGCAAGGGCCCGTAGGTGAAGGACGCCAGTTTGAAGACCAGGTCAATCACCGCCATCGTCCCCGCCGCCTTGAATCCCACGATGACCCAGAGCAGGACCATCGCGAACCCGAAGTGAACCCACCGCCGGCGTCGGTCCTTGTCTGCCGTGCTGAGGTCATTGCGGTGTTCGAGCCCGAGGAAATCGAAACAGAAGGAGGTGGTCAGGGTGGTCAGCACCGAGTCGGCGCTGTTGAAGGTCGCCGCGGTCAACCCCAACACGAAAACCACCGCCGCCGCGGTCCCGAGATGCTGCAACGCCAGCGTCGGGAACAATTGATCGGAGGACGTCGGAATCGTCACGCCCCGTTCCTTGGCGTAGGCGTACAGCAGCACCCCCAGCGACAGAAAGCACAGGTTCACCGGGACCTGGACCAACGCGAAGGAATACAGGTTCTTCTTCGCGGTGCCCGGCGTCGGACAGGAGAGGCTCTTCTGCATGTTGTTCTGGTCGAGTCCGGTCATCACCAGGGTGATGGCCGCCCCGCTCAGGAACTGCTTCCAGAAATATCCGGGAGACCGCCAATCCCAGTTGAACACCCCGGACATCTCGCTCTCCCAGACCCGTGTGATCATCCCGCCCACGCCCAATCCGAGGTCCTGCCCGATGATCACCACGCTCAGCACCACCCCAAGCACCAGGAACAGGCTTTGGAACGAATCCGTCCACACCAGTGTCCGGATGCCTCCCTTCAGCGTATACGCCAACATCAGCAGGATGATCACCGCCACCGTGACGAAAAACGGCACCCCCATGCCCTCGAAAACAAACTTCTGGAAGACGTTCGCTGCGAGATACAGTCGAGCCGCAGCGCCCAACATCCGCGACAGCAGGAAGAATCCGGAGCCCGTCTTCTGGGCCACCGTTCCAAACCGTTCCCCCAGGAAGCCGTAGATCGAGGTGAGGTTCAGTCGGTAATACATCGGGATCAGCACCTCGGCGATCAGCGCGTAGCCGAGCACATAGCCGAGCACCATCTGGAAGTATCCGAAGTGGTCCGCAGCGACCTTTCCCGGCACGGAGATATAGGTCACCCCCGAGAGCGAATCCCCGATCAAGCCGAACGCCACCACGTACCATCGCGACTGGCGGTTCCCGAGGAAGTAGCCCGCCGCATCCGCCTTGCGCCCCGTCCACCACGCAATGGTGCACAACGCCCCGAAATAGGCTCCCGCCACCGCCAGTATCAACCAAGGTGTCATGATCGCCCCGGCATCCTCGCCAATCCCAGCCCGGTTGCCAGCATGCAAGGAGCACGGCCCCCTTTGGGAAAGGCTCCGGGGCGGCGATGTCCTCACCGCCTTGGGAAAGGCTGTAGATCGGCGACGAGGACGTCGCCACCCCGTTCCATGCGGGGCAGGATCAAGCTGAGCTACCCTCCACGAACCCAATCTTGGACTTTGAATCTCCCGGGCGCTCGGTTGTCATCGCGGATGTGGACCCCCTCGTCATTGCTGCCCTTGGCACCCTCGTCATGGTGCTTGGCCTCGTCGTGCTGCGGCTCCACGCCTTTCTGGCCCTCATCCTGGGGGCCATCCTGATCGCCCTCCTCACGCCCACGCCCAACCGGGAGTGGTTCCACGTACAGGCCGCCGCATCCCGCATCACCAGCGTCGAACCGACGACCGGTGTGCTCACCCTCGCCCCGAAATCTCCGCGCCCCAGCGAAGGTCCCGTCCACTGGCTGGGGAACCGTTCGGACCCCGCTGAAATCCAGGCGTCGGGAACCCTGACCCAGGCGACGGTCCAAGGCCGTGAGCAGTGGACGTACGTTGGCCCGCTTCCAACCAAGGCAACCACGGCCGCTCCTCAATGGTTGGTTTCCGCGCACGTGTTGAACGACGCCCGGAAGCAGGCGCGCGGCCATCCGGTGGCGATCGTGGCCGAGGGATTTGGCGCGACCTGTCGAAGCATCGGACTGCTCATCCTGCTGGCCTCCGTCATCGGCCGGTGCCTGACGGATAGCCTCGCCGCCGACCGGATCGTGGGATGGGTTCAGGCAAGGCTCGGCGAACGGCGCGCACCGGAAGGCTTTGCCGCCAGCGGATTCCTGCTCGGCATGCCCAGCTTCTTCGACACGGTCTTCTACCTGTTGATGCCGCTCGGACGCGGCCTCGCCGCGCGCACCCACCGCGATTTCCTCCTCTACACCCTCACCATCGTCTCGGGTGCCACGATGGCGCATTCACTCGTTCCACCCACACCCGGCCCCACTTTCACCGCGAACGAGTTCGGCATTCCCATCGGCACGATGATGGTCGGCGGCATCCTTGTCGGAATGATCACCGTCCCCTGCGGCGTCCTGTATGCCCGATGGGCCAATCGACGCTGGCCCCTGCCCTTGCGCCCGCTCGCGGACGGCAGCGGATCGGCCGCGCCCGAACCCGAGACGACGAAGCACTCGCTTCCCCCGTTGTGGATGTCGGTGCTGCCCATCCTGCTTCCCATCGGATTGATTGGCGCGGCGGAAACGTGGAAGACGTTCGGCCCGGGGCCGGATGGAAGCGCGCTGGCAACCACTCTGGCGTTCCTGGGTCAGAGCCAGATGGCGTTGTTGGTGGGAACCATCGTCGCGCTCTGCCTGCTGGCCCGCAGGCACGGTTGGAACCTCGAAGCGCTGAAGAATCCCGTTTCCAGCGCCATCACCGGCGGCAGTTCCATCCTCATGATCACGGCCGCGGGCGGCGCCTTCGGGTTTGTCATCCGCCAGACGGACATTGCGACGCGCATTGCTGCCTTCTCGGGGGACGGAAACTTCACGCTGCTGCTGGCGGCGTTTGGCATCACGACGTTCGTCCGCCTCGCCCAGGGATCCGCAACCGTCGCGATGATCACCGCGGCGGGTGTCGTCGCACCCATCGCCGCTGCCGGCCAACTCCCGTACCATCCGGTCTATCTGGCCCTCGCCATCGGGTGTGGTTCCAAACCCGTCCCCTGGATGAACGACAGCGGGTTCTGGATCATTGGCCGGATGTCGGGAATGACCGAGATCGAAACCCTCCGCAGCGCCAGCGTCATGATGAGCCTCATGGGCATCATCGGGTTTCTTGCGGTGCTCGCAGGCGCCTGGCTGCTGCCATTCCGCCAATAGGCCTCACCACGTCGCCACGCTCTCCGCGCGCATCACGCGGTCCACGACTTCACCCCAATCCGTGACCTCATCCAGGCGGATGACCTCTACCGGGTGTCCGGCAGCCTGCTGGGCGGCGATCAGGTCACGGACCATGTCGTCGGGCGGACCATTCAGGAGGTGAAGCAGGGTCTTCATCGGAATCCAGGTTCAGAATCTCAGCACGGAGGTTGCCTCGGCGCATCGTTTCGCGAGCTCCACCTCATCCAATTCCGCGAACGGAGCCGTCGCTTCTCCCAGATCCGAAATCTCGGCGGCGCCGGCCTGGACCCACACCGGATGCCCCCAGTCCCGGATGATGGGAAGGTACCGGGTGAAGTCGTCCTCCATCTTCAGGTCGTCGACCCATTCGCCGAGGGCACGGATGGCGGCACCGCGCAGGTAAACCCGGACGTCCGCCTTCTTCCACGCACCCAATCCCGCGGCCACGCGGATCGCTTCAGCGGGCCGATGGGTTTCGCGGGGATCGCTGCACACGACGAAGAGCACGAGGGGACGCCGTGCGGGGGATGTTGGAGTGGGGGTCGCCATGAGAAAGGTCTCAATCGAAGCTCACGAACCGGTCCGTTCCCGCCACGAGGTCGCTGACCACGGTCAGGCCGGCATAGGCGGCCGAGTCGTCCACGGGCAATCCGCGTTGGTGCGCGCCATAAGCGCAGGCGTAGAGCTTGAGTCCTTTCGCCTTCAACCCCTGCAGGTCGGCGTCGCGCACCCCGGAAACCGCGTCATCCAGGCAATAGAGGTAAACATCCAACCCACGCCCCAGCGCGGCCTCGGCAAACCGCACCCCGTGCCGGAACGCAGGACGTTCAGGAGCGCTGGAGATCAGGATGCCCAACTTGGCCATGAGCCCGATTGTGTCGCCGGTCCCGCCGCGGGCCAAGGGGAAGTTCCCAGGAAAGCGCCCCCAGAAAAGACAACGGGCCGGGTCTTGCGACCCGGCCCGCTGGCGTCCTCGCATCACTGCGGGGAAAGGAGGCTCAGTTCGTGGCCTGATCCTCGACGAACTTGATCACGCGGGACTTCTCCGACCGCTTGCGGGCGTTCTCGTCCAGGATCTTCTTCCGCAACCGCAGGTGGTGCGGCGTGGCCTCGACGTACTCGTCGACGTCGATGTACTCGAGCGCGCGCTCGAGGGTGAGCTTCAGCGGTGCGTTCAGCTGGATGCCCTTGCCGTCACCCTGGGAACGCATGTTCGTGAGCTTCTTCTCACGGACCGCGTTGACCGGGATGTCATTCTCACGGGCGTTCTCGCCGATGATCATGCCGACGTAGACCTGCTCGCCCGGCTCCACCATCAGGCGGCCGCGCTCCTGAACCATGTTCAGGGCGTACGACGTGGCCTCACCGGCCTCCATCGCGACCAGAGAACCATTCTTGCGCGCGGCGATCTCGCCGCGGTCCTCGCCGTACTCATGGAACAAATGGCTCACCACACCCATACCACGGGTCATGTTCACGAGGTCGGTCTCGAATCCGATCAGACCACGCATCGGGATCAGGGCCTCGACCGAGACCAGCGATCCGACATGGTTCATGTTCGTGATCTGGGCCTTCCGGAAGGAGAGGTTTTCCATCACCGCACCGAGGTTCTCGGAGGGGATTTCGACGAACAGCTTCTCGATCGGCTCCATGGGATCGCCATCCGGTCCCTTCTTCCACAGCACCTCGGGACGGGACACGAGAACCTCGTACCCTTCGCGACGCATCTGTTCGACTAGGATCGCGATCTGCATTTCGCCACGACCGGAGACCGCGAAGATCTTCGGGTCCGAGGTCTGGGCGATGCGGAGGGCGACGTTGGTGCGGATCTCACGGGTGAGGCGCTCCCACAAGTGGCGCGCCGTCACCAATTTGCCGTCGGTGCCACCCAGGGGTCCGTCATTGACGGCGAATTCCATCTGAATGGTCGGCGGATCGACCGGGATGTACGGAAGACCTGGGCGGATGTCGGAGTCGCAGATCGTTTCGCCGATGAAGACGTCTTCGAAACCCGCGAGTCCGACGATGTCGCCGGCGTGCGCTTCCTTGACCTCGATCCGCTTCATGCCCTCGAAGTGGTAGACCATGGTGATCTTGCCCTTGGAGGTGCGGCCGCCGCCATGACGGCAGATGGCAGGATCACCGACGCTCACCTTGCCGGAGTAGATCTTTCCGAAGGCGATACGTCCCATGTAGTCGCTGTAGTCCAGGTTGGCGACCAACAGCTGGAAGCCGTCACCGGCATGGGCACGCGGCGGCGGGATATGCTTCACCACGGCCTCGAACAGGGGCTCCATCGTGTCCGTGACGTGGTCGAGTTCGAGCTTCGCGTAGCCTTGCTTCGCAGAGCAATAGATGAACGGGAAGTCCAACTGCTCGTCGGTCGCGTTCAGCGAAATGAAGAGCTCGAACACCTGGTCGAGAACCTTCTTGGGGTTGGCGTTCTCGCGGTCGATCTTGTTGATGACCACGATCGGCTTGGCGCCGGCTTCCAGCGCTTTGCGGAGCACGAAGCGGGTCTGGGCCTGCGGACCTTCAGCCGAGTCCACCACCAGCAACACACCGTCGATCATGTTCATGATACGCTCCACCTCGCCGCCGAAGTCGGCGTGGCCCGGAGTGTCGACGATGTTGATGTGGTAGCTCTTGTACTTGAAGGCGGCGTTCTTGGCGCGGATCGTGATGCCCTTCTCCTTTTCAAGGTCCATCGAGTCCATCAGACGCTCCACCTGCGTCTCTGCCTGGTTGGCGCGGAAAGTTCCAGACTGCTTCAGAAGGCAGTCGACCAACGTCGTTTTGCCATGATCGACGTGGGCAATGATTGCAATGTTACGGATGTGCTGCATATGCGCGATTCCCCCCGGTGGGGAGCCGCGCAGCATCACGTCCCGAACGAAAAGGTCAAGGTCCGGGTTAGGTTCACTCCAGCCGGAAGCCAATTGTCACAGACCCTCCCCGAAAAAATTGGGCGCGCCGGATGCGGGACCTGCGCTAGGCTCTCCGAACCATGTCGTCTGCCGACAAGATTCTGGATGCTGCCACGCTGCCTGCGTGGCGCGCGCAGCAGCGCGCCTCCGGCCGGCGTGTCGTCGTCACCAACGGTTGCTTCGACCTGCTTCACGCCGGCCACGTGAGTTATCTCGAATCCGCCCAGGCCGAAGGTGATCTCCTGTTGCTTGGCCTCAACGGCGACGACTCCGTGCGGCAGCTCAAGGGCCCTTCACGACCAGTGGTTCCCGAGGCTGACCGCGCCCGGGTTCTTGCCGGACTCGGTTGCGTGGACGCCGTGTGCATCTTCCCCGAGGTCCGCGCCATCCGCTTCCTGGAAGTCGCCCAACCCGACGTGTACGTGAAGGGCGGCGATTACACGATCGAGACGATCAACCAGGACGAACGACGGGCCGTCGAATCCCACGGCGGCCGGATCGTGTTCATCCCCTTCCTTCCCGGACGCAGCACCACCGGGCTCCTTTCCAAGATCCAGAAACTCTGAATTTCATGTCGAACGAGAATCCGTCCACGCCAGGCGACGTCCTGGAGAAGTTACCCAACGCCATGGTGCGCCAGCTCAAGAGCCGCGCCCAGACATTGGCCCCCGTCATCAAGGTAGGTCATGCCGGCCTCACGCCGGAGCTCATCAAGAGCCTCGACCACGCCTTGGAACTCCACGAACTCGTGAAGGTGAAGTTCGCCGGGCTGAAGGAGCAGAAGCACGAACTCGCCCCTCAACTGGCTGCCTCCACCCGGAGCCATCTGGTCTGGGTCATTGGACATTGCGCGATCCTGTTCCGGCGCCGGCCGCATCCGGATGCGGTAAAGGCCTGAACCCCGCACTTCCCCCTTCCCCGCCGTGCGCCGCCTCCATAGCCTTCCCGGAGTTCCCCGGTGGCAAGGCGGCTGAAACGTCCTGCACCGGAAGTGTCATTCAACGAGCATCACCAGTTATGGCCAAGAAACAGATCCGCATCGGGCTCATCGGCTACGGCTTCATGGGCCGCGCCCACTCCAACGCCTACGCCAAGGTCGGCAACTTCTTTGACTCCGAGTACGAACTCGTCCGCCAGGCCGTCTGCGCCCGCGACGAGGAAAAGGTCAAGGCCTTCGCCGCCCGCTGGGGTTACCAGTCCACCGAAACCGATTGGAAGAAGCTGATCGAGCGGGACGACATCGACCTCATCGACATCGCCGTTCCGAACAACCTCCACGCGGAGATGGCGATCGCCGCCGCCAAGGCCGGCAAGATGATCCTGTGCGAGAAGCCCCTCGCCATGAACCCGAAGGAGGCCGAGAAGATGGTGGCCGCCATCGCCAAGGCCGGGGTGCCCAACATGGTCTGGTACAACTACCGCCGTTGCCCTGCCGTCATGCTGGCCAAGCAGCTCATCGACGAGGGCCGCCTGGGCCGCATTTTCCATTACCGCGCCAACTTCCTCCAGGACTGGACCATCTCCCCCGAACTGCCCCAGGGCGGTGCAGGCCTCTGGCGCCTCGACGCCAAGGCCGCCGGCTCCGGTGTCACCGGTGACCTGCTCGCCCACTGCATCGACACCGCCCTCTGGCTTAACGGCGGTATCGCCGACGTCAACGCCATGACGGAGACGTTCATCAAGGAGCGAAAGCACACGCTTAGCGGCAAGGTCGAGAAGGTGAAGATCGACGACGCCTGCGCCTTCCTCTGTCATTTCAACAATGGCGCCCTCGGCCTCTTCGAGTCCACCCGCTACGCCCGTGGCCACAAGGCCCTCTACACCTTCGAGGTCAACGGCGAGCACGGCTCCCTCAAGTGGGACCTGCATGACCTCCACCGCCTCCAGTGGTTCGACCACAAGGACGAGAGCAACCTCCGCGGTTGGCGCTCGATCCACGTCTCGGACGGAGACCATCCGTATCTCAAGAACTGGTGGGTCCCCGGCCTCCAGATCGGCTACGAGCACTCCTTCGTGCATCAGGTCGCGGACTTCCTCAAGGGCCTGGAGACGGGAACAGCGGCAAAGCCCGACTTCGCGGACGGCCTCGCCACGGATTACGTCGTCGACGCCGTGCTCTCCTCCGCCAGCTCCCGCAAGTGGGTCAAGGTGAAGCAGCCGAAGGCCGCCAAGGCGCCCAAGGCCAAGTCCAAAGCCTGAGGCTGTCGATTGCCTGATTTGATCGAGAACGGGTCGGGCAACCCTCCCTGAAAAGAAGAAACCTGGCGGACTGTGGAAGTCCGCCAGGCCAGTTTTCAGGAAGCAACGCGTCAGGCCTGTTCGCCAGCCGCGGTCGAGGATTCAGGTAGGACCTGTGCGCCATGCCAGAGCGGCGGCGCGGAGGGACCCAAGTCAGCTTGTTGCCAATCTGTCTCGGGGGATTCCACGGAGGTCTGGAGAGCATCAGCGATGCCAACCCGGTTTCATCCGCCAACCTGCTTCCGGACCCCGCCCTCGTGAGCCACTCGGACCACCGCCCCCGGGCATTATCCGGCACGGTGGCCATTATTGATCACATCTCTATCACCGGGCCTTCGGGAACACGCGTCGAACCTCCACCTGATCCATCTGCCCGCGCGTGACGCCGATCTGGTTCTGCAGCTTCAGTTCCCGCCACAGGACTTCCCCGGTGATCTCACCGCGCAGGAGCGCCCGATAGCGGCCCAGCGTCCGCTCCACCTCTGCCGGCGTCTCGTCCACGAATTCCACACGGAAGTGCCTGACTCCCAAAGCCTGGAAGCGCGCCACCGCTTCCGCTCCGGTTTGCGCCCGCGCATTGAACACGGTGTTCCGGCACCCGGCATCCGCCTTCAGCGGATGCTCCATTCCCACCCGGTCCTTCAACCGGACCTCATGCTTGTCGCACGGTCGACCGCAGTTCGTGTAGTCGGTCCCCTTCGAAAGGAAGGCGCAGAACACGCAATGCTCCATGTGAAACATCGGCATGTGCTGGTGGATGGTCACCTCGAACCACGATGCCGGAGCACCCCGCAACAAACCTTCCAACTGTTCAACGTTGAGATCGTAGGAAGGCGTGATGCGTTGCAATCCTGCATTGCAGATGTAATGCGATGCAGTGAGCGGATTAGCCACGTTGAGGGAAAAATCCCCACGCATCGGCTTCCCGGCGAAGGCCCGCAGGTGCTCCGCGTTGCGGACCAGGTACCCATCCGGATCCGAAGACTCGACGATCCGCAGGATCCATTCCTCCCCAGGCTTGTACACCCGCGGCGGGGCCACCCATACCGATACGCCCGGAACACGGCATCCGCAGGCCTGCCGTACCCGCTGGACCGCTTCCCGGAACTTCTTCGGATCCTCAAAATCGCAGTAAACGGTTTGGACCCCGCATCGAAGCACCGCTTCCAATTGCGCCATGTTCCGGACGAGCGCGATCAACCCGTCCGTGGCCCCATCCGCTGCACGCGTCCCGACCGGATCAGCGATCGAGGCAACCTGTGTGGGCACATCGCAAACAAGGGGATCTGACACCGGGTTCAACGTCCATCGCCGCCCTTGGGCCAGGGCGGCTTCGAGGGCCGTCACCGCCTCACGGCGCAGGCGGTTCAATTCGCTCATCGGCAGGATCACGGCCCCTTCGAGGTGGTTTCGAAGTTCACCGAGATGAAACGGCGTTCCGCCGAGGCGCCCCAACTGATCCCGCAATCGGTCGGAAGACATCGGCACCTTCTCGGCAATGGCCAATGGCAACGCCGAAGAGGCCTGGACGACATGACCCTCCTGACTCCGCAGGATCAGTGTCATGGGGACGCCTGCGTGCCCGTGAACTTCGACGACGATCGCCCGGGTGTGTCGGATCTGCTCGCCTTCGAAGGTCCGTCGCAGGTCTCGATCGAGAGTCGGGTCGTTGGTTTTCCAGAGGTAATGGCCGGGCTGGACCCGGCTCCAATCGATGTCTCCGTGCCCAAACTCAAGGACCACGCGGCCATCCGGTCTCGGGTGTACGGCGAAGATTCGGCCGCCTTCCTCATCCAGATCCGGACGTCCACCGTCGAACACCACTCCGTCGCCCGGTTGGATCGGCCCGGCGGGTTGAAGCAGGAGCCCCGTGCGCTCAATGCGCACAATTTCTCCCAGATAGACCCCGCGCTTCTTGCCGAAACGCGCATGCGCCAGTTCCTGGTTGTTCACCCCACGGAACCATCCCGTGTAGAGGCCGCGGGAGAACCCCATCTCCAGTTCGTACCGCGCCCGCCGCGCATCGAAGCCGGCCAACTCACCGACAGGCCCAGCCTCGTTCCCGCCCGCGGCAGCGATCTGGTCCAGGGCTTTCCGGTAGACTCGGGTGACCGCTGCGACGTACTCGGGCGTCTTCAGGCGCCCCTCGATCTTCAAGGACGAAACCCCCACCCGAACCAGATCGGGAAGGACGTCGAGACCCGCCAGATCCTGCGGGGACAACAGATACCTGCGGTCACCGAGTTCCACCTTTTTCCCATCGGAAATCAGGTCGTACGGCATCCGGCACGCCTGGGCGCATTCGCCACGGTTGGCACTGCGCCCTCCCAACGATTCGCTGGTCAGACATTGCCCCGAATAGGCCACGCACAAGGCGCCGTGGACGAAGACCTCCAGTGGCAGCGGTGAACGCCCCGGTTCCAGATTCGCGCGGGCGGCCTGCGCGGCCTGGATGGCAGCGATCTCCTTCAGGGAATTCTCCCGCGCCAACACCACCAACTCGCATCCGAGATCGCGGGCGAAGTCCACGCCCGCCGGACTGGTGATGGTCATCTGGGTCGAACCGTGGATCGGAAAGTCCGGCGACAACCGACGGATCAGACGGCAAATCCCCACGTCCTGCACGATGGCAGCATCTACCCCGGCGGCGATGATCGAGCGGAGGTACTCGGCGGCGGACGGCAGCTCATCGGTGAAGACGAGCGTGTTGAAGGTCACGTACCCGCGGACTCCACGGCGATGGAGGAACTCCATCAGGGAGGGCAGGTCCGCCTCCGTGAAATTGTGCGCCCGCATCCGCGCATTGAACCGATCCAGACCGAAGTAAATCGCATCGGCGCCATTCTCCACGGCCGCCCGGGCGCACTCCCAGTCCCCGGCCGGGGCCAGCAATTCAGGCAAGGCCGGACGTCGCGCCGCGCTCATTTGGCCTTCCACTGCTGTCCTTTCACCTGGATCCGGGCTGGATCCGGCTTGTTGGTCGTGCTCAGGACAATGTTCGTGCCCGGAACCCAGCCAACATCCTGCATGTCAATGAACAGCGTCCGAGGCACCAACTCCACCACATGACCAAAACAGTTCACGCACACCGTGCCCGGCAACAGGGTGTTGTCGACGAAGATCACCGGTCCGAACGGCATCGCGTTGGTGATCGGAACGCTGAAGACAGCGGTGATCGGCAGGTCCGTCCGCACCGGCTTCTCACCCGGAAACGACACGACGACCGGAAGCGGGCCGAGCACCTTGGGATGCTCGATCCGAAGCTCCGGCACCCCATTGCTGCCGATCGCGTAGGTCAGGTTCCATGGACCACCCTTGCGCCGCACCATCTGGCACCCGCCATAGATCGTCACGTACCCAAACAATGTCGCCACGAACAACACGAACACGTGCTTCACCGACGACGGCAGTTCTTCCTGATCACTTTCGCTCACGCGTGCGAAGCGTAGCACCGCTCCCCGGCATTTTCAGTGTTCAGTTTTCCGGATTTTCACGGCGGCAGCCACCCCATCGATGCGCAAAGGACCCGCTGGATTTGCATCCGGACGTCGCAGGTGCGACGTCCGAATGCAAAGGATCGCCTGCCAGCGGTCCATCGCCTTGCCCATCCGTGGCCTCGCCGGGCAGAGTGACCCAGCCATGAAACTCCCGCTCGTTGCGCGTCGAATCCTCGCTGTCTTGGCGACCCTCGTCCTCGCACTGGCGCTTCTGGGCCTCACGCTCTGGCTCTACTTCACACCAAGCCACACCCGTCAGGACGGGATCCAGTACGGCACCCGCAACGGCACACCGCTGACTTTGGATGTCCTCCGGCCCAAGGATCCAAACGGCCTTGGAGTCGCCTTCATGGTTTCAGGCGGATGGAAGTCAAAGGGGCCAGGTGAAACGCCTTCCTGGACCTGCGCCCCGCTGCTGCGACGGGGATACACCGTCTTTGCCATCACCCACGTTTCCCAACCCAAGTCTACCGTCCAGGAGATCTTCGAGGACGTGCAGCGTGGGATCCGCTTCGTCCGCCACAATGCCGCGAACCATGGCGTCGACCCTGATCAACTCGGCGTGATCGGCGGATCGGCCGGCGGCCACCTCAGCCTGATGCTGGCAACACGTGGTGGACCGGGTCCGAAGGATGCGCCTGACCCGATCGATCGGGCCAGCAGCGCCGTCCAGGCCGTGGCGATCTTCTACCCAGTGACGGACCTCATCGACCTCGGAACTTCGACCGAGAACCTGCATGACGGCGGGCCGCCCAAGTCCTTCACCAAGGCCTTTGGTCCAACGGTCACCAACCTCGTCGCATGGACCAACATCGGGCGGGCCCTCTCCCCGGTGTACCACGTGCACACCTCTCAACCCCCGGTGCTCATCTACCACGGGACCGCCGACACATTGACCCCGCCAGAGCAGTCGGAACGTTTCCAGAAGGCATCCCAGTCGCTCGGGCGCACCGTGGAAATCGTCTATCACCCGGGCGGAAAACATGGCTGGCTGACGTTGCCATTGGACGTCCGCCACCTTGCCGCGTGGTTCGATGTCCACCTGAAGTCCAGGCCAACACCCAATCCCCGATAGCCCCCGCTGGCCCCATTGCGGCACGGCGTGGATCCGGGTATCCGAGACCGACGATGCAAAGCGCGGCTTGGAAACGGAAGCGGGAGTCGCAACGTGGAAGTTGCCCCCCATTCAAGCCTGCGACACAGCCTCAGCCCTGAAAGCGGCGGCCGATGAGGATCGAGTTGTGGCCGCCGAAACCGAAGGAGTTGTTCAGGAAGACATCAATCCGTCGTTCCTGAGGCGTGTGCGGCACACAGTTCAGCGTGCAGTTCGGATCCGGGTTGTCGAGGTTGAGGGTCGGTGGCGCCACCTGTGCTTCGATGGCCTTGCAGCAGATCACGCTCTCAATGCCGCCCGCTGCTCCCAACATGTGACCGGTGGCTCCCTTGGTGGAGCTTACCGCCAACTTCTTCGCGTGGTCGCCGAACACCCGCTCGATCGCGCGCACCTCGCACATGTCCCCCGCGGGTGTGGAAGTCGCGTGCGCGTTGACGTAGTCCACCTGATCCGGATTGAGTCCCGCGTGCCGCAGGCCCATCCGGATCGCACGCGCTGCGCCGGAACCCTCGGGATCCGGTGAAGTCATGTGATTGGCGTCGCAGGTGTTGCCGTAGCCAAGCAGCTCGCAATAGATCCGGGCGCCGCGCTTCTTCGCGTGCTCGAGTTCTTCCAGGACCAGAACCGCGCCACCCTCCCCCATCACGAACCCGTCCCGGTCGCGGTCAAAGGGCCGGCTGGAACGTTTGGGATCGTCGTTACGGGTACTCATGGCCCGCATCTTGGCGAAGCCGCTCATGCCGAGGGGAACAATCGTCGCTTCCGTACCACCGGCGAACATGACGGCGGCATCACCGCGCTTGATCGTCGCCCACGCCTCACCGATCGCATGGTTGCTCGTGGCACAGGCCGAACAGGTCGCAAAATTCGGACCGCGGAACTTGTGGTACAGCGCGAACAACCCCGAAGCCATGTTCAGGATCAGCATCGGGATCATGAACGGAGACACCCGACTCGGCCCCTTGGCGAGCAGCGTCTTGTGTTCTTCCTCGGTCGTTTCGAGGCCGCCAATGCCGGAACCCAGGAAAACACCGATCTCATCCAGGTTCTCCTTGTCCAATTCCAACCCGGAATCCTTCAGCGCCGCCCATCCGGCGTACACGCCAAAGTGGGTGAAGCGATCCGTGCGGCGCACTTCCTTGCGATCAGGAAAGCCAGGTGCGGGATCAAAGTCCCGAACCTCCGCGGCGATCTGACAATCGTAGCCGGTGATGTCGAACCGCGTGACACGATCAATGCCGCATTTCCCGGCGAGGACGTTTCGCCAGACGGTGTCCGCGTCGGTGCCCAAGGAGGAAACACAACCCAAGCCGGTGACAACCACACGGCGGTCAGACCAATTGCTGCCCATATCGAATGCAGGATGCCCGTTATGCCGGAGCGACGGCGAAAACAAAATCCACGATCTTCACCACGGGAATTGGCCATGCCGGCAACCCAGCCCGGAGAAGGAACCCATGATCATGGAAAAGCAAAAGGGCAGCCCGAAGCCGGGCTGCCCCTCCGCGCGGTTTGCAGTTTACTTGCTCTGCACTTCTTCGATGTAGCGGATGACATCTCCTACGCTGGCCAATTTCTCGGCCTCTTCGTCGGGGATCTCATGGCCAAACTCCTCTTCCAACGCCATCACTAGTTCCACGGTGTCGAGCGAATCGGCACCGAGGTCCTCGATGAACTTGGCTTCGGGAGTGACCTGGTCCGCATTCACGCCGAGCTGTTCGACGATGATGTCCTTGATGCGTTGCTCAATGGATTTTTCAGCCATGGTGCTTCCAGTTGTTATTTACGTGGCCTGTCTAGGCTTGGGGGTGGGTAGCGTCAAGCCCTCTTCCAATCCAAAATAAAGCTTCCATCACATGACCATTCCCCCATCAACCACCAGAACCTGCCCCGTGACGTAGCGTCCGCCGGGTCCAGCAAGGTACAATGCAGCCTCCGCGATGTCCTCTCCACGGCCAAATCCGCCCAGCGGAATCTGCTTCAACAAACCCGTTCGCTGCTCTTCGTTGAGGGCTGAAGTCATGTCTGTCTCGATGAACCCCGGAGCGATCGCGTTGCACGTGATCCCCCGTGACCCCAGCTCCCGCGCAACGGATTTCGTGAAGCCGATCAACCCCGCCTTGCTCGCGGCGTAGTTGCACTGGCCCGCGTTGCCCATCAACCCGACCACCGAAGCAATGTTGATGATGCGGCCAGAGCGTTGCTTGAGAAGGGATCGCGTGAATGCCTTGGTGAGCACGAAGGCCCCGCGCAGGTTTGTCCCCAGCACCGCGTCCCAATCCGCCTCGCTCATCCGCATCAGGAGCCCATCCCGCGTCACGCCCGCGTTGTTGACCAGGACGTCCACCCGGCCCGCCTCGGCAAGGATGCGCTCCGCGGCGGCGGTCACCTGCCCGGCATCCGAGACATCGACCGCGAAGGCCCACGCACGGCGGCCCATTGCCCGCACCTCGCCAGCCACCTTCTCGGAATTCTCAACCGTCCGGGAGACGCAGACCACATCTGCTCCCGCCTCGGCAAACCGGAGCGCAATGGCCCGACCGATTCCACGCCCCGCCCCGGTGACTACTGCAATCTGCTGCGCAAGCTGACTCATAAGACCGCGATTGGGCGGAGGATGAGGTCCTTGTGTCAAATCCGGAGTCAGGCCCACCCTTTCCATCGGTAATACCACCAACCCAATTGCTCGTGAGTCCACCGGCCGAACAGGCGCAAGCGTTCGGTGTCGGGCAGGATCCGCCACCGTTCGGCACCCTCCGTGGCCCCATAACCGCAAAACTCCGCGCTGACCGGGTAAACCTCCGGCACCCCTGCCTTCCGCATCGCGGCTTCTCCCCGCTTCAAGTGGTAGCCACTTGTCACAAGGATGATCCTGCGCCAACCGTTGGAACGAGCCATCGCGGCCACCTGTACGGCCTCGTCACGCGTGTTGCTGCTCGGTCCGAGTACCACCAACCGTCCCCGGGGAAGTCCCCAACCCCGCATCCATACCGCCAGCATCTCGCCGTCGGCAAAGGCGGGTCCTCCTCCAATCGAGACCCCCACACCTCCAAGCACCAGCGTGGGAGCCCTTCCCAACCTCATCAACTCAAGCGCGATCAACGGGCGGTCGGCTGCTTCCCCAATGTTGAACGGCAAGACTGTCAAAGTGGAGTAGTCATGGGTCCCCCCGAGCATCACCACCGCGTCAGCGATGGGTACCTGTCGGCTTCCCCGCACATACGGTGCCTCCATTTCAGACATCAGCGACCTCGTAAGCGGGGTGGCGCCGACTCCCCAGACCGCCAGCCCAATCCCAAGGGCAGCCACCCCAGTCCGCCGCTGGCCGTTCCAGAGGTTTGAAATCCCGATCCCAACGAGACCCAGAAATGCCCAGCTCAGCGGCTGCAGGAGGCTTTCAACAACCATGGTGATCGCGGCAAACATTCACTCACTCCGCGGGACGGATCCCAAACCACCGCTCGTTCCTCGCCTCCAACGGCACCATGATCTCGGACCATCCAAGCCGGCCGGGACCATTGGTGTACACCGAAGGAGTTCCACCGAGCGTATTCCAGAATTCCAGGATGTGCTGCTTACCCAGCGCCGTCGGGAAGGTCGCACGCACGGCCACGTTGTCGACGATCGCCACCCGTGCAGGAAACAACGGATTCCCGTCGATCGGCGAAAGGTCTAGGTGCTGTTCCCTCACAAGGTCCAACCCGTCACCATCCACGTCATCCGTCGGCCCACGATCCAATCCGCTGAACCATCGACGTTCCCAGTCGTCATCCAACCCGTCGCCGTCCTCATCGCTGATGCTGACGCCATCCATCAGCAACTCCGCTCCGATGATCGACCCGGAATCCTCCGCCCGGAGGTCGGCGATTTCGAGACGCCAGACACCCTTGGAAGGCTCCATCAGGAACTGTGTGCTCCAATAGGTCCAATCCTCGGGACCTGGAAAGAAATCGTCGTTGAGGCTTTGCAGGACCGTCCGCGTGCCTTTCGGCGAAATCAGACTGATGCGAAGATCGCCCCGGCTGGAATGGGTCGTGCGCAACCGGACTCCGACGTGTTCGCAGGCCATGATGTCAGCCACGGTAAAACTGACCGCCGCCACGTTGGCCGAGATCCGTGCCGTGACATTGGTCCTTCCAGCGATCAACCGTGCGAGGGTTTCACCGTCTGTCTGGCTGGCGTACACGGCCGGAATGGGGGCGAACAGGGTGCCTTCCATGATCTCCAGATCGGTCCCGTTCGCATTGCCGTGGATGATCGCAAGGAGGGCACCCGCTCTCGCCGCCCGCTGGATCTTGTCGGCATAAGTATTCACGCCGCCCGCGATCAACACTGCGCGGCCGGCCACGGAAGCCGGGAGGTTCGTCTGCCCACGCCCAACGTAGATGAGAGGCATGGTGGCCGTCCCCCCGTTCGGATAGGCACCCAAGGAAGGCAGGACCCGGAAATTCCGGAGGTTCGTGGGAATCCCAGTACCCGTGGTCAGCACGCGGAACGCGTCGTCAGGGATGCTGACCGAGGAGTTGCGCACAACCCGGACCCGCCGCTTCGCAGGTCGATTCTCCCAGTGCTTCGCGAGCGCCACCGCAAGGCCCGCATCCGGAACTCCAAACCCAAGATTCTGGCTGACCAGCAATCCGGCACCATTGGTCATGATGTGCGGGTCGGTCAGATCCCAATGTCGCGCGGACAAGGCAAGGATCTGTTGGACGTCCCGGTAGCCCAGTTCCGGCTGTGCACCAAGGATCAAGCCGACCACGCCGGAGATCAGGGGCGCTGAAGCGGAAGTCCCATTGAAACCCTGCGTCCCCTGCGCGTAGTCGCCCCCCTCACCCGAGGTGGTGTTGTATCCCCTCGCTCCACGACGGTCGGTGGTTGTCAGGTTCGCCGCTGCTGGGTCCTCGGACCCGTCCGATCGGGGGTCCCCGCTGGGTCCCGCTACCAGGATGGAGGCACCCGGATTGCTGTATGAGGCCACCCGCCCATCGGGGCGTACCGCCGCCACCGCGATCGCGCGGGGATCCGAGGCGTAGCCGTCATCCCCGGCATTCACAAAGGTTTCCCGACCGTTCCCAGCAGAGCGGACGAAGATCACCCCTTTGCCACCGCGACCGGTCGAAATGGCCGTGTCGATGGCGGAGTTCGAAAGGGAATCAATCGCAAACTGGAACCCACTCCCATTGCCCCAGCTGTGGTTCTGGACATCAACCAGGTCCGGAGCAAACCGGAACATGTCCGCCAACGCATCGTCGGAAATGATCCGCTCATTCCCGGTATCCGTCAGTTCGAAGATCACCCACGAGGCCAGGGACGCCATCGGTGCGACTCCCGTCACCCCACGCGTATTGTCCGCCGTTGCCCCAATCAACCCCGCAACACAGGTTCCATGGTCCCCCTCCGCTGTTCCCAAGGCGCGGCCAATGGAGGCGGCAAAGTCGAAGTGTGGTTGTCCATTGACCCGGCCTGCCAGATCCAGGTGCCCGACGTCCACACCATTGTCCACGATGGCGATCACAACGCCTTCGCCTCGGCTGACCGGCCAAGCGGCCCTCACACCAAGGTCAACCCCACGCTGGCGCTGGTTCGCCAGGCGGTTCTCGAGATGCCAAAGCCGGGAGTAGAGGGTGTCCTTCGGCTTGGCAGCGTAAGGGGTGTGCAGGACCCAGTCGCGCCGCATCACGGGGTAGGCCGCCCGGACGCCCTCCGCCCCCGCCAGTCCAGAAGCCTGCTCGGCGGCCGTCAGAACGTCCGAGGCCTCCCAGATCTCAACACCCGGGGCAAACTCCCTGACAAATCGCAGCGGCCGCCCGGAGACAAGGTCCGCCACCTTCACCCCATCCGCCGCCGCCACGACCACCCGGCGCCCCATGTCCAGCTTGCCTCCCCGACCGTCCGCACGCCGCACAGGGACCCAATCGGACGGCATGGCTGAGGGCGCCGCCCCTCGCTCCGGCTTCTCAAGCACGTACCGCACCGGCATGGGTTCACGAAACTGGTAGGAATCCGCTGCCGCCATGGATCCGGCCAAGGCACAGGAAGAAAGAATGGCGGTCAGGGTCGGCCGCACGGAACGGGTTGAACGCGCAGACATGCGGCAGCCACACTAGTCCTCCTTGGGATGGAGTCCATCCCAACTCCGTGTTGCAGACGGAGAAGAGTTCGCTTCTGCTTCTTCCATTCCATGAATCCAATCCTCCGGAGGCTCTGCCTCGGTCTGGTGCTGCTTCACCTGGGCGCACGGGCGGACGGTCCCGCAGACAATATCCCCGACAAGGTGCGACCGGTGCCCCCGCCCGGGATCCAGATCGCGGAGGAGGTCCGATCCGAGCTCAGTACGGAGTCCGCCCAACTCGGTACCGACCTCAACACCCTCCGTGAGGAACTTGGGAAGCGCCCTGCCCTCCGGAGCCGCTGGGCAGACGCTGCCATCTTCCAGAAATCCGTGGACTGGGCGGTCCGGTACAACGAGATCTTCAAGACCAACGAGATTGCAACGGCCCGGGAGCAGCTGAAGGCAGGCCGCGCGCGTCTCGAGGCACTCAAGTCCGGGGCCATTCCGTGGGCCAACGAGACAGGCCCAACGGTGCGCGGGTATGAGTCCCGGATCGATGGATCAGTCCAACCCTACGGCCTCGTCGTTCCCTCCTCCTGGAGCCCCAATGGTGGCCGCCGGTGGCGACTCGATTTCTGGTTCCACGGCCGCGGGGAGACGTTGAGTGAACTGGCCTTCATCCAGGATCGTTCGCGCAATCTGGGTGAGTTTGCCCCCCTGACACCTTCGTCCTCCACCTCTACGGCCGATATTGCAACGGTTCGAGATTCGCCGGCGAAACCGACTTCTGGGAAGCACTCGCCGACGTCCGGAAGCTTTATCCGATCGACGAGGACCGAATGGTCATCCGCGGTTTCAGCCTCGGCGGGGCTTCCGCATGGCATTTCACAGCCCACCACGCCTCGCTCTGGGCCGCCTCCGCACCCGGCGCCGGATTCTCCGAGACCGCCGAGTTCCTCAATGTCTTCCAGAAAGAAAAGCTCCAGCCCTTCCCCTGGGAACAGAAACTCTGGCGACTCCACGACGCCACCGCGAATGCCGCAAACCTCCGCATGGTCCCCCTTGTCGCCTACAGCGGTGCCGACGACTCCCAGATCCAGGCCGCCCGCGCCGTCGAGAAAGCCATGGCGGAACTCGGACTCAAGCTCACCCACCTCATCGGTCCCAAGACCGGCCACAAATACGAACCCTCCACCAAGGCTGAGCTCAACCGCCGCATCGATCTCCTCGCCAACCGCGGCCGCACCCGATCACCCCGCGATCTGTCTTTCGTCACCTATTCGCTGCGCTACCCGACCATGGCCTGGTTCACCATCGACGGCATGGGCGAACACTGGGAACCCGCCTCGGTCCGCTCCCTGCCGCCCACAGGCGACT
>CBDIPJ010000014.1:0-179783 GCA_965283655.1 Limisphaerales bacterium | reverse complement strand
ACTGGTGGCACCGGGAGTTGGATTACGTCGATGCCAAGTGTCCGCCGGCGAAGATGGATTCCGAGGCGCCGCTGTTCATCCTCTACACCAGCGGCTCAACCGGAAAACCCAAGGGCATCCTGCACACTACGGCGGGATACCTGCTGGGGGCCAAGATGAGCCACCAGTTGGTGTTCGATGTTCGCGAGGACGACGTTTACTGGTGCACGGCCGACGTGGGTTGGGTGACCGGTCACAGCTACATCGTCTACGGGCCGTTGGCCAACGGCACCACCTGTGTGATGTACGAAGGCGCGCCCAACTGGCCTGAGCCGGATCGGTTCTGGCGCATCATCGAGAAGTACCGCGTCACGATCCTCTACACCGCGCCAACGGCCATCCGCGCATTCATGAAGTGGGGTGACCAGTGGGTGACCAAGCACGACCTGAGCTCGCTCCGGTTGCTGGGGTCCGTTGGCGAGCCCATCAATCCCGAGGCGTGGATGTGGTACCACAAGGTCATCGGCGGCGGGCGTTGTCCGATCGTCGACACCTGGTGGCAGACCGAGACGGGGGCCATCATGATTTCGCCGCTTCCTGGGGCGACACCGCTCAAGCCCGGCACGGCCACGCTGCCTTTCTTCGGCATCATGCCTGAGGTCGTGGACGACAACGGCAAACCGGTGCCCAAGAACACGGGTGGTAAACTCGTCATCCGGAAGCCTTGGCCGTCGATGCTCCGGGGCATCTGGGGAGATCCCAAGCGCTTCAAGGAAACCTACTGGTCAGAGGTCAAGGGCTCGTACTTCACGGGCGACGGGTGCCGACAGGACGAGGACGGCTACTTCTGGATCGTGGGTCGGATCGACGACGTTCTGAATGTCGCCGGCCATCGTATCGGGACGGCGGAAGTCGAGAGCGCGTTGGTCAGCCATCCCGCGGTTGCCGAGGCGGCCGTGGTGGGTCGCCCGGACGAGTTGAAGGGGCAGGCACTGGTGTGCTTCGTGACCTTGAAGACGGGCGTACACCCCAGCTCCGAACTCAAGAACGAGCTCCGGAACCACGTTGGACATGAGATCGGTCCGGTGGCCAAGCCGGATGACGTGCGGTTCGCGGAAGCCCTTCCGAAGACCCGTTCCGGAAAGATCATGCGGCGGGTGCTGAAGCAGATTGCCTCCGGCCTCGAGGTCAAGGGCGACACCACCACGCTGGAAGACATGGCCGTGGTGGCCAAGTTGACGGCAGCGGAGGAATAGTCCGCACCGCCGGCTGACGGGTTTTTCCAGTCTGCTGGAATTCGAACTTACGCCCGCGTGGCAGAGCGCTTCGGTGCTCGTCGCGCGGGCGCTTGATTTTGTGGGTTTGCGGACGGATGGAACCGCCCGGCTCCCACAGGCTCGAGAACCTCCCGAATGGGATCGTCGGTGGGACCACAAAACCCGAGGTGGGAGTGGCGTCGCCATCCTTCGGCGTGAACGAATCGTCCGGAGAGTGATCCGACTTCTGCTGAAAACGTGTCCATCGCCACGAGGTAGGAATCCATGCCCTGGCTGTGATCCAGCCATTCCTTCTGGCTGGTGTGGCACGCAAGAGCCGATCGCTTCCGGGCATGCACCTGGGTGGTGTCCACGTAGAAGCCCGCCTCGACCCGCTGCCCAAGACCGTCATGCAGGCCGTGGGGCAGGGCGTGATAGACCGTCACATCCCCACCCTGATGCCCGACCACCGGGCGGGTCCGGTAATTGGGCATTCCACGGGCGAAGGCCGCCGTGACCGCCAGTCGCGAGGTGTTCATGTGGTCCTCCATGTAGTCCTGTGGCGAATGGGTCAGGATCACCTGTGGCTGGACACGACGGACGAGCGCAGCCACACGACGGAGCAGGTCGTCGTTGTAGAAGATCTCGAGATCGCGGGCGATGGACGGATGCCAGACCGCACCAAGCGCTCTTGCGGCGGCTTGGGATTCCCGTCGACGAATCGTGGCGAGACGTGCTCCCGGAATCGTCGCCGAACCCAGATTGCCCGACGACAGATTGCAGTAGTGGATCTCCCAGCCGCGTCCCGCGAGCTGCAACAGGGTTCCAGCCATGCAGAACTCGATGTCGTCGGGATGCGCGGCAATCGCGAGGGCGGTGGGCATGGCGGAGGGCTCAGACGAGGGTTACGGGGCGTCCGGTGCGGGCCGATTCGTCCGCGGCAAAGATGACCCGGTGGGTTTCGAGCGCGTCGGCGAGGCTGGTGAGCTTCATTTCCTCACGCCGTCCAATCGCCCCGAAAAACGCCTCGAACTGCGACTGATAGGGGTGGTCCTTGACGTCGCCTGAATCCACCAAGGGGAAGGAAAGGTTGCTCCATTGGCCCTTGTTCAACGCGCCAAGCCGCGTGGAATGGAACCGATTGTCCAGGAGGCTTCCCTCAGATCCGACCAGATGGGTGTGGAAGTAGTAGGGTTGCACACAGTCGATGATGGAGGCGGTCTTCCCGACCCGGCCATCCCGGAACTTGACCAGCGTCACGGCACTGGTGTCGTACTCGTACGGAGTGAAGTCTGGACTGCGCGACTTGGTGGACATGGAGTGGACCTCGGCGACATCCGACCCCAGGCACAGCAGCAAGGCATCCAGGGCGTGGCATCCCGCGGAAAGCAGGCTGGATCCGCCCCCCTGCTTCTTCACGTTCCATCGGTACTGTCCGTACCACGGTCCGATGCCGTGGTAATAGTCGACCTCTCCATAATGCACGGTACCAAGGAGTCCGGAGTCGATCACCGAGCGTGTGGACAGGAACTGGGCCGAATAGCGGCACTCGAAGCAGACGCAGGTCAGGACGCCGGCCTCGGCGACCGCGTCCCGGACCGCGAGACACTCGTCCCACGACAGGGCGAGTGGTTTTTCAATGATGAGGTGCTTCCCGGCCTTCGCGGCCGCCTGGGCATGCTCGGCATGCAGCCACGGATAGGAACAGATGCTGATGACGTCGATGGTTGGATCGGCGAGCAGGGCTTCGATGGAGTCGAATGTGCGTATGCCGGGGCCATGCCGTGACGCGAGGAGCGCGGGATCCAGCGGACGTGCCGAGTAGACCGCGGTGACCTGCGCGTGGGCGGTGGCGTTGATGGCGGCAATGTGGGCCGTGGCGACCCAGCCGTAACCGATGATCCCGACGTTCAGCTTGCTCATGGAAGGGTGCCACGAGGTTGGCGAAACGCAGGGCGGAATGAAGTTCCAAGTTTGGGAGATTTCAGGGCTGTTCCCTGATTGGTGCAGGGCGGCTTTGGGCTGAAACGGGACTTCGACAGGATGGCGGGTTCCGTTTTTAAAAACGGACTCGGAATCGATTGCTTCGAGAAGTCCATTTCTTTCATGCTCTGGTGGCTGCTTCTAGCCGATGTTAGCAAACCTCAGTCTGCTGGAACCGATGGTTGATCCGACCTTCCGACCTCTTGCATGAAGAATCCATTGCCAGTCCTCAAGGAGGTCTGCGGCGGCTTTGTCCGATTGCGTCCCCATCTTCGGATGGGGCGTTGGCTGCTGCTTTCTGTCGCGGTCTGCTCATTCCTGACCGCCCCGTTGGAAATGGTGGGCGTCGGCATGTTGATTCCGATGTTGTCCTTCCTGCAGGGCAAAGGGCAGGAGGTTCTTGGGTCCAAGTATCTGGACTGGCTGCCCCGCCTGTTTCCCGGACAAACGGAGGGCTTTTATTTCGGGGCCTTTTGCGGCCTGGTCGTACTGGCCCTCATCCTGAAGAACGCGTTGCTCGTGCTCTATCAGGTCCTCAGTACTCGGATGGTGAGTCGTGCTGCCCGCAATCTCCGCAACGCAGTGTACGGACGGATCAGTCGGGCCCCGATGCAGGTGTTCGACACTCATCGGTCCGGTGAACTCACTGCGGTGTTTTCGGTGGAAATCATCCGGACGATCGACGCCCTGGGTTACCTGTTCGTGTTCATCCAGCGGTTGTGCATTGCGGTATGCATGCTGCTGACCGTTGCGGTGATCTCGTGGGAGGTGACGTTGTCGGTCCTGTTTCTTGGCCCGTTGCTGCTGTTGCTGACGACGCCGCTGATCCGGCGGTTGGAGTCCCGTGGAAGCCAACGGGTCAGCATTCTGCGTCGTCTGGGGGGATGGCTGAATGAGACCTTTGCGGGGATGCGGGTGCTGCGGGCGACCCATGCGGAGCGGACGGCATTGCAGGCCTTCGAGAAGCAGAGCCAGGAGATGGAAGCTGTCGACAACCGGGGCATGTTGCTCACGGCCCTCGCCGCCCCGATGACGGAGGTTCTGGGGGTTGCTGGGGCCATGGTAGTGCTGGCAGGAACCTACTATCTGTTGATTGTCCCGGGGCGTCTGGCTGCCGAGTACCTGATGTTCATCGGGTTCCTCCTGATCCGGCTGCTGCCCATGTACAGCCAGATATCGGGGTTGGCCGGCCAATTGGCCTTCACCTCGGCCGGGGTTCGGGAAGTGGAGAAGTGGCTGCGGACGCCCCAATATCCCGAGCGTCCGTTTGGCGCTGCAACCATGCGTGGGATCCAAGGCGAGCTGCGCTTCCGCAACGTCAGCTTCCGATACCCCAACGGGACCCTCGCCCTTGAGAACCTCAATTTCACCGTGCAAGCAGGCCAGACGGTTGCCTTGGTGGGTGGATCGGGTTCTGGAAAGAGCACCATCGCCAGCCTGCTGATGCGCCTCCGCATGCCGTCCGAAGGAACCATCGAAGTGGATGACAGGGACTATTGGGAATTCAGCGCCGAGAGTTGGCACGCACAGTTGGGGTTCGTGGAACAGGAGGCGTTCCTCTTTCATGAAACCATCACCCGGAACCTGACCATCGGGTTGGAGAACGTCTCGCCCGAACGGTTGCGGGACGCTTTGCGGAGGGCGCATCTGGAGGACGTCATTGCCAGCCTTCCCGACGGGATGGAAACGATCGTCGGCGAGAGGGGTGCGATGCTTTCCGGAGGTCAGAAGCAGCGCCTGGCCATCGCCCGGGCGCTCTTGCGGGATCCGCAGTTGCTGATCCTGGACGAGGCGACCTCCGCACTGGACAACGTGTCCGAGCAGCAGGTGCAGATCGCGCTGGATGATGCGCGTGTGGGGCGGACCTCGGTGGTGATCGCGCATCGGCTCACCACGATCCGGCATGCGGACAAGATCGTTGTTTTGGAGCGGGGCCGGATTGTGGAGGAGGGGACGTGGGACGGGCTTCTGGAGCGTCCGGGCCGTTTCGCGGAGTTGGTGCGGTCCGCAGAGAAGGGGCGGTTGGCCTGACCTTTGCCGGGCACGGAAAGGCGAGTTGGCGCACTGCGCCCCTGGGACGGTCCCTGGGGTCACTTGCCGAACTGCAGGTGCCAGCGGATACCGGCCCTGATCAGGAATCGCTTCAGTCGGGCCTTCCAACCCGGGTTGCGCGCCCGTGCTGCCAAGGATGCGAAGGCGGCCTCCGAGAGGGCGGGGGGCTGCGTAGCCACCTGATGGAAGATCATGCCGCTGCGCCCAAAAAAGTAGCCACACTCCGGATGCCGGAGCATGTGCACCCGGGCGCGGATGGTTGCGTGGACGTCGCAGCGGAATCCGATGCCTTCCATCATTTCGATCCAGTAGGCATTGTTCTGGCAATTGACGTGATGGTAGCCGGGTTGGCCAGGCAGGGCGTGGGTGATGGCAAGGGTGCGGGCCAGTTGGAAGGTGGCAAGGACGCCTGGAAGGTAACATTCCTCGATGTGCTCCAGAAACTCGCAGCTCCAGAGAAGATCAAAACGCTTCGTTGTGGCGTATCCTCCCGAACAGAAGTCATGGAGCAGGACCTTCCCCGGTACCCGGGCGTCACGAACGGCTTCCGGCATTCCATCCAAGCCGAGCACCTGCAGGCCGCGGTCGTGAAAGTATTTCGTCGAATGACCCTCGCCGCAGCCCACGTCGAGAAGGGATTTTGGGGAGTATTCCCTCAGCAGCCAATCCCAGACCGGTTCGCACCACGAAAGCGGATCTCCGCCGACAATGTAACCGCCGAGGTGGCCTTGGACCGCTTCCAGCCTTTGTGCTGACTGCATCACTCGTAAATCGCTTTCATGTGTCGCCGTGGTCAATTCAAATTGCCCAGAATTCCTTGTCGAACGCACGCCGCCTTGGTTGTTGGACCGTGGATCGCTGCCTTTGGCCGAGCCTTTGCATCCGATTCCCATGGCCTTTTTCTTTGGAGAGGGATTGATGCCCAAAAAGGGAGGTTTTCGTTTTTGATAAACACGAGACCCGCTTTCGGGCTTTGTTGCCGTGGGATGAGCACTTCTCCACGGAAGCCCACTCAGGACAGATCTCCACTTGTTGTGCGCGCGCTCAGCACCCCGGAGCAATGCGCCTGGTTCGATGCTCAACTGGAGGACTCACACGACCTCGGCGCCTCGCGTCCGGTAGGTGACTTCCTCCGTCAAGTCGTCGAGGACGAGTCCAAGCCGGTCGGTCTCCTCGCTTGGGGGCCCGCTTGCTACGCGCTCAAGGATCGGGACCGTTGGATCAGCTGGAATGCGACACAGCGCGTCGCCCGCCTGAAGCTGATTGTCCAGAACCGCCGCTTCCTGATTCTGGCACCCAAGGGATCCTCGCCCAACCTCGCCTCCCGGGCGATGGGGGCTGCGTTGCGCGCCTTGCCAGCCCAATGGAAGCAGGCCTTTGGCTACCGCCCCTTGCTGGCCGAGAGTTTCACCGATCCGGAGTCCCACGCTGGCACCACCTACAAGGCAACCAACTGGCAACTGTTGGGCACCACCGCCGGATACTCCCGCAGTCGCGCGGACCTCTATGTCCCCAATGAGAGGCCCAAGCGTCTGTGGTGCCTGGAACTGGACCCCAAGGCCCGCTCCATCCTCCGAGGCCGGGATCTGCCGGCTGAGTTCACCGAAGCCCTCGCCCAGGTCCCCAACGGCGTCCTGCCGGTTTCGCTCCCGCAGTGCGACTCCCTGCACAAGGCCTTGGCTCGGGTGAGCGATCCCCGCACCGGTCGCAACAAGAGTTTCCGCATCGGCCAAGTCCTCACCATCGTCGCGATGGCGTTGATGGCCGGGCGGCGCGAGATCGCAGAAATCGAGCGTTTCGGACAGAGCCTGACCCAACCGTTGCGTCAGCGCCTGGGGCTTCCCAAGAAGCAGGAGACGGCCTTCCGGCGGGTGCCCGGCTACGCCGTCTACTACGGATTGCTGGCACGGATTGATCCGGACGAGTTCAACAAGGTCCTCAACCAATGGCTGGAAGCCCACGCCAGCGAATTGCCCAGAGCCTTGGCGGTGGATGGAAAAATGGTCCGTGATCACTTCGGCATCCTGAGCCTGGCACGGCACTCGGACGGGGCACCGGAGGCCATGATTGTCTTCGATCAGAAGGAGGGCACCGAGCGGTGTGAACAAACCGTTGCCGCCCAACTTGTCGACGCGACGCCGGCCTTGGACAACCGGGTGATCACCGCCGATGCGCTACACTGCCAGCGCAAGCTGGCCCGGGCCATTGTGGAAAAGGGCGGTAAGTACGTGCTTCAGGTGAAGGGTAACCAACCCCTTCTGGAGGAGCGGGTCCAGACGATGAACACGAACCCGAACACCTCCTTTTTGCCGTAAACGACGTCGGACACGGGCGGGTGGAGCAACGGGCGTTGCACGTCTTTCCAACCGATGGGATGGCTCTGGACTTTCCGTAAGCCCGGAGCGTGGTCGTGGTGCGCAGCCAGCGGACAGAGAAGCGCACGCAGAAAACCACGCAGGAGACACGCTACTATGTCAGCAGCCTGGATCCCGGGGAGCGCAGCCCTCAGGAGAGGCATGGTCTGATACGCGGGCACTGGGCTGGGGTGGAGAACAGCAATCACTGGCGAAGGGACGCGCTGTTCGGGGAAGACCGCTCACGGAGCCGGAACACGAATCTCCTCACCAATCTGGCGCTGTTGCGCAATGCGCTCCTACGAGTGTTGTCGCGTTGCTTTCAGGGTGAATCAGTCCCGGTCATTCGCGAACGCATCCAGTCCAATCCCTCCCTCGCTCTGAACGCCATAAGATCATGAACCCTCAAAACAAAAGACCCTGATCCGATTCCCGCAGGCATTCCCTCCGGGCTTGCTAGCGTGCCGGAGTTTTTGCCAAACTCCCCACTTGATTGTTGGTCGCATCATGGATTACTCCGTCATTATCTGTACTTTCAACCGGACAGACATGTGTCGGCAGAGCATCCTCTGGCTCTACGAAGTCATGCCCCCCGGGGGAGAGTTGCTGGTTATCGACCAAACGCCTCCCCCGCTTGAGTTGGACCCTGCTGGATTGACCCATCCGGTCCATCCGATGCGCCTCTTCCGCATGAAGGAACCGAGTCTGGTGGAAGCTCGAAACATCGGCTTGCGGGAAGCGAAGGGGCGGGTTGTCATCTATCTGGACGACGATATCCAACCCCTGCCTGGACTGATCGAGGCGCACCTGCGGGCCTATGAGGACTCCACGGTCGGAGGGGTGGCAGGGCGGGTGTTGGATCCGGGTGTGGATCCCTTGGCCAAGCCCAAGTCTGATCCAGAGCCCCCGGACCTCCGCTCGCCTCATGCCTGGAAAAAGGCCAACTTCACATCCCACCGGTTCGTGGATGTCCAGACGGGCCGTGGTTGCAACATGTCGTTCCTCAAGTCCGCCCTGGAGGCTGTCGATGGATTCGACCACTACTACCTGCCGCCGCTGGTCGTGCGGGACGATACCGATGCGTGTCTTTCGGTCAGGGCGAAGGGTTGGCGGTTGGTTTATCGGCCGGATGCAGCCCTGTTCCACCTGAGCCTTCCGTCCGGCGGCACGCGGGAGGTGAAGGACAAGTTGGGAATGCTGAAGGCCGAGGGGCAGATTTACCGGCGTCTCTTCCGGCACTACCGATGCAACCTCTACTTTCACTGGAAGCATTTCTCCGGTCGGGTGCTCTGGGACAACCTGGTGGAGTCCTATCGCATGTTCGTCGGGCTTTCCCGCTATCCATGGCGATTGGTGGCCAAGAACCTCCTTTTCCTCACTGCGCTGGGTTGCGCGATCTGGTTCTGGCATTGCTGTCCGCGGCGAGGATTGGGTTACCTTACCCCAGTCCTTTATCAGGAGATCCCGATGCCATCGGCCTGAGCATTGCATGGCGCCCACCTGCCCGCCTGTGGCTGCGCACCACGTTCCCTCCTCGGGTTCCACCGGGGCAGGGCGGATCCGTTTGTTGGGTCTGGACGGTTTGAGGGCGATTTCGATCCTGATGGTGGTTGTGGGGCATTCGACGCGGACCGAAGGTTTTCCGCTGGGCTGGCGCACTCCTGCGCTCGAGGCGATGGCGGGCACCGGGGTGACGGTTTTCTTTGGTCTCAGCGGGTTCCTGATCACATGGCTGCTGCTTCAGGAAGAGTCGGACGAGGGTCGGGTGAATCTGGGTGAGTTTTTTTTCCGGCGTGCCCTTCGGATCCTTCCCGCGGCCTTCACGTATCTCCTGGTCATGGGAGTGGCGACGGCACTGGGTTGGTTGCCGTTGGGGATGGTGGACCTGCTGGCTCCGGCGGCGTTCTGCGCCAACCTGGTGCCGGTGTCGTTCTGGGTCGGCCACTTCTGGTCGCTGTCTGTCGAGGAACAGTTCTACTTTGTCTGGCCCCTGACGTTCCTATGGATGCCTCGACAGGCGCGATTGGTCCTCGCGCTTGGTTGGGTGCTTGTCGGCCCTCTGTGGCACCACCTCAATCAGAAGGTGTTTGGTGTTGAGAACGTCAGTTGGGGACGCCCTGACCTGCGTTTTGCACCTTTGATGGCGGGTTGCGGCCTGGCGTTGCTCTGGTGTCGGTTCGAGGTGCGGGACTGGGTCCTTTCCCGTCTGGGCAAGGCCCGTGCGTTGGGTTGGTTTATCAGCGTGACGGCCTTTGCCAGCCATTGGTGGATGCCGGCGAGCCTGCAGGGTGTTGGTTTCCTCGCCGCACTGCTCCTGACCAATCTTGGTCTGATGGGACTCATCCTGCTCGCGGTCACCGGTAGGCATGGCCCCGCGTCCCGGATCCTCAACTGGGCGCCGGTCGTGTGGGTGGGAAAGCTCTCCTACAGCCTGTACCTGTGGCAGCAAGTGTTCTGCTATCCGGATACCGGGCGGTGGCAGGAGCGGTTTCCCCTGAATCTTGTTCTGACCCTGCTGGCGGGTATCGCCTCGTTCTACCTGATTGAGAAGCCGTGCCTCCGTTGGAGGGATCGTCAGTTGCCCCGCCTGTTTCCACGCGACCGTCCGGTCGGCAACTGACCTGCCGCGATGGCGGCAGCATGCGTCGGGTGGACATGACGAACCAAGCACCGAGGGGCAGTTGAAGCAGGTGGGCGGAAGTGGCACGCAAGCGAGGGCCCTAACTTGGTTCGCCTGACCAGAAGACCATGCGCGCGAGACCCCAGGATGAAGCCAATGAGGCTGATTGCCGCAGCCGGGATGAGCGCGGAAGCGGCCGGGAGCAATTGCCGACGGGCCAGCAGGAATACCAGACCGTCCCGGCGCTCGAACTTCCGGCTTCCAAGTTCCTGCCGATGTCCTAGCGTCCGCCCTCCGTTTTGCTGCCATGCCTGTCTTGACTTCAACCGAGATCCGTCAGGGGTTCCTGGACTTTTTCAACCGCCAGAAGCACACGATCGTCACATCGTCGTCGCTGATGCCGGACAGCCCGAACCTCCTCTTCACGAACGCCGGCATGAACCAGTTCGTGCCGTTCTTCCTGGGCGAACGGCGTCCGGATGTGTCGACGTGGGCCGGGGTGCGTGCGTCGCTCGATACCCGGGCCGCAGACACCCAGAAGTGCATCCGCGCGGGCGGCAAGCACAACGACCTCGATGATGTCGGGTTGGACACGTACCACCACACCTTCTTCGAGATGCTCGGGAACTGGTCCTTCGGTGATTACTTCAAGAAGGAGTCGATCCAGTGGGGCTGGGAACTGCTGACGAAGGTCTGGGGGTTCCCGCCGGCGCGCTTGTTCGCGACGGTGTATTCGCCGGACAAGTCGAAGGGGGATCCCGCGGATTTCGATCAGGAGGCGTACGACATCTGGGTGGAGATCTTCCGCGCCGAAGGGTTGGATCCCGCCGTCCACATCGTGAACGGCAACAAGAAGGACAACTTCTGGATGATGGGTGACACCGGACCCTGCGGTCCGTGTTCCGAAATCCACGTGGATCTGACGCCGGCCGGCGACACCGGCGGGGCGCTGGTCAACAAGGGATCCGCCCAATGCATCGAGATCTGGAACCACGTCTTCATCCAGTTCAACGCGAACCCGGACGGAACCTTTTCCTCCCTGCCTGCCAAGCATGTCGACACCGGCATGGGATTTGAGCGCGTCACGTCGATCATCCAGGGCACAAAGGGATTCTCCGACTTCGCCAACGCCAAGATCTCGAACTACGAGACCGACATCTTCCGTCCGATCTTCGACGAGTTGGAGCGGATGAGCGGGCATCGGTACGGCAACACGCTCCCCAAGTCCGGGAGCACCGGGGATACCGAACAGGAACGCATCGACGTGGCTTTCCGTGTGATCGCGGACCATATCCGGACGCTGAGCTTTGCGGTGGCGGACGGCATCCAGCCGGGCAACAGCGACCGCAACTACGTCCTGCGGCGCATCCTGCGTCGTGCCGTGCGGTATGGTCGGTCCCTCGGGTTCCGGGAGCCGTTCTTCTACAAGTTGGTGGATGTGCTCGCGGCAACCATGGGCGATGTCTTTCCCGAGATCCGCACGCGCAAGTCGCAGGTCCAGGACACGCTGCGGCGTGAAGAGGAATCGTTCAACCGGACCCTCGACAACGGCATCGCGCTGTTCAACGAGGCGGCGTCAGCCGGCGACATCACCGGTCCGGTGGCGTTCCGCTTGTACGACGAGCAGGGCTTCCCGCTCGACCTCACCGAGTTGATGGCGCGGGAACGCGGCCTGAAGGTGGACGTGGCCGGGTTCGATACGTTGATGGCCGAGCAGAAGGCCAAGGCGCGCGCGGCGCAGAAGAAGACGGTCATCGAGCTGTCGCAGATCGAGACCAAGACGCCGACGCGTTTTGTCGGGTACGATGCGCTGCAGTCGAGTGGCACGGTGCTGGAGGTCGTGGCCCTCAAGGATCGCACGGCGGTCGTGTTGGATGCGTCGAGCTGCTACGCCGAGATGGGCGGGCAGGTTGGCGATACCGGTGACCTGACTGGTGGCGGCCAATTGTGGCGGGTGGTGAACACCCAGAAGAGCGGCAACACCTGGCTGCATTTCATCGACGGCGAGGATGTTCCGGCCTTGGGCACAACGCTGACGTTGACGGTCGATGGCGGACGTCGGGCGGCGATCCAGCGGCATCACACGGTGACGCACCTTTTGCACTGGGCGTTGCACGAAGTTGTGAGCCGCGAGGCGTCGCAGAAGGGTTCCTCGGTCAGCCCTGAGAAATTGACCTTCGACTTCAATGCAGCGCCGCTCACCGCGTCGCAGGTCGAGGACATCGAACGCCTCGTGAACGAGCGGATCCTCGAGAACGCCGGCGTCAGCTGGACCGAGGTTCCCTATGCGAGCGTCAAGTCCCGTGCCGACGTCATGCAGTTCTTCGGTGACAAGTACGGTGAGACGGTCCGCGTTGTGCAGGTCGGCGGCCGCTCGGGCGCGTTGGACGGTTACTCGATGGAACTCTGCGGTGGCACCCACACGCGGGCGACGGGTGAGATCGGGTTTTTCCGGATCCTTGCGGAGAGTGCCATCTCGGCGGGCGTGCGCCGTATCGAGGCGGTTGCGGGCATGCCGGCCTATGGTGTGGCGAAGTCCGATCTGGACCTGCTGCGCGGTGTGGCTGGACGCCTGAATGCCCCGGTGGCGGATCTGGAGAAGAAGATCGAGTCGATGCTGGCTTACCAGAAGGAGCTCGAGCGATTGCTCAAGACGGCCGTCGCGCGGAATGCCTCCAATGCGGCATCCGAGTTGTTGTCGCGGGCTGTGACCCACAACGGGATTCCGGTCATCACGCACAACCTGGGTGATTGCGACGGGGAGTTCCTCCAGGCCGTGGTCGATGCGCTGAAGAGCCGGTTCTCCGGCGTGGTGGTCCTTGGGGGAGGTTCTGCAGGTGCGGTGGCGCTCGTGGCTTCCGTGTCCGCCGAGTTCACGGCGAAGGTTCAGGCGGGGAAGGTCATCCAGGCGATTGCACCGATCATCGGTGGCAAGGGTGGCGGCAAGCCCGACAACGCCCGCGGTGGTGGCAAGGACCCGACCCAGCTCGATACAGCCCTCGCGAAGGTGCGGACGCTGTTCTAATTCGGGGACGCAAAAAAGCCGGGATGCGGTAACACCGCAATCCCGGCTGTGAAGTGGGCGCTGCGCCTCAAGGCCGGTTGAGCCGGTAGAAGCGCGCGGAAGCAGTGGCGGGCACGCTGAGGACGGCAGTGTCCCCTTCGGTGGTCGGCGTCGGGCCGGTGGTCCAACCGCTGGTGGCGCTGTCCGAAGCCTGCACGACGAAGCCATTGGCCAGCGCCGAAGCCGGGAACGTGAAGCGCGCGCTGCCGTCGGCCGCGAGTGAGGAACTCAACGAGTAGTCGAGGATCACCGTGGGCGTCAGGACGTCGCTGTAGGCGGTGCCGATCTTGAGGAGATCCACTTCGAGGGATCCAAACCCGGTGTCCTGGCGGAGAGCGAAGGAGACCATGTCCGAGGGGAATGGATTGTCCGTTCCGGTGACGCTGGGGGAACCTTCGTTGGCAGGGTTGACCCAGAGTGTCGAGATGCCCGTAGACACGTTGTAGCGGATCAGGACGGTGATCGGCTGACCAGCGCTGACGGTTGCCGGATGCCAGACCGACGCGGTCGCGGAATTGTTGGCGAGGCCGAACTGGAACTGTCCATCCGGAGCCGAACGGCGACCGGCGAACAAACGTCCGCGGAAGGATCCGCCGGCGCTGCCCAGAAAGTGGGCGAAGTAGGACCCGTTCGCGGACGAGGGAATGGCGGTGAAGTTCAGGTCGAGTCGGGCGTACAGGATCACGCCATCGGTGGTGCGGACGGTGGGCGAGTTGTAGGTGATGTTGATGTCCTCGCGGTTGGTGGTGACGAGTTGAGCCTTGCCCCCGCGCACGATCACGGGGCCGTCATTGGTGCCGCTGTGCGGGATCCAGAGGCCGGTGAGGTTGAGGACTTGCTCGTCCACGTAGTTGAAGGGTTCGTCCAGGATGACTCCGAGCGACTTGGCGACGGTGACGTTGAACCCGTTGGTGATGCTGTTGAAGCCGTCCGTGACCACGACCTGGATGCGGGAGAAGCCGGTGGTGGCTTCGGCGGGCGTGATCTGGAGGGTTCTGGAATTTCCCGAGCCAATGACCGACAGGGCGGTCACGACTTCGGCGTTCGCCGCGGTGGCGGTGACGGTCAGGGCATCGGATTCGGTGTCGGACACGCTGAAGACGAGATTCGTGGGAGTGCCCGGCACGGTCACGACATCGGCGAGACCGGCGAGGCTGGGTTCCCCGACGATGAGATCGAAGCCGCGGTTGGCCGTGTTGCCGTCGCCATCGCGGACCGTGAGCGTGATCCGCGCGACGCCCTGCTGACCGGCGGCGGGGCGGACGGTGACGGTGCGATCGGCGCCCGAGCCGCCGAAGGTGATGTTGGCGGAGGGAACGAGGGTTTCATTGCCCGACGCGCCGGTGACCGTGAGAGCGGCCGCTGGGGTTTCGCCATCGGCGACCGTGAAGGACAAGGCGGGCGTGGCGGTGCCAGCGGGGGTCTTCTGGGTGCTGATGGTGGAAAGGATCGGCGGGTTCAGGGCCGCGTTGCCACCTTCGGTGACATCCTCGAAGCGGGTTCCAACGAGAAGGTTGTCGATGCGGATGTCACCAATGCCGGCGGCCTGGCGAAAGGCAATCTGGCTGATGCCCACACCGAAACCGGCGGTATCAACGGACACGGCGCGATCGGAGGTTGCCGTCTCGGTGGCGGGATTGATCCAGAGGGTCGCGTTGGTGGAGGCGAAATCGAGCTTGAGGACGAGCTTGTAGGCCGTGTTGAGGTCGAGGTCCTTCTCGATGGGAATGATGTTCGCGGCCGCGGTCGAGACGAAGGAGATGCCGAGGCGATACTTGCCTTCGGCGGCGCCGGTGGTGCGGGCGAAGACGCGTCCGAGGAAGGTGGAAGCGGCACCGGTGCCCGTGTCCTTGAAGTGGAAGAAGTAGCCGCCGGCGGAAGAAGGCAGGGCCGTCAGCACAAGATCACACGAGGAATACAGGGTGCCCGTGTTGATGCCCGTTGGAGAGAAGGTCCGGTTGACGTCCTCGGCTTCGGCACCGGTGATGAAGGCAGCGCCGGCCTCGATGCTGGACTGTTCGGGAGTGCCGCTGTGGTTCAGCCACAATCCCGGGGCCACGGTGATGATGGCCCCGTCCGGGTAATCGAAGGGTTCATTGAGCAACCGCTCCGCGCGTGCCGCGAAGGGAGCGAGGGCGGTGAGGAGGACTGCGAGGATCCTGCGTGGAGTCATCATTGGCTTGTTCATGGATACGCCGCCGGTTGGGGCGGAGGTTTCAGTTGGGAGTTTCGACGGACGGATACCAGTACACCACACGGTCCCGGGACCATTCAGCGGTGGCGTTGTTGGACTCGTCTGCGGAACGGGTAAATTCGTTGGTCCGGTAAGATCGGGCGGAGCCGTCGACCAGCGCAAAATTGCCGCGGCCCATGTGGCGTCCGACGGCGTATTGACCGGTGACGTTGGATTGGGTGCGGTTGGCGGTCGCGGAGTTGCCGTCGACTTCGGCGAGGAAGATGGTGTCGGAGGGGCGGGGAACGTTGGAGAGGCGGGTGTTGGGTCCGCCGTTGCGACCGGAACGGTTGATGCAGAGCCTTCCATTCATGCCAAACATGAAAAAGACGCGTCCGTTGATGTTCGGCGGAATGGTCGGTTTGGTGGCCACCGGGCAGGAGAAGAGCGTGCGGTTGCCGGGCAGTGGGAAGTTGGTGCGGGTGTAGAGATCGACCAGGCTTTGGAGTCGGATGGAGGGCGGGACGGTGTTGTACCAGGCCTCCTTGTTCTCATCCTCCATGATCCGGAGGGTGACGTTGCCTTCCTCGGGGACGGCATCCTGATATTCCTGGGCGTACATGGTCATGGCTAATGACCACTGCTTCAGGTTGTTGAGGCAGGTGATGGACTGGGCCTTGGCCTTGGCGCGGGAGAGTGCTGGCAGGAGCATCCCGGCGAGGATGGCGATGATCGCGATGACAACGAGCAGTTCGATCAGGGTGAAGGCACCGTGCCGGCGTATGCTTCGAGCTGTGAGGACGTCCATGGAGGAAGGGGCACCGGGGCGGGTGGGGATGTCCCCGGAATAGGTCTGCAAGCTATCGTGTCAGGCCGGGGGCGCAAGCCCCGGTCCGGGGCAGCCGGGAAGGCGGCCATTCGCGGACAGGTGTGCCGCATGAAGCGGAGGCGTTGCCGCGTCGCGCGCCGGTCCGGCAGGGGTGGATTTGTTCAGAGATTCATTTGCGAACGGGTCAGGTTGAAGGCTTGATCCCGTCGGCATGAGACCGGTACGGCATTTTGCATCGGACAATTACGCGGGGATCACCCCGGAGGCGTGGGCGGCACTGGCGGAGGCGAACTCGGGCCACGAGCCGGCATACGGCAACGATCGATGGACGCAGAAGGCGGCGGACATGATCCGGGAGGTGTTCGAGACGCCCTGTGACGTGTTCTTCGTGTTCAATGGGACGGCAGCGAACTCCCTCGCGCTGGCGCACTCGACCCAGAGTTATCACTCCGTGCTGTGCCATGAGGTGGCGCACGTGGAGAAGGACGAGTGCGGCGCGCCGGAGTTCTTCGGCAATGGGTCCAAGCTGCTCCTGTTGCCCGGCGACAACGGCAAACTCAACCCGGCAGGAATCGAGGAGGCGGTGTTGCGGCGATCGGACATCCATTACCCGAAGCCCCGCGCGGTGACGGTGACGCAGTCGACGGAAGTGGGAACGCTCTACACCCCGGGTGAACTGCGGGCGATCGGTGCGATGGCGAAGAAGCACCACCTGCGCTTCCACATGGATGGGGCGCGGTTCGCGAACGCGGTGTCAGCCCTGGGTTGCGCGCCCCGCGAGATCACATGGCAGGCGGGGGTGGATGTGCTGTGTTTCGGAGGAACGAAGAACGGCATCCACGTGGGCGAGGCCGTGGTGTTCTTCAACCGGGAGCTGGCTCGCGAGTTTGATCTCCGCGCGAAGCAGGGCGGGCAGCTCTGCTCGAAGATGCGCTTTGTGTCGGCGCCGTGGGTTGGAATGTTGGCGGACAACGTCTGGCTGCGGTACGCGGCACAGGCGAATCGCATGGCACGCCTGATGCACGAGTTGGTGGCGGGCATCCCAGGCGTGAAGGTGTTGTTCCCGGTGGAGGCGAATGCCGTGTTCGTGGACCTTCCCAAGCCGGCCATCGAGGCGATGTGGGCGAAGGGGTGGCTGTTCTACAACTTCATCGGGGAAGGCGGGTGCCGCCTGATGTGCTCGTGGGACACCACCGAGGAAGATGTCCGGGCGTTTGCGTCCGATCTGGCCTCGGTGTGTGGTGCAACAGCCCGTAGTTGAATCGGGCTGGTTGAACGCAAAAAGGACGCTGGGTCATGGCGACCCAGCGTCCTCTTTCATTCCAGGATCAAGTCCCGGTCAGTTTGCCCGGTCAGTTTGCCCGGTCAGTTTGCCTGCGAAGGAGCCGGATGCCGGCGGGGACGCAGGAGGATGACCTTCTTTTCGGAGCCCTCGACTTCCACGGAGTGGGTCTCGATGTCGGGATCATCCTTGAGGGCCTGATGAACGATGCGGCGGTCGTAGGCGTTCATCGGTTCGAGTTCGAGGATGTCGCCCCAGCGGCGCACCTTCTCGGCACCTTCCTTGGCGCGCTTGATGAGTTGTTCGCGTGCCTGCCGACGGTACCCGCCGACATCGAGGACGATGCGGGGAGTGGACTCGTCACCGCGATGGATGATGCGGTTGAGGAGGTACTGGAGGTCCCCGAGGGTGGAGCCCTGACGCCCGATGAGTCGGCCGGGGTCATCGGTCTTCACGTCGAGCATCAGTTGTCCCTCGATATCCAATTCCTCGATCTCGGCGTCATCGAAGCCAAGATGGTGGAGCATTTGGAGGAGGGTTTCCTTCGGTGCGAGGGTGCTCATGGGTTTGAAAGAGGCGGGTGAGGTGGGAGGTCGAGGCGCGGCGATGGGTGGTGTGGGTCAGCGCCGGGCGGCTCGGAGGGTGGTGGGCGTGGCAGGAGCTGGATCGGACGGCTTCGTGGTGGTGAGCTTTGTTTGGAGGATGCTTAGCAGGTTCTGCACGGTCCAGTAAAGGGTGAGGCCAGCGGAGTAATTGTAGAACAGGGCGAGGAACATGAGCGGCATCCAGCGCATGATCTTCTGCTGGGCAGGATCCATCTGCGGGGAAGCCGGGGTGAGATGGGTCTGCCACAGGGCGGTGCCGACATAGAACAGCGGCATCAGGTTGAACGGGAGACCGAGGCCGGGAACACCGAGCAGGGGAACGAAGCCAAGGCCGGGGATGACGAAGAGCGTATCTGCCGCGGCGAGGTCCGGGCACCACAGGAACGAAGCCCCGCGCAGTTCGATGGCGGAACGGAGCATGGTGAAGAACCCGATGAAGACCGGGATCTGCACGATCATGGGGAGACACCCTGCGACGGGATTGTATCCGCTCTCGCGCATGAACAGGAGGGTCTTTTCGTTCAGGCGCTTGGGGTCGTCCTTGTACTTGTCGCGGATGGCCTGCAGTTGGGGACCGAGTTCCGCCATGCGCTTCATGGAGCGGGTGGACACCGCGGTCAGGGGCCAGAAAAGGATCTTGATGAAGACGGTGATGACAACGATGCACCAGCCGTAGGGCAGCTTGACGCTGTTGTGCAGGAAGTTCATCCCGAGCAGCAGCGGCTTCGCAAAGAAGCCGAAGATGCCGTACTCCATGTTGAGATCGAGGCTCGGTTGGAGACGGGAGAGGCCGAAGTATTCCTTCGGGCCGGCGTACACGGTGAATCCGTAATCCAGGCTCTTGCCGGGTGCCACGTTGGCCCCGTCCTGCTTGAAGGAGGAAACGACGGCCAGGGGTTGGGGGTTCTGGCCGGGATCGGCCTTCATCGAGTCGGCGCCCGGGGCGGCGAGAAGGGTGCGGACGGCGGTGAACTCCTTGGCGGCGCGGTCAGGAATGGTGACCAGGGTGAAGAACTGGTTCTGCACCGAGGCCCACACAATCGATCCGTCGTCCTCGCGGCTCTTGTAATCAAGCTTCGGGTTGCTCGGGATGCAGAGCAGGCCGGGGGTCGGGACCCAACCCAGCGTCTGGTACGTCTTGCTGCCGTTGAACCAGTCGACCGCGAGCATGTCTCCCTTGTCGTGGGAGTTCATGAGGGTGGCGGAGCCGGTGGACCATTCGACGGCGGGGAGGCTGAGCACACTGGCGGTGCGGTTCTCGAGGCGGACAACGGCGTGGATCAGGTGCTCGTTCGTCGTCAGACGGTACTCCCGGACGATATGGAGACCGTTCGGAAGAGTCTTTTCGGCAGTGACCGTCGAGGCATCGACCTGTCGGACCTGATACTCGCCATCGCCTTCGATGGCGGCCCCATTGCGCAGGGACAGGACCGGCGGCAGGCCCGCCGCGTTCAGGATGACGGGAGTGTTGGATCGGCCCTTGGCGATGCGGCCCGTGAACGCCTGGTACTCGAGGAGTTCGACGTTCCGGATACCACCGCCGTGGGAACTGATGATCCAACGGGACACCTTGTTGGCGAGGACGGCCGTCTTCTCAGGCCCCGTCGGGTTCGCCGCAGTCGTGGTCGCGGGGGCGAGGGGTTGGACGTTGTTGAGGGACGGAACGTTCGCCTGGGAACCGGGGGCTGACAGGGAGGCTGCCGGGAGGTTGGTCCCGGTAAGGACCCGTGGCGCGCCGTTGGTGGAACCGGGAGGAACCGGTTTGGTGGGGAACAGCATCTTCGCCACGGGTTGCAGCCCCAGGGCGAGGCCGAACGCGACGACCAGAATGGCGATTGCCTTGCGATCCATGAAAACGGGTCAGGTACGGGACGGTTGAGGAACGGGATCCGGGCCGGCACCTCCCCAAGGATGGCATCGGCAGACACGGCGGGCGGCCAGGGCCGACCCACAGACGGCCCCGTGAAGGCGCAGAGCCTCCAGGGCATAGGAAGAACACGAGGGTGTGAACCGGCAGACAGGTCCGCCAAGAGAGCGGCTCGGGCGGGCGAAAGGACCCAGCGATACAACTGAACCAGTCCGATGAGGATGTACTGGAGCAGTTTCACGGGTCAGGAGGAGGCAAGGCCGGCCCGTCTCAGGACGCGGAGGACATCGGCGACAACGCGCTCGTGTGTGGCTTCGCGGATGGAGGAGCGGGCAATCAATACGATGTGTGCTGAATGGATGAGAAGGTCCTGATTGCAGCGGATTGCCTCGCGGATACGGCGGCGGGCCAGATTTCGGACCACCGCCGATCCAAGGGCCTTGGTGGTGATGATGCCCACCTTCCAAGGCTCGCCTGCCTTCAAGGGCAGCCAGTTGATGACCACGCAGCCCTGAGCGATCCGCCTTCCTTCATCCCGGACCTCGACAAAGTCGCGCCTTTGATACAGACGACGGCTTTTGGGGAGTGTCAGGCGCATGGGCGCCCAGAACGGGCAGGAAGGGTGTCAGTCGAGTCCGGCTTCTAAAGGGGGAGCCGGGTCAGACCTGGGTGAGCTTCTTGCGGCCGACGCGGCGGCGGTTGCTGAGGATGGCACGACCGCTCTTGGTGGCCATGCGGGCACGGAATCCATGCTGGCGCACGCGGCGGATCTTCGACGGCTGATACTGGCGCTTCATAAAAAAATCGAGCGCGTCCCATAGGACGCGGAGCGGCGGACAGTATCAATGGAGCGGGGGGCGTCAAGGATCGGAACTGGGAAAGCAGGATTTTGGATGAGATTTCTTTCGGCGCGTGGGTCCGGGATGCATTCCGACCCTTGTTTCGAGCAAGCCAACCGCCTCGACACTCCGCCCTGCAGCTATCGGTTCGGGGCGACGATGTCCTCATCGCCCTCGGAAAGACTCTGGAACGGCGACGAGGACGTCGCCACCCCGTTCCAGAGGAAGGGAGCGTCCAGAAGCACCCCGCTCTGCAGGCCTCCGTCTCCAGACTTCTCAGAAGGGGCGGTGTCCCGCATGGTGTCGGGCAGACAAACCAATTACTGATTCCATGGCATCCCGTTCGCTTCTCATCGGCATTGATTCAGGCACGCAGTCGACCAAGGCCTTGGTCGTGGACGCACGCAGCGGCAAGGTGTGCGGCACGGGCAGTGCCGCCTACGGATTGATTCCAAACCTTCCCGCCGGCGCGAAGGAGCAGGATCCCGAAACGTGGCGTGTTGCCCTGGTCAAGGCCGTGAAGGCTGCGTTGAAGGACGCCAAGGCCTCTGCTGCGGAGGTGGTCGCCATCTCCGTGAGCGGACAGCAGCATGGATTCGTGCCGATGGACGCTGCCGGTGCAGTCATCCGACCGGCGAAGTTGTGGTGTGATACCTCCACCACGGCTGAATGTGCGGAGATCACCGAAGCGGTCGGTGGGCAGAAGGCCGTCATCCGGGCCCTGGGCAACGCCGTGCTCCCTGGGTTTACGGCGCCGAAGATCCTCTGGTTGCGCCGGCATGAACCGGAGAACTACGCGCGACTCGCCACGGTTCTCCTGCCGCACGATTACCTCAACCATTGGCTAACAGGCGGCGTGTTCATGGAGTACGGCGATGCCTCCGGAACGGCCCTGATGGACGTCCGCAAGCGGCGGTGGTCGGAGGCGGTCGTGAAGGCGATCGATCCGGAGTTGTCGGGCAAGCTGCCGACCCTTTCGACCAGTGATCAACCGGCGGGCCGGCTTCGTCCGGAGGCGGCCCGGGCGCTGGGCTTGAATCCCGGAGTCCTGGTCGCAGCCGGCGGCGGCGACAACATGATGGGAGCGATTGGCACCGGGAACACCCGTCAGGGTGTCGTCACGGCCAGCTTTGGTACCAGCGGAACCATCTATGCGTGTTCCGAGCGTCCGGTGACGGATCCGGCCGGTGAGATTGCCGCGTTCTGTGATTCGACGAACCGGTGGCTGCCATTGCTGTGCACCATGAACGTCACGGTGGCGACGGAGATGGTCCGGAAGGATTTTGGTTTGGACCACGCCGCGTTCGAGAAGGCGGCCGCGAAGGCACCGGCGGGCAGCGATGGGTTGATGCTCTTGCCGTACCTGGAGGGAGAGCGCACCCCGAATGTTCCGGATGGCACGGGCGTTTTCCTGGGTGTCCGCGCCGGGACGTTCGATGCCCCGCATTTCGCCCGTGCGACGATGGAGGGTGTGACGATGGGCATGAACTACGGGTTGCGCCGTCTTGCGGAACTGGGCGTCTCGGCAACGCAGGTCCGGGCCACGGGTGGCGGTGCGAAGTCCCGTCTCTGGCGGCAGATCATGGCCGATGTGTTCAACGCCGAAGTGGTCACGCTGGAGGTCTCCGAAGGCGCCGCTTTCGGTGCGGCCTTGCAGGCCCTGTGGTGCTGGCGCCGCCAGCAGGGCGAGACGGTCGCGATCGAGGACGTCACGGACGCGTTCGTGAAGCTGAACCGCAAGGAAACGGCCACACCGGATGCGAAGGCCGTGGAGGTCTATCGGGCCATGCAATCGCTGCAGGATCAGACGAGCCGCGCGCTGCGTCCGGTGTTTGGGGGTCACCGCGCGCTGGTGAACCGCTGATCCGGCTTTCGACGCGCACTGGCTGAACAACCGCCTCACCCAACGAGTCGGAGACCGCATGTCCATTCCCCTGTGTGTTGTCGACGCCTTTGCGTCCCGACCTTTCCGCGGCAATCCGGCTGCAGTCTGCGTGCTTCCGGGTCCCGCGGATGCGGGTTGGATGCAGGACGTCGCGGGCGAGATGCATCTCTCCGAAACATCCTTCCTCTGTCGACGGGAGGAGGGTGGATGGGACCTGCGATGGTTCACGCCGGTCACCGAGGTGAACCTCTGCGGACACGCGACGATGGCGGCGGCGCATGCCCTCTGGGATTCGGGTCGGCTGCGCATTGACGAGCCGGCCCGTTTCACCACCAAGAGCGGCGTTCTGACCTGCACCCGGGAGCCAGACGGCATCCGGATGGACTTTCCTGTCCGTCCCGCCGAGTCCGTGGCGACGCCTTCCGGATTGGCGCAGGCTTTGGGGGCGGATGTCCGCTGGTGCGGTCGCACCGTTGATGACCTGCTCGTCGAGTTGCCGCACGCGGCCACCCTGCGTGCCCTGCAACCGGACCTCTCGGCGCTGGCCCAGATCCCGGTCCGTGGCGTGATCGTGACGGCGCCATCGGATGTGAAGGACTTCGACTTCGTCTCGCGGTTCTTTGCTCCGGCCGCCGGCGTCCCGGAAGATCCAGTCACGGGTTCCGCGCATTGTTCCCTCGCTGCCTATTGGGCGCCACGGTTGGGACGAAGACGTCTGCGCGGGTGGCAGGCGAGTCGACGGGGCGGGGAAGTTGGCATGGAGTGGGTCGGAGACCGGGTGTTCCTGACGGGGAAAGCAGTGACGGTCTGGCGGGGTGAGTTGTTGGCCGGGCCTGGGCTCTGAGAAACGCTTCCCGCAAGCGCAACGGGGCGGCGATGTCTTCATCGCCTTCGGAAAGGAACAGGTAAGGCGACGGGGACATCGCGTCCCCGATCCGGGCGCGGTTCGTCTCAGGATGCGTCCCTGCCTGGGGCGTCAGGATCGGCGTTGGCGGAGGTGGAATGTTCGCGGTACGGTTTCGCCCATGGCACGACGGACAACATCGCAGTGGGAGTTTTCCGGGGACCTGTTTGGAGCTCCCAAGCCGGAGGCGAAGCCGGTCCGCCAAGTGGTCTCGGTGGGTGATTTCACGCGTCGGATCCGGGAAGTCCTGGAAGGACAGTTTGGAACGGTCTGGGTGCGGGGCGAGGTCTCGAACTTCCGGATGCAGGCCTCCGGCCACGCCTACTTCGTGTTGAAGGATGGGGCGGCGTCGGTGAACTGCGTCCTGTTCCGCGGGCAGACCGGTGTTTCGAGGGCGCCATTGCGGGATGGAGCGAGCGTGATCCTGGGCGGCGCCGTCACTGTCTACGAGCCCCGCGGCCAATATCAGTTGCGCGTCACCCATGTCGAAGCCGAGGGCATCGGTGCCTTGCAGGCGGCCTTCGAGGAATTGAAGCGGAAGCTGGCTGCGGAGGGATTGTTCGACGCCGGACGCAAACGGCCCATCCCCGTGTATCCGCACGGACTGGGCATCGTGACGTCCCCGACCGGAGCCGCCCTACGGGATGTGCTGCACGTGGTGGGACGGAGGTTTGCCGGGTTGCCCGTGGTGGTGGCGCCGGCTCGTGTCCAGGGGCAGGGAGCAGCGCGGGAAATTGCCGAGGGAATCCGCCTTCTGAACGCGTGGGCTGCCGCCGGAGCGGAACTCGATGTCATCCTGGTAACGCGCGGCGGTGGAAGCCTCGAAGATCTCTGGGCGTTCAACGAGGAAGTGCTGGCTCGCGCCATTGCGGACTCAGCACTGCCCGTGGTTTCGGCGGTGGGACATGAGATTGATTTCACCATCTCGGATTTCGTGGCGGATCTCCGTGCCGCGACGCCGAGCGCGGCCGCCGAGATCCTCACGGCGGGGTATGTCGCCAGCCGCGAGCGGGTCGGGGAGTTGTCCGTGCGGATGCCGCGCTGGGTGCGATCGCTCCTGGCGGGAACGGCAGAGTCGGTCGGAGATCTGCAGCGCCGGTTGGGGCGCATGCATCCGCGGCGGCGTCTGGAGGAACACGCGCAACGAATGGATGACCTTGGCGAAAGCCTGAGGGCCGGGGTGGTTCGGGCCCTGCGGGAGCGTCGGCGGCATGGAGGCGTCCTGGGACAGAGGTTGATGGCCGCCCGGCCTTCGGCGCGATTGGTTCGGGAAGCACGTGCGCAATTGGAACTGCGACGTCGATTGCTTGCCGGTGCCCGACGGGGCCTGTCGGCGCAACGCGAGCGTCTCGCACGGGTGCAGGACCGCTTGCGGCTCCTGTCCCCGGAGGCAGTGCTCGAACGGGGATACTCGATCACGCTCGACGCGGTGACGGGGAAGGTGGTTCGCGATGGGACCGAAGTAGTCGCCGGGCAACGACTGGTTTCTCGGTTGGCGAAGGGTCGGATTACGAGCGTGGCGGAGGGTGGCTCTGTTTGGGGAGCCTCTTGATACGGTCCCCGCAGTGAACGGGGTGGCGACGTCCTCGTCGCCGTTCCAAACCCTTTCCCAAGGCGATGAGGACATCGCCGCCCCGAAAACCATGGCCAAAGGGGGCTTTGTCAAAATGCGCCACTCTGCTTGACGGCGCGCAGTTCCTTGCCCTGAGGGCTCCGGATTTGGCATAACCTCGCCCGATGCATTCGTTTCGTTACGTCGGGAAGGAACTTTATTGCGAGGACGTGGCCCTGTCGGCACTGGCCAAGAAGCATGGCACGCCCCTCTACGTGTACTCGGAGGCGACCCTGACGGATCACTACACGAAACTCGATGGAGCCCTGGCGGCGCTGGATCACCAGATCTGCTTCGCGATGAAGTCGAATTCGAATCTCGCCGTGATCCGCACCCTGGCGGGACTCGGCAGCGGATTCGACGTGGTGAGCGCGGGCGAGTTGGCGCGGACCATCGCCGCCGGCGGGGACCCCACGAAGTGCGTGTTCGCGGGCGTGGGCAAGACGGAGGAGGAGATTGCGTACGCGCTGAAGCAGGGGATCTACAGCTTCAACGTGGAGTCGGAAGCCGAGTTGCAGCGCATTTCCAAGGTGGCGGTGCGCCTGAAGAAGATCGCGCCGGTGGCGGTGCGCGTGAACCCGAACATCGATGCCCACACCCATGCCAAGATCACGACGGGAACCTACGAGAACAAGTTCGGCATCGCTTTCGAGGAGGTTGAGAAGGTCTACGCGCGCGCCGCGAAGCTCTCCAACATCCGGCTCCGGGGCATCCAGATGCACATCGGGTCCCAATTGACCGACGTGGCCCCGTTCCGGAAGGCCGTCGAGAAGGTCGCGCCGCTCGTGGAGCGGTTGAGCCGCAAGCATGGCTTCGACTTCTTCAGCATCGGCGGCGGCATCGGCATCGTGTACCAGGACGCGTTGGCCAGCGGTGACGCCGCGTGGTGGTCGGGTTCCAAGGGCAAGGGTATCCTCACGCCGGCCGCGTACGCTGCCGAGTTGGTGCCCCTGTTGAAGCCCCTCGGCTTGAAGATCCTTCTCGAGCCCGGCCGGTTCCTCTCCGGAAACGCCGGCGCGCTGGTTACCCGGGTCGAATACATCAAGCGCACGGGCAAGAAGAACTTCGTGATCGTGGATGCCGCCATGAACGACCTGATCCGGCCTGCCTTCTACGACAGCTACCACGAGATCGTGCCCCTCACCCGCAAGGGGGGAGCCACGATTCCCTCGGATGTCGTCGGCCCGATCTGCGAATCCGGCGATTACTTCGCCAAGGACCGGCCCTTGCCGAAGGTGGGCGAGGGCGACCATCTGGCGTTGCTGAGCGCGGGTGCCTACGGATCGGTGATGGGCTCGAATTACAACTCCCGCGGACTCGCAGCCGAGGTGCTGGTGAAGGGCAAGAAGTCCGCGCTGGTCCGCCGCCGCCAGGAGTTGTCCGAAATCTGGGCGCTGGAATCCAAGGCGCCCTGGCAGGCGTGACGCGCGGGTGCCGATGGCACCATCCAAACGGAACGGGGTGGCGACGTCCGCGTCTCCGTTCCTGAGCGGCGTTGCGGAGCGATGGAATCCCCGCCACCGCATGGAACGGGGTGGCGACGTCCTCGTCGCCTCTCCAAAGCCTTTTGCAAGTCGACGGGGACATCGCCGCCCCGTTCTGCCCTGAGTTCCCCCTCGCCACGTATGCGGCGGTTCCGCAGGATGGGTCCCATCCTCATGGAACCTGATCACATCCGACAGTTGCGCGAGGCGGTGAAGCTCTCGCCCGAGAACACACCCCTCCGACAGGCCTTGGCCGATGCCCTTCTGGGCGCGGGAATGTCGGCGGGGGCGGTCGAGGAGTACCGTGCCGCACTGGCCCAGGTTCCCGACAGCGTCCCGTTGAAGTTCGGGTTGGCCCGCGCCTTCCACGCCGCAGGCAAACACAGTCACGCCCTGGTGGTGCTGGAGGACTTGGTGAAGTCCAGCGAAGCGCCGGGGCGCGCCTTTGTGCTTCAGGCGCGCATCCTCGCGGGCATTGGTGAGGTGGAACTCGCTGTCCAGCAATACAAGGCCGGCGTCGCTCGGGATCGTTCGGCTGCCGATGCCGATTTCGCACGACGCCTGGGAATCTCGGCGGTGCCGCCGAAGGAGGAAGCCGCCGCCTCCAGCGTTCCGGACGACGGGTTCGATGAAGCGGACGAAGAGGAGGTCGTGGAGGGTCGCGTCCGGCAGTCCTGGCAACCCGCGGAGGAAAAGCCGGAGGCGGAGATCGAACGTCCGAAGATTGGTTTCGCCGACGTGGGCGGTATGGAGGCACTGAAGGAGGAGATCCGGCTCAAGATCATCTATCCGCTGACGCATGCGGACATGTTCAAGGCCTACGGCAAGAGCGTGGGCGGGGGCATCCTGATGTACGGACCTCCCGGGTGCGGCAAGACGCACCTGGCGCGCGCCACCGCCGGCGAGGTGAAGGCCGGGTTCATCTCGGTCGGGATCCACGACGTCCTCGACATGTGGATTGGCAACAGCGAGCGGAACCTTCATGGGCTCTTTGAACAGGCCCGGCGGAACACGCCGTGCGTCCTGTTCTTCGACGAGGTGGACGCGCTCGGTGCGAGCCGTTCCGACATGAAGACCAGCGCGGGACGGCACCTGATCAACCAGTTCCTCTCGGAACTGGACGGCGTGAAGGCCAGCAATGACGGCGTCCTGATCCTTGGGGCGACCAATGCGCCATGGCACCTCGACAGCGCCTTCCGTCGCCCCGGCCGTTTCGATCGCATCCTTTTTGTGCCACCGCCCGATCCGGAGGCGCGGGCCGGGGTCCTGCGATTGCTCCTCAAGGGTCGCCCTGTCGAGGATGTGGACTACGACGCCGTCGCCAAGAAGTGCGAGGGCTTCTCCGGAGCGGATCTCAAGGCCGTCGTCGACCTGGCGATCGAGAACAAGTTGCGCGAGGTGATGAAGACCGGCGTGCCAACCCCCATCCGGACCAAGGATCTCCTGGCATCCGCTGCTGGCCAGAAAGCAACCACCCGCGAGTGGTTCGCCACTGCCAAGAATTACGCGCTCTACTCGAATCAGGGCGGCGTGTACGACGACATCCTGAAGTACCTGAAGATCTGATCGCTGGCAGGGCGATGGTCCGGTGTTGGGTCAACCGGGAATCGGCAGCCATCTGTCCGCAGATGGCGCCGATGAAGAGTCGGAATCGTTGAGGTCCGATCGCGGCGGTCACGTCACCCTGCGGGTGCGGAGTCCGTTCGATCCAAGCTCCTGATGATCTCCGTCATCTGCGCCATCTGCGGATCCTACCGCCTTTCTTGGGCTCAGGGCTGGGTGGAGGCCGTCAGCAATTCAAGCAGCGCGGCGTCCTTCTCCGGTCCGGACTGGAAGTCGAAGGCGCGCATGAATCGGGCCTTCTCCTTCTCGGTGGTGGAGGGATCGCGGAGGATCTTCACGAGCAGTGCCGGGGTCTGCTTCGCGCGGGAGCGCCAGACGATCTCGCGTCCGGAAGTGGTGTTCCAGATCCCACCGCGGGCGGAGAGATAGGCGGTCAGACACGCGTCCCAGTTGCGATCGGCCCCGATGCCCAGCGCCTCCGTGTACCAACGGTCCTTACCGTCGAACTGCGTCGCCAGCTTCGCCCACAGTGCGGGCATCTCCGGGGACTTGTGGTGTCGGAGCGCGATCGCGCATTCGCGACGCACCTGCGGTTCGGTGTCGTTCACCAAGGTCCTCAAACGCGGGATCACGTCGAGGCCCTGTGCTCGGGCGATGCGGAGTCCGGTGATGCGCAGGTCCGGGTTGCGGTCGGCGAGCGCGATGTCCACCCACGCCTCCGTCTTGCCCGGGATCTGGGCGAGGAGGTGCAGGGCGCGGGCGCGGAAACGGGGGTTGGCATCCGTCCACAGCTTCTTGAGCTCCGGTTCGGCCTTGGCACCCATCGCATGGAGCGCCGTCCAGCCCATGTTCCGCGCGGTGAGGTTGGGAGACTTGATGGCCTCGATGGCGCCACGGGCGGTGGTAAGATCCAGCGCGGGGGCCGTCGGCCGGTGGCCCTTCGGCGCCACGCGGTAGACACGCCCGGTCATGGTCTCGAGCTTCTGGTCGGCCATGTAATGCCCGCCCACGCCAGAATCGTTCCAGTCGGCGATGTAGACGGAACCGTCCGGTCCCACCGCGACGTCCGCAGGCCGGAACCAGTTGTCCTCGGTGGACACGAGATCCACGGTGCGTGCCGAATACCCGGCACCGTTGGACTGGACGGGGTAAGCCCGGACGACGCGCGGGCCGGCGTCGCAGTGGATCATCTGGCCATGGAAGACTTCGGGAAGGAGGTTGCCTTCGTAGACGCAGATGCCGGTGGGCGATCCAGCGCCCGTCTGCAGCAGGTTCGGCACGACGCCGGGATCGTTGAGATGCCAGTGACGCAGCGGGACTTCATCCTCCCATCCGGTCCGCTTGTCGCCCCAGCCGGCCCCGGAGATTTCGTCGCGGTAGCCGTAATTCCCGAACTCCATGACGAAGTTGATCCGCACGCCCCGGTTGCCGTCGTCGTCGTTATCGGATTGCCAGAGCGTGCCGAAGGAATCGACGGCGACCTCGTAGTTGTTCCGGAAGTTCCAGCCGAGTGTCTCGACGCTCGAACCATCCGGGTTGCACCGGAACACCAGGCCCTGCTGGTACGGCTTGCGGTGACCCCAGGTTTCGTTGCCGGCCTTGTCGACCACCCAGCCACTGCCGTCCGCCTTTTTGAGCTGCCTTCCGTCGTTGCCGACGTTGAAGTAGAGCCGACCGTCGGGGCCGAACGTGAAGGCATGGGCGCCATGGTCGTGGTCGACACCGCCGATGCCGCTGAAGAGCTTGCGGGGAGGGCCATCGGCCTTCAGGTCGTGGTTGCGGTCCTCGAAGACGAAGATGTCCGGGGAACGCGAGACGATGACCTGGTCGCCCAGGACGGCGATGCCGAGGGCAGCGTTGATCTCCTCGCCCTGATAGAACGTGACCGTCTTGTCGGTCGCGCCATCCCGATCGGAATCGATCAGGACCTGGATGCGGTCGCCGCCGGGGCGGAGCTTGCCCCATTTCTGGAAGGAGGAGCGGTAGTTGGCGCCCTCGGTGATCCAGACGCGGCCTGCGGCGTCGACGTCCATGTTGCACGGATTCACGAGGTGGGGTTCGGCCGCGAAGACCGTGACTTCAAGGCCCGGGTGGACCTTCAAGCGAGAGAGCAGATCCTGCGCGGCGGCGAGCCCGTGGGCGTGCTGGGCGCGAGCGGTGTGCGCAAGGGCGAGCAGGACGGCAACGCCGACGCCCTGGAGGGAGATGGAACGGTTCATGGTGCGATGCCGGGATCCTAACGGGCTCCGGCAGACCATGGCAATGGCTGGGCCTCGTGACTTCAGCAACCAACACGGGAATGAGACGAGGGATGCCTCAGGTGCGGAGCAACGACAGTCGTTCGGGTTCTTGCCCTGCCAACGCCAACGGCGTTGAGGCCCCCAGCCCAGGGATGGCCGAGGAACGAGGACAACCCTGGGTCTGCTCCCAAAGCGGGAACCAACCGCATCGCGGCGATGGCCACCACCGATCCTCGAAGGAGAAGGCAAACTCCCGACAACCACGCCGTGGAAGACAGCGAACAGCGATGCGCTTCGCTCGGCGATCTCCGTGCCTCGGCGTGAGAAAAGTCTGGGTTCCACAATCCTCACACCAAGACGCGAGGATGCGCAGGAGCCACGGATTTGTTTCACGCAGAGACGCCGAGAACGCCGACGGAGCGGGCAGACCTTTCACGCCGTTGGGTTCATGCCTTGCCGACGCCAACGCCACCGAGCCTGGAAGCGGCCTTTGTCCGGACTAGGGATTACAGGTGCATGTCCTTGTGGTATCTGCCGGCCTCGCAGGTGCGGAGCACCGACAGACGATAGCCCACGGCGTCAGCCGTGGGTTCCGTGTCCGGAAGGATCCCCAGCCCCAGCGGGGCGACAGACGCGGCAGGCTCCAATGTACTGAAACCTCACGCGAACTCGCTTGGATGCGAACCAAGGCTTATAACCCGAGCGGGCGCGAAAGTGCCGCTTCCAGGTGCGGAGCACCGACAGATGATAGCCCACGGCGTGAGCCGTGGGTCCCGCGTCCGGAAGGATCCCCAGCCCCAGCGGGGCGACAGATACGGCAGGCTCCCACGCTTTGGGACCTCACGCGAAGCCGCGAAGGAGACAAGGCGTTGTCTCACGCAGGGACACGGAGGCCGCCGAGGGGACAGGCGGACATTTCACGCCTCCGGGTTCATGCCTTGCCAACGCCAATAACGTCCAGCCCCTGCTCAGGCCGTCATGGTCCGACAACATCGGCGAGACCCATTCTTCGCGCTCTTCGCGTCTTCGCGTGAGGCCTTCTTTTCCATGTCGCCTGGGTGACGAATTCCGCAGTCCTCCACCACTTCACCCCAATCTATAAATTCCTCTTGTGTCGTACCCCCCCCCCTCTGGTTCAAGGTGAGAGTATAGATTCAATCATTCGTCTGTCGTTCCTCGGAACGCATTCGCAGCGGTTGAATCCATGAGCGCCCAACAATCATGAAGACTCCCGTCTCTTTCCGGATGTGTCGTCACTGGTCCCTATGGATCTATGCTTTTGCTGGGCATTTTCGCGCCACCCAAGCGTGGCATTCGCCTTGTTCGCACGCCTCATTGTGGCCGCGATCCCAGCGCAGCCTGGTTCTGGCCTTGGCTATGATGGGCGGCTTCATTCCCCTCAATGCCGCCGAATCCACGGCGATCGTCAGCCGCAAGGCAGTGGGTGAACCGACCGTTCTCGAACGGGGTCCTCACCATACGGAGGTGGAACACATAACCCTTGATACCGCAGCGGACGGTTCCACCCGCCAGACCACCCATCGCTATGTTCATCTGGAAGTCGGCATGAATCGCCAACTCTCCGATGGCACCTGGCAACCCGTGGAAGGTGGACTCGTGCTCGAACCCGGTCGGGCAGTCGCCCATGGCACCCAGCATCAGGTAGTCTTTGCAGCAAATATCCGCTCTCCAGGTGCCATCACCCTGACCCTGCCCGATGGTCGCCGCATGCGCTCCCATCCTTACGGCCTGGCCTATACCGATGCAGCCTCGGGTAAATCGGTCCTGATTGCCGAGGTTCGGGATTCGGTGGGTGTCGTGGATGGCGATCAGGTCCTATACCCGGATGCCTTGGATGGACTCGATGGTGATTTTCGCTTCACCACGACCAAGAGTCATTTTGAGCAGGACGTCATCCTCCGTGAGGCACCACCGAGCCCCAAGGCATATGGTCTTGATCCAGCCACCACCCAGCTGGAGGTCTGGACCGAGTTCCTCGAAGCCCCGGAGCCGGTGCGCGAGGAGTCGCAGGCGGGCAGCCTCGCGAAGCAAACCATCAAGGACGAGTCGCTGGGCTTCGGTTCCATGCGTATGGGCAATGGGCGGGCGTTCCGGCTTGCTGAGGCGGACGAAACCTTGGCGGTGGTGGTCAAGGAGTGGCTGGTGCTGCCTGATGGACGACGGTTCCTGGTGGAGGCGGTGCCGGTGTCGGCGATGACTGGCGTGATGGAGGCGCTGCCACCTAAGGCCGGTGGAGCGCGACTGGACGCGCCGAAGGCCAGTCGGATGCAGGCCCTACAGGCGACCCCGCAGCGTCGGGCGGGGCAGGGCACAGGTCCGGCCAACCTGAGGCGACTGGATCGTTCCCGCGATACGGCGTGGGTGCAGCGGTGGTCACGGTCTGGGGTTGTTCTCGACTATGCGCTCTCGGGAACCGTGACCAATGCCGTGTTCGCCTCTGGCCAGACGTACTTGGTGACGGGAGCTGTGACTTGCATTGGGCCGACAACGTTCGAACCGGGCTCGGTCATCAAGTTCGAATCAGGAGGAACGAACAGCCTTTTTGCCGGCAGTTCCGTGGTGTGGCGGGGCGAGCTCTACCGTCCGATCCATTTCACGGCGAAGGATGACGACAGCGTGGGTGCAGTGATCGCCGGTTCCACTGGATCTCCTCGGGCTTCCCCGTACGCAGGCACAGCCCTCGGCCTCAGTGGGCTGCCGGCTGGAGCCCTCACGGTGAACCATCTCCGGATTGCCCACGCTCAGCTCGGTATCTCGGCCAATTCTTTCAACGGCGGCACACTGACCGTCCGCCACGCCCAGTTCGTCCAGTGCGGCGCAGGTCTCACCTTGGCAAATGGCCTACCCTCCACCCCAACATACAAGGTCCAGAACGCCCTCATGACCGGGGTTGGAGTGCCTTTCCTGAATGGAGACTTCGCGCGGGTGCAGGTGGACAACCTTACGGTCAACGGCGCAACGACACTCAATCAGACGCCCTTCACCGAACATTTCACCCTGATCTTGCAGAACAGTCTGCTCGTAGCGGTCGCCAACGTCGGTGTCCCTTACCAGGGATCCGGGGTCCAAGCTGTATCCTCCGCGTCGGGTGTCTTCGCTACGGCGGGAGGTGGAGCCCATTACCTGGCACCTGGTAGTCCTTACCGCAACGCCGCCGTCGCCGTCGTCGAGAGCGACTTGAGAGCCGACCTGAGGGCCATGACCACGGTGGCCCCGTTACCCCTCGGAGGGAGCCTGACCGCCCCAACCACCTTGACCCGCACCGTTCCCCGGGACCAGGACATCGTCGACCTCGGTTATCACTACCCCGGGTTGGACTACTGGACGTCGGGATTGACGGTCTCTGCGGCCTTCACGCTGAACCAGGGGGTCGCGCTGGGATGGAGTGGCAGTCAGGCCATGATGCTCCAGGCCGGTGGCCAATTGCACTCATTGGGCACACCCGCGGCTCCCAATGTCTTCGTCCGGTGCGCGTCAGTGCATGAACGGCCTGGAGCTGGCGATCCCGGGCATGGCAGCGCCTTTGAGACGATATCCACCCTCGGTGCCGGTGCACCCGAGCCAGTCATCACGGCCCGCTTCACCCGCTGGGTCGCAGGAGGGGGCGACTATCACCTCCGGATCGACCGTCGGACGACGGCAAGCGGCAAACGCCCCGCCGCATCGATCAGCCTGCGGGATTGCATGGTCCGTGGCGGGATTTTTCAGGTCTCGGCGGAGGACAATCCTGGGCCCACGCTGGATTTGCAGAACAACCTGTGGTTCCAGACGACGCACCTTAGCTCGGGAGCAGTCGTCTTGAGTGCCTTCCAGCAGACGTGGCGAAGAAGCGGGATTGCCTGGTCGGGGCTGGCCAGCGCCACGGTGCGCAACAGCATCTTTGACAACACCAGCCTGAGTGTCAGCGGCACGGTGGCCAATTCCCATAACGGGTACGCACCGGTCGCCGCGCCCAAGCTGCCCGGTAGTGCAGGCTCCGACGTGACCGTCGCCTCGGTGACTTATACCACGGGAGCGTTGGGGGACGCCTACCTGGTGGGTTCCTCCTTCCTGAATGTGGGCAATCAGACGGCGGCGGCGGCGGGACTGGGACAGTACACGGTGCAGGCGACGGCCAACGCCCGGGACACGGGTGTCGTGGATCTGGGTTATCACTCCGTGGGGGTGTCCACCACAAGTGGTCCTGTCCTCGATACCGACGGGGATGGCTGGGCGGACTATCTCGAAGATCTGAACGGCAACGGTGTTCAGGATACGGGCGAGTCGCTGACGCTCTCTGCCAATGGTCTCAATGCCCTCGGTTCCCTCCAGCTCTTTACCCCGACCCAGCCATGAATCGTGCCCACGCCATGCCAGCCTTTAGGTTCAAGCACCTGTTGGTCCGAGAAGCCCGGAGCACGCGTTTACGCTCTCACCCCGGTTTAGGTGCCTGGTTGAGCCTCTTAGTGGCTCTTTTTGAGGTCTTCATTTGGTCTCCAGACGCTGATGCCTCAGACAAGCTACCGAAGGTTCCCGTGACTGTCTCGCTCCAGTCGGGGGAAATCACGGGTACTGTTGGAGGGGTACTGGGCTATGTGCAGGCCAGCTTGGGCGGCAAGCGCATCCGCAAACAGGCAACGATTCCGAACGGGGGTGGACGGACCCCGTTCCCCCGACACTACGTCCATGACAGTCGGGTTAGAGCTGGGCAAGACGCACGTTCTCCGCCTGGAGGCTGCGTTGCTCTATGTGCAGCAATCCACCATTACCATCCCGGGCTGTGTGCAGGCCCGCCACCGCGACGCCGGGTCATAAGCTGAGTGGACGGAGGGGTTGCCTGTGCAGCCCCTCGCGTGGTCTCTTAACGGATTGAAAGAGATAGAGTTGCAACTCCTGCCAGAAAGTAACTACCTCATACCCGACTCCAATACCCTGAATGCCGACGGATTCTCGTCCGTAAACGCCGCGCTTCTGGGACACGAAGTCGCAACCTGGTCCCTCGAGCCTTCCGATGCGCTGGGCTGCAAGTTGGAGGTGCTGGATGGCGGCAAGGCCGCGCGGGTCATTGCCGGGGAGAAGACCGGCATCGTGACCCTTGTGGCCAAGGTAGGTGACTGCGAGTACCGCGCCGAGATCGAACTGGTGGACTGTGGCGGCTGTACCTCGTGCGGCGATGCCCTCGGGGACGGTCAACCTGGTCTGGAGGATGGGCCAAAGAACAGGATGAGCCTGGGTGGCGATTCCGAGGGAAACCGGGATTCCATTCTGTACTCTTTCACTGGCCCTCCTTCCACCCATGTTCCTTCGCCCTCTTACTTGCAGTTGACCGGAGTCGGTGGTTCACAAACCCAAGTGCTCACGAGCAATGGGGTGCTGGATCAGGTGGGCACGGCCAGTGGTGCCGGATTGGTGAGCACTCTCAGTGATGGTTTCCAAGTCACTTTCTTCAACACCGCCCAGCTGGAGCTTCAAGAGGCCGGCCGGTACGTGCCGGCCGACCCCAACATCTATCTGAGCCGTTGGAGCTACACCAACCCCGATCCGTTGCCCCAGAACAACCGGATCCGTATCACCCGCACGGGTACCGGGTTGACCACCCGGGTCTGGAACTATGCCTACGTCACCAACGGTGCCAATTCTGCGCAATGGGAACTGGAGGACGGACCGGACCGGCGGATCCTGGAGATCACCTCCACCGTCGGTGCCATCACCTACACCGACCGCCGCGAGCAGACCGCTGCAGGCGTGGTGGTGAGTCGGGTTCGCACGGGTCGCCAGGTCATCAATGGCGTCCCTCGCCTCGTGGAGGTTGTCAACGGCCTCAACGGCCGGACCACCACCACCACCCATCTCTACCAATCGACAACCCCGTTCTACTACCTCGGCTTCGACCACTCCGATGGTTCCTGGGAGCGCCGTACCTACGACACGAACGGCTTTTTGGCCTCGGTCCGATCCGCCTGGAACAACGCCACCGTGGCGTCCGGGGATGGTCGGATCACGGAGTATCAGTACCAGATCCCAGGCAATCCGTTGATCGACGATGGTGCCTATCTCCCGACCCAACCCCGCGTGATCTCCGAATCGGTTCGGATCTCGGGCGTGACGACATTGCTTCGACGTTCCTTCCATCGGTGGACCCCGGGCACGGCCACCACCCCTGCGGAACATGAGGAGCGCGTGGTTGTCAGCCCATCCGCGAACGTGGCCAATGACTGGGCGTTGTCCGACAACCTCATCACCCTGGAAGCCTGGCACACGCTGGGAACCGATCCCGAGCACGCGGGAGAGGTGGTGTGGCGTCGATATCCGGACGCCACGGTGGAAGGGTTTGAGCGGACGGCAACCGCAACCACCTGGACCGTAGTGACCCGACGCGGTGAAGGCACCGTCTCCGGCCTGGCCTTGACACTCACCCACGGGACCGAATCCACCCAGGTCACCGGCAATCTCGGTGAACTCCAGTCCTCGATCGTCCGCCGGATCGATGGGGCCCAGTCCCTGGTCCTGGTGCAGGACACCTACAACTACGGAACGGATCCCCTGAAACGGAACTACACGGTCACGCACCTCAACGGTCGGACCGAGTCCCGGACGTATGCCTGTTGCGGATTGGAGAGCGAGACGGACGAGGACGGGGTGGTGACCACCCATCACTATGACTCGCTGGGCCGTTGGCAGGGCTCCACCCGGTTGGGGATCACCACCCTCGACACCCTCGATGCCGCCGGTCGGATGCGGGTCCGTACCCTGAGTGCCCAGGTCAATGGCCAGACCGTTTCCCGGATCCTGGAGGAGGCCACATACGACGATGCGGGGCGCACGCTCACGCGGAAGAATGAGTTCGGTGGGGTCACGACGACCGCCGATACCTTGGTCTCCGGGCAGCGGTTCGTCACGGTCACCGACCCCGCCTTGGGCACGACGGTGGAGGAGTACTGGCGGGATGGACGTCTGCGGAAGGTCACCGGCACCGCGGCCCGCCCCTTCCGCAAGGAGTACGGCGTGGAAGCGGTGGGTGGCCAGATGCGGGAGTTCGTGCGCACCGTGGCCTTGACCTCGGCCGGGATCGACACCCCCGAGGTGGCGACCTCGTACCTGGACGCCGTCGGACGTCCCTTCCGGCAAACCCAGGCCGTGGAAACAGGGGCAGGGAACGCGCCAACAACGGCGGAGCACACCACCTATTTCAACTCGGTGGGCCAGGTGGACCGGGAAGTGGATCCCGATGGGGTAACCCGATGGACCCGCTACAACGCGGAGGGCCACCCAACCCGGATCGCGGTGGACCTCGTCAATCCCGCGACCCTCAGCTTCACCCAGGATCGCATCACCGAGAACCGGACCACCTACCTCGCCGCGGCGAACTCCGGGCGGATGATCGGCAACGTGTCGATTCCAGTCCGCCGGACCGAAACCCGGATCTGGAAGACGGAGGGCGTGGATGCCGGACTGCTCGTGAGACGGGTGGATACCTCGCTGGATGGGTTGTACTCGTGGTCGGAAGATTATCCGGCCCCCGGTCAAACCCGCCTGACAACCAGCACAACAACCTTCCCGGCCAGTGGCCAGCGGGAGGTCACGGTGACCGCGCCGGACAGCACCCGGCAGGTGCGGCGATGGGTGAATGGGCGGTTGGATCGGGAGGACAGCTGGACCTCGACGCCGAGCCTGCTCACCCGGGTGACCTACGGATACGGTCCCTTGGGTGAGGCGCAGACCGTGACCGACCTGCGCCAAGGCACTTCCACCGACGTCCTGACCTACCTTCCTGGGGGCGGCGCGACGCGGGTCAGTCAGGGACCCGCGCCCGGCAACGGACAGCCGGCCCCGGTGACGACCGCGACCTACGACACCTCGGGCAGGGTGACTGCGCGGATCGAACCCGACGGCGGCCAGGTGACCTACACGTATCACCCGACCGGACTGCTTCAATCAACCACCGGCAGCCGGACGTATCCGGTGGTGTACGGCTACGACGCCCAGGGCCGGATGACGACGCTCAAGACGTATCGGCAGCAGGGTAATGAAGGGGTGAACTCCACGGCCACGACAACCTGGGTGTACCACGGCCGGTCGGGTCGGTTGCGCTCCAAGGCCTACGCGGGCGAACCCCTCACCGACACGGAGTACACCTATTCGCTGGCTGGCCGGCCTGTGACGCGGCTCTGGCAAAGGAATGTGACGACGAGCTACACCACCACCCCGGCCGGGGAAGTCGACGTGGTGACGTACAGCGTAGGCGGCAATCCCGAGATGCAGACGGCTCCGATCCGGTTTGGCTACGACCGCGTGGGGCGCAGAGACACGATCAAGACGTACTTGCCGGGAACCAATGCCACGTGGATTCTGAGCCTGCCATCACCCTCTCCCGTGTCCACCCTCTCCAAGTCCTACAATGACCTCGGCGAACCGGAGACGGAGTCGTGGTCGGGTGGGCCGTTGGCGGGGCGCTCGGTGACGATTTCGTGGGACAGCTTCGGACGGCGGCAGGGGGTGACGACCTCGGTGGCCGGGTTCCAGGCGCAGAACGTGACCGCGTACGATCCCGCCGGCCGTCCGGCCATCATCACAGCCGGTAACCACACGGCCACTTACCGGTACGTGGCCAACTCGCGGATCCGGGCTGGCGTGACCTATCGCGCCAATGGCACCCAACGGTTGGATACGCAGTACGATTTCGACCGGCTCAACCGGTTGCAACAGGTCCTCAACCAACCGTCCGCCGCAGGCCAACCCGCGGAACGCCACGCCTACACCTACAACGCTGCGCAGCAACGGATCCGGGATGAGTTGGCGGATGGATCTTCCTGGAACTGGGAGTATGACCGCCTGGGACAGGTGATCGGGGGACGCAAGAGCTGGCCGGACGGCAGTCCGGTGGCCGGGCAACAGTTCGAGTACGGTTTCGACGACATCGGCAACCGGGTGAGCCAGAAGCGGGGCGGGGACGCCAACGGAGCCAACCTGCGGAGCACCACCTATGGGGTGAATCCCTTGAACCAGATCACCAATCGCGCGGTGGTCGGAAGCCGGTACCTCGACCTGATCGGGCTGGCGGAGCCGGGCACGACCGTGACCGCCGGCGGGGTGATCGCAAGTCGGCGCGGCGAATTCTGGCGGTCGGAGATGAACCTCGGGAACGGCAATCCGCTGTGGCAGTCCGTGAACATCACGACCAGTGACGGTGGCTCCCTGGCGAACGCGCTCTACCGCGTGCCTCCCTCCAGCGAGGTGCCGACGTATGATGCCGACGGCAACCTGACCGCGGACGGCCTGTGGACCTACACCTGGGACGCGGAGAACCGGTTGATCTCCATGCAGAGTCAAGCCCAGGTGCCGGCCGCAGGCCGCCGGAAGCTGGACTTCGAGTACGATCCCCTCGGACGCCGCATCGGCCGGATCGTCAGCACCGGGGCCAGCGGGAGTTGGGTGGTGACATCCACGACCCGGTGGCTCTACGAGGGATGGAATCCGGTGGCCGAGCTCAATAGTGCCGGGACCCTGGTGCGGGAATACGTCTGGGGCACGGATCTGAGCGGAAATTGGCAGGGTGCCGGTGGGGTGGGCGGTTTGCTCTGGGTGCTCGAAGCCCCCACCGGGCCGAGCATCAACGCCCACTACGCCGCCTACGACGGCAATGGCAACGTCATGGGCCTGGTCAACGCCGCCGACGGCACCTGGAGCGCCCGATACGAGTACGGACCGTTCGGGGAAGTGATCCGGTCCACCGGCACCATGGCCGCCCTCAACCCCTTCCGCTGGAGCACGAAGATCCAGGATGAGGATACCGGGTTGAACTATTATGGGTATCGGTATTACTCGGCGGGGGTGGGGAGGTGGTTGGGGAGGGATCCGATTGGGGAAAATGGATCAATCAATTCATACTGGTTTTGCAAAAACACCAGTACCAGTAGGATTGATCGTAGCGGGCTCGATGACATTGGCTCAGTTGTTACAATTACTCCTATGCCGTCGCCTAATGATCCAGTAGAACAGGATATGGCAAATAATATGGCAGACTGGGTCGCTGCTGGCAAAGGCACTGGTTTTTATGTTAGTTCAATTGAGGACGCGAACAGAAAGCTGAAGGGCTGCACCAACTGCATAAAGACACTGAACATTCAGGGTCACGGAATGCCTGGATTTCAAGATATCGTTCCGAGTCAAAGCCGATTACCTGCATACCCTGTGCTGGCGGGCGAGTCGATTGAGACTGGTGGAAGCGGAATTGGAGTCAATGACTATATTACTCAACAGGAAGGTCCTCAAGTCTACGGCTTCGGACTATTTGCTTCAATTCAGTTCTGTAAACCGTGCCGGATTGTGCTGAGGGGTTGCAATGTAGGCCGCGGGAGCCCTGGAATGCATTTGATGCGGGAGATTCACAAGGTTACCGGATGTGATGTATATGCCTTTTCTGATTCAACCTATGAAGGGACTGATGATGGGCTTTTTGGAACATTTCCTCTCGGGTTTGGCGACTGGATTTTTGGAAATGGACCTCAAGTTTATTATCCGCCTGTGTTGCCAAAAGTTAGGCCAATAATGACGGGATATTAACTTTTGATTCTAGATTCAGTGCGGTGGACTGGTTCATTAAACAGCTTGCCGAAAAGGTTGTCTCGACGACTCAAGGTCATGAAAGCAAGGATGTTAGCTATTATTGGAGCTCTATTTGCGCTATTCATCGGGTGGAGTCAATTTGGTGCAATCGAAGTTCATATTCGATACGGGAGCAAGTTGCGGGTCATTCGCGAGATTCGCCAAAGATTGAATCAAGGCGGATTCACCAATGTTCTGGTCGCTCTGGACTCGGGTCCAGAGCGTCCAGTGTGCGTCTCTGGTCAGATTAATCGAAAAGCGGATTTGGAGGAGATTGGCAGGATTATAGATGAGTTTGACTCGAAGCATAAGATTGTAAGGCGATTTAACCTTGGCGTCCCGTAGAACGATTTCAGTCGGAAGTTCGTAGGTGTCTGGAGGGCGATTCCTCCTGTTCGGTCTGGGGTGCTGCAACCGATGTTCGTCTTGGAAGCTCCGCTCGCGGTCTCGTGAGGTGGCCTCTGAAAGGAGGCAACGACCTCCATCCGGCGTCAAAAGTAAGCATCCTCAGATGCTTGCTGTCTGATCAGGATATCCTTTCGGGACCCACTTGGGCGGCGTACTAGCCGGGAGCAACTGCCACATCAATCCTGACCACCGCACCGCCAGTCCTGTGTCCACCCTCTCCCAAACATACAATGACCTCGGCGAACCGGAGACGGAGTCGTGGTCGGGTGGGCCGTTGGCGGGGCACTCGGTGACGTCGTCCCGGGACAGTTTCGGCCGGCGGTTGGGGGTGACGACCTCGGTGGCCGGGTTCCAGGCGCAAAACGTGACCGCTTACGATCCCGCCGGCCGTCCTGCGATCCTCACGGCCGGCTCCCACACGGCCACTTACCGGTACGTGGCCAATTCGCGGATCCGGGCTGGCGTGACGTATCGCGCCAATGGCACCAAACGGTTGGATACGCAGTACGATTTCGACCGACTCAATCGGTTGCAACAGGTCCTCAACCAACCGTCCGCCGCAGGACAACCCGCCGAACGCCACGCCTACACCTACAATGCGGCGCAGCAGCGGATCCGGGATGAGTTGGCGGATGGTTCTTCCTGGAACTGGGAGTATGACCGGCTGGGACAGGTGATCGGGGGACGCAGAGCTGGCCGGACGGCAGTCCGGTGGCCGGGCAACAGTTCGAGTACGGTTTCGACGACATCGGCAACCGGGTGAGCCAGAAGCGGGGCGGGGACGCCAACGGAGCCAACCTGCGGAGCACCACCTATGGGGTGAATCCCTTGAACCAGATCACCAATCGCGCGGTGGTCGGAAGCCGGTACCTCGACCTGATCGGGCTGGCGGAGCCGGGCACGACCGTGACCGCCGGCGGGGTGATCGCAAGTCGGCGCGGCGAATTCTGGCGGTCGGAGATGAACCTCGGGAACGGCAATCCGCTGTGGCAGTCCGTGAACATCACGACCAGTGACGGTGGCTCCCTGGCGAACGCGCTCTACCGCGTGCCTCCCTCCAGCGAGGTGCCGACGTATGATGCCGACGGCAACCTGACCGCGGACGGCCTGTGGACCTACACCTGGGACGCGGAGAACCGGTTGATCTCCATGCAGAGTCAAGCCCAGGTGCCGGCCGCAGGCCGCCGGAAGCTGGACTTCGAGTACGATCCCCTCGGACGCCGCATCGGCCGGATCGTCAGCACCGGGGCCAGCGGGAGTTGGGTGGTGACATCCACGACCCGGTGGCTCTACGAGGGATGGAATCCGGTGGCCGAGCTCAATAGTGCCGGGACCCTGGTGCGGGAATACGTCTGGGGCACGGATCTGAGCGGAAATTGGCAGGGTGCCGGTGGGGTGGGCGGTTTGCTCTGGGTGCTCGAAGCCCCCACCGGGCCGAGCATCAACGCCCACTACGCCGCCTACGACGGCAATGGCAACGTCATGGGCCTGGTCAACGCCGCCGACGGCACCTGGAGCGCCCGATACGAGTACGGACCGTTCGGGGAAGTGATCCGGTCCACCGGCACCATGGCCGCCCTCAACCCCTTCCGCTGGAGCACGAAGATCCAGGATGAGGATACCGGGTTGAACTATTACGGGTATCGGTACTACTCGGCGGGGATGGGGAGGTGGTTGGGGAGGGATCCGATTGGGGAAGAGGGAGGGCTAAACCTTTCGGTACCTACAGACAACGGGCTCGTCAACAAGGTTGATATTCTCGGCTTATGTTGTGGGTCCTTTGCAATCATTCAAGTCAAGGATGTTCCCGTTCCCGAGGAACAGCAGGGGAGTTCTGGGGGGAAAGATGCATTGGATGGGTTCAAGGTTCACTTCGTTGGATGCGATGAATGCGCGTGTCCTCAGGATAAAATTCACCTAGTTCAAGCAGTGACTTCAGATGGCGGAACTGGGGAAGCACCCAAGTTTGATGGCAAGAGACCCTTGAGGGCTGCTTCCAACGGATTCGACTACCCGCCTTATGGCGGATGGAATGGACCTGAATGGCCGCTGTCCTATTTAGATGGGCCAAACAATCCCAGGAAGTTTTGGGGTGAGACAAGATTCTCGATCGATGTATGTGCCGTTTGCAAGAATCCTGAAGGAGACAAGATACTTGGGTGTGCATCATTCACTTTCGGTGATGTGAGTCGTGATTTCTCTGTTTCCGGTGGGAAACCGCTCGAGCTAGAAGATGTTAAGAGACTTGGGGAGACTGGCGGTAAAGGTTCGGTTGGAAACTACGGATTCATAGTGCCTTGCAATAGTTCACCAGGGTGGGTCTGGAGCACAGCGCAGAAGATTTGGCTTGATAAGCAAAAGAAGCTCAGCAAGTAGTCTCACAATCCATAACGAGAATTTTCGGCATATGCGACCGAAGGGTAAACTCATCCGTGATACTTTTTGAGTGCTGCAACGACCGATCGCGCTTCGTTGCCAAAGCTCTGAGGTATCAGGACTTGCCACAATAGCAATTCGTATGGCGAGTTTGCCTCATGGCCCCTGTCTCTCCTCAGTAATGGTGGCCACAGGAAGAATGTGATAATCATGAGGTTTAAAAAACAAACGCCGTGGAGCACTGGGATTGCTCACACGATATTGTATGTAATGTTGATGGGCTGCATATACTTCGCTAGCTACTTCTTTGCTATGGTCAGGTGCCTGCCTGTACGAGAAGGGGGTGTAGTGAAATTCAAGTCAACTTATCGATGGTCTGAATCAGCTGAACGCAGTGGTCCTACGTATAACAGTGAAGGAAAGAGGTCGATCTTCAACTACGTCTACTTGCCCGCGGATAGATTGTACTATTCTCTTTTCCGCTTTGAGCCTGAAACATTGCCGCGCCGCGACGGGCTACCCTACTGGGAATGAATAAGGCAATGGGGCAGTCCCGAATGGCGCTTACTTAAGGCCTAAAACTGTCTTTGTCAGAGGCTTACGCCGACGCACATCCGGCAGGCTCCCAAAGATCCGTAGCCGGGTCAGTTGCTGCATCCGATCCAGGATAGCCTCCACCTCCCGCCAGCCTTCGATCGCCTCCTTCATCGCTTCGTACTGCTCCTTCGACAGCGCCAGCGACACCGTCTTTCCCTTCTCCTTCCTCGTCCACTGGTAGCACGGGCCCCCGGCTCCCGGTCCGCGGTCCTGGACATAACCGGCGGTCATCCATCCGATCCCACCAAGCTGGACTCGGAGCTCCTCGTACTCGCGGTCTATCGCCTCTAGGTCTGCTTTCATGTTTTCCATTGTAACCTTCCTAGATCTTCCGCGTCAATAGGGCGGTAACAGTACCGCCCTATGGATACTCCCTTCCTCCCAGGTCTTCGCCATTCCCTGGCCGCCCTCGGCCGCAGCCTTCGTTCCGTCCGCTCCAAACCCATCCCGGAACTTCAGCACTTCTTCTCCTCTCTCTTTCCGGACAATCTCTTCCATCGCGAAGCTTCCGGCCCCAACAGCCGCGAGCGGATCTTCACCCTGCAACGCACCTTCTGGCTCTTCCTCTTCCAGGCCCTCACACCCAAGACCTCCCTGCGGGAAGCCTGCCACCACCTCCGCTCCCTCCTGGAACTCTCCAGCTCGGAGTCCTGCTCCGTCACAACAGGGGCCTATTCCAGGGCTCGCGGACGGTTCCCCATCACTCTCCTCTACCAGGCACTCCATCATTCGATGAAGACGGCCTGCGCCCGCGCACCTCGTCTGGGTCTGCTCCAGAGCCGGGATATCCGCCTCATTGACGGCACGTCCTTGCGTCTGGCCGATACACCCATGAACCAGAGGCGCTTTCCGCAACCTTCCGGTCAGGCCAAGGGCTGTGGCTTCCCTGTCATGAAGGTGCTTGCCTTGTTCTGTCTGCGCAGTGGTGCCGCTCTGAACTTCGTCACCGCCAAACAAACCAAGCACGATACCCCGCTGGCCCAGAAGATCTGGCGCCATGTTTGCAGCGGCGACGTCTTGCTGGGGGACCGCGCGTTCGGGGATTTCGTCACACTGGCCCTGCTTCCATTGAGGGGCGTGGATGTCGTCGCCCGGTTGTATCAGGCACGCACGCCGGACTTCCGCAACCCCCACAAAAGCATTGGCCCCGACGATGCGATCTTCGTGTGGAACAAACCCATGCAACGCCCGCGTTGGATGAGTCTCTGGCGTTGGGTCCGGGTCCCCGAGCAAATCACCGTCCGGGTGATCCGCAGCCGCATCGAGCGACGTGGATTCCGGACCGAGTCAGTCTCGATTGTCACCACCCTGCTGGATCCGGAGAAGTACCCGGCATCCGAGATTGCCGAAGTCTATCTGCGTCGCTGGCGGATCGAGCTCTCGTTCCGGGACATCAAGACGACGATGGAGATGGAGCACCTGCGTGCGCAGAGCCCGGAGATTGCGACCAAGGAACTGCTGGCGGCCCTGATCGCCTACAACATTGTTCGGATCACAATGATCGAAGCCAGTCGCCGGCACCGAACAGATCTGGATCGGTTGAGCTTCAAGGGAACGGTCGATGGGCTCCGCCAGTACTGCCCCCGCATGGCCCGGGCCAGGTCGCTGACGGCCCTGCGGCGACTCGAACGGGGATTGCTCCGGGCGGTGGCCAAGGATCTGGTGCCACGGAGGCCAGGGAGAAGGGAACCGAGAGCCGTCAAACGGCGACCAAAGCCGTTGGCGTACCTGACCAAACCACGGCGCGCCTACCGCGACATACCACACCGAAATCGCCGGAAATCCGGGAATTCCGGCGACCAACCCTGACAAATCACCCACTACGTAAGCGCCATTCGGGTCAGTCCATTCCTACAGTCCCATGGCAAAGTCGTAAGTCATCTCCTCCTCCCCTCAAAGGATGCCGGAAGCAAAACTGGGTTCTGCGCCGGCGCACCTTGACGCGGCCCCCGCCTCAACCGGGGCCAGTGTCGGAATGCGCCCGTTCAGCGCCGCGGATCGAAATCCCGCTCCACAAAAAAGGCCGGGGTGTCACAGGGACACCCCGGCTTGTTTTGCGTCGATGATGGACAGAGCGGTTACAACACCCGGAAGGCCGTGGTGGTTGTCGCCGAACCTCCCAGTGTGGTCACCGTGATGGATCCCGTCAGGGCATTCGACGGAACAGTGAACTGCAACCTCTGCGCTGCCCCCGTGCCCACCCGGGTGAACGCGACGGAGAGCGTGCCCAGTTTGACCTCGTTGACGTACTGCAGGTTGGTGCCGCTGATGGTCACCGTTGCCAGGCCCGTCCTCGCCCCGCTCGTCGGAGTGAAGCCCGTAACCGTCGGATTGCCGACCACCGTGACCGCCGCCGCACGGTTGCCGGCAGTCCGGCTCAAGGAGCTGGTGACAGCAACGGCTTGCGAGCCGTTCGCCGTACGAGCACCGACCACAGCGCGGATCTCGTTCGCGCTGACCACGGTGAAGGAGCTCGCCGCCGTGCCGCCCACGGTCACGGCCGTCACGTTGACAAAGCCCGCACCTCGGATGGTGATGGTGCGGCCGATCGCCGTTTGGTTCGTGTTCGCGGTCACGATCGCGGTGCCGTTGGTGGCGGATGCCGGGCGGTCACCCAGCACGCTGCTGATCACCGGGGCGCTCGCCACGTTGAAGCCGGTGAACACCGTGCGGCCCGCCGGGCCAGTCACGATGATCGGACCCGCGAGGGCGCCCGCCGGAATGGTCAGAGTGACCGAGCCATTCGCATTGCGGGTGATGGCGGTGACGGTCAGCGGGGTGGTCGCCCCGGGGAACGTGACCGACGTGAGGGATTGCACCGTGGTGCTGCCCGTCACCAAGCCCAGGTTGGCGCCGGTGAAGGTCACAGCCGTTCCGGTCGCCGCAGAGGTGGCCGCACGACCCGCCACGGTAGCCGCAGCAAAGGTCGGCGGTTGAGCCACTGCGATCGCGGATGCGTTGGCCGTACCACCGGGAGCGGTCACGCTGATCACCGAGCTCGCCGGAGCATTGGTCGGGATGATCACGGTGATGCTCGTCCCCGAGGTGACGGTGTATTGGGTGCTCGGGAGCACGATGCCGCCGAAGGTGACATTCGTTACCCCGGTGAAGTTGCTACCGCTAACCGTCACGGTGTTGCCAGCCAGCACGGGGCTGGGCAGGACCAGGCTCGTGATGGTCGGGGCATCCGGCAACATGGTGAAGGCGTTGGCCTTCGTCGCCGTACCGGCCACCGTGGTGATGCTCACGCTGTAGGTGGCGTTGACCGGCAAAGCCGGCACGACCGCCGTCACCACGCTATCACTCACTCGCGTGAACCGCGTGGCGGGCGCGGTGCCGAAGGACACCCCGCTCACCGCCGTGAAGTTCGCACCTTGCAGGGTGATGGTGTTGCCCAACCCAGCGAGGGCGGGACTGACCGTGGTCAAGGTGGGAGCGGGGATACCGCGACCCACCAAGCGGTTGAATTCTGCGTTGTTCGCTCCGGTATGAGCCAAACGCAGGCTCGCCTCACGAACACCCGCATTGGTAGCGGCAACAACCACCTGGAACGTGGCCACGGCACCCACATTGAGAACCCCGTTCGCCGGGGTCATGCTGAGCACGCGGAACTCACTGGGATGCGCGCCGGCGATGGAGACGTTGGTGAGGGTCAAAGGCTGGGTGCCGATGTTTGTCACCGTCACGGCAACCGGCAAACCCACTCCCGTGTTGATGCCGGAGAAACCGACATCCGTCTGCACCGAGACAAATCCCAACGTCGGTTCACCGGCAAACTGCAATTGACCCAGATCCATTGCGAGAGCGCGCGGTTGCTGCGGACCAGGAATCTCGTTCCATTCGCAATGCGTAGCTTCCACGGCACCGGCACCACGGCCGAGCCAGAGGAACTTCGGATCCGCACCCAAGGCCAGCGTCACATCGGCCGGAGTCAATCCGGTGAAGACAGCCTTGAAGTGATAGCCCGCCGCGTTCAACGGGACCACTGAACCTTCCCGAGGGGTCCGCAAGGTGGCAGCACCGCTGGTGGTGAATGTGCCCCGGAGAGCCTTGGGAACAATGCGGCATTCCACCACGCCCAGATCCAGGGGCAGCCCGGTCCGGACATCCGCAGCGTATCCATACACCTCCACGGTGTTGGCGTTGACCTGAACCACACCGGATTGGACCTCAATGTTTTGAACGTAGGTCTGATTGCGGGTGAGCGGCGTCGGGTTGAGACCCATATCATTGATGTCAAAAGACATGACGCGGACGAGGTCGCCCACAGCGATATCCGGGGTCGGTCCTTCCCACGGGGTGGCTCCCACATGGTTCACTTCCACGATGCCTTCAAAAATGCCCGGCGTCGCGGGATCGTCCTTTGGCACGATGTTATGGGCCGTACCGATCACTTCGTACAAGCGGCGGACGGGATTGAAGCGCTGAACCTCCACATTCACCAGTTCGTTGGCCTTGAACCCATCGGCATAAACATAATCGCGCACATGGAACACACCGATCAGGTGGTCCACGGGAGGATCATTGAAACCATCAGCAGTGGTAGAAGACCTACCCGTCATGGAGATGGAGTTGGTGACGAGGAAGGGGGCATTGACATACGGTGTATACACCACCTTCAAGACCGCGGCGGCCGCACCCAGCCGGGTGGGCGTGTAGCGGACGGTGATGTCGGTGGAAGCACCGACCAACAAGGCCAAGGCGGTACGGGTGTTTCGCACGGTATCCGCCAAGGCGAATTCCGTCGTATCCCCTGTGAAGGTCATACTCTCGACGCGGCCGAACGCCAGGTCCAACTGGCCCTCATTCTTGAAGTTGACCAACCTATTGAAGGTGGCGTTCACCGCGGTGTCCGGGAAGGTCAGCACCGTGGGGGTAGGCGTGAGATAGGAATAGAGCCGGCTCACCACCTCACCATGCAAGGCCACGGTCACCGTACCCGCGACGTTGTCCAGGACGCTGAGAACGGCATCCTTGGCTCCCACGCCGCCGGTGGTGTTGAACCGGACGGTGACGTTGGCACTTTCGCCCGGCAGCAATGCGAAGCTGGTGAGCCCGATCACACTGAAGTTGGCAGCGCCCGTTCCCGTGATGCTGAAGCCGGAGATCTGAACATCACCGGGGCCGGGGTTCCGGATGTTGAGCACGCGGTCAAAGGTGGGGTTCCCAATAGTCCTCATCGGCGGGAACAGCAGCTCGACAGCGCTGACGATGGTATCGCCCGTGAGCGGCTCCAATACGGCCGGCGCACCGCCGCCGTCTGGAATGCAACCGCCTTCCACGCCAGCACCAAATTCATTGATGGTGGCTTCCGACGGGGTTCGACCGATCCAGTTGGCAGAGCAGGAGGCGCGACGCAGCGCGCGCTCGATGTCGTTGTCCTCACCAGGCCCCGTGTGCAGACCGGTGAAGGTCGCGATGAATCCGTCCGGGCGGGCCGGGTCACGGACCAGCGTCCCGTTGCCGGGAGCAGCAATGGCGCGGGCGCCGATGGGTTGGTTGGCATTGTTCTGGCCGGCTCCATCCACAAAACGGAACTGGTCAGCGGAGCCGGAAACCAGCTCCACGGAGACTTGGTCAAGCGGCATCGGCGTGCCGTCTTCGTTGGCCGCACGGCCGCGCAGTTCGATCGTATTCGCATTCACGACCGTGACGGATGTCGTGGGGTCGGTGGGCGAAGCGAACAATTCCACGTCCGCGACATAGGTCTGATAGATCGGACCCGCAGAAGAGATGAGTCGCACCCGGTCACGGGGCCGCACGTCGGGGATGACGTTCAACCAGCAGGGAGTACCCGGATGATTCACTTCTACCACGCCAAATGCAGCGGAGAGGGGCGGACTCTGGGAAACCAATTCGCCATGGCGCAACAATTGGATGACATACGTTTCACTGGAGGCAGGGACGTCGGCAGCAACAAATTCCCGTCCCGGGAACGCCGCGATACGCATGGTGGCGGGCGGCGGTTCAATGATGGATTGCTGCTCGAGGCCGAGGGAGGAAAGGGCCACCGTCTGGGTGGCCACACCCGAGGCTCCGACGCTCAAGGTCGCCGTCCTGGTACCAACCAGCCGGGGTTGGGAAACGAGACTCAAGGACACGCCCGTTGTTCCCGCTGCCAAAGTCGTCGGGACCGTACCAAGAATGCGGAACTCATTGATGTCGCCCGTGAGGGAGGCGACGAAACCGGTCGCCGTGGCATCACCCAGGTTATAGACCGTCACCTGGTAAGGAGCGGAGATGACTCCGAGGAAGCGGCTGCCCATATCCAATGCCGTGGGACGCGCCACCAGATAGGCAGCGTTGGGCTTGGCACCCGAATAGGCATAACCCGTCAGCGGCACACGCACGTCTCCAAAACGGCTGTCGCTATGAATGACGAGCGTTGCGTTCTTCTCGCCCGCCGTCAGCGCTTGCATCGAAACCTCATAAGAGAGGTTGGCACCAACCGCCACGGTATGGCCGCCGTTGGGAAGGGTGGGTGCCACGAAGGAAGCCGCGTCAGCCCCTTCGAGGGTCATGCCCGTGATGTGCAATGAACCGAAGACGCCCGCGCCTGTGTTCGTGACACTGAAGGAACCGGTGGTGAGGGTATTGATACTGGTGGACGTGAAGAACACACCCGCCGCCGTGGTGCTCAGGATCGGAGCATCCAAAGGCGCATGGCACGACGCGGCAAAAGGGCCAGCCTGATCGCCAGAACCCGCGATGGTGCTGCTCAGGCCATTGCCGCCGACGTCGACAAATTGAATCGAGGCATCCCCCGCCAGGGCCTGAAGCACATCCGCTTCGGTGAGTGCGGTGAATCCATCCGAAAGCACGGTGAACGTCGCCGTCCAGTTGGTGTTCGCACGGTTACCGGGCGCATCAAACCTGGGACTGCCGAAAATGATCCGACTGCCATTGCTGAACCGCGGACTGACGATATCGACGGTGAACGGGTCCAATTGCCGACCATTTCCGCCATTGGCGGCAGGATCGTTGGCATACCCCTTCACCTGCACAATCCCGACGGAATTGGCGGGGATGAAGGGCGCCTCCGTAATCGCAATGTCCGCCACCGTGCTCTGCTCGATGAACGGAGTCGGAATCAGGTCGACCACCAAGGGAGTGGTCGGATCGTCGGCCAACTTGGTGCCGCTGACCTGGACAATATCACCGCCTCGGATGTCCGGAGTCACGGCCACGCCGAGGGAAGGAACGATGCCCCAGCAGTAGCCGCCGGGATGGTTGACCTCGGCGAAGCCAGCTGCATCGGGAGTGATGCCGTCCACATGACCAGTGACCACCGGCAAACCGCCGCCCGCAGGTGCGCGGAGCACCTCCAAGGTCAATGTCGTGCCGGCAACGAGGTTCGTATAACCCTCCATGGACACAAAGTCCCGGGCCGGGAAGATGGTCAGGAAATGCGCATCCAGTGTCGGAGTGGGAATGGGCGCAACCTGCGCGTGGGCACTGAGCCCGCCCAACAACGCAGCCGGCAATGCCGCCAGCACCGCCATCCGCTTTGCCGTGGATCCAAACCAGCGGGAGAGGGTTGTGGAATCCCGCCGATGGGTGACTGGCGCTGCCTCCATAAGTGGGTTTCGGCAGCTTGCTCGTGGGACGCCTACGGCTCCCGGGCTACCCTCCGGCATAGCACTTGGTTTTTGGTTTTTTTACGAATCATAACTCAATGATTGGGTTTCGTTTTGAAATTGGGTTCAGGACGGCTGGATCGGATTCGGGTTCATCCTGGGGTTCACACCAGGTCTGGCTACCGGCCGGCTCGCGAGGCGTCGCCTGAGGACTCCGCCGCAGGACCGAAGGCAACCGCTCATGCAATCGGCAGGAGCAGCAGGGTGCAACGCACCCGGATACGGGTTCATGACTGGGTACTCTTGATTCTCGGGATCATTCCCGACGACTGGGATGCCTTGCCGCCCACTCAGGACGGCTTCCCCTTCCAACCCACAAACGAGGCAGAAGGAGCAATGACATCGCTCCAGCAACTCGCCCCTGTTCGCTAGCCCGGTGCCAACCCGGGGTTTCTCCGTTGCAGAAACCAGAAAAAAACATCGCAAACCATTCCGTTCAAGCACTTTAGGATTACTCGAATCCAAGCTCCGAAGGAGCCTTCTGATGGGAGCGCGTTGGCCTGAACGGTAGGTCCGCCTGCTGGCGCCTACCGTCACACGGCAAAGAAGTAAGTCATTGGCCCAGACGGATCTGGTTTCAATCCAGCACTCAGGTTGGGGACATTGCCTCCCTCCATGAGCCATCCCCTGCATCAGATTCGCGCCGGAATCATTGGCACCGGTTTCATCGGACCCGTCCACATCGAGGCCCTTCGCCGCCTCGGCGTCCAGGTCACCGCCATCTGTGGATCCACGGCCTCAGCCCAGGCCACGGCGGAGCGCTGGGGCATCCCCGAGGTCTATGGGGACTACGACTACCGGGCGATGTACCGATCGCCCAACGTCGATGTCGTCCACATCACCTCGCCCAACAAGGTTCACGTCGAACAGTCCCTCGCCGCTCTGGCCGCCGGGAAACATGTGGTTTGCGAAAAGCCCCTCGGGATGAACCCGCGCGAGACCCAGCGTGTCCTTGCCGCCCTGAAGAAGCGCTCCGCCCCCGTCTTCGCGGTGAATTACATGTGCCGCTTCTTCCCTGCCGTCCTCCAGATGCGCGCCATGGTCCAACGCGGGGATATCGGCCGGGTCATCCACGTCCAGGGACACTTCTTCCAGGACTGGCTGCTCAAGGAAACCGACTACAACTGGCGCGTCCTCGCCTCCGAGGGCGGCCCGCTCCGCGCCATCGGCGACATCGGGACCCATTGGATCGACACGGTTTCCTTCATCCTCGGCAGCCGGGCCGAGGCCGTCTTTGCCCACACCGAAACGTTCCACAAGACCCGCAAGCGTCCCCGCACCGAGCTCAAGACCTTCGCCAAGGCCAACCCCGCCGACCTCGTCGCCTACCGCGTCGACACCGAGGATTTCGGTTCGCTTCTCTTGCGCTTCGGCAAGGCCGAGCATGGCTTCGCCGACCACGTCCACGCCAACGCCTCCGTCTCGCAGGTCGCCGCCGGCTGGAAGTGCAGCCTCTACGTCGGCATCTACGGCACCACTGGCTCACTCCAGTGGGAATTCCAGAACCCCAATGAAATCCGCGTCGGCCGGCGCGACACCCCCGACACGATCCTCCAGCGCGGCACCGCCGGATTCACCGAGGACGTCGCCGGATTCACCGACTACCCCGGCGGTCACCCCGAGGGCTTCCCCGACAGCCACAAGATGAACTACCGCGCCATCTACGAGCACATCGCCTCCGGCCGTCAGACCCCGGTCCTGTTCGCCACCGCCAACGACGGCCATCACGAGGTCCGCCTCTGCGACGCCGTCCTCAAGAGCAGCCGACAGAAGAAGTGGGTGAAGGTGGGGTAGTGGCGAAGTTCCAAGTTTGATGGGGCTGAAGCAATGGGGCCAGTGCCGAATGGCACTTACTTAACGCCCAAAACACTCTTGGTCAGCGGTTTACGTCGACGCACATCCGGCAGGCTTCCGAAGATCCGTAGCCGGGTCAGTTGCTGCATCCGATCCAGGATCGCTTCCATTTCCCGCCACCCCTCAATCGCCTCCCTCATCGCTTCGTACTGCTCCTTCGAGAGCGCCAGCGACACCGTCTTTCCCTTTTCCTTCCTCGTCCACTGGTAGCACGGGCCCCCAGCTCCAGGTCCGCGATCCTGGACATAGCCAGCGCTCATCCATCCGATCCCGCCAAGCCGGCTTCGGAGATCCTCGTACTCGCGGTCTATTGCTTCTAGGTCTGCTTTCATTTCTTTCACTGTAACCTTCCTCGATTTGGCGCGTCAATAGGGCGGTACACATACCGCCCTATGGATGCTCCCTTCCTCCCCGGCTTTCGCCCTTCTCTGGCAGCTCTTGGCCGCAGCCTCCGGTCCGTCCGCTCCAAGCCCATTCCCGAACTGCAGCTCTTCTTCAAATCCCTATTCCCGGACCATGTCTTCGATCGGGAAGCCGCAGGGCCCAACAGCCGTGATCGCATCTTCACACTCCAGCGCACCTTCTGGCTCTTCCTTCACCAAGCTCTCAACCCCAAGACCTCCCTTCGGGAAGCGTGTCATCACCTTCGCTCACTGCTGGAGCTCTCCTCTTCCAAGTCCTGCTCTGTCGCTACCGGGGCCCTCTCCAGGGCTCGCGGCCGCTTCCCCATCACTGTCCTTTACCAAGCGCTCCATCATTCGATGAAGGCGGCATGCGCTCGGGCTCCACGCCTCTCGCTGCTTCAGGGCCGGGACATCCGCCTCATCGACGGAACCTCCCTCCGTCTGGCCGACACACCCAGAAACCAGAAGCGCTTTCCACAGCCCTCGGGCCAAGCCGAGGGCTGTGGATTCCCGGTCATGAAGGGGGGGGCAATGGGGTCAGTCCCGTAGAATTGACATTTGAGGCTGGTTTTGGAGGTGACGTTCGAAGGGGGCAGGGTCGGTCTCCTTTCGGCGCGGTTCAGTCGGGTCGGAGGCTGGGATTGTGGACGGCGGCTTGTTCGGGGCGAAGGCAGTGGCATGCCATGGGGATCGTGAGGGGGTGTCTGTCGCGTGTGTGAGAGTTGGAGGAGGGCGGTTTCGTCGGATGGGAACAGTGTCCTTTTGCGACTTTCTGTGATTTTTGCGGCTAACCTCCTGTGATCGAGGGCAAGGGGCTCACGCGAAGACGCGAAGACGCGAAGAAGGGCGGGGAGGTGGGTTTGTCGGCGAAGACGGAGACCTTGGCGGCTTCGAGGCTTTGCGGCTTGTCCGCCTTGTGTTCCGTGGCGTTGGGTTCTGGAGAGGGCGAGGGAATGGTGGCGCTCGTCGGGGGGAGGGGGTCTGTCGCCCCGCTGGGGCTGGATTTCGATGGGGGGACGGAACCCAGCGCTCACGCGCTGGGCTACTATCTGCCGGCCCTCCGGGCCTGGGGCAACGGATTGGGAGGGGCCGAAGGTGCCGAGGTGTATCGGGATCTAATCCGGTTCTTCTCCGTGAGTTTTCGATACCGATGCCGATGCCGATCCTGATACCGACGCGTGATGCGAGGGGTTTGCCGGGCGGGCTCATCGTTCGGCGGGGGCGTGTCGGTTCGGCGGCATGTCGGATGGGAACAGTGTCCTTTTGCGACTTTCTGTGATTTTTGCGGCGATCCTCCTGTAAGGCAACGGTGTCCGTGGCGGGTCAGAGGTTGGCAGCCATAGAAATCCGTAGTGGGGCCAGAGCAGCCAGCCATCGCATTTGGAGAACAATTCCATTTCGAATGGTCCGGATGAATTGGGCTGTCAGCTGCACCACTGCCGGCGGCGGTCGATGGATGGCCGCCATCTTTTTTCCCGACTCCTGAGCCTTGGTTTCGCGTTTGAGCAGTGCCTCTGCGCGCATCCAGGAATGCCGTCATGAAGGGTATTCCAACCTCGGCGGGCTCGCCGTCTCGGCGTGAAAGTGAGTTTCGGGCAGGAGGGGGGCACGCGAAGACACCAGGAGTTCCGGGGCGTTGTCGGGCTCTGGAAAACGACCGAATGTTGGCGGTCGCAGGGGAAGGGGTTCTGTCGCCCCTCCGGGGCTGGTTATCATGGGGGGACGGAACCCAGCGCTCACGCGCTGGGCTACTATCTGCCGGCCCTCCGGGCCTGGGGCCACGGCTTGGGAAGATCCGAAGCTGCCAAGGTGTATCGGGATCGAACCCTGTTCTTCTCCGTGAGTTTTCGATACCGATGCCGATCCCGATCCCGACGCGTGATGCGAGGGTTTGCCGGGCGGGTTCATCGTCCGCCGGGGGCGTGTCGGTTCGGCGGCTTCGTCGGAAGGGAACAGCGTCCTTTTGCGTCTTCCTGCGATTTTTGCGGCCATCAGTCTGTGATTGAGGCCGAAGGGTCTCACGCGAATACGCGAAGAGGGCGTGAGGAGTGCCTTTCGGTCCGAGTGACTCACGGTCAGGGTTGGCAGAGGTCTGCGACGACACCCTTGGCTCCGGGGGCCATGAGCCGGACGCGGACGATTCCGGGACCGCGCAGGAGGGGAGCTTCGAGGCGGGGTCCGGGCCCCAGGAGGATCTGGCTGTCCACGATCCGGAAGCCGGCGTCGAGCGCCTGGATTTCGAGGCGATCCCCATCCATGGCGACCTTGAGTGCAACCGCGGGAACGGCGGTCGGCAGGAGGATATCCGTTTCTCCGCCACCGAACTCGATGCCCTCTTCGCCGTTGCGCGTGATGATCTGAACCGACGGCGCGAGCGCTCCCGAAGGCATGCGACGGGTCACGAGCGTGCTGCCGGCAAACCAGGGATTGGGTTTGGCTCCCGGGCCAACGCGGTAGTTCACGCAATCAGCGCCGGTCCCCGCAATCGCCGAGCTGCCCTCGCAGCAGACCCGGAGGAGTGTCGTCAGGTCGTTGGGAGCGATGACGACCACCCGCCGGATCAACGCGCCAGCCCTGCCGAGATGGACGGACTGCGGAGCCCCGGTGACCCCGACAAAGGTACGGCGGTCGACCGTGACTCCGTCCGCGTCGAATGCCTCGAACTCCACCAGACCGGAGCGCTGGAGGAAGTCGATGGCCACCGTGGCGCAAGGCCGCATCAGTTCGATCTCGGTGCGGTACTGGACATGGTAGCCCACCTGGCCCCCGACGTCCTCGATGCGCGTGGCCGGGTCAGGCATCGGGACGGAATCCGACCGGAGCCAGGATTGGAACTTGAGTCCGTCGGCTTCCAGCGGGTTTGCGACGCTTCGCGGGGTTTCGAGCCGGAAGTCCAGGCAATCGTCACCCAGTCCGCCGGCCCCGAGGAGGTCGGTGAATTCGCAGCACAGCTTGGCGATCACGGTGAGTGCGTTCGGGGATTCCACGCTGAGCCATGCCATGTCGGTCGTGGCCGAGCGCAGGATCACGCGACGACGGGTTGGAGTTGAGCCGAGGACGCGTTCCGTGGCCACCGGGATTCCGGCGGCATCGTACGCGGTGAACTCCACCCAACCGGATTGGGAGACGAATTCGATGTCGACGGCATGCGCCGGCACTGGGAGACCCACCGTGAAGAAGGTGTCGACGTCCACGCCCAGAGTGCCTTCCAGCGAACGCACGAGCACGTTCGGGCGCGCGGTGCCGCCGGGCGCGGTGTCGCTGTCCAACTGGTAACCGCCGATGGTCCATGGGTTGGGATGGAGCCCAGTCTCGAAGCTTCCGAAGTCGAGGCAACGTTCCGGATCCGGGCGCAGCCGGAAGAACCGGGTGTCTTCCCCGGGCGGAATCGAGGCGTGGAACCGTCCTTCCCGGCGCGGACTGGCACCCGTGAATGGAACCAGTGCATGCCTTCGCGAAGGACATCCGTCTCCTCGAGGCGTGGCAGTTGTTCGGTGCCGGGCCAGCTCAGGAAGAGCATTTCCTTGAAGGGATCGTTCCCGGGTTGCGCCAACAATGCGGGAGGTTGGGCCATGGGGCCGCCGGCGAGGTCCTCGATCCCCGGGGAACCGTCACGGATCGCGTTCCGGGGCAGGTTCAATCCGATGAGGATTCCGAGGGTTCCCTCGCTGTACTCCAGGATATAGGTGCCCGGCGCGAGAGCGGGCTGACGCAGGGAAATCGTGCGGGCACCCGCGAAGGCGTCCGGAGGTCCGGACTTCTGACCCAGCAGTTCCGGTGTTGCGGTTTCGGCCAGGACATCGCCGTCGAGATTCAGCAGTCGGACACGCAGCGAGGCATTCGCCGGGAGGTCGAACCGGGCCGCGAAATCACCTCCGCCCCGCCATTCGAACAGGTTCCATTCCGGGGTCAGGACGCGGCCGAAGTTGTCGCCACGGCGGCCGGGAAGCTCGAGGAAATCACCGGCGTTGATGATGAGCGAATCCGGCGCAGGGCAGGGGAAGGGGAACCGCCCGCCACCGAAGATGTCGCGCCCGGAGGAAGCCCCACGTTGGCGTTGCAGGTCAGAGAGCGCGCAGATGTCCGGTGGCATCGTGCGATACACGAAGCGAGCCGTGTAGGTCACCGGCCGGAGCGGGTTGACGTTCGAGAACTCCACCCGGATGGGCGGGAGCGGAAGCGTGGAATAGGGAATCGTGAGGGGCGACACCGTCGAGCGTGCGATCACCTCGGAGGTGGAACGGCGTGTGCGTCCCCAGACGGTGCATTGCATGCCGGCCCCGAATTCGATCTGCAGGCTGGGCTGGCAGCCTTCCATTTCCGGGAAGTTCTCGATGCGGAACCAGTCCACGTCTTCTCCCGTGTGAAGGGTCAGTTCGCGAACCACGATCTCGCTCGAGGAGTCGAGGATCGAGGAGGAGGCCGCTGCCACCCAGGGGTTGGCCGTGCCGGTTCCCACCGGAGTCGCCCGTTCAGCGATGTTGTTGTTGGGGCGTGAGGGGTTGTCCAAACTGTTGCGGTCGTAGCGATCGGTCGGAGGGGCAGCCCCGGCGTACGTGGTGTCGAGGAAGCTGAGCTTGTAGACGTTGTCGGCCCGGCCGACGCCACGGACCGCAAAGCGGAGGTCGGAGCTGGCGAACACGGCGGGGGTGACGAAGGTGATGCGTGTTTCGGCTCCGATGGTTTCGACGTTTGTCGGCGAGAGTCCATCGAGGGTCAGATCACCGAATCCGCGCGGGTAGGTGAGTCGGATGCGGGCGCTATGGAGGCCGCCGGGCGAGGACGGCAGGTTGATGCGCCACCAATCGACGTCCGCCCGGTCCGGGGCGCCGTCTTCACCGAGGATGTTGATCAGGGTTCCGGTCTCCACGGCGCCGATCGCGAGCGGACGTGCATTGTCGCGGACATCGGCGGCTTCCGCCGGGGTGGTCTCGTTGAAATTCATCCGGGTGTCGTACCCCAGCGGAGCAAAGTCCGGGATGACTCCGGCGGCGGCCGTGCGCACGGCGCGGAGCGGGTTGATCAGATGGCGGCGGAGCGGAGCCCCGGCATTGACCGCGGCAACCTGGTCCGCGGGGGCCATGGCGGCGAGTTCCGCCGTGGTCCAGGCACTGTTCGTCAGGATGCCCCGGATGCGTGCGGGGATCCCACGACGCTGGGTGGCGGTCAGGCCGGGAGTGCGTGGGTTGAGCGAGGGGTTCACGGCCTGCATGGCGGCGATGGTGCCCGCCGCATAGGGCGCTGCAGCGGAGGTGCCGCCGACGGCATCGAGGACCCATTCATTCGCAGGCGTGATCCGGTCTTCGGGAGCGGGCCGATAGTAGGCGGTGCGGATGGGGGCCCAGATGTTCACGCGATTGCCGGTGAAATGCTGGTTGGCGAAGGGCCAGTTGTCCGACGTGGCCCCTGCGACGATGCAGGGTTCGATCATCGCCGGGAACACCTGCCATTGCTCGATGCGGACCTCATTGAAGTTGATGAGGTCCCGGACGACGGGCGGCAGGACGTCGGCGGAAAGCCGGTTTCCAGCGGAAACAACGATCGGCACACCCCGTTCGGTGGCGAATTGGACGCCTGCGATCATGGGGTCGCGCGGGTCGCCCAGGAGCAGCGTGGCAAAGCAGGCTGTGCTGGCTGCCACGGTGGCGGCGGTGGCCACACCACAGGCAATGAACAGGGGGATGGCGATGACGGGGCCAACGATCGGGATGGCTGCCGTGGCACCAGCCACCGCGCAGATGGCGGCTGACGCCGTGGCCAGGATGGCCGTTGCGGTCGCACAGAGGGCCGCCCGCCCGCCGGGCGAACAGATGTTGAAGCCGATGCCCAGGTTGTCCGCGATGCGGCATGGGTATCCGCCGCTGACGTTGATCACGGAGGCTCCGTCGGAGGCCGCCTTCTGCATGCCGGCACCGAACTCAAAGACGTACGAGCCAAGGCCGTACTGGTAGAGCATGGGCTGGGCGATCTGGCCGGCGACACCCGCACGGCCACCGATGCGACCATCTCCCGGGCTCCAGCGGTTGTTCAGCTTTCCCGCCAGCGTCGTGGCCACGCCGGTTCCGTGCCATGTGCGGCTTCCGAACAGGCTGTTTCCAACGCGCTGGAATCCGAACGCGCGCCCGGGGCCGCACAGCATTCCCCCCGGACCCTCGGCTTCCATGTCGCATTCCACCAACGGAGTCCTCAGGTCAGGACTCGGTGCGAAGCCGACATCCAGGATGCCCGTGGGTATCCGTGTTTCGTCGCGATCCCAGAGAGCGAGGAACGCCCACAGCTGGGGGACGTTCAGGGGGCCGCTGTTCAGGAGCGTCCGGGTTCCTTCAGCCTCGTCGGACTCGACGGGAAGCGGACTGGGAACGTCGTGGAACTGGAGTCGTGGGTTCGAGGCCACGATGTAGCCCCGGAGACGCAGGTCGAGGATCGTGGACCAGAGATCCAGGACTTCGCTGTTGGAGGCGACGACTTCGTCCTTCTGTTCCATCAGGTCACGGATCTGACGCAGGGACGGCAGGTCGGCCTTGGGCGGTGCCACCCGCACGAGGTAGCTCGGGGATTCCCCGGATTGGATGTCGCCCTGGGTCGCGAGGACCTGGCCGCCGGTGGCGTCCAGGAACCGCTTGAGGTCGTCGGCGTCGCGGGGAAAGAACACGAGCTCATCAATCGGGATCTGGAGTGGCCATCCACCCCGGGCGATCAGCGTTCCCAGACGCTTCGCTCCTTCGGGTGGCTGGAGTTCGTCCGGCGTGAGTGCGATCTCGGGATTGAGGATCACCGGCGAGCCGGCGAACTCCGGGTTCCGGATTAGGGCAAAGTCACCCACGGATTCCTCTTCGGCGGCCGGATGGGAAGGGTCTTCCTGGATGTAGAACAGGGCGGCAACCCGGTCGCCAGGCTTCACGGAGAGCACGCCGTCGTGCGGGTTGGAGGCGCCGTCCGTGGTGACCACCGGGGCCTGGCTGCGGAAGGTGCGCGGGGAAAGGGGGTCCCGTTTGAGCGTCATCAGTTCCACGTCACCGGTTTGCGTGGACGCGACGAGGGCGTGCAACTCCGTGGCCGTGCTGATGTGGACAACGGTCAGCACCCCGTGGATCCCATCCCCGGTCGGGTAGATCCGGCGATCGAGTTCGAGTCGCGTGCCCGAGGGCTTGTCGGCGCTGACCAGGGGTTTGGGGCCCTGCGTGGAGAAACCGGCGAAGGACAGCGTCCGATTCGCGTTCAATCCCTTGGCCTCGCCGATGGCCGGTTGGAATCCGAAGCCGTCAAGATGCGGTACCACGCGGTAGTCGCCGGGAATCAAACCGCCAAACACGTACTGCCCTTTGCTGTCGGTCAGGGTCAGTCGCTTGCTCGGGCCGTCCAAGGCAACGGCGACGTTGGCCATGGGCTCTCCGGAGCGGGTGATGACGCCGGAGAGGGTCACCTGCGTTGGGCCGCCCAGGGCCTCGCAGTACGTGACTGGAGCCCACGTCTTGGGCGATGCAAGCACGACGCCAATCGGACCGGATGCGACATCGTCGGGCTTCAACAGACCGACGTGGGCGATGGCGATTCCATCGGTTGTGATCAACGATCCAAGGGTGTTCTCAGGAATGCGGATTTCGAGGCAGGGTGGTCCGTTGCCGGCGCAGGCCTGGCTGAAGCGCGCTTCCCAGAGGTTGGCCAGGTTCGGAGCTTCGACAAACCCTCCTTTGCCATCGCCGACGAACGTCATCAGGGAGCCATCCAGATAGGCCCGAAGCTGGAGATCGACCGCGCCTGCCAGTTCGCGGCTTGCGTATTGCGCGTCCAATTGCACGGCAACGTACGATGCGGCGCGGCCCGTACCGGTGGGCTCCGCCAGTCCGGTGATGCCGATGTAGAGCGCTCGGTCGACGGCGGCATCGCGATAGACCAGATGCGCGGTCACGTCCGGTGCCAACCCCTGGCCGTGCCTCCGGAGTGGAACCTGTTCGGCTCCCGCATACTCGGAGGCGAGTGCCGGGGTGCCGTCGAAGGCGATCGGAACCGTCGCCCGGGGAACCAGCAGGTGGCGCGGAAGCACGCCGGCGGCTTGCTCGATGTTCTTGGGGCCCAAGGGGACGGAAACATTGCTGACAAGTTCGCGTCGTCCGCCTGTGTCCCAGGCCGCCGCCAGATTGGGCAGGTTCCGCAGTTCGGACTCCATCCCGGCGGCGATCTCGGCACCGGTCCGCGCCGTCGACCACAACCGGATTTCGTCAAGCGCCCCACTGAACACGTAACCTCCCGGGTCGCCACCGACGATCACTGGCCCGGTGAAGTCTGCGCCGTTGTGGGTGAGTGCACGCGTTCCAGCCGGTTGACCATTGATATAGAAGCTGACCGCCTTGCCATCGTAAGAGGCTGCGACATGGCACCATTGACCTGCGGGCACGGTCTGGTCGGCATCCGCGAAGGCACCGCCGCTCCGGTAGAACCTCAGTTTATCGCAAAAGCCAAACCACCAGGACTGGGTGTACGAATGCGAAAGGATCGTCTCGCAGTTGCCCGCATTGTTCCGGAAGACCCACGCCTCCACCGTCATCGGAACCGAAGCGTCGAAACCAGCGCGGTGCTTGAACTCCAGCCCACTCCCCGGCGAGCCGTCAAAGCGTGTGCTTCGGGTTGGAGGGCAGTCCGCTGCACGTCCGTGCAGGGCAAGTAGACAGAGCATCAAGCCCGGCAGGAACCAGCGGGCGGAGCGCCATCGTTGAAGGGCGCCAGGGAACAGCGTGCAGACATTCATGATGCGGGACCGTGGGGTGAGACAAAGGTCTTTGAGCAGCTCCGGAGCCATTCTCAACCTTGAACTGCGAGGCAAGCCCGCGTCCGAGCCCTGGGCCACTCACCCATCCATCCGCAGGGCCGGACCGAATCCTTCAACCTACAATCGGCAGTTCATTTGTCCGCCGATGGCGCCGATGGCGCAGATAGAGAGGCTGAAAGGCGAGCATCCGATGCTGGTGAAACACTCACCTTGCAGGTGCATGGCACGCATGATCCAAGCTTCTGATTATCTGCGTTATCTGCGCCATCTGCGGATCCAACCGCCGTTTTCAGGTTCAAACTTTCTGCGAAGATCCACATCGACCCTTCCTGCGGGCCCTTCAACTCCCCACCGGGTGCAGCCGGACCCGCAGGGACTCGTAGCCGATCGTCCGCTGGTAACCCACCTCGGTCTCCACCTTCTCCCGGGATTCGAGAATCTCGATGCGGGCCATGCGTGTTGCCAGGCGTTGGAGGAGCGACCGCACGATGAGCCGCGCATGCGGGGCCCCCATGCACAGGTGCACACCGCTCCCGAACGCGAGGTGCGGGTTGGGTTTGCGGTCCAGTCGCACTTCCGTGGGCGCTTCGAAGGCCGCCGGGTCCATGTTGGCCGAGGCCCAGCACAGCGATGCCCGCGCTCCCGCTTCCACCGTGACGCCATGGACGTCCGTTGCCACGGGACAGACGCGTCCGATGTGCGTCAGCGGCGTGAAGCTCCGGAAGAATTCCTCGCCGGCATTCACGACACGGCGCGGATCGGCCCGGAGATATTCGAGGGCCTCTGCGCGACGCCCAAGATACGCAAACACGGACGACACCGTGTGGATGACCGTGTCGCGTCCGCCCGCGAAAGTCAGGTTGGCGAAGCCCAGCATTTCATCGCGGGTCAACGGACGCCCCTGATAGGTCGCCTGCGTCAACGCCGAGAAGAAGTCGGGACCCGGTTGGGCCGCGGCCCGATCGAACTGGGCTTGGAGATACTCTTCGAGTGCGGCCCCCTTCTTTCGTCCGTCACCGCCATCCCGGAACACGTGCGTGCCCCAGCCGATCCAGATCTCGGCCTCGGCCAACGGCATGTTCAGCAGGTACGTCAGGGCACGTGACTGCAGCGGCAGCGCAAACTCTCGGACGATCTCGACCCCGTTGGGTGACAGGGCCTCGTCCAGCAGGCCGTCGATCAGCTTCTCGACGGCGGCGATGACCTCCGGATCCTTGGCCCGACGGAAGAAAGGTTCGGCGATCTCGCGGTACTCGGTGTGTTCGGGTGGGTTGGTCTCGATGGGCAGTTGGCGCATGCTCCGGACGTCCTCCTCGGCGGGGATGGGGACCCGGAAAGGGGCGTCCGAGCTGAAGGTCTTCCAGTCCTTGGCGGCGCGTCGGACGTCCTCGTGACGGAGGATCATGGCGATGGGCTCGCCGCGGGATTCTGTCTGGAGGACACCGCAGGACTCGCGCTTTTCGCGAAAGGGGTCTGGAAGCTTTTCCATGGAGGGAAACTTGGCGGACAAGTGAACAGCTGTCTGGAGAGTGTGGCGGGTTGCGGACGGGGGCCAGCCTGGGGTTGTCCGTTGCGGTGCGCGGGTTGGCCTGCCTCGAACATTGAGATTTCCGCCTCTTGACCCTGGACGTGGGGACGTGGTTTTCTTTGAGCTCTGCGCCGGTGGAGAGGTGGCCGAGTGGCTGAAGGCGCTGGTTTGCTAAACCGGTTTACGGTCAAAAGCCGTAACGGGGGTTCGAATCCCCCCCTCTCCGCCATCTTCCTTCATTGCGCTGCCGCCGATTACGCTTCCCCTTGATTTTCAACGCCGATCCGGCGTGCCGAACGCATAGAGCTTCGATGCGGTCCGCAGGTAGAGCATGGAACCCACCATTGCCGGTGAGGCCTGGATCGCTTCTCCAAAGTCACTTCGGGAAACCACCTCGAACTTCGGTCCCGGCTTCACCACGGTGACAACCCCGGGCTGTGACGCGAGGTACAGGTGGCCGCCGGCCAGGGTCGGGCTTGCATAATAGTCCCCGGGGGCTGACAGGCGCTCTTCTTGATAGGCGGGCTTTCCTGTAACGGCATCCAGGCAGGTGAGGAACCCGCCATTCTTAACGAGATAGAAGTGGCTCCCGTCGTGGAGCGGCGACGCCACATACGGCAAGCCCCGCTTGAACCGCCACCGGACGCCCTCCGCCGTCACCGACCCATCCGCCGCAGCTTCCAACGCCCAGGCCTGGTTCTCGACCCGAGCAAAGATCGCCGCCATCGACTCCCATTCCGTGCGATCGACGAATCCATCGCGGTTGCCGTCGAGATGCTTCTTCCGCTGCTGGGCAGCCCCGGCCGGAAGTTCCGCATGCGAAAGGCGGCCGTCCTTGTCCTTGTCGTTATCCGCCAGGATGGTCGCGAATGCGCCCAGTTCGATGCGGTCGGCTGCGCGGTCGCCACCGGTCGTCCAGCTTGCGGCGTACAACGTGTTGCCGGCAACAACCGGCGTCGTGCACGTGATGCGGGCCAGCCCGTCGACCCGCCAACGCTCGCGTCCGGTGGCCGGATCCAGTCCGGTCATGAAGATCGTGCCCGGCACCACCAGATCGGTCCGTCCGTGGTGCGACCACAGGATCGGCGTGCCGAACCCACGGCGCATCTCGGGCCGCTCCACGCGCCATGCCTCGGTGCCGTCCGCCACCCGCAACGCCACCAGATAAGAGCCGGCATCCTGATCCAGCAGTTGGATGACAAGGTTGTCGGCGACGACCGGCGACGAACTGGCGCCGTACTCCGTCTCGGTGACGGGCAGGGGATGCCGCCACAGTTCGCGTCCCTCGAACGTATAGGCCGCCAGCCCGAACGAACCAAAGTGGACGAAGACCCGGGAGGCATCGGTGGCGACGGTGGCCGAAGCCGGGCTGCCAAGCGAACGGTGGACCTCCTCGACCTTCGAGGGCGGCAGGCTGCGCCGCCAGAGTTCACGTCCGCTTGTAGGATCAAAGGCCAGGGTCCAGAGCTGCCCCTGGTCAAAGGCAGTGAGGAACAGGCGACCGTCTCGCAGCACGGGCGAGGAGTTTCCGGGGGAACCGTCACCTGCCAGACAACATTCGAGGACGGTCCGAAAGCGAGTGGAGGTCGGGCGTCCGAGGCTGCGATTCCCAGGGATGACGGTCCACGGAACTGTGGCCAGTCCGCGGCCAGCAGCTTCACCATGGCCAGCACGCTTGCAGCTGCCAGGAGTGGGGGGATGTCTCGGGAAGTCATCGGACGTCCAGAGAACCATCCTCGGCCGACGATGACAATGACGAGGGGGCCATGGGACCGCGGGGATGGCTTCCCGAGATCCTTCAGGCATGGCTCGGGTGCCCGAAATGCTGACACTTGACTTAGTGTCGATGGAACACATACAAAGTGTCCCGGTAACACTATGTCGCACTCCTACGAGTATCCCCGGGCCGCCCTGACGGTGGATTGCGTGGTCTTCGGATTCGACGAGGGCGACCTCAAGGTGCTGCTCATCCAGCGGGATCTGGAACCCTTCGCCGGCCGATGGGCATTGCCCGGCGGATTCGTCCGTGTCGAGGAGTCGCTGGACGACGCCGCCCGACGCGAACTCGCCGAGGAAACCGGACTGCGCGACATCTTCCTGGAGCAGCTCTTCACCTTTGGCGCGACGGAGCGTGATCCGCGCGAACGCGTCGTCAGCGTGGCCTACTACGCCCTCGTCTCGCTGGCCGACCACAAGCCGCAGGCGGCCACGGACGCCCGGCAGGCGGCGTGGTTCAGCGTGGAGGCGGTTCCGGATCTCGCCTTCGACCACCCGCACATCCTCGCGACCGCGCTGGCCCGGTTGCGCGGCAAGGTCCGGTACGAACCCATCGGCTTCGAGCTGTTGCCGGCCCGGTTCACCCTGAGCCAGCTCCAGCACCTCTATGAAGTCGTGCTGCAGGAACCCCTCGATAAGCGCAACTTCCGGAAGAAGATCCTCGGCATGGGCCTGCTGGTGGACACCGGCGAACTCCAACAGGACGTCGCCCACCGCGCCGCCCGCCTCCACCGCTTCGACGAACGGAAGTACCAGCAGCTCCGGAAACGGGGTTTCAGCTTTTGGCTGTGATTCTCCAGACATGAAAACCCTCATCCTCGTGGACATCCAGAATGACTTCCTGCCCGGCGGTGCGCTGGCCGTGCCGGAAGGCGATGTCATCGTGCCGATCGTGAACCGCCTGATGCCGCGGTTTGATCTTGTGGTTGCGACGCAGGATTGGCACCCGGCGGACCATGGGAGTTTCGCGGCGAACCACGCCGGGAAGAAGCCGTTCGAGAACATCGAGCTGAACGGTCTGCCGCAGACGCTCTGGCCGGTGCATTGCGTGCAGAACACCGGTGGCGCGTGCTTCGCGCCCGGCCTCGACACGCAGCGCGTGGCCCGGGTGTTTCCCAAGGGCATGGATCCACGCGTGGACAGCTACAGCGGGCTCTTCGACAATGGTCGGCGCGGCTCGACCGGTATGGCGGAATGGTTGAAGGAAAGGGGAGCCCGGGACCTTTGGGTCTGCGGCCTTGCTACCGACTTCTGTGTGAAGTTCACGGCACTCGATGCCGTGGCCGAGGGCTTCCGGGTCCACCTCATCACCGACGCCTGCCGGGGTATCAAACTCCCGGAGGGCAGCATCAACGCCGCGCTTGCCGAGATGGAGGCTGCGGGCGTCCAACTCGTCACCAGCCAGGATCTCCCATGAATCACTCGCCCCTGCTCACCGACCTGTACCAGCTCACGATGGCGGCCGCCTATTGGAAGTGTGGCCGTGCGGAGGATGAAGCGGTGTTCCATCTCTTCTTTCGTCGGACTCCGTTCGGCGGCAGTTACGCGATTGCCGCCGGGCTGGGGGATGCGGTGGAATGGTTGCGGCACTATCGCTTCTCGGCGGAGGACCTGGCCTATCTTGGAACCATGCAGGGTCGCGATGGCTCGCCGCTGTTCGAGTCGGCCTTCCTCGATTATCTCGGCGACCTCCGGCTGACGGTGGATATCGACGCGATGCCGGAAGGCACGCTCGCTTTTGCCCATGAACCGCTGCTCCGCGTGCGCGGGCCCCTCGTCCAGGGGCAACTCCTGGAGACGGCGCTGCTCTGCATCCTGAACTACCAGACGCTGGTCGCCACCAAGGCGGCACGCGTGTGCCAGCGACGCATGGCGAACCCGTGCTGGAGTTCGGCCTGCGACGTGCCCAGGGCCCGGACGGGGCGATGTCCGCCAGCCGGGCTGCGTTCATCGGGGGCTGTGCGGCCACGTCGAACGTTCTCGCCGGGCAACGCTTCGGTATTCCCGTGCGCGGCACGCATGCGCATTCGTGGGTCATGAGCTTCGAGAGCGAGCGTGAGGCCTTTCAGGCGTACGCCCGCGCCATGCCGCACAACAGCACCTTCCTTGTGGACACGTACGACACGCTGGGCGGTGTTCGCGAGGCGATCGAGGCCGGACGCTGGCTGCGGGAACAGGGTCACGAAATGAACGGCATCCGGCTCGACAGCGGCGATCTGGCGGAACTCAGCATTGCCGCCCGTGGCATGTTGGATGCGGCCGGCTTCCCAAACGCCACGATCGTCGCGAGCAATGATCTGGACGAGCACCTGATTGAAAACCTGAAGCAGCAGGGGGCACGCATCAGCCTCTGGGGCGTGGGCACGAAGCTCGTCACCGCCTACGACCAACCGGCGCTGGGCGGCGTCTACAAGCTGGGAGCCATCCGGCGCGCCGATGGAGGCTGGGACCACAAGGTGAAGCTCTCCGAGCAGCCGGTGAAGATCTCGAATCCCGGCGTGCTGCAGGTCCGGCGTTTCCGGGATGACCAGGGTTTCATCGGGGATGTCATCTACGACGACTCGACCGGTGCCGTGCCGCCGACCACCGCCGTGGATGTGGGGGATCCGGGCCGCCCCTGGCAGGCCGGAGATGGCGCAGCGGGCACGGATGTCCTCGTGCCCATCCTGCGGTCGGGGAAGGTCGTCCGGGAACCGGAACGGCTGGCGGATTGCCAGGCTCGTTGTCGGGAACAGCTCGCGCAGCTTCCGTCGCCGATGAAGCGTTTCCTGAATCCCAAGCCCTACTTTGTGGGACTCGCCGACGAGCTGCATGAAACCAAGCTGCGGCTGATCGCGAAGGCACGCAGCGGGGAGGAACGTCCGTGAGTACCCTGCATGTCGGCGCGGCAGTGCTGAACCAGACCCCGCTCGACTGGCGCCACAATCTGGAAAACGTCCGCGGGGCCATAGCGGACGCGCGGGCCATGGGCGTCTCGGTGCTGTGCTTGCCGGAGCTCTGCCTGACCGGGTACGGATGCGAGGACGCCTTCCACTCGGCCAACACCCTCCGGCGTGCCTGGTCTGCGTTGATGCAGGTGTTGCCTGAAACACGGGGCATGGTGGTCACGGTCGGGCTGCCCGTCCTGCACCAGAACGCTGTGTTCAACTGCGCCGCGTTTCTGGCGGATGGGCAACTGGTGGGCCTCGTGGCGAAGCGGCATCTCGCGGGCGACGGCATCCATTATGAGCCGCGCTGGTTCAAGGCCTGGCCGGTGGGCGTCGTCGACACGCATCCGCTGCCCGAGGGGGGCACGGTGCCCATCGGGGACCTGTTCTTCGACGTCGGTGGCGTGCGCTTCGGATTCGAGATCTGCGAAGATGCGTGGGTCGCGAATCGTCCCGGCGCGACGCTCGCCGGCTTCGGGGTCGACTTCATCCTGAATCCCAGCGCGAGCCATTTCGCCTTCGGCAAGATCGAGGTGCGGAAGCGTTTCGTGGTGGAGGGTTCGCGCGCCTTCGGCGTGACCTATCTCTACGCCAACCTGCTCGGCAACGAGGCCGGTCGAGCCATCTACGACGGAGGCGCGTTGATCGCTTCCGGGGGCACGCTGTTGGCGACCGGACCGCGGTTCAGCTTCCGCGACCGTCTGCTCACCACCGCGAGGATCGATCTCGACGCGACCCGCATGGGACAGGCCCGGACCGCGAGTTATCGTCCGGATCTCGTCGGGGACAATGCGGCCTGTGTGAAGACGGCTTTCGCGTGGACGGATGCGGGGCTGGACGACAGCCCCGCATGGAACGGGGTGGCGACGTCCTCGTCGCCGTTCCAAAGCTTTCCCCAAGGCGATGAGGACATCGCCGCCCCGAAACCTTTCCGGCACGGGGAAGTGTCACGATGCACCCCGGACGACAGGACGAGCCAGGATGCGGGGGCTGCGGTCCCCTGGGAGCATGGAGGGTTTGTGAAGGAGGAGGAATTCACCCGCGCCGAGGCGTTGGCCCTCTTCGATTATCTGCGCAAGGCCAAGGCGGGCGGCTTCACGCTTTCGCTCAGTGGTGGCGCGGATTCGGCGGCGGTCGCCGCGTTGGTGCGACAGGCATTTGCCGGCGCACTGTCGGAACTCAGCCCGGAGGAAGTCCGACGGAAACTGGCCCATCTCCGGGATCTCCCGGTGGCGTTGGACGCACAGACGCTCACCGGCCTGTTGCTGACCACGGCGTATCAACCGACGGAGAACAGCGGATCCGTCACGCGGGAGGCGGCCCGGACGATCGCCGTCGCCCTCGGTGCACGTCATCTGGAGTTGGATGTCTCGGCGATCCATCGCGGGTATGTGGATCTGGTCGAACACGCGGTGGGTCGGCGGCTGGATTGGGCGACCGACGACATCGCCCTGCAGAACATCCAGGCGCGTGTGCGATCGCCCGGCATCTGGATGCTGGCCAATCTCACGGGGTCGCTCCTGCTCTCCACCAGCAACCGCAGCGAGGCGGCCGTGGGTTACGCCACGATGGACGGCGACACCAGCGGTGGCCTCAGCCCAATTGCCGGCATCGACAAGAACTTCCTGCGACACTGGCTGCGTTGGGTGGAGACCACCGGGCCCGCCGGCTTCGGATCCATCCCGGCGCTTTCGGTGATCAATCGCCAGGAGCCGACGGCCGAGCTTCGGCCGATGGGCGCGAATCAGGTCGATGAGCAGGATCTCATGCCGTACGACCTGCTGGATGCGGTCGAGCGCGCGGCCATCCGCGACAAGCGCGCTCCGGTGGAGGTCTGGCAGGGCATGCGGCAGAAGTTTCCCCGGATTCCACCGGCGCAGCTCGCCGTGTGGGTTGAACGGTTCTTCCGGCTTTGGTCCCGCAACCAGTGGAAGCGGGAACGCTATGCGCCGAGTTTCCACCTCGACGACGAGAACCTCGACCCGAAGACGTGGTGCCGATGGCCGATCCTCAGCGGCGGCTTCGAGGTGGAACTGGAGGAATTGCGTCGGCTTGCCAGCATTTCGGTCAGCCACTGACACTTCGGAGTTTCAGCCTTGTTCCCATGATGACGATCCAACAACGCGTGGCGGGCCTCCTCCTGGGTGGAGCGGTGGGGGATGCGGTGGGGCTGCCCGCGGAAGGGCTTTCGCGGAGCCGCCAGCAGAAGTGGTGGCCCGGCGCATTGCGGCATCGGTTCCTGCTGGGTCGCGGCATGATCAGCGACGACACCGAACACGCCATCATGACGGCGCAGGCGTTGTTGGAGGCGGGTGGTGACGTGGAACGGTTTCGTCGGTCCCTGGCGTGGGAACTGCGCTGGTGGATCCTCGCCTTGCCCGCGGGTGTCGGGCTGGCGACGGGCCGGGCCTGTTTCCGTTTGTGGCTGGGCATCCCGCCGGAACGGAGCGGGGTGATGTCGGCCGGAAATGGTCCGGCGATGCGAAGCGCGATCCTTGGCGCGGTCTTTGCCGGCGAACCGGAGAAGCGGCGGGAATTCGTCCGGGCCTCCACGCGACTGACGCACCTGGATCCGAAGGCGGAGACCGCTGCACTCGCCGTCGCTGAGGCGGCGGCTTGGATCGTGCGGGGAGACGAGCCAGTGGACGGATTCATGGGACGCCTTCCCTCGCTGGGTGCCGATGAGGCCTGGCAGTCGCTTTGCCAGCGTCCCGCGGAGGGATTGGCGCGGAAGGAGTCGGTGCAGGATTTCGCTGATTCCTTGGGATTGTCGGACGGCGTGAGCGGTTACGCCTACCACACGGTGCCCGTCGCCCTCTTTGCGTGGTTGCGGCATCGAGGGGATTTCGCCGCGGCGGTGGCGGGGTCCATCCGTTGCGGGGGCGACACCGACACGGTCGCTGCCATTGTTGGATCCCTGGCCGGATGCGAGGTGGGGGTTGAAGGAATATCCCTCGATTGGCGCGAGGGATTGGTGGATTGGCCGCGGTCGGTCCGGTTGCTGGAGCGGGTGGCCGCGGAACTAGGTTCGCCAGGCGGAAAACCGGTGCGGTGGTTCTGGCCGGGGATCGTGCCGCGCAACCTGTTCTTCCTCGCCGTGGTTTTGACCCATGGTTTCCGCCGATTGCTGCCGCCGTACTGAAGCGAGGAACCCATCCCGTTTCGGAAGGTCGACTGATGGGGTCCGTTTCACTTCCAGCGGAGGCTCTATCGCAACTGCACAGATTGGTCCGTGCGCATCCTGACACTGCCTCAATCCCGAACGGGGTGGCGACGTCCTCGTCGCCACCCGGTGCATGCGGGGGCAGTGTCAAGATGTGCCCCGATGGGCCGGGCCCCGTAGGGGGAGGGATTGCAGCGTGAGGGTGGGCGGTGGAGAGTTGCGGGCATGAACACGATGACACGGCGGGAAGCGGTGGCCGCGATGGCGGGATCGGTCGGTGTGGTGGGGATGGCAACGCTTCCCGGAACGGCACTCGGGGCGGAGAAGAAGCTTTGGGCGACGTCGTTCCTCGGCAAGAAGGGACCCACCCTCGAGGTGGAGAAGTGGATGGGGAGCGAACCGAAGCGGGAGGGGCGCTGGATCCTCATCGACTTCTGGGCGACCTGGTGTGGTCCGTGCCGCAAGGCGATCCCTGAACTCAACACCTTCCACAAGCAGTTCGGCGATCGGTTGGTGGTGATCGGGATCACCGATGAAACGGAGGAGGTGGTCCGTAAGATGAAGACGCCGGTGCTCGAGTATTTCCAGGCGATCGACACCCAGAAGCGCACCTCCAAGGCGTATGGGGTTTCCGGCATTCCCCACGTGGTGATCCTGGATCCCGAGGGCATCGTCCGGTGGGAAGGCTACCCGCTGCTCGATGGGCACCAACTGACCGCCAAGGTGATCGAGGGATTGATCCCGGCGAAGAAGGCCTAGGGTTGATCAGTCGCCTACTTCGCCAGGCCGCGTTCGCTGGACTGGGTGAAGGCGACGAGGTGTCGGACTTCGGGGGACTCGCCGAGTTCGGCTTCGATGCGGGCGAGGGCGTTGGCGGTGGTCAGGCCGGAGCGGAAGAGGACCTTGTACGCCTTGGTGAGCTGGCTGATCGCTTCGGCGGAGAAACCGGCACGTTCGAGTCCGACCTTGTTGGTGAAGCGGGTCTCGGCCGGGTTGCCGTCGGCCATCATGAACGGGGCGATGTCCTGAACGACCTTGGCGCATCCGCCGACCATGGCGTGGCGGCCGATTCGGCAGAACTGATGGACGGCGGCGAGGCCGCCGATGACGACGTGGTCCTCGACGGTGACGTGGCCGGCGAGCGTGGCCACGTTGGACATGATCACGTGGTTGCCGACACGGACGTCGTGGGCGAGGTGGGTGTAGGCCAGGAAGTGATTGTTGGAACCGACGAGAGTCGACTGGCCGTCCGCGGTGGCGGCATGGACGGTGGCGTATTCGCGGAAGACGTTGTGGTCACCAATGCGGACGTAGGTGGTGCCGCCGCGATACTTCAGGTCCTGGGTCTTTCCGCCGAGGCAGGCAAAGGGGAAGATCTCGTTGTCGGATCCCAAGTGCGTGTGCCCCTCGATGACGACGTGGGAATGAAGGGTGCAACGCGGTCCAAGGACGACGTGCTCACCAAGGACGCAGAAGGGTCCGATGGTGCAATCCTCGCCAATGGTGGCATTGGGATGGATGACGGCGGAGGGATGGATGGACGTCGGCATGGCCTTGGATGCAGGGCAGGGCAGGTCAGCGGTCCATCAGCATGAACGTGACGTTGGCCTCCGACACGGCCTCGCCGTTGACGGAGCAGACGCCGCGGGCCTTGCCGATCTTGCCGCGGGACTTGGTCATCTCGACCTCGATGATGAGGCTGTCGCCGGGGCGGACGGGCTTGCGCCATTTCACATCCTCGGCGGACATGAAGTAGGCGAGTTTTCCGGCGTTCTCGGCCTGGCGCATCATGAGGATGCCGGCGACCTGCGCGATGGCTTCGAGCTGGAGCACGCCGGGCATGATGGGATGTCCGGGGAAGTGGCCCTCGAAGTAGGGTTCGCCGATGGTGACCTGCTTGAGGGCGGTGATCTTGTTGCCTTCGATGCGCGTGACGCGGTCGACCATCAGGAAGGGCGGGCGATGCGGGAGAACGCGCATGACCTGCATGATGTCGAGGGTGGCTCCATCGCGGATGAGGGCCTCCGTGGAATCGGGGGTATGGCTCACGGTGTTGGTGGCGGCCGGTCGTTTCTCAGCGGGCTTTTCCTGCGGAGGACGTTCCTGAGGTTGCGCGGGGGGCGGAGCGAAAGTCTGGGCGGCCTCGATGGGCTTGCGCATCTGGGTGGTGAGGACCCGGGCGAGCTCGGTGTTGGCGTGGTGGCTGGGGCGGACAGCGATGATGTGGGCGTGGATCGGGCGTCCGACCAGGGCGAGGTCGCCGATGATGTCGAGGATCTTGTGCCGGACGAACTCCTCGCGGTAGCGCAGGGGTTCGTTGGTGAGGATGGCGTCGTCGCGGATGACGATGGCGTTCTCGAGCGATCCGCCCTTGATGAGGCCGTTGCGGATGAGGAACTCGATTTCCTCGAAGAAGCAGAAGGTGCGGGCGTGGGAGATTTCCTTGTCCCAGGTCTCGGGGGTGATCTCGGTGCTGTAGTACTGGGTGAAGCGGCCGCCGCGGTCCGAACTGGTGCAGGTGATCTTGAAACCGTTGTGGGGGAAGACGGCCATCTGGGTTTCCCCGACGGTCAACTCCAGGGGGGCGGTGACGCGGAAGGGTTCGATGGTCTCGTTCTGGGCCACCGATCCGGCATCCCGCAGGATCCGTGCGAACTCGCGGGCGGAACCGTCGGCGATGGGCGGTTCGTTGGCGTCGAGTTCGACGACGGCATTGTGGATGCCGATGCCGACGAGGGCGGCGAGGATGTGCTCGACCGTGTGGATCTTGACGTGGCCCTTGGTCAGGGTGGTGGATCGTTGGGTCTCGGTGACGTATTCGGCGCGTGCCTCGATCTCAGGCTTTCCTTCGAGGTCGACCCGGCGGAAGCGGATACCGGTGTTGGGAGGCGCCGGAAGCAGGGTCAGGGTGACCTTGTTTCCGGAATGGAGTCCGATGCCGGCGTAAGTCGCCGGGTTCTTGAGTGTGTGCTGTTGCGGCACGGGGCGGAGTTGTAACCAACGGGGTTGCCACGGCGCAACGGGGCAGTTCGGCAAGTTTGGGGCCGGAAGGAACCCAATCCCCATTTTCCCGAACAGGACTTCGGATGTCCGCTCCGCGGGACCACGCGCTTTACTTGGGCAGGAGGTGTCCATTGGAGGCATGGAACGGTCGTCAAGATGCATCCATCTGCGGCTTGTCCCGGGGCGATTGACGGACGCATGATCCGGGTAAATGAGCACCCCTGGAGGAACCGTCCGGCCCATGGTCAATGCCGTTAAGGAAAAGCTGCGTCGGGGTGAGGCGGTGGTTGGGATGATGGTCTGGTCCAATAATGTGGAGACAGCGGTGCTGGGGGCACAGTTGGGATTCGACTTCCTCTGGGTGGAGATGGAGCACTCGCCCGTCGCCTTGGATACGTTGCGCCAGATCGTGCTGGCCACCCGGGGGCTGCCGGCGGTGCCGTTCGCGCGTCCTCCCGTCATCGAACTGTGGACGGCCAAGCGGTGCCTCGACATGGGCGCGCTGGGCGTGATCTTCCCGTTCACCCGCACGGCGGCCGACGCCCGGTTGGCCGCCAGTGCCTGTCGGTACCCGCCCTTGGGACTGCGGGGGTCCGGTTCCGACCTCGCCGCGAGCCGCTGGCCGTCCGAGAAGGGGTATCATGATTTTGCGGATGAGAACGTGCTGGTGGTGGCGGTGATCGAGTGCGTCAACGGCGTGAAGAACATCGAGGAGATCGCCGCGACGCCGGGGATCGACGTCCTGTTCGTGGGGACGAGCGACCTGTCGTTCTCGATGGGTTTCCGCGGACGTCAGGGGGAACCGGAACTGGAAGCTGCCGTTGCCCGTGTGGCGGATGCGGCGCGTCGGAATGGGAAGTGGTCCGGGCGGCCGGCCATCACGCCGTCGGATGTGGAACGGTTCAAGGCCCAGGGGCACCAGTTCCTGATGGGGCCGAGCGAACTGGGGTTGTTGACGGCAGGGGCGGCGAAATATCTGGAGCCGATCGGGAAGTTTACCCCGCCCGTGCCGGCAGGTGGCCCGACGGGTGGTTCGGCGTATGCAGGGGGAGATTCAAGGATTCAGATCCGGATTTGAGGGAGGGGAGTTTCCAGTTTCCAGATGCCAGGAATCTGCGCGGTCCGGCCGTAGGTTGACACGATGCGAACTGGAAAACTGGATAAACGGGTAGTGCGACGGTACAGCGAGGCGTTCAAGGTGCAGGTGGTCCGTGAGTACGAGGCCGGCGAGTTTACGGGGTTGGCCGATGCGCACCGGAGGTATGGAATCCGTGGAAACGGGACGGTGGCGAGTTGGCTCAAAGCGTACGGAAAAGAGCATCTGATGAGAAAAGTCATGCGTGTTGAGGCAGTCGGGGAGGCGGACCGGATCCAGAAACTGGAACGGGAGGTGAGGCAGCTGAAGCAGGCCCTTGGAGAAGAGAAGCTGCGGACGCTGGTAGGGGAAGAGTTCTTGAAGATGGCGTGCGAGAGAGGAGGGCTTGGGGGAGTTGAGGAGTTTAAAAAAAAGTTCGATGGGAACTTGTAAGGACGCTGGCAGAGGCCGGGCATGAGGTGAAGGCGACGTGCCGTGTGGTGCGGATGAGCCGGCAGAATTACTATCAGTGCCGAGCGGAGCGGAAGCGCCAGGCGGTGGCTGAGGCAGAGGTGCTGAAGGCAGTGGACGAGCAGAGGCGGATCCACCCGAGGATGGGCTGCCGCAAGCTGCTGGGGGTGACGAGGCAGTCGCTCCAGAGCAACGGGATCGAGCTGGGAAGGGACCGGATGTTCCGTGTGCTGAGGGAGAATGATCGGTTGGTGAAGCGGTATGCCCGAACGAAGCGGACAACGCAAAGCCGGCACAGCCTGCCGGTGTTTCGCAATGAGATCCGGGATCTGGTGGTGACGGAGCCGAACCAGGCGTGGGTGGCGGATTTGACGTACGTGAGGACGGGGAGTGGATTCGTGTTTCTGTCCGTTGTGATGGACGTGTGGTCGAGAATGATCGTGGGGAGTTACGTGGGGGAGACGATGGAATCGATCGGGTGCCAGAAAGCGTTGATGGAGGCATTGGGCCGGCTGAAGAAGGAGGATCTGAGGCCGATTCACCACACGGATCGAGGAAGCCAGTACTGCTGCCATGAGTACGTTGCGAGGCTGCTGGCAGCGGGGTGCCGGGTGAGCATGACGGAGGAGATGCACTGCTACGAGAACGCGAAAGCGGAGCGTGTGATAGGTACGTTGAAGTGGGAATACGGGATGGAGGGATGCTTTGAGACGGCCGAAGAGGCGAAGAAGGCGGTGAAGGAAGGGATCCAGGCGTACAACGAACTGAGGCCACACAACGCGATAGGAGGAAGGAGGCCGGCAGAGATGTACGAGGAAGGAAGGGCGAGGCGGGCGAAGTGAAGACGCGGCCCGGCCCCCCCGCTGGGGATCGGCTCCGCTGCGGTTCGCTACGCTCACCGCAGCTACACCTCACCCCAGCGGGGGGGCCGGGGGGGCAGGGCCCGGAGGGCCCTGGGGGGAGCCAAAGACGACGGGAGTCCAGTCGGCAAAGTGACAAGTTTTAATCAGGACGTGACATGGCGACTGGGAACTTCAGCTTGGACCAGCCTCGTGACCTCGTCTGCTACGCTTCTGGGCGGTAGCAGACGACGTGAGGAGGCTGTGGTCGGAGGGAGCGTTCAGAGCGCTTCTGTCAGGGCATCAATGATCGCCCCGGGGTCGGCCTCGTACCATGCGATGGCTTCAAAGTTCATGTGGGGAACGAGGTGGGGTCCTGGGTTGCGCCGGGTGGGGGCACCCGGCCTTCAAATCGCTTTGGAGTATGAGAGGTGGGGACCGGGGTTGCGCCGGGTCGGGGGCACCCGGCCTTCACGTCGATTGGGGCATCAAACCGTGTGCGAGGTTGGATGCTCCTCGGTGGTGGCCGCGGCTTTGGGGCGGCTGAACCACCGCATGAGGACGACGTAGAAGACCGGCGTGAGGAACAGCCCGAACAGGGTGACTCCGATCATGCCGGCGAACACGGCCGTGCCCATGGCCTGGCGCATCTCGGATCCGGCGCCAGTGGACACCACGAGGGGATACACGCCGGCGATGAAGGCGATCGACGTCATCAGGATGGGCCGGAGCCGGAGGCGGCACGCTTCGAGGGCGGCTTCCACCGGGTCGATGCCTTCGTCATGTCGGGCCTTGGCGAACTCGACGATGAGGATGGCGTTCTTGCAGGCGAGGCCGACGAGCACGATCAGGCCAATCTGGGTGAAGATGTTGTTGTCGCCGCCCTTGAGCATCACGCCGAGCATGGCGCTGAGGAGGCACATGGGAACGATGAGCACGATGGCGAGGGGCAGCGTGAGGCTTTCGTACTGGGCCGCGAGGACGAGGAACACCAGCAGCACGCACAGGGGGAAGACGTAGAGGGCGGTGTCGCCGGCGATCTTCTGCTGGTAGGTGAGTTCGGTCCATTCGAAGTCCATTCCCGGCGGCATGACCTGGCGCATGACCTCCTCGATGGCGGCTTCGGCCTGGCCGGAACTGAAGCCTGGTCCCGGGCTTCCGGAGAGTTCCGCGGCGGGGTATCCGTTGTAGCGGACGACACGGTCGGGTCCGGAGATCTCGCGGACGCGGACGAGCGATCCGAGCGGCACCATCTGGCCGTTGGCGTTGCGGACGCGGAGTCGTGTGATGTCGGCGGCGTCGTTGCGGAAGCGTTCGTCGGCCTGGGCGATCACCTGATAGGTGCGGCCGAATCGGTTGAAATCATTCACGTACAGCGAGCCGAGATAGATCTGCAGCGTCTCGAAGAGGGACGACAAGGGCACGCCCTGGGCCTTGGCCTTCTCGCGGTCGACGTCGGCTTCGAGTTGGGGAACGGTGACCTTGAAGGTGGAGTAAACCTGGCTCAGTGCGGGATTGGTGTAGGCGAGGTAGGAGGCGGCACTGGCTGTCTCCTGCAAGGCGGACAAACCAAGCGAGGCGCGGTCCTCGATCTGGAGTTTGAAGCCACCGGAGTTTCCGAGGCCGTTCACCGGAGGGGGCGGTACGACCAGGACGAAGGCTTCCTGGATCTGGCTGAAAAGCCCGTTGAGCGTGTTGGCGATCGCGAACCCGGATTGATCGGGCGCCTTGCGATCCTCGAACGGCTTGAGCGTCACGAAAACGATGCCGGAGTTCGGACTGGCCGTGAATCCGTTGATGCTGAGACCAGGGAAGGAAACCGACGACTCAACGCCGGGGATCGACGCGGCGAGGTCGGACATCCGGCGGATGACGGCGTCGGTGCGGTCGAGCGAGGCGGCGTCGGGCAACTGGGCGATGGCGATGAGGTACTGCTTGTCCTGCGGCGGGACGAATCCGGTGGGGACGCTCTGGAAGATCTTTCCGGTGAGGCCGATCAGGCCGACGTACAGCACCAGCGCGACGGCGGACAGTCGGATCACGCGACGGACGGCGGCGGAGTAGAGGTTCGAGGACCAGTCAAAGAACCGGTTGAACGGCCGGAAAAGCCAGCCGAGGGTTCCGTCCATGACGCGCCCGACGATGTCCTTCGGGGCGTGATGGGGCGGAAGGAGGATGGCGCACAATGCCGGCGAAAGTGTCAGCGAATTGAAGGCGGAGATGACCGTCGAGATGGCGATGGTGATCGCGAACTGACGATAGAACTGGCCGGTCAATCCGGAGATGAACGCCGTCGGGATGAACACGGCGCACAGCACGAGGGCGGTCGCCACGATGGGGCCGGTCACCTCGGCCATGGCCTTCTCGGTGGCCTTCACGGGCGAGAGCCCCAGACGGATGTTTCGCTCGACGTTTTCGACGACGACGATGGCGTCGTCCACGACGATGCCGATCGCGAGGACGAGTCCGAAGAGGGAGAGGGCGTTGATCGAGAAGCCCAGGCCCAGCATCACCGCGAAGGTGCCGATGAGCGACACGGGCACGGCGGCCAATGGGATGATCGACGCGCGCCAGGTCTGGAGGAACAGGATCACGACCACGACGACGAGCAGGACGGCTTCGAGGAGCGTCTTGACCACGGCTTCGATCGAATTGCGGACGAAGACGGTGGGGTCGTAGGCGATGGCGTACTCGAGTCCGTCCGGGAACGACTTCCGTAGTTCCTTCATCGTGCGACGCACGGCGTCGGACAGTTCGATGGCGTTGCTGCCGGGTTGCTGGAAGATCGGGATCGCGACGGCAGACTTGTTGTTGAGGAGTGAGCGCAGGGCGAACTCGGCCGCACTGAGTTCGATGCGGGCCACATCACGGAGGCGGGTGGTGCCACTTTCGCCGCCGGACTTGAGGATGATCTCGCCGAACTCCTCCTCGGAGACGAGGCGGCCGCGGGCGTTGACCTGAAGTTCGAAGGGAGCGCCGTTGGGCACGGGTTGAGCGCCGATCACGCCGGCGGCGACCTGCACGTTCTGTTCGCGGATGGCAGCAACGACATCCCCTGCGGTCAGGCCACGGGAGGCCACCTTCGACGGATCGAGCCAGATCCGCATCGAGTAGTCGCCGGAGCCGAAGAGCTGGACCTGACCGACGCCGGGGAGGCGGGCGATGATGTCCTTGACCTGGAGGGAGGCGTAGTTGCGGACGTAGACGTCGTCGTAGCGGTTGTTCGGCGAGAAGACGTGCACGACCATGGTGAGGTCGGGGGACGACTTGATGGTGAGCACGCCGAGTCGGCGCACTTCCTCGGGGAGCTTGGGCAGCGCCTGGGAGACGCGGTTCTGGACCTGGACCTGGGCCTTGTCGATGTCGGTGCCCAGCTTGAACGTGACCGTCAGGGTCATCACGCCGTCGCCCGTCGCCTGCGAATGGATGTAGAGGGAATCCTCGATGCCGTTGATCTGCTGTTCGAGCGGGACGGCGACGGTCTCGGAGATCGTCTTGGGATTGGCCCCCGGGTAGACCGCACGGACGACGACCTGGGGCGGAGCGACCTCGGGATATTCGCTGACCGGCAGGCGCTGGAGGGCGATCAGCCCGACGAGGAGGATGACCACGCTCAGCACGCCGGCGAGGATCGGTCGGCGGATGAAATACTGGCTGAAATTCATGAGGACGGGGGGCTGGGCGTCGGAGGTGTTCCCGGACGATCGTCAGGCGCCGGGTGGTTTGGCGCTGGGGGTATTGGTGGCTGGGACGGTTTTCACGGGCATCCCCGGGCGCACAAGGGCGATTCCATTCACGATGACCTTCTCGCCGCCTTTGAGCCCATCGCGGACAATGCGGTGGCCATCGACTGTCGGTCCGAGGATCACGGTGCGGTAATCGACGGTGTTGGATGAAGTCACCAGCAGGAGGAAACGCTGCGCCAGATCGGTTCCGATGGCGTTCTCGGGAACGAGGAGCACCCGACCCTTCTCGGACACGGGCAGCTTCAAGCGGGCGAACTGGCCCGGGATCAGGTGCCCATCGGCATTCGGTACCTCCGCCCGGATCAACAGGCTTCCCGTCGCGGCTTCGATGCGGTTGTTGAAGGACTCGACGAAACCGTCGCGGGAAAGGGCGGGGGCGTCCGGAATGTTCAGGCGGACGGGCAGGCGTCCGGAGGCATCGGCGGACCGTTTGCCGGACGCCTTCAACGCCTGGAGTCGCTGGATGGTGGATTCGTCGATGTCGGCATAGACATGGACGGGGTCGTCGGTGACGACGGTGGCCAGGAGGGTGGTGAACCCATCGACGCCGGAGATGTTGTTGCCGGGCGTGACGAAGGGGCGGGTGATGCGGCCTGCGATGGGGCTGCGGACCTCGGTGTACTCGAGGTTGAGGCGGGCCGTGGCAAGGTTGGCTTCGGCGGAGGCGACAGCAGCGCGGGCCTCGGCGAGACGGGTGCGACGCTGATCGGCTTCCTCCGCGGAGATCGCCTTCTGTTCCAGCAAGGTAGCCGCGCGCCGGTCATCCCTCTCGGCACCCTCGGCCCGCGCCTTGGCCTGGGCCACGTCGGCTTCGGCCCGCTGGAGGGACGCCGCGAATGGGCGTTGGTCGATCAGGAAAAGGATGTCGCCCTTGTTCACCTTCTGACCCGCCTTGAACCGGACCTCGGAGAGATAACCGGACACGCGCGGGCGGATCTCGACCGTCTCGATGGCTTCGATCCGGGCGCTCAGGTCCACTTCCTCGGTGTATTCCCGCTCCAGTGGCGAGGCGATGGTGACCGTCGGTGGCGGCGGTTGGGGCGGAGCCGACTGGGGCTTCCTGCAGCCATTGGCGGCGATGACGAGGGCCGCCAGCAATGGAAGCGAGGGCAGCAGGTTTTGCGAGGGCATGCGTCTGGGGGCGGGGTTGGTCAGGCGGCGAAAGCGACGGCGGAAATGGTGCGGATCCGTTGTTGCCGGATCCACCAGGCCTGGGCTTCGGCGAGCTTTTCGCGGGCCAGTTCGGGGAACCACAGGGCGGGAACACCGGTGACCTCAGCACGGGCCGCCGCTTCCTTCAGGGCCAGGTCGACGTGATGGGGCGGGATGTGGACCTGGAGTTCGCGCACCAGCAACGGTCTGAGTTGGGCCACGATCTGGTCGATGCCGTTGGCGCGGGGATTGACCCGCTGCGACGGGAGTCGGACCGGGACACGGTATGAGTTCGATGACATAAAAGGATTTGAGGAATTGCGGATAGTTGACTGATCGTCTCCCTCAAGTGCCGCAAAATGCCTGAGGATCGGCCCGGGGCAAGTCATGGACGTGAAATTGTCGGTGACGACGGTGCGACGGAGAGGAGTCGGAGGACGGAGGGCATCAGTTCGCGGAGGACCTCCGGGTCATTGGCGACCTTGGCGCGGACGAGAAGACCGAGTTCGCAGGAGAGGATGGATTGGGCCGTGGCCTTGACCCCTGCGGAAAGCGTGATTCCTTCGGCGGTCAGGTCGCGGAGGGCGCTTTCGAGGTACCGTTGGAAGCGGTCGAAGTAGTCCCCAACCCTTGCCCGGATGCGGTCGTCGCGCGTGCCCAGTTCGGTGCCGACGTTGGCGTAGGGGCAACCGCACACGCAGCCATAGCGGTCGTGGAGCTCCTTCTGGTGTTCGTAGAGAGCCTGGCACCACCGCTCGATCCGTTCGAGCGGCGGAACCATCGGGGAAAAGATGGCGTCCAGATGGGGTTGGATGGACTCCCAGTGGGCGTCGTAGGCGGCCAGGGCGAGCTCGGTCTTGGACGGGAAGAAGTGGTAGAAACTGCCCTTCTTGACCCCTGCACGCTCGCAGATCTGGTCGACGCCGACCGCGGCGTAGCTGTTGGTCCAGATGAGGTCGATGGCCGACTGGAGGAGTCGTTCGCGAGCATCACTGGTGCGTCCCATGGTGTGGTGGCGGTTACGGGATCCCCAGGGTCCCGTGAGTGGCCGGGCAAACACTTGGTTCAAGTGTACCGATCGGTCAACTATTTCGTGGCGTGGTGACACTTCCCTTTTCCGGAACGGGGGAGCGAGGGAGGGTGGCTTCGCTCCTTTACCTGCCGGGCGTGGCGTTTACAGCAATGGGGAGTGGGGGCACTATGGGGTTGTTGAGCGCGATCGAGAATACGCCGGATTTGGTCGAGACCCATCGGGTGGGACCCCGCACGCGGGAGTGGATCGTCCGGGTCGCCGACTGCCCCTCGCTTGCGCAGCATCACGTGGCGCACGTCGGCGTCGCCGATGCGGCGGTGCCGTACACCATGGTCCGGACGCATCTGGCCGGGACCTATTTTCTGGCCTGCTTCGCCGGCGAGGGACGGATCCTGTTGGATGGCCGGTGGCAGAAGTGTGGGGCGGGGCAGGCCTGCATGGCGCCGCCGCATGCGTTGCACGCCTTCCATGCGATACCGGGCAAACGGTGGTCGTTCGCGTGGGTACGATACGATTCGGCGGCCGGAAAGGGGCCGCTGGGGACGTCCAGTGCCCCGGTGTTGGCACAGTTCAATTGCGAGGCGGTGGCTGCCGCAGTGAAGGGGCTCTACCACGAGCAGACAGGGGAGGCCCAACCCGCGGCGCTCCACCAATGGGCGGAGCTGATCCATGGATATGTGCTCCGCTTCGCCCAACCGTGGCACGTGGAGGATCGGTTGACGCAGTTGTGGGAATCGGTGGCGGCGAAGCCGGGCGCGTCATGGAACCTGGACGAGCTCAGCCGCCGTGTTCATTGCAGTGGCGAGCACCTGCGCCGGTTGTGTCGGCGGCAGTTGGGACGATCGCCGATGGAGCATGTGACCTACCTCCGGATCCGGCACGCGGCGGCCCTGCTCATCGAGACCGACCAGAAACTGGAGACGATCGCGGATGCGGTGGGGTACGCGAATCCCTTTGTCTTCTCGAACACCTTCAAGAAGTGGACGGGATGGCGTCCGAGCGAGTACCGGAACCGCCCGGGTGGCCGCGGCCCGGTCGGCGAACGGAAGGCGGCCTTGCCGAAGTCGGTTTCCTGAACCGGTGGATCGGGTTTCTCGGGTTACTCCCCGCCACGGCGGAGTCGGTAGAACTGGGTTTCGTCGGGAGCGGGCAACTGGACCTTCCAGCCTTCGGCTCCGAGTTGGGCAAAAGCCTCGATCGGCAGCCACCTGTCGGCATCGATGCGGTCCGCATACTCCAGACGATATCCCGAGGCGAATCCCGGCCAGGCGAAGGTGAACAGATCCCCCGGCGTGACCTGGATCTGGGGGCGTACCACAGGAAGGGTCGCCCGCACGGTGCCGTCCGAGGAGAGGCTGACCTGCGTGACCACGTTCGTCCCTGGGAGTCGCACGGTGACCTCGTAATCGCCCTTGAAACCCCGGGCCGTCGCTTTTCCGGTGCTCGACGCCTTGACGTTGGTGTGCGTGGTCCAGGCCCGGAAGGTGAGGTTGCTCCACGCGATCGCATTCGGCTTGAGCGACCAGTCGGGACGGAACAGGGCTCCGTGTGGAATCCAGTGCTGATTGGCCCAAAAACCCCACATGAGGACGCCATTGACGGCCGGGTGGCTGAAGGCGGCGGTGAGGAAGTCGCGCGTGTAGTCGCCCTGGACCTGTTCGTCGGCGACGTTCATGTCGAATTCGGTGATGCGCAGCGGGTAGGTCCCGGTTCCGGCGTCGAGACCGGAGATCAGGTCGAGGCGCGCGAGGAGTTCGGGAGGCGAAGTGAGGAACCCGCCGAAGTGTGCCTGCAAGCCGAGGGCGTCCACGGGCGCGCCACTGGCGCGCAGGTCATCCGCGTATTGGCGGAGCTTGATGGAACCTGCACGGGTGGCGTCCTCGAGGTTGACGTATTCGTTGAGGTAAAGCGTCGCGGAGGGTTCGAGCTTGCGGGCCATGCGGAACCATTCAACGACCTCGCCACGGCCCATCACGCCTTCCAGTGCGCGTTCGTGGAGGGGTTCGTTGACGACGTCCCAGTCGGCGATCTGCCCGGCGAAGCGCGAGAGGATGTTCGTGAAGTGGGTGTTGATCCGGGTGCGCAGCCGCGGGACGTCGTTCAGCATCCCGCGGACGTCGGTCGGCAGGAAGGCGGGCTGGTTGGTTCCGGGCCAGATCAGGTTGTGCCCTCGAACGTCGATGTCGCGCGTGCGCAGCCAGGTGACGGCTCGTTGGGCGAGGGACGGGTTGCCCTCGTACTGGGGCCACTTCAGGTCGTTCTCCAGCACCGCGGTGTTGAACCACTGGGTGATGACCCCGCGATACCGGTCGGCATCGGCTCCGGCGGCCAGCAGGCGGCTGCCGTCCACGGCGGAACCAAAGGCGAACTCGTGACGGACGAGGCGCAGTTCGACCGGAACACCCGGCATGGGGAAGCCGTCGGTGTCACGCAGGTCGAGGGTGAGGTTGGCCTTGCGGATCTTCTCGATGCTGGCGTTGGCCGCAGCGCGCCAGGGCGCGTCTGCTTCCCGCCCGGCATAGGTCAGGTCGTTGGGGAAATCTGCGAGGGGCCGGACCTGGCCATGGTTCGTGAGCGAAAGTCCGCCGAGTTCCAAGGTCTGGATGGCGTACCCAAGCCGGATGTTGAACTGCGCGGCACCCGTGGCGTAGGCGGCCTTGGAGTGGAAGGCGAACCGGTATCGGGTCCAGGTCCCGGATTCCTCGGAAAGCACCCGGACGAGCGATTGGGTGTACGGCGATCCCGCCTGCTCAAAGACGAGCTCAGCAAGGGCCGGGGCATTGGTCGGGGAAACGCGACGGAGGTAGATCTCCCCCGCGATGACATCCCCGCTGGCCACCGGAGCGGTCGTCAACGTGCCGAGCTGGATGTTCCAGGCATTGGACGGGACCTTGGCTGACACCACCCGGATGCCCTGCGTGAAGGGCTGTCCAGCAACCGTGATCACGCTCCGCGAGGCCGTCGAGGCGTCCGGGGTTTGAAGGCCCATGCCCACCAGGCGACCGGATGGCAGCAGGGATGTCTGGGCCTGGACGCTGGCCGTCCACAGGTACAGGAACCCGAGCAGGCAAAGGGAGGGACGCCACGGCGTGGGGCGTTGTCGGACCGAAAGCATGGAGCGACCGTACCACACGGGTCGGTGGCGTCCATGCTGGGGCGGGACGCCTGGGACCGGGAAAAGAAAAAGGGCACGACGCGCGAAGCGTCGTGCCCCTGAAGGAATCCCGGGAAGATCAGCGGCCCTTCGGGAGGACGCTGGTGCCGGCGTAGATCGCCTGCTTGCCGAGCAACTGCTCGATGCGCAGGAGCTGGTTGTACTTGGCGGTGCGGTCCGTGCGGCTGAGGGAGCCGGTCTTGATCTGACCGCAGTTCGTCGCGACGGCGATGTCGGCGATCGTGGAGTCCTCGGTCTCGCCGGAACGGTGGGAGAGGACGGCGGTGTACTTGTTGAACTGGGCGAGCTGGACGGCGTCGAGCGTCTCGGTCAGGGAGCCGATCTGGTTCACCTTGACGAGGATCGAGTTGGCCGTGCCGGTGTCGATGCCCTTGCGGAGGAACTTCACGTTGGTGACGAACAGATCGTCGCCGACGAGCTGGACCTTCGAGCCGAGCTTGTCGGTGAGCGTCTTCCAGGACTTCCAGTCGCCCTCGGCGCAGCCGTCCTCGATGGAGACGATCGGGTACTCGCTGGCGAGCTTGACGTAGAAGTCGACGAGTTCGTCGCCGGAGAGCTTCTTGCCGGAGCTCTTCTTGAAGGTGTAGGAGCCGTCGCCGTTGTAGAACTCGGAGGCGGCGACATCGAGGGCGAGGAAGATCTGCTTGCCGAGCTTGTAACCGGCGTCCTTCGTGGCCTGGGAGATCGCGTCGAGGGCGGCCTCGGCGCTTTCCAGCTTCGGCGCAAATCCACCTTCGTCACCGACGGCGGTGGAGAGGCCCTTCTTCTTCAGCACGGCCTTCAGGGCGTGGAAGATTTCGGTGATGGCCTGGAGGCCGTCAGAGAAGGTGGCGAAGCCGTGGGGCATCACCATGAATTCCTGGAAGTCGATCGGCGCGTCCGAGTGGGCACCGCCGTTGATGACGTTCGCCATGGGGACGGGCAGGACCTTGGCGTTGGGCCCACCGAGGTACTTGAACAGGGGCTGGCCAAGCTGGGCCGACGCGGCCTTCGCGGTCGCGAGCGACACGGCGAGGATGGCGTTGGCTCCGAGCTTCGACTTGGTCTCGGTGCCGTCGAGATCGAGCATGATGCGGTCGATGCCGACCTGGTTCGTGGCATCTTCGCCGAGCAGTTCGGGAGCGATCTTGTCGTCGACGTTCTTGACTGCCTTGGAAACGCCCTTGCCGAGGTAGCGCTTCTTGTCGCCGTCGCGCAGTTCGATGGCTTCGTGCTCGCCGGTGCTGGCTCCGGAGGGGACCGCAGCGCGCCCGAGGGCGCCGCCGGCGAGATGGACATCGACTTCAACAGTGGGATTTCCGCGTGAATCGAGAATCTCGCGGGCCTGGATGGCAGTGATCGTGGTCATATTCAGAAACGTTCCAAAGGGGGAGAGAAGACTCCAAATGGAGCCGCAGCGTCAAGATGCGGACCTTGGCGAGAGTTCCAAGTTTGAAGTTTGATGTTTCAAGGGGGATCCGGCGGTCGCCATCCGGGCATTGGGTTTCCACGGGTTTCCGTCAGGTCCTTTGCCGGGTGAGGGCACCCGGCCTCCAATGGGCCAGGCCTTCAAACTTGAATCGTGAAACTTCAAACTCTGCCCCCCGATCAAACAAACTCATTGATCCTGAGGCACAGGCTTCCTAGTTTGTCGCCGTCCTGACCGTGCGCGGGTAGCTCAATTGGATAGAGCGTCGGCCTCCGGAGCCGAAGGTTGTGGGTTCGACCCCCGCCCCGCGCACCACTTCTTTCCGGGGCATCCTCCAGATTCAACCTGTGGCCTTGGGCATTTCGGCTCATGACGGGCCAAGCCCTTGCAAGACGGAGAATGACTCGCGCAGAGACGCTGAGGCGCGGAGAAAAAGGGGGCTTTCAATCACCGTCAGCGAGTCATCCTGCGGTGAGTCGCTTCAAGGGTGCCCATCCCATCGTTTCCCTTCTTCCTCAGCGCCTCTGCGCCTCTGCGCGAGATGTCTGCTGCGTGGAGAATGAAGGTTCCTTGGTTGGGGGCAAATCGCGGTGGTCGCGGCTGTACAGCGGAGATCGGCGGATGGTTGGGCTGCTGCCGGGGTGCTCCTTCAGCGCGCCCAACCGTTCAACCAGGAAAAGGCAGTGGGAACCACGGATTGCACGGATACCACGGATAAGCAGGGACTTGAGTCGGGCTTCCCGCACACCCGCAAGGTGAGCGGTCTGCCGCGGGGAAATCCACCATTCCAGCCTCGTCCATCCGTGAAATCCGTGGTCAAGGCACTTGCCGCATTCATGCTCAATAGCGCGGTGCGGAAGGGTCAACTTCGGTGGACCAGCGGTCGATGCCGCCGGCGAGGTTGAGGGCGGCGGTGAAGCCCTGGGAGCGAAGGAAGGCGACGGCGCGTGCGCTGCGGATGCCGTGATGGCAGTAGACGACGAAGGTCTGGGATTTCCAGGGAGCAAGTTCGTCGATGCGGTCGGCGATCTCGCCGAGGGGAATCAGGACGGACCCGGGAAGGGCGACGAACTGGTGTTCCTCGACCTCACGGACGTCGAGCAGGGGGATGGATTCGCCGGACTTTATCCGGGAGGCGAGTTCGGTGGGGGACAGTTGCATGGGGGGAGGAGTTTCAAGTTTCAAGATTCAAGATTGAAGCGGGCGCAGAGGGGGAGTTTCCAGAGGTGAACTTGTGGGCCGGGTGACCTGGGCGCATCTTGACACTGTTCCCGCATGGAACGGGGTGGCGACGTCCTCGTCGCCGTTCCAAAGCCTTTCCCATGGCGATGAGGACATCGCCGCCCCGAAACCACATCCAAACGGGGGCAGTGTGACGATGCGCCCGGGTGACCTCACCCGGTGGATCCGGCTTCAAACTTGAAACTGAAAACTTCGAACTTCCCCACTCAATGCTGGCGTGCGGCGAGGTAACGTTCGGCGTCGATCGCGGCAGAGCAGCCCATGCCGGCGGCGGTGATGGCCTGACGATAGACGTGGTCGGAGCAGTCACCGGCGGTGAATACACCGGGAACATTCAGGGCAGTGCCTTCCTTTGGACGGAGGTAGCCGGCTTCGTCCATGTCGAGGACGCCCTTGAAGAGCTGGGTGTTGGGGACGTGACCAACGGCGACGAACAGGCCGGCGCAGGGCAGGACGGATTCGGCGCCGGTCTTCAAGTTCTTGAGTCGGACGCCGGTGACCTTTCCAGCGCTCACGTCGAGGACCTCGGTGACGACGGAGTCCCAGACGGGTTCGATCTTGGGGTTGGCGAGGGTTCGCTCGGCCATGATGCGGGAGGCACGGAGGCTGTCGCGGCGGTGGACGAGGTAGACCTTCGAGGCGAAGCGCGTGAGATAGGTGGCCTCTTCGCAGGCGGAGTCGCCGCCGCCGACCACCACGAGCGGTTGGTTGCGGAAGCCGGGCAGGGCGCCATCGCAGGTGGCGCAGTAGGTCACGCCCTTCTTCTCGAGTTCGTGTTCGCCGGGGACATCGAGGTGACGATGGCCGGCGCCGGTGGCGATGATGAGGGTTTCCGTGGTGACCGGTTGGCCGTCGACCATGAGCCGGATGGGGCTTTCATTCAGGTGGACGGATTCGACGGTGGCGAACTGGACGCGGGCGCCGAAGCGTTCGGCCTGAGCCTGCATCCGGGTCATGAGTTCGAAGCCGTCAATGCCCTCGGGGAAGCCTGGGAAGTTCTCGACCGTGGAGGTGGTCGTCAGCAGGCCGCCGGGCATGACCCCGGTGAGGACGAGGGGAGTGAGATTGGCCCGGGCGGTGTAGACGGCGGCGGTGAGACCGGCGCATCCGGTCCCGATGATGACGACTTTTTCCATACGGCGGCCGCACAGTATGCCGGGTCTGCGGGAGCGGCAAGGTTGGGTAATGGTGTGATCCGGGAAGGGGCCGTGCAGGGAAGGGTCCGTGGGGTCGTCACCCCCTTGTAACGCTTCCGCCATTGATTCAGGGTGCTGTCGTGCCTAGGACAGGATCCAGCATGGCAAAGATTCTGGTGGTGGACGACGAGCCGGATGCCTTGGAGTTGGTTGGCTTCAACCTGAAGCAGGCCGGCTTCGAGGTCTCGACGGCAGACGACGGCGCGGAAGCGCTGAAGAAGGCGCGGGAAACCGTGCCGGACCTGATCCTTTTGGATCTGATGTTGCCGGAGGTGGATGGACTCGAAGTGTGCAAGCTGCTGAAGCGCGACGCGGCGACGAGTTCGATTCCGGTGATCATGCTGACCGCGAAGGCGGCCGAGATCGACCGCGTCCTGGGGTTGGAACTCGGGGCGGACGATTACGTGACGAAGCCGTTCAGTCCGCGCGAGTTGGTGCTCCGGGTGAAGAACCTGCTGCGGCGTCGGACGGAAACCGAGGATCAGCCCGAGGAACTGACGTTCGGCGAGTTGGTGATCAACATCCCGCGGCATCTGGTAATGGTGGGGCGCCAGCGGGTGGACCTGACGGCAACGGAGTTCAAGCTGCTCACGACCCTGGCAACGCGGCGTGGCCGCGTGCAGAGCCGGGATCAGCTGCTGCAGGATGTCTGGGAGTACGACAACATCATCGATACCCGGACGGTGGATACCCACATGCGGCGGTTGCGGGAGAAGCTGGGTGCGGCGGCCCGCTACCTCGATACGGTGCGCGGGGTTGGGTACCGGTTCGTGGAGGGTTGAACTTCGAGATTCATGTGGATTGAGATCGCGGTGGGGGCGTCCGGACTGGCGCTGGTATCCTGGCTTGTGCGTCAGGAGCAGATGACGCGCGCCCGGTTGCGTGAAGCATTGTTGCGTCTGGCGGAACTCAAGACCACGCGCCATCTCCAGTTGGTGGAGGAACAGTCGAAACAGCAGGCCTTGCTGGACAGCATGGTGGAGGGAGTCCTGCTTCTCGATCCGCAGGGGCGGGTCGAGCACATGAATCCCGCCTTGGTCCGTCTGTTCGGCTTGAGTGGCGAGATCCGCAACAAGCCGGTGGCGGAGGCGGTTCCCCTGCCGGGGTTGGCTGAGTTGGCCCAGAAGACCGTTCATCAGGGACGGTTGACGGATCAGGAGCTGGAATTGCCGGGCGAGTTCCCGAAGACCCTTCAGGTGAACGCGGTCGCCCTGCGGGATCCCGACCGGTTGCTGGCCGGGACCCTGTTCGTGTTTCACGATCTCACCCAATACAAGCGGTTGGGGGAACAGCGACGTGAGTTCGTGGCGAACGTGAGCCATGAACTGCGCACGCCGCTCTCGCTGATCAAGGGCTACACCGAAACGCTCCTGGGCGGTGCCAAGGAGGATCCGGAAACGTCGACCCGATTCCTCCAGATCATCGACAAGCACGCCGATCGCCTGACCTTCCTGATCGAGGATCTGTTGACGATCTCGAAGCTGGAGTCAGGTCAGGTGATCATGAACCTGCAACCGACGAACCTTCATGAGGTCGCCGCCCAGGTGGTGGACGACCTGCGCGTGAAGGCGGCGGAGCGTGCGACACTGCTCCGCAACGACGTTCCGGAGGCGCTCCGGATCCATGGCGATGGCGACCGGTTGCAGCAGGTGCTCTCGAACCTGGTCGACAACGCCATCAAGTACGGACGTCCCGGTGGACGGGTGGTGGTTGGAGCACGGTCGTTGCACGAGGACATCGTCGAGGCCTGGGTGGCGGACGATGGGGTGGGGATTCCCGCGGAGGCGCGGGACCGGATCTTCGAGCGTTTCTACCGCGTGGACAAAGGGCGTTCACGGGAACAGGGCGGAACCGGTCTCGGGCTGAGCATCGTGAAGCACATCGTGCAGGCGCACGGTGGCGACGTACGGGTGGAGAGCGAACCGGGCCGTGGTTCCTGCTTCTACTTCACGCTGCCGCGGGTGAACGAGTCTCCGGAGTAAAGTTCGCTTTCTGGATCACAACGGGATCTTCGGGACGGCGTTGTGGAAGCGCCGTAGGTCGGGGTCGTCCGAGCGGACGGATTGGTTCTGGATCCAGGGCGGCATGAGCGCGATGCGTCTCGAGGCGTTCGAGACCAACTTCCAGGACTCCGCGTGGCCGTCGGCAAAGGAGAGGTTCAACCCGTTGTTGTGACGCGAAGCGGGGAAATCCACCCATCGGAAATCACCGGTTTGGGTGACGACGAATCGGGCGTTTTCGATGGAGTTTTCGTGTTCGTCGAGGAAGACGAAGGCCGCTGAAGGGGCTGGGTTCACGATCTGGCTGAGCTTGTGCCAACAGGTCCGATCGGCCGGGTTGGGCTCGTCGTTCATGTAGGCGTTCATGGAGACGCTGCGGACGCGCTTCACCTTGCCTTCGTCGCGGACGGTGGACCGGTCAGCCGGACATTTGTAGATGGCGACGGATCGATTGTAGGGGAACAGCAGGCCCCGCTGGAGGTTGGTGGGGGTCGTGTCTGTGTAGGCGTTGCCGGTGACCCAGGTGCGGGCGGTGGCGTTGGCACCGGTACGGCCGCCGGAGAGGATGGTCTCGTTTGGAGGTAATTCCTCGCGGTGATCGTCGATGTACATCAACCACGCGAGGTTCAGTTGGCGGTAATTGCTCAGGCATTGGGTCTGCAAGGCCTTCGATTTCGCCTTGCCCAGTGCGGGCAGGAGCATTCCAGCCAAGATGGCGATGATCGCGATGACGACCAGCAGCTCGATGAGGGTGAAGGCACGCCGACACTGGAGTCCGGAGGGCGTGTGCCGCGTCCTGCTTGTGGCTGGGCAAATCACTGGGTCACGAGAGCATCCTGCGTGCCGTGCGGCGAATCGAAAATCCCCCACCGCTCAACGCCGGCCATCATACCACATGGAGCAAGCCTCGCGGCTCGCCATGGTCGAGCGTGGCCGGAACAGCGCACGCAGCATGAACCCCAGAATCTCCCGGGGCTTGTACAGGCGGACCTTGCGTGCGGAAGTGATGAGGGGCGTCCCTGTCAGGATCCGCAGCCGACGGCCCCGCGCACGTTCCGAGCGCTTCAGGCGTCGGGCAAGGTCGAGTTCCTCCCCGGCAAATTGCTTCAGGCTGAAGCCGCCGACTTCGCGGAACGCCGCGGTTTCCACGAAGATGAAGGATCCGGCGGGCCATTTGCCGGTCCAACTGATCATGTTCCAGACGGCCGTCACGAAGTGGGCTGAAGGTGGGCCTCCATCGAGGCGCAGGGTGGACCCACCTGCGAAACAGTTTCCGGTGAGGATGGCCTTGGCCATGGACTGGAGGAGGGCGGGGGAAGGAATCGAATCAGCGTCAAGGAAAAGGATCCAGTCGCCGTTGGCGGCGCGGGCACCGGCATTTCGGGCGCGCCCGATCATGTTGATCGGCTCGAACACAACGGTTGCACCTTGGGAACGGGCGATGTCGGCGGTGCGGTCGGTGGAATTGTTGTCGCAGACGATGACTTCGGTGGACCAGTCGAGCTGATGGAGGCATTCGATCGCCTGATGCAGCGCCTTGAGTGTGGACGGAAGGAGTCGCTCCTCGTTGAAGGCAGGGATGACCACGGACAGTGTCATGTGGTCAACATCGTGGTGCAGGGCGGGTTTGCAAAGCTCCGCGACGCGTGCAAGGTGAGGAACCGAACGGAGCGAGCCGGCTGATCCTTGGGATTGGGTATGGGTTGATTCCTGGTTCGGTCTGACGGACACGCGGTGCCTTGGCATACGTTCCGACAGCATTTGGCGCGCAAATCCGGGAAATCCGTTGACGCCCACGTAGGGGGGTCAACAGAGTTTGGGGGTTTGCGGAATCTGGTCTGAAGCATCCAACCACGACATGAGTACTGCTGATAACGCCGCTGTTTTTGCGAAGGGGCTCGATGGAATCATTGCTGCGCACACGCGTCTGAGTGACGTGCGGGGTGACATCGGGCAGTTGATCTATTGCGGCTACGACATCGACGAGTTGGCGGGAAAGGTGACCTTCGAGGAGGTGGTGCACCTGTTGTTCTACAACCGGTTGCCCAATGCCGCTGAGCTCGCCGAGTTGAAGTCGACGCTCGCTGGCTACCGGGAAATCCCCCAGGGCGTGGCAGACCTCATCACCCGCCTTCCGAAGGACACGGGTCCCATGCATGCCATCCGCACGGGAGTGTCCGCGCTGGGTTGCTACGATACGACCGCGGACGACGAGACGATGGATGCGCAACGGCGCAAGGCCTTCCGTCTGATCGCCCAGATTCCGGTGATCACGGCTTATTTCCACCGCTCCCGTCAGGGGTTGGCGATCGTGCCCCCCGACCCCACGCTGGGTGAGGCCGCCAACTTCCTCTACATGATCGATGGCGTGAAGCCCTCGGCAGAGAAGGTCAGCACGATGGACATGTGCTACGTCCTGCACGCCGATCATGGCATGAACGCCTCGACGTTCAGCGCGCGGGTGACCATCGCGACGCAGAGCGACATGTACTCGGCGATCACTTCCGCCATCGGAACCCTGAAGGGACCGCTGCACGGCGGTGCCAACGAAGGGGTGATCAAGATGCTGACGGCCATCGGATCGCTGGATGCGGTGGACGCGTACGTGGCGGAACGCCTCCGGCAGAAGCAGAAGATCATGGGCATCGGTCACCGCGTGTACAAGGTGTTGGACCCGCGGGCACCTCACCTGAAGCGCATGGCGCAGTTGCTTTCGGCGAAGCTGGGCGACCCGAAGTGGATCCAGATGTCCGACCGCATTGCGGAAATCATGCTTCTTGAGAAGAAGCTGCATGCGAACGTCGATTTCTACAGTGCGACGGTCTACTACTCGCTCGGGATTCCGACCGACCTGTTCACGCCCTTGTTTGCGATTGCGCGGACGAGCGGTTGGACGGCGCACGTGCTGGAGCAGTTGGCAGACAACCGGCTGATCCGTCCGCAGTCGGTGTACACCGGGCCTGAAGGGCTGAAGGTGGTGCCGATTTCCCAGCGCTGACGAGTCGTCAGAGCACGGAGGGTGAACCTGTTCCGGGGCGTTCCTGCGGCCCGGATCCAGGGGTTCCTCCGAAACCCATTTCATGCTGGCGGGGATCCTTGATCCCCGGGCCGTTCCCGGCGGCAAATTTCCGGGTTCAAGACACAGTGAGCCGATGAACATCCACGAATACCAAGCGAAGCAATTGCTCGCGCGACACGGGGTTGCCGTGCCGGCGGGGGAACCCTGCAAGACGGTCGACGAAGCACGGGCAGTGGCGGAGAAGCTGTTTGCCGCAGGCCACACGTTGATCGTGATCAAGTCCCAGATCCATGCCGGCGGGCGCGGCAAGGGAACCTTCACCCACGGTTTTCAGGGCGGCGTGAGGCTGGCCAAGTCCGTTGACGAGGCGGTGAACTTCGCCGGCAACATGCTGGGGAAGACTCTCGTGACGAAGCAGACCGGTCCTGAAGGTCGCGTGGTGCAGACGATCCTCATCGCGGCCGCCGAGACCATCAAGAAGGAGTTCTATCTGGCCGTGTTGCTGGATCGGGCGAATTCGCGTCCGCTGATCATGGCGAGCACCGAAGGTGGCGTGGAGATCGAGGAAGTGGCCGCGCACACCCCTGAGAAGATCGTGCGTGAGCATGTGGATCCAGCGGTGGGCCTGATGCCGTACCAGGCGCGGAAGATTGCCGCGGCACTGGGCCTGAAGGGCGACCTGTTCAACCAGGCCTGCAAGCTGATTGCCGGTGTCTACAAGGCCTCCTGGGAATCCGATGCGGCGATGGTCGAGATCAACCCCTTGTGCATCGTTGAAGGACCGGGTGGCAAGGAAGCCATCATGGCCGTCGATGCCAAGATCGCGTTGGACGACAACGCCCTCTACCGTCACACGGATATCCAGGCGATGCGGGATCTGGCCGAGGAATCGCCCTTGGAGGTTGAAGCCTCCAAGTACTCCCTGAACTACATCAAGCTCGACGGCAATATCGCGTGCCTCGTGAACGGCGCCGGGTTGGCCATGTCGACGATGGACATCATCAAGCACTACGGCGGCGATCCTGCGAACTTCCTGGACGTCGGGGGTGGCGCATCGAAGGACCAGGTCGCGGCGGCGTTCCGGATCATCCTGAGTGACGTGGCCGTGAAGGGCATCCTTGTGAACATCTTTGGTGGGATCATGGACTGCAATGTGATCGCCACGGGCATCGTGGAAGCGGTGCGCGAGACCGGCCTGAAGCTGCCTTTGGTGGTGCGTCTGGAGGGCAACAACGTGGCCGCGGGCAAGAAGACGTTGGCCGAGTCCGGGTTGACGATCATCTCCGGGGATTCCATGGCGGATGCCGCCCAGAAGGTGGTCAAGGCCACACGGGCTGCCTGAGTCGAAGAACCGAAAACATCCAACAAATCGATTTACCATGGCCATTCTCGTTACTCCGCAGACCAAGGTGTTGATCCAGGGTATCACCGGTTCCTTCGGTGCCCGGCACGCCCAACTCTCACTTGCTTACGGCTCCCAGGTTGTCGCTGGTGTCACGCCCGGAAAGGGCGGGCAACTGTTCGAAGGCAAGGTTCCCGTGTTCGACACGGTGTCCCAGGCCGCACGTGAAACCGGAGCAACCGCCTCGGCGATCTTCGTGCCGCCTCCGTTCGCGGCGGACGCCATCCTTGAAGCGGTGGATGCCGGACTTGATCTCGTGGTTTGCATCACTGAAGGCATTCCCGTGAACGACATGGTCCGCGTGAAGCGGGCCATGCAGGGCTCGAAGTCGCGCCTGATCGGACCGAACTGCCCGGGCCTCGTGACGCCCGGCGAGGGACCCCAATCCCACGGCGGCTGCCGTATCGGCATCGCCCCCGGTTATATCCACAAGAAGGGCCATGTCGGCGTGGTGAGCCGCTCCGGCACGTTGACCTACGAGGCGGTCTGGCAGTTGACCTGCCGTGGCGTGGGTCAGTCCACCTGCGTGGGCATCGGTGGCGATCCAGTCAACGGAACCTCGCATCTGGACGTCATCAAGATGTTCATGGCGGATCCGGAGACGCACGGAATCATCATGATCGGTGAGATCGGTGGCGCGGCCGAGGAAGAAGCTGCTGAGTGGATCGGTCGCTACGGCACCAAGCCGGTGGCCGGGTTCATTGCGGGCGCCACGGCACCTCCGGGACGCCGCATGGGCCATGCCGGCGCCATTGTCAGCGGTGGCAAGGGAACCGCACAGGCCAAGATCGACGCCTTCCGCAAGGCAGGCATCGGCGTTGCTGCTACGCCCAGCGAGATGGCCGATACCCTGCTGCGCATGATGTAGTCCCATCGGGCGGATGACCGGTGGGGGGCTGGCCGGGTCGGGGCAACCCACCGGTCCGTCAACGTCCACCGGCTTCCGTCCATGGCATTGGTCGATCTCTTCCTGAACCTCGCGGGCCTGCTGATGTGGGTCTCGTGGCGGGGAATCCATGGACTGGAGGCAGCAGGGTCCGCGGGGACCATCCTTGGCAACCTGCGCGCCGCGTCCCGTGCCCGGGATCCGCGCTGGGGGTATCTCGTGGGATTGGTCGGGATGCTCGTCTTCCGGGCGATGATCTACCGTCAGGTCGGACCCGCCCTTCCGTGGCATCCCAGCTGGGAAGGACCGACGGTGACCTTGTCATTCCGGGCAGACAGCTTTGCCCGGATGCTTTCCTACTCGGTGCTGAGTTTTGGATGGCTTCTGTCGATTTGGTACACGGCGTGGGTGGCTGTCCTGATCATCAATCGGCCTCCCCGGGATCGTGACGGTGTCACACGAGTCATCCGAAAGCAGTTGGGCTTGATCGGGGCTTTGCCAGCACCTGCGCTGTTCCTTTTGCCTCCCGTGCTGGCTGCATCCGCGTGGGGTGTGGTTGGGTGGCTGGCTGCGGAATACCGCATCATGCCTGCGCTCCAGGACGGAACCCACCTTGTCCAACAGGCCGTGGTGATGGGGTTGTCCTATTATACGGTCCTTCGGTGGTTTGTGGTTGGGCTGCTGGGGCTGCATTTGCTGAACCTCTACGTCTATCTTGGCAACCATGCCTTCTGGGATTTTGTCCAGCAGACGGGGGAACGTCTTTCCCGGCCTTTTGCTTTTTTCCGTCTTGGGCAGATGGACCTGTCTGCGTTGCCTGCGATGGTTGTTGCGTGGGTGGGGTTTACCCTTTTGGGTCAAGGCTTTCCGTGGTTGAAGGCGGGCCTGCCCGGGATCCCTGCCTGGGTGGAATTCGGGATCTGGCCCACGATCTTCCGGAGCCTCCCCTGGGGTTGAAGGTGAGTTGCTGTGGGCGGCGCATTCTCGGGATCGCCGGGTGAGGGCACCCAGCCCACAATGGGGACAGTGGGATCTGCGGGCGGGGAACGGGCAACAGGGAACGGTTTTTGTACCTATGGGTTTGCCGAGCTACATCGCGGCTGAGTCCGGTGGATGCCTCCTCACCATCAAGGCCCAACCGCGGGCACGGGCTACCGCCTTCGCCGGAATGCACGGGGGCGCGTTGAAGATCCGGATCGCTTCGCCTCCGGTCGAAGGGGCAGCAAACGAAGCCCTGGTGGAGTTTCTGGCGGATTTGCTGGGATGTGGACGGCGTCAAGTCGCGGTGGCGCGCGGGGCGACATCCCCGCACAAGGTTGTCCGGATCACCGGGATGGACGCCGCCACGGTGGCCGCGCGGTTGGTGGCGGCCGGTGTCGGTACCTGAAATGGATGGGAACGCCGAAAGGCGTCAGCTGCCTTGGGACGAAGCGATCAGGACGCTGGCGAGGAGGGCGACGCCTGTCAGGCTCGTTCCGATGATGCCGCAAACCTTGCCGGCCTGGGTCAATCCTCGACCTTCGGCGTCCATCCGGCCGGAGTCCATCAGGGTCAGGTCATTGTTTGCCATGACCCAGGCGGGAAGCCCGGCGAGGATGCAACCGCCGCAGCACGCGATGATCCCCAGCAGAAGGATTGTCGTGCCACGATGGGGCTGCATTGGTCAATTTGTGACATACTTCGGTAAATTCACTCAAGGTCTGAAAGCAGTCGGGAACCGGGAGTTGCAGGGTTTCCTGCCCGAACACGCAGGCTCCGGGAACTTGCCATGCGGGTGCCAGTGACGAAGATTTGAGCATGGAGCGCGCGAAATGGTTGGGGGGTGGGTTGGTTGCGGCTGCGATCATGACCACGGGCTGTCGTGATGGCGGGGCATCCGAGGGACGGCAGAGCTACGATGTGACCGGCGTGGTCATTGAGGTCCGGGCCACCAACAACGAGGCGGTCATCCGTCATGACCGCATCGAGGGGTACATGGAGGCCATGACGATGCCATTCGATGTGAAGGATCCCTCGTGGCTCGTTGGGCTGAAGTCCGGCGACTTTGTCCGGTTCAAGCTTCTGGTGGAGCCCAAGGATTCATGGGCGGAGGGCTTTCAGGTTCTCAGCAATGTTGGCCCGCAAACGGTAGCTCCCAAGCCGGCGCCGGTGCTGAATGATCCGAACGGAGTGTCCTTCTACAAGGATGTGCCGGAGTTGAAGGTGGGAGACCTCGTGCCGGATTACGCGTTGACCAACCAGTTGGGGCAGCCGATCCGGCTCAGCCAGTTTCGAGGGAAGGCTCTGGCCTTCAATTTCTTCTTCACGCGTTGCCCATTGCCGGACTTCTGTCCGCGGGAGGCCGACAACCTCTCCCGCGCCCTGCGACAGATGAAGGCGGATGCAACCATGCCGGCAAACTGGCACCTGCTTTCCGTCTCCTTCGAACCGGAGAACGACTCGCCCAAGGCACTGGAGTCCTATGCCCGGCGGCATCAGTACGACCCGGAACGTTGGACCTTCGCGACGGGGGCGTACGAGCAGGTACAACCCTTGGGTTCCCACTTCGGCCTGTACTTCGGCAGGAACGTGACGCCCGACAACCAGAACCACAACCTGCGTACGGTGATCCTCGATCCAGAGGGGCGTGTCGTGGAGATCATCATCGGCAACCGATGGGAACCGGCGCAGGTGATCGATGCCTTGAAGCGCGCCTTGAAGCCCGCGCGGTAAGGCTTTCCGCCGGTCAACGTCCCTTGCCGGTTCCCGCGATCGCTGCGAAGAGGGCGATCGCGGCGATGATGGCGACGACGAGGAAGAAGATCTTCCAGAAGCTGTAGGGCCGCTTGCCCGCGATACTCCCCGTGTAGCTGTTGATCAGCACCTGATACGATTTGCCGTGGTAGTCGTACGTCAGGATCCAGATGGGAACGAGGATGTGCTTGAACGTCTGGTCGGACCACCGGGCGGAGACCTGAAGGTTCCGGTGGGTGTCGCCTGGGACTTCCCGGGCGCAGAGTGAGCGCAGTTCACCGTTCATGTTCTCGCGGGCCGCGGCGGCGGCGGTGACGAGATCGATCTGGTAGCGCTCCACCGTCCAGCCAGCGAGGAACCCTGGATCGTAGGGGACGAGCTTGTCCGTCGGGAAGGGTTCGATCTTGGAGAGGAGCGCGAGGTTCACGCCCTTGGTGGCAGCGACGAGTTCGTCGTCGAAGAAGTGTTCGACGGAACCGGAACTGTACTGCCAGCGGGTTTTCTGGACCTGCCGGGTCTGTCGGTTGCCCTGGGCGTCCGTGTAATGTTCGGTGACGTAATAGTGGTAGCCGCTTTCGGCGGTCCACTGGGCGTATGCCTGGGCGTCGAAGGTCCAGTAGGGAAGGTAAACCCCGTGGACGGTGTCCGTCAGGGCGCGGGTGCCGAGGGCGCTGGGGGCGAACCATCGCGACTTGTACCATTGCCGGATCAGGTCCCGTACCTTTGATTCGCTGATCTGCTTGGGCAGGAGGCTTTCCGGTTGGAAGGCTTCCTTGACGTCCTCGTAGGGCACCAGGGCCGATGCGCCACAGAAGTCGCACCGCTTGCCGATCTTGTCGGGATCAAAGACCGAGATCGCATTGCAATGCTGGCAACGGACCTGTGTCTTCTCGGTTTTCCATCCCCGCTTGCTGTCCGGGATGCTGCGGAGGGCGGTGACGAGGTCGTGCTCGTGGATTATGGTCTCGCCCGAGGGCGTGGTCTCCAGTTCAGCAGGGGCCTCCGTGCCGCAGTAACCGCAGATCAAGGCCTTCTTTCCGGGATTCCACACCGCCTCCGCCCCGCAGGTGGGACAGGCGAACTTGGATCGGGCCCGCGCCTCCGGGGTGGCCGGAGGCGCGGCGGGACTGGACACCGGAGGAACTCCGGGAGGGATGGGCGGCGGAACGGGCGGCTTCATCAGGTCCCGGAGATGCTCGTGAGGGATCAGCTCTTGAGGAATTCCTCAATCGCGCTGCGGGTGATGCGCCAGGCGCTTCCGATCTTCTTGCCCTTGAGGCTGCCGTCGCCGAGCGCCTGAAGGACATCCGCCTCGGTGACTCCCAGCGCCCGCGCCGTATCTGCCGGGGTCAGAAGTTCTGGAAGACCGCTGCCCGCCGCTGCCGGTGAGGTGGCGGTTTGGCCGGGGAGTGGCGGAGGAACGGCTCCCGCCGGGGGAACCGCCTGGCCGAGGATGCCGCCGGCTTGATTGAGCATCTGGTTGGCCAGAGCCATCCCCATGGCGAACTGCGTGACCTGCCCGCCGGTTCCACCGCCGCCTTCACCCTTGGCGAGGCCCTCGGCCATCTGGAGCTTCACGTAGTCATTGAGGTTGCCGATGGCCGCCATGCTGGAGCGCTTGTCGATCGCCTGTTCGACCTCCGGGGGAACCGAGACGTTTTCGATGATGAAGCTGCTCAGTTCGAGGCCGTACTTGCTCCGCAGGGTTGGATTGAGGACGGGCAGGAGGGCCTCGCCGACCTCGGAATATCGGGACGCGACGTCGAGAACGGGGATCTTGGACGAGGCCAGAGCATCGGTGAACGCCGAGACCAGGCGGGAACGCATGGTGTCCTGGAACTCCTCGAGGCGGAAGTGGTGGTCCGTGCCGGCCACCTCCTTCAGGAAGACCTTCGGGTCGACCACCTTGAAATCGTAGGTGCCGAAGGCGCGTGCGCGGACGATGCCGAAGTCCGGGTCACGCAGCATCACAGGATTGGATGTGCCCCACTTGTTGCCACTGAAGAGCCGGGTGGTGACGTAATAGATGTCGCACTTGAACGGCGACTCGAACCCGAACTTCCATCCCATGATCGTCGAGAGGATCGGGATGTTCTGCGTGGTCAGGGTGTGTTTGCCGGGGGCGAAGGTGTCGGCGAACTGGCCCAGGTGGACGAACTGAGCGACCTGCGACTCGCGGACGATCAGCTGTGCGCCGTTCTTGATTTCCTTGTCTTGGTCCGGGAATCGCCAGGAAAGGGTGTCCCGGGAGTCATCTTCCCACTGGATGATTTCGAGGAACTGCGTCTTGAGGTAATTCATCAGGCCCATACGTCTTCCTTTTTCTTGGCTGCGATGTTGAGGCGTCAGTGTCGGTGTGAATCCGCGGACAAAAACTGGAATCTTCCCCTGACCTTTCCAGAAATGGGTGAGGGGATGCGGGCCTGCCTTATTGCGGTTGGGGAGCCGGCGTGGGCGGGGTGGCGGGCCGAGGTTGGGCTGGTGCAGCCGCGGGCTTCACCGTCTGGATGGGTTTGTTGGTGCGCACCGGAGTCTTGGGCCTGGGGGCCGGCTTCGGGCCAAACGTTCCGTGGATCAGGACGTCTTCCCGATCGTTCTTCTTCAGCAGGCCGCGGGCGTAGTCATTGGTCACCACATCCGCCAGCGTGACCGGCTTGGCCGCCTTGATCAGCCGGCTCTCGCCGTCGATTTGGATCACGCGGTCCTGATCCCGAGGTCCCACGAGGGTCAGGGTCTTGGCCGTGGCATCCACCGATTTGACGGCCCCCTGGAAGGGTAACTGATTGCGGGCGGTGCGGGCCACGGCATTGGTCCCGGCGCTCGTCGGCACCGTGCCGGCGGGTGGTGCTGGCCGCGGACGAGGGGCATTCGTGGACGGTGCCTGGGCAATGGCGGTGGCGATACACAACCCGGCGGCAAGGCAGCTGAACAGGGTGGATGCGATTTTCATGTTCGGAAACTTGGCGGGCACCGGTGCGGTCGGGTGCCTGCGCGATGGAAACACGATGGACCCGTCCGGCCAGCGACGGCAATGGTGAACACGGCCGGGTGATGCGTGGTGGGTGGGGGCGTTCCTACTCCGACGGGGAGGGTGCCGCGGGAACGGCGGTGAAGGTCCGGGTGCCTTTCGCTCGGCCCGCCTTGAGGTCCACGCGGTAGATCGCGCCGGGAATCAGGGGGAGCGGTGCAACGACGGTCTTGTATCCCTTGAGGGTTTCTCCGTAGGCGAAACCGCGCTGGACCTCGGGTTCGCCCTGCGCTGCCAGATGCCAGGCAGTCTTTCCGACGAGTGTGGGCGGGACGTTGCTGACCGCGGTGACCTCCAGCGAACTGAAGGAGTATTCGCGGTCGAGCATGAACAACGTCGGCAGGACCGGGGATGCGCTACTCGCTCCCCCGCGACCGCTGGGTCTCGTGGAAACTTCGATTTGAATTTGTGGTGGGACCAGCCAGTCGGTGAACCAACGGATGTAGCCTCCGCCGAGCAGCATCAGGGCCGCGACAAGGATCCAGTGTTTGCGGGTCATCTTATGCTGGCGGCTGACGGTCTTCTGTTGGTGGTGATTCGACCGGATCGCAGGAAGATCGAAGTGGGGTGATGGAACCCGCACCGAGGGGTGCGGATCGAGTTGAAAACGAAAACACGCAGGAAGAACTGACCAGCATGAACAGGAAATCTGGGAACCAGGAATGCCGTCCCCTGATGCGGGCCTTCACCCTCATCGAATTGCTTGTGGTGATCGCGATCATCGCCATCCTGGCGGGCATGCTCCTGCCGGGCCTCGGGAAGGCGAAAGAGGCCGCCAAGCGGATCGCGTGCATCAATCAGATGCGCCAGCTCGGGCTCGCGACAACCGTTTACCTGACGGACAACAACGGCGCCTATCCGGAGCGCAACAGTGGTCCGCGTTGGTGCGAACGGCTTCGCCCGAACTTCCAGGACGTACGGATCCTGGTGTGCCCGTCAGACATCGGTCCGGACAACAAGAACCGCCCGCGCACATTGACGGGCCAGACCAACCTCATCGCCGATTCCGCGCCTCGTTCCTACATCATCAATGGCTGGAACGACTACTTCGAGCAGACGATGGGTGCGGAGTTCAACATGAACGCCATCGTGGGCAAGACGATCAACGAATCCTCCATCCGGGAGCCCTCGGATACGATCGTGTACGGGGAGAAGCTCTACATGATCGAGCACTACTTCATGGACTTCCTTGAAGGCCGGTTGGGCAACGACATCGAGGTCCTGAACCACAGCGTGCACAACAGTTCCGTGCGGTCGGCCTCGGGTGGGCAGGGCGGCGGATCCAACTACGCCTTTGCCGATGGCAGCACCCGGTACCTGAAACATGGACGTTCGATCGCCCCGCTCAACCTGTGGGCGGTCACTGAGCGCTGGCGCACCAACGCGGTCTCGAACTGAATCGCGACGGTTTTGGGATCACTCTTGGTCCTGCAGGTTCCGGCTTGGTCTTGGGCAAGTCCGGGATCCCATGCTGAAAAGAAGACCGCCTGTCCCGGAAAACCGGAACAGGCGGTACAACCCAGAACCAAACCCAGCATCCTACCGGCGGCAAACAGGCAACCGGGAGGCGGGTCGGACACTTCACTCCCCCCGACCGAGGGGATCCGCTGGAGGCGGATTGGCCTTAGCACCGGCCTGCCCACGGATGAGAAGTAGGCATAATGGATGCCACTTCCGGATTCGCGGGGATGCGAAACGACAGGCGTTCACGCCCGCCTCTGGTCCCGTACCTGCGGCTCAGGACTTCGTACCGAGACCGATGTTCTCGCGCAGGAACCGGATGGAACGTTCGAGTTCCCCGCGCTGCTGGTCGCGATTGTTGGCATCGAATCCGGTGGCCGCTTTCCCCCGTTTGGCCACGGCGAGGAACTTGGCGAACTCGGCGGCGGGCTTCTTCGGGAAGGCTTCCCAGAAGCTGGCTTCCAGATAGGGGAAATCCACCTGGAATCCACCGATGGTCTCGATGTTGACGGCGACCCCCGGACAGAGGCGTGCGTATTCGGCGAAGTACTGGGTCCAATCAATGCACCCTCCCTCGCCGAACGCGGTCCATTGGACCTTGCAGCCCTTCGGCGTCTCCCAGATGGCGGAGTCACGCAGGCTGGTCGTGAAGGCGTAGGGCCCCAGGATGCGCAGGGATTCCATGGGATCTTCCAGCGTCCACACGGCGTTCCCCGAGTCCATGTTGGCCCCGACCCAATCGCGGCCGGCGCCCTCGATCAGGGAGACCAGCTCGGTGGCGGTCATGTCGCCGGCATGGTTCTCGATGGCAACCTTTACACCCAGGTCAGCAGCCAGCGATTTCTGGGATTGGAGCACGCGGATGGTGTCGGCGATGCGGGCCTCGATGCCGCCGGGCGTCCGTCGGTCTTCACGTGCGCCGAGAACGACGCGGAAAAAGGGTGAACCCACCGCCTTGCTGAGCCGGAGGCCCTTGGCGAGGTGTTCCTCGGCCGTGCCCCAGGTGTTGCGGAAGGATTTGGACGTTGGGCAGATGCTCCAGGATCCCAGAAGGATTTCGACGCCCTTGTCGGCGGAGTACTTCCGGAGCTCGGCGCAGCCGGCATCGTTGTCCGTGCCCAGCGCGGGAAGATCGGTGATGAACAGCACGTCGAGCTTCTGCTCCGCTGCGTAATCGACCAGTTCACGTCCCTTCCAGCCATAGGCGCGGATGGCGAAGTTATCCATGCCGAGCTTGATCTTCTGTCCCTTGGAGTCCAGCAGCGGGGCAGCGGCATGGGCGGTAGGGAGGGTGGCGAGCGTGGCGGCACCGGCTGCGGCCATGGAGGCGACGAAATCGCGGCGTGTCATACGAGTAAGCCGTGTTGTCGCACGGGCCGGGGGCGCGGGGAAAGTTTCAAGTGGGGTGACTTCGCCATTGATCCACGACCTCCTGACGTCGGTTGCTACGCTTGGGGGTAGCGGACGAAGTCACGAGGCCCTGCCGCTGGCTTCAAACTTGGCTTCAATCTTCAAACTCCCTCCAACAACCTCCTGACGTCGGTTGCTACGGTGAGGAGGGGAGGGGAACGATCTGGCCGTGGCGCGCTGCGAGGTCACGTAGGACGCCGCACAGGGCGGTCAGGCCGGGAACAGGGACGCCCGCGCGGGTGGCGGCGAGCCATGGTTCGACGAACAGGGTCTGGATTTCGAGGGGGCGGCCTTCGATGAAATCGAGGATCGTGGACGCGAAGTAGGGTCCCATCTCGAGGGTGCGGTCGATCTGGAACTGTTCGTCATCGTCGGGAATGGAGTGTCCGAGGGCTCGCGCGGTCGCGATGACCTCGCGCATCAATTGACGGACCCGGGCTTCCCAGGCCGGATCGGCGAGGAGTTGATCCGAGGAGAGGCACGCTGCGAGTGGGCGTTCAGGGGGCAGAAGCCCCAAATCGAGGGCGGCAAGCCCGGCGGCGCTGGCGACGCCAAGGCCGTTGAATGGGACATTCCACACCAGCTTTTGCCAGTGGGCATGACCCAGGTCTTCGGCGACCTCGCAGGGCACGCTGGCATCGCGAAAGGTCTGGGCGACCTGATGGGTGTGCGCGTCCGGCGCACGCTGGAACTGACCGAGGACGATCCGGCCGTGGGCGATGTGGCGGATGACTCCGGGCTGGACGCGGTTGATGCAGACAAAGCACAGGCCGCCAAGGATCTGTTCCGCGGGAATCAACGCTGCAAGCGCTTCTTCGCTGCCAAGGCCGTTCTGGAGCGTGAGCACGGCGGTGTGTGGTCCCACCAGCGGCGGGATCAATGAGGGGAATTCCCCGTTGGCGGTGGTCTTGAGCCCGATCACCACCAGGTCGCAGACGCCGATTTCCTGCGGGGATGCCGCGGGCGTGGGACGCACGTGGAAATCGCCATTGGGACTGAGGATCTGGATGCCGTTGGAACGGACCGCCTGAAGGTCGGAGCGGAGGAGGAAATGGACTTCATTTCCGGCGCGGGCGAGACAGGCCCCGTAATAGGAGCCGAGGGCACCGCAACCAACGATTCCAATCTTCATGGCGTGAAAGCAGGGGTGGATCGGACGAAAGGGGTGGTTGAAACAAAAACGGCACCCGGGGAACCCGGGTGCCGATGAGAATCCAGAAAGGGATTACTTGGTGCCGAGGATGGCCTCCTTGGCGGCCTTGGCGACGCGGAACTTCACGACCTTCTTGGCCGGGATCTTGATCTCGGCGCCGGTCGCGGGGTTGCGGCCGACACGGGCCTTGCGGTTCACGAGGACGAGCTTGCCGAGACCCGGGAGGGTGAAGGTGTTCTTGGCATGCTTGTAGGCGAGGGCGGCGATGTGATCGAGGATCTCAGCGGCCTGCTTCTTGGGAATTTCGGCCTGATCGGCGATGGCAGCAGCGAGCTGGGACTTGGTGAGTGCTTTGGCCATGGTATGACGTGGAGTTGATTTTGCGATTGTCGTTGGCGTGCAATGCCAACTGCGGCGCGATTCAAACAACGCACCCCCGCCGAGCAAGGAAAAACTCCGCAAAATGCGCCCGAATCAGCGAAAAAGTACCGCTCTATTGCGGAATCACCACGATTCGTGGGGGTTTTCTCCCAGCTTCCCAATCGATCACTCCAAAGCAGGTCGTGATCACCCTCACGCCAGGATCCCGCGAACGACCTCGCCGGCGACATCCGTCAGCCGGAAGTCACGCCCGGAATGCCGGAAGGTGAGCCGTTCGTGGTCGAACCCAAGCAGGTGGAGGATGGTGGCGTGGAAGTCATTCACGTGAACCCCGTTTCGGCCCACCCGGATCCCGTGGTCGTCGGATTCCCCATACACCGTGCCGGGCTGGATCCCGGCTCCGGCGAGCCATGACGAAAAGACCCAGTGATGATGCTCGCGTCCGCGCGCATCGGCAGCCGCGTTGAATGGGGTCCGGCCGAACTCGGTGGTCCAGACGACGAGGGTGTCTTCGAGCATTCCGCGGGCCTTGAGATCCTGAAGCAGGCCGGCGATCGGACGATCAACATTCCGTGCGAGCGGTGTGTGCGTCAGCATGTCGCCGTGGGCGTCCCAATTGTCCGACGAACCCACATCGATGAGTTCGATGAACCGGACGCCCCGCTCCGCAAGACGCCGTGCGACGAGGCATTGCCAGGCAAATCCCTGCGTGCTGCCCCGTTCGAGCCCGTACATCTGGTGGGTGGCGTCGGACTCGCGCGAGAGATCGAACACGTCGGGCAGTTCCATCTGCATGCCGAAGGCGGTCTCGAACGAACGCATGCGGGCGGCGAGCAACGGGTCCGCATCGCGCGGGGTCAGGTGTTGACGATTGAGTCGGGCGAGCGCTTCGAGCTCGAGTTCCTGCAGGCGTCGGGTGGCCACCCGACGACGCAGGTTGCCCACGGGCTCGGTCCCCGGGACCACCAATGTTCCCTGATGGGCGCCCGGCAGGAAGTCGCTGTCCCAGACCTGGCCGCCGGCATACGGCGTCTTCGGTGCGATGACGACGAACGAGGGCAGGTTGCGGTTCTCCGTCCCCAGCCCGTAGCTGACCCACGATCCGATCGAAGGCCGGGCGAAGGTGAACGACCCCGTGTGGATGCCGAGGGTGGCCTCGTAGTGGTTGGTGTGGTCCGAGGTCATCGAGCGGATGACGCACAGGTCATCCACGCATCCGGCCATGTGGGGGAAGAGGGACGAAACCTCGGTGCCGCAGCGGCCGTGGCGCGAGAACTCCCATTGCGGGCGCTTGGCGAACATCTTGAAGTCGCCCTTCCGTCCTTGGAATTCATCCACCGAAACGGTCTTGCCCGCGTCGGCGAACAGGCGTGGCTTGGGATCCCATGAATCCACGTGGGACACGCCGCCACTCATGTACAGGAAGATGACCCGTTTGGCCTTGGCGCCGAAATGGGGGGCGCGTGGTGCCAGCGGATCCTGGCTCCCGGATCGGGTCGCTTCCTCCGCCATCAGTTGGGACACCATCGCCGGGTACAGCAGCGAACCTCCAACCATGGAGCGGAGGAATCCGCGGCGTGTGGAATCAAAGGAGGGACGCATGGGCGCGGATTGTGCGCGTCGCGCAGGGGGATAGGGAAGTCCAACGTTCGTGACGCGGAAGGCTTGGGCGCATCTTGACACTGCCCCCGTTTGGAAAGGATTCGGGGCGGCGATGTCCTCATCGCCATGGGAATGGCTTTGGAACGTCAACGAGGACGTCGCCACCCCGTTGAATGCGGGGCAGTGTCAAGATGCGCCCGGAAGGCTCCAATGCACTGAAACCTCACGCGAAGCCGCGAAGGAGTCAGGACGTTGTTTCGCGCCCAGAGGCCGAAAGCGCCGATGGAGCAGACGCATCCTTCACGCCGTTGGGTTCTTGGCCAGCCAACGCCAACGGCGTTGAGACCCCAAGGGTTGGCCGAGGAACGAGGACAACCCTGGGTTTGATCCCAACGAGCGAACCAACCGCATCGCGGTTGTGGCCACCACTGAGCAGAATCCGAAAGGCCCTGATCCGCCACAGCGTCTGAGCCGAATCCATGCAGCAGTAATCTCGCTCTGAGGAAGACAGGAAGGGGAAGTGTGGGCACCGCTGAACGGGCTCACCGCTGGGTGACTCGATGACAGTGACTGAAAGGCGCTGGAAGTTACTTTAGAGAATCGGACTGGTCAGTTGATTGATCAATCTGCTGTTGTTTTCGGAAAAGGCCGCTGCAACTCAGGTCGGTTGGGAATCGGTGCATCAAGCACGTAGGAGGACAAGGCCGGCAAGTGAACGGTGTCCATCCGGCGTCAAAGGTGGTGAACATAGCCAGCCTCAAACTGCCCAGGACATTCCTCAGGGCCAGCTGACCAAGATTTCCATTTCAAACGGCCCGTACGAGCTGCGCCGTCAATTGGATCACAGCAGGCAGAAGTCTCCGTGCTGGCTCGATGTGGCGTCCCGACGCCGCGGCCTTCTCTTCTCGTTCACGCAGCAGCTCGGCGTGCATCCGCTCCACTTTTCCGCCTTCATGCCGTGCTGTGGGGCAATGGTGTCCGTGGCGGGGCAGAGGTTGGCTGCCATGGAAATCCGTATAGGGGCCAGAGCGGCCAGCGATCGCATTCGAAGAACCATTCCATTTCGAATGGTCCGGATGAATTGGACGGTCAACGGCACCACTGCCGGCAGCAGTCGATGGATCGCTGCTACCTTGTTCCTGACCCCTGAGCCATGGTCTCGCGTATGAGCAGCGCCTGCGTGCGCATCCAGGAAAGTGGTGGGTATTCCAACCTCGGCGGGCTCGGCATCTCGGCGTGAAAATGAGTTTCGGGCAGGAGGGGGGCACGCGATGGCACCAGGAGAACCCGGCTCTTCGTTCCTCGCGGCTTCGAGGCTTTGCGGCTTATCCGCTTCGTGTTCCGGGGCGGTCGGGAGGGAAGGGGATCTGTCGCCCCTGCCGGGGGTGGGTGTTCATTGGAGGACGGAACCCAGCGCTCACGCGCTGGGCTATCGTCTGACGGCCCTCCGGGCCTGGAGCCACGGCTTGGACCAGGGTTGCGTGGGGCGGATTCGTGTCGTTGGTGGACTTCGTGGAGAAGCATCAACCTTCGAACCCCTGCCGAGGCGCTGAGCCTGTGGATGCTTCAACCCCTCCAGCCTTGATTGATCAGCCCGCGATGCGGATCCGGCGGGGCCACTGCTGGTTGGCTTCCCAGTAGGTCTTCTTGTTCTTGATCAGCGGGGAATCGGCCGGGGGTTGCTCGCGGCCGTCGGCGTCCACGGCGCGCGAAACCACGGTGTGTTCGCCCGGCGTGGGGTTCGCCCAGTCGAACTGCCACAACGTCCACGTGTACTTCGCGGCGGAGGGCTTGCGGACAAGACGGACCGGTTGCCACGGACCGTCATCGATGCGGACCTCGACCGACTTGAGCGGGGTGCCATCCGACCACGCCGCACCCGTGATGCGCACCGACTGGTTGGGGAGTCGCACCGCACGGGCGGCGATGGACTTGACGTTGATGTTGCAGACGGACGTCTCGCGCCAGTTGGTGGAGCCGTCGGGACGTTCCTCCCCGCGGAGGGTGACATATTCGCGGGCCATCCACTTGCCCATGAACCGCCGGTCAATGAGATCGATGCGGGTCAGCCATTTCACCCATGCGATTCCGAACCATCCGGGGACGACGAGCCGTACCGGTGCGCCGTGGACATCGTTGAGGGGTTGGTCGTTCATCGCCCACGCGAGCATCACCTCGGATTGCTGGGCATGTTCCACCGTCAATGAACGGGCGAACCGCTGGAGGACTTCCTGTTCGCGGATCTTCTCGGTCTTTTCATCGGCTCCGTAGAACACGACCTCGCGGGCGCGCTTGAGGAGGCCGGCCTCGCGCAGGATCGGGGCGAGGGGCGTGCCGGTCCATTTGACGTTCCCGATGGCCCCCATGAACCCGATCCCGGCGCCGTTGCCGCCGCATTCGAGGGTGGCGTGGATGTCGCGGCGCGGGAGTTTCTGGAGATCCGCGAGGGTATAAGAACGGGGCTTGCGGACGAAGCCGGTGAGATCCAGGCGCCACTGGGCGAGGTCGACCTTGGGCTTGCCGTAATGGGACACCTCGTAGACCGATTCGTTGGGCGTGACCCAGGAGGTGAGGTCCTGCCAGTTGAGCATGGCGCGCCCCTTGGGCTGCACGTCCAGCCACGGGATCAACTCCTCACCCGCGGCGGGCTCCAGACCGAAAGCGGTCAGCGGGCGGCTGGCGAGTCCGTATGCGGCCAAGGCCACGGAACCGCGAAGCAGGTCACGACGGGAAAGCGCGCGGGAATTCATGGGGAGCGCTCAGCCTGCGTTGTCTTCAGGCAGGGCCGAGATTTCGAGCATCCGCTCGATGGGCGCGCGGGCGCGGTCGAGGATATGCTGGGGAAGTTCGAGTCGCGGAGAGAGGTTCTGCATGCACGCGAGGAGCTTCTCGAGCGTGTTCATCTTCATGAACCGGCATTCGTTGCACCGGCAGTTTTCCGTGGGCGCAGGAATGAACGTCTTGCCCGGGCACTCCTTCTGGAGGCGGTGCAGCATCCCGGCCTCGGTGGCGACGATGATCGCCTTGGATGGGTGGCTCCGGCACCACGTGACCATCTTCTCCGTCGAACAGACTTCATCGGCCAACATGCGCACGGCCTTGGTGCACTCCGGATGCGCGATGAGCGGCGCATCCGGATGCTCGCGTCGGATGCGGGTGATGGCGTTGTGGGTCCACTCGACGTGCACGTAGCAGTTGCCCTTCCAGAGGGTCATCGGGCGTCCGGTCTGTTCGGTGACCCACGCGCCGAGGTTCTCGTCGGGGACGAACAGGATGTCGCGATCCTTGGGGGCGTGTCGGACAATCTTGGCGGCGTTGCCCGAGGTGCAGATCACGTCGCACAGGGCCTTCACCTCCGCGGAACAATTGATGTACGCGATGGTGTAGTAGTTGGGGTTGGTGTCCTGCAGGGCCTTCAGCTTCGGTGCCGGGCAGCTTTCCTCCAGCGAACAGCCGGCATCGAGATCCGGCAGGAGCACGACCTTGGACGGGTTCAGGATTTTCGCCGTCTCCGCCATGAAATGGACGCCGCAGAAGACGATCACATCGGCGTCGGTCCGCGCCGCCTGCTGGGAAAGGCCAAGGGAATCGCCGACGAAGTCAGCGACGTCCTGGATCTCCGGGATCTGGTAATTGTGGGCCAGGATCACGGCGTTGAGGCGCTTCTTGAGGTCGAGGATCTCGCGGCTCAGTGAATCGACGGGCATTCCCGTTTCCAGCATGGCGGTCATGTGGGTCGAAGGCTATCAGCCCTTGAGCAAAGGGCAAAGCCGGAGGATCCCGACTCAGGTGGGAATGGGAACCGGCTCGGTACCGCGGTGGACCAGTCGTTGCCACGCGAGAATCCCGGTCAGGACGGCGAGGGCCCCGCAAAGCAGGTAAGGCCAGGCTGGGTGCCGGTCGAAGAGAAGTCCCGCAAACGGCGGACCGAACACCCGGGCCAGCGCGCCCGCGCTCTGGGCGACACCCAGCGTCGCTCCCTGTTCGTCGGCCGGAGTCAGCCGGGAAAGCATGCCGAACAGCGGAGGGCGGGTCAGTCCGGAGCCGACAGCAAGCCCGGCGACCGTGAGCAGCAGGAGCAGCCACCGGGTGCCGTCGGGCTTCAGGAACACCGCCCAGTCGAGGGGTTGCGAACCGTGGATGAACGGCAGCGGGAACATGGCGACCCCAAAAACCAGCAGGCTGCCGGCGATGAGCCTCGATTCACCCAGCTTCTTGACGAGGCGTCCCACCGGGCCGGCCTGCACGATCGCGCCGATCAGGCCCGCATAGCAGAACAGCACCGCATTCGTGCGGGCGGCGTCTTCATTGGTCAGGCCAAAGTTCTGCTGGATCATCAGCCCCAGCGTGCTCTCGAAGCAGGTGAAGCCGAATGTCGCGAGGAAGAAGGTGAGGACCAGGAAACCGACGGAGGGGCGGCGGATGGTCGATTGGAACTGCGTCCATCGCGTACGTCGAGCGGTCGGGACGGCACCGGGCTTCCAGCTTTCCGGCAGGCGGATGAAGGCCGAGAGGAAGTTGACGAGGCAAAGGCACGCCGCCAGCACCCCGGGAGCCGCCGCAACGATGGCCGGGGAGGTCCCGAGGCGACGCGCGAGCCACTGGGATCCCACCGCCAGGGCCGGTCCCACGATGAATCCCATCCCAAACGCCATCCCGATCAGGCCCATGCGCCGCGAACGATCCTCGGGCGGGGTGATGTCCGCGATGTAGGCCTGTGCCACGGTGATGTTCGCGCCGCAGATTCCCGCGACGATGCGGGAACCGAGGATGACCAGCAGCGCCGGTGTTCCCGCCAGTGTGGATCCAAACGCGAACGTGCCGTACGACAGCGTCGCCACCAGCGTGCTGGCCAGCAGCACCGGCCGTCGGCCAATGCGGTCCGAAAGTGCACCCCAGGCCGGCGCGAAGAGGAACTGCATCAACGAATACGACGCCATGATGCACCCCACCTGGAAGGCCGTGGCGCCGAAGGAGCGCGAGTAATTCGGCAGCAACGGCAGGACAAGACCGAACCCGATCAGGTCGATGAAGACGGTCAGGAAGATGATGGCAAGCGACGGTTTCCGCACCGGCCGGCAAGGGTGGGGTGGAGAAGGACCGGCGGGGAAGTCCGAACTTTGCCGCGGCATCCGCGGGGGCGCATCTTGACACTGCCCCCGCCTGCGACGGGGTGGCGACGTCCTCGTCGCCGTTCCAAAGCCATTCCCAAGGTAGGTCTCGTTCCTCATTTCAGGTAACCTCCTTTACCGAGCGGTTCAGGAAGGGGTGTATGCAGACTCCATCAAATGACGGAAAATGTCCGGGATGCGGACAGGCCCTGGCTCCTGGACGCGCACGGGGATTGTGTCCCCGTTGCCTGCTGGTCCGGGCAGCCTTTGCCACGGAAGCGGAATCTTCCGCGGCGGCAGCCCCGTTGCCGGATCCGGAGGTGGTCGCTGCGGCGTTCCCCCAGTTGGAGATCCTGGAGGTGATCGGGCGCGGCGGGATGGGTGTTGTTTACAAGGCACGCCAGCGTTCTCTCAACCGACTGGTGGCTCTCAAGCTGTTGGCGCCGGAGCGGGGGCTCGATCCGCGGTTCGCCGAGCGGTTCCGTCGGGAGGCCCAGGCGCTCGCCCAGTTGAATCACCCCAACATTGTCACGATTCACGACTTTGGCATTGCGGGTGAAGTCACCGCGCCGGTGCCCCTGTACTACCTGCTGATGGAGTACGTCGATGGCGTGAACCTGAGGCAGGCCATGAAGGCGGGTCGGTTCACTCCCGAACAGGCCCTGGCCATCGTGCCGCCGGTCTGCCTCGCCCTTCAGTACGCCCACGAACGCGGGATCGTTCATCGCGACATCAAACCTGAGAACCTCCTCGGTTGTTCGATCACGAATGGGCGCTCGCCATCGTGGAACGGGCACTCCAGACACTCGAGCACGAGGCCGTGGCCGCAGGAACCGCCGAGGTGTTCGCCGTGCTGAAGGCCTGGTTGTCGTTCGGTGAGGATCCCGGTTCGCAGGCCGAGGCTGCCGCCCGGTTGGGAATGAATGCCGGCGCGGTCAAGGTTGCCGTCCACCGACTGCGCCAACGCTTCCGAGCCATCGTTCGCGCCGAGGTCCGCCAGACCCTCCCGATGGGCGCGTCGGAACAGGAGGAACTCCAGCACCTCATCGAGGCCCTGTCGGTGGGGTGAGGGGTGGGGGAGTTGCCAGTGCCCAGGTTCCAGAATCCAGATGGCGTGATCCACGACCTCCTGACGTCGATTGCTACGAATGGGGGTAGCTGACGAGGTCACGAGGCAGGGGTAGAGGCTTCAATCTTGAATCTTCAAACTTCAAAACTCCCCACCACCAGAACCTCCTGACGTCGATTGCTACGAATGGGGGTAGCTGACGAGGTCACGAGGCAGGGGTAGAGGCTTCAATCTTGAATCTTCAAACTTCAAAACTCCCCACCACCACAACCTCCTGACGTCGATTGCTACGAATGGGGGTAGCTGACGAGGTCACGAGGCAGGGGTAGAGGCTTCAATCTTGAATCTTCAAACTTCAAAACTCCCCACCACCACAACCTCCTGACGTCGATTGCTACGAATGGGGGTAGCTGACGAGGTCACGAGGCAGGGGTAGAGGCTTCAATCTTGAATCTTCAAACTTCAACTCCCCACCACCACAACCTCCTGACGTCGATTGCTACGAATGGGGGTAGCTGACGAGGTCACGAGGCAGGGGTAGAGGCTTCAATCTTGAATCTTCAAACTTCAAACTCCCCGCCACCACAACCTCCTGACGTCGATTGCTACGAATGGGGGTAGCTGACGAGGTCACGAGGCAGGGGTAGAGGCTTCAATCTTGAATCTTCAAACTTCAAAACTCCCCACCACAACAACCTCCTGACGTCGATTGCTACGCTTGGGGCCAAACTTCAAACTCATCCCCCCCTCGGGCTAGGCATCCGCGTGGGACTGGGGCACGGTGGACCCATGCAACCGTTGGACATGCAGGTGGTGGGTCGGGAGTTGGCGGTCAAGTGGTCGGATGGCGGCGAGGACTTCGTGCCATTGGAAACGCTTCGGCGGTTCTGTCCCTGCGCCGCCTGCCTCGGCGAGAAGGACATCTTCGGGAAGACGTATCGCGCGCCGGAGCGGCCCTACGGGGCTGGTTCCTTTGCGGTCGCGCGGGTCCTGCCCGTCGGTGGCTACGCCATCCAGATCGTCTGGGGGGACGGACACAACACCGGGCTCTACACGTGGGAATGGATCAAGCGGGTGGCCGCGGCCGGCACGACCAACGGGGAATCGGCTTCCTGAACCGGAGCCAACATTTCCACGCATGGCGACCCTGACCCCCCAGCAAGCGGCTGCCGTCACCGCCGAAGGCAACGTCCTCGTCATGGCCGGGGCGGGTACCGGCAAGACGTCGACGCTGGTGGCGCGGGTGGCGGACCGGTTGACGCGTCCGGCGGATCCCGTCCGGGCGGATCGGCTCCTGATGGTGACGTTCACCGAGGCTGCGGCGGCCGAGATGCGGTCGCGGTTGCGCGAGCGTCTGGAGGCACTGGCGGCTTCGGCGGAGGGGGGATTGGTGGAACAGGTCGCGCGCCTCGAGTTGGCCGTGATCGGGACCCTTCACAGCTTCTGCCTGCAATTGCTCCGGGAACACGGGACCGAACTGGGCCTCGAACCGCAGGTGGCGGTGCTGGATGCGGTCGATGCCGGCCGCATGGCCGCGCAGGTCTGGGCGCGGCGGTTGGAGGGTTGGTTGTCGGCGTCCGGGACCGAAGGTGAGGCGTTCCGCGGGATGATTGATGGATGGTTCGATGGCGAGCCGGGAGCCCTGTGGGAAACGGTTCGGGGTGTGTCGGGATATGTTCGGACCCTCGCGGATCCCGAGGGCTGGCTGGCGACCCAGGAAGCACTGTGGTCCACGGCCACACCCGAGGCGTGGCGGGGTTGGTTGGACGCGTTCCTGCCCGAGTGGGTGGCCGGTTGGACGGAGCAGTTCCAGGGAGTGACTTCCACGAACAACTCGGTGGCGATCCGTCTCGGGGTCCTGGCTTCCGGATTGCCGCCCGCGGGCGGTGCGCGGCGGGCGTGGTTCGATCGGTTGCGCGAGGACGCTTCGGAATATCCCAAGGGGAAGAAGACCGTGATGCGCGCGCCGCTCGTGGACTTCTTCGAGGAGGTCGAGTTCCTGCGGTTGCAGGAAGCCCCCGACGGTGGTCCGGATCCGTTGCAGGAGGATTGGACCCGTTGCCAGTCGTGGATGCGTTCGCTGCTGGCCGTGGTCCGGGCGTTCGGGGAGTCATTCCAACTGGAGAAGCGCGCGCGCGGTGGGGTCGACTTTTCCGATCTCGAACAGTACGCGCTCGACCTGCTCGTGCGTCGGCCGGGAAGCGTCGCGCAGGAGTGCCGGGATCGATTCGATCTGGTCGTGGTGGACGAATGTCAGGATCTCAACGCCGCCCAGGAGGCGATCCTGCGGGCGGTCAGCCGCACGGGTGCTCAGGCGAACCGGTTCCTCGTGGGCGACGTGAAGCAGAGCATCTACCGGTTCCGCCTCGCGGATCCACGGTTGTTCCAGTCGACAGCCGAACTGTGGTCGAGGCCGGACGGTGGCGGGCAGGTGATCCCGTTGACGGGGAACTTCCGTTCGGCGGACTCGTTGCTCGAGTTCACGAATCGCGTCTGCGGACGGTTGATGCGGCGCGAACTGGGCGGCGTGGATTATGGGCCGGATGCCGCCCTCGTGTTCGGGGATCCGGTGGGCCGTGCGGCGTTGGCCCGGACTTCGGACCCCGGGCCTCGCGTGGAATGGCACGTGCGCGTGAAGCCAAAGGCTGGCGCCTCGGAAGGAACGGAAGAAGGAGCGGACGGCGAGGTAAGTGCCGTCGCCGAGGAAGCGCGTCTCGTGGCACAACGGTTGCGGGCCCTCAAGGACTCCGGGCATCTCGTGTGGGATCGTCGGCGGGCCGCGATGCGTCCGGTCGAATGGTCGGACATGGCCGTTTTGTTGCGGGCGGAACGGGGACGCGTGGAGGATTACGCGGCGGCGTTCCGGGCGGAGGAAATTCCGTTGCAGGCGCGACAGTCGGGGTTCTTCGCGGTGCCAGCCGTGCTCGACCTGCGGAACCTCCTCCGGATCCTCGACAACCCGCTTCAGGACGTGCCGCTCGGCGGCGTGCTGCGGTCGCCGTTGGTGGGTCTGTGGGATCCGGATGCCCTCGCCGCCGTGCGGATGCTCGACCGACGCGAGGATCATTGGTGGACGTTGCTCCAGCGATTTCATGCGCTGGGCGTTGTGGCCGGCCTGGGCAAGAAGGTGCCTGCACAAGTCACGGGGGAGGTCACCGTGGACCTTGGGGTGTTCGGTGATCCGGCGTTGGCACCCGCGGCCCGACAGGCCTGGGAACGGATCGATGTCTTCCTTCCGCGTTACGCGGAATGGCGCCGGCTGGCGGTACGCTCCGGTGCTGCGGCAGCCCTGGAAGCGGTCCTCGACGACACCGGTTACGAGACGTGGGCGTCCACCCGGGAGGATCGCGGCGAGACGCTGGCCAATGTCCGACGGTTCCTGGAAATGGCGCGCAAGTTCGACCGGGGGTCGCGGGGAGGATTGTACCGGTTCCTGGTCTGGCTCGACGCGGAGGAATCGGCGGACCGGACGGAACCTGCCGTGGGACCCGCAGCTTCCGCGGTGCAGTTGATGACGGTTCACCGGAGCAAGGGACTGGAGTTTCCGGTCGTCGCCGTTGCCGGCCTCGGCTCGCGCTTCCAGATGACTGACCTGACCGCTGCGCGGATCATCCGGGATGAAGTGATGGGTTTGTGTCCGGTCGTGGTGGATGCCGACGGGCGGCGTTATCCGAGCGTGGCCTTCTGGCTGGCCCAACGTCGACAACGTCGCGAGGCGCTCGGGGAGGAGTTGCGGTTGCTCTACGTGTCGCTCACCCGTGCGGCCGATCGGTTGTTGCTGTTTGGTTCGGCAAGTGCCAAGGCCGTGGAAGAAACGTGGCCAGCGGCCGCCGATGGTTTGGGCGATGGGACTGAGCCCATGGCCGTGTCCGAATTGGAGTCGGCGACCACGCCGCTGTCCTGGCTGGGGCCGGTGCTGGTCGCCGCAGCCGGCGATGGTTGGGGTGGCGGGGATTCCGGCGTCGGGGATGGGTTCGCCTGGACGCTGTGGCGGGAGTTGCCGGTGGAACGGTTGGCCACGGAAGGGCTGGAGGCTGCGGGTGAGGCCGAGTCCGCGGACGACCCAGCCGCAGATCCCGCCTACGCGCACCTCGGGGCCACGGTGGAGCCGGCCAAGGTCACGGCGACCGGATTGCGTCGTCGGATGGCTGAGGACCAGGACGGACTCGATGTGGGCCGGCGCGCCTTCGGCATGAAACACGGGGCGGCCGATCCCCGCGACGGCACCGCCGTGGATCGCGGTCTCGCGTTGCATCGGTTCATGGAGTTGGTCGATCCAGCCCAGACCGCTGATGAAGCCGCGGTCCGCGGCGAGATGGCCCGTCTGGTGGCCGCCCGGGACATGTCCGAGGCCGAGGTTGGATTGCTGGACGTCCCGGCCATCGTGCGCTTCTGGAACGGGGATCTGGGACTGTTGGTTCGCGCGCGCGCCGCGGACCTGAAGCGCGAGATTCCCTTCACGGTCCGGTTGACGGCAGCCGATCTCCGGATGCTGGGATTCCGGGTCTCCCAGGATCTCGCTCCCGAGGAGTTCGTGGTGGGGCAGGGCGTGGTGGATCTGGCGTTGGTGGGGCCCGAGGGAATCGTCCTGCTGGACTTCAAGACCGACCGTGTCCCGGGCGGTGCCGGCACCCGGGCGAAGGCCGAAGCCTATCGCCCGCAATTGGCGGTCTACGCGCTGTCCCTGTCCCGGGTCTATGGGTTGCCGGTCACGGGACGCTGGCTGCACTTCCTCGCCACGGGCGAGAGCGTGCCGGTGTGAGCGCGGGGGAAAATGTAAAATTTATAGACGCGACCCCATTGCCTTGTCCCGAATCAATGACTTTGGATCCACCCTCGCGGTGTGTACCGGTCGCAGCGTTTGTCGGTGAAGGCAAAGAGGTGGATCCAGCCGTGATCGAACAGTTGCTTCACCGACGGATTGGCCAGGAGCACCGCGTCGATCCGGTCGGTCCCTGCCTGGATGAAGACGGAGAGACGCCGGGGTTCGTGGACGAACTTCTCGCCATCGTGCAGCGATTGGAGCGGGAGACCGGTGCGCAGGTCACCTCCGTTGCCTTCGACGACGCCGATGCCCCCGACGACATTGTGCAGGACCTTGTTCCCGCTTCCGAGCAGGTCGGGGTTCACCCGCGAGCCGTAGTACTGGAGGTTGATCCAGCTCGCGACGACCACCGGCGCGCAAAGGATGAGCGTCAGGACGCGGCTGTCCGGGTCCAGCGCCTCGTCGTAGTCGTGCAGGAAGACGCGTCCGTCCAGCGCCTGCGTTTGGGTCCGGCTGCGGGGAGCGGCGATGAAGGCTGCATTGTTCGCCAGGGCCCATTCGGGACGGAGCTCCGAGATGTCGCTCGCTCGCCGCGTGAAGGCTTCGATCTCCTGCACATCGCTGCCGGCCTCGATCGAAAGCCGTGCGGCGCGCTCGCGTCGGGTCGCACGTCCGGCCAGGAGGAGGCACCGGCGGAGAACGCTGATTTCCGCGACGTGCGTGTCGGGGACCGCGGACTCGTCCAGGATCGAGACTTCGTCCGTCGTGGTGTTGTGGATGCCGGCGACGAAGAAGGTGTCTTCGGGGATGTAGATCCTCCGCGATTTCAGGACGGCCCGGACCGTCAGGTTGTTGAGTGCGTCCGCGGCAAGGCGGGCGTTGACGTCGCCTGCGTGGCCACCGCACGCGCCGCAGTCGAGGCCCGACGCGAACGGATTGTTGGCGCTCTGGCTTCCGTGTCCGCAGATCAGGATGAGACGCGCGAAGTTGCGGGTCAGGCTCATGTTGCGGAGGGCGCCTTCCGCCATGGAGGCGCGTTCCTCGGGCGTGGCGGATTCCTGCAGGCGCGACGTGGGGCGCGCCTGACCGCAGGCCGGGGGCAGGGGTGAGGTTGGCTTATTCAACGTCCCGATGAAGCCGAGGCCGACGGTCTCGACGAAGGAGAAGCAGGATGCGGCGGAATTCTGGATCGCCCGCCACGCTTCGGTCCGGGCGCGCATGATCCGGGTCGATTCCGACTCGGCAGGTGAGAGCACCTCGCGGGACGTGACCGGTGGGACGAGCAGTACCGGGCAACGGGAGGCGACTTCACCCGGAGCCGTCTCGTGGGCCACCGGGAATCCGAAGAACCCGGCGAACCCGATGGACTGCAATCGTGGCAACGACGCTTCCAGATGCCGTCGGAAGATCTCGGATCGGACGTCGATGCAGAAGACGGCCTGCACCGCCGGCCGCTCGGATGCCTTGGGTTGGGACGGGATGACCAGGAGGTCGGCAAGGGTCCGTTGATAGCCGGCTTCGTAGGCGCGTTGCCACCGGGCGAGACCCTCGATCCATGTCGAGTCGACACCGGAAGGAACCGGCTCATTCCATGCCTCGAGAAGCTCGGGGTCGTCTCCGAAGGCAGCGTGCAGCGCCGCATCGAAGGCGAGTCGGATCGCAAGGAGGTCGCGCAGGGAATCGTTCTGGCTCCCCCGCATCGAATCCTCGCGAACCCGATACTGGAGGTAACCCGCCCAACCGGAGATCGTGACCAACTGGCGGTGCAGGAAGTCGGCAGGAGCCACCGTGGGTGACAACCGTTCCATGCAGGCGCGGATGCACTCGGTGGCGTCGTCGGGCAGGCCGTCGGCAAACCTGCGGAAGTCGGTGAGCCCGCAGGCTTCCGGATTCCGGTCGAGTCGCGCGGCTGACTTCCAGCCCGCATAGAGTCCTTCATCCGACCACGGAGACTTCCACGTCGTCTGGTTTTCATCGAAGGCGACGCCGCACCACTTGGAAATCTCCTCCACCACCAGTGTTCCCCAGTGCGAGGTCGACGACCGTTCGTCGATGAAGTCGGCAAAGGTCTGCACGGGGCGCGGGACGCCGGGGCCATCCGAGGTCAACAGGTCCAGGAGCCGCACCGACGACCAGTCGGCGTCGGCAACGTGGTCCAGGTCGGCCTGGGTGATCTCGCCCCGGTGCCAGAGCTCCCGGTAGTCGGCTGCGGTCAGCAGGGGGAGGGAACCGGTCACCGCCTGGATGCGGGCGCAGGCCTGCGCGAACGGTTGGTCCAGCAGCCCAACGAAGGGATTGACCGCGACGAAGTGTTTCAGTGGCCACAGCGGTGGAATCCGACCGAGGGCCTCTTTGATGACTTCGTCAGGGACCGACGACGTGGGATGGACTGCTTCGGTTCTCATTTCTGGAAGGGGGCAAGCTGTGGAAGGGGGGCGTGACAACGATTCGGGGGTTCAGTGGGCTTCCGGCTTCGGCCAGAGTCGGGAAAGCCACCGGTTGGCGTGGGTGCCGATGTAGAATCCGTTCAGCGCGTGGACGTAGAAGGCGCGTCCGAAGGGCAGGGTCCGGAACCGCCAGAGGAGGGACTGGAACAGGAACAGTCCGACGAACACGACCGTCACGAAGACTGACAAAGGCCATCCCGGAGCGTGGGTTGCGGTGACCGGAGTGAAGCGGGTGGAAACGGCATGCAGGCCGAATGCCAGAACCGTGATGCCCAGCGCGCCGGGCAGGCCGTATCGGAGTGCCGCTTGCGGACCGGCTCCCGACCACAGCCGGGCGAACCCGTAGGCCAGCGCGCCGATCAGTGGGACGACGAGGAGTCCGGGCCCGGCACCGGGGTGGAGAGCCTCTGTGAGGAGGGAGCCCGCCCCCACCAGGGTCATGGCGGCGCCGATGCCCAACATCAGGCCGGCAGTGTGGAGCGGGATTGCCGTCCTCGCACTCGTGCCGATCGTCGAACCGGCATGGAGGAAGGCGTGCGCCTTGTAGAGGGAATGAGCAACAATGTGGATCAGGGCCAGTCCAAAGGCTCCCAGGCCACACTCCAGCATCATGAAACCCATCTGCGCGATCGTCGAGAAGGCCAACGCCCGCTTCACCGTCGGCTGGGCCAGCATGACCACCGCCGCAAACGCCGCCGTCACCGACCCAACCACCGCCAATCCCCGCAGGGCTTCGGGCGCGTGCACCAGCAGCGGGCTCAGTCGCACGATCAGGAATCCACCTGCGTTGATGATCCCGGCGTGCATGAAGGCGGACACCGGCGTCGGGGTCTCCATGGTGTCCGGCAGCCAGCTGTGGAAGGGGAACTGTGCCGACTTCAGGCAGGCGCAGGCCGCGACCAGGAGGCCGACGGTTGGAAGTCCGTCGATCTTTCCCGCCGCCGCTGCGGCAAACAACCGGTCCAGTTCCAACGTGCCGTGTTGCCGGTAGAGCAGCAGCACCGCCCCCAGCAGGCAGGCATCACCCAGTCGGCTGACGACGAACTTCTTCCGGGCGGAGAAGATGGCGCCTGTCCGATCCGGGAAGTGCAGCAGCAACCGATGCAGGAACAGGCTCGTCGCGACCCAGGCCACCCAGACCAGCAGGAGGTTCGCCGACAGGACCAACGCCAGGACTGCCGCAAGGGTCAGGCTCATCCAGGAGTGGAACGGTGCCTGCCGCGGGTCCCCGGCGAGGTAACGGCGGGAGAACCGGATCACGGTCAGGCCGAGGAAGGAGACCAGCAGGCTCATCGTCGCCGCGATGCCGTCCATGCGGAGCGACAGCGGCTCCCCCCCCGAGGACAACAGCCGGAAGGCCACGGGGCCCGCGAGGACCGTCGCGGCCGTCAGGGCCAGCGACAGTCCGAGCGCCACCCACGCCCCAAGGGTTGCGAGGCGGCAGGCGGCGTCTCCCGGGCGAAAGCGTCCCGCGATCCCGGCGAGCACGGGCGCCAGAGGCACGGCAACCAGCAGCAGACCCAACGTCGAATCCATGGGGCCGAGGATGGATTCTGGGTTGTTTTAGACGACTACACCTATTCAAACTCAGCATTAGCTTCAACTTAACGCGTACATGCCCTTCCTGAACTACCATCACCTCCGGTATTTCCGCCTGATCGCCCGGGACCTGAACCTGACGCAGGCCGCGAAGAAGCTGAATCTGTCCGCCCCGGCGCTCAGCCTCCAGCTCAAGCAGTTGGAGGAGAGCCTGGGGCACCAGCTTTTCGAGCGTCGGCGCACCGGCCTCGTCCTCACGGAGGCCGGCCGGATCGCCCTCGATTATGCCGAGTCGATCGGCCGGGCAGGGGAGGAGTTGCTGGACGTCATGCAGCACCGGCCCCGCGGCGGGCGACAGATCCTCCGGGTGGGCGCCGTGGCGACGTTGTCCCGCAACTTCCAGCTGGAGTTCCTCGTGCCGGTCCTTCATCGCGATGACGTGGAGGTGGTCATCCGCTCCGGCGGGTTGCCCGAATTGCTGCTCCTGCTGCACTCGCATCAGGTGGATCTCGTGCTGTCCAACCAGCCGGCGCGACGCGATTCGGAGACGCACTGGCACAGTCACCTGTTGGCTGAGCAGCCGGTGAGCCTTGTGGGAGTGCCGAAGTGGAAGCAGCGGAAGCTCCGGTTCCCCGAGGACATGAAGGACGTCCCCGTGATCCTCCCCAGCCAGGAGAGCAACACCCGCGCGGGATTCGACCGGATCCTGGCGTCGGCTGGTGTCCGGCCTCGGATCGTCGCCGAGGTCGATGACATGGCGATGATCCGTCTGCTGGCACGCGAGGGCGAGGCGCTGGCACTCGTGCCGCCCGTCGTGGTGCAGTCGGAGATCAAGGACGGCATCCTGATCGAGACCCATCGCATCCCGCAGGTGCGCGAGACGTTCTATGCCGTCACACCCAGCCGTCGTTTCCCGAACCCACTGGTCGCCGAACTCGTCCAGCGCATCGCCGAGAAGCCGCAAGCACCCGCACGGCAGGCGGCGGGGCCGCAGAAGGCGAAGGAGGGCGTCAGGAAGGGTTGATCGGGGGTTTGCCGAAACGAGCGACGGGGACGGAAGAAGAGGGCCAGGGCGTGTTTGAGGAGTGCGGGGTGGCACTGTGCCGGAGGCGTTCCGAACCCCAGCTCGAAGAAAGTAGAGTCATCCCGGAGCAGATCGGTGGTCGGGCATCCTTTGCCGGGATGGCCAGCGATGCAGGCTTGCGGAACTGAGGTCAGTCCGTTGCCAGCGCCGCCACCACCAGGAACAGGAAGTCGACCAGGGGAAGCGGCCTCTAGGCCTTCCTTCCAGGGGTGATTTGAAGGTTTTTCTTAAATGCCTTGCTAGGTATCAGGCGCAGGCCCACGGTGAAGATGTCCCCTAAAAGGCCAAAACCCAATATCCTCATATGAATATCCCCGACGAAATCCATATCCCCGACGTCACTTCCGAGCAGTACGCCAAGCTCGTTCAGCATTTCAAGTCGCAGGGCGGCTCGGTCGGCGATGCTCAGATTGGGTTTGCCGAGAACTCCTGCTTCGCCACGAAGTATCAATATGATGCCGCGAGGAAGATGCTCTGTTTGGAGCCAGTCCGCCTCATGCCCAACCTCAAGCCGGCAAGGCTTCGCAAGATCGTCGTCAACCTCATGAATCCGCGGTTGGCCGTGTTTGCATTAGAGGACGGATCAACGATTTACAAACCTACGCCCCACGCCTGCGCCACCTACAACTGGGCGATCGGTTTTCTCGCAAACAACAGCGGAGGGGTGTTGACCTATGCCGGTAACTCGACCCAGGACGGACAATTCTCGGTTCAGGTGAGCTCCATCCCTGCCGGAGCTCAACCTTCCGATCATCAGGATGGGTTCTGGCAAAACAAGGGATCGAAGGACTCTGTGCAAGGTTGTCACGGATCGGTTTCCTACCAATTGGCCGATGGAGTCACGCTGCTCAAGATCTATTACGATGTGAATACGCTCTCCGCCGTGTCGTGCTCCGCCGCACTGTCCGGCACGAATGCCGCGCGCTACACCGCCACGGTGGATCAGCAGACGGAATTCTATTATGCCGCTGCCTACTTGTATCCGTATGTGACGATTGCGCCCGTGAATTGAGGTTCAATCCAAGATTCAGCATATAAATCAGGAATCCAAAGCCATGAGTCATCAACCTGACGGGCCGTCCAACAACGCGTGGGGTGTGGATCTGTGCGATCCGGTCATGGTAAGCCACCAAAGCCGGCTTGTTTTGATGGCTCGTGAGCGCGGGGCCCCGACTGGGACGCTCTATTTTCAAGTCCTCGATCCGAGTGACGCCTCCGCAGGGGATGACTTCAACGCCTGGAATGGATGGTACCGTTACCGCTTTCCGGAAGCCGTGGTGGACAGTTTTCCGCAGAACGCCGTCGAGATGGGGCAAGGTGCGGACCGTGAACTCCGCCTGGCGGGAATGGACCTGTTGACGGTCTCTCCCATCGCCCAGGCGGTGGTTCCGGCTGACGCAGCCTTTCGTGTCGTGAGTGACGGCACCTACATGAGCGTATTCCGTGTCTCTGCGGGCGGGACGCTCCTCCTGAACCGACTGGCTGTCATTGCGCGCAAGGAGGATGTTGACGGCGAGGAAGTGCAGAGGTTCCTGATTCAGGCTGCCTGGGAGGTGCGCTTCCAACGCAGCGGATTGCGCGACGTACCCATGGATGATCTGGACAGCCAGGGATTCCTCGACCCCGTGGGCGATCCCTTCCTGGAGCCAGCGCACGAGTTTGCCCAGGTGAAGTCGATTGTCGGGAGTGCCTACGGCGTCGCCCGGATTCCCACGGTGAACCCGGATGTCTTCGTGCTCTATGTTGCGGTCGTGAGCGGAGCCGGAGTCCAAGTCCATCAGGTCCGGCAATCGGGAGGTACACTGTCTGACTGGACTGAGACCGCTGTTTCCTACCCCTTGCTGTGCCCCACGCTTCGGAGTGGGGGTCGGCATTGGCTCCTCTTTCCGGCCTCGCGCCATGCTTGGCGTACTACGCGGAACAGGAGAACTCTTCGACGGAGGAGGGCAAGGGGGCCGAGCTCCAGCGCGCCGGGCACCTGATGCTCGGAATCCCCGTGTCTGGCGGGGGGCTGGGGTCGGCATTCGTCATCTATGATTTCGCCCTGGACCGCGACGGCAATATTCCCGTTGTCCCGGCGGCAGCGCAGTCGGTCGTGCTGGTGGACGGAACCATCGTGAACGGCGCCTTCGTTCCGGACATGAGTTCCCCGATCTACCCGACATTGACCACACTTGCCTCCACCGTGCAGATGTTGGACGGACTGCTGGTCAGCTCGATGGTTCTGGGGCAGCTTCAACCGGATGCGCGATCCGGGGTAACCCTGCAAACCGGAGACGACGGTCTCGTGCATGTGTACTTCGGGGGGCCCCAACCCGTGCCTCCATTCGATCGCTGGAGTTCGCTGGATCCCACTCTGCCCCAGGCAATGGTGGCCCAGTTCGACGCCCGGGCGAACAGGCTCATTCTGTCGGTGCCGTGGTCCGTACCGGTGCCTGAGGAGCAGCCCAACGGTCAGGTTGACTTCGTCGCGCTGCAAAGTGGCAGCCTCATGGAAGGCGTTCAGGTTGTGGTCGCCGACGGAACCCTCGCTTCCGGTGGTCCCGTTTATCTGGATCTCTGCAACCTGACCATCACCTACCCCACCGCGACCGGGCTTCCGACCGAGACTTGGCGAGGCGTCCCACGCGAACTCGTCGCCTTCATGGACGTCCTCAATGGCCGAGGCTCCGACGACTCGGCGGATCCGCGAGTGCTCTCCGGCGCGCGCCCGTTCTTCGACTTTTCCGGCACGCTGGCCCAGGCTCGCATTCCCCTGACCTTTCCGGCTGGCACCGTGGATGGTCCATCGCCCGCGGTTACCTTCATATCGACCAAGGCGGACATCGCTCTGACAGCGGTCGTGACCTCGGTGAACGGTCGAGCCCAGGACTACATCTTGACGTTTTCAGGCCCGAACGGGGTTACGATCACGCTCCATTGGCAGTCGGTGCCGGTGGACGTCCGCTCGTTGCGCGATGTGTTCGAGGGTGCGGCGGCGGTTGGCAGTTATGGTTATCCGTCCGATCCCAATGGAACCCCTTTGTTCGCCCTGAACACCGATGCCAGAGGCGTTGATGCGCCGGTTCTGTTGTTCTCCAAGGGTACGAATCCAAACGCGGGTGGGCTGACAATCGCCGTGCAGACCAACGTGTTGGATGCAACCCGGGTTGACGTGATCGTGACCTCGGGTGGAACCCCGTCGACAATCGCGGCCCTGCCGTCTGCTGTGGACGACTTCGTCACCGCGCTTCAAGGAAACGCGACGTTCCAGACCTTCGGGCTGGGCGTCTCCGGGACCACGGCGGGAGGCAACGTGCGCCCGGCCGTCGCGGCCGGGCGGCTGAACTTGGCTCAGACCTCGGTGTTGTTTGACCTGCTGCTTCCAGACGCCGACCTGGTTCTTGCCGCGGTGCCGAACCAGACCTTTACGGCAGGAACGCAGGTTCACACCTATACCCCGAACGGGAGCTACGATGTGACGCGGATGGTTGGCCTTCTGGCAAGGTCCCTTGCCCCCAGCGCCGGCGCCGCTGCCTTTGTTCAGAACTCCGCCGTTGGCACCACCAAGCGACGGTTGTCGAGGTCCCTCCATTCCCAAGCCGCGGGTGACCCTCTCCTCAGCGGAGTCTGGATCCGGACGGTGCCCCAGGTCCAATGCACGTTTGGCAGCACCGACTCTGTGCAGGTTCCCGTGGTTCGGAACAGTTTGCCGGTGCCGGTGAGTCTGAACTTGCGACCGCAGTGGGATTGGACTCTTGAACTCTGGGTGCGCCCACAGTCCGGCACCCTGCAGCGCATCCTGACCTTTGCCGATCTCACGACGAGCGTTCCGGGCGGCAACCCGGCCCTCAACTACGCGCTCAGTGTTGAAGGCCAGGAGGTCCTCACCGCCTCCAGTTATCAGAAGACACCTGGACTCCCGGATTCTTCCTACTTCCAGACCGGGACCAGCGCTGCCGCCCCGTTCATGCCGGTAGGGGAATTCACGTGGGAACTGTGGATCCAGCCGGAAACCGTGGCCGGTCCGCCGGCTTCGGGTGGGATCACTCCCTTGGGTGGCTTCATCCAGGTCGGGCAGGGGAACAGCAATGCCTTCCTGACCGTTGGCCTCACCGCGGCGCGGTTCATCCAGATCGTGGCCGTGGACAACAACTCCAACCCGATACCGTATACCAGCTCGGAGGCGGTGGATGCCCTCGAAGACGGCCTGCCTGTGTGGTCGCACATCGCCGTGGTGGGCATCCAGGATCCGGTATCAAAGAACTGGAGCCTGAAGCTTTACCTGGATGCGGAGGTCGTCGGCAACTTTACGGGCGTCGTGATCCAGGTGCAGAGCGCCGCCTACCTCATCATCGGGGCCAACACGCCGAACAACGCCTCGATGTACGGAAGCATGGCGCAGCTGAGGTATTGGTCCATCGCGCGCAGTCTCGCGGACATTCGCCGGACCTGGTTGGTGAGCCTCAGCGGTTCCGAACCTGGATTGCTCGGAAACTGGCCGTTGAGCGCCATCGAGCCCGGGGGACCGCGTGGGTACTTCGTGCGCAATACCGCCGCGATCACGAACCAGGACTGGGATGCCAACCAGTACGTCTACAAGCAACCGCTCGCCACGAACCAGGATAGCTTCTTCCTGTCGGTGCTCACGTCCGTGGCCGGCATGTCGTCTGTGGAGGCCGAGGCGCTCCTGGCGAACGGTCGTTGGAACCACATCGCCTTGCGCTATGAAGCCGGCGGGGCACTCGAGATGAACACGCCCGCACGTCAGGCGGCAGGGGTCGTGGACTGGGTCAACTGCGGGCGCGCGGATTCGCTGGGGCCGTCGTCGAACTTCGCCATCGATGCCTACGTTCAGGTCCCGACCACGTCGATGGGCTTGGTTGGCACGATCCTGGGTCGTTGGGCTCCGACGGAAGCGCCGGACGATCAGTGCTACTTCTGGTGGATCGATTCCGACGGCGAGATGAACTTCTCCATCGCCATCGTGGTCGACGATGTCGGCACGATCGAAACCAGGAGCGCGAAGAGCAGTGGCGCCGCCCTGCGCGACGGCGTGGTGCACCATCTGGCGGTGGTCTTCAGTACGACGAGCGTTCCGGACAAGGACCCAAGTGCGATCTGGACGCTCAGCTTCTACAAGGATGGTGTTTCGGTCGGGTCAAAGTCTGAAACGATTGACGGGATCTCGGCCATCAACGTGCGTTCGAGCCAGAATGACGTGACCCTGGGTGTGGCCTTTGGACCGATCGAGGGCGCCGAGCCGATGGCTTCCGAGGAGTACTATCCGCTGCGGGCCCGTCTGGGAACGGTGTGCTACTGGAGTACCGATGCCGCACTGACCGCCCTCTTCCCCGAGAATTACCCGCGCATTCCCACTGTGGGGAGTCCTCGTGGGCTTGCCGCCCAGTGGTTGTTTCGCGAGCAGGAGGGAAGGGTGGCCTTTGATCAGGTCGCGGGCAATGATGCCAAGCTGAGCAATAGCGCGATGTGGTCCTCGCTTGCCGCGACTTCGAGACTTTCGGTCGTCGCGAACGGCGCTTTGGTCGGTTCGGTGGCTCCTGCGGCGACGCCTCTGGTCCCAGTCACGCAAAGCCAGTTCACCATGGGGGCTCCGAGCGGTGCGCCGGTGATCGCCGGACTCATCGGGGATCTGGCGCAGGTTTGCCTCTATGACCAGGTCCGATCGGTCGAGACGATCCAGGATCAGATGTACGTCCCGCGCGAAGGCAATGAGTCGGGATTGATCGCCGCGTGGAACTTCAGCTCGGGCGGGGTTGACATTACCGGAGGGCAGAACAACGCGAGCCCACCGATTGCCGCCGGCCGGTTGGTGCGTTCGACGGCACCCATCTCCGACGAAGGCCCCTTCGTGCGCAATGTCTATGGGGGATGGGTCACGGATCAGAGTCAGTCGGCACCAGGTCCGATCGCCGTGGGCAGCTACGCGGATGCTCAGGACGTCGGTACGCTTCGTCAGCGTGCTGTTCTGAAAAGGCAGTACGTCCTCGATGCCAACCAGACCAGGGCACGAGCCATCCAGATTGGCGAACTGGGTCTGACCTACATCGGCCAGGTCCAGACGGATCCGACCCTGATCGGCTACATCGAGGGGGCTCCTCCGGTTCCGAGTGAGAATCTGACCCGCCCCTATTACCTGGAGCCCAGCAACGCCTCGTATATGAAGTACCTCGATACGTCGAAGGTGACCCTGGTGCAGGAGGCGACTGAGAACCTCAGCTTCGGCACGAGTTCGGCGCATGCGACCCAGATCCAGGCCGGATTCGCGCTCGGACTCTTCGGGGTCAAGGACACGGGTGAACTCGGGACCGGCCTCGGGGTCTTCAGCATCGTCAGCGCCTATCAGATGAAGACCACGGCCCAGTTGGTCTTTCAAGGGTCTGGTACCATCGGTGGGGGGAACGCGGAGGATCTCCAGGCGGCTTATGGGGCAACCCAGCGGGACACCATGGGCCACAGCGGCGACTGGGAGAACTTTCAGGTGGATCCTTCCCGGTACCTGAACCCTGTGGTCGGGCGTCGGTTCACTCCCGACAATCTGGGCTACGCCCTGGTCGAGTCCCTGACGGCCGACCTCTACGCGATCACCTATGGTCCGACCAATGCGGCTTTGGGCACCCTTATCATTCCGAATCCGGCCATTCCGCCCGACCGCAACATCCTGCTCTTCCCGATCCGCAACGACTACACGAAGGCGGGCACTTTGGACGGAAAGATCGGCCTCGTGAATGATCCAAGCTTCAAGACCGCCGATGTGGTCCGTGGCAGCTATTTTCGTCCGATCGAGGCGTATGCCATGGCTGCTGAGATCGACCAGGCACGGCAACGGGCCTTGAGCGTCGAGACCCAGTTCGACGTCGGTTCGCGGGCGAGTTCCTGGAACACGGACCTCGCAGACGCCAAGGCGGCGCAGTCGCAGGATTTCTCGGAGACGCCGAAGGATCCGGTAGCGGTCGCGACGCCGATCCAAGGGCTTGTGAATCGCTATGTGTGGACCGCGGACGGAGGCTTCCACGCCGAGGAACAGGGCACGGCGGCGACTTCCTCGAAGAGCTATAGCGGAGCAGTCTCGCGCGGAGGCGGTGCCGGCATCCATGCCGAAGGCGAGTTCTTCGCGAAGATCGGATTCTCATGGGGCCTCGATGTGATGGCCTCCCACCAGGTGGACGTGACCGTCACGAAGAGCAAGTCTTCCACACAGGCGCTGTCCATGAATGTTTCCGTGGACGGTGAGGCTTTCCTCCGGGCTTACGATCCGGGTGCCTCTGCCGACTATGGTGGGGGCAAGGGCGCATTCTTGCCCGGCGCCGCTCCCGGCAAGGTCAAATCCTACCGGTTCATGTCCTTCTATTTGCCACCCTCCTCCAGGAACAGCGCGGACTTCGAGAAGATCGTCGACCCGGTGTGGAAGTTGCTTTCGAACGACCCCAATGCGCGGGCCATGCGCGAGATCGATCTTTCCTCGCCCACCTGGCGTGTCCTCCACCGCGTGACCTACGTCGAGCGAGTCCCACCCCCGATCGCTTCCCGCCCGCTCTACACCGACTCCAACGACGTACCCGTGCCGAGCAACGTCCAGGGGAATGCCGAGCTGATTCGGCTCGTCGTGGCCCAGATCCCCGCCGGCGTGACGGCACGGACACGCTTGGTCATTGGCAACGCTGTCGCCGTCACGATGAATCCCGCACCCACGGCACCCGGCCATTACAACGCATCCGCGCTCGAAGCCATCGTGCCTTGGTGGCGCGCCTTCCTGGATCGTGCCCGCCCTGATTCGCACGGGGTCATCCAGGATCCTGCGGCGGCCGCCCTGCTCACTTCCCTGGTCGGCCGCACCACCCGTTACATCCACGACGGATTCGCCACCGACTCCTTCCAGGAGCTCCTGGGAGGGTGAGTGAACCCAATGCTCGATGCGGCTCCGGTCGTGACTCGTTCGTGGCATCGTTGTCCGATTCCAACGTGCGCTTGAGAACCGTTGGTAGCCATCATGCCGGTTTCACCTTGGTGGAACTGGTCTCTTCGCCGACGGGCATACCGAGATCGCGGACTTCACCCACGAGGGTGGCTCGGGGACCAACTCGGACCGGTGGTTGTGGTCTCAGCCTCAATGACGGATACACCGCCAGCTGCGAGGCCTATTGGATCCGTGCCCATCCGTGAGATCCGTGGTCCATCCACCTTCGTGTACCGGATTTCCCAACCACGGATGGCACGGAAGACACGGATAGGAAGTTCAAGCGGAGGCATAGAGGGGGACGGTGCTGGGGGTGAGTGAGAAGGCAAAGTGCGGTGGGCACCGGTTGGGAACCCGGCGTGGTCCAGCCGAACGAAATGGGCTCCATCGAAGGGAAGGGACCGCACCGGAAAAAGCGGTCGGATCCACGGATGGCGCCATGAAGAGGAGTGAAGCCCTTAAAGAAATGAAGGGTCGTTTTTGGCTCTTGAGGATGATCCTGACCGTGGCATCTTAAATCAGGCTCCTGACCCGGTCACAATCATCTCCTTTCCTCCATGATTCATCCTGCTTTCCAACGCATTGGCATCTGCCTTCCAGTCGGTCCTGGGATCGATCTGCGGACCGCAGGATGCCTGCTGTGGGCGCTGGTTCTACTCATCGGTGCCATGTCGCGCGCATCGGCACAGACGTCGCAAACGCTCACATGGCACTCGCCTGCCACGAACACGGCGTTTGTCTGGGGACGGGCCTACCCCCTGAGCGCAACCTCCAGCAGCGGCCTGCCGGTGAACTTCCGGGTCCAAAGCGGTCCGGCATTCATCACCAACGGTTCCGTCATCGCCACCCGTGCGGGGAGCATCACGCTGCTGGCGGAACAGGCGGGCGACGCCAGCTACTCCCCGGCAGTTCTAAGGCGGATCTTCAACCAGCCGAAGATTGTGGGCGAGCGGTTGGGTGAATGGCCGGGCTACCCCAGAGGAGATGCCAATGAGGTGTTTGTGGAGGGGGCCCGCGCCTACGTCACGCTGGGTGCGGCCGGATTCGCCATCTTCGATATCAGCAACCCGGTCGCACCCGTGCGTCTCGGAGGTTTCGATACCCTCGGCCAGGCCCTTGATATCCAGGTGGTGGGCAATCTCGCCTACGTGGCGGACCGGGCTTTGGACCTGCAGGTGTTCGACGTCAGCAACCCGGCACTCCCGGTACGCGTCGGCGGCCTGGACACGATTGGCCAGAGCTTTGGCGTGCAGGTGGTCGGCAACCGTGCCTACCTGATAGACTTTGGAACCCGTGTGTACGTCGTCGACGTGAGCGACCCGGCTGCGCCCGTGCTCCTGGGTAACTTCCGCATCAGTAGCGACGCCTCGGACGTGCAGGTGATTGGTCACATTGCCTACATCGCGGCGGGCCGGGCTGGCCTCCAATTGATGGACCTGAGCAATCTGGACGCGCCTGTTGTTCTCGGCAGCTTTGTTACCGGCGGATACGTCGAGGACGTGCAGGTTGTCGGCAACCTTGCCTATTTGGCTGAGAGGGATGCGGGCATGCAGATCCTTGACGTGAGCGATCCGGCCGCACCCATGCACGTGGGAGGCGTCGACACTGCCGGGACCGCCTGGTCTGTGAGGGTGTTTGGCAACCGCGCCTACGTGGCGGATGGCACCGCCGGCCTGCAGATCATCGACGTGAGCAACCCGGCCGTGCCTGTGCGCCTGGGTGGTTTCGACACGCCCGGGTCCGTATCGGCCGTGAGCGTGGTCGGAGAACTGGCCTATGTGGCGGATTTTACCGGCGGACTTCAGGTGATCGATGTGGGCAATCCGTCCTCCCCCATCCGTGTGGGTGGTTTCAGTACCGCCGGCCTTGCCAGAAACGTTCAGGTGGTTGGAAACCAGGCCTACTTGGCGGACTCCGCCCCGGGGTTGCAGGTGATTGACATCAGCAATCCTGCCTCTCCCCAGCGATTGGGAGGCCTCGACACTGCTGGTTTGGCCTGCCGGGTGCAGGTGGTTGGTGACCTTGCTTATGTTGCCGATTTAGCAGAGGGGGTGGCCGTCTTTGACGTCAGGAATCCGGCTGCGCCTGTGCGTCTGGGCGGGTTCGACACGAGTGGGTTGGCCGTCGGCCTCCACGTGTTGGGGGATCTCGCCTACGTGGCTGACTGGGATGCGGGCCTGCAGGTGCTTGATGTCAGCACGCCGGCTTTGCCAAAGCGATTGGGCGGCTTGGACACGAGCGGCAGTGCCGTCAGTGTGCAGGTGGTTGGCAACATCGCCTACGTGGCAGACTCCCGGGGCGGCCTAAAGATAGTGGACGTGAGCAACCCGGCCATGCCAGTGAACCTAGGCGAGTTTTTTACCCGCGATCTTGCCTCCGATGTGCACGTGGTTGGAAACATTGCTTACCTGGCAAATTCCTCCTTGGGGCTTCAGGTCATCGATGTGAGTAACCCGGCGGCGCCGGTACTCCTCGGCAACTTCAATACCAGCGGCAGCGCGACTGCCGTACGCGTGGTGGGTGACCTTGCTTGCGTGGCGGACTGGGCTGCGGGTCTGCAAGTGATTGATGTCAGCAATCCGGCGGCGCCCATGCGTGTGGGCGGCTTCGACACGATCGGCGATGCCTGGGATGTCGAGGTTGTTGGGAACCTGGCTTACGTGGCAGACAATCTTTGGGGATTGCAAGTGATCCGGCTACGGGATGAAGGCGTAGGAGCGACCCAAACCTTGGCCTTTTCCCCGCCGTCGACGGTCGACTTGAGCCAGTCACCGATTTCGTTGGACGCCACATCATCTTCGGGCTTCCCAGTAACCTATCGGGTGATGTCCGGTCCCGGAACCGTGGAGGGCAATCTGCTGACCCTGACGGGTGTCGGGACGGTGATCGTCCGGGCAGATCAGCCCGGCAATGAGCAGTTCGGCGCGACCACCCTGGAGCGATCCATTGCGGTTCAACTGCCTTCCACCCTGATTGCAATCACCGGCACCATGTTCGCTCCGGATGGCCGGTTCCGCTTCGAATTGGCGGGACCGGCAGGGGCTCGGGTCGTCCTTGAGTCCAGTCAAGATCTCCATAAATGGGAAAGAGTTTCCACGCATACGGTGCCCACTGCGGTGGATATCGCCCTCCCGACGGAGACGGGCTTCGGCTTCTTCCGGGTGGTGGTCCAGCCGTAGTGGAGGGATCACAACGGCAATCGGGGCTGCACGGGGCCGGGCTGCTGAGGAACGAGCGCCCTCTGTGAATCGCGCAGCCCGGACCGCGATCTGATGAATCGATCCGTGGCCATATCGGCTGCGACGGGAGCCAAGGCGAGGAGGTGCTTGGGTCGTTGCTGGCGTGGTGATGAGAGGCAGGTGTCCCCCAGAGAGGCGGTGCCAGGGGAGGGGATGTTCTCCCGCAGAGGTGCTGAGGCGCAGAGGGGGAGGTTCTGGGTGGTACGCCGCCTGCCGATGCTTGTCCTTTCGCCCATCGACCTGACCCGGATCCTTGCGTCGATGGTTTGATGGGTGACGCAGTGTGAGTCTTCATCGGCCGGGTTGGTAGATCCTTCATCTTGTGGATGGACCAGTAGCCGCCTTTCACTGCGCCCGTTTGGGTGATGCGGATGAATCTGGCGTTCGATGGTTTGAACTCAATTTCTGTCCGCGCCTTTTTCCAAAGTCCACTCGGTTGATGAACAGGGTAGGGGTTTACCCCATGGAAAAGTCACAATGAGCCCATTAATGTCCGAATATTAAACAGACTATTCGCTCACAAACCACAATGGCCGGAGTGCCGGGCAAACGGAACACCCTGACCGTGATACTGGCGGCGCTGACGTTGCTGGCGTCAACGGGATGTCGAACGACGAACATCAGCGGCACAGGCGGAGTCGTTACGTTGGACGAGCAATTCAGCATCACCGTTCCGGCGGAGAACACCCTCAAACAGGGGGCCGACATGGCGATTACCATCGTGTTGAACCGGGGATCCTACTTCAAGCGGGACGTCCAACTGGACATCAAGACGGAGGGCATAGACGTGACTCCGAACTCGGTCTTCGTGAAAGCGAGCGACAAACCTGCAGTGCAATTGCATGTCGCGGCGTCGCGGGAAGCCGCGCTGGGCGAGTATCGGGTCACGGTCACCGGAACGCCCACGACAGGCAAGCCAGCCGGAACCCTGTTCATCGTCAAGGTCATCCCTCAATAGCACGCGGAACGAATCGTGCCCTCATCGCATCGTGAATCCAGGGCATGCGCCGGGTGAGGTCACCCGGCCTTCAGCTTCGTGCGGCGTCGCCCGGTTGAACCTCAGTCGGGTTACGGCCCCGTGGCCCGGATGAACAGGGCGGGCCTGATGGGATCCAGGTCGACCCGCAGGACGGGGCGGGTGATGGGGCCGTTCGCGCCGGCGATTGTTTCGGATTCCCAGACCGGATTCCGGATCAGTCTCAGGGTGTTGAGGTCTTCGCCGGCGATGGGCAGGAAGGCGCCGCCGTCGGCACAGGCCATCCGCAGGATGCGGGTTTGCCCGTCGGCATCGAGTTCCCGGCGCAGCACGAGGGCGCGGGGCGCGTCGCCGCCCTGCTGGCCGGTGTTGAGCGAGTCGTGTCGGAACATCGGCCAGCCCGAGGCGGCGGGGCTGGTGGGCAGTTGGAACACGACGCATCGGCCCGCGGCCATGGGCACCGCCAGCAGGCCGTCGGCGTTGAGTCGGGCGTTCGAGACCCGGAAATTGTTCGCGGGGGCGGAGCCGACCGTTGCCGTTTCGGCGGCCCACACGGCAGCTCCCGAGGTCGCGGAGACCGCCCAGACCAACGTGCCCGAGGACACGATCACCGTTCCGTCAGCGCAGGCGATCGGGGAGCGCCCGTCGGTGGGCATGTCGAGGCTCCACCGGGTTCGTCCGTCCGCCGGATCCAGCCCGAACAGGCGCGTGTTGCCGCCGGTTTCCAGACGCTTGGCGACGATGCCGCCGTCCCGGTCGTACACCGGATACCGCCAGTCGCCGGGCAGGTTCCAGCGCGTGGTGCCGTCGGGTTCGATGCAGGCGAGGCTGGGGTCCGTGAGGCTGACCAGGACGGAGCCGTCGGGCCCCGGCGCCCAGCCGGTGGTGACGGAATGGTTGCCCTGCCATCGCACGGTCCCGGTGGCATCCACGCAGGCCAGTCCACCGGACCGGAGCGGCAGGTAGATGGCCCCGTCGGCCGATGCGAAATCGAAAGGTCTGTGTGAATTCGTGATGGCGAGGGGCGCGAGTGGATTCGTGGTGCCGACCGCGCGGAATCCGAGGATCCCGGCGCTGGTCACGTAAAGACCCAGACCGCCGGGCAGCCCGGTCAGACGGAAGGACGCATGACGCACGACCACGGGCGTGCTGTTGGTGGGGACCACCGCGATCCCGGAACCGCTGAAGGTCGAGAATTCCCATTCGCCCGTCGGCAATCCGCTGGGGATCGCGGTGTACACCGATGCAGGAAAGGCCGATTCCCAGGCGAGGGTGCCGTCCGGACGGAATCCGCGGGCGCGACCACTGGAGCTGGCACCCACCACGATTGTTCCATCGGTACCGACGGCGATCTCGCCCGCGGAATCCGTCACCCCCATGGCGAAATGGCCGAGCTGCAGCGGCCGCGGCAGCGCCTGCTGGGGGGATGACACCGCGCTGGTGTTCTCGGAGACCGTGCGCACCCAGTAGGTCGGGGTGGTGCCGGCATCCACGGCGACGTCGTCGAAGCGATTCGTCACGAGATCGGCGGTGCCGATGACGGTGGCGTTGGCGAGGTTGCCGTCGGCCGACCGCAGGACCTCGTACCGGACGGCCTGGCCGGTGGAGGTCCAGGTGAGCCGGACGCCGTTGGTGCCGCGGGCGGGCACGACCCGGTTCACCGGAAGCGTGGCTACGGACCCCGCTTCGGGCGCGCGGGAATCGCCCGCCCCGGACCGACGTGGCTGGGCCCACGGTGCGGTCGGATCCGGGTCAAAGGGTGCCTGGAAGGCGGCGACCACGCCGAAGTCGCTGGCGAGGTAGAAGCGGCCGGTCGAGGCCAGGAGTGGCATCCACTGCGGAAAGAGGTAGCTGCCGAATCCGGTCCAGGCCTCGAGGGGCGTGCCGTCGGCGGCGAGCAGGTCGACGCGCTTGAACTCCTGGACCGATTCAAACCGCGAGGCCAGCAGGCGCGCGTTGCGATCGACGGCCAACGACATGATGCGGCCCTGCAGGACTGTCGCGGGTGCGAGCACCTCGGGGGCTCGGTCCGGGGCGAGTCGGACGATGTCGGCGCCGGCGGCGTACCAGACCGTGCCGGAGCCGTCCTCGACGACGGGCAGGCTGGCGCGGATCCGGGTGGGATCGATCTGGAGGCCGGGGCGGAAGGACGGCACCGGGTAGGATCGGAGGACGGTGCCGTCGGTTGCGAGGACTTCGACGCGTGTCGAGGTGGCCACAAGGACCCGGTTGCTGGAAAGCACACTTCCGCCGGCGTTGGCCCGCGACCACCGAAGCTGGCCGGAGGCGGTCAGGGCCTCGACCTCGGCATCGGACGACCAGACGATGGTGCCGTCTCCGGCGACCCGCAGGCTGTCGCTCGGCCACAGATGGGAGCCCGACCTGAGCAGGGACACGCGACCGGTGGCGCGGTGGACGGAGTAGAGCAGGTACGTCCGGGGATCGTTGACTCCCAGTCCCAGCACCCGACCGCCGGAGCCCATCGCCAGCGCGCCTTCCCAGGCGTGGGGTGAAACCACGGAGGAGACCAGCGAGCCATCGGGATCCAGGGTCACCAATCGGAACCCGGCACCGCACACGACGCGGCCGTCCGGGTCGATCATGGGTGCGGTGACGCTGGTGACGGTGTTCGAGTCCGTCCATTGCCAGGCGGTGGTGCCGTCGCGGTTGAGCAGGGAGATGGTGGGTCGCCGTTGGCCGGCGCTGATGCCTGAGACTGCGAGACGCCCGTCGCCGAGTTCCGCGATGCCGCCGATCAACCGCCGGTCGGCGGGTGGGATGGAATCCGAGCTGGGCACGGGTTCCCCGGCGGGCTTCGCGGTCCAGAGGAGACGTTGCGGGACGATCACGGCCGGTTCACCGAAGGGACCGGAGCCGAGGACGTTGGTTCCGCGCACCCAGTACCGGTACTCGGTGCCCGGGATGATGTTGCGGTCGCGGGGGCCCGGCAGCGGGACGGCGTCGGAAAGGGAGGCGTTGGTGGAGCGCCAGACCTGGATTCCTCGGGCGCCGGGCACGGGATCCCAGGTGATGCGGATCTCCCCGGTGTCGGTTGCCGTGACCCCGGTCGCCACCGGGGGAATGGTTGCCGGGTTGGGCTCCGTGCCGGTGTTGGCGGCGTCGCCCTGCCACTTCGGCCAACCGGAGCGGGCGAGCGGCGCCGAGCCCTCGACGCAGACGAGCGTTCCTGCGGCGGTGCCGCAGACGACGTCCCCGTTCGGCAGCAGCGAGATCGGGCCGCGGACGGCGCTGCCCAACGACGCGTTCCAGCGTACGGTTCCGTCGGGACCGATGCCCCGGAGGAATCCGTCTTCCGCGCCCGCCCAAACGGTGCCGTCCTCGGCGATTGCCGGGACCGAGGCGACGGGTGTGTTGGACGTGGTGGTCAACGTCCAGGCGGTCGTTCCATCGGCATTCAACGCGATCAACTGGCCGCTGACCGTGCCGAAGACGATCCGGTTCCCGGGAGTCACGACCGGCGCGGTGGACGGTTGCAGGTCAGGACGGTTCCAGAGCATGCCGGTGCGTTGGTTCCATCCGACTGCGCTGCCGGTCATCGTGATGGCCATGTTCGGTGTCCCCATCGGAGCGATGCCGATGACGCCCGGGGTCGGGAACCCCCATTCCTCGACGGGCGTGGCCAGACCGGTCGGTGGCAGGAAGAGCTGCGATGTGGAATCGCCGGTGGAGGTGAGGTAGCCGTCCGCGAAGCGGAGGAGGGGCCCGGGACGGGGGGAGAGCGCCAGCGTGAGGGTTGTGTTGGCCACCACCGCGCCGTCCTTCCCCAGCACGTTGAGGCTGCGGGTGAAGCCATCGGGGTTGTCGACGAGCACGGCCAGCCGGTCGTCCGGGAGCAGCGCGAGGGCTGCGGTGGACTTTCCGACCTTCTGCGTCCAGAGGGTTTGCAACTGGCTGTCGAAGGCCCGGACGAAGCCAGAACGATCGAGCACGAGTGCGACGCCATCCTGTCGGAGCACGGGGGCTTGCGCGGTCCCGAACGCAATCACGGTCTGGATCGCGTTGGAGCCGTCGGCGGCGACCCGGAGCAGCGTGCCGTTGCCGGTCGAGGCCGGGCTGTTGACGGCGAGGACGGTGCCATCGGGCGTCACGGCGGCGCCCTGCCAGATTCGATTCGCGGCCGGTCGGGACCATCGCAGGTCGCCCGGGGCGGCGTACAAATCAAGGAGGGGCACTGCGGCAAGCACCAGGCCTGCGGCACGGGGGAGCTTGGTTCTGGGGATCACGATTTCTGGTTAACATGAATCGTGCCACTTTGTGAAGCGCGCGGGAGGTGAAGTTTGGAGGGAGCTGCGGTCGGGGAAGGGGGGCATCCCGTGGAGAACCGACCCTCTACGGGGAGGGTGTTTTGCAGCCATGAACTGGCAGTCTTCAAGGCATTCGCCGGGTGAGGGCACCCGGCCTGCAGCTCCGTGGGCCCTCCGTTCATTGGCGTGGAGTCGCAGGGGAGGGGAAGGGAGAATGGTGTCCCGACCAGGAATTGAACCTGGATCCGCGGTTTAGGAAACCTCATTTTGGCTTTCGCGAAGTTGCGCGTTTGAAGCATGAAACGGTTGATAATATTGGTCGAAATGCACGTTTTGGAAAAAACGCATCTCGTCGTCAAAACGCAGAAATGCGCGCTTCAGCTGTTCCATTTTGTTCCATAGAGGGCTTTCGCCATTGACCGGGGTCGTGGATCGGAGGCGCGTAGGGTTGGCGTGGACCCGTCGAGATCGGATTGGAGGCCTTGTCAGTCGCGTGGCGTTCCAGTTTCGGCCATCGCCCCGTCCAGTGGGGTGAACAGCAGGTTGACGAATCGCCGTTTTAAAACCAATTCTGTTAACACCATGAGCTCCGCCGAAAACTCTACGTTTCCTGCGCGCCTGAAGCAGGCGCGGCTGATGTGTGGCCTCTCGCTTCGTGAACTGGCAGATAGGATCAACGGCGCGGTCACGTACGCTGCTTTGTCGAAGTACGAGCACGGCGTCATGCAGCCATCCAGTGGCGTGTTGATCGCGCTTTCTCAGGCCCTCTCACAAAGTCCGGACTTCTTCTTCAGGCCCTTTCGCTTGGAACTGACCGGCGTGCGCTTTCGGAAAAAGTCGCTGCTCGGGGCGGCGGCAGAAAAGGCCTTCCTCGAACGTGCCCGAGACCATTTCGAGCGTTACCAAGAGATTGAGGAATTGGTCGGGGACGTGCGTCGGTTCGAGCCTCCCTTCGAGGGTGCTCCGGTTGCCACGCATCAAGATGCCGAAGCCAGGGCAAAGGAGCTTCGGGAGAAATGGCGGCTCGGCATGGACCCGTTGCCAAACATCCAGGAACTACTGGAGGAAAACGGAATCAAGGTCTTCGAACTCCAAACCGACGATAGGCATTTCGACGGGCTCAAGGCGGTCACCGAGACTGGGCCTGTTGTCGTCCTGGCAAGTTGGCTTAAGGGGAATCTCCCTCGGATGCGCCTCACCGAGGTGCATGAACTCGCGCACATTGTGCTCCCGATTGCCGAGGGAACCTCCGAAGCCGAGGAGGAGAAGCTCGCCAACCGGTTCGCGGGTGCGTTTCTCCTTCCGGAGGACGTGTTCCGGAATGCTTTCGGCAAGCATCGTCATCAATTGGGGATTGGGGAACTGATCGAGATGAAGCGGACCTTCGGGGCTTCCATCATGGCGATCATGAAGCGTGCCGAGCAGTTGGGGCTCATCAGTGCCCCGATCTACAAGCGCTTCTGTATGTACGCCAACGAGCAGCGCTGGCGATCTGAGGGCGAGCCGGGTGACCGGCTTTATGTGCGTCAGGAGGGCTCGGGCCGCTTCCGCAGACTCGTGCTGCGCGCGGTGGCCGAGGATGTGATCTCCGTTTCCGCTGGGGCCGAACACCTTGGGATCGGGCTTCACGAGATGCGGCAGGAGTTGAAAACCGTCATCGCCTGACAAGCGAATGAAAGTCGATCTGCTGTGGGTGTTCGATGAGCTCGTCCTTCGTGAACTGCTCGGAACCCCAGATGCGGCGATGCGGTTGGAGCGTGTGGTGGATGCGGGCGCCCACCTGCCTGCGGAACAGGTGCAGGCGCGGTTGCGGAAGTGGCGGGGTTCGTGAGGCACCCTTTGCTGACCGGATTCTTCGCTGGTCGAGACGCGACACTCACTCAACTGCATCGGCAAGCGGTCAGTGCCGATTTGGAGCTCCGCTGGTTTCTCCGGGATGAGGTCCAGACCCGGTGGTTGTGAGTAAGGGCGGCAATGGAGTGAGACGGCAGCGTTGACCGAGTGTCGGTCCGCACTCGTTGGGATTCAAATCAGGCACCCCCTTCATTGACCACGCCACTATCGGAGCCGCTCCTCAGAACCCCGAGGGGCGTGGTCACTACTCCTTTGTCGGGGCGATGTTCCCGGCAGGCTGGGTGCTTGCACCATGGCCTTCATTTCGCCTGATCAATCCCAACTGCTCCTGTTTCCGGAGGTCCGCGCAGGTGTTGGTTCGGACGATGCGGAAGTTCGCCCGGTCAATGTGGCGTCGGTGCCGATGCGAAGCCGGCTCCGGTATCCAGATCTCTAGCTCGTCGAGTGATGGAGATTGCCCAGAAGGCTGGTCGAATCCGGTTTGAGCAAGGGGATGCATTCGAGGTCCTCTTACGCTACGAGTCAGAGCCTGGGACGACTTTCTTTCTGGATCCGCCGTACACCGCAGGCGGAAAGCGCGCCGGAACCCGCCTGTACCGACACTGGGAAGTTGACCATGCGCGCCTGTTCGAAGCTTGCTGCTACCTTCGTGGCAGCTTCCTCATGACCTACGACGATGCGCCGGAGATCCACGCTCTCGCGGCGAGGCATGGTCTGAAGGTTCGGCGGTGCCTGATGAGCGGATCCAGTCACCGCCGGATGCCGGAGCTCATGATCGGACGCGACCTTGCGTGGACGACCGTCGACCGCCCCCTTTGCGGGGACGGTGATTTGGGCATCGCAGTTAGCTGACCCTTCTGGAACCAGGACAACCGCGCCATCGCCGAAGTCCTGCCCCGCCCAGCAGAGCAAGGCCAGTGTCACCGCCGGCGTGAAATCCATTCTCTTCGGCCGGTTTGAAATCCACTGCCGGACGGTGAGAGCAAAAGGCCGCCGGGAGTTGGGTTTCCCGGCGGCCGTGGCGCTGTTTTCGCCTCAGGGTTCCTCGATCCGTTCCTTGGTCCGGTAGCTGCGCCCCTCGATTACCACGGTCTCCACGTGATGCAGCAGGCGGTCCAGCAAGGCCGCCGTCATCGTCGTGTCGTGGTTGAAGATCTCCTGCCACTGCTTGTACGCCCGGTTGAGGCAACGACTGACCCCATTGCCCCCGTACCAGAATGCGGCGCCTGGGGCTTTCTGAGTTTGGCATGGTTGGTTGGGGATCCGTTTGGAGCCTGTCGGCGGGACGGGTCGAGGGTCACCGGGCGGCCGCTGCCACCGAACGTGGCACGCGGTAGACCTTTTCGTTCACCCGGAACCATACGTCGCTGCCGCTCAGGACGAGGTCCGACACGACATGGAAATTGAACAGGCGGAGCGCGACCCGGCGGCGGGTCTTCAGATCGAAGGCCGCGACATAGGCGGGCCCGCTCGTCCAGAGCACGTCGCCGTCCAGTGCCATCGAACGCACGGCCCGGTACGGCAACCCCTGCTCGGCATCGATGTCGTTGGCTTCGTCGGAACCTTGCGGCAGGAAGAGGATGGGTGCGGTCTCGGCGCGTTCCGGGGTCTGCGGCTCCTCGCACCCGGCCACCCACGCCGCGTTGGCCACGACGGTCCGCACCCTCGGGACATGGAGCATGTGGATCCACGGCCCCCAGCGCATCGGCGTCGCCCATTCCCCGGTCGTAGTCCGAAGGCGTTGGAATCCTTTCCCGCCGACCGACACCCACAGCTCGTCATTGCCCCGGGTGGTCAGCGACCAAACCGGTTCCTTCGGGGCCTCGTTCCATTCCGACGTCTTTCGTCCGAGCCTGGCCGTGTGTCCCCCTCGTCGCGCAGGTTGGGCGTGAACGACCGGATGGCGTGCGACTTCGTATCCATCCGGGACACGCCGCCGGAAGCCCCATCGTAGTAGCCGATCCACAGGTATCCGTCCGCCCAATGCAAAGCCTGCACCACGGGGAGCAGCAGCCCGTCGGCGATGCCGATCCCTCGGAAAGTCCCGTCGGCGCGGTTGAATTCGAGCAGGCCCTCGTCGTGCCCGATCCAGATGTGGCCGGGTCCTACAGCCATCGTGCGGAAGCCGAGCAGGGGACGGGCAAACTTGTGGTGGGTGCCCGGCTTGCCGTCCAGGGTCTGTTCCAACAGTTGGTCGTCGATGGCCACCCACACCCGGTCACCGTCCGGACGGAACAGAAACGGTTTGTTGAGCGTGAAGACCGGCGATCCCAACGAGAACTCCTCGGGGGTCGTCAGGGCCTCGAGGCTCTGCTTGGCCCGGCAAAGATCGATCATGCGCGAGCGGCCGATCGGGAACAGGCGCCAGCCCTCGCGGGACGGCAGTTTGGCTTGGGTAACCAATTCGGACATCCGGCGGTAAACCTGCTCGGCGTCGTGCCAACGCCCGGCACCCACGTAGATCGAGGCACAGGCCTGTTCCAATGCCCCTGAGTATCGGCCGTGGATTCCCGCCGCACCTGCCGCCGACAAGGCATCGGCCACGAGCACGCCTAGCCTGAGGTCCGGGTCCTCAAGGGCCTTGTCCGACAGGGCACCGACCCATTCGAAATAGTTGGTGGCCGCGACGACCGAATGCGGACTCCGGGTGGCGGCCTCGATGGATGTCTCGATCTGCCTCCGCAGCGGCGTGTTGGTACGGGTGGCCACCGCGGCCGCGCGGACCAGGATGTGCGGCTCGAACTCGGGGAACTCCCGGCTGAGCTTCGGCACGAACTCCTCAAGGTGGTCCTGGAATTCGTCCGGCGCGAGTTTCGAACCGTGCATGAAGGCGAAGAACTCGCCCGTGATCGAAATGTCCTTCGAAGCCCGCGCCTCGTTACGCCACCGGGCAAGGGACGAGCGCAGGGCGTCCTCGCGTGCGGCGCGTTGCTCGGGATTGCGCGCGCGGTCCGGTCGCCGGACGCGGTTCTCCGCGGAATCGGCGAAGGATTTGTACCAGGGCTTTTCGGAATCCGGAGCACGGCGCTCGAGGTACCGGTACCAGTCCCGGGCCTGTTCCGCGGTGCCGTAGTCGTCAAGGGTCCGGCCGATGCCCATCCCGGCAAAGCGCGCCACGGTGTGGTTCGTCGAATCCATCAACTCGCGGTAGTAGGCCCGGGCCTCGTCGGGACGTCCAACGCCGGGGTCGGCTAGACAGCGCGCGACGTGGAGCTTTGCCAGCGCATTGTCCGGATCGAGCAGCAGCGCCGATTCGAAAAACGGGATGGCGGCGAGCAGGCTCTCGCGGTGGACCCGCGCGATCTCTTCGTGTCCGCCCTTGCCGGTGATCTGCCAGGGGACGACGGCGATGGGGTCGACGGCATTGGCGGGCAGGTGCGATCGCTCGACCCCGCGCGCGATCTGGGCCGCGACCTCGGCGCGGCGGGACGGCTTGGGGACCCCGTCGTGGTTCGCGGCGAGGAGTTCCTCCGTCGAGCGCATGGCGGCCGCGAGAAGTTCGGGACCGCGGTCGGCCCGGATTCCCCGGCGCGCGGTGCTTCCGCCGATCCGGGTGACGCGGACGGTCGCCTCGATCTGGTCGCCGACGCTGTCGAAGGACTGCCAGAAGCCGTCCACCATCCAGAACGCCGCACGAAATCGGCGGGCGCGTTGGGAGCCCTGCGTCCAGCCGGCCTGCTGCATTCGGATCTCATCCAGCAGCAGGCCGGTCAACTCGCGCTCCAGGACCTTGCGTCCGGTCGCCGCCAACGCCGTGGTCAGATGTCCCCGCATTTCCGCTTCAACGCCCGGGTGACGTGGGCGGACGCTGAGATCCACGAAGCCGCCGATGGCAACGAATTCCGGGGTGCTGCCCGCGGGATCGCCGCCGTCCCGCTGGCGTCGCAGCATGCCTGCCAGCCGCTCGGCGGCCAACGGGGCGGATTCGTCGGCATCCTGGACCGCCAGATCGCGCATGACGCCCGTGCCTGCGTCCACGATACGAACCACGGTCGACCGCTGGTTTCCCGACCGGTAGGGGCTGCCGAACAGGAACCAATCGGCCTGCAACAACCGGCCCAGTTTGACCGCGTCGGACGGGCGGATGGCACCCGCGGCGCCCAGTTCGAACTCCGACACGAGCTTCTTGAACTCCCGGCGCTCGACGAACTGGTATCCCGAATCCCCCCCATTGTGGCCACCAGCAGGTCGGCCAACTCGGAGTCGCGGGCGGCGTCGGCCATCCCGAGGGTTCCGACGGCGAGCCGTACCGGTCCGGCGGGTAGCTCGATTTCGGGGGGTGCCTCGGGAACGGGAGCGGGCGTTCCCGCGGCCTCAAGATCGGCCACGATGCGTTCGGCATCGGGGCCCGTTCCCCACGGCGTCCGGATAGGCCGCACGGGCGCGGAAGCGGCCGCCGTCGGGTTCGTCGCGGCCCGCCGCTCCATGTCCGCCCGAAGTTTCACGAGTTGCGGGGCGGCCTCGATCCGGTCCGGCAGGATGGCGGTGCGGATTTGGACGGCCAGCCAACCCAGCAGGCCCACGGCGGCGATCGAGGCGATCGCCGCCCATGCTGACGCACGACGGAATTTCATGGCGTTGGTGTCGGGTGTTGCGTCCGTGGCAGGGAGGGAATGTCCGTGGTTCCGTTACTTGGCGATCCGCGGCACGACGCGTCCGGCCAGTTCGGCGCCGGCTTCCTGCAGGGCCTTCTTAGCCGCGATGTGTTCGGCGATGTCGACCGCCACGGTGGTCTGCCGGTCCGCGAGGAGGATCCTTCCGGTCGCGCGGTCGCGCACCTTGATCTCGACCCGCGCGCGGCAGGAGAACAACCCGCCCCGACGGAGGCCCGCCTCGCTGAACGCCTCACCGGTGATCTCGATGTCGGCCGGCTTCAGGGATTGGTTGTCCGCGAGGCCGAAACCAACCTCCTTCAGGATCGACGACAACTCGGTTTGGGCCGCCGGATCGACGGCCGGGGCACCGATGTGCACCTCGGGAATCGATACCGAAACGGTGGGCAACGGCGTGTTGGTCGCAATGGCCTTGAGTGCCGCGATCCGGTTCGTACGGGGCAGGCGTGGCGCCACAAGGGCTTCGGATCTGGCGACGATGGTATCGGCGATCTTGACGGCGAGTGCGTCTGCCGGTCCCGACAGGGGTGCATCCTTGGCGGCGCGGGCCACTTCTCCGAAGACCCGGCTGGTTTCCGTCCCGATGATTTTTGCGATGACAACGAGCTCGTTGCCCGCGCGGAAGGCGCGGCCTGTCACGAGGACGCGGGCACCGGTCAAGTGTCCGACCCGGGCGGTGGTGGCGGGATCGGCAAGTCCGGATAGACCGATGGCTTGTTCGGTGAGCAGTCGATCCAGATCGGTGCGCTCGACCGTGATCAGGGCTGGGTTGGTGGAGAGGCTGGCGGTCACCAGCGCGGCGATGTCCTTGCCGAAATCCTTGCCGAGTTCCTCGCGACCCTCGAAGTCGAACACCGCGACGGTGAGTGGCTCGATCGGTTTCGTCGGCGCGGCCTCGGTTCCAGCTGCGATGGCGCCCGCCGCGGCCGCCAGCGTGAGTATCACCCCGCAGGAACGGGTGGCTGCGAGGCAGACCCGCCGAACGAGCGGCGGCAGCCACCGGGGAATCTGGGACGTTTTCATGGAATTCAATCGAGGGAACGTGCGGAAAACCGGTGCGAACCGGGATTGTCGGGCCAAACGGATCGTATTCCGGCTATCAGGACTCCGTTTTGGGCTGTGGCGAGCACCTCGAAGGACTCGCCCTCGAGGTCGAGCGACTGCCCGCTGAGAGTCAACGCGGTCACGCATCCGTCGCTCCCGCATCCGCGGACCACCAATGCGGGCGAGATCGGCAGGTTCGGCGTGTCTGCCAGATCGATCCGGGGACCTCCGGGACCGAAGACGATCGCACGGATCTGATGGGGAAAAAGCGCGGACGCCTCGGTCCAGACGCGTCGGTAGGTCTCAAGCTCACGCTCGGTGAACCGGGCCTCGGGTGTGGTCAGGGACGGGCCCCAAAACCAGACGCCGGCCAGCCCGGCAATCATGGCGAGGGCCATCGCCAGGGCGGGGCGAAGCCAGAGCCGGATGCGTCCGGGTCCGGGCCCCGCAGCGGTGGGCCGATGCTGGCGGGTGTGCAGCAACCCGCCCACCCGGGCTGGAAAGGTGTCCCAATAGTCCTCGGTGCGTGCGGGAACGGGGACTTCCCGCAACAGTGCGTGCAGTTCCTCATCCTTCATGCGACGGCCTTCGGGTTTGGAGCCAGATCGGCAAGCCAGCCTTTGAGTTGGGACTTCGCCCGCCAGACCTTCCAGGACACGGTGGTCTCGGCGCATCCCAGCACGCTCGCCGCTTCCCGGTGCGTCAATCCTTCGTAAACCGTCAGGGCGATGGCGGCACGGTAGTCGGGCGAAAGGCGCTTCAGGGCCTCGTTGACCCGGTCGATCCGCTCCTGTTCGGTCGGCGTGGCGCCCGACTCGATGGAATCGTTCGCCCATTGCTCGCGCAACCGGAGCCGCCGCGCACCGGACTCGTTCCAGTTCAGGCAAAGGTTGACGGCGATGCGGTGGATCCAGGTCGAAAATGAACTCTCGCCGCGGAAACGCGGGAGCTCCCGCCACGCACGTACGAACACCTCCTGGGCGATGTCGGCGGCCTCCGCGCCCGAACCCGTCATGCGGTATGCCAGTGAATGGACCATGCGTTGGTAGTTCTCGACCAGGCGCCCGAACGCCTCCGTATCCCCTGCCTTGGCCATTGCCACGGTGTCCGTCTCGGCGACGGGTCCGTTGGCGTGGCTGGCAATCGGGGCGGCGGGCGACATCGGGCGCTTTTATGGGTTCGACCGGCACGGGCGCCCAATCCTTGGACAAAAATGCACCCATTTGAGGAGGGTGTTGAACCGAGGGGGCGTTGCCGCGCCACGGTCCCCATGGCCCGCCGGGAGTGCAAGCCAGACGTGGGCAATGGGGTCAAACATGTACATTTGGTTCTGCTGAAAAACGCATGAGCGCCCGCTAGGGCGCGTCTTGGTCCGGATCCGCTGGTCGCGCGGTGGGGCGTTTGAGCCGGAGATCCGTCCGGTTCAGCAGTTGCCAGTGCACCTCCTCGCCTCCCTCGATTCCCAGTGCCGCCGCCAGCGGCAGTGGGATGTTCACATAGAAGCGCGGTGGCTGCTTCTTTGATCGGATCACCTGCACTTTCATCGGGTAGTGGGCTTGCATAATCATTGCGCTACCTCATGGGGTAGCTCCATAATGCACTCAGGATTTCCCATTAGTCTGCCCACCTTCTCCACGCAAGGCTCCCTCTTTTCCTTTTCTTCCCTCTCCTCCTCCCTCTTCCCGGAGTTTGATCGCTACCGCCTCTTCGCCAAGCTGGTCTTCCCTCGAATTGTCGCCGCGCGCACCCAATTGGAGGCCGCCTATTCCAAGGGCACCGGCCGCACCGCCATCGAGCCCGTCGTCCTTCTCGGCGTCTGCCTCCTCCAATACCTCGAAGGCGTACCGGATCGTCAGGCCATCGACATGCTTCGTTATCACGCCGGCTGGAACTTTGCGCTCAACCGCCAGTTGGGTGAGCAACGCTTCCATCCCTCCACACTCACCCGCTTTCGTGACCGACTCCAGGAACACGACCTCGCCGCAGTCGGTTTCAAGGCAATCCTCGACGGACTGATCGACTCCGGGTTGGTCAAACGCCGTACCAACCAACGGTTGGACTCCACCCACGTTCTGGGCTTGGTCAGCCGTATGAGCCGGGTCGAATGCGTGCGGGAATCGCTCCGGTTGGCCCTTCAGGAAATCGCGTCGGCAGGCCCCCCAGCGCAGTATCCGGCTACCTGGCTGACGTGGTGGGAGCGATACGTGGAGAACAAACTCGACTACCGCTCCAGCCACGACGTGCTGGTCAGCAAGTTGCTCGAAGCCGGCAGCGACGCCCAGGCCCTGGTGGCCTGGGTGCGAGAGAAGGACGAGCTTCTGAAGGGGGAGGCTATCCAACAGTTGATTCAGGTTTTCGGGCAGCAGTTTGTACTGGAGGCAGACCAACCGCTGGGGGCCCGGGGAAAGGGGGAGCTGGACTCTGATCGGATCCAGAATCCACACGATCCGGACGCGACCTACAGCACGAAGGGCGCGGGTCAGCAGCAGATCACACACGTCGGCTACAAGGTGCAGATCGCCGAGTCGGTGGAAGAACGTCCTCTGGAACCAGGGGAACCGACGGCGGGATTCGTGGTGGGGGTGGTGACCCAGCAGGCACACCGGAGCGACGAAGCCGGAGCGCAGGAGATGGCCAGCGAACAGGCGGCCATGGGATTGGCCACTCCGCCAGTGCTGTACGCTGACGGGGCCTATGTTTCGGCGGAAAAGCTGGCCCAGGCCAAGGCGGAAGGAGTGGAACTCATCGGACCGGCGCAGTCGGGACTACGGCGACGACCGGAGGCCTACACGGTGGAGGACTTCGAGGTGCAGATCGATCAACGGAAGGCAACGTGCCCTGCCGGGGTGGAGAACACGCAATGCAGCCGCCTAGATGGGGTGAAGGGGCCGGGAGTGCAGTACCGCTTTGAGTGGAATCAGGGGTTATGCCGTGAGTGCCCGCTGAAGGAGCGGTGCCTGGGACCGGGACAGAAGTATCGAAGCCTGGTGGTGGGAGAGCACCACATGGAATTGCAGAAGCGCCGGAAGGAGCAGAAGGTGTGCGTTCGGGCCAGTTCGTCGAGTTGGAGATTCCGTGACCGGTCCTGCGGGGCAGGTGCGAGCGAACTGAGGTTGTGTTTGAGTACCTCGGCTTCCCGTTCAAAGCCCCGCCGCCGGGGTTGGTGGAGGCTGGAAGCCGCATCGCTCAGCCGTCTGCATGCGATTGAAGGCAAGGACAGGATCTCGCGGGGCCGCGGAGGCGCGGCGAAAGGACCGTTGGATGGAAAGCGAGGTAGTCACCTGATGGTGCAGTGTCGCTGGGGTCGAATGGTTCTGCCCCCGCGGCTCCGCGTGGGATCCTGACCGCAAGAAATCAGGGCAGTGCATCCTTGTTCCGGGCCACCCGAGCGCGACTTGGATGCTGGCGATAGTTCCGTTCTGCCGAGGGGGGCGATAGCCTTGCGAAGGCTTGGAGTTCAGGCGTAAGCTCCTCGCATGTCCGAGGTGTCCATCGAGAGCATCAAGCAGCTTGAAGGCAAAGCTCGTCTGGCAGGTCTGAAGCGTGCCCAACGGAGCCGCGCGAACGCTCGTGCACAGCAAACCAGGGCTTCTCTCGTGGGGGACGGTCGCAAGTGGCGGATCACGAACCTCAAGCAGGCTGCGTTGGTCATGGCCACATGGCGCTAGAGTCGAAATACCGACTTGAACAGTTTTCAAGGGTGTTCGATCTCCGGAATTCGGAGGGGAAGCCCTACCTGTTGATAGGTGGGCAGGCCGTCAACTACTGGGCGGAGCGCTATCTCAAGGAAGATCCGAACCTTGAACAGCTCCAGCCATTCACGAGCGAGGACATCGATTTCAAAGGGAATCGGAGCGACGTCGAGTCCATCGCAAGGCAGTTGGATCTGGTCCCCGCGTTTCCGAATCCGAAGGAGATGACTTCCCTCGCCGGGGCGATTCCGATCCGGTTTGGAACTGTAAGGTCCAACATCGAAGTGGTTCGAAGGATCCCGGGAGCTCCTCCCAACGCCGAGCAGGCTGCGATCGAGGTGGAATGGAATGGGAAGCAGTTGCGCCTGCTGGATCCTGTTTCGTTGTTCGCGTCGAAACTGAAGCTTCAGGCCACGGTTTCGCAGGCGAACCGTCAGGACGCGCGGCACCTCAGGATTCTTGTCCGCTGCGTCCGATGTTTTGTTGGTGAACTCCTCGAAGAGGTGCACCGCGGTGGAATCCGGTCCCGACACTGGCTGAATCTTGTTGGGTACCTCCTGAGGATCACGTCAACCAAACCGGCGATCCGCATCGCGTCGGACTTGGGGCTATCTTGGCGCGATTCGCTACCCTGGGATGCCATCCGAGCAAGTCCTGATCCCAAGATCATCCGGTTTGCGGCGACTTCCGCGGCTGACCAGGCAACTGGATGACGAGCTTCCGTGGGGTATTCTATCTGGCAATGGCTAGATTGAGCTGTTCTTTGCCTGAGCAAGTGGTGGCCTGCGATGTAACAGGTTGGTTTCCTTTTTGACCCCCCGCCGCCGGAGCAGGACGGAGCGCGTGATCATCTCGATTTTCCGTACCGCACGGTCCGGCATTCGCGGTGGAGCCAGGCTTCGATCTCGCGGAGGTCGAATCGGACGCGGCGGGCACCGAGTTTGAGGTGGGGCATGCCGCGTTGGAGCCAGTTGTCGATGGTGCGTCGGGAGAGGCCGAGATGACGCGCCAACGCGTCCTTGTCGATGTACGGTGACGTTGGAGCGGGCTCTTCGTTGATTTGGAGTGGTGTCCCGACCAGGAATTGAACCTGGATCCGCGGTTTAGGAAACCTCATTTTGGCTTTCGCGAAGTTGCGCGTTTGAAGCATGAAACCGTTGATAATATTGGTCGAAGTGCACTTTTTGGAAAAAACGCATCTCGTCGTCAAAACGCAGAAATGCGCGCTTCAACTGTTCCATTTTGTTCCATAGGAGGCTTTCGCCATGGACCGGGGTCGTGGATCGGAGCGGCGGAGGGTTGGCGTGGACCTCTTTAGGCGCCCTTCATTGAGCACGTCATGATCGGAACCATTCCTCAGAACCTCGAGGGGCGTGGTCACTGCTCCTTTGTCGGGTCGATGTTCCCGGGGGCAGGCTGGGTGCTTGCACCACGGACCTCATTTCGCCTGATCAATCCCAACTGCTCCTGTTTCCAGAGGTCCGCGTAGGTGTTGGTTCAGACGATGCGGAGGTTCGCCCGGTCAACGTGGCGTCGGTGCCGATGCGAAGCCCGTTCCGGTATCCGGGCGGAAAGACGTGGTTGATCCCGCAGTTTCGTCGTTGGATGCGAAGCCTTGGGCGCAAGCCGTCACTGTTCGTGGAGCCTTTCGCAGGGGGCGGCAGCATGGCCCTCACGGCGGCCTTTGAAGACCTCGCAGATCACACCTTGATGGTCGAGTTGGACGTCGACGTGGCGGCGGTCTGGGAAACGGTGCTTGGCGGCCAGGCGAATTGGCTGGCACGGAGAATCCTGACGTTAGACTTGGGGCCCGACTCGATTGCCTCCGTGTTTTCTCAGAAAGACGTATCTACTCGCGAGCGAGCATTCCGGACCCTTCTGAGGAACCGGTTGGCTTACGGTGGGATCCTTGCGCCGGGTGCGGGCCAAGTACGGTGTGGGGAGCAAGGAAAGGGGCTGCGGTCGCGCTGGTACGCGGGGACGCTGGCTCGTCGAGTGATGGAGATTGCGCAGAAGGCTGATCGAATCCGGTTTGGGAATGGGGAGGCATTCGAGGTGCTCTCACGCTACCAGTCAGGGCCTGGGACGACGTCCTTTCTGGAAGGTGTGGGAGGATTACCCTGACGAAGCTGTCTGATAGCTATGACCAATGGCAGATGCCCGAAGGTGCGGCGTGGACGCCCGAGAGGCGGGCAAACTGAACGCCATGTGGTGAAGCAGTTCGGAAGGTCGCATACGGGAAACCCGTTCGTTCGGTTTGATGAAGGCCGGGTGGGCACGCGGAGGCGATGACAGCTCCAGTCTTCAGCTCCTCAGAGTTCCATCCGCTTATTCTGCCTCAGCGCTAAGAATCTCTCTGCGGGCTAACTTCGGGCTGGACGCGGCGGACAGGTTTTGCCAAATGGAAATGCAGCCGTCGCTTGGGGTCCACCTAGGCCAAACCAAACAACGCTAAGAATCATTCGTGAAACTAAAACCCTTATCCGCGTCAGCGGCATTTATTGTCATAGCTATGGCCGTTAGCGTCCAGGGCCAGATCATGACTTGGGAAACAGCCCTCGGCGGCAATGGAAACACCTACCAAGTCGTCAGGGGCGTTTACGACTGGGACACAGCGAGCGCTCTTGCGGCCTCCGCTGGCGGGCATCTCGCTACGATCACTTCCGGAGCGGAAAACCTGTTTATTACCAGCCTCGTCGAGAGTGACCCGGACACTATTGTACTCGATCTTTGGATTGGTGGACTCCAGCCGGTTGGCTCCGCCGAACCGGCTGGCGGTTGGTCGTGGATGACAGGTGAGCCATTCAACTTTTCCAACTGGGCTCCCGGCACACCAGACGACTTTGGTGTAGGTGAGGATCGGATTGACATCGTTCGCGCCAACTACGGCCTAAATGCCAACGGTGTATTTTGGGACGATGTTCACAGCTCAAGTGGCATTGCAGGCTACGTCGTTGAATTCGAGGCAACCCCAGTTCCCGAGCCGACCGAATGCGCCGGCCTAGCCAGTTTGGCGTTGATTGGCTTCTGGGCGTGGCGTCGCTCGCGATAGTATCCGTATCCTTTCCGCGATGGGAGCAGAGGTCGCTGGTTCGGGACGTTTTCGGTTCGCTGCTCTGACCTGTACTACCAACTCAGGGATGGACGACCACAATGAGGGCGGTGACAGGCTGAGTACTTGTCGTCCATGAGCTGGTCGTGAATTTCGTCGCGCAAATCATGGCCTTCAAAGACGCGCCGGAGATTCATGCTCTCACGGCGCGACACGGTCTGGAGGTCCTGCGGTGTCTGATAAAGGGGGACAGTCACCGCCAGTTGCTGGTGTTCCTGATTGGACGTGGCCTTTCGTGAACGACAGTCGTCCGCCCCCTTGGCGGGGCTGTGACGTGTGCGTGGCACTCAGCTGACCCTTCTGGAACCAGGACAACCGCGTCATCGCCGAAGTCCTGCCCCACCCGGCAGACCAAGGCCAGTCGCGAGCGCGACCGTCGAGGGCTCGGGGACAGCCACGAAGGTTACGGAGATGTCGTCGATCAGTGACCCGCCATTCAGCGTTGGCGTGGCAACAAGGGCGCTGGGTCCATCCACTTGGGGGCTTTGGTGACCTGCCTGTTCAATCAGACTTGCTGATGGCGACGGAGAAGCGCGAAACCCAACATGCCCGCCCCAGCAATGATTGCGTACGATGATGGTTCCGGCACAGCCGCGAAAACTCCGAAGTTGTCCACATTCGAGCCGGATCCTTCCAAGTTTGAAACAATGAGCCGGTAGGTTCCCGCATCGGACGCAAAAAAGTCTTGCGACTGCGTGGCATACCCGGAGGAGGGAGGACGGAAAAAGCCTTGAGGCCCACCGATGACGCTAGAATTGTCACCCATGTTGACTACATCGATCGTGACTCCGGCTCCGATGTCGAAAAGGTTCGACAGGTAGTTGGCCAGATCAAAGGTCACCCGGTAGGCCCCAGGCGTCACCAATGGGAAGTCCTGATGGATGGTGGCGGCTGATGCGTTGTCACCGACGTAAAGATACTGCCTGCCGTCCGTGGGTGGCGCCCATACCACGCCGCCCCCAGCGTAGTCCCGGTCAACGACGACTGTCTGAATCGCCGTCGAGTGTACGATCCAACCAACTCCAATTGTTTGGCCTGCCGAAAAGGTCTGGTACGAGCCGGTGGGAACCACGGGCTCCTCAAAAGATGGATTCAGCAGGAAGTTTTGCGCATCAACGGTGCTGGTGAGTGCCAGAAAGACTGAGAGGGTAAGCTGGTAGGGTTTCATGAGGAGGGTCAGAATTGCATGCCATGAAGACGGGAAGTGCTTCCGGGATCGGGCGCAGGCAGCGTCGTGGGCGTCCAATCCCCATCTCGGCTCCAGGCCCGATCCTCGTGATGCCTTGGCAGCTCCATGCTTCCCCTATTGCAGCCTCGGTTGTACCCCTCGTGTGAATCCTACATTCGTCGTAAGGGGAGCCGTCAGTAGAGTTTTGCACCGCGTGATTCAAAAGACCTTGTGGAAAGCAGGCTGCACCGGGCTGTTCGAACGGCGGACTTGTTGACCTCGCCGTGATGCCGTCGTCCTTCGTGGCCTTCGCTACCGCTTCGGCGTCAGACAATCCACCACCTGGCGCAGGAGGGCGTTGGCTCGGGTGATGTCAGGGTAGAGGCCGGATGGGGGGAGGGTGGCGAGCAGCTGGGTGACGGTGTTGGTGGCGGTGGTGAAGAGTTCCTTCTGGGCGGGGTTGAGGCGGAACTCGTCCCAGCGGTCCATTTCACCGGAGTCGGTGAGGGCCTGGCGGAGGGTGTCGTCGGGGAGATCGCCTTGCATCCATGCGGCGAAGAGGAGGGTGACAGCTCCCTGGTGTCGGGCGTCGAGGTTGTCGCGGAGTCGCCAGAGGCTCATGGCGTGGTGTCCATTGTAGATGGACCAGAGGAAGCGTCGGAGGTGAACCCCGGGGTGCGAGTCCGGGGCCTCGATGATCGTGGTCGTGACGAGGTGGAGGGCGGCGGCGGCTTGCTCACGCCGCGCGGTTTGGCGGGCGAGCTGACCTTCGGACTGGAATCCGGGGGAGTCGATCAGGGTCTGGAGCACGAAGCGGAGGGTGGCGGTGTCTGCCTGGGTGATGTCGCCGCGCCAGGCGACGGTTCCGTTCCCGGGAAGTGCGGTGAGTTGGTTGGCGAGGATCTGGAACTGGGCTCTGCCGTTGGAATACGTCCCGTGGGCAGTGGGATGGAATCCGCGCTCGGCGAGCCACTGTGGGATCCAGTCGTGTTTGGGTTCCGGGCGATGGGCTTGTTCGGGGTTCATGGGTGCTCCTGCGTTGCTTCAGTGGTCGATCGCGATCGCGTACCGGCGGTCCTCGTGGACCAGGGCCGAGTTGCGGTCTGGATTGTTCATCCCGCTGTGGGAGGGAAATGGTTGAGGATTGATTTGCGGCTCAATTCCTCGAAGGCCGTGTAACCTTTGAAACAACCTCATGAACTCGCGTCAGGCCGGAAGCGTGACCGTCTCCGATTGCGCGAGGCTGTGTCCCTGGGCGAGTCGCTCAGCCAGACTCCAGATTCCCTTGTTCAGGGTGACCTTGGAGTCGATGCCGCGAATGGCGCGCACGGAGCGCAGCTTCCCGCGTCGGTCGCGGTGATGATCTGAAACCCCGCCCCGGATCAGGTTTTCCTGAACACGGTTTAGGGTCGTCCACAGGTCCCTCGACGTGTCCTCCGGACGCCTTGCCTTGAGCAGGGTGCCGGGATCGACGGGCGGTTGGACCTCGTCGGTGTAGCGCAATCGCAGGGCGTGCCGTGCGAAGGCGTGGGATTCCGAATCCTCGAGCGTTCGTTTCCGAAAGCCCTCCACCAGCCCGCTGATCTGGGGAATCACCTCGATCAGCCGGAAGCTCGCCTGAACCACCTCCTCGGGCTGGAGACCCGAGTGGCGGAACCGGATGGCTTCGAACCTTGTGTCCGACAGCACGAGGCCGTTGGAACAGATCCGCCGGAAGAGTCCGGCGTGGAGTTGATAGGCACAGCCGCCGTCGTGGGAATTCACCAAGACCAGCTCGACGTTCCATTCGTCGAGCGTGGCCATCTGGTCGGCGAGCCGGAGTCGGAGAAGATGCCGTTGGAAACCACGGCGGCTCTCGATCCGGATCGGCTGTTCCTCGACGGCAACGGGGACCCATCCGTGGCCACGCAATCCTTCCACGATCCTTGCGGTCGGGACGAACGTGTAGCGCTTGCTGACGCCATCGCGGGGACCCTCGGCAAAGATGCTGGGGGCCCAACGACGAAGCGTGTCGTTGTCTAGGACCGAGGCCTTGAACTGGGACACATCCTGAGTACTCATGCGGACTGACTCACTTCCTGGTGCTGGGGTCGGACGGATCCGACCGGCGCTCGTGTCGTTCCTCCATCCGTCAGGCGCCTGGCAGCACCGTGGGATGGCCGACGGTGGAGGTTTCCACGGGTGCCCGTGCGACGCGGTCGCGGGGAACCCAGGGGAAAGGTGCTTGAAGGAAGTCGTCACCCGCCGAAGCGGGTGAGTGTGGAACTCGGAAGAGTCAGTGCATCAAAACCTTAGGGAATAGATTATCCCGCAGAACGCAGTTTGAGTCAATGGGGGCAGGGCTCGCTTGGTTGCGCTCTAAACGTCGTTACTTGCGAAGAAGTAACGACATGTTGTACACTGGGAATCGTGAGGAATCGCAAGCACTCAATCGAAGCCAGCAAGGGGACGCTGTTCCGGGTTGGAGCGGCGACGGAACCTCCGAGGAGGATTCGTCAGATGGCGCACGAGGGGATTCTGGTTCAGGTGGCGCGCGGGGTCTATCGCGACGCCGGTTCGCCGCTGGAATCGCACGAGGATCTGGCACTCGTCGGTGTGCGAAAGCCAGGGGCAGTCATCTGCCTTCTCTCGGCTCTGCGCTTTCACGAACTGACCACGGAGAGCCCGGGATCGGTGTGGATTGCGGTCGAAGCGCATTCGCGCGCACCGAAGATCGACACGCTGGCGCTTCGGGTCTGTTACCTCTCCGGTCCTGCATTCAGTCAGGGAATCGAGGTGCACCAGATCGTGGGTGTGCCGGTCCGAATCTACGGTGTCGCCAAGACGATCGCCGATTGCTTCAAGTTCCGGAACCAGATCGGTACTCGGCTTGCCGTGGAAGCGCTCCGGGAAGCCTGGCGGAAGAAGAAGGTGACGGTGGAGGATCTCTATCGATTTGCGCGTGCTTGTCGGGTGCTCAACGTCATGCGCCCGTATCTGGAAGGGGGGATGGAATGAAAGAGAAGGGCCCGAACATGTCCGCGTCGGTGCAGGCTCGGCTGTTGCACTTGTCTCGGGCCTCAAAGCTGTCTCTACAGGATCTGCTGGAGCGCTATTGCATTGAGCGACTCCTATATCGTTTGTCGGTCTCACCTCACCGATCGCGATTCATTCTCAAGGGTGCCATGCTGTTGATCGTCTGGGGTGAGGGGTCGAGCGAACGTGTGACGCGAGACGCGGATCTTCTAGGCTTCGGTGACAATTCGCCCCTCGGAGTGACCACGACGTTTCGAGAGATCTTGGCTGTGCCTATCGACAATGACGGGGTGGTCTTTGAACCCGACTCGGTGGTAGCTGAGCCGATCAGAGCGGAGCAGGAGTATGTTGGCATGCGGGTGACCCTGCGGGCCCGGGTTGGAAATGCGCGGATCCCCGTCCAAGCGGACATCGGCTTCGGCGACGCGTATGCCGTGGAGCCCGAGGAGATCGAGTTTCCGTCCCTCTTGGACCTGCCGAGACCATCCTTGCGCGCCTACTCCAAGGAAACGGCCCTGGCCGAGAAGTTCGAGGCAATCGTGGTCCTGGGTGAACAGAACGCCCGAATGAAGGACTTCTTCGATGTTTGGTTGCTTTCCAACCGGTTCGATTTTGAGGGGCTGACTTTGTCCAACGCTTTCATTTCCACGTTTGGACGACGGCGGACCGAGATCCCAACTACGACTCCCGTTGGTCTGAGCCCGCAGTTTGCTGCGGACCCAATGAAAGCCGCGCAATGGAAGGCATTCTGGCGGAAGGCTGTCCGGACAGAGCCGACTCCAACCTTCGTTGAGGTCGTCGATGCGGCGCGTGAGTTCCTGATCCCGGTTGCGACCGCCGCCCAGAGCAGAGAACCTTGGACAGCTCACTGGGTCCGGGGAGGACCGTGGCGTCAGGGGCGGCAACCGTAGGACCTCACGCATCAGCGCGGGCGGATTCCAACGCTGTACGTCAGCCCTCCTTCGCCGACACGGAAACCATCACCGGCCCAGGCCGTCGGAAGACGACGATGGCGGAGGGAAATGGGGCAGGGTACTTGCCGCCCTCGAATGTCACTCGTCCCCGGATGAATCGGATTTCGCCCTTCATCACGAAGTTATGCCACCAGCGGGCGTCGGTGCGTGAGGGCAGGAGGGCCACGACCGTGGCTCCCTGAAGGTGGGTCTTGTAGGCCTTCTCCACCCACAGGCCGATCGCGCGTCCGTAGGGTGGATTCATGAAGACCGTGTGCTGGCTCCAGTCCTGGGCGAGGCCGTCCAGTTCGCGGGTGAAGAAATGCCGGCACTTCGCGTTGGCTGGGGTCGCACAGGGATCGAGGGTGAACCCGAATTCGCGGTCGAGTGCGGTGTAGAGCCATTGCGGCGTCGGCCATTCATCCGTTGCCGAACTGAAGAGGACCGGATTCAAGGCGCTGCGAGAGGGGGTTGGCATGGAAGGTAAAGGGAGGGGAAAGGTGAGGATTGATTGGGGCTCAAGTCCTCGAAAGCCGTAGAACCTTTCTGGAAGCGTGGAGTGGATCAGTCGGCACTGCCGGTTTCCCGGTCGGACCGTTGTTCCATGATAAACGTGTGCGCCTGATCTGCGACCTTTGCGACGAGCAGGAGGTCATCCCGTCCGAAGCTGTCGGTCGACTTCCAGGCGTCCTCCTCGCGATCCTTGTAGATCCGGCTGAAGGTCACGTTGTGACGTGGACCCGTGGCCGTCTCGTTCCGCCAGATCGCGGCCTTGATCGAGCCCAGGCGTACTTCGTGCACGGGCTTATCCTTGGGTTTTGGCATATGTGTGGAGCTTTCCATTGAACCTCATTAAACAACCTATCAGGTCGCTTCTACCATATCCCGCGGCGCTAACCAATAGGGTGCAGGGATAGTGTGCGATCAGTGGCTGGCGGCTTTGGCTCCGGCGGGCGGAGGCGGAGCGAGAAGGTTCACCCGCAGGTTGCCGACCTTTCCCTGAGATCGGTCCAGGGTGTGGGTGAGGTAGAGGTACATGGGCTTTCCAGCGGGGACGCGGACGAAGAAGCCGTCGCGTCGGATGGTTTCCGCGATCTGCTGGGCGTACTGGTTCAGGACCTGGCTTCCGCCGCCAATGGCGGCGTTGCGGGCTGTCCGAGGACCTGCGTGCCGAACACGGTGTTTTGGGTCTGCTGGAAGGCTCCCGAGGCCCCGGACAGGAACGTGGAGGCGAACAACTTGATCTCCGCCGCGTTGTCGGTGCGGATGATCTGGCCCGTGAGGCCCGCCGAGCCGTCCCGGTCGCCCCACCGTCCCGGAGACGCGTCGTCCCGATCCAACGCGATTCCGTTGACCGTCAGTTCCTCGCCGGTCTGCCAGACGATGGTCCAGGGCCCGCTCGCGACGATGCGATCGCGCAGGCGTTCGCTGCTGACGCGACCATGCAGCTCGGTTCCGGCGGGAATGACTTCCTCTCCGTCGAACCAAAGCGGGTCGGTAACCAGGGCGATGAGTGGGGTGTCGGTGTTGGCGGAGTCGATTGCGTTGAAGGTGACTGCCCGGATCAGCCGGCCTGCCGGTGCGAACACCGACAACGCGGGCGGGTTGGTATCGGCGGGCAGGGCGACATGGATGTTCAATGGGGGGAGTGCAGGGGGCAGGGGCGGGGCGGACGATTGGGCGGACGCTGCGGCTCTCGGAAGGAACGTTCGCGCAGGCACAAAGTCCCGGACAATCGACGTGGCCGGACGCTCGTTGGTGTTTTGGTAGAGGGGAACGTCCGCAGGCGCGCGCGAGCCGACCAGGATTCGCACCAGTCCGAATCCGCACCCTCCCAGAAGGCTGAGTGCGATCAGCCCATTGCGGGTGCGGAGACGGTCAAGGATCTCGATGGGCTTCATGGTTTGGATGGGATCGAAGCAGGCTCCAGTGCCGGCACGGTGAGCCGGAGATCGGTTGGGTCGCTAACCGTCCCGCGTGAGGGAAACTGGAAGACGATGAGTGCGGTCTGGTCGCTGAAGGCCGGGATTGCCCCGTCGAAGTCCGAGCCGATCGGGCGGACCGGTTGGCCTTCGTGGAACAGGTGGACAGGCTTGATTCCCAGGTCGACCGGCGCGCCACTGGGGTTCGAGAAGACAATGCGCGCCACGCAGACGCGCGCCGACCTGAAGTGCAGCACTTCGGTGATGCGGATCCGGAGAGTTCCCAGCTGCCGGTGGATGGTTGCTTCGACGCGATCCACGTCCTCCATCGAGCGGGCGAAATCGCGTTTCAGGGAGGCGAAGTTTCGGGCGACATCGAGGTACTTGTCCGCCGGGTTGGACGTTTCGCGGGGACGCAGGACCGGGGCGACCGGCGGACGATCGGAGCGGACGGCGGAAGGAGCGGTGAGGATCACCGACAGCCAGGGATCGGAGGACTCGTCGAAGAGGAAGACGAAGGTCTGGGATTTCCAGACGACGTTGAGGGTGGTGGAAGCCCTGGCGCGCAGCGCACGCACGGAGAAGAACGATTCGCCCGGATGAAAGGTCATCTGGAACAGCGCGCTCGGATGGGGTTCGGTCGAGATCATCGCTGAGGCGAGGTCCGACACCGGGCTGGGAAAGCGCAATGTCGTCAGACGATCGGTGGCCACCGGAACCCGGATGACCTGGAGCGGATCCAGGGTGATCTGTTGGATGGGATGATTCGAGACCACTGCGGTCGAGCGGGGCGAAGTCAGCGCTGGCAACGGCGGTTGATGGGTGCGTCCGCTTGGTGAGGCGTTCGGGAAGTCCGAGAAGACCGGCGTGGCCGCCAGGAGCGGCACGCCGCTGAGGAGGATCAGGGCCGCTTCAACGCTTCGGGTTTTCATATTGGAGTGTGAAGGATTCGATCACCAATGGACGTTGACGGCGTCGGAGCAGGTCCGGGTTGTGGCGCAGGGAGAGGCGCAAGGTGAACGGAATGGAATCCGTGAAGGGAGCCTGTTGGAGGAAGCCCCATCGGCTGACTTCACCGGTGACCTGGACCTGGACCTGGTCCCGGTGATTCGCGATGGCGTCGATGCGGGCGATCTGCGGCTTTTGGTGGATCTGGCGCTCGTTGAACTCCCGCGCGTCGACTTCGCGCATCTTCTTCGCTTCGGCGAAGGCCTTCGCGGAGAGCATTCCTTGCAGGAACTCCGGTTGATCGAAGTCGCGGGGATTGCGGGACAGCAGGGCGGTGGTGGCGAGCATCGCTTCCATGACGTGGAGTTCGCGTGCTTCCGGGAAGGGTGCCCGGGAACCGGGATCACATTGCCCTCGGGATCCATTACAACGAACAGGATCGGGCGTTGGAGCAGATAGAGCACGATGCCGACGGCCCCGAAGGTGACGAAATTTTGCCCGACGCAGACGGCGAGGGCGAGCCTCGCCACGCGTCCCATGTCAGCGAGGAAGAGTTGAAGTCGAGGCAGGCCGATCGGTGGCGGAGTCAGGTCGGCGGGACTGGGGAGTTGGGGAGGAGGTGTCATGCGGTTGGTTGCTTCTGGGATTGGAGGATGGCGGCGGTGGCGTTGTCTCCGGTGGGGTCCGACGGACTCGGCCCGGCGGGTGCGACCTGGGCGACGTTCGAAAGCGGGAGGGTATCCGTCGTCGATGCAGCGGAGGTTGCCGTGCTGGCCGTGGTGGTGAGGGCAGAGGCCGCGACCCACGTGCGCCTCGATGCCGCCGCCGCCCCGGCGACCAAGGAAGTCCCGAGCAACTCGCCCCCTCGCGACACCGCGCTGGCCGGTCCGGACACGCCGGTCACCAACCGCTGCACATAGACCGGAGCGGCGATCGTCGAGACGATGATCCATAACGCGATGATCCCGAGGCCGAGGAGTCCGGTGAGTCCTTTCCCGATGGCTTCACCGAAGGCGGCGTCGGCGAAGGAAGTGTCCCCCACGACAGTGTCGATCACACCGCTCGTGAACGTGGCTGCCAGGGCTAAACCGATTGGCCAGAGCATGATTCCCAGCAGCCGAAGGACATGTTGCATGCCGATCCAGTAGAGGGGGCGGATCGCGAGACAGGGAAAGAGCAGTGGTGAAATCGCCCAACAGCCGATGAGCAGTGCGCGCTGGATGCTGTAGACGAAGGCGAGCACCGCCATGGCCAGCCAGGAGATGAGGGTCAGGAACGCCAGAATGATCGCTTCATACCAATCCCCGTTGAGCACCTTTCGCAGGAAAGACTCGTCCGCGCGGTCGCCGAGTTGCTGGGCTTCGCGCAGGCGTTGCTTGTAGCGCTCCGCGACGTTCTCGGGTCGGGCCGGGATGTTCCGCTCCACCCAGGTCTTCACCAAGGCCTGCCCATCGTTGAGCAGGCTGGAGGAATTGAAGAGGAGCAGGAGGATCAGGAACGCGCGGATGTACGCCTTGATGAGCTCGGCTGGGGCTCCGTTGGACTGGGCCTGGTCGAAGAGCGTGCCGATCATCAGGAGGATGATGGCGAACGGCATCAGGTCCGAATGCAGGACGGCGCACGCTTCGACGAACCCGGGAAAGGCGGCTTCGAAGGGTGTCATCGCAAGGCGGGGCTGGGGATGCGTATTGGGGTCGTGTCCACCTTGAGGTTTTCGGCCAGCTTGTCGGTGGCCTGTCGGACGCTGGCCTCGGTCTCCTCGCGACGGGACTGCTGCTGGCGCGCGGCGTCCGTCTGATTGTAGATCCCCTGCACGATGACCCGGCTCAGCGCCGTGTCGCGCTCCCGATCCACAGCCCCGAGTTCCGCGTTCAAGGCACTGAGCAACCCCTGGAGTTTCTGCGTTTCGGCAATCGTCGTGGCCTTCTGAAGCTCCCTCAGTGCGTGGTCGATCTGCTTCCGCAGTCCTTGTCGACGTTCCTCGGTGTCGTACATGACGTCCTCCAACGTCTTCACCGCCTGGTCGACGGCGTCGAACTTCCGGTACTCCTCCACCGTGCGGGGAACCACCGTGCCTCCGGCGGTCTGGAGGACTTCTGTCGGAGCCCGGTAGAGCCCGTTCGCGTGGAATGCGGTGCCATTGCTCCCGGTGGATTCCTGCTGGATCTCCAAGAGCGTGCGACCGGCACCGTTCAGCGACAGGCTCTGGAGAAGTTGATCGGCTGCGGGCGTCCGGATGCGGCTCGGATCCCCGAGGCGTTCGAGTTCGGTCTTGGCCTGCTCCAATTGCTGGGTGGCGAGGCGGACGGCCTCGATGGCTTGTGCGACGGCGGACGCGTCGATGACTGGGATGCCCTGGGCGTTCAGGCGAAACCAGGCAAGGAACCCGGCGAGGAGGATGGTAGACGTAATGAGCTTCATGGTTTGAACGATTGGATGTGGGTGGGTGTTTTGGTTGGGCGACTACCGGGGATCGCGCTGTTGTTCGACGAGGTCCCAGTAGATCGATTTGACGCCGTCGGCGCGCCCGCGGTTGTAGCCGTCGCCAAAGGCCTTTTGCTGCTGGCGGGTGCGCAGGGCGTTAATGCCCTCGCCGAGGACAACGCCGCCCACGGCACCCGCCGCGGTGATGGCGGGGTCGCCATTGCTGAGTTCGCTGGCGAGCAGGCCGCCGCCAACGCCGAGGGCCATGTCGGTCACGGGCCGTTCGAGGTTCGCGCAACCGGCCAGCAACAGAAGGCACGGTATGAGGAGGATCTTTCGGTTCATGAGGCTTTCTCCGGCGTTTCGGTGGGGAGGAGGTAGTAGCGGGCGACCCCGCAAATCGGCTGGGGATCGTTTGTGTGGAAATAGAGGAACTCAGAGTACTTCTGACCGGACATCTGGTCCGGTCGTGCGAAGCGCCCGATGGCTTCCTGGGCGACATTCGAGAGGCCGATGTCTTCGCCGAGTCGCGCGATATCTTTGGGGTCGCCGGTGTTGAAAATGATCCAGGAGCGGGTGTTGCCGACGATGGCCGCGCGGATGGGTGAATCGGCGATCCGGGAATACTGTTGGCCGATGATGATGGCTTGGGTGTTGTGCTTCCTGAAGCCCTCAAACAGCTCGCGCAGAATGCCTTCCCCGCCTGGTACGGACAGGAAGCGCGACACTTCATCGATGACCACGCGCTTGCGCAGCGAGCGGGGAAGGGACAGGCATCGGTCGCGGATGAAGTTGATGGCGATGAAGCCCACGATGGCTTCGAGGTCGCGGGCGGCTTCCGGGATCTGGCCGAGTTCGAAGTGCTGGACTGCGGGGTTCTGGGCAACGTTTGTGGGACCGTCGAAGAGGGCACCATACAAACCGGTTCGGCAGTAGGGTTCGAGGAGCACCGCGAGGCGGCGGCTGTCCTCATCGTCCGACAATTCGAAGGCCTCCTTGAGGGCACTTAACGTGAGGTGCTCCTCGGGGGCCAAGCTGGCAAAGAGCAGGTCGAGCAGGGCGTCCATGTGCTCGCACTCGTGGGCACGCATCTCGGAATCGGTGATGGCAGCCAGTTCAGCATCGGCTTGATCCGAGGAGACCCGACGAAGTTCCTCGAATTGTAGGAACGCTTCGGTGAGCGGCATGGGCGACTGGTCACGACGCCTCTGGAGCACGACGCTGTGCCGGACGACGGCGTCGCGTCGGGGCAGGGGCCAGGAACGGAGACATTCTTCTGCGTGCTCGGCCATCACCCTTGAGATCCCGCGCGCGATGAGGCCGAGTTGCATTCGTGCCCGATCTTCATCCTTCGGAAGTCCGACCATTCGCGCGACCACGGCGGAGGTGGTGGCCAAAAAGAACGGGGAACGCGGCTGGCCATGGGTGGAAAGGAAGTTGAGGGTCTGGCGTCCATCGGCCTTGAACAGGATGGGTTCGGCACCCAGGGCACGGGAGAAGGGAGCCTGGGACAGACCGCTTTCGACGATGGCGGTGAAGGCGATTTCGTCGCCGGTTTCGAACAGAATCTTGGTCACGACGCTGCTCTTGCCGCTGCCGGCCAATCCGACCACAACCTGATTCTGCGGCGTCGCACCCGATCCCTCGCCCAGTTGGGTCACGACATTCACCAGTCCACCCTCGGCTCCTAGGAACAGGCATTCGGTGCGGGCCGGATGTCCGGAAAACGAACTCACCAGAGGCAGGAGATCCGCCGCGTTCGGATCCTCGATGTAATGGCGATACGATTGGAAACAACTCGCGATCCAGCCCGGCAGCGTTTTCGCGAACAGGCTTCGCGTTGAGACGGGGAGCATCGCCTCGAAGGCCTGGGCTCCATTCATCCGATGGATCGCCGCCTTGACGGCGGCAGCACGGTCGAGGAGTGCGGCGGAGGAATCCGCACGAACCACCACGATCAGCTCCATTTCGAGGGGGGCAACGCCGAGGGTGGTGAGGCGTTGGATCTTGGCTTCGAGTTGGGCCTGGGTGACCGCGAGTCTCGGGTTGGGTTTTGAGATTTGCTGACGATGGATTCGCTCGAGCTTGCCCTGCGCCCTTTGCAGGAGGGCTTCCTTCGGCACGCGTGCGATCTGGACGGAGACGGTGATCCCGGGAAACGGGAGCTGTGTCAGGGCCTGGGCGATGCCGATGTAAGTCTCCGACGGCAGACGTTTCAGGCACAGGCAAAGGTGATGGACGCCATCGAGCACGAAGCCGGGCGATCGGCCTCCCTGGATCTCCGAATTCCAAAGGTTGTCGAGGATCGAGCGGGTGGGATCGAATCCTTGGGAGGCGTCATGGTTGCGCTGGCGTCGAGTCGACGGTGCCAGCGATTCCGCCCAGCAACGGATCAGATCCGCGTCCGACATCGGTGTGGTCCGGGCATTCATCCGGCCCAGGGTTTGGCGAACGGTCTGTCCCCAGTTCGACAAGGTGGCTTGGGCTGAAGCGAGTGAGGTGTCCGTGGGTGCCGCGGATGGTAGACGGAATCCGACGAAAAGCGCGAGGCGACGTCGACGGAGTTGGCCGGACTCCAGTAGTCGCCAGAGGTGAAGGAAGTTGGCGTTGCGCAGCCCACGGGAGGTGGCATTGCGGACCGTCTGGGTAAGCTCCCCGTAGGCGAGGAGTTCGGGAGCCAGGCTCCGCGTGTCCTCCATGGCGGTGATCTGGATCGACCATCCTTCCGGGATCAGCCGGAGGACTGCGGACCAGACCTCCTGGGCCCGGTTTCGTTCAGCGAAGGAGCTGTTTCGAAGATCCGGGAACTCGATCCAGAAGCCCATCGCCGCGTGGCCCTGGAGTCCTCCAAAGAGGACGAGTCCATCGCTGATGAAGCCATCCGGGAGCGGGGAGAAGAGGGTGCTTCCCGGATGGCCGCTGCTGGGGAGGGGCGACGCATTACCGCCCAGGATCACTTGGCGGATGCCATCGAGCAGGAACCCGAGGGGTCCTGCCCGATGGATGAGTCGGATCACAAGGATCAGAAGGGCCGCCGGAAGCAGGGTGCGAACGGCGGCTTGCAGGGTGCCGAGCTGAGCGGCGAGGTGCAGGAACAACGCGGCGGCTACGAGAATCATCGGGACCACCCAGACGAGGTATCGAAAGGGGACTCCCAACAGTCCGCCTTCCGTCTCCTCGGCAGAGTGGGTTCGGGTGACCCGCAGTGGCGTGTTGTCCATGGCGGGGTGGGTCAGAGATTGACGCCGATCCAACCCCCGAACATGCGGATGATGGGGACGGCCATGCAGAGCAGGAAGCCCCCCGCAATCGGTGCGAAGGCCTCGGCGAGCTCGCCTCGACTGAAACGCCAGATCCCGCCTACGATGAGTGCGAGTCCAAAGAACACGCACACGATCTGGATGAAGTCCAGGAACCGACTGGTCACCTGCTCGAATGAGGCGGCTCCGAGAATTGGAATGAGTTGCATGATGATGAAGGGAGTGTGAAACGCCGCGTGACTGCGGCTTTGTTGGGTTATCCCGCTGAGCTGTCAGAGCGGTTGCAGGCCCTCTTCATCCATCGCTCGAAACTTCACACGAATCTTGCGGGCCTTCTCGCGGGCTCGAGAGATCGCACTCTTGATGGTGCCGGTGGACTTGCCTGTTATAGCTGCAATCTCCTTCATGCTGCGCCCCTCAAGGCATGCCCAGATCAGGATCTGCTTGTTGAAGTCACCCAGACGCTGGAACAGGTATGCGAGTTCCAGCCTTGAATCGTCATCTGAGGTGGGGGAGTCGTCGGGCCGCGATTCGCAACCAGTGCTCTTCCGGCACGTCCTCGAAACGCTTCTGCTTCCGAATATGGCATTTGATGGCGGTGTATGTACGGTCCTTGAGTCGTTTGAGCAGGTAGGCCGCAGCCTTGGGACTCCACGATTTGCAGCGAAGGATCGTCAGCACGGCATCATGGAAGGCTGCCTCCGGATCCTGAATTCCATTGTACTTCAAAGCGGCAATGCGCTGCTTCCGTGTGGTGCGGTAGATCTCCTCGAGCTGTGCGAGGAAGAACTCATCGCAGTTGACCGATGGCTCCGTTGAGGGTGGGGCGGAACAGGCCGTGACCTCTTCCGAGGGCACGGCGGACGGCTTCGTCGCGGGTTCGCGACGAAGTGATTTCAGCGACTTCGACTTCTTGTTCTTCATGGACGGAACTCCTGTTGAGGTTGAGTTCGTCCAGGGCCCTGGATCGGCTTGCCCCACGTCAGTGGGTCAAGCGAGGCGAGGCTAGCATTTGGCAATGGGGCCCAATCGAGAGTTCATGGACCGCACAACGACGACCGTCGTGGTTTTGCGACGTGGTTTTGCGCTTCCGCCCTGCACCCGTCCGAATACGCTGTGAGGGCGTGCCGCAGGGTCTTCCAAGTCCGGACAAGCTTCTCGCCGCGATCAGAATGGCGGCGAGCATCGTTGAATCGTCGAAGACCAATTTCGACAAGGACCAGCTGGCCTGCATCAGGCGCTGGCGAGCCGGTGCGATCCCAAGGCTGAAGACCCTGAAGGAGTTATTGGCCGTCATCCTGAACCTGGAAACGGAAGGGCAGAAGACTCGACCACCCGATGATCTTGAACCCGCCTTCGGAGAGTTCATGCCCAGGGAACCGGTTCCGCAGAAGGCCGGTGGGGTTGCAGATACCCCGAAGACGGAAAGAAAGGCGGAGAAGCCGGAGAAGCCGGAGACCAAGGGAGGCAGAAAGGCGGAAAGGGCTGTGCCTCGGACTCGGGCGGAGTTCGCCGCATGGTTCGTGGAGTCCTTCGACGCCGTACGTTTGCGGCAGCTCCAGGAGAAGCGACGGATCAGGGATGCCGAGAAGAAGGATCCGACGCTCTTCCTGAAGCGGATTCAGGCGAAGCAGAAACCCTTGGCGGTGCGACCCGAGGTCGTCGCTGCCGTGGACAAGTTTCTCCGAGAGGCGGGAGTTCAGGTTGTCAATGGATGCGGGCTGATCGGAGCGGAGTGCGTGGTTCGACTCCAACCGCTGTACGAGTATGTGGAGCGACTTCAGAAGTCTGACCGCATCCCGAGCTACTTCCCGGGGGTACCCGACATTGTCCTCGACAATTTGTACGTCGAGTTGAGCGCGGCACCGGACCAAAGACCAGATATCGGCCTTGAAGATGAATCTCAGGATCGGACTCTCGCTGATCCCAAAGTACCCGATCACTTCGGGCGCTGGCGACTCGCGTCGGATCAACAACGCAAATCCCCTGAGCAGCTGCTGGCCACGGCGGAGGCCCTGCCTGTCGTCGTTCTGGGTGATCCAGTTCGGGCAAGTCCACGCTCATCCGATACCTGTTGCAGGAGCTTGGCCGGGGCCTTGTGGGATGCTCAAAGGTTGCGGCACCTCCGGTGATCCCGTTTCGAATTGCGCTCAAGGAGTTCGCTCAAGCTGTCCGGGCCGATGGATTCTCGGTGCTTCAGTATGTTGTTCGTAGCCAGCTTTGCGTTGGTGAAGAGGAGGTGGACCAATGGGTCTCTTTCCTGCACGACCTGGCTGCCGACAAGCGTCCGTTCCGATTGATCCTCCTGGTCGACGGGATCGACGAGGCAAGTCCTGACAAGGACAGCTACGACGCGATCTGTCGGGAGATGGCGGATCTGAGTGCCATGGCCAAGCTGGTGTTCACTTCGCGGCGAGCGGGCTTTGCGCCACCGGTGACCCTCTTCGAGCACTACGAGTTGGTGCCGCTGTCGGACATCTCCATCCAGGCGATGATCCGGAATTGGTTTCGGGCGGTTGGCGGACGCTCCACCGAGTTTGTCGACAGCTTCACGTCGTGGGTTTTCGAGGACTCACAACGTCAGGAAATGGCAGGGAATCCCTGCTTGCTCGCGCTGCTCTGCTACCTCAACGAGGACAAGACGGGGGGACACTTCCTGCAAGCAACGTGTCGTGCGCATCTCTATGGCATGGCCGTGGACAAGTTACGCAAGGACGCATCGCGGGAAGGGGTGAACCTGGTGGATGCCACGGTGTCCCTGTTGGCCGGGTTCGCTGTAGCACGCTACACCGGTGACGGTGGTGAGCGTGGACCGGAGGTCCTTTTTCGCGAAGAGCAGGCCATCGGATTCCTCCGCGCCAAGCTTGGGGACCGCGGCGTAGGCGAGTTGGAACCGTTTCGCGTCCTCGATTCCTGGCGGAGGATGCGTTTGGTGGCGCGGTGGGACCTGGGCGCATTGCATCACTTCATCCACCAGACCTTTCACGAGTACTTTGCGGCTCGTGGTTTGCTGCTTCTTCCGATCGACGAGGTTGCCGCCTGGCTCGAAAAGCATCGGTTCAACCCTTACTGGCGCGAGGTCTGGCGCTTCTACGCGGGCCTTTGCCGGGATCATTTGCCGGACGGTAGAACGCGGTTCGGCCAGATGATCCGCTCGGTGTGTGTGCCCGAGGATGAGTTCGGTGAGGTTGGATTCATCGCTGCTCCTCTCTGTGCGGAGCACGGGTTGCGCGACACGACCACGCTGCTGGGTTACGACCTGAGGGATCGACTTTTCGACATTGTCCGATCCATGGGGAAGCCTGAGACGGGCGAGACTCTGGAGATGTCGGAGTCGAGAACGCTGCGGGATCCCCAATTGGTGCCGCGTGTTCGCGTCATGGTTGAGTTGGATCCGCGGTACTTCCTGGGTTGGGTTCGCCAGACGCTGGAGCAAATGGCTCAGGTTGTGAGCAAGGGTGGTCAGCGGACCGCCCCGACTGATTCGGCGGCAGAAGCCCTGTTCGCGGCGATTGTCCTGAACTGCATCCATCACCCGGACGCGTTGGCGTATCAGAGGGAGTTGATCCTGCGCGAAATGCGGAATCGTGGACTCAAGCCGAGTGATCCTCCGCTGGGTCCGTGCATTGCGACCGGGCGGAACGAAAGCCTGTGCCGACAGTTGGTCGATCTGGATCTGTCGCACCTGTCGCACATCCATCGATTGCGCCTTGTCCGATACCTGGCGTGCACGCGGAGCCAGGCTGCGGTTGTTCAACTGATCCGAATCGCGAACGAGGCCAATCTCGACAGCAAGGAGGGGGTGGAGGTCTATTCCCGGTGCCTGCGTGCCTTGTGCGACTTGCGCGATAGCCAGGCAATTGGCCTTGCGCGCAGGCTCTGGGACCAACCCTCCATCCCCGATGGGGCTTTTGACACCGCCTGCCGGCATTTGGAGAAGTTGGACAATGAAGAGGTGGGCAAGGCGCTCGCGGAATGGTTGGTGTCCGACAAGGCCAAACCTGGCAGCCGTGAATTCCTTCACCTGCTGAATCGAATCAAGGAGTCGTCGCGATCGACGGTTCCAGCCTTGGTCGACCGTATGCTGGGGTCACCCAGTATCCCGGTGAGTCTGGAGGCCACCCTATGGGGATTGGTGCTGGCGCGTCAGGGCAGCGAGGGTGTGAAACGGTTCAATGAGCGACTCAAGGTGCTGGCTGCTGCACCACACTTGGGTGAAAGGGAATGGCATCACATCGGCGCACTCACCCGCGTCCTGGCCGCCAGTCGGATTCCTGAGTTTACCGTGATTGAAGAACTGGCAAAACGGGTGCCAGCGCGCCTTCGTCGGGAGTGGCATGGGATCTGGGGAGACGTGATCGAGTTGAGGGTCATCGATAGCAGGCGCAAGAAGTCGGCTGAATGGCTCATTTCCGAGGGAATCCCACTCGTTGAGTCCGAGCTGAAGCGGTGCATTCGGACTCGAAACGAGGTGCCCGCCGACTGGTTGCGGCCCTGGTTCCAGTGCACGCAGCCGGTCCTCACCGCATTCGCGAGAGTTGGGTTGCGTGTATGGCACGCGCTCCCCCCGGACGATGCGGGTATCTTCTTCAACAACTTCGATGCCCGCCCCGAGCTCGTGCCCACGTCGGTGGCGCGGACCTTGTTTGAGTCGCGCAACTACGAGTTACGCCAACTTGGTATCGAACTGCTCGTCGAGCTGGATCCCGGCTTCCTGATGTCGAAACGCAGAATGTCGGAGGTCGCCGAAGTGCTTCGCCAGACCTCCCGCAGCATGGGAGTTCTCTTCTTCATGGGCCAACTCTACAACCCGACCCGTGCCAAGTTCGTGAAGTACGCTTCGCAGAAGTGACTCTCGGTCGCGATCGGTCTGGGCCTACGGACCTCCAATTGACCGCGGGGAAGCGTGCAACCCGAGGCCGGAATGGAGTTGTTGCTGGAACTGGATCCCGGGCTGCTCATGAGCCAACGCAAGGCATCCGATGTGGAAGAACTCCTCCGGGAGACCTCCCCCAACTGCGTCGTCGCATTTTTTCAGGATCGACCCCTACTGATACTTTCGACGGACGGGTTCCGGGAGGCTCTGAGGATGGCAGGGCTCAGCTGGGGCTGGGGGGCAGGACTTCGATACCACCTTTGTCGCGGCACTCGACATCCGCAGGACGCAGGAAAGTGACCCGGCCCGGGACATTGGCTCGTCAGGAGGTGTCAGGACGTCGTTGGTCAGCCATTCCCGGATCCCCTGCTGAACGATCCGCCGACAGGCATCGACTGCATCCGCTCGATCGCTCTCCAGCAGATTGGACGGAACTCGAACCCGGGGGCTTGACCCAATCAATCCGGCCCGGAATCCGACGGTGGGCGCGACGTCCCAGTGACGTTCCGCCCAACGGCGGGCGATCTCGAAGGATCGCCGGAGCGTCTGGGGATCCTCGGTATCGCTGGCGTACTGATCGTACTCGCGGGGTTCGTTGGCATCGCCCCCGGCAATAGGATCCCCGTAGGATCCCGCAGATGGGCGGGCCATCCGGGAAAATTCATCGACCTCGACACTGTCGGACGGAGACCGGGATCTGATTAGGGGCTTTGCCACGACATCCATGGGCAGCCCACCCGAGCCCCGCGTCCCTGGGGAGCACAGGCCCAGGCAGGATCTGCCGATAGAAGGGGCGTGTTATTGGAAGGCGTTGCTGTCAATCCTCGCTTGGCCTGCCTCGCTGGTGGCAACGCGCGTGCACGACTCGGCAGTTCTCCAGAGATGTCGGTCCGCCATCTCTATGAGGGATAGGATAGTGATCAAATTCCGCTGCACTAAACTCAACATGCTGGAGGCAAACACCACATTTCTCCTGCTGTGCTTGGTATGCAGCCGCCTTCTGGCTTGGGCTGAATAGCCGCTGACCATCCAATCGTATCAAGGCTGAATCCGGAGAAACCCGGCGCCAGTTATCGTACGACAGGCGAAGATACTTGGCGGAGGATCTTCTGGTCTGGGCGTTGTTTGGCGAAATTTTCCACTCCACAAGTGTGTCCGCCACCTTTTCCAGAAAGCCTTCGGTCAGCTTTGATTGAGAACTGCGCGACATGTCTTGGATATACATGACAACCACGGTGATTTCGGAGCGCGTGAACTTCTTCTTTCCGAACTTTATTTGGCAATAATTGAACACCGAAGCTGCGTGCCTAAGTGTGGCTAGAAATCGAACTGAGGATTCGCTGTCTGGATTCCAATCAGTATGCTCGTGGTATAGGGAATCTATATCATCTGCCCGAGTCTGAGGAATTGCGAGAGGGTCGCGTTCTCGAGCTAGAAATATTCCGAGAAGGGATGCAGCAAATTGTCGGTCATTGGTGTAGGGGTCAACCTCCTCATCTTCGGCTCCGTGCCCGCGCTTATCCGCCACACTAAACAATTGACATGAAGGCTGAAGGGTGAGTTTCCCTGCTACACGCTCAATAAATGGGCCCAGCCGACCCGGCCAAGCATCACGGATCTGCTGCCGTGCTAGGGCGGTGCCGGACTGTAGACGGATAAAGAGATCCCGGATCTCATCGCTCTCCGCTGAACTTCCAACTTCGAATACAGTGATTGAGTAGTCCAAGAACTGCTTCGCAATCTCAGGACTTAACTCCCCGAATGCTTTTCCTGACCAAGGAACTTTCTTGTTCTGCACACTCTTCGGGAGCCGGAGTGGGGAACCTTCGCCGAGTTCTGGCAAGCTGAAGATCTGCTCCCTGTAGTCTCTCAAAGCAATAAGCCGCTGCTGGCCGTCAATTATCTCGTATTTCTTGCTGGGGGTGTCGTCGAGGCCGAGCACCTCCTTCATGTGTAAAAACACAGCCGGCACTGGGTATCCCCGGAAAATCGAGTCGATAAAGGCTGCCTTCTGGTGCTCTGACCATGCGGCACCTCGTTGATACTCGCTATTGCGAAGCAGGCTTCCGGCTACGAAGGCTTGCACGAGCTTGGATACCGTCAGCTTTCTTTCTTGAACGTCCATGGGGGGAGCGATTGCGAGGTCCTTTTTGCTCTAGTCCGGGCCCCCCGTCAAACTCTCGCAGGGTTTGGCAACAGTCGCTCTCAGATCGGGTGGTCCATCCACCAGGTCCGCGTTCAGCGGTTCGGAGTAGCTACCTGCTGCTCCCAAGAATGCGGTTTGTTGGCCATCAATCCCCCACAATCCCATCCCCCAGGTCGCTTGCCACGCCGGTCCCGCTAACTCCCAAGGCGATCCAGACGGGGAGGGCGACGTAGGCGTAGATCTTGGCGTAGGCGATGCCCTCGCGGTTTGAGGATGAGAACTGGTGGAACCCGTTGCGGGTGCGGATCTCGGTGCTGTCGTCCTTCACGTCGACGCGTATGCCGAGGAGTTCCTTTCGTCCCGCCTCGAGGTTCCGTAGGATCCAGCAGCGTTCTTGTCTCATCCGATCCCGTACTTCCCGGGTGCACTCGCTGAAGGGCGGCGGTTCCGCAATCAGACCGGCATCGAGGACCCCGCTGAATTCGGTGTGCATGAGATCAACGATGGCTTCGAAGTTTTCGACGCCGGGCCAGAGGGCCTCGATTCCTGGAGTTTTCAGGCGGAAGATGCTGACGATGGTGCGTCCGGTGACTCCGATATCGTCGCGGGTGATGAGGGGAGTCCGCGGCTGTTCCGAGCCATTGATGATCTGCCGAGGGGGCGGAGTTCCTGCTTCTGAACAACTCGCCCCCGCCTCCGTCGAGGACCCATCCCGAGCATCCGAACCGATCCTGGAGCAGATGAACGAAGCCGGATTGTTGACCGGCTGACTGGTCGCGCAGGACTCGGGCGTACACCAACGACAGATCGAATTCACTGGGGTGGCGGCGATTGGTTTCGTCTGGCGCTACCCCGGGACGTTTCGGGGTCCGCATGATCGCAGCGGAAGCGTTGTCCGCCCGGTCGGATTGGACGGCGGCGTAGGCGAGGGTGAGTCCGAGGGCCACGTAGGGCTGGCGATTTCCCACCGCCCGTTCGACGTGGGTGTAGAGATCTTCCCAGACCTCGGCGACCTGGGGCGGTCGAGTTTCTCGTCTGGATGCCAGAGGTGCGAGCCATCTGAGAACTGCTGAAGGAGGCAAAATTGTCCATCCGGCGCTAAAGGTGAGCATAGGTCGCTACCAACACGTTCCTAATGATGTCCTTCCAGGGCATTCGCGCGAGAGTTCCATTTCGAGCGGCCCGCACGAACTGTGACGTCAATTGGACCACGGCAGGCAGGGGTTCTCTTCCAGCCTGTTCTTCGTTGTCGCGAACAGCTTCTTGATCCGCAGTCGTGGCAGCTTGAGGGCAGCGATCCGTCCGGGCTCCGAAGAAGGAGGTTGCGAGCGGTGTGGGCCTGGGAATCCGGCTCACTCGAACGGTGCTTTGACCTCCGAATGCAACCAGGGCACCTGTGCCGCGGGATGCTACCGGTGGGACCGTCCGGTTCCACCGTATGCCCCGTCACATAACCTCCGTTCCGCCACCAGACATTGACCGAATCCGGGAGCTGCCAAGGAATCTCCGCAACCGCGTTTGCGGTCAGGAACTGGCCCTGGATCGGATTGCGGCAGCGGTCCAGCGGCGGGAACTGGGGGCGGTTCCGCCCTTGGGCCGCGAGCGCTGCCTGATCTTTGCCGGGCCGACGGGCGTGGGTAAGACGGAGACGGCTCGGGCGTTGGCGGAGTTGGTCTTCGGCGAGGGACATCTGCACCGGTTCGACTGTGGGGAGTTCCGGACGGCTGAAGCGGTTGCGTCGTTGTTGGGCGATAGGGCAGGGGATCGGGGACGATTCGGGCAGGCCTTTGACGCGGTCTCGAAGGGTGTCTGGTTGCTGGATGAATTGGAGAAGGCGCATCCGGAGTTCATGCCGTTGCTCATGGCGATGACGGATGCCGGACGGCTGACGTTGGCGTCGGGTGAGACGCTGGACCTGAGCGGGCTCTACCTGATCGCCACGTCGAATCTGGGATCGGCGGAGATCCTAGGACGTCAGCATGTGCCGTTTGCCACGCTGGAGAAGCATGTGATTCGCAGCATCCACCGGCACTTCCGTCCGGAGTTGGTGGCCCGATTCCTGACTCCGCTTGTGTTCCGCCCTCTCGATCCGGAAACGCAGATCCGGGTGGTGGCCCTGCATTTGAACCGGTTTCTCGAATGGCATTCGAGCCGGGGCGTGCATGTGCAGACCGGGGTCGAGGTGCTGCGGTTCCTCGTTCAAGCCGGGCACTCCTCTCGGTTGGGAGCCCGACCGCTGATCGACGCCATCCATCA
>CBDIPJ010000013.1:0-206896 GCA_965283655.1 Limisphaerales bacterium | reverse complement strand
TGCCCGAGGCGACGAACAGCACGTTGACGCTGGCGGGCATCCAGTCGGGGGAGGCGGGCGTGTATCAGTTGGTGGCGTCGAATGAGGTGGGGACGCGGACGGGGCGGGAGGTTCGGGTGGGGGTGTTTTACGCGCCGCAGATAACGCGTCAGCCCGTGGCGTTGACCGTGGATCATGGGAGGGGGTTTGAGGTGTCGGTGGAGGCGACGGGGCTTCCGGTGCCATCGTTCCAGTGGTTTCGGGGCGTCGTTCCATTGCCCGGGGCGACGAACGCGGCCTTACGGGTGGCGTCGGCAACCGTCGCGGACGAGGGCGAGTATCGGGTGGAGGTGCGGAACACGCTGAGGACAATTCAGAGCGACCCGGCATTGGTGACGGTGCGGCGCGTGGCTCCGGTGATCGCCGGGTTGCCCGGGCACGTGGAAGTTGGTGAAGGCGACGATGTGGCCTGGGTGGCGTCGGTGGAAGGCATTCCTGGGGCGGTGCTGCAGTGGTTGCACCAAGGGGAGGCGTTGCCGGGGGAGACGAATGCGACGTTGAAGCTGGTGCGGGTACGGGAGGTGGAGTCGGGTCGGTACGCGTTGGCGGCGACGAACATGGCCGGGAGCGCGATCCGGGAGGTGACGTTGGTGGTGAAAGCTTCGGGACAAAGCCTTGGGCGCGCGTTGGACACGAGCGCTGACCTTGCGTGGCCATTGCAAACCGTAACTGGGTGGCGTTACCAGACGGACGTTAGCCACGACGGAGAGGACGCCGCACAGTCTGGCAAGATCGGAGGGCATCAGACCAGCGAGATGCGAGTGCCGTTGATGGGGCCTGGGAGCCTGACGTTTTGGTGGAGAACGTCGTGTGAGGAAGGATGGGATTATGCGGAAGTTTTGATGGATGGGCAGCGGAAGGGGCGCATGACAGGGGTGAAGAACTGGGCAGCGGTGCACTTGGAGGTTCCTCAAGGTTTGCACACGGTGACATGGCGCTACGCGAAAGACGGAAGCACCGCCGAAGGGGAGGACGCGGTTTGGGTGGACGAGGTGGAGTGGGCCCCTGAGCCGGGAGCGGTGCAGTCGGCCTGGGTGGAGGTGTTGCCGACGTCGGACGGCGGGTGGCAGGTGCGTGCACTAGGTGGAGGGACAGGCCGGGCAGCGATTCAGTCGTCGCGCGATCTGGAGACCTGGACGGACGTGCTGGTGGGTACCGGGAGGAGCGGGGTCTTGAGGGCTCGTGTGGAAGGGGCGGAGGGCGAGCGGTTCTTCCGGGTGATCACGGGGCCGTGAGGTTGAGCGCTGGTAGGATGGATACGTCGTGAAACCACGGAGGCAGAATCAAGCTCAACGATCCCTGCTGCATCAGGTCCTGCTTCAGACGTGCAAGTCCGGCGACAAGGTGGCCCTGACTGATCTTGTCTGGCTGGGAACACAGGGGCGATTCAAGTTGGCGCTGATCCAGGATGAGGGGCGGTTGGAGGAGGTTGCCGGGAAGATGCCTGGGGTCCAGTACGGCTCCCTGGCGCAGGGCGCTCGTCGGTTTTGGCGACGGGCCGAGGAACGAGGGAACTGAAGGAGTTCGTGCTTGTGATGCGGGATAAATGCAAACAATACGGGAATGCCCGAATTGCTCTTCCTGAGGATCAAGGCGCATCCGGAAGGTGCCTCGTCCGCCTTTGGCCTTCCTCAGGACCGAAAATGCGATGAGTCCCACGCCAGCTGTAGCGAAAGTGGATGAAGGCTCAGGTACCGGAGTGATGCTTGTGAGCATTACATCAAATGAGCCTGAGTTGTTTCGCCATTCGTAGATGTCCGCGACACCCATATAGAAAGCACTGACGCCCTCGGGAATGGTCAGGGAACCGCTGCTTCCATAAAGAACACCTGTGGGTCCTGTCCCAGAAAGACGCCTACCAGTGCCATGAACGGTCCCGAGTATCCAGGTGCCCCATTCGGGTTCTGTACCCCGTCGGGATTTTGATCTCCTCGGGCCCAAGAGTAATCGGCGCCGTCCGGTGTCCAATAGGGCCAACCGGCACCGATTGGTGCGTTGCTCGCAAGGCCTTTGGCTGTCCAAGAGTAGACGGTTCCTGATATAACTGGTTGAAACACCTGTGTCGGTGCCTGATCGGGGTGATGTCTACTGTGTCTACAGTTCCGATCGGTGTGCCAGCAAGCCACGGATTGCCAAGGCTTGAAACGTTGTAGTGTTCCGTTTGCAGAATAAACGACTGGGCGTTGCAGGAAAGCGAGCAAATCAGTGCAGATAAAGACACCGACAAAAAGATCTTCATTTAGCCAAATTCGTTCCTTACTGACTGGTGAATCAAACTAGAAATGTTCTGAAAAGTTTGATTGTATTGTAACATGTGTAGGGTGTGAACCGTAGCTTCCCGAGAAGGCTGCCGTTGAATTAGCGGGATGATCCATTCTCCGGCAAAATGTCACCTTGATTGAAATGTGAATTCCGGTGCTGACTTAGAAACGCTGCGACGATGCATTCCATCACCACCGATCCCCAGTTGCTGGATGCCTTGAAGAACACGGCGGACGAGGCGGCGTGGGAGCGGTTTCATCGGCTGTACCGGCCGGATTCTGCGGCATTGCCGCAGTGTTGGTTTGGCGGAGGACCGATGTGAGGATGTCGTGCAGGAGTGTTTCCTGAAGTGCTTCCGGTACCTGCCCCGTCTCGACTACAAGCCGGCGGTCGGCCGGTTCCGGTCGTGGCTCAACCTGCAGGTGAACCAGCAGATCGCGGAGCATTTCCGTCGTCACCGGAGGCAGGAAGAAGGGCTGGAGGCCTACGTCCGGTTGCTGGGGATGGTGGCGATGGCGGGTGAGGATCCCAGCCAGGATCCAGCGTTGTTCGACCTGCAACTGGTCGAGATGGCGTTGCATCGGGCGCGATTGCAGGTCAAGCCGCTCCATTGGCAATTGTTCGAGGCCCATGTCCTGCAAGGCATGACCTCCACTGCGGTGGCGAAGCAATTCGGGGTCACGTCGGTGTTGGTGCGGGTCGTCGCGCTACGGGTGAAGCTCGTTCTTCGCCGCCAATGGAAGGAGCTCCAGGATGGTCCCTTCTGAGCAGCCGCCGGATGCATGGATGCAGAGGCTCACACCCCGCTGCGGTGGCATCCGGCAGCATCGGTGGCTTTCCTGTCGCGCCGGACGGGCCGTGGTGCTGGTCGAGGACGAAGCGGGGAGCGTCGGGTCTTCAAGCTGCGATGGGGAGTTTCGCTGGAGGATGGACAGCGGATGCTGGAGGTCCTTCCCCTGATCGAGGGGCTGGGTGCCAGCGCAGGTCTGATGCCCATTCTCGGCTTTGGTCTTGAGGAGGACCTGGCATGGCTGGAGATGCCGGTTGCGGATGCTGTGGAGGGTTGGGACGGCCTGTTCGAGCACTATTCACCCAGGACGATCCTTCCGGTCCTCCCAGGGACGTATTCGGCCACGGATGTCGCTGCTGTCGGCCTACAGTTGGTGGGTGCGCTGATGGCACTGGCCTCCGTTGGCTTGCATCACGGGGACGTGAAGCCCGGCAACCTGATCGCATGGCGTGGAGCGTGGCTCCTTTCGGATTTTGACACGGTCGGAAGGACGTCGGGCTCGGCGGTCCCCACGGCCTCGACGCAGGGTTACCTGCCGCCGGGTGGCCCGGGAGAGCATGGGCGGGATGCTTACGCTCTTGGAAAGGTCCTCTACGAACTCTGGACGGGAAATTCCCGCCTGGAGTACCCGAGCATGCCGCGAGGCATGCTGGCGAACCGCCTCTGGGATCGACGGGACCGACTGCTCAACCGGAGCGTCCACGCCCTGTGTGCTCCCCTGGGGGCGCAGCGGTTGCGGGATCCAGCCCGGCTGAAGCCTGTCCTCGAGGCCATCGTCTCGGGGGAGCCGAAGGCCATTGCCCGAGCGGGAGCCATGCTGTCTGCCCCTCGAGGCTGATGCCCGGCCTGGCGATCGTTGTCCTCCTGGTGATGTCTGTTGTCAGCGTCGTCTGGTTTGTACGGCGGCTGCCGAGGGGTTCGTTTGCCGGTGACCTGGATGGCCACGGGATAGTGTGGACGCCCTACCAGTCCAAGGCGGGGGTCAACGCGGGATACGTGCGGAAGGCCTTCGACCATGGGGGCATTCCTGGCTCCTGTTCAATGCCCACGGAACGATGGGCCGGCCACTGGTGCCCGGAGACCGAGTGGACGTTGAGCTCAAGAAGGACGTCTGGCGCGGTCATGTCGCGCTCTACTTGTCCGACAAGCCCTTCCACCAAGCGGGGCCGGTGGACTTGGCCACCGGGAGAACTTCGGCGGACTCGAGCATCTCATGTGGTTCCATCTCGACGGGGATCGGTTGTCACCGCCGACCCTGTTTCGGAGGGGCAATCTCGAGACACTGTTTTCGGAGGCCTGGACCAACCGAGTCGTCACCAACACATTGTCGACGCACCATGTCACCTTATGGGTGGATGGGGATGGCTACCGGTGGCAGGTGTTGGTGGGTGCCTCTGTCCTTTTCGAAGGCGAGTACAGGGGGGATTCCATCCCGCGCACCTTGGGATTTATGCCTTCGACAACACGCTGTGTTACCTCACGGACCTTCGGATCGAGAATGACGGGGGAGGAATCAGGGTGTCCCGGTAGAATTGGAATTCAGGGGCGGATCTGGGCAGGGGCAATGGGGAGCAGGGGCAATGGGGTCAGTCCCGTAGAATTGACATTTGAGGCTTGTTTCGAGGTGGTGCCACGAAAGGGGCTCGTTCGGCATACTTTCGGCGCGGTTCATTCGTGTCGGCGGCTCGGATTCTGTCTGAAGGCTTTCTGGGGCGAAGGCAGCGGCATGCCATCGGGATCGCGAGGGGGTGTCTGTCGCGTGTGTGAGCGTTGGAGGAAGGCGGTTTCGTCGGATGGGAACAGCGTCCTTTTGCGTCTTTCTGTGATTTTTGCGGCCATCCTCGCGGGATTGAGGCGAAAGGGTCTCACTCGAAGACGCGAAGACGCGAAGGGGAAGGGGGCGTGTGTTTGTCGTTCGGCGAAGACGTTGCTGGCGGCGAGTGACTGTTGGCGGTCGCATGGGAAGGGGTTCTGTCGCCCCTCCGGGGCTGGTTTTCATGGGGGACGGAACCCAGCGCTCACGCACTGGGCTATCGTCTGACGGCCCTCCGGGCCTGCGGCCACGGATTGGCACAGGGTTGCGGGGTTTGGTTTCGTCTCGTTGGTGGACTTCGTGGTTGAACAGCGGCGAAGGGTTGAACCACGAATCGCACAAAGGGCACGACAAGACCATGGCAAGGACAGGGCGATTGGTGAACCTGGGCAGGTCGGCCACAACCGCGATGCGGTTGGTTTCCGTTTCGGGATCAAACCCAGGGTTGTCCTCGTTCCTCGGCCAACCCTGGGCTGGGGGTCTCAACGCCGTTGGCGTTGGTGGGGCATGTGTCGGGCGGTGTGACGCATTCGCCCTGCATCGTGGTAATCCCCAAGCCCCCGGGTGTCACAACGCCCTGGATCCTTCGCGATCTTCCCGTCTTCGCGTGAGATTTCGTTCCACAGCAGCGATGGCTCACGCAGGGTCAATGGGGTCAGTCCCGTAGAATTGGCATTTGAGGCTGGTTTTGGAGGTGGCGTCCGTACGGGGCAGGGTGGGCCTCCTTTCGACGCGGTTCAGTCGGGTCGGCGGCATCGTCGGATGGGAACAGCGTCCTTTTGCGTGTTTCTGTGATTTTTGCGGCCATCCTCGCGGGATTGAGGCGAAAGGGTCTCACGCGAAGACGCGAAGACGCGAAGGGGAAGAGGGCGTGGGTTTGTCGTTCGGCGAAGACGTTGCTGGCGGCGAGTGACTGTTGGCGGTCGCACGGGAAGGGGTTCTGTCGCCCCTCCGGGGCTGGTTTTCATGGGGGGGACGCAACCCAGCGCTCACGCGCTGGGCTACCGTCTGGCGGCCCTCCGGGCCTGGGGCCACGGCTTGGGGGCGGGGTTGCGTGGTTCGGGTTTGTGTCGTGGGTGGGCTTCGTGACCCGGTGGGAGCCACAACCCTTCAAACTTGAAACCTGAAACTTCCAACTCTCCTCCACATCAGGGCTGAAGTTGGCGGACGGCGTCCATCAGTTCGTCGGCGACCTGTTGGTAGATTTCCTTCAGGCGGGCCTTGTCGCAGGTGGCGGCTTCGGCGCGGAGGGCGGCGAAGGTCAGGGGCGCTCCGAAGACAATCGTGATGGGGCGCGGGCGAGGGAAACGGTGGTGTCGGCCCATGGCCTCAAAGGCGCCGACGATGCGGACGGGGATGACGGGGCGTCCGACTTGATGACGGTGAGACCGATGCCGGCGCGCGCGGTCTTCACCTCGCCGTCGGGGAGCGGGTGCCTTCGGGGAATAGCAGGATCGTGGAGCCGGCGCTGAGGCGATCGAGGATGGCCTTGAGACCGGCGCCGCCGCCACCGTCGCGATCCACAGGAACGGCCTGGAGGCGTCGGATGATGAAGCCGCCGATGGCCGACTCGAACAGGGACTTGCGGGCAAGGGAATGGATGCGGCGGGGGAGGACGCATCCGACGAGGGGTGGATCGAGGTAGCTGACGTGATTGGAGGCGAGGACGGACGGGCCGACGAGCGGCACGTGATGGGCGCCGACGACGCGGAGCCGGAAGTAGCACCGGGCAAACACGCGCACGAGCCAGGACGCAAACCGGTAATCGAGCGGACGGCTGGCGAGTTGTGCGTGGGAAGGCGTCGACGGTTTCATGCCACATCCACGCGGAGTCCGTCGTAGGCGAGGAAGACACCGGTGGGCATCTCGGCCTGATCGCGGTCGTGGTCGTAATCGTGGGTCAGGTGGGTGAAGTAGGTGCGCCCGGCTCCGATGCGTCGGGCGACGGTGAGGGCTTCGTCGAGGCACATGTGGGTTGGGTGCGGGTCGCGGCGCAGGGCATCGAGCACGACGACTTCAGCGCCGCGGGCGGCGGCGATGGCTTCGTCGGTCACCTCCTTGCAGTCGCTGAAGTAGGCGAAGCGCGCCTGACCGTGTCGGAAGACAAAGCCAAGGGTTTCAATGCGGCCGTGGGGAAGGGGGAAGGCCTCGACGTGGAGGTCGCCGATGCTGAACGGTCCGGTGATCTCGTGGGGCTCCGGGTGGAAGTAGGACTTGGGAATGGGCCGGCCATCGAAGGCGTATTCGTAGACCCTCCGGAGGGAATGGAAGGTGGCGGCGGAAGCGTAGATGGGCAGGGCGGAGCCGCGCAGGTCACAGACGCGACGGCAGTCGTCCATGCCCATGATGTGGTCGGCGTGGGCGTGGGTGACGAGGAGGGCGTCGAGGTAGCCGAGGCCTTCGCGGAGCATCTGGGTGCGGAAGTCGGGCGTGGTGTCGACGAGGCAGCGGATGGTGGGCGTTTCGACGTAGATGGACGCGCGGAGCCGGTGGTTGCGCGGATTGGCCAGGTACTCCGGGGGATAGGTCTTCCCGATGATCGGCACGCCCTGGGAGGTGCCGGTTCCCAGGAACCGGAATGAAAACGACATCGCGGGGAGATTGTGGTGGGGAGTTCGAAGTTTGAAGTTCGAAGATTCAAGTTGGAAGCCATCAACCCAGCCTCGTGACCTCGTCTGCTACGGTCGGAGAGGTAGCAGACGACGTGAGGAGGCTGTGGATGAAGCCCCCAGTCTCTGTGCCCTCCCTGGAAACAAAAGGCCGCCCGATCGTTGGATCGGGCGGCCTTTGTGGGAGCGGGTTGGCTCAGTAGCGGTAGTGCTCGGGCTTGTAGGGGCCGTCGGCGGAGACGCCGAGGTAGGCGGCCTGCTTCTTGGTGAGCTTGGTGAGCTTCACGCCGATCTTCTCGAGGTGCAGGCGGGCGACCTCCTCGTCGAGCTTCTTGGGGAGGCGATAGACGGTCTTCTCGTACTTGTCCTTGTTCTGCCAGAGGTCGAGCTGGGCGAGGGTCTGGTTGGTGAACGAGTTGGACATGACGAACGAGGGATGGCCGGTGGCGCATCCGAGGTTCACGAGGCGGCCTTCGGCGAGCATGTAGATGCTCTTGTTGCCGGGGAGGTAGTAGCGGTCGTACTGCGGCTTGATGTTCTCGATGCGGACACCCTTGGCCTTCTTCATGGCGTCGACCTGGATCTCGTTATCGAAGTGGCCGATGTTGCAGACGATGGCCTGATCCTTCATCGCGAGCATGTGCTCGACGGTGATGATGTCGCAGTTGCCGGTGGTGGTGACGTAGATGTCAGCCACGCCGAGGGAGTCCTCGATGGTGTTGACCTCGAAGCCTTCCATCGCGGCCTGGAGGGCGTTGATGGGGTCGATCTCGGTGACGATGACGCGGGCGCCGTAGGCGCGGAGGGAGTGGGCGGAGCCCTTGCCGACATCACCGTAGCCGCAGACGACGGCGACCTTGCCGGCGATCATGACGTCGGTGGCGCGCTTGAGGCCGTCGGCGAGGGACTCGCGGCAGCCGTAGAGGTTGTCGAACTTCGACTTGGTGACGGAGTCGTTCACGTTGATGGCGGGAACGAGGAGCTTGCCCTGTTCGGCGAGCTGGTAGAGGCGATGGACACCGGTGGTGGTCTCCTCGGAGACGCCCTTCCAGTCCTTGACGATCTTGGTCCAGACGCCGGGCTTCTCGGCGGCCACGCGCTTGAGGAGGTTCTTGATGACCTGTTCCTCGTGGCTGCCGGACGGGGTGTTCACCCAGTCCGAGCCGTTCTCGAGTTCATAGCCCTTGTGGATGAGCAGGGTGACGTCGCCGCCGTCGTCGACGACGAGCTCGGGGCCCTGGTCGCCGGGGAAGAGGACGGCCTTGAGGGTGAGTTCCCAGTATTCCTCGAGGGTCTCGCCCTTCCAGGCGAACACGGGCGTGCCGGTCGCGGCGATGGCGGACGCGGCGTGGTCCTGGGTGGAGAAGATGTTGCACGAAGCCCAGCGGACGTTCGCACCGAGGTCCACGAGGGTCTCGATGAGGACGGCGGTCTGGATGGTCATGTGCAGCGATCCGGTGATGCGCACGCCCTTGAGGGGCTTCTTCTTGGCGAACTTCTTCCGGACGGACATGAGGCCGGGCATTTCATGCTCGGCGACGGCGATTTCCTTGCGTCCCCAATCAGCGAGGGAGAAGTCGCGGACCACATAGTCCTTGCCCGCCGGCGTCTGCGCGGCGAAGGCGCGGAGGCTGGTGAGGGTGGTTTCGTCGTGGGCCGGAACGGCGGCGGCTGCGGATTTCTTTGAGGCTTTTGCAGGCATAAGTCAGAGTTTCAAGATTGAAGATTTCAGTTTCAAGAGGGGCGGGACGTGAGTGAAAGGCGGGTTTGTAGTTCAGGTTTGAAGATCGTGAAGTTTGAGAGGTTCAGGGCTGGCTGATCCGTAGGGGGTGGTGTTGTCCGGCGTGTCGCGCAGTTCCGAGGCGTTGAGGGAGCGGATCAACCCTTGAAGCATGGCTCCGATCTGCCTGGCTTCGTCCTCCGCGGTGCCCGCGAAGTTTGACTCCAGGTATCCAAGCCGTCGTGCAATCAGGAGTTGGGTCCGGAGCTCAGCCGCAGATCCTTTAGCGATCCGCAGGAACCGGACATAGTCTCCCACGCTATCCCGTTCGGATCCCTCGGCAATGTTGGAGGGAACCGAAATGACGCATCGATGGATCTGGTTTCGAAGCGCCAGCGAAGGGATGGATTCTGCCTCGCGGCATACGTTCACGGCCAACTCAACAGCACGGCGCCAAACCTCCAGGTTCTCGAAGGACGAGTAGGCCATGGAATGATCTCGGCGCCGCGCTGCTTTCGGGACACTTCAAACTTGAAACTTCACACTTCAAACTCTGCTTACAGAGCCTTCAGCAGGGCCTTGACCTTGTCGGTCTTTTCCCAGGTGAGGTCGGCGTCTTCCTTGCCGAAGTGGCCGTAGTTGGTGGTCTTGGAGTAGATCGGGCGGAGCAGGTTGAGCTGCTTGACGATGTCCGCGGGCTTGAAGCTGAACACCTTCTCGACGGCTTCGGTGATCGCGCCGTCGGTGAGTCCACCCTTGGCCGTGCCGAAGGTGTTGACGTACACGCTGACGGGGTCGGGGTAACCGATGGCGTAGGCGAACTGGATCTCGGCGCGGGCGGCGAGGCCGGCGGCAACGATGTTCTTGGCGACGTACCGGCCCATGTAGGCGGCGGAACGGTCGACCTTCGAGGGATCCTTGCCGGAGAAGGCGCCACCGCCGTGACGGCCGTAGCCGCCGTAGCTGTCGACGATGATCTTGCGGCCGGTGAGGCCGGTGTCGCCCTGGGGTCCACCGATGACGAAGCGGCCGGTGGGGTTGATGAGGAACAGCGTTTCCTTGGTCAGGAGATCCTTGGGCAGGACCTTCTTGATGACTTCCTCGATGCAGAACTCTTCGATGGTCTTGTGGTCGACGTCCGCGGCGTGCTGCGTGGAGATGACGACGTTGGAGATCGCGACGGGCTTGTTGTCCTCGTACACGACGGAGACCTGCGACTTGGCATCGGGGCGGAGCCACTTGGCGGCCTTCCCGGCCTTGCGGATCTGGGTGAGCTTCCGGCCGAGGCGATGCGCGAACATGATCGGCGCGGGCATCAGCTCGGGGGTCTCATCGGAGGCATAACCGAACATCAGGCCCTGGTCACCGGCGCCCTGTTCGGCCTTCTTCTTGCCCTTGGCGGCCTTGGCATCGACGCCCTGCGCGATGTCGGGGGACTGGCCGGTCAGGATGACATTCACGAACACCTTGTCGGCGTGGAACACATCGTCGTCGTTGACGTAACCGATGTCCCGGATGGCCTGACGGGTGATGGACACGACGTCGACGACGTCGGTCGGGTTGCGGAAGCCGATCTTGGGAATGGTGATCTCACCGCCGACGATGGCGATGTTGGACTTCACGTAGGTCTCGCAGGCGACACGGCTGGTCTTGTCGATGCTGAGGCAAGCGTCGAGGACGGCGTCGGAGATGGTATCGGCCACCTTGTCGGGATGACCTTCGCCGACGGACTCGGAGGAGAAGATGAATCGGTTGCTCATGCGGCTGCTGAATAGAGGATGTTGAATCTCGTGCGTGCTACGTATTGACGTATCAGGATGCGATGATAGGAACGTTCTGTGCGCGGTCAACGGCCTTTTTTGACGGGGTTGCAAGGGGGGCATCACGATGATGCTTCCCGCGGGAGGGATTTCGGGGAGGCGATGTCCTCATCGCCCTGAGAAATGCTTTGGAACGGCGACGAGGACGTCGCCTCTCCGTTTCGGGTGGGGGCGTTGGGTGTTGGGGGTGGTGCTGGTTCTGGGGTGGGTGGTCGGCGCGCAGGCGGGGGATCGCGGGGAGCGGTGGCGACGGTGCATCCGCTGGCGACGAAGGCGGGGTTGGAGGCGCTGGCAGCGGGTGGCAATGCCGTGGACGCCGCGGTGGCGAGCGCGTTGATGCTGGGGGTTGTCGATGGCCACAACTCGGGGTTGGGCGGTGGCTGCTTCTTCCTCGTGCACCTGGCGGATGGCCGGACGGTGGCGGTCGATGGCCGCGAGATGGCGCCGGCGCGGGCGACGCGCGACATGTTCCTGAAGGACGGCAAGGCGGACGCGCGATTGAGCCAGGAGGGTCCCCTGGCGGCGGGGGTGCCCGGGGAGTTGGCGGCGTTGGCGCATGTCTCCACGAATTACGGACGCCTGCCGCTGCGCCGTCTGCTCGAGGGCGCGGCGCGTGTGGCGGATTCCGGATTCGAACCGTCGCGTGGATATCGGGGCCGGGTGCAGGAGACGCTGCGCGACATCGGCTGGGCTGCGGCGGATGCGCCGGCCTTTGCGGAGTTCCGCCGGATCTGGCGGATGCCGGCGGAGGGGATGCCATGGAAACTGAAGCAGCCGGAGTTGGGACGGTTCTATCGGCGGTTGGCGGAGGGTGGCGTGGGAGCGTTCTACGGCGGTGATTTTCCCCGGACGGTCCAGGCTGACATGGCGCGGATGGGCGGGGTGATGGAAGCGTCGGACTTCGCGGCCTATGTCCCGCGGTTGCGGACGCCACTGGAGACGCGGTACCGGGGCCATCGCATCGTGGGATTTCCGCCGCCCAGTTCGGGCGGAGTGCACGTGGGCGAGATCCTGAACATCCTCGAGCATTTCGACCTGCGGGCGATGGGGGAGGATTCAGTGGACTTCGTGCACGTCGTCACGGAAGCGATGAAGCTGGCGTTCGCGGACCGGGCGCACTGGTTGGGCGATCCGGATTTCGCGCGGGTCCCGCGGGGGTTGATCTCGGAGGAATACGGTCGGTTGCTCGCGGCGCGGATCGATCCCCGGCACGCCGGGTGGGTGGGTGGAGCGGGCGCGCCGCCGGCGGCATCGGAGGACATCTTCGAGCGCGAGCGGCATCGGCACACGACGCATTTCTCGACGGCGGATGCGGAGGGCAACTGGGTGGCGTGCACGGCCACGGTGAACACGAGCTTCGGTTCGAAGGTGGTGGTTTCGGGAACGGGCCTGGTGCTGAACAACCAGATGGACGACTTCGTGGCGCAACCGGGCGTCCCGAACTTCTTCGGGTTGGTTGGAGCCGATGCCAACACGGTGGAGGCGCGGAAGCGCCCGTTGTCGAGCATGAGCCCGACGATCGTGTTGAAGGACGGCAAGCCGGTGCTTTCGGTGGGCGCGGCGGGCGGACCGACCATCATCAGCCAGACGTTGCTGGCGATCGTGCGGGTGGTGGATTTCGGGCGCAGCCCGACGGCAGCGGTGGCCGGAAAGCGGTTCCATCACCAGTGGCGACCGGACGTGGTGCGGCTGGAGCGTTCGTGGGGGGAGGCGATGGCGGTGGCGTTGCGGTCGCGTGGGCACACGGTGGATTGGGTGGGGGCGCTCGGGGCGACCCAGGCGGTGGGACGTCGGGGTGCGGGTGGATTCGAGGCGGTGTCGGATCCGCGGGTGGAAGGGCTGGGGGCAACGCGGTAACCAGAAAGGAACGAACCACATGTCAGCGACACTCAAATCCCTGCGGGCCCTGGCGGACCCCACGCGGCTGCGCATCCTGGCGCTGCTGGAGAAGGATGAACTCTCGGTGAACGAACTGCAGGAGGTGACGCGGTTGGGGCAGTCGCGGATCTCGACGCACCTGGGATTGCTGGCGGAGACGGGACTGCTGGCATCGCGACGCGATGGGCGGCGGACCTTCTACCGGTTGAATCCGGATGCGGACGCGCATGCGCGGGAGTTCCTGTTGCTGGCCTTGCGCGGGGCGCATGAGTTGCCGGAGCAGGCGGCGGACACGGTGAACCTGAAGCGGGTCCTGGCCCGACGCGAGGAGCAGGCGCAGGTGTCGTTCAACCAGGTGGCGGGACGGTTCGACCGGAGCTACGGGCCGGGACGTTCCTGGCAGGCCTTCGGGCATCTGTTGTTGCGGATGTTGCCGCCGGTGGACGTCGCGGACCTGGGGTCGGGGGAGGGGTTGATCTCGGAGTTGCTGGCGTTGCGGTGCCGTCGGGTGATCGCCGTGGACAACAGCGAGAAGATGGTGGAGTTCGGCGCGCGCAAGGCGCGGAAGAACGGATTGAAGAACCTGGAGTTCCGGTTGGGCGACATCGTGGATCCGCCGATCGAACCGGGAGCGTGGACCTGGTGGTGTTGAGTCAGGCGTTGCATCACGCGGTGGATCCGGAGAAGGCGCTGGTGTCGGCGCATCGCATCCTGCGGCCGGGCGGGCAGGTGTTGATCCTGGACCTGGTGAGCCATCGGTTCGTGCAGGCGCGGGAATTGTACGGGGACGCGTGGCTGGGTTTTGCGGAGGCGGACCTGCATCGGTGGCTTGAAGGCGCGGGCTTCGGGGCCATCGAGATCAGCGTGGTGGCGCGCGAAGAACAGCCGCCGCATTTCGAGACCCTGCTGGCGTGCGGGACGAAGGGGTGAGGAGGGGAAGCGGGGAGTTCCAAGTTTTCAGTTTCAAGTTTCAAGCCTGAGAGCAGTTCCCAGTCGCCAGATTGCTTGGCACGCAGCCCACAGTGGGGGTTTCTGGGAACTGGCGACCGGGAACTCCGTGTGAAGGTCGGCGCGTACCGAGCCCGTGCCCCGAAGGGGCAACCGGTGAAAGCCCGGGGTGGAACCCCGGGCACCACGCCACACAACGTCCTCTATGCCCTGAAGGGGCACACGGAACAGGGTGCGTGTGGTCACCGTTCGCCCCGTTGGGGCGAGGTGTCATGGGGTGGGTTGACCCAGGGTTCCGCTCCGCTCCACCCCGGGCTGTCGCCGTGCGCCGCGTTGCGGCGGGCGGGCGCGGGATGCATGTCCGGGGGATGCGTCTCCAAACGCACAATTCAGGTGTCAGAACCCTGAGGTGACAACTTTGGATCAGGCCGCGCAGGCTTTGGGATTCTGGAGACTGCTTTCTGGAAACTGGGTCCTCCATCCACAGCCTCCTCACGTCGTCTGCTACGCATCAATCGCAGCAGAATCTTGGAACTGAAATCTTCAAACTTCCCGGGCTAGGTCGCGGAGTTCGGTCGGTCCGGGTCCACATCGCCGGGCATCTCGTCCATGCCGGAGAAGTCGGCGGCGTTGAGGGGGCGGGAGAGGCGGTGTTCCTCGTTGAACCAGCGGCCGAGGTCGACGAGGCGGCAGCGTTCGGAGCAGAAGGGGCCCCAGCGGGCGGCGAACCAGGTGCCGTGCTGTCCGCACTGGGGGCAGCGGACGACGAGGGAGGAGGAAGGATCCATGGGTCAGAGGCCGTACTTTTCGAGGCGGCGGTAGAAGGCGGAGCGGCTGAGGCCGAGTTGTTCGGCGGCGCGCATGGCATTGCCACCGCAGCGGGAGAGGGTCTGGCGGATGAGGAACTTTTCGACTTCATCGAGGCTCATGTCCTCAAGGCGCGGGGCGGCGTCGCGTGCGGTGATGAGGCCAAGGTCGGCGGCGCGGATCTGGCTGCCGGGGGCGAGCAGGATGCCGCGTTCGAGGGCGTGGCTGAGTTCGCGGACGTTTCCGGGCCACGCGTGCGCGTGCAGGGCGGCGAGGGCGGCGGGTTCCAGGCCGACGATGTCCTTGCGATAGCGCGAACGGATCTGTTGGAGGAAGAAGTGGGCGAGGGGTTCGATGTCCTCGCGGCGTTCGCGGAGCGGCGGCAGGTGGATCTCGATGGTGTTGAGACGAAAGAGCAGATCCTGACGGAAGCGTCCGGCGGCGACCTCGGCTCGGAGGTCGGCGTTGGTGGCGGCGATGAGGCGGACGTCGGCCTGGAGGGTGCGGGAGGATCCGACGCGTTCGAAGGAGCGGGTCTCCAGGACGCGGAGCAGCTTGGACTGCTGGGGCAGGGGGACGTTGGCGATCTCGTCGAGGAAGAGGGTGCCGCCATCGGCCATTTCGAAGCGGCCGACGCGATCGGACTTGGCGTCGGTGAAGGCGCCGCGGACGTGTCCGAACAATTCGCTTTCGAAGAGGTTCTCGCTGAGGCCGCCCATGTTGATGGAAACGAAGGGGCGGCCGGCGCGGGTGCTGGCGGCGTGGAGGGCCGAAGCCACGAGTCCCTTGCCGGTGCCGTTCTCGCCGGTGAGGAGCACGGTGGCGTCGCTGGGCCCGACCCGCTGGACGAGATCCAGGACGGGGCGCATGGCGGGCGACTGTGCGATGAGGATGGGTCCGGATCCGCGCGGTGCGGCGGCGGCGGCGAGGCGTTCCCCCTCGCGGAGGGCGCGGCGGAGGGCGACCTGGTTCCGGACGATGGCGAGGAGGCGCGCATTGTCCCAAGGCTTCTGGACGAAGTCGCGGGCCCCGCGGCGCATGGCCTCGACGGCGACCTCGACGGTGGCCCACGCGGTCATGACCACCACCGGAAGCGACGGATCGAGTTGCTGGATCTGCGCGAGGAGGTCGAGGCCCTCCTGGCCGGAGGTGGTGTCGCGGGTGTAGTTGAGATCGGCGAGCAGCAGGTCGAAATCCCCTTGGGCGAGGGCTTCGCGGACGGCGCGTGGCGAGGAGACGGTTTCAGCGCGGAGGCCCTCGGACTTCAGGAGGAAGCGGAGGGCTTCGAGGACGTCGGGTTGATCGTCCGCGATCAAGATCCGAGGTTTGGGGTCGCTGGCCATCGATGGGGTGGGGCGGGCGGATCCGAGGTCAGGACGCGAAGATCTGATCCATCTCGCTGCTGAGCTTGCGGAGGCCTTCGGGGGAGCCGGCGCCGCCCTGTTCGGCAATGCCCCAACCCTGATAACCGATTTCGTCGAGGGCCTTCATGATGGCGGGCCAGTTGTTGTCGCCCTTGAGGAACTCGACATCAAAGCCGGTCCATTTGCCGGTCTTGTCGGACTTGGTGCGGGAGTATTCCTTGATGTGGAGGGTGGCGATGCGCTTGCCGAGGATGCGGACCCACTGCTCGGGCCAGCCGTAGTGGATGAGGTTGCCGCAATCGAGATGCCAGCCGACCTGGGGCGACTGGAGTTCGTCGACGTAACGGGCGGCTTCGAGGGGGCTGAGGAGGAAATTGTTCCAGACGTTCTCGATGGCGATGCGGACGCCGAGTTCCTCGGCGAGGGGGATGGCCTTTCGGATCTCCTCCTGGGAACGCTTGTAGGCGTCGGCGTAGGAGACTTTCTCGTCGACGACGGCGGGGACGAGGAGCACGGCGGGTGCGCCGTAGTGCTTGGCGTCGCGGAGGGATTGGCGAAGGCCTTCCAGACCGACTTCACGGACGGCGGGATTGGGATCGGAGAGGGGTTTGGCCCAGTGGGTGTGGCAGCAGACGGAGCCAGCCTTGAGTCCGGTGGCCTGGAGCGCCTTGAGGACTTCGTCCTGGTTCATGCCACCCATGGGTTCGACGCCCTCGAATCCGGCAGCCTTGATGGCCTGCGCCTTCTCGAGGACGGAGCCTTTGACCCCGACGGTGCCCCACATGATGCCCTTGCGGATGCGGCGTTTGGCATCCGCGGCGTGGAGCGCGGGCAGGGTCGCGGCGGCGGCAGCGATGGCGGCGGCGGAGAGGAAGGATCGACGATTCATGGGAGTGGCGGAGTGGAAGTGAAGTCAGGACGGAGGATTGGACGGTGGGAGCAGGTCGGATGCAAAAACGGCCGCGTGGGGTGCACGCGGCCGTTGGGCGGTGGAAAGGGGGGATGTGGCCACCAGGCCACCGCGCGGGAACTAGATGAACTTGGTCTTGCCCGGGATGGCCATGGGTTCGATGGGGAGGCTCATGTCCCAGCTGAGGCTCTCGGGGACGAGGCTCTGCTTGGAGTTGAGGGCCTGTTCCCAAGAGATTTCCTGACCGGTGTAACCCGCCATGCGGCCCATGATGCCGGCCAGCGTGCTCTTGGCCATGCGATCGCCGTCATTGTGGAAGCGGCCTTCGCGGATCGACTTGAAGAGCACCTGGTGCTCGACGACGTACATGTCGGGCTTGTCGCCCTTGTAGCGCCACTTGATCTCGTTTCCGGCCTTGATGTACGGGGCGTTCCAGCCGGACCAGCCCTTGCCGGCAGTGCCGAGGACGTAGTCGGAATTCTCGGAATGGCAGGCCGCGATCTGGCGCTGGGCGACGACGCCGCGGGCGCCGTTGGCCCATTCATAAACGACGGTGACGTGGTCGTAGATGTTGCCTTCGCCGTTGGGGTGCATGCGGCCGCCGTTGGCGGTGCACTTGATCGGGGGTTCGTCACGGAAGGTCCACAGGACCTTGTCGACGGTATGGATGCACTGCTCGACGAGGCCGTCGCCGGCGAGCCAGGTGAAGTTCATCCAGTTGCGCATCTGCCACTCGAGGTCCTTCATGCCCGCGGGGCGGGTATGGGCGGGCGGCATCGGCTTCACGGGCCCCGTGAGGTAGGTGCCGTACACGGCGGAAACCTCACCGAGGCCACCGTCGTGGATCTGCTGGTAGAACGCCTGGCGGGGAAGGTCGTAACGCCAGCAGTAGCCGGCGACGAGGTTCAGCTTCTTCTCCTTGGACAGGCGCACCGACTCCATGACGTGGCGGATGCCCGGGGCGTCCGTGGCCATCGGCTTCTCGCAGAACACGTGCTTGTTCTTCTCGATGGCGTAGCGGAGGTGGACGGGGCGGAAGCCCGGAGGCGATGCGAGCAGGACGACGTCCACGCCGGAATCGATGACCTTCTGGAAGGCGTCGAGGCCGACGAACTGGCGCTCCTCGGTCTGGATGCGGCCGCCGAAGTCGGCCTTGAGGCCCTTGACGGATCCGTTCAGGGGTTCGGGGAAGGCGTCACCGACGGACCACAGGATGATGTTGGGGTCGGCGGTGAGGGCGTTTCCGGCGGCTCCGGTTCCACGGCCGCCGCAGCCCACCAACCCGATTTTCAGGGTATTGGAGTTCTGGGCGAAGGCCTGCTCGCGGACGAGGATCGCGGGGGCTGCAAAAGCCACCGCGGCAGCTGCAGAGCTGGAACGGAGGAAATCGCGACGGGTAGGAGAATTCTGCGATGCGTTCATGGCGGGATACTGACTTGCCCGAGCGTCCGTCATTCATTTCGTCTGCGTCAAGCGAGGGCTCCTGCCCCTTTTCGGGGGGAGGCGAGGGGAGTTTCGGGTTTTTGGTCCAAGTTTGACGCTGTGTCGTCCTGAGTGGATGGGGATTTCCGTCGGCTCGCCGCCGCCGATCTCGGGAACGTGGTGGCTGAACGTTATCGCCAGCGCGGGGATGTGGTGGAGTTCCTTCCGGAGCCGGCCGCGGGCACGGTGGAATTGAGGGTCCTCGTGAAGGGACGGCGTTGGGTGGACGCGAAGTGACGCCCGCTGTGGTGCGCGAGTTGGTTGGTAACCAAAGGGTTGAGCGTGCGGGCGATGCGACGCCGGTTTCGACAGGCATCGGCACGGAAAGCGTGCTCAACCTCGCCACGGAGCAGGCGGTGCAGTGGATCGGGCCCGATGAGCTGGAGGCGTGGGTCAGGACTCCGCAGGCGGGGCCGTGAAATCCGGTGCAGAACCCCCGTCCGCCGGAAGGCTGGGCGTGGACTGCGGGAGGCCGTCGACGGAGACGATGATGGGGCGGACGACCTGACCGCGGATGGTGTAACCGCAGGCAAGGGTTCCGGCGATCTGGGCTTCGGCGGGCGGTGCCTTGCCGTCGAGGGTCTGGTGGAAGTCCGGATTGAAGGTCTCGCCGGGGCGCGCCTCGTGGGCGACGACGCCGAGGCGTCGGACGGCATCGAGGCAGGCGGCGCGGTAGGTGGCGAGTTGCTGGGCAACGCCGGGTTGGGTGGAGCGTTGGCCGGCCTGGTAGACGGCGAAGTTGTGGTCGAGCAGGTGGCAGATCACGCGGAGGGTTTCCTCCTCGCCGCGGCGGAGTTTCTCGATCTCGAGCTTGAGGGTCCCCTTTTCCTGGTCCTGGAAGCGGTGGAGGGATTCGACGAAGACCTTCTTCTCGGATTCCATGAGGGTGGCGACGGCTCCGGCGGCGATCTCGGCGCGTTGGAGGGCCTGTTGCCCCGACTGGATGCTGGCGGCGCTGGTGGCGACGCTGGAGGCGACCTTTTCCAGATTCTGGATCTGACGGAGGGTGTCGGAGAGGTTGGCCTGTTCGCTGAGGCGGAGTTCGGCCTCCTGATCGCGCAGGAAGGGGGTGACCAGGATCCACGCGCCTGCGCCGACGGCGCCCGTGATGACAGCGGCGACGGAAAGGCTCCAGGGAATGCGGCCCGAATGGGCGAGGAAGGCGACGCCCCCGGCGGTGGCGAGGAGGGTCAGGTCACCCAGGACAAAAGGCCATTTGGCGGCCAACGGGACTTCTTGCTCGGACATGGGGAGGAGCCTACCCGGGAACCCAGCCGGAGGGAGAGTTTGAAGTTTGGAGTTTCAAGATTGAAGCCGATCGGACTGCCTCAGGCTTGAAACTTGAAACTGAAAACGTGGAACTCTTCCCTTCTGTCGCCCCGCTGGGGCTTGGTTTCGAGGGCGTCGCCAAGCCCGGGCTGACGCCCGGGCCTATCGTCTGTCGCGCCTCCGGCGCTGAATCTGGGGGAACTGGGAACTCTCCTTCTGTCTGCGCCGGGTGAGGACACCCGGCCTTCTTTTGGCCATCTTCACGCCGGGTGAGGGCACCCGTCGGGCTTCAAACTTGAAACTGAAAACTTGGAACTCCCTCCCCCACTTCTACGGAACGGCGGGGTGACAAACGGGGGGCAGGTCGGGAGAATGGGCGGGAAGCGAATGCAAGACCTGGTCAAAGTGATGCGTTTTGGGTGGCCGTACCTGCGACGGTACCTGGGACGGTTCTGCACCGGCGTGGCGCTGGCGGTGTTGTTCGGGCTGACGAATGCGCTCCTCCTGTGGGCGATCAACACGATCCTCGTACGGATGTCGCCGGAGCCGGCGGCGGTGGCCGGGGCTGCCTCGGTGCTGGTGGAGCAGGGAACCGTCGGGGAGTGGAAGGCGGCGTTGCAGAAGACGACCGAGGCGGTGGTGGATCCGTGGCTGCCGCGGTCGGGCCGGAAGGCGGACTGGCGCCAGATCGTGGGTGGCCTGCTGTTGTTTCCGCTGCTGGCGGCGTTGCGCGGGTTCGTGGGGTACGGCAGCAGTTACTGCCTGGCGTGGGTGAGCGAGCGGGTGGTGAACGACCTGCGCGTTGAAGTGCTGCGGAAGTTGAGTTCGCTGTCGCTGGACTATTTCAACAAGGCCACGACCGGCGACCTGATCACGCGTGTGAACGGGGACACCTCCATGCTCCAGCGCTGCCTGAACGCGGGTCTCGGGGACCTCATCAAGGAGCCGGTGACCATCGTGGGGCTGGTGGTGGGACTGTTCCTGATCGACTGGCAGTTGACCCTGATGGTGCTGGTGTTCTTTCCGCTGGTGATCGTCCCGATCGTGATCCTCGGGAAGAAGGTGCGGCGTTCGGCCAAGGCCGGCCTCAACACGACGATCACGCAGGCGAGCCTGATCGTGGAGGTGTTGTCGGGAATCCGCGTCGTGAAGGCGTTCAACCTCGAGGAGCAGCAGGTGGAACGGTTCCGGAAGATGTCGAAGGATCTGGTGTCGCACTCCATGCGCACGACGCGCGCCAAGGAGATCACGAACCCGATCATCGAATCGATCGGGACTCTGGGCTTTGGGCTGCTGGTGGTGGCGATCGTGGTGCGTGAGGTGAAGATCGAGGACATGGTGTCCCTGCTGACAGGCGTGGCCTTCATCTACACGCCGGTGAAGAAGCTCGCGGGGATCCACAATCTGCTGCAACAGACGCAGGCGGGCATCGACCGGTTGATGCAGGTGTTGCGGGAGCAACCGACCGTGCGCGAGACGGCGACGCCGGTACCGATGGGTGCGTTCAACGAAGGCATCCGCGTGGAAGGGTTGGGATTCAGCTACGGGCACGAGAAGATCCTCAGCGACGTGTCGTTCGAGTTGCCGCGCGGGACGCGGTTGGGCATCGCCGGGGAAAGCGGCAGCGGAAAGAGCACGCTCGTGAACCTGCTGTTCCGCTTCTACGACCCGACCTCGGGCGCGATCCGGATCGATGGAAAGGACCTGCGGACGCTGGCGTTGTCGGATCTGCGCGACCGGATGGCGTTGGTGAGCCAGGAGGTGGTGCTCTTCAACATGACGGTGGCGGAGAACATCGCCTGCGGGCGTCCCGGCGCGACGCGTGCGGAGATCGAGGCAGCGGCGCGCGCGGCCTTCGCGCATGAGTTCATCGAGCGGTTGCCGCAGGGGTACGACACTGCGGTGGCGGAACGCGGCGTGAATCTTTCCGGTGGTCAACGGCAGCGCCTGGCGATTGCGCGGGCCTTCGTCCGGAACGCCCCGATCCTGGTGCTCGACGAAGCGACGGCTGCGCTGGATGCACAATCGGAGGCGGAGGTGCAGGTGGCCATCGAACGACTCGAGGAGAACCGCACGGTGATCTGTGTCGCACATCGCCTGTCCACGCTCCGGAGCATGGATCGGATCCTGGTCCTGTCGGCGGGGCGGGTGGTTGAAGATGGAGGGTTCGAGGACCTGCTGCGGCGTGGAGGACGCTTCGCCGAGATGGCGGCGCGGCAGGGCATCGCGGCGCGCAAGTAACCCCGACGTGGAATATCCGGCATGAAGCCCTCTCCCATTTCCGTCAGTCTGATTGCCGGTGCCGAGGAAGCGCGCATCGGGAGGACGCTGGCGTCGGTGGCCGGCTGGACCTCGGAGGTGGTGGTGGTCCTGAACCACGACGTTTCCGACCGGACCGAGGCCATCGCACGCGAGGCGGGAGCGCAGGTGTATCGCGAGCCGTGGAAGGGATTCGTGGGGCAGAAGAATTCCTCGATGGAGAAGACGACGCAGCCTTGGGTGTTGGGGTTGGACTGCGACGAGGTGGTCACGCCGGAGTTGCGCGACCAGATCGTGTCGGAGGTGGAAGCGGGCGGGACGTGTGCTGCGTATTCGTTCCCGCGGAAGACGTGGTTTGGCGACCGGTGGATCCTGCACGGAGACTGGTATCCGGATCGGCAGACACGGCTGTGGAAACGTGGCTCGGGCCGATGGGGCGGGGCGGAGCCGCATGCGATCCTGCAGGTGGACGGATCGGTGGGACGGCTGTCTGGGGATCTGGAACACCACAGCGGCGAGAGCGTCGAGCATCACGTCCGCAAGGCGCTGCGGTACGCCGAGGATTTCAACGCGGATTGCCAGCGTCGTGGACGTCGGGTGCGTGGGCTGGACCTGATGGTTCGGCCGCCGTGGCGATTCCTGCGGAGTTATGTGTTGAAGCGCGGATTCCTCGATGGATGGGCCGGATTCGACATCGCGTGGATGTCGGCCTTCTACACGTTCCTCCGTTATCAGCGGGCGCATCGGGAGCGCCGGCGAGTCGACAAGACTTGAACGGCATGCAGCATCGGGACAGTTCCAACGCATGAAGAGCATCCAGATCGATGGGCGGACCGTGGGGCCGGGGCACCGGCCGTTGGTGATCGCCGAGGTGGCGCAGGCGCACGATGGCAGCCTGGGCACGGCGCACGCGTTCATTGATGCGATCGCGGACGCCGGGGCGGACGCGGTGAAATTCCAGACGCACATTGCCGCGGCGGAAAGCACGATCCACGAGCCGTGGCGGGTACGGTTCAGCCGGCAGGACGAAACACGATACGCCTACTGGAAGCGGATGGAGTTCACGCCGGTGCAGTGGGCGGGGTTGAAGGAACACGCGGAGAAGCGTGGCCTGCTGTTCGTGAGTTCGGCGTTTTCGCCGGAAGCCGTGGACCTCCTGATCCAACTCGGCATCCGCGTGTGGAAGGTGGCTTCGGGTGAAGTCGCCAGCACGGCGCTGGTGCGTCAGATGGCCGCGACCCGCCTGCCGGTGCTGCTGTCGTCAGGGATGAGCCGGATGACGGAGTTGGACCGCGCGGTGGCGATCAGCCGCGACGCGGGTTGCGACGTCGGTGTCTTCCAGTGCACGACGATGTATCCGTGTCCGCCGGAGAAGGTGGGGTTGAACGTGCTGGCGGAGTTGCGCGAGCGCTTCGGGTGTCCGGTGGGATTGTCGGATCATTCCGGCCGGATCTACGCGGGGTTGGCGGCGGCGGCGTTGGGCGCGTCGATGGTGGAACTGCACGTGACGTTCAGCCGGCAGATGTTCGGACCGGACGTGCCGGCGTCGGTGACATTTCCGGAGTTGGCGCAACTGACGGAGGGCGTGCGGGCGATCCACGCGATGGTGTCGACGCCGGTGGAGAAGGAGGCGGTGGCGCTGGAGATGGATCCGATGCGTCGGACCTTCCAGAAGGTGCTGGTGACGGCGCGGCCGATGGCGGCCGGGACGCGGTTGGTGTCGGAGGATTTCGTGTTGAAGAAGGCGGGACCGGGGATGTCTCCGGAGGCCGTGGAACGGATCGCGGGCCGCGTGCTGGCGCGTGACGTGGCCGCAGACCACCCGATTTCGGAAACGGACCTGAGAGTGGAAGGCAGTCCATCATGAGCAACGAACCTGTGCGGAGGCGGATCTGCGTGGTGATCACCGCGCGCCCCAGTTACTCCCGGATCAAGACGGCATTGCAGGCGATCCAGTCGCATCCGGGACTGGAGTTGCAGTTGGTGATCGCGGCTTCGGCATTGCTGGACCGGTACGGCAACGCGCTCCAGTTCATCAAGGCGGACGGCTTCCATGTGAACGCCCAGGTCTACATGGTGCTGGAAGGGGAGAACCTCGCGTCGATGGCGAAGACGACGGGGCTGGGGTTGATGGAACTGTCGACGGTGTTCGACAACCTGAAGCCGGACATGGTGGTGACGATCGCGGACCGCTACGAGACGATGGCGACGGCGGTGGCGGCGGCGTACATGAACATCCCGCTGGTCCACATCCAGGGCGGTGAGGTGACCGGATCGATCGACGAGAAGGTCCGGCACGCGATCACCAAGCTGGCGGACTACCATTTCGTGGCGAGCCCGCAGGCGGCGGCGAACGTCGAGCGCATGGGGGAATATCCCGAGCGCATCCTGCTCACGGGTTGCCCGTCGATCGATCTCGCGGCGGAAGTGCTCGCGAACCCGGCACTGGATTTCGATCCGTTCACCAAGTACGGCGGCGTGGGCACGTTGAACACGCTGGAAGGCGGGTACGTGGTGGTGATGCAGCATCCGGTGACGACGGAGTACGAGCTGTCGCGGCGGCAGATCGAGGAGACGTTCCACGCGGTGCGGGAGTTGAATCGCCCGACGCTCTGGTTCTGGCCGAACGTGGACGCCGGCAGCGACGGGACCTCCAAGGGCCTGCGTTCGCTGCGCGAGCGGTACCGCGTCGACAACATGCATTTCTTCAAGAACATGACCGGAACCGATTTCCTGCGGTTGCTGTGCAACGCGCGGTGCCTGGTCGGGAACAGCTCCGTGGGCATCCGCGAATGCGCGTACCTCGGGGTGCCGGTGGTGAACATCGGTTCGCGGCAATCGGGGCGCGAACGCGGTCGCAATGTCGTCGATGTGGCCTACGACCGCGTGGCGATCCGGGATGCGACGGCGCGGTTGGCGGCGGGACCCCATTTCGAGCCGGACAAGATCTACGGCGACGGGGAATCCGGTCGGCGGATCGCGGACCTGCTGGCGACGTTGCCGAAGGTGTTCGAGAAGCGGTTGGCGTATTGAACGGGGGACGCGCATGGCGACGACATCGGCGGCGAGGATCCTTGGGTTGGTTCCGGCGCGGGGTGGTTCGAAGGGGATTCCCGGAAAAAACGGACGGCTGCTGGGCGGGGTTCCCCTGCTGGCGCGCGCGGTCCGGGCGGGGTTCGACACGGGCATCGTGGAGCGGGTGCTGTTGACGACGGACAGCGCCGAGTTGGCGGCGATCGGACGCGATGCCGGGGCGGAGGTTCCCTTCCTGCGTCCGCCCGAGTTGGCGCGCGATGACACGCCCATGCTGCCGGTGATGCAGCACGCGGTCCGGCACGTGATGGCCGAAGGATGGATTCCGGACCTGATCCTGTTGCTGCAACCGACGGCGCCGTTCCGTCGGGTGGAGGACATCCGGTCGGCGGTGGCGCGGTTGGAGGCGGAGCCCGAAGCGGATTCCATCGTGAGCATCGAGCAGATCCCGGCGCACTTTGCCCCGCACTTCGTGATGAAGGTGGAGGAGGGGCGGTTGATGCCGTTCCTGCCGGATGGCCTGCGCGTGACGCGGCGTCAAGATGCCCCACCGGCGTACACGCGGAACGGGCAGTTTTACGTGACGCGCACGGCCTGCCTCCTGGAGGCGAACTCGATCTACGGCACGCGCTGTCTGCCGTTCGTGACCACGCATCCGGCGGCGAACCTCGACACGCTCGAGGACTGGGCGGAGGCGGAGAAACTGATGGGGACCTAGGGCGCCTTCACGGGTTCCTCGCCCATGAGTCGGATGAGGTACTCAGCGATGCGGCGGCCTGAGTTGCCGTCGAGCTTCCAGCATTGTTCCTGGCGGATGCGCTGGCGACCGGCGGCCTCGAGCGACGGGTCGTCGAGGTAGGCCTGGATGGCCTGCATCATCTCGTCGGGGTTGCGCGCGATGCGGACGCCGCCGGTGTCGACGATGCGCTTGTAGTGCTCGTAGTCGTAGTAGCGGACGCAGGATTCGAGGTAGGGCTTCGTGACGTGACCGTCGAAGGCAATGTTGACGACGGGTGTGTCGAGCGCGGCGGCGTCGATGGTGATGGTCGAGGCGACGTTCACGTTGACCGCGGTGTACTTCATGAGTTCGGCGAGGCCGTACATGTCGTCATGCGTCGGGTTCCAGCTGTCGGCGGTGCTGCCGGCGCGCCCGGGCAGTTGGAGGACGAGTCCGGGCAGGCCTTCGAAGCGGCGGTAGAAGTCGATCTTGTCCTTTGGGTGGAGGCGGACGAGGAGTTGGACCTTCTGGCGGAGGGCACCTTCCTGGATGCGCTTGTAGAGGAGCTCGACCACCTCGTCGTCGAAGGGGGCGGTGCCGGGCGTGCCCGTGGTGTAGGTGACGAGCGGCAGGGCGGGATCGAGGTTCCAGATCCTGAAATACTCCTCCCGGCTGCGGTAGCGCTCCTGCTGGGCGTAGATGTCGAACTGGGGAACGCCGGAGACGTAGAGTTCCTCCGGGGCGCAGTCGTGGTACGTGATGAGTTCCTGGCGGAGGATCTCGTTCCAGAGGATCACGCGCTCGGGTCGGACCGGGAAGGGACCCTTGCTGGTGGGGTTGTCCCAGCTGAGGACGAACGCGGCACAGGGGATGTCGCGCTGCTTGGCGAGCCACTCGAGGTTGTGGACGCGGGAATACAGCGTCGTGGTGAAGAGCAGGTCGGGTTGGTAACGGTCGAAGAAGCCAGCCGCGTGCGCCGAGGCGAAGCGCTTCTCCAGGTTGCGGATCTTCTCGAGGGTCGCCCGGATACGGTCGGCCGAGTTGATCCGGCAGACGGTGCGGATGAAGAAGTCGCGAACGGCGCGGCCGCGCTTGCGGAGGCGCTTGGATCCGAAGGTGAACAGCTGGGCCTTGTCCGCCCAGATCTCCTTCTTGATGGAGGCGAGCAGCGCAAGGATGGCGCCTTCCTTCTTCTGCGGGAGCTTCTCGACGAAGACATTGGGCCCCGCGACCTCCTTGCGGAACTCGTCGTCGACGAGGGGGCCGAAGATGACGATGCGGAGCCAGGGCTGGGCCTTGAGCACCGCGAAGACGTCCGTCCGGATGATGTTCCGGATGGCGACACCCGAATCCATGCCGAGGAAGATGGTGCGACGCCAGGGGTGTTGTGTGGCGTTGGAAGAATCTGAGGGAGACGGGTGCATCCAGTGCAGAATTGCTTGTCGGTGACTATCGCTGGCCATTGCGGGGCATCACAAGGTGGGAGTTTGAAGTTTGAAGAGACAAGATTGAAGCCCACAAGCCTGCCTCCTCACGTCGTCAGCTACCCCCCCATCGTAGCAGACGACGTCAGGAGGCTGAGGTAGGAGTTTGAAGTTTGAAGATTCAAGATTGAAGCCTGCGCCCCTGCCTCGTGACCTCGTCAGCTACCCTCCCCATCGTAGCAGACGACGTCAGGAGGCTGAGGTGGGAGTTTGAAGTTTGAAGCCTGCGCTCCTGCCTCGTGACCTTGGCAGTTAGGTTTGGGACGGGCTCCCCGGGTGGTGGCTGGAAAGCTGCGCGGGATGTGCATAGGTTGGTGGGCGTGCGGCTGATGCCGCCGAACCGAGGATTCACATGCCACTTTCAAAAGCTGCGCTCTGGGCGCGATTCCAGCAGACCTACACCGAGTTTCCCGCCGCCGGGCTGGCTCTGGACCTGAGCCGGGTCGATTTCCCGGATGGGTTCCTGGCCGCCATGGACGCGCCATTGAAGCAGGCGTTCGCCGCCATGGAGGCACTCGAGAAGGGGGCCATCGCGAATCCCGACGAGCAGCGGATGGTGGGCCATTACTGGCTGCGCGCACCGGCGCTGGCTCCGACGCCTGCAATGCGCACCGAGATCGAGCAGACGGTCGAGTCGGTGAAGGCTTTTGCCGCGGATGTGCACGCCGGGATCGTCGCCGGTCAGGGCGGAACGTTCACCGAGGTGCTCGTGGTCGGCATCGGCGGCAGTGCGCTGGGACCCCAGTTCGTCGCCAATGCGCTGGGCCAGCCGAAGTCCGACCGCCTGACACCCCACTTCTTCGACAACACGGATCCCGACGGCATGGAGCGCGTGCTGGCACGGCTCGATGGACGGTTGGGTCGGACGTTGTGCGTGGTGATCTCGAAGTCGGGTGGGACGCCAGAGACGCGGAACGGCATGCTGGAAGCGGCGGCCGCGTATGCGGAGGCGGGGTTGGTCTTCGCGAAGCATGCCGTCGCCGTCACGGGCGTGGGCAGCAATCTGGACAAGACCGCGGTCACCGAGGGCTGGCTGCGACGGTTCCCGATGTGGGATTGGGTCGGCGGTCGGACGAGCGTGACCAGCGCAGTCGGGTTGTTGCCGGCGGCGTTGCAGGGGTTGGACATCGCCGGGATCCTGGAAGGAGCCCGGGCCTGCGATGCGCAGACGCGGGTGGCGGACCTGAAGCAGAACCCGGCGGCGCAATTGGCCCTGGCCTGGTACTTCCTCGGGGAAGGCCGGGGTTCCAAGGACATGGTGGTGCTGCCGTACAAGGATCGGCTGGAGCTGTTCTCCCGCTACCTCCAGCAGTTGGTGATGGAGTCGCTGGGCAAGGAACTCGACCTTGACGGTCGGGTGGTGAACCAGGGTCTCGCGGTGTACGGCAACAAGGGTTCGACCGACCAGCATGCGTACGTCCAGCAGCTGCGCGAGGGCGTGCTCAACTTCTTCGCGGTGTTCATCGAGGTGCTGTCGGATCGCAGTGGCTCGGGCATCGAGGTGGAGCCGGGCGTGACCAGCGGCGATTTCCTCTCGGGATTCTTCCTGGGGACGCGGGATGCGTTGTACGAGAAGGGACGCCAGAGCCTGACGATCACGGTGGATCGGGTGACCGGGCAGACGGTGGGGGCGTTGATCGCCCTGTTTGAACGGGCCGTGGGCCTGTACGCCTCGCTGGTGCGGATCAACGCGTATCACCAGCCCGGTGTGGAAGCGGGGAAGAAGGCGGCGTCGGTGGTGCTGGCGTTGCAGCGGAAGGCCTTGGACCGGTTGAAGCACGACGCGGGCACGGCGTACACGGCCGGGGATCTGGCGGTGGCGCTGGGAACCCCGGAAGCCGCGGAAGGCTTGTTCAAGATCCTGAGCCACCTCGCGGCCAACGGTCGTATCACGCGGGCGGGCGGGACGGGCGTGGGAACGCAGTTCCGCGGGTGAACGGCCGTTGAACGAAAACACCCCGCGCGCAACCGGCAGAGGCCGGTGCGGGCGGGGTGTTTCGTGAGGATCGGAAGGCTTACTTGGCCGCGGCGTACAGGGCGGCGACCTTGTCCCAGTTCACGACGTTCCAGAGGGCCTTGAGGTAGTCGGCGCGCTTGTTCTGGTACTTGAGGTAGTACGCGTGCTCCCAGACGTCCACGCCGAGGATGGGCGTGCCTTCAACGCCCGAGAGGGTCTTGCCCATCAGGGGGTTGTCCTGGTTGGGGGTGGAGACGATCTCGAGCTTGCCGCCGTTGACGACGAGCCAGACCCATCCGGAGCCGAAGCGGCCGATGCCACCGGCTTCGAACTTCTCCTTGAAGGTGTCGAAGGAACCGAACGTGGCGGCGATGGCCGCGGCGAGTTCGCCCGTGGGCGTGCCACCCTTGCCGGGGGCCAGGAGGTTCCAGAAGAAGGTGTGGTTCCAGTGACCGCCACCGTTGTTGCGGACGGGTCCGCGGATGTTGTCAGGAACGGAGGGAAGATCGGCGATCAGGGCCTCGATCGACTTGGCTTCGAGGGCGGCATTGCCGGCGATGGCCTTGTTGAGGTTGTCCACGTAGGCCTTGTGATGGCGGCCGTGGTGGATCTCCATCGTGGCGGTGTCGAGATGGGGTTCGAGGGCTTCCTTGGGATACGGGAGCGGAGCGAGTTCGTGAGCCATACTGGTTCGTCGATCAGATGTTGTGAAAATGTCCCGGAGCACCGCGGGTGCAGCCGGGAGGCGGGCAAAGATTAGCAGGGGATCAGGGGACTGCAATCGTGGGGCAGAGTTCGAAGTTTTCAGTTTCAAGATTCAAGGGATTTGCCCCCCCGCGGCGGGATCATCGACATCATCGGTTGAGGGCACCCGGTCTTCAGTTGGATCGGAACTTCAAACTTGAAACTTCAAACCCTCCGCAACAAGTGGGCAACAAACGATGACAAGCATGCGACAATGGGGCGCCTTGCTGGGCGGAGGGTGCGCCCGTAGCGTGTTCCCACTGTGAGCGACGCGTGCCCCGTGCCCGATTGCCAGCCGGCGAACTGCCGGACGCCACAGCTTTGCCAATTGAACCGGGTCCGTGCGGGCGAAACGGTGGTGGTGAAGCAGCTCAACGGGACGCCCGAGATGAACCAACGCCTGCGGGAGATGGGCTTCGGCGAGGAACAGAAGGTCCGGGTGATCACGCTCCAGGCCAACCTGCTCTGTCAGGTCTGCAATTCCCGCCTCGGCCTGAGTTCGCGGTTGGCGGAGCTCATCCTCGTTTCACGGCCTTCCCTCGGCGGTCCGGGCTTCCGCCTGGCGGCCTGAGTCCTCCGTCCTTCATTCCCTTCCCGGAAGCTTCCCATGGAAACCCGGCCCCTCACTTCACTGACCCCGGGCTCCCGCGGGATCGTTGCGGCCATCCAGATTCCGCCCGCACATCGCGGTCGCCTTCTGGAGATGGGATTGCTGGTGGGTACGCCGATCGAAGTGATCCGGTTCGCGCCATTGGGGGATCCGGTGGAGATCCGGATCCGCGGATACAACCTCTCGCTGCGCCGGCACGAGGCGGAGCAGGTCCTGGTGCGTGACGCATGAGTGCCCCGGGCCCGCGTCCATTCCTGGCCGTCCTGACCGGCAATCCGAACTGCGGCAAGACGACTCTTTTCAACGCGCTCACGGGTCTTCGCGCCCACGTTGGCAACTACGCCGGCGTGACGGTCGAACGGAAGGAAGGCGCGTTGCTCGGAACGGCTGCGGGGCAGCCGGTGATCATCCTCGATCTTCCGGGAACCTATAGCCTCAGTCCGCAATCGCCGGACGAGCAGATCGCCCGGGATGTCCTGTTCCAGCGGTTGCCCGAGGTGGCGCCGCCGGATCTGGTGATCGTCGTGGTCGACGCCTCGAACCTGCAGCGCAACCTGTACTACGCGACGCAGGTGATCGAGTTGGGATACCCGACCTTCGTGGCGTTGAACATGGTCGACGTGGCGGCGGAGAACGGCCACGAGATCGACCTGAAGGGGTTGTCGGCGGCGTTGGGCGTGCCGGTGTTGGCGTTGGTGGCCAGCGCGGGCGATGGGGTGACGGAATTCGCGGCGGCCATCCGCGCGCAGGCGGCGCGGGGAACGGCCCGGACGATTCCGCGGGAGTTCAGCGAGTTGCCGGAGGTTTTCGGGAATGAGGCGCGGGAACTCCAGAAGTGGATGGCGGCGCGCTCGCCGCAACGCGAACGCATGGCCGCGGCCGAGGCGTTGCTGGTGTTGTCGGATGACCAGGCGTTGAACGGGCATCCGGATCATTACCCGGCCGAGTTGCGGCAGCGGGTGACGGAGGCCCGGGCGCGCCTGGAAGCCGCGGGCACGGATTGGCGCAGCGCTGCCATCGAGGCGCGCTACGCCCGGGCGGCCGCCATCCAGATGGCGGTCACCACCGAGACCGCGCCGCCCGGCGAGACGTGGTCGGATCGGGTGGACCGGGTGGTGACGGACCGGATCTGGGGACCGCTGATCTTCGTGGGGATCCTGCTGGCGCTGTTCGTGAGCATCTTCTGGCTCGCGGAGATTCCCAAGGGCTGGATCGAGTGGGTGGTCGGGACGTTGGCGGACTGGGTTTCCGGGTCGATGCCACCGGGCGACCTGAACGATCTGTTGTCGAAGGGCGTGGTGGCCGGCGTGGGATCCGTGGTCGTGTTCCTGCCGCAGATCTGCCTGCTGTTCCTGTTCATCAGCCTGTTGGAGGACTCTGGGTACATGGCGCGGGCCGCCTTCCTGATGGACCGGCTCATGAGCCGCGTCGGGCTCCATGGGAAGAGTTTCATCCCGATGCTGTCGTCGTTTGCCTGTGCGATCCCGGGGATCATGGCGACGCGGACGATCGAGACGCCGAAGGACCGGTTGGCGACGATCCTGGTGGCGCCGTTGATGAGCTGTTCGGCGCGGTTGCCGGTGTACACGGTCCTGATCGCGGCATGCATCGGTGGCAATGCGCTGAGGAAGGGCCTGACCCTGACGGGCATGTACGTGCTGGGTGTCGTGGGCGCGCTGGGGATGGCGTGGTTGTTCAAGCGGACCCTGCTGAAGGGCGAGCCGCCCCCGCTGTTGCTGGAGCTGCCGCCGTACAAGCGTCCGGTCCTGACCGTGACCCTGCGGCACATGTGGGATCGCTCGAAGCTGTTCCTGCGTCGGGCGGGCACGGTGATCCTCGGGATCAACGTCATCCTGTGGTTCCTGGTGACCTTCCCGCGGGATGCGGCCACGTCGGCACGTTTCGATGGGCGACGCGCGGAAGCGGTGCAGAAGGCGTTCCCCGGTGACAATGCGCCGGCCGTGATCGAGTCGCACCTGGCCGCCGCGCGTTCCGAACCCTCGACCAATGAGGTGCCGAACATGGCCGTGCTTCGCGATGCGATCCGAGGGCTCGACTACGAACAGGCGGGCGAGGAACTGCGCCACAGCTTTGCGGGTCGTGTGGGGCGTGCGATCGAACCGGCGCTGCGGCCGCTGGGATTCGACTGGAAGATCAGCATCGGTATCGTGGCATCGTTCGCCGCCCGTGAGGTCTTCGTGAGCACGATGTCGGTGGTCTACAACGTGGGCGAAGTCGATGTGGGCGATTCCGGCGCGACGGCGGGCCTGGTGGAGACCATGCAACGCGAGCGACGCGAGGATGGTTCGGTGCTCTACACGCCGCGACTGGGACTCACGTTGATGGTCTTCTACGTCTTTGCCATGCAGTGCGTCAGCACCGTGGCCATCGTCCGCCGCGAGACCAACGGATGGAAGTGGCCGGCATTCCAGTTCGCCTACATGACGGCGCTGGCATGGGTTCTGGCGTGGATCACGCACCTCGTTGCGGGGGCGTTGGGGATTTGAGTTTCAAGTTTGAAGATTCAAGTTTGAAGCCGGACCGATCTGGAGGCCGGGTGCCCTCACCCGGCGAAGGGGAATTGGGAGTTTGAAGAGGCAAGTTTGAAGCCGGCGCCGGGTGGGGACACCCGGCCTTCAATGGGAGTTTCCAGTTGCCAGCTTCCAGTTCCCAGAACCGTATTGTGTGAAGGCCGGGTGCCCTCACCCGGCGAGGGAGATTCGGAAGTTTGAAGCCAGCGATGGCTGTAGCCGACACCATGAGGCGGACGTGGGATTCGCATCTCCCTTGGCCATTCTCCCGAGGTCGGCGGGGCTATTCAGACAAACAGACCTCTGCTGTCGGGAGTGTCCCCGGTCGGTGCCGGTTTCGAGGTGCGGAGCACCGGTAGATGGTAGCCCAGCGCGTGAGCGCTGGGTTTTGGTGGGTGGAGGCATTAGCCCCGGAGGGGCGACAGAAATGGGGATGCTGGTTCAGGATCTGTCGCCCCGCTGGGGCTGCTTTTCGTGTTGGAGGCAAACCCACGGCTGACGCTGTGGGCTATCGTCTGTCGGTGCTCCGCACCTGGGACCGGAGAAGGGCTTCCCGGCATGGACAATGCTGATTCCTGATCCTCGACCGCCACCCACCAGGACATCCATGCGACTTCCGCTCCACGGCACCCATCGACTAGGCAGCATCCGCGCAGCGACGTGGATCGAGGTCCTTGCTGTCCTGTTCATGCTCCTCCTGCTCGCTGGCTTATTGCTGGCGAAGTTGGCTCCGTCCAAAGGCCACGGGGATGCCCGAATCCTGTGCGTCAACAACCTCAAGAACCTCGGCTTCGCCCTCCGGCTCTTCGCCACCGACAACGAAGGCCGGTTCCCGTGGAGGATCCCCATCGAGAAGGGCGGTTCCCTCGAAGAACTGGCTGACGACAGCCGCATCTGGCGGCACTTCCAGGTCATATCCAACGAACTCAATACCCCGATGATCCTGCACTGCCGCACCGACGCGAACATCGCGGGTAAAGGGTATCTCCCATGGACGTATCCCGGCCCACCCACAAACGACAGCAAGCTCCGCCAGTTCTCCCACAACGACCACGTCTCCTACTTCCTGACGACCGGATTTCTGGAAAAGGACGCCAACCGCATCCTCGCGGGCGACCGCAACCTGACCCGCGACGGCGTTTCGGTCCGCGGCCGGATCCAGACAGCCACCAAAGACCGCTTCGGCTTCACCAAACCCGGCCACCACGAAGGCGACGGCAACCTTCTCTTCACCGACGGCTCCGTCCAACAGGTGTCGTCGTCCAAGGCTGCCCGGGTCTTTGCGGCCGGTCTCGCGCCCATCGGTACCAACCCGCCTCCCACCCTCCTGATCCCGTGAGGACCAATGTCCATATGGCTATCCGCTGAAATCCCTCTGGTATCGTGGGAACATCCCGAAGGACCTTCATCGGAAGGCAATCCCGATCCCGAATCCATAGAGGCCGCGCCTTTGGGGCGTGTGGGAAGGGAGGGATTTCTGTCGCCCCGCTGGGGCTGGGTTTCGTGTTGGAGGCAAACCCACGGCTGACGCCGTGGGCTATCGTCTGTCGGTGCTCCGCACCTGGGAACGAAAGGGTCTACCGGGCAAGGCGGAGGAGCCCCAGCGGGGCGGTGAGCTGAAGGCCGGGTGCCCTCACCCGGCGCATGGGCTTTGGCTTCAAACTCGAAAAACTTCCTCCGCCGTGTGGGGGCACGCGGCCTTCACTCTTTGGGCGCCGCGTGAGGCCACGCGGCCTACAGCTTGAATCTTGAAACTGAAAACTTCGAACTCCCCTACGGTACCCGGTTGAGGGTGAACCAGAGGGAGCCGCGGAGGGGTTTGCCGCCGGAGCGGGTGTCGACGTTGTACTTGAGCTCGCCCTGCATGACCGGGCGGATGCCGGGGATCTCGAGTCGCACGGAGTGGCCGTCGGATTGGACGGTGGCGGATTTCACGTTCCAGTCCTCGCGGCCTTCCTTGTCGGGTTGGGACACGAGCCAGTCCTTGGATCCGTATTGCTGGGCGTAGCGATAGTTCCAGACGCGGACGCTGTAGCTGCCGGGGTCCTGCGCGGTGGCGGGATCGACGGGTTGGGAGAAGCGCACTTCGACGCCGCCGGGGACGGCCTTCCATCCGATGGGCAGGACGACGGGTTTGCCGGTGAAGCGCACGCGCTGGACGGCGCCGTCCTTCACGGCGCTGGTCTGCCATCCGGTGCTGCCTGCGACGAGGAGGCTGTTGTCGGCGGGGTTGAAGGTGGCGCGGTTGGGACCGCTGAGGAACTTGGCGGGAAGGGCCACGACGGCGCCGTTGATGCCGGTGCCGGCGGGGTCGGTGTCGCGCAGGGCGAGCATCATGCCGCAACGTCCCCACAGGAGGTGGAGCATCTGGCCGCCGAGGGCACCCCACTGGCCTTCGGGAATCCAGACCTGGGAACCGCTGGAATTGTCGACGCCGTGGGGGATCCAGCAGAGGGGCGCGTCGTAGCCGCCGGTGCGTTGTGCGGTGACGCGGGGACCGCCCCAGCCGCCGTACAGGCCTTCGTGGATTTCCCAGATGCCGGAGGACGGGGTCCAGTCGCCCTGCTGCGGGGCGACGGTGATCACCTTGCCGTCGGGGCGGACGCCCATGCCGTTGGGATTCCGGAATCCGGTGGCGAGGGTTTCCATGGTGGAGCCGTCGGCGGCGACGCGGTGCACGCCCTTGGGATCGGCATAATAGAAACGCCCGGCGGTGTCGGTCTCGAGGCAGGTAACGTAGTCGTGTCCGCCGGCCGAGGTCTGGACGCCGGTGAAGAAGGCTTCGTATTCCTCGGCGACACCGTCGGTGTTGCGGTCGTGGAGGCGGGTGATGTGGTCGCGTCCGAGGACGAACACCTGGCCGTTGCGGACCTTGAGGCCGAGGGGTTGGTAGAGGCCGGTGGCGAAGCGTTGCCAGCGGAGGTTGCGGAGGGAGTCGTCGACGCCGGTGAGGCGCCAGACGTCACCGTGGATGGTGCAGGTGTAGACGGTGCCGTCCGGGGTGAGGTCGACGCCGGAGGCAAAGAAGAGGGCCTTGGCGGGGTTGTCGTAGGGGAAGGTCAGGGTGTCGACCGCGAGGATGTCGGTGTCGAGGCCGCGCTGGCCGGTGGTGGCCAGCGTGGGTTCGGGAGTGGGGGAGCGAGGGCGGCGAGGGGATCGCGGGGGGCGGGCTGGGCCTTGGACCAGGCGTCGAAGGCGGCGCGCTGTTCGGCGGGGCCGTTCCACAGGTGGAGGGTGAGGAGTTGGGGGAGGATCCGTCTGATCCGACGGATCCGACGGATCCCTGGTGGGAGGGGAGGATGAGCGAGCCGGGGTGGGGGGCGATGGCGAGGGTGCGGGTGAAGACGGGGCCGGCGGGGGTCTGGGTCAGGCCGGGGGTTTCGAGGATGCGGGTGCCGTTGACGGTGTATTCCAGGACGACGGCGTTCTGGCCGACGTGGAGTTTCTGGAACCGGACCTTTGCGCCCGGCCACTGGGAATCCTTCGGCAGTTCAAGGGCGGGTTGGCCATCGGGACGCGGGGCGCCGATCAGGCCGAAGCGGGCGGGATCGAAGCGGATGAAGCCGCCCGTCCAGGCGGCGCGGAGGGTGGCGGTGGCGAGGTCGTAGGCGACGCCGCCGGTGGCTTCCCCGGCGCCGAGGCGCAGGGCGAGACCGCGGGTGAGCGTGGAACCGTCGGAAAGGCGGAAGGTCGCGGCGAGGTGGTGGCCGATGTCCGCGGCCTGCCAGCGGTTGTCGACCCAGTCGCCTTCGCCCTGGGCACCGGGTTCGCGACCAGAGACGGCGGGTTCGCCGGGGCCGCGGGTTGTGAGGGGTGCGAGCTTTTCGAGGCCCGCGAGTTCCTTGCGGAGCTTCACCTCGGCGTCTTCGTCGGTGTGGCCGATGATGCCGATGGGCCCCTTCCATCCGCTGGCGTGGACGATGCGGAGGAGGTTGAGTTCCTCGTCGCCGGTCCCGAGGGGGATGATCTTCCGGCCCGTGCGATCGCCCTCCCACGTCATGCCGTTGAGGTTGAGCGTCAGGAGGTGGGGCTTGAGGATCTCCAGTTGGGCGGCGAAGTCGCCGATGTGGTCGTGGGCGTGGTGGAAGTTGTAGACGATGCCGACGTTGGCGTGGCCGGCGGCGCGAAGGCGTCGGATGATCTCGACCTGGTTGGCGGGTTCGCCGAACCACCCGAGGTGGTTGTAGAGGGCGACGGTGCACCCGAGTCGGCGCGCCTCGGCGCAGAGGGGGGCCAGGGTGGCAACGGCACTCGAGATCTTCTGCTGGAGGCGCGTGGCGTCGGGCTCCGGTTCGGTGCCCATGGTGATCCAGAGCTGGGGATGGATCTTCTTCCGTTCGATGCATTCCAGGATGGCGCGGGCCTCGGCGTTCAGGGCGGCAGGGAACCACCAGGCGCTGATCTCGATGTTGCGGGCGCGCATGGCGTCGACCTCGGCGTCGAAGGTCGGGATGTGTTCGGCGCGCCAGTCGTAGGCGAGACGCTGGATGCCGAGGTTGGCGAGCATGGCGGCGCGTTCCTCAGGGCCGCGCTTCTTCGAATCAAAGGGGACGATGCACCACGCGACGAGATTGGTACGCGAAAGGTTTCCGGCAGGCGGCAGGGCGGCCTGCGATGGCGCCGCGGAAAGGAGGGCTGCCGCACAAAGGAGACCGGGGAGGAAGCGCATGAGGGAGAGTTGGAAGATTCAAGATTCAAGTTTCAAGCCTGCCCGCGGAGAGGAATGGAGGGACCTCCCGCAGAGGCGCAGAGGCGCAGAGGGATTGAGCCCAATGGCTCTCGATTCCGATGCCTCACGCGAAGCCGCGAAGGGCGCGAAGAATGGCGGCAGAAGCCGCGGGTTTTTGTGGGTGTTCGCGCGAGTCCGGACCCGGGGCGCGTGCATTCGCGAACCCTTGTGCCTGCGTTTTCCCCTTCGCGTCTTCACGTCTTCGCGTGGGCTTTCCCTGGCTTCGAGTGCGAGATGCGCGTGACGGAACCACCGGGTGGGGGCACCCGGCCTCCAATGGGAGCTGCCGGTTTTCGGAGGCTTGAAACTTGAAACTTCAAACTTGGAACTTCCCCCCCTCACCGCTCGACGGTGAAGCCGACGTCGGTCTTGGCGTTGCGGGTGCCGGGCTTTCCGGTGGTGTTGCCTTGGTTGTCCTCGCCATCGGTGCCCAGGCCGTAGACGACGTAGCCGGGGTTGAGGGGGCGGAAGCGGAGGGGTTGGTCGGTGGTGGGGTCGATGGGGATGGCGGGCAGGAAGGCGGGGACGAGGTCGGTGAGGGATGCAGGGAGTTGGCCTTGGTGGGCGTTGCGGAAACGCTCGATGGCGCAGGCGACGGAGGCGGTCCGGAGGAGGGTTGCCAGGCGATCGTCCTGCCTGATGACGCCAAACAGGTTCCGGGCCGCGGCACGCGAGCGGTGCCGATTCCAACGATCGCTCTCGCTGTTGAAGTGGTTCTGGAGGGTCAACAAGGCATTCAAGCGCGCGGGGCCTGACAGTCGGCTGATGTTGATGAGTTCGCGAACGGTCTGCAGGTAGTACGCGGCATCGGAGCCTTGGGCACCGCTCAGTTGGTAGGCGGTTTGGGCGAGGTGGGCCACAGCCCATTCGCGAGTCGACGAGCCGAATGGGGTGCCCGCTGGAGCGAGGGTCGATTGGAGGTAAACGCCTGGGGATGCCTGGCACATTTCCAAGCCGAGGATGCGCTCGGACATGAGGGCGCGAGTTAATGATCCAGGCTGATGCGCATCGAGGAACGCGGCTTGCAGTTCGGCGAGTTGGGCGTCGGGGAGCGGCGTCAGCGTCAGGGCGTTCTCCGAGGCACCGAGAGTGATCCACAGGCAGATCATACGGTAGATCCAGCTCATGAATATCGGGTCGTCATCGAGGGTGCGTGCGAGACGAAGACCGTCGAGGAGGGCCTCTGCTGATGGATGCTCCTGATTGAGGACGGCTGAGTGGGCGGCCCAGAAGGCGAGAGCCTCACTGGCCAGCTTGACCTGCTCTCCGTGGTCGCTGCGGATTGCCGCAAGCCCGTTGGTGAACACCGCAGGGTACCGGAATCGAGGGGCTTGTAGCGCGGTGTGGATGTCGCTCCGCCACGATTGCAACCGGGTGCGTTCGGCGTCGGCCCAGGAGAGTGTCGCCGCGTCCCAGGATCGGGCCCTTTCCGGAATCTTGCCGCGATTCACACCGTGGAAGCCGTCGATCCGTTCGAGGAGCTTCGGCGCGCCGTTCTCGGAGTCGGGAACCGGGCTGATCCAGGTGGCGAGGGAGGCAGCGTCGATGGGTTCGCCGGCGGCGCGGATGGCGTCGATCTGGATGCGGACAGCATCCGGGGTCCTGCGGGCGAGAACGGTCCGCAGGAGGATACCTGCGGCGAGGGCAATGAGGGTGTAAGCCAGCTTCCGGCGCCATGTCCTGGGGGCGGACTTTGAGAGGGTGGAGGCGTCCGGCGGCATGCGGTGTGTCCGAGAGAGTTTCCAGTTCCAAATCCCAGCTCCCAGCCTCCGTCTCTCGCCGGGTGAGGGCACCCGGCCTTCAGGATTGGCTGCTTCCTAGCGCGGGTGGCGGTCGAGCCAGCGGCGGATGTTCTCGGCCTGGGGGTGGTTGGGTTTCAGGGCGAGGACGCGCTCGTAGTGGGTGCGGGCGCAGTCGGGGTCGGCGAGGTCGCCGGCGCAGAGGGTGGCGAGGGCGAGGTGCGCGTTGGGATCGTCGGGGTGGAGGCGGGTGAGCTTCTCCAGTTCCTCGGCCGCATCGACCGGGTAGCGGGAGCGCTGGAGGGCGACGGCGAGATTGTATCGGGCGTTGGCGGAGTCGGGATCGAGGGCGACCGCGGTCTCTCCGACGCTGAGGGAGGTCTTGAGGTCGCCCTGCTGGAGGGCGACGAGGGTGAGGTTGTGTTGGGATTCGAAGTGGGCGGGATCGAGGGCGATGGCGCGGCGGTAGGCTTCCGCGGCGGCCTTGAGGTCGCCTTTCTGGTGGGACTGTGCGCCGCGCTGGTATTCGGCATCGGCGGCGGCGCGGTTGCCGCGGGCGGGAGCGAGTGGGTTTTCGCGGGTGTAGCGGGCCCACGTCGGTTTCGCGGGGGGCGCGGGCGGAAGCGGCGTAACCTTCGTGGAAGCCTGGGCGGTGGACGACTTGGCGGCCTCGCGGTCGGGAACCTCGGCCTGGGGCGGGCCTTCCTTGCGGAACCACTTGGTGGGATTGCCCCAGCGGACGGGATTGACCTTGCCCCAGAAACCGCGGCGGGGCTTGCCGTCGGCGTCGGTTTCGACGGGTTCGGTGGGTTCGGGCGTTGGTTCCGGTTCCGGGGTGGGTTCGGGCACGACGACCGCCACGGGTGGCGGGGTGGGCTCGGGGGTGCGGACGGTGGTCTCGGGCGGGCGCGTGTCCGGGATGGGAACGGCGAGACGACCGGCGGGGCGTGGGCGGACGACGGTGTCGTCGGCACGCTTCGGGGTGGGCTCGCTGGTGACGGCGACGACTTCGAGTGGGACTTCCGGGGTGGTGGCCGGCGGCGGGGTGGGTTTCGTGGGTTGGACTGCGGGCGGCGTCACGACCACCGCTTTGGGAGGTGGGGTTGTGGCGACGGTGGGTGTTCCTGGGGGCGGCGTGGTAACGACGACGGCCGGCTTGGGGGGATTGGAGGCGACGACAGCGCGGGTGGGTGGCGCCGACGTGACGACGATGGGAGGGCGGGGCGGCGTATTGCTGCGGACGGCGACGCTGGTCGGCGGATTGGTCGTTGGCGGAAGGACGACCGTGGGCGGGCGCGAGGTCTGGACGAGGGCCGGCGGCGGATTGGTGGGTGTGGCGGGGGCGGGAGGCCGGACGAGCCCGAGCTTGATTTCGAGGTCCTGGACGACGGCGCGGACGGAGTCTGCCTCGGGGCCGGACGGTTGGAGGGTGAGGAAATCGCGGTAATGGCCGAGGGCGGTGCGGCGGTCGTTGAAGGATTGGTGGGCGGTGACGGCGAGGTTGAGGCGTGCGGAGGCGAGTTCCGGGGAGGCCTGAGCGGCCTGTTGGAAGGCCTGGTAGGCTTCGCGGGGCTTGCGGGCCTGGACGCGGACGAGGCCGAGGGCGTTCCAGGCGTCGCCGTCCTGCGGGTTGAGGCGGGTGGCGTTGGCGAGGGCGATTTCGGCGTTGGGGTACTGGCGTTGGGCCTGCAGGGCGAGGCCGACGCCGCGCCAGGCGTCGGGATTGCGGGCGTTGTCGGAGGAAGCGTTGAGGTAGGTGCGGAACTCGGCTTCGGCCTCGCGGGGTTGGTTCAGTTCGAGGAGGAGTTCACCGAGGTTGAAGCGGACGTCGAAGAGGTTCCGGTTGAACTCGAGGGCGCGCAGGTAGGCCTTCTGGGCGTCGGGCAGGCGGCCGGCGGCATGGTAGGCGAGGCCGAGGCGATTCCAGACCTGTCCTTCGGTGGGGAGCTTGGAGGCGGCGAGTTCGAAGTGCTGGATGGCCTCCTGGGGGCGGCCGGCCTGAAGCTCGCGGTCGCCGCGCACGAGGGCTTCCTCCCCGGAGGGCTGGCAGCCCGGAAGGAGGAGCACGCCCGCCGAAGCCACGGCGAGGGCCATACCATGCAACTTGTTGCGCATCGGTCGGGGGGTAACAGCGGGCGGGGGCAAGGTCAAGGAGGGGGGCAGGAAGGAGGTGAGATCGCGGGCTCAGGCAAGGATCACCACCAGGCGTTGGTCGGGTTGGGAGCGGCACTCCAGAAGGGATCCGTGTCCGGTCGGGTGGGGAACTTGTAGGCTTCGACGTGCATGTCACCGAACAGCACGTTGGCGAGGCTCTTGCCCTTGTAGTTGTGCCAAAGGCTCTTGTTTTCGGTCCATCCCCGGTTCGGGTGCCAGATCCAGTCGCCCTGGATGATCTTGTTCACGGGCGAGAGCGCGATCTCGGCGGTCTTCATCGAGGTGGCGTTGTAGGGGGGCGCGCCGGGGTTCACGTCGCCCGTGACACGCTTGGTCCGGGCAAAGTCAGCGGCCCATTCCATGAGGTAACTGTTGCCGAACTGGACGTAACAGTTGGTGGTGCGGACGCCGCGGACGCGGTCGGAGAAGATGTCTCCCTTGTCCGAGGGGCACCGGAAGATCTCGGGGGAGCCCTGGTACCGGAAGAGGGGACGGTTGGTCATGGCAACGAACACATCGTAGCGGCCGTCCTTTCCGCCGGAGGAGGCCCAGTCGCGACAGCGCGGCAGGAAGTCCTGATTGTCGTCGGCGTACATCATGAACGCGAAGCCGATCTGCTTCTGGTTGGAGATGCACCTGATGCCCATGGCCTTCGATTTCGCGCGACCCAGGGCGGGCAGGAGCATGCCCGCAAGGATGGCGATGATGGCGATGACCACCAGCAGTTCGATCAGCGTGAAGGCACGGCGCGACAGTTGAGGATCTCGCAACGCAGCCAGTCCATGATCCGGGGGTACCATGAGGCATCGTGGGCGCGATCTGCGTCCGGGATCAAGTCCCTGATTTGCGGCGTGGGAACGAGAACACATGCGGGCAAGTCACGGACATGTAACCCACGTGACATGGTTTGGTCCTGTGATCGGAGCAGCGTCGCCGGATATGGCAAAGGTCCTCGTGGTGGAAGACGAGCCTGACATCCGGCAGTTGCTGGTGCGGCAGCTTCGTGATTCGGGTTTCGAAGCGATGGGCGTCGGCACCGCGAAGGAGGCCCTCGAGTCGGTGAGGGCGGAGGGACCGGACCTGATCGTGCTGGACCTCATGCTGCCGGACATGGACGGGCTGGAGGTGTGCAAGCGGTTGCGTCGGGACCCGGTGACGGAGCGGATCCCCATCATCATGGTGACGGCGCGGGCCTCGGAGATGGACCGGATCCTGGGATTTGAGCTGGGAGCGGATGATTACCTGACCAAGCCGTTCAGCCCGAGGGAACTGGTGCTGCGCATCCGGCGGAGCATGGATCGCCACATCCCCGCGCCCACGAATGGGGACCTTCTGGTTTTCGGTGAGTTGACGGTGGATGTGCCCGGGCACCGGGTACTGGTGCGGGGCAAGGGGGTGGACATCACGGCCACGGAGTTCCGATTGCTGACGGTGCTGGCGCGGCGTCGGGGCCGGGTTCAGACGCGGGAACACCTGTTGCAGGAAGTGTGGACCCACGGGGAGCGTGACGAGATCGACGTCCGCACGGTGGACACCCATGTCCGTCGGTTGCGGGAGAAACTGGGGTCTGCGGCCGACCTGGTGGAGACGGTTCGCGGAGTGGGTTACCGATTTGCGGCCCCGTAAGGCGGTGCGGGTCAGATCAAGTCCCGCACGAGGATGCGTTCGGCGAGGTCGCCGAGGTCGGCGACGGCGATCGGACCCACGATGGTCTCCGGAGCCAGCGAGTAGATGGTGCGGCACCGGGCAGCGAGGGCCGCCTTCGCGTCGGACGGCGTCCCCACAACCTTGACCACCGTGGCGTCCGGTTGGAGCCCGCAGCGTCGTCGGATTTCCTCGATCTGACCTGGGGCAGGGCGCGGAGCCAGGACTTCATCGGATCCGACCACCGCTTCGAGCAGGCCGGTGCCGGCCCAGCCCGCACGTTGGATCAAGGCCGTGGCCAGGGATCCGTCGAGTTCGGAATCGATACCGATGTGGATGCCATCGGCGGCGAGTTCGGTGAGGAGGATTTCGGCTCCCGGCTGGAGCTTGATGTTCGGGGAGGTCTGCAGGCTGCGGAGGACACGCTCGTTGAAGTCTTCGGCAATGACCTTTACCAGCGGTCGGGAGACCTCGGGAGCGAGGTGCAGTCGCCGCGAAACCAGACGGGACATGCCGGCCCGGATCGGTTGGGTGATGAGATCCGCAAGGTCGTCGTCTTCCACCGGAATGTCGGCTGCGGAAAGGGCGGCGGCGAGGCAGGAAGCCAATCGGGGTCGCTCGGGAATGAGGACGCCGACAAGGTCGAACACAACGAGGTCGGGCAGGCTCAGGGCCGAGCCGCGATCGGGCAGGGGAACGTCGAGTGGGAACAGCATAACCAGTCTCCGGAGCTTGGACTCTCTCCGGCGGATTTCGTTTCTTCGGTCTGTGTATCAGACACGAAGGATCCGAAACTGGTGCGTCGATCCGGTTACGATTGTGTCGCAGAGCAGGCTTTGGCGCCTGGTCGAGGTCAGCGACCTGGGTCCTGGAGGGACTCGAACTCCTGGAGACGCGTGGGCTGGCCGCGGAGGCGGCGCACGAAGTCGCGGGCGTGGACGGCGGCGAGCCCTGCGGCACCCAGCAACGGTCCGGCGATCTCGCGTCGCACGGCATCGATCTCGGCCGCGTAGGCCGGATTGGCGGCGGCGAAGAGCTGGCGTTTGACCTCGGTGCGGGCGGCGAAACGGACCTTGAGCCAGGCGTGGCAGAGGCGGCGTTGCAGTGGGGATTCCGGGATCCAGCCGGCAATCAGTTCCATGGCGCGCCATTCGTCCCGGACGAAGGAATCGATGCGGCTGCGGTTCGCGCTGGTGGCGTTGAGTTCGTTGAGGCGGTACTGGCAGAGCACCTCGGGGATCTCGACGACGCTGAACCCCAGGTGGACGAGTTCGGCCATGAACACGCAATCGGCGACCTGGGGGAAGTTGCGGAAGCCGGCCGGGATCGGGCGGCGGTCGGTCTTGAAGAGGACGCCGGGGAGCAGGATGGAGTCGAGGTTGCCCTGACGGCGCAGGAACTCGGCCGGTGGAACCCGCCGCGGGGTGGTGTCCGTCGGTCGATGTGCCTGCTGAACGACGCGGCCTTGCTGGTTGATCTTGTCGTCGAGGACGTAGGAAAGCGCCTGGCCCGGGATGCCCGCGAGGGCGTCGACGGACCGTTGGAGGAAGGTGGGGCCGACGAGGTCGTCGGCCATCATGAGGTGGAGGATGTCTGCCTGGTCAGCCAGTTGGAGGCAGAGGTTGAGGTTGCCGGCGCCCCCGACGTTGGTGGGGTTGCGTCGGTATTCGAGGTTGAGGTGACCGTAGGCGCGGACGATGTCCGGGGTGGCGTCGGTCGAGGCGTTGTCGATGACGACGATGCGGTCGGGACGCCGGGTCTGGGCGGCGATGCAGTCGAGGGTCTGCGGGAAGAAATGGGCTCCGTTGTAGACGGGGATGGCGGTGAGGACGGTAGGCATGCGGAGCGTGGGGAGATTTGTGCCGTGAGGGGTGGGGTTGGGGCGAGGCAAATGTCCGGGAAGCGAGGCCAGATTCCAGTTCCCAGATGCCTCAACCCAGCCTCCTGACGTCGACTGCTAGGGTTTGAGGGGTAGTCGACGACGTGAGGAGGCGAGGACTGAAACCTGGGGACTGGGGTCTATGGACTGGGGACGCTGCTTGGACACGCCGCGTGGGGGCACGCGGCCTTCACCGGGGATGGGTTTGGGATACGCCGCGTGGGGGCACGTGGCCTACAGAACCGGGGACTCTGCTTGCTGGTCGTGTTCAGGATCTGTTAGGACGGCACTCCCGCGTGGGTTCCTGGGAGCGCTGGATTTCCCCGCGGGATGCGCACCATGGAAAACATTCCGGTATTCAGGCCTTTGTTGGAACGGGAGGAACTCGCCGCGGCGGAGGAAGCCCTGAAACTGGGCTGGCTCGGCATGGGCAAGTATGTCGGCGACTTCGAGCAGGCGGTCCTCAAACTGGTGGAGGCGCCGGATCGCCACGCCGTGGCAGTGAGCACGGGCCACGCCGCGCTGCACCTGGCGTTGATGTTGATGGGGGTTGGGCCGGGCGATGAGGTCATCACGCCGGCGTTCAACAACATCGCGGATTTCCAGGCGATCCTTGCAACCGGGGCACGTCCCGTGTTCTGCGACATCCATGACGATACGTTGTGCCTGGACCTGGCGGATGCGGAAACCCTGGTGGGTCCACGGACCAAGGCGATCATCGCCATGGATTACGACTGCTGCCTCTGTGACCACGACGGGGTGGCGGCCTTCGCTGCCCGGCACGGGATCCGGGTGCTGCATGATGGGGCGCACGCGCTGGGGTCGCGTTACAAGGGAAAGATGGTCGGAAGCTTCTCCGACGTGACGATGTTCAGCTTCGATCCCGTGAAGACCATCACGAGCATCGATGGCGGCATGCTGATCGTCCGCACGCGCGAAGAGGTGGAGCGGTTGCATCGGATGCGGTTGATCGGCATGGGGCAGCCGGCGTCGGTGATGTACCAGAACCGCCGGGCGTGGACGTACGATGTGCAGGAGCTGGGATTCCGGTACCACATGGCCAACCTGCATGCAGCGATGGGGCTGGCGCAGTTGGGCAAGTTCGAACGGATCGCGAGCACGCGTCGTGAGGCCTGCCGCCGTTACAATGCGGAGCTTTCCGGACTGAAGGATGTCCGGGTGCCTGCGACGGATTTCGAGGGTGTGACGCCCTTCCTGTATTACCTGCGGGTTCCGGCGGAGGCGCGGCAACCGTTGCGGGACCACCTGACAACGAAGGGGGTCGACACGGGAATCCATTGGCAGCCCGGCCACTGGTTCCAGTTGTTCAAGGATTGCCGGCGGAGCGCGTTGGCGGTGACCGACCGTGTCGGCAACGAGATCCTGTCCCTGCCGCTGCATTCGGCCATGGCCCCGGAGGTTCAATCGCGGGTGATCGCCGGGGTCCGGGAATTCTTCCAGTGAACTGGGCTTACCAGCAGGCAGGACCGAGGGAGGAACACCTGGCGGCGCTGAAGCAGGCCGCCGGCGGTGAGCGTCCCGGCTGGTATCTGATGGTTGGAGAACCCGCCCAGGCGCGGATGCGGTTGGTGCCGACGCAGGCGGGGCGCGTGCTGGAATCGGACGTGGCCGTCCTCACGGAATGGCGGAACCGTCATGTGACGTCGTTCCTCACCGAGTTCGAAGCCACTCCGGCGCGGACGCGCGATTGGCTTGTGGAACGGGTGGGACCGGATCGCGGTCGTGTGCTGTTCATGGTCGAGTCGATGGACGGTCGCCTGATCGGGTACATGGGGCTGGCGTTCATCGATTGGGCGTCGGGGTCGGGCGAGGCCGATGCGGTGGTGCGCGGTGTGGAGGGGTTCCCCGGGGTGATGTCGACGGGGCTTCGCACGTTGCTGTGGTGGGCGCAGTGTGAACTTGGTTTGGCGCGTCTCGGGGTGCGGGTCCGTTCGGACAATCCGGCCCTTGGGTTTTATCGGAAGCTGGGATTTCAGGAGCGGCAGCGCGAGGCTCTGCGGCGGACGGAAGTGCCGGGGATGGTGACGTGGGTCGCTGATCCGGAGCCTGCGTCGGCAGGGGTTTCGCTCGTCCACATGGATTGGCCAATGACGGGAAGGACAGGACCACATGATTCACATTGATCCGGCGAGCGGAGCGATCCGCGTGGAGGAGAACGGGCAGGTGCGCGAATTGACGGTGGGCAGCCCGGAGGGGTTTGCCCTGCTGTCGAAGTTGTGGCTGCGGAGCGGATGGGACACGAAGTACGTCTACAGCTTCAGCTGGATGGGGCGTCCGATCATCCAGTTGCCCGAAGACATGATCCGGATCCAGGAGGTGATCTTCGACCTGAAGCCGGATGTCATCGTCGAGACCGGCATCGCCCATGGGGGTTCGCTGGTCTATTACGCGTCATTGTTCAAGGCGATGGGCACGGGACGGGTGGTCGGGATCGATGTGGAGATCCGGCCGCACAACCGGGCGGCCATCGAGGCGCATCCGCTCAAGCCGTGGATCACGTTGATCGAGGGGAGTTCAACGGACGAGGCAACGGTGGCGCAGGTCCGGGCGCAGATCCGGCCCGGCGAGAAGGTGCTCGTGCTGCTCGACTCGTGTCACACGTACGCCCATGTGATGGCGGAGCTCGAAGCCTACGCTCCCTTGGTCAGCCCGGGTTCGTACATCGTGGCGATGGACGGGATCATGGGCGAGGTGGTGGGTGCGCCGCGCACGCAGCCCGACTGGACCTGGAACAACCCGACGAAGGCGGCGGCGGACTTCGTGAAGAAGCATCCGGAGTTCTCGGTGACCGAGCCTCCCTTGGCCTTCAATGAGGGTCAGATCCGGGATCGGGTGACGTATTGGCCCGGGGCGTATCTGCGGCGGAATGTATGAGAAGTTTGGAGTTCCCGGTGTGAAGCATCCTGCGGCACGGCGGTTGTCGTCGGTGGGTGTCCTCGGATAGCGTGGCGGGATGCGTGGAGAACGACGGGTCGCGGGATGGGTTGCGTGCATTCTTGGGGTTGCGCTTGCGGGTGGGGGCGCGGCCGCCGGGGATTGGCCGGAGTTCCGCGGGCCGACGGCGATGGGGATCTCGACGGCAAAGGATTTGCCGGTGCGCTGGAGCGCGACGGAGAACGTGGTCTGGAAGCAGGGGATTCCCGGGACCGGTTGGTCCTCGCCGGTGCTGCGTAACGGCCGGATCTACCTGACGACGGCCGTGGAGACGGAGTCCGGTGGACTCGTGCTGAAGGTCCTGGCGCTGGACGCGCAGAAGGGAATGCCCCTCTGGGATACGGTGGTGTTCGAGTCGCCGGTGAAGGGGCCTTCGATCCATTCCAAGAACGGCCAGGCGAGCCCAACCCCCATCGTCACCGAGGACCGGATCTTCGTGCACTTCGGCCACCACGGAACGGCGGCGTTGGACCTCAAGGGTGGAGTGGTCTGGCGCCAGAACGCGATCAAGTACACGCCGGTCCATGGCAATGGTGGATCGCCGGCGTTGGTGGATGGGTTGCTGGTGTTCGGGGTCGATGGGGAGACGGATCCGCGTGTGGTGGCGTTGGATGCCAAGGACGGAAAGGTGCGCTGGGAAACGCCGCGCGTGACGCCCGCGAAGAGAAAGTTCTCGTTCTCGACGCCGTTGGTGGTGGGCGATGCCGGCAAGCGGCAGGTCATCAGTCCGGGCAGCGGTGCGGTGTGCGCCTATGACCCGAAGACGGGCGCCGAGCTGTGGCGCGTCCGGTATGGCGAGGGGTATTCCGTGGTGCCGCGGCCGGTGCTGGCGGACGGGATGCTCTTCCTCGCGAGTGGGTATGATCGTCCGGTGTTGCACGCCATCCGGACCGGAGGGGTGGGGGACGTGACGGACACGCACGTGGCGTGGACGCTGGCCAAAGGCGCGCCGAACACGCCGTCGATGGTGGTGGTGGACGACCTGTTGTACTGCGTTTCCGATTCAGGGATCGCGAGTGCGGTGGAAGCGAAGACGGGCACGGTGGTCTGGAGCGAGCGCCTGGGCGGGGATTTCTCGGCGTCCGTCGTGTATGCGGACGGTCGGCTGTATTTCCAGAACGAGTCGGGTGTTGGCTTCGTGGTGAAACCGGAAGGACCTTCGAGGTGTTGTCGAAGAACGACCTCGGCGAGCGGACGTTGGCGTCCTATGCGGTCGACGATGGCGCGCTGTTCATCCGTACGGCAGGGCACCTGTATCGGATTGGGAAATGAGGTCCTCGTAGAGGGCCGTGTTGATCGCCTGTTGCCGACGCTGGTGTTGCGGTTCGCCGGGCATGCCGTTGCAGATCCAGGCGACGGCGAGGTTCCGATCCGGATCGGCGAAGGCGCAGGAACTCTGGTTGCCGCTGTGGCCGAAGCACCGTGCGCCCGCATGGGGTCCGTAGCCGTAGGGCATGGGAAGACCATTGGATTGGGGCGTGGGCAGGATGAATCCCAGTCCGAGGTCGATCGGTGCCACAAACGTCCGGTCGAACTTCCCGATGCGTTGCGGTTGGAGGAGCGCCCGGAGGGTGGCTTCCGACAACCAACCCGCGGGAGGACAAAGCAGTGCCGAGTAAAACTGGCACAGGAAGTCCGCCGAGGTGCGCAGCCCGGATCCCGGTCGGCATCGGGAGATGACGACGGGATGATTGAGGACCGGATCCGGGGTCCGGCCGGAACGGCCTGTCCGATTCATCACGACCCAGTCGTTGCCGAGGTGGGCGCGTTGGCCGGGGTTGATCCCGAACCACCCCGGCCCCAGTCGCAGAGGGTCGATGACCTCGCTCTGGAGGACGTCGGTGAACGGTCGGCCGCTGACGCGCTGGAGGATTTCGCCAAGGATGAACCACGACCCATTCGCGTGGTACCCGGCGGTTTCACCGGGGATCCAATCGGGTTCAATCGGTGACGCGCAGGCGGCGGCCACCGAGTCTTCCCAACCGAAGGCTGGATCGGTGCGGTCCGCATCGCGGAATCCGCCGGTGTGGGTCAGGAGGTGGCGCACGGTGATGGCGTCCTTGCCGCCTCCACCAAACTCCGGGATCCAGCGTGTGACCGCATCTTCCCAGTCGAGTTTGCCGGCATCGACGAAACGGGCGAGCGCCACGGCGGTCAGTGGTTTTCCGGAGGAAAGCCAAGGGCCGATGGAACCGGCGTGCATGGCGATGCCTTCCGAGGATTCGCCGATGGCGACGGAATGCTTCCGCCCCTGAAAGGAGATGGCAACCTGTGCGCCCGAGTGGAGGCCTTGGGTCCGGCCGGACTCGAGGATGGATCGGGTGCGGAGCCAAAGCGCGGGATCGATGATTTCCGATTCGGTCATGGTGTGGAAGATGGGGAAGGCTTGAGACACTGCAACAAGGCCTCCCGGAAGGCGGAAGTCATGAGCAGGGCTCCTTCGCGGCTGAGGTGATCATCGTCGCGATAGAGGATCTGACCGTCCCTGAAGGGGCGGATGACTCCGTCCTGCAGGAAGTGCGACTCGGTTTCGAGGAACCGGACACGCGGATGTCGTCGGGTGATCTCAAGAATCCGAGCGTGGATCAGCCTGCGGCCTTCATGGGCGGTGGTGCGCTCCCGGAATGGGGTCCAAAGACCCATATCGACGGGACCCTCGGAGAGTCCCGAACTCGCGAAGGGCAGTTCCGGAGGTTGCCCGATGACCAGCATCTGCGCGGTGGGGAAGGTCCGAAGCAGTTCTTCGAAGTCCCGTTCGAACTCCTTCTCGGTCCACCGGTGATAATTGAACCAACGGGCGGACACGATCACGAGCGGGATGGTGTTGGAGGCAATGAAGCGCCTGCGATGCCGGTCAAACTCCTCGCGGGTATTGGATGGCCAGTGCGGGGTGTGGCCGTATTGATCCGTCTTTGTGCCCTTGGGGACAAAGAAGGGTGAAGCAGCGCTCGCTGGAAACGCGACGTAATGCCAGCCCAACTCCCCAAGGGCTGCATCGAGACCCGGCATCCACGATTTCGCGTGGGAGTCCCCCAGGATCAGGGCCTGAAGTGGGCCCGGAATGGGCTGGGCCCGGCGCAGGCCGGTGGTGACGTCTCCAACCAGCCCGGACTCCACGCACCCGGCTTGGATGGCGTGGAGGGATTCGGAGGCCTGAAGTCACAGCCACACCAAAAGGTCGGTCGTTGGGTTCCCGGGGCGGCGCGGAAACCAAGATGGGGAAGCGCGACCGCCAAACCACCGATGGCGAGGGTGGGAAGGAGAATCCGCGTCAGGATCCGGGACTCCGGGATCGTCCGTGTGGGACGTTCGATCCAGTGATGGCAGGCCATGCCCAGGGCGAGTCCGACGAGGCCCTGGATCCACGGAGATTCGACCCCCACCGGACGCAGGAAGAGGATGGCTGGCCAATGGGCGAGGTACCAGGAGTAGGACAGGCGACCGACGTACACCATCGGCCTGGTGGCCAGAAATCGACCGATGACGGTGTCCTGGGAGGCGAACGCAAGGATCAGGACCGTGCCCAGGGTCGGCAGGAGACCGTTGGGTGCCGGGAAGGCTCCATTCCTTCCCACGAACAAGAACGACAGCACGATCATGAGGGCCCCTGTTGCTGCGAGCGCTTGGTGGGTCCTTTGGGACCCGGGTTTGGATGGGGGCGTGGACCTGGAACTGTAGACAGCCAGCAGGCAGCCAAGGAGCAGTTCCCACGCTCGGGTCGGGAGCAGGTAGAAGGCTGCTGCCGGATATCGATGGGACGCGAAGAGGGCCAGGCCAAAGCTGCCCGCCGCCAGAACGCCCAACGCGACCCAGGAAGGGCAGCGTTTGAAGCGCGACGCCACAAGCCACAGGGGCGGCCAGATCAGGTAGAATTGCTCCTCCAATGCCAACGACCAGAGGTGAAGCAGTTGGAAGTCTTCGGCTTCAGGTCCCCAATAGTTTCCCGCATTCCGGTACATGTAGACGTTTGAGGACAGCGTGAGCGCGGAGGCGCACTGCCAACCAAAGTTCCGGAAGTCGGGGCCGAACAGGGTGAGGAACGCGGCAAGGGTTCCCAGTGCGAGGACGAAGGCGAGTGCGGGAAGCAATCGGCGGGCGCGTCGGAGCCAGAAGTCCCGCAGGCGAAACGTTCCGGCGCGTTGTTGCCGGACGAGGATCGAAGTGATCAGGAACCCGGAGATCACGAAGAACACATCCACGCCCGTGAATCCGCCGGGGAGGATCGAGGCACGGAGGTGGAACAGCACCACCGCCAGAATGGCCACGGCACGGAGGCCATCGATCTCTGGCCGGTAATGGATGGAATCGGACATCGCGTTGGGAAAACCCACGGCCTTCGAGCGCATGCTACACATCGGGTTCGTGCGGGCGCGAGGCCCAAGCCGGGCCGCGTTGTTCGGCGGGCGCATCTTCACACTGCCCTTGTGGCAATGAGTTCGGGGCGGCGATGTCCTCATCGCCATGGGAAAAGCTTCGGAACGGCGACGAGGACGTCGCCACCCCGTTCGAGGGCGTGTCCGGTCTTCGTCAGGGAGCGAAGAATTGCACACGGCGGGTGTCGTGTCGTGTTCAGGGGGGATGGCTTTCGAGAAACCTTGCTTGCGGTGTGGTGCGGGTGGCCTTAACTGGCGTTGTCGTCCGCCCATGGGGTCGGGCGTCTCCCCATGGAAAAATTGCTTCTGATCGATGACGAGGTGGACGTTCAGTACTCGTTTCGCCGGATCTTCGACTCACCGGACCTCGAGTTGTACACTGCGTCGAGTGGTGAGGAGGGGCTGCGCCTCATTCCAAAGGTGCGGCCGGACCTGGTGATTTCGGACATCCGCATGGCGGGGATCAACGGTCTCGAGACCTTGCGCCGCATCCGCCAGTTGGATCCGAAGGTGCCGGTGATCCTGATGACGGCTTACGGGACGACGCAGACGGCGATCGAGGCGATGAAGCTGGGCGCGTTCGACTACGTGCTGAAGCCGTTCGATGTGCCGCGGCTGAAGCAGTTGGTCGGAGATGCCCTGAAGGCGTCACGGGACATGCGGCAGACGGTCGCCGTCTCGCCGCAACTGGAGCAGCAGGACTACGACCTCGGCGTGATCGGACGTTCGGAGCCGATGCAGGCGGTCTTCAAGCTGATCGGGCAGGTGGCCCACACCGACGCGACGGTTCTGATCACGGGCGAAAGCGGAACGGGCAAGGAACTGGTGGCGCGCGCGATCTACCACAACAGCCGTCGATCGCAGCAACCGTTCCTGGCGATCAACTGCGCGGCGATCCCGGAGAATCTGTTGGAGAGCGAACTCTTCGGCCACGAGAAGGGCGCGTTCACGGGGGCCAGCCAGCAACGCGTCGGCAAGTTCGAGCAATGCCACGGCGGAACGCTGTTCCTGGACGAGATCGGGGACATGTCCCCGACGACGCAGACCAAGATCCTGCGGGTGCTCCAGAACGGAACCTTCGAACGCGTGGGCGGGAATTCCCCTATCCGCGTCGACGTCCGGATCATCGCCGCGACCAACAAGCCACTGGAGGATGCGGTGGCGAACCGGCAGTTCCGCGAGGATCTCTTCTACCGGTTGAACGTGGTGCGGATCCAGATGCCGCCGCTGCGTGAGCGTCGCGACGACGTCCGGTTGTTGGTGGATTACTTCCTGCGCAAGCTGGCGGGTTCGGGAACACCGAAGACGATCTCGACCTCCACGCTCGCCGCCCTCGAAGCCTACCATTGGCCGGGCAACGTCCGGGAACTCGAGAACATCATCCGCCGCGCAACGGTCGTGGCGAAGGGGCAGGCGATCCTGTTCACTGACCTGCCGCCTGAAGTGACCGCGGCGGTTCAGAAGGCGACGGCGACTGCCGCACCGGCGGTTTCCACTGAAGGTTCTCCGGCGGTTGCGTCGGTTGTCACGGCGGGTTCCGGCCCGGCAACCGCGGCAGGTGCAGGCGCGGTGCGGACGACGCCGATGACGGTTCCGGAGATCGCGCAGTTGTTGTTCCGGTACGCGAAGGCGGATTCGAAGTTCAAGATCCTGCCGGCGGTGGAACGCGAGTTGGTGATCCAGGCGCTCCGCGAAACCAGTGGCAACCAGGTGCAGGCGGCCAAGCTGCTGGGCATCACGCGGGCCACCTTGCGGAAGCGCGTGGAGAAATTTGGCATCCGACGCGAACTGAACGTCGCCTGAACCCCGGGGTGCCGTGAACTCCGCTGCCTCCGCCAACGTGGGAATCCCAACGCGGACCCCGGTGCTGTCGGTGGCTTCGATGCGCGCGTGGGAACGGGCGACGTGGGCCACGGGCGTCCGTGAATCCGAAGTGATCGAGCGGGTGGGGCGTGCGCTGGCGGGTTGGTTGCGGGCCACGTTGCGGGATCAGGGGCGCGTGCTGTTGCTGTGCGGACGTGGACACAACGGCGATGACGTGCGCGCCGCGCTGCCGCACCTGGGACCGCTCGAGGTTCGCGAGCTGACCGTGATGGATCCGGTGGTGGATCTGGCCCGCGTGGAAGAAGCGCTCGGGGAAAGGCCCGATCTCATCGTCGATGGATTGTTCGGCATCGGGTTGAACCGTCCGTTGGATCCGGCATGGCAGGCGATTGTCGGGAGGGTCGTGGCCTGTGGCTCCCGGGTCGTCGCGATGGATGTGCCGTCGGGTCTGGATGCTGATTCGGGCACCGCGCTGGGCGCGGCGATCATCGCCGACTGGACGCTGACGGTGGGCGCACCGAAGCGCGGATTGCTGACGGCCGATGCGGTACGCCACGTGGGTCGGTTGGAGGTGTTGGAGGATGTTGGGCTGGTGCCCTGGGGGGACGGAGTGACGGCGGCGGAAGGTTGGTTCGGTTCGGCTGCCGAGTTTCAAGGCTGGCCGCCGCGTCGGGCGGTGGATGCCCACAAGGGAGATTTCGGCCACGTCTGCATTGTCGCGGGAAGCCTGGGGTTCCATGGGGCCGCGGTGTTGGCAGCGCGGGCGGCCCTGCGGGCGCGGCCGGGACTGGTCACGGTGATCACGGCACCGGAGTGTTATGTGCCGGTGGCGTCGCAGTTGGACGCGGCGATGGTCATGCCGTGGTCCGCGCAGATGCCCTTGCCAGCGAAGACCACCGCGGTGGTGGTCGGGCCGGGGCTCGCCGATCCAGGGTTGCCCGTGGCCCTGCGGGAATGGATCTCCAACGGGTGGCGAGAGTGGTCGGTGCCCGTGCTGGCGGACGCGAGCGCCCTCGACGGGTTGCCGGTGGGTGCGGTTGCTTCGGGTGCCTTGCGCGTCCTGACGCCGCATCCGGGGGAAGCGGGCCGGTTGCTCGGGGTTTCAGCGGCCCAGATCCAACGCGATCGTGTGGCGGCGATGCAGGCCGTGTCGGAGCGCCATGGCGGCGCGGTTGTCGTGTTGAAGGGAAGCCGGACGGTGGTGGGCCGCGCGGGGGAACGGCCGTGGTGGAATCCGACCGGCAATCCCGGACTGGCCCAGGGCGGCAGCGGGGATGTCCTCGCCGGATTCCTGGGTGGCTTGCTGGCCCAACCCGCGATGGCAGCGGAACCGATGCGCGCCATCCGCGGTGCGGTCTTCCATCATGGGGCCGCGGCGGATCGTCTCGAAGCCTCGGGGGAACCCTGGGATGCCGCGGATCTTTCGCGTGCCATCCGGTGGGGGTGAGGCCCGTCACCCTGGAAACGGCAGTTCATTTAACCGCAGATGTCGCCGATGGCGCAGATGGAGGGGCAGAAATGCCAGCACCCAAGGTTCCCGGTGAGCTCGCCTTGCGGGTGAAGGGCACGCCCGATCCAAGCTGCTGACTATCTGCGCCATCTGCGCCATCTGCGGATAAAACCGCCGTTCTAAGGATCAGCGGGCGGCGGAGGCCGCGAGCGCTTGGTCGAGGTCGGCGAGGATGTCGTCGATGTGCTCGATGCCGACGGAGAGTCGGACGAGATCGGGTGTGATCCCACCGGAGGCCTGCTGGGCTTCGCTCAGCTGCGAGTGGGTGGTGGTCGCCGGATGGATGGCGAGCGACTTGGCGTCACCGACGTTGGCGAGGTGCGAGAACAGCTTCACGTGGTCGATGAACTTTCGACCGGCCGCGCTGCCGCCCTTGATGCCGAAGACGACCATCGAACCACCCATGCCGCGGAGATATTTCTGGTTGAGCGCATACTGCGGATTGTCGGGCAGGCCGGGGAACCGCACCCAGCCCACGCCCGGATGGGATTGGAGGAAGCGCGCGACGGCGAGGGCGTTCGAGCAGTGCCGTTCCATCCGCAGCGGCAGGGTCTCGATGCCCTGGAGGAACATCCACGAATTGTCGGGCGCGATGCAGGCGCCGAGGTTGCGCAACGGCACCGTGCGCATGCGCAGGATGTAGGCGAGGGGACGCAGCATGTCGGGCAAGTCGATGCCCCAGCGCAGGCCGTGGTAGGAGTTGTCGGGCGTGGTGAATAGCGGATGCCGGCCCGCAGCCCAGTTGAAGCGGCCGGAATCCACGACGATGCCGCCAATGCCCGTGCCGTGGCCGCCCATCCACTTGGTGAGCGAGTGCACAACGATGTCGGCCCCGTGCCGCAGGGGTTGGGTGAGGTACGGGGTGGAGAAGGTCGAATCGACGATCAACGGCACGCCCGTGGCGCGGGCGACGGCGGCGATCGCTTCGAGGTCGGTGACTTCGAGGGAGGGGTTGGAAACGGACTCGCAGAAGAAGGCGCGGGTGCGGGCGTCGGCGGCCTTGGCGAAGTTCTCGGGATCGTTGGAATCCACGAACCGCACCTCGATGCCGAGGGCCGGAAGGATGTCGTTGAACTGGGTATAGGTGCCGCCGTAGAGGTTCCGGGCGGAGACGATGTTGTCGCCGGCCTGGGCGAGGTTGATGACCGCGTAGAAGACGGCCGCGGTGCCGGACGCAACACCCAGCCCGGCCAGTTCATGCGCCCCTTCGAGCAGGGCGACGCGCTTCTCGAGCACGTCGGTCGTCGGGTTCATGAGCCGCGTGTAGATGTTCCCCAGCTCCTTCAGGGCAAAGAGATTCGCGGCGTGGTCGGCATCACGGAAGACGAACGACGACGTACGGTAGATGGGGACGGCACGCGACAGCGTCGTTGGATCCGGTTGCGTCCCGCCGTGCAGGCAAAGCGTCTCGAGTTTCATCGGTATGGGGGAGAGATTGAGGTTCGGGGATTCAAGTTTGAAGCCCGGAGTTTGGACGGCGGAGTTTCAAGTTGGAGGTTTGAAGTTTGAAGGCGGACCCGAACGGCGAGGCGACATCCTCGTCGTCAGTGGGCGCACCTACAAACTGCCCCTGCAAGGAACGGGGAGGCGACGTCCTCGTCGCCGTTCCAAAGCCTTTCCCAAGGCGATGAGGACATCGCCACCCCGATATCCTTCTGTAACCCGTACGGCGGACTGATCTCATCCATTGGTGCCCTGGCATCCGCGAACACGATGCGCTTCAGCAGCAAGCCGGCGATCCTGTCCGCGACGGGAGCCTGGGGATTCTACTACTACGGATACCGGTTCTACGACCCGGTGAACCAGCGGTGGTTGAATCGGGATCCGTTGGGGGAAGGGGGAGGGAGAAACCTCTATGGCTTTGTGGGGAACCGGCCAACGCTCGCTGTGGATGACTATGGCAACAGTCCAACGCTTTTTATCGGTGCGATCGGCGTTGGCCTTGGAGCCGTCATTGGTGGGGTGTAACGTCGACAACAACGGTAAATTTTTGCTGTTCAACTCTCCATGAATGAATCGGCGCTTAACGACTACGTCTCGAGGTTGAAGCACTCGCCCGATGAGGACGCTTTTCATTCCCTCATTGAAGCTGGTGAGGAGGCCGTTGCTCCGGTTAGTGCGGCAATCACGGCGGAATCTTCCGTAACTCAATTCAAGAGATTGGTCGAGGTGTTGCAGGAAATCAGGACGCGGAGCGCCCTCACGGAGTTGAGGCGTCTCTGCTTGATGAGCTTCTCTGAGAAGTGGGTGTTGGCGGCAGAAGCTTTGTTCTACAACAATCCGAATGCGGCGTGCCGATTGCTCGGCGAGTTGCTTGAACGAGCAGCCCCGTCAGATCGTGAAGTGAAGGCAAGGCTTGTTGCTGAGTTGGCATCTAGTTTAGAGCCGTCCGATTCTTCGACAACGCCTACATAGTGATTCCTCTCTGGTGTTCCGCAAAACTGTTAAGGAATGCGGGTAGCCTGAGGCCGGCTTGGAACCAAGGTCGCAAACCGGACCAACGTGACCCGCCTGGCCTAGAGTAGAAACGTGGTACGGGCATACGCTTACGATGTCCTTGGCCGACTGACGAATCCGTGGTGCGCCGTAATCCTGTATGTCCAAAGACTTGTTCAAAGTTCAGCAGTTTCAGGCAGCCATTCGGGACGTCTTGCTTTCGGAGTGGGATCCAATCGGCGTCGGGCATCTCACGGGGGCACAAACCGACTACGACGGATACGTTGCGGACATTCATCAGCTGGTTTCCAGTGGCGCGACGCAGCAGGAGATCTCCGTGCACCTGTGGAGGGTCGCCACGGAGGATATGGGTTTGTCAGGGGACAGACAGAAAGCCGATGCCATCTCTAAACGCCTATTTGAAATGGGGCAAGCCAGCGCCAGGGGTTGAGCAAGAGCCTTCCTTGGACGGGCCGGGTGAAAGTTATCCTGTAAGGCCTCCGCCTCTACCTCTGCCTCTCCGAATCCGGGTTCCGGACGCTGTGACGGAGCGGGGCGCTTCGAGTTGGACTGGGTGGTGGCCACAACCGCGATGCGGTTGGGTGCCACGGTGGGAGCGAACCCAGGGTAGGCCTCGTTCCTCGGCCAACCCTGGGCTTGCGAGTCTCAACGCCGTTGGCGTTGGCAGGGCAAGAACCCGACGATGCCAAACCTCCGCCTCCCACCCCGGCGAGCGCGGGTGAGTCGCATCGTCGACTGGCATTTTGGCGGGGGGGTTGGATGGGGCGGCACGGGCGTGCCATGGCAATCGTGAGGGGGGGGCGTCTTGGCGAGGGTTCGAACAGTGCGGCTTCGTCGGGCGGGAACAGCGTCCTTTTGGGTCTCCTGCGGCAGACCCTGTTCCCGATTGCGGCGTGGCCTCTTTCGGAACGTTTCGATTCGCCCGGATCCGTTCCCTCCTTTGCGGCTTTGAGGCTTGGCGGCTTTTCCCCTTCGTTCCGTTTTTGTGCACGGAAAGGGTAGGCAAAGCCGCGAAGCCGCGAAGAAGGTTGGGTCCGAGCGGCTACTGGGCGGAGGGGCAATGGGGCGAGTGTCCTCACGAGCCATTGGGGAGTGCCCGGTTTCAAGATTCCAAGGGGGTGGGATTGACGCCGGGTCTCGAAGGAGTCTCATTCAGGTCATGGAGACCTACATCATCAGCGAGGCAAAGCCGAAGCTGGGAGAACTCGTCAAAAGGGCTGCCGCAGGACACCCGGTCTACCTTCTGAATGGAAAGGACATGGTCGCGCTGGTACCGGCTCGTCCTACCCATGACGCACCGGAAGCCGTGGACGTTGATGCGGTGAACGCTCGTCTCGCTGCCTCGGAAAAGACACCTGTCACCGTCTGGAAGTCCGGTGACGCCCTCCGGATCGCTCGTCGCTCCATCCGTCGGAAGACGAATCCATGACGATACAGTACAGGGAGGGGTTTGCCGCGGCGTTGGATGAGGCGGTACTCTGGTACGCCAGACAGTTGGAACATGGACCTGAGGCTGCGGAGGCCCTGGCGGAGCAGTTCGCAGGCGCGGTGGATTCGACCGTTGCTCGCATCGCTGCCCAGCCTGATGCGGGGGCCGTGTGGCGGTACCGACGAGGGTACCGGTTCCGTGTGGTCGAGAAGCCATTTCACCGATGGCTACTGTTCTACCGAAGACCCGACGAGGATTGCGTGGAGTTGGTCGACATCGTGCGAGGAGAGCGCGACCTCAGTCGCAGGCCCGCGTGAGCATCCCAGATAGGGCAATGGTCTAGGGCAATGGGGACAGATCTGACCCCATTGCGACCTTTCTAGACGCTGTCACGGAGAGGAGCGCTTTGATTTGGTCTGGGTGGTGGCCACAACCGCGATGCGGTTGGGTCCCGTGGTGGGATCGAACCCAAGGTTGTGCTCGTTCCTCGGCCAACCGGGGCTGGGGGGCTCAACGCCGTTGGCGTGGGCAGGGCAATGACCCGGCGGCGTGAAACCACCTTCCCCCATTGCGACCTCCGTGCTCAGCCATGCAGGGGGCCAACCCTGTGCAGACGCAGGGGAAACACCTGCGCGTAGAGCTCAAAGTCCCCATCCACAGTGAATACGGGGACCGCCTCGCGGATTGCCACCGCGCAGACCACAAAATCCGTGCCTGATCCCTGGATACCCCTGCTGCGGCATAAATTGTAGAGTCGGGCGGCCTCCACGTAGTCCTCGCTGCGGATCGGGATCTCCGGGAACAGATCCAATGCCTCACGGAGCGAGTCAAACTGGGACTCTGTTCGGACACCTGAGAGAACCTCCTGACGCACGGGACCGATCAACTCCACGCAGCCTTCCTCGATCAGTCGCACCATCTCGATCCGGACCGGGTCGGAAGCCAGGCTCCCACGACGCAGGACCGCCGACCAGACGCACGAATCCACCAGGATCCTCACCGCTTCTCCCTCAGCTTCCGTGGATTGAATCCGGGATGGAGATCAATCTTTCCAAACAACTCTCCAACGCGAACCTGTGCACGACGCCGGACAAAATCCGCAAGCGCCTCGTTTACGGTCTCCCGCTTCGTCTTGAAGCCGCCTGCTTGCTGGGCGGCTGCGAGGAGCGTGTCGTCGATCTGAAGGTTCGTCGCCATGTTGTGAGGCTATTCCACACAAGGGATGTGTCAATGTGCGAGCCGGCAACAAGGAACCCCGGAACACGCACTCCGTGGAAATCACAATGAGCAATGTCTGGAGGCGGCGGACGGCTGGGTCTGCCCTGCGCGCATGCCCATCTTCCGAGGGAGCGCAAAGATCGTTTGAAACTGGCGGGAGGGTTCTGTGTCTAGGCAGGCGTGAACGCAAAGATTGTTCCTGTTTTGTTGGTCATCGCCACCCTCGGCCCCGGATGCATCCACACGTCGCAGACGGAGGTGCGGGATGAGAGTCGGTCGGTGGTGGAGTTCGAGAACGAGACGGCCGGGCGGATCTTCTACGAGACCCTGAGCAAGCGTCCGGCGCGGCTGAATCGCGAGGAGAGCAACACGAAGGTTTCGCTGCCGATCATCTTCAGCAACGAGCACAAGGTGGTGACCGGACCGAATCACGGCTTCAACCAGGCGGTGCGTGAGTGCGACACCAACCATGATGCCCGCATCACCGAGAGCGAGGCGCGGATCTGGTCGGGTACGCGCTGAAGGTGGAGTTTCGGCTTTGCGTGCGGCTTGTGGGTGGGACGATGTCGGGCAGACATCGTGAGTACATCCAAAGACAGACGGGATTGCCCCGTCGCCGGAAAGCAGATCGCGGCAGCGGAATGCGCTGAATCAAGGCACAGTCGGTACGCCTGCCCTGAGGACTGTCCGCACAACACCTTTTCGCCGGCCAATTACGTGCGATTGCTGGAGATCTTCCACAAATGCAATCAGCTCACGTTCGATTGGCTGGTGTCCGATCCGGTCACTGCCGATTCACTCGGACGTGAGTTTCGGGCTCTCCAGCGAGCAGGGCACCCTGAAAAGGCGGAGATGGTGATGATGGATTGGTCGTATCTCCGCAAGGATGCTGGAGGGCGGACGGCGTTCGAGCGTTTGCGGGATGCAGGGTTCCCCCGGATGAAGAACGACCACCGATTGGTGCATCAGTTCCGATCCGGATTGCGGCCTCGATTGCTGGAGATCCGCCAGATCGTGGACGATCAGCAGATGGTCGCCGTCGACCTGCTGGATCCTGAGGCGCGTGAGATCCTTGTGATCGACCGAATCCTGGCAGGCTGCACTCCACGCTTTGCCACCTGGTTGGTCTTTGGTTCCGACATGCCCCATTTCACCGTGTTGCATGGATCCCTGATGGAAGTCCGGCCGATCCACGATCGGGGATCGAGGGAGGTGTTGGAGATCGTGCTGGCGCATCTGGGATGTCCTGAATCCGAGGATGAGCGCCGGCGCTGGTTTGTGACGGGCTTGCAGAAGGTCCGGGAGAGCCTGGAGGCGACCCACCGGGTCAGGCATCAGATGGGTATCCGGGCCATGGATGCCCGCGCGTACCAGTTGGTTTATCGCCATGATCTTGACGTGGATACGTTCGCAGACCTTCTGGACGCGCATCCGCATCTGGTGGAGTGCGACCACGCACCAACGGAACCGGGGTGCGAAGATTACGAGATGGTCTGGGATTGGCTGGAGCCAGCATCGCAGGGTAAGGACGTCGTTGAGTTGGTGGGTCGTCTGTTCGTGGGGCCAGGGAGGTGTCGATTGGATGCGATTGGCGAGGCGCGCATCGCGATGCTGAAACAGGGCTTTGAAAAGTTGGTTGGGACGAGGGTGACCTGGGAGTCTGAGGAGGTGATGGACATGGCGAGCCGGATGAGTTCGGACCTCCCGCCCGGGATGGAAGGAAAGGAGGTTCCGCTGTTGCTGGAGAATCCCCCGCGGTTCGGGACGGCGCCGTTGAGGATCTCACGGGGTTCCCAGCCGGCTGGGGGTGACGATCGCGATGTCCGCAGGGTCCTTCTCAGGGCCTGGTTGAATGCGTCGGTGCCCGCGCTGGATGGCAAGACCCCGCGCGAAGCGGCCCACGATCTGGCGCTGCGTCCGCGGTTGGTCGAGTTGGTGAAGGAGCAGGTGCGCGATTTCGACAGGGCCAACCTGAACGAGGGCATCACCGGGGACATGAACTGGGCCCTGCGGGATCTCGGATTGGACGAGTGGATCTATCCGCCGCCGCCTCCCCGGCCGCGGCCGGTACAGCGGGTCAATCCGGCGGACAATTGAGGGGGGAGTTCCAAGATTTCAGTTTCAAGGTTCAAGTGTCTTGCCTACGCCGGAGGCGTTGAAGCGGGTAGCCCGGGGTCGCGAAGCGAAACCCCGGGAAACGGCGGAAGGGATCACCAACCCTGGAAGGGTTGCAGGAGGGAGCGGGGATCTTCGCACCGCCTTCGGGGTGCGCCCCCTTCAACACCCAAGAACCCCGGGTAGGCGCGTTCGCGCCAACCCGGGGCTACCGGCTGCAACGCCTCCGGCGTACCGGAGGGCGTGCGGGTCATGGGACGCACTGGGTGGGAGCACCCGGCCATCAGTGGAAGTTCCCAGTCGCCAGATGGCAGATGCCAGGTCCCAGATGCCAGATGCCAGATGCCAGATACATGGGAAAGGCGTCGGAACGGCGACGAGGACGTCGCCACCCCGTTCCGTTCGAGGGCGGTGGCGAGAGGAGCCCGAAGTGTGCGGGTAACGGCGACTGGTGACTGATGACTGGTAACTCCCCTTAAAACTGAAAACTTCCGACTCCTCCCCGAATCGGGGCTTTCGCGGAGGCGTGGTTCGAGGGCAGCATGTGGGGACACGCCATGAGTTCGCCATTCGTATTGGGCTTGGTCGCGGTCACCCTCGCTCTCAACGGGGTCGCGCACGCGGATCCCGTGCGGCCCGTGGGCCGGGATGGGCATGTCCTGAACCTGGATTTCGAGACCGGGGACCTGCGCGACTGGAAGACGGAGGGGGACGCCTTCGAGGGTCAGCCCGTCCGCGGCGATGTGGTTTCGGTGCGTCGTCCGGACATGAAGTCGGCGCACGAAGGGCAGTACTGGATCGGTGGGTTCGAGAAGTACGGCGACGACCGTCGCGGGGTGTTGACCAGCGAGACGTTCAAGCTGACCCATGGCTGGGCGAGCTTCCGGGTGGCGGGCGGAAACTGGCCGACCACGCGGGTGGAGTTGATCGATGTCGGCACGCAGAAGCCGATCTTCCAGGTCAGCGGCAACGAGAGCGAAACCCTGCGGTTGGTCGTGGCGGATCTCTCGCCGCATGTCGGCAAGGACGTGTTCCTGCGCGTGGTGGACCAGCAGGTGGGGCATTGGGGGCACATCAACTTCGACGGGTTCGTCCTGCACACCGCCAAGCCGAACCTCGAAGGGTCGGTCTCGCTGGCTTCCGTCCAACAGGCCGCGCCGCCGCCAGCGGATGATGTTCCCTTTGCGGGCCTGACCGCGGCCGAAGCAGCGGAGAAGGCCACCCTGCCGCCCGGCTTCCGCATGCACGTCTTCGCCGCGGAACCGGACGTGAAGCAGCCCATCGCATTTTGTGACGACGATCGCGGGCGCCTGTGGATCGCCGAAGGCTATTGCTACCCGCGGCGGCGTCCCGAGGGCCAGGGCATCGACCGCATCCTGGTGTTGGAGGACACCGACGGGGATCATCGGTTCGACAAGCGGACGGTGTTCATGGAGGGGCTGAACCTGGTGTCCGGGCTGGAGGTTGGTTTTGGTGGCGTGTGGATCGGGGCGGCTCCGAACCTGCTCTTCGTTCCGGTGTCCGACTGGGACAACCCGAAGCCGGCGGGCGAACCGAAGGTGTTGCTGGACGGCTGGGATTTCGCAGCCGACACGCACGAGACCCTGAACACGTTCAACTGGGGACCCGATGGATGGCTGTACGGGTGTCACGGCGTGTTCTGTCCGTCGTGGGTGGGCAAGCCGGGGGCGGGACCGAACGACCGGCAGTGGGTGGACTGCGCCGCGTGGCGGTATCATCCGGTGCGCCACACCTTCGAGGTCTTTTCCGAAGGCGGCAGCAACCCGTGGGGCATCGACTTCGATGAGCACGGACAACTCTGGGCCGAGATGTGCGTGATCCCGCATCTCTGGCACCTCGTGCAGGGCGGGCGCTACGAGCGCCAGGGTGGCGAGCATTACGCTGTCGGCGCGGAAGAAGTCCGCCGGAACCAGCGTCACCAGCAGAAGTTTGGGGCGCGTTCGAAGACCTTGTTCCCGTATTTCTACGAGGACATCAAGATGACCGGCGACCATCTGCACTACGCCGGCAACAAGGGTCCGCACGCCGGCAACGGCCGCAGCGATCAGGCGGGCGGCGGGCATGCGCACGCGGGCATGATGGTGTACCTCGGGACATCGTGGCCGGAGCGGTATCGTGGCAATCTCTTCATGGGGAACATCCACGGCCAGCGCATCAACATGGATATTCCCGAGTTCCGCGGTGCGGGCTACGTGGGACATCACGGGCCGGACTTCCTCAACTTCAACGACCGGTGGTCGCAGGTCCTCAACTTCCGCTACGACCCGGATGGTTCGGTGTACTTCATCGACTGGTACGACAAGAACCAATGCCATCACAACAACATGGACGGCCACGACCGTGGCAACGGCCGCGTCTACAAGGTCGTCTACAACGGCCAGAAGAAGACGTCGGTGGACCTCGCGAAGGAGAGTGTCGACGGGCTGGTAGGGCTTGTGGGCTCGAAGAACGAGTGGATGAGCCGGCATGCACGGCGGTTGTTGCAGGAGCGCGGCATCAGCGAGTCGCAGCGGGCGACCCTGGCCGGTCAGGTGACCGGCGCGGCGACGACGCCGGCACGGTTGCGCGCGTTGTGGGCCATGCACCTGGCCCAGCCACTCACGTTGCGTGAGGCGGGACCGTTCCTCCAGCACGAGGATGCCTGGGTGCGCGGGTGGACCTTGCAACTCTTGGGCGAAGGATTGCCTGCGGCTCCGGCGGAACGTTGGGAGGGCGAGGGAGCACGCAACGTGATGGGCGGCCTCGCGACGATGGCACGGGAAGATGCCTCTCCGGTGGTGCGACGCTATATCGCGAGCCTCCTGCAGCGGATCCCGGCGAAGGTCCGGCAGGAACCGCTGGCGGCGCTGCTCGCCCACGCGGAGGACGCGACCGACGCGCAGCTCCCGTTGTTGTACTGGTACGCGTCGGAAGGCGTGGTCGTGGAGGATCCGGACGCTGCCGTGGAGTTGTTGAAGGCCTGTCGGATTCCGAAGGTCCGGGAGTTCATTGCACGACGGTTGGCGGCATTGACGGTGGCGGCGAAGTAAGTGGGCAAGAGGCGACGGCGAAATCGAGGAACGCGAATGAAGACGTTGAACTGGATGATGTGCGCGGCCGGGTTGCTGGTGGCCGGCGTGAACACGGAGGTCCGTGCGGCAGCACCGGAGGCGATGACGCGGATGGTCCGCATGCTCGCGGAGACGGACGACGCCCAGCTGCAGCTGGACATCCTGCGCGGATTGAGCGCGGGTTTCCGCGGGCAGGAACGGCTGCCGATGCCGGCCGGTTGGGAACAGGTGGAGAGCCGTCTTGGTGGGAGTGCGAATGGCGATGTCCGGACCCTGGTGCAGACCTTGTCGCTGACCTTTGGAAGTCAGGGAGCCTTGAAGGCCCTGCGCGCGCTGGCCGCGGATCCCAAGGCGGAGGCGGGCGCACGACGCAACGCCCTGGATTCGTTGATGGCTTCGCGGGATCCGGAGTTGCGGTCGCTGTTGCAGCGGTTGATCCCGGATGCGGCCGTGCGCGGGATCGCGCTGCGCCAGTTGGCGGCTTTCGATGACGGCGCCACGCCCGGATTGATCCTCGCCGAGTACGGCAAGCTGGTTGCGGGCGAGAAGCGGGATGCCCTCAACACGTTGGTTTCACGGGTGAATTTCGCGAAGCCACTGCTGGCCGCCGTGGGCGCAGGCACGGTGCCGCGGAGCGATCTGACCGCGGAACTGGTGCGGCAGTTGCGCAACCTCAGGAACCCGGACCTGGAAAAGCAGATCACGCAGGTCTGGGGCGTGATGAAGGACACCAGCCCGGACATGGCCAAGGAGATCGAACGTTACAAGGCGCTTTACTGGAAGGGCGGATCGACGCCGGGAGACGCATCCAAGGGACGTGTGGTTTACAATCAGGTGTGCGCGCAATGCCACCACCTCTTCGATTCCGGAGGCGCCGTGGGCCCCGACATCACGGGGGCGAACCGTTCCGACCTGGAGTACCTGCTCCAGAACATCCTGTTCCCGAATGCGGTCATCCCGAACGAATACCGCCAGACCCTGGTGGAGATGAAGGATGGCCGGTTGATCAGCGGCATCGTGAAGGGGCAGGAGGGAGGAACGCTCCTGATCCAGACAGCGAACGAACTGGTCCGCGTGGCCATGGCCGACATCGCGACACGCGAACAGGCGGAGAATTCGATGATGCCCGAGGGCTTGGTCGCCGGATTGGAGGAACAGCAGGTGCGCGATCTCCTGTACTACCTCGGACGTCCGGGCCAGGTGCCGTTGCCGAAGTGATGGGGTGAGGGCTGGAAGGGGGTGAGTGTCCGTGGCTTTCGGGAAGGGTGGACACTGCATTGGATCTTGATGGTCCCGCCGGGTGGGGGCACCCGGCCTTCACTTCCTTCCGCTCGCCTCCTGACGTCGGCGACTACCCTTCAGTGGGTGGCAGACGAGGTGACGAGGCTGTCCGACGGGAGATCCAGGTTTTCAGTTTCGAGGCCCCGGTTTCCCCCATCGCCTCCTGACGTCGGCGACTACCCTTCAGTGGGTGGCAGACGAGGTGACGAGGCTGTCCGACGGGAGATCCAGGTTTTCAGTTTCGAGGCCCCGGTTTCCCCCCGCTCGCCTCCTGACGTCGGCGACTACCCATTGTGCGGTGGTTGAAGCCGTCCTTTGACAGGGTGGGTCAAATCCAGAACACTCAGGCGTTCCATGAAGAAGATCGAAGCCATCATCAAGCCGTTCAAGTTGGAAGACGTGAAGGACGCCCTGCAGGAAGCGGGCATCCAGGGAATGAGTGTGGCCGAAGTGAAGGGCTTTGGCCGTCAGAAGGGGCACACCGAAGTCTATCGTGGTGCCGAGTACACCGTGGATTTCCTGCCCAAGCTGAAGCTCGAACTCGTCGTGGCCGACCACCAGGTCGACTCCGCGGTGGCCGCCATCATCCGCGGCGCGAAAACCGGCAAGATCGGTGACGGAAAGATCTTCATTTCCAGCGTCGATGAAGCCATCCGCATCCGGACCGAGGAGCGCGGCGAGTCGGCGGTCTGAAGTCGTCTGCTACGCCCGTGAGGGTAGTCGACGAGGTCACGAGGCGAGTTCTGTTGCCGGGTTGATCAGGGGCGCATCCTGAGATGCCCGTTCATTGAACGGGAGAGGCTTTGGGAGAGGGCGACGTGGACGTCGCCACCCCGACCTTGGACTTCGAACGGGGAGGCGACTTGGATGTCGCCATGCCCTCCTCAAACGGGTTGCCACCCGGCCATCGCAGCGATGCTGCGGGCGGCGGCGACAGGGTCTGCGGCGGCGTAGATGGGGCGGCCTACCACGAGCCAGGACGCGCCGGTCGCCATCGCTTCCGCCGGGGAAAGCGTGCGTTTTTGATCGTCCGCCTTCTCGGCGCCCGTGCGGATTCCCGGGGTGACCAATTGGACGTGTGAGGGGAGGATGCCGCGCAGTCGGGGGAGTTCGAGCGGGGAACACACCAGTCCGCGGATCCCCGAACCTGTCGCCAGGAGCGCGAGGCGTTCCACGTGGTTCTCGATGCCGCCGGATACCCCCGTCTCGGCAAGTCCGGCTTCGTTGAAGCTGGTGAGCACGGTCACGGCGAGGACCAGCGGGGCCGGCCGGCCCATGGAGGCCGCTGTTTCCTGTGCGGCCTTTTCGGCGGCCGCCATCATCTCGCGCCCGCCACCCGCATGCAGGGTCAGCATCTGGACGTCCAGCCGTGTCGCCGCCACCACCGCCTTGGCCACCGTGTTCGGGATGTCGTGGAACTTCAGGTCGAGAAAGACGCCCACGCCTTCGGCCCGCAGCGTCCGGACGATCTCAGGTCCAGCGCTGACGAAGAGTTCCTTGCCCACCTTGACCGCGCCTACGTGGGGGCCCACGGCCCGGGCGAGGGCGAGGGCCTTGTCAGGATCGGGCAGGTCGAGTGCGACGATGATCGGATTCCGCATGGGCGGCAGTGTCGGGAGCCATCCGGCGGGATTCAAGCCACGCATCGGCATGATCTGCACCCTTCTCCGGCTTGGGACGGCGCCGAGGGCGTCTCCTCCCCGTTCCGGACCGGAGGCACGCCTATTCCCACTCCGTGCGGATGTGTTGTTGGAGGCGTCGGAGGTCGGCCTGATCGTTGGGCGGTTGCGCGGTCGTGAAGAACAGGTCCCCGGCCTTCGGATGCTTCCATTTCCACCGTTCCACGTGGCCGTCGGCGAAACCGAGGTTGGCTGCCTGGCCGTGACGATTGCCAGGGATGTCGAACCAGACGTTCGAGTATTTGGAATTGATGGGTGGGGTGCCGAAGACGGAGTCGAGGATGGCGTCCTCGTGGACGTCGATGAAGGTGAAGAGGTCGGCGGGGGCGGGGCGCGTGATCTGGGTGAGTTGGCGGAACGTGGGGGCGGCGTCGCAGTGGATTGACTGGCTCAGGTTGTACGACCGGGTGCGGCGCGGGGCTCCGGGAAGAGGCGTGTCGTCGTAGTTCCGCACCCGTGAAATGTCGGAGGGACAGAGGAAGACGCCGACGGACTTCAGATACGGGAAGAAGACACCGGCCTGGAGATTGGAGGTGGTGAGGTCGTACGGGGCGAGGCCGGGTGCCCAGGAGTTGGTGCGGAGGATCGGGGTCTTGTCGGTGACGTCGTAGACGTAATTGTTGAGCGGCAGGGCGTCGTTGTGATCGGTGGCGTAGAGTTGGAGCGCGAGGTTGAGCTGGCGCTGGTTGTTCTTGCACGAAGCGGCCAGTGCCTCACGCCGGGCGCCGCTGAGTGACGGCAGCAGCATCCCGGCGATGATCGCGATGATCGCAATGACCATCAGCAATTCGATGAGCGTGAACGCGGAAGAGGGAAGAACCCTGGGACGGTGGCGAGGTGTGGTCTCTGCCATGCCCTCGACCATGCCCCTGCTTTTCAACGGCGGCAACCGGGGACTGGGGCGGTGGACCGGAGGGGCGCATCTTGACACTGCCCCCGCATGGAACGGGGTGGCGACGTCCCCGTCGCCGTTCCAGAGCCATTCCCAAGGCGATGAGGACATCGCCGCCCCGAATCCTTTCCAAAAGGGGGCAGTGTCAAGATGCGCCCGACCGGAGTGGTCCATGCAACGGGCAGTGCCGTTTCGCCAGCCGTGGCCTGAGATGCCGACGGCACACGCAGGGACTTCCGTCAGCGGATGACGTCACTTGCTGTAACAGGATTTCTGCCTGCGGGTAGTCCCGTTCCGACGTGGTCATGGGTTTTGTTCCGCTCTCATCCTGTCCATCCTGTGGATCCTGTCTGCAGGAAGAAGAGGACAGGATGACAGGATGACAGGATGTTTAACCCTGAAAGCGGCAGTTGGAACCGCAGATGGCGTAGATGACGCAGACAGTCAGCAGCTTGGATCGGGCGTGCCCTTCACCCGCAAGGTGACGTCTGCACGAGCCTTGGGTGCTGGCATTTCTGCTCCTCCATCTGCGGAATCGGCGGCATCTGCGGTTCAATGAACTGCCGCTTCTAGGTTAACGGGTCGGCTGATCCTCGGTGCCATCCTGTCGTTTTCGCCATCATCGCTTCGCCTCGGCCTTCACGTAGATTTTCTTCGGGGCGGTCTGGTAATAGCGGAACAGGGCGGGGCAGATCCAACCCTCCATCACGGGGTCGTCCATCCGGTAGTAGTTGCCGCCCATGTCGCCGCGCAGCCAGGAGAGCTTCTTCTGGAATCCCGGGAAGGGCTGGGCTGAGAACAGGAGCCGGAATCCGTTGGTGGCCCCCGGAATGTCGCGCACAAGCACATCGATCATCTCGGGTACGCCGGACACGAAGGGTTCGCGGACCAATCCGGTCCCAGGGTCATCAAAGACCCAGGTGCCCGCATGGCGATACGGCGCGACGACCATCATGGCGTTGGCGGGTGCGGAGCGCCCGGATCGCGGCAGGAGACCAAACCACCAGGCCGCGAGCAGGGCCGCTGCGACGAGACCGGAGGCGATTCCAGCAACCCGCCAGGAGGGGGAAGATGATTTCATCGGAGTGCGTCGTGGATGGATGTTCCAGCGGAGCTGACAGGCTCCACCACCGCTTCGGAGGGGTTATGCCAGCGCTGGAGCGTCCTGTTCCCTATGTGTGCGATGTTCGACACCCTCGCTGTCTGGAGCTCACGGAATCTTCGACCCGCCCCGGGGTTGTTTTCCCCTTCCCACGGGAACCCGGTGTGCGCCTTGCGACGGTGCCTGCTGGAACTCGAACTCGAACTCCAACTCTCCTCCTCCTGGAGCGCATCCTGACACTGCCCCTTGGGAGAGTGGTTTTGGGGCGGCGATGTCCACATCGCCTCGGGAAAGGCTTTGGAACGGCGACGAGGACGTCGCCACCCCGTTCCGGATGGGGGCAGTGTCAGGATGGGCACCTTCCCCCTTCCTCCCCCGGGTCCCGGCTTGGCAGGAGGTGTCGGGGTGGACAGGGTGTGGCAGATGAATGCTTCCCGGCTTTTGGTTGTTGGCCTGATCCTTCCGGCGGTGGGCCTTGGGCTGTTGGCGGCGTCGTTGCCGCCGGCGTTGGAGGGACCAGTGCGGGAATTGCGGGCGGTGACGGTGGAGGGGCAGGGCAATGTGGCGGCGTCCGGAGCGTGGAAGGCGGTGGCGGGGGCTCCGGTGTCGGCCCTGCCGGCGTTGCTGGAGGCGATGGATGGGGCGAACGATTACGCCCTGAACTGGCTGCGGTCGGCGGTGGAGACGGTGGAGCAACGGGGGCGGTTGGCGGGTGGCGCGGTGCCTGTGGATGGGTTGGAGGCCTTCCTGCGCGAGACGCGGCATCATCCGCGGGCGCGAAGGTTGGCGTATGAATTGATCCAACGCGCGGAACCGCAGCGGGCGGCGCGGATGGTGTCGGGATTCGTCAACGATCCGGCGAACGAGCTGCGGCGCGAAGCGGTGGACCAGGTCGTGTCGGCGGGGGATGCGGTGGCGGCGACGGATGCGTCGGGCGCGATCGCGAAGTATCGGGAGGCGCTGGGGTATTCCCGGGAGGCGGACCAGATCGACGTGATCGCGAAGAAGCTCACGGACCTGAAGGAGAAGGTGGATCTGCCGAAGGTGTTCGGTTGGGTGATGCGGTGGAAGTTGATCGGGCCGTTCGACAATACCGGCGGGGCCGGTTTTGCGACGGCGTATCCGCCGGAGACCCAGGTGGCTTTGGATGCGGTGTTGGACGGGAAGGGGGCGCAGGTGCGCTGGGTGGATTTCGAGTCGAAGGACGACTACGGGATGATCGACTTCAACAAGCCGTTCTCGGAGCTCAAGGAGGTCGCGGGCTATGCGTACGCCGAGTTCTGGTCGGAGAAGGACCGGGCGGTGGAGGTGCGTCTGGGGTGCCAGAACGGGTGGAAGGTGTGGGTGAACGGGAAGTACCTGTTTGGTCGCGACGAGTACCATCGCAACCGCGAGGTCGACCAGTACCGCATGCCGGTCGAGATGAAGGCGGGCCGGAACGTGATCCTGGTGAAGTGCTGCCAGAACGAGCAGAAGGAGGACTGGACCAAGTCCTGGGACTTTCAGTTGCGGGTGACGGATGCGCAGGGAACGCCGGTGGTTTCCACCCGTTGAACACAACCCTTTCGATCAATCGATGAACTCCATGAAACGGAAGCAATCCTTCGGAATGGCCGCGTCCCTCCTGCTGGCCTCGCTGTGTGTGCTGCCTGCGGCGGACTGGCCCCAGTTCCGCGGGCCCGCCGGTGACGGCGTCGCGCCGGACACCAAGTTGCCGACATCGCTCGACACCGGATCGGTGACCTGGTCGGCGAACCTGCCGGGGCGCGGGATTTCGTCGCCGGTGATCGTGGGCAACCGCGTGTTCGTGACGGCGTCGAGCGGGGCGCGTCAGGACCGGTTGCACGTGATGTGTTACAACCTCGTCGACGGCGTGCTCCTGTGGGAACGGCAGTTCTGGGCGACGGGCCGGACGCAGACGCACGAGAAGATCAGCGGGGCGACGCCTTCGCCGGCATCGGATGGCGAACGCATCTACGCGATCTTTTCCTCGAACGACTGCGTGGCGCTGGATTTCCAAGGCAACCTGGTCTGGTTCCGCGGGCTGGGACGCGACTACCCGAATGCGAGCAACTCACTGGGGATGTCGTCGTCGCTGGTGGTGACGGACGGTGTGGTGGTCGCGCAGGTCGAGAACGACAGCGAGTCGTTCACGGCGGGGTTGGATGCGAAGACGGGATTGAACCTCTGGAAGCTGGATCGCCCGAAGAAGGCCAACTGGACCTCCCCGGTGGTGATGAAGGCTTCGGACGGGAAGCGGGTGGTGGCGTTGCAATCGTCGAAGGGGGTTGTCGGGGTCGAGCCCACGACCGGGAAGCTGGTGTGGAACTACGACCAGGGGGCCTCGACGGTGCCGTCGACGACCGTGAGCGGTGGCCGGCTGTACGTGCCGTCGCAGGGATTGACGGTGTTGGAGCCAACGTCCGATGGGCAGGCGCCGAAGCAGGTGTGGCGGGCGGGCCAGTTGCGTCCGGGAACGTCGAGTCCGGTGGTCGTGGGGGACCGGGTCTTCACGTTGAACGATGGTGGCATCCTGTCGTGCGCGGACACGGCGGACGGGAAGCGGTTGTGGCAATTGCGGCTGAAGGGGCCGTTCAGTTCGACGCCGGTGGTGGCGGGCGGTGTTTTGTACTGCGTCAACGAGAAGGGGCTCGTGCAGGTGGTGGATCCAGCGAAGATCACGGATCCGGCGAAGCCCGAGGCGGCAATCGCCAGTGAACTGGATCTGGGGCAGGCGGTGATCGGGACGCCGTCGATCGCGGCGGGGTCCCTGTTCGTGCGGAGCGATGGGAAGCTATGGCGGATCGGTCGCGCGAGTGCGCTGTGAGGCGGGTGTGCCCTGTTTGCAGATGACGGGGAAGTGTCGCCATGACTGGCCGGTGACGGGCGGGTCATGAAGGGGTGACGGGCGCGATGTTCCTTGAGCGGGAGCGGTTGGATGTGGTGAACACTGGTGGGACGGCCCTGAAGGTTCCTGTGGGCCGACACCGGCCATGCATTACCGTTCCATCTGGATCTCGGATGTTCATCTGGGCAGCCGCCATGCGCAGGCGGATGCGTTGCTGGGGTTCCTCCGGGATGCGGAATGTCGGTACCTCTATCTTGTCGGGGACATCATCGACGGGTGGGAACTGCGCCGGAAGTGGTCGTGGAGCGAGGAAGCAAACACGGTCGTCCAGAAGATCCTGCGGAAGAACCGCAAGGAGACCAAGGTCACCTATATCTATGGGAACCATGACGAGTTCCTGCAGGGATTCGTGGGGATGCCCCTGGGCGGGCTGCGGTTGGTGGAGCGGGCGATCCATGTGACGGCGGATCGCCGACGGTTCCTGGTGTTGCACGGGCACCAGTTGGATGGACTGGTGCACTTCAACCGGTTGCTGGAGCGGGTGGGATCGCGGCTCTACACGGGCATCCTGGACTTCAACCTGTACTTCAACCGGGCGCGGCGGCGCATGGGGTTCGGGTATTGGTCGGTGTCCTCGTGGCTGAAGTTCCAGGCGAAGTCGGCCGTTCAATATGTGACCCAGTTCGAGGAGGGAATGGTGCGGTTGGCGGCAGGGGCCGGAGTGGATGGCGTGATCTGCGGCCACATCCACCGCGCGGAGATGCGGAAGGTTCACGGGCTCGACTATTTCAACTGTGGCGACTGGGTGGAGAGCTGCTCTGCGCTGGTCGAGCACTGGGACGGTTCGTTCGAGCTCATCCGATTCCATGAAGATCGCATTCGCGGTGCAGGGAGAGGGGCGGGGGCACATGACGCAGGCGTTGGCCCTGCGGGACTGGTGCCGGCGACGGGGCCACGCGGTGGTGGCCGTGATGGCGGGGGCGCATCCCAACCGGAGCTGGCCGGACTTTTTTGAAGCCGGATTCGAGGTGCCGGTGACTCCGCTGAGCAGTCCCGGCTTCGTCTATCGGCGGCAACGTCGGGTCAACCTGCCCGCGACCTTGTGGCAGTTGGTTTCGCGGATGGGATCCTATCGGGCGAGCCTGCGGCGCATGGATGCGGTGTTGCAGGAGACGCAGCCCGACCTGTTGGTGAACTTCCTCGAGCCGTTGGTGGGCTGGCATCAACGGCGTGGTGGGATCGGGGTGCCCGTGCTGGCGGTGGGACATCAGTACATGTTGACGCATCCGGATTATCCCCGGTTGTCCACGAAACGTCCGGCGCAATGGGGGCTCCGACGGTTTGTATCGGCGACGGGTGGAGCGGACCTCCGGTATGCGCTGTCCTTCTATGACGCCGAACCCGTGGACGATCGGACGGTGGTTGGACCGCCGTTGCTCCGGGATGACCTGTTGCGGATGGACGGACGCGCGAGCCATGGGCACGTCCTCGTGTACCTGTTGAATGCGGGATACCTGTCGGAGTTGATGGCGTGGCAGCTCCGCCATGGGGCTTCGGCGCTGCACGTGTTCTGCGAGCGCCCGGGTGCGCCCGAGGAGGAGTCGCTGGGGAACGGCGTGATGGTCCACCGGCTTCACGCGGCCAAGTTCTTGCGGTCGATGGCGACCGCGCGGGCGGTGGTTTGCAGCGCCGGGTTCGAGTCGCTTTCCGAGGCGGCATGGCTCGGAAAACCGGCGCTGGCGGTCCCGGTGGAAGGGCACATCGAGCAGATGCTCAATGCGATGGACATGGAACGTGCGGGCCTCGGCCGGGCCTCGGCCGGTTTGACCTGTCACGGTTGGACGGCCTGAACGTTGGGGCCGCCCATGAGCGCTTCCAAAGTTGGGTCCGCCAGTCCGACGCGCGCCTCGATCAGGCGTTCAGCCGCGTCCTGGCCGCGGCGAGAGCGGGCATGATGACGTCGCGGGCGTAGGCGACGTCATGGGGGAAGTCGATCTCGGTCCACGGTTGGCCGGTGACGTCCTCGAAATGGAACAGGCCGGCAACGGTCATCGCGCGCAAGACATCATCGAGGGAATCGCGACGGTGGATGCCGACGGTGCGGGCGCGCGTCTGGGCGGCGAGGAAGGGGAGGTGTTCGGCGGCAATCTTGAAGAAGCCGACGGATTCACCCACGCGGTCGGCGTCGCCGGTCCATTTCTTGACGAGGTCGAACGGACGTCCGTTGCGGATGGGCACGAGCACGGGATCGTCGTCCTGGGCCTCGACGCCGAAGTCGACGAGCATGGTGGTCGGTGCGGGGGAATCGATGAGGCGTCGGAGCAGGTCGGGTCCGTAGAGGACATCGCCGTCCATGACGAGAAGGGATTGGGCAGCGGGTTCGATGACGGCGAGCGAGACGTGCATGCTGATGGCGCTGCCCTCGGTGAAGTCCGGGTTGTGGAGCTCGTAGATGCGGATGCCGTGGCGTGCAGAGATTTCCGGGATGACCGCCGCGAGTTGGTCGCGGCAATGCCCGGTGACCAGGAAGAGGTTCTTCACGCCGACGGCGGCGAGGTTCTCGGCGTGGCGGTCCAGGAGGGACCGCCCGGCGACCGGGAGGAGGATCTTTGGGGTGTTCGCAAACGAGGGTCCCAAGCGGGTTGCCCGTCCGGCGGCATAGATGACAGCGGAGTCCACACCGAACTTTAACCGGGCTGGCACCGTTTGGCCATAGTGGGGAGAAGTTTGAAGTTTGAAGATTCAAGTTTGAAGCCGGAGGGAGTTGCCAGATTTCTGGGAACTGGCTTCTGGAAACTGGTAACTCTGTGTGAAGGCCGGGTGCCCTCACCCGGCGGATGGAGGAATCGCCGCGCGGGGGCCGCGGTGCTTCAAACTTGAAACCTGAAACTTGAAACTCCCCTGCGCCTCACCCCTTCGGGTTGATCCGGGACAGGTAGAAGAGGAGCCAGCCGACACCGACGAAGAGGATTTCGCGGGCGCGTCGGAGGATGGCGTAGGCGAGGCAGAGGGGTTCGGGAAGACCGGCGGTGCGACCGATGAGGAGGATGCCGCCTTCCTGGACACCCATGGCGCCAGGGACCCACATGCCCATGACCTTGGCGACGCCGACAAAGGCCTCGACGACGAGGGCCTGGGTGGGAGTGATGGGTTGGCCGAGAAGATGGGCGACGAGGTAGATCTCGGTGGCGTCGAGCAGCCAGCCGGTCAGGTACATGCCCGTGCTCGCGAGGAAGCGGCCGCGGTGATGTCGGTAGAATCCGGTGATCTGGACGTCGGTGGCCTCCAGTTTCTCGCGGCGGGATTCGAGCCAGGCCGGGTTCCATCCGACGGCGTGGGTCAACTGGCGGACCGAGGCAAAGACGCCGCGCGACTGGATCCAGAACAACACCCCGACGGCGGCAAGCCCACCCCCGAGCACAACCGCAAGGCTGCGTCGGAGCCAGGGAACCTCCGGGGCGATACGGAGGAAGAGGCCTGCGGCGGCGCAGATGAAGAGCAGTTGGGCGAGGGTCTGCGCGGACTTTGAAACGATGGCTGCGGTGGTGGCGGCGCTGGCGTCCACGCCGCGTTGCCGGAGCAGGTAAACCTTCAGCGCTTCACCGCCGATGTACGCCGAGGGGATGAGGTTGTTGACGGCTTCTCCGATCCAGCGGATGCGCCAGAACGTGAAGAAGCGGAGCGCGACTGGCGGCAGGAAGGTGAGTCGCCAGCCGATGGCGTCGACGATGTAGACGCCGAAATACGGGATCAGGACGAGCGGCGCGGCCGCACCCAGTCGGGCGAGCGCGCCGAGGACCTCGCGGACGCCGCTGCGGCCCAGATACACGGCGAAGAGGCCGATGCCGAGGACCAGCAGGAGGATCCTCAGGGCGGTCTTGGCGGCGGGTTTCATCGGGCGGTTCCGGAATCCGCATGGGACTGGCGCTGCAGGATCAGCGCGAGGATCCAGAACACATGGCTGCCGATGGCGGCGGCCCACAGGAAGAGCCCGAGGCGGTCGACGCAGGCAAGGATCAGGACGAGCACGGAGAAATCGCGGTTGGTGGCGGCGTCGATGAGCTTCTGGAGCCGGCTGTTGGCGGGACCGGGCGTGCGCATGCCGCGGAGGATGACGAGGAAGGCGATGAATCCCCCGACAACCGCGCTGCCGCCCAACCAGAGGAAGGGGCCCTGCGCTCCCTGACGCCAGAGACCGATGGCGATTCCAGCGAAGACGGAGGCGTGGACGACCTGGTCGCCGATGATGTCGAGCCACTTGCCCAGCGGGGATTCCTTGAACACCGAGCGGGCCACGTCGCCATCGACGCAGTCGATGATGGCGGACACCTGGAAGAGCACGCCGGCGAGGATCGAGAGCTTCTGGATGCCGAACCCGAACAGGGCCCCGGCGGTGACGCCCAGGACTGTGGCGGCGACGGAAATCTGGTTCGGGGTGATGGGGGTGTGGATGAGCCAGCGGGAGAGGAGTTGGCGTCCGACGGGGCGGTTGAAGTATCGGTCGACGGTGCCATCGGAGGAACTGTTGAGCGATGACCAGAGGGCTTTGCCGGCGGCACGGGCCGAGGCTGGGTCGTGGACCGGGCACGCGACACCCCGGGTCGGGATGGCAGGCAGGGTTTTCCAGGGATCGGTGGGATCGGGCGGGCTCTTGTCGATGCGGCCGGCGGGGAGTGGGGTTCCGTCGGCGGTGGTCAGTCGTCCGGTGGTCCCGGTCAGTTGGCGGATGTCGCCGGCGAGCAGGAGTTGTTGGGTGCTGGCAACCAGTGTGCCGGGGGCGAGCGGCGGGACTTGGGGAACGACATCGAACGCGATGCCGAGGGCGCTTGTCCGGCGGAGGTCAGGGAGTGGGCCGGTGGCGACGACGGTGATGGGAGAGCAGCCACCGCGATGGGCGGCGACGATGAGCCGATCGAGCAAGGTCAGGGCAACCACAGGGAGTCCGGCGGTGCCGGGGTCGGCAAGCAGGACGGCGGGAACAGCATGACGGGAGGCATCCACGGCGGAACGAGGCGCGAGGTTTCCGTCTTGGGAGGGAAACTGCAAGGGGAGTTGCCAGACGCGTGGTTGAAGGCCGGGTGACCCCACCCGGCGGGTTCATCAGGCTTTGGAGGGATTCAGGACGAATCCGAGCGGGAGGAGTTCGCGGCTGGTATAGGGGCGCTCGATGCCGTCGAGGTGGATGATGGCATCGGGGGCGAGTTCAAGGAGCCACTGGCGACAGGCACCGCAGGGGGATCGGCCTTCCGGTCCGAGCGAAGCGGAGGCGTCGAGGCAGGTGACGGCAACCGCGGTAAAGCGGCGCGCTCCGGCGGCAATGGCCGAGGCGAGGGCGTTCCGTTCGGCGCAGAGGCACAGCCCGTACGAAGCGTTCTCCACGTTGCAACCGGGGAAGAGGCGGCCGTCGTCGGCGACGACGACGGCGCCCACGCGGAATTGCGAATAGGGCGCGTAGGCCGCCAGCGCCGCGACACGGGCGGCAGCGAGGAGGCTGTCGCGGTCCGGGACCGGTGGATTGCCGGCAGGGGAGGAGGTCACTTGGCAGCGGGCTTCTTCCACTCCTCGATCTTCGTCACGAACGCGGAAGGTCCCCCCTTGAGGTAGCCGACCTGGCGGCCGAGTTCCTTGCCGTCGGCATCCACGAGCACGAACGTGGGGAATCCCTTGACGGCGTACTTCTTCTTGAGCTCCTCGTTCTGCTTCTTCACCTCGGGCGTCTGGGCCTTCTTGTTGGGGAAGTCGGCCTCGAACAGCACGACGCTCTTGGCGGCGTAATCGGTGAACTCCTTCAGGTCGAGGGCCTCCTCCTTCATCTTGATGCACCAACCGCACCAGTCGGAGCCGGTGAAGTCGATGAGGATGGCCTTGCCGTCCTTCTTGGCCAGCGCCTGGGCCGCGGTGTAGTCGGTGGACCAGGCCTCGGCGGCGATGACGGAGAATCCGAGGGCCACCGTGGTGGCGAGGGTCAGCAGGATCTTTTTCATGTTGTGACGATAGACACCGGAATCGGTACGGCGTTTCAAGGAAGGTTTTGGAAGGGCTCCTTCGGCTTATCCTGACATTGCTTCCTTTGGCATTGGTTGCGGGGCGGCGATGTCCTCATCGCCACGGAGACGGACTTGGAATGGCGACGAGGACGTCGCCACCCCGTTCCGTGTGGCGACAGTGTCAGGATGCGGACGCTGCCCCCGCGACTTCCGCGAACATTGATTCGAGGTCCTTGATATACCCGTCGAAGTCGTAGCGTTCGCTGACGAGTTGGAGGCCGTTCTCGCCGAGTTTTCGGGCGAGGGGTTTGTTGGTGAGGAGTTCGTCGGTGCGGCGGGCGAAGGCATCGCGGTCCATCCAGGGGACGAGGTAGCCGTTGTGGCCGTCGATGAGCCAGTCCTTGATGCCGCCGGCGTCGAAGGCGACGACAGGGAGGGCGTAGCGCATGACCTCGAGGCCGATGGTGGCGATGGGTTCGGGCCAGAGGGAGGAGAGGGCGACGACGGAGCACTCGCGGTAGTAGGCCTTGAGTTCCTCCTGGGGGATGAAGCCCTTGAAGTGGACGCGGTCCTGGAGACCGAGCTTGCGGGAGTGTTCCTCGCAGAAGGCCTTGTGGTTGCCGTCGCCGAGGATGATGCACTCGAAGGGGGATTTCACACGGGCGAGGGCTTCGAGGAGCACGTCGACGCCCTTGCCGCGGATGATCTGTCCGGCGTAGAGGATGAGGTTCCGGTCGGAGAAGGTGGAGCGGAGGTCGGGATCGCCCATGCGCGGGACGGGGGCGTGGATCCGGATGCGGGCGGGGTCGAATCCGTTCTTGAGGAGTTCATCGCGCATGTAGGTGGTGACGACGACCATGCGGCGGAACTTCTGGTTGAGGGCGATCTCGCGCTTCTTGTCGGAGTAGGAAACCCATTTCAGGGGGAATCCGGGGCCGGGGTTGCGGACGACGGAGGCGAGGCAGGGGAAGATGCAGTGGGGGGAGGCGGCGCGGGTGCAGATCTCGCGGGTGAAGTAGTTATACTTGTAGCTCCGCATGCAATAGATGTCGTGGTCGTGGACCATGCGGACGAGGGGCTTTCCGGAGTCGACGAGCGCCTGGATGACGTCGAGGTCGGCCATCTTGTGGACGTAGACGACATCGGGGTTGAAGGCGGCGATGGCCTTGCGGGTGGTTTCGGCGGCGGCGTCGGGGTTGATGGGGAAGCGGTCGGGGAAGGTGGCATTCCAGCCGGCCTCGTTCTTGCCGGTGGAAGGCCCGTGCAGGATGGCCATGTGATGGCCGCGCTTACCGAGTTCGGTGGCGGTGATGTGGGCGTTGGCTTCCGCGCCGGCGAGGGCACCGAAGCGTTCATGGACGTAGAGGAGCCTCATGTCATGGGGGGGATGACCGGAATTCTTCGACGAGCTGACGGACCTGGGGAAAGAGCTGCTGGAAGCGGGATTCGAGGGCGGCGGCCGCGGTGAGCTGCCCATCGGATCGGGACTCGGAGGCGGCGATCTCGATCTCGAGGGCGGCGGCTTCGAGATGGAAGAATCCGAAGAGGGCGAAGCTGCCCTTCAGGGAGTGGGCGGAGCGGCGGAAGGTGATGAAGTCGGTGCCGGCGGCGAGCCGGACGAGTTCAGCAAGGCGGAGCGGGGTGTCGGTGACGAAGGCTTCGAGGAGTTCGACGACGCCTTCGTTGCCGAGGTCGTCGGCGAGGGTTTTCGCGGTCTGTCGGGCGGTGTTGATTTCCTCGGTGAGCGCGGGATTGATGATTGGTGGTGCGCTGGTGCTGGTGGTGGTCGCGGTTGTCGGGCTTGTGGGGGTGATGGCGGCTTCGGCGCGATGGAGAGCGGCCTGGAGGAGGTCGGGTTTGACGGGTTTGGAGAGGTAATCGTCCATGCCGACGGCGAGACAGCGCTCGCGTTCGCCGGACATGGCGGCGGCGGTGAGGGCGATGATGCGGACGCGGTGGCGGTTGGGGTTGGTGGCCTCGGCCTTGCGGATGGTCCGGGTGGCGTCATAGCCGTCGAGTTCCGGCATGTGACAATCCATCAGGATGACGTCGTAGGGGAGGCGCTCGCAGGCATCCACCGCCTCCTGACCGTTGACGACGAGATCGGCGACGTAGCCCAGCTTGGTGAGCATGAGCGTGGTGAGGCGTCGGTTGATGTCGTTGTCCTCGGCCACGAGGATGCGCAGGGAGGAGACCTCGGTCCGGGGTTTGGGGGTCCCGGCGGAGGACGGGGTTGGGGAAGGGCTGGAGCGTGACACGGTGCGATCGATGATCGAGGCCAGGGCGGCGCGCTTGAGGGGTTTGGCGAGGAAGGCGTCGGCCCCGGCGCTGCTGCCGGTATGGCGGACGGAGTCTGTGACGGTGCCAATGAGGACGAGCCTTGGGGTACGGCGCTCGTGGCTGAGGCTGATCTTGCGGAGGGCTTCGAGGGTGGCTGGGCCGAAGAGGTTGCGGTCGATGATGAGGAGATTGGGAAGGCGAGGCAGGCGGAGTTGTTCGAGGAGGGAATCCTCGGTGCCGCAGAGGATGGGATCGGAGCCGAGGGAGGACAGTTGGTCGCGGAGGGCGGCGCGCGTGTCGGGGTGATCCTCGGCGACGACGACGTGGATCGGGGGGAACTGGGAGCGTGCGGCTCCAGGGGGGGTGGAGACGGGGATGGTGAAATGGAACTCGGAGCCGTGGGCGGGGGTGGATTCGACGTGGATGGTGCCGCCCATGAGTTCGACCAGGCGCTTGCAGATGGCGAGTCCGAGGCCGGTGCCGCCGAAACGGCGGGTGGTGGAGGCATCGGCCTGGGTGAACGGCATGAAGAGGCGGGAGATCTGTTCCTGGGACATCCCGATGCCGGAATCCCGGACGGCGAAGCGGAGGTGGGAATGTCCGGAGAGGGGATGGGCGCGCTGGATATCGAGGATGACCTGGCCGTGCTGGGTGAACTTGATGGCGTTGCCGACGAGGTTGAGGAGGATCTGGCGGAGACGGCCGGCATCGGTGCGGACGCGCGCGGGGACTTCGGGGTGGACGTGGACGATGAGTTCAAGGCCCTTCTCGATGGACTTCTGGGCGAAGAGGTCCATGACGCCTTCGACGACGGAGTCGAGGTCGAACTCCTCGGCGAAGATCTCGATCTTGGAGGCCTCGATCTTCGAGAAGTCGAGGACGTCCTCGATGATGCCCATGAGGGCCTCGCCGGAGGAGCGGACGGCCTCGACCATTTCCTTCTGGTGGGAGGTGAGGTTGGAGTCGAGGAGGAGCGACGACATGCCGATGATCCCGTTCATGGGGGTCCGGATCTCGTGGCTCATGGTGGCGAGGAACTCGGATTTGGCGCGGTTGGCGGCCTCGGCCTGTTCCTTGGCGCTGTGGAGTTCGAGTTCGGCCTTCCGGCGTTCGGTGAGGTCGGTGACGGTGGCGATGGAGCCGATGACGCGGCCATCGCGGCGCTGGGGGACACCGGTGATGAGGGCGTAGGTGGCTGTCCCGTCGCTGCGGCGGAAGCGGATCTCGTAGGAGGAGGACTCCTCGCGTTGACGGGCTTCGCGGGCCTTTTCGAGGGTGGGGACATCCTCGGGGAAGACGAACTCGGTGGGGCGGCGCCCGATGATGTCGGATTCCGGGAGGCCGACGAAGCGGGCGAAGGCCTCGTTGGCGAAGGAGAAGACGCCCTTTTCGTCGCTGACGGTGAGGCCCTGGCCCATGAGGTTCATGACCTGGAGGGCGAAGTCGCGCTGACGTTCGATCTCGGCCTCGGACTTCTTGCGCTGGATGAACTGGCCGACCTGGTTGCCGAGGGAGATGAAGAGCTGGAGGAGATCCTGGTCGGGGTCGTCGGAGTGGCGGGAGAAGAGTTCGATGATGCCGAGGAATTCGCCTTCGGCGCGGCACGGGAAGGCGAAGGCGCCGTGGAGGCCGCACTGGGCGGCGACAACGCGACGCGGGCTGTCCTGAAGGGCGGTGAAGTTGGAGATCCAGAGGGCGCGGCCTTCGGTCCAGACACGTCCGGGGAGTCCTTCGCCGGGGCGTGCCCGGAAGTCCTCGGTGGCGCGGAGAAACTCGGTGAATTGGCCATCCGGGCTGATCCAGAAGGATTCGGAGCGGAGGGCGGTGCCGTCGTCGGTGGGTGCCCAGAAGACGGCGGCAGGCCAACCGAGGGAGGTGGCGATGGCCTGGAGGCAGCGGGCGATGCCGGTGGGGATGGAGGTGGCTTCGGCGAGGGTGCGGGAGACCTCGTACTGGAGGGCGCGGCGATGGTCGCTGCGGACGCGTTCGGTGATGTCGCGTTCGAGGGCCATGTAGTTGCAGATCTGGCCCTCGGCGTCGCGGATGGGCTGGATTTCGAGGTGGAGCCAGTACTTCTGGCCGGTCTTGTTGTAGTTGAGGATTTCGATGTCGACGGGTTCGCCGTTGCTGAGGTGGTCGCGGATCGCAGCCACGGACCTGGGATCCGTTTCCGGACCCTGGAGCAGGTCACCGGGCTTGCGGCCGACGGCTTCGGCCAGGGTGTAGCCGGTGAGGCGTGTGAAGCCGGCGTTGACCCATTCGATGAGTCCGCGGCGATCGCTGATGACAACGGCCTGGTCGGTACGGTCGGCGACGAGGGCGAGCTTGTGGGAGACGGCGGCCTGGGCGCGGAGTTGTTCCTCGGCGAGGCGGAGGGCGGCGTTCTGTTCCTGGAGCCGGCCGTTGGTAGCCGTCAATTCGGACCGTTGGTGGCGGAGGCGTTCGGCCAGCTTCTGCAGGTCGGCGACCGTGGCCTTCTGGGCCTGGACGCTCTGGAGGAGGTCGAGGGCGGGATCGTGGATGGCGAAGTCGTCGAGAAGGAGACCGAGCTTGCGGAGGGTGCCGATGTCGGTGAGCCAGGGGGAACCGAGGAAGACGATGCCACCGTTGTCGAGGGGAATGACCTGGCCGCGGAGGAGGACCTCCGTGCCGGCGACCTGGATGAGGAAGAGGAGTTGGCTTAACTCGCGGAAGGACTCGATGGAATACGGTGGCGGGATCTCGGGTTCCCGGAGGTTCAGGACCTCGTCAAAGGTCGGGCAGCGGACGAGATCAGGGCAGAGGCGGAGGAGGGAGGCTCCGGCCTGGGTGATCCTGCCGGCGGCGTCGCAGGAAAAATGGAACGGGAAGGCAACTGCGAACTGTTCCGGCGTCAGACCCACCTTGCCCGGGAGGAGGGAGGTCTGGGCTGGTGGTTCCATGGTTGGCCGCTCCGGCGGGGTGGGTCAGGGAGTGGGGGTGGACCAGGCGACGCGGAACGTGTCCGATTGGGACTCTGGGGTCCGGCGGACGACATGTTCGACGGTGACCGGGGTCTTGTACATTTCCCCGAGGCCGTCGAGGACACCGACGACGAACGGTGCGAGGCCGTCGCGGTGGGTCTGGTAGTGGAGCAGGAGGCTGGACTCGGTCCGTTCGGTGATGCTGAAGCGGGGGGGCTTCAGGTTGGGGAACATCAGCTTGATGCGGGAATGGAAATTGGGAAGTCCGGCGAGGAAGTCCGGCAGGGTCCGGCCGCTGGCGGCAAGGAGCTCGCCATAGCCTTCGCGGGCGGTCTTGAGGATCCAATGGCGGCCGAAGGCGTGGAGGATCTTTTCGGCCGGGAGGCCGAGGACTTCGCTGGCGGCGCCGACGAGTCCATAGGTCATGGAATCGGGGTAGCCCTCGTGGCTCAGGAACATCTCCTCCTCAACCCCCGCCTTCGCCTTGATCTGCTCCCACTTGTCTGGGCCGAAGCTGGTGCAGACCAGATCTTCGATGGCCTTGTTTACCATCCCGTACATGTCCTGAGACTAGACGGAAGGCTGGGAGGACGGCGATGGAAATTCCGGGTCAGGCGGCGGATCCGGCGGCATGGCCGGAAGCCCAGGCCCATTGGAAGTTGAACCCTCCGAGCCATCCCGTGATGTCGACGACTTCGCCGATGAAGAACAGGCCGGGAACGGAGCGGCTTTCGAGGGTTTTGGAGGAAAGTTCGGCGGTGTCGACGCCCCCAGGGTGACCTCGGCCTTGGGGTATCCTTCGTCGCCGGCGGGCTGGATGGTCCATCCGCCGAGTTGGGTGACAAGCGATTCGAGGTCCTTGCGTGAGAACTGCGCGAGGGGTCGATCGGGGATGCCGCGGCTGCACCAGGCCTGCGCGAGGCGATCAGGCCACACGGTTCGGAGGGCCTGTCGGGGTGTCTGGGTGCAGCGCTGGCGATCCGTCAGCCAGGTCGGGATGTCGATACCGGGCAGGAGGTTGACATGGATGGGAGCGCCGGGTTGGCGGACGGAGGAGACCTGGAGGATGGCTGGGCCGCTGAGTCCGCGGTGCGTGAAGAGGACTGCTTCGCGGAATCGCGGTGTTTCGCCGCCGGCGTGGGTTTCACACTCGATGGCGACGCCGCTGAGGTCGGCGAAGAGCGTGGAATCGTCGGGCATCCAGGTGAGGGGGACGAGGCCGGGGCGGGGTTCGATGACGCGGAGGCCGAACTGGCGGGCGATGCCGTATCCGAAGGGGGTGGCGCCGAGCTTGGGGAAGGAAAGGCCGCCGGCGGCAACGACAACGCTGCTGGCGCGGAAGGTGCCCTTGGAGGTGGTGACCTCCCACGGGCGGACATCGGAAGGATGGGCGCGGAGGACGGATTCGATCCGGCAGTTGGTGTGGATGCGGACGCCGACATCGGCGCATTCGGCTTCGAGCATGCCAAGGATCTGGCGGGAGCTCTGGTCGCAGAAGAGTTGGCGGTGCTTGCGTTCGTGCCAGGCGATGCCGTGGCTTTCGACCAGTTGGAGGAACTCGGCGGGGGTGTAGCGGGCGAGGGCGGACTTTGGAAAGTGGGGGCTGCCGTGGGTGACGTAGTTGGCGGCGGTGGCGCCGAGGTTGGTGAAATTGCAGCGGCCGCCGCCGGAGATGAGGATCTTGTTTCCGAGGCGGGCCTGGTGTTCGAGGACGGCGACGGAGCGGCCGTTGAGGCCGGCGACGCGGGCGCAGAACAGTCCCGCGGCGCCTCCGCCGAGGACGATGACATCGAATTCGTGAGTCACGTTTTGGGGAGCTTATCGCCGGGTGCGGGCGGGGGCACGCGGGAATCGGGCGTTTGACAGGGGGGCGCGGCTTTTGCGATACCGTGGCCTTCGCCGAAGCCCGGCGGCAATGAGCTGACGGGCGCGGGGGAACCAGATTCCGGTGGAATTGCGATACGCAAGGCCGCCGGACGGGGCGTACGACGCCGGGCAACCGGCGGCCAGGGCACCTTTCGGCCCGAGCCCGTCAGCTAACCTCGTAGGCATGGAAAGGGGCTGGAGTCAGATCGCTGGATCGCGGTCGGATGCTGCCCTTTCGGGACGTCCGTCGTGAACACCATGAAAACAAGAGTTGGAACTCACCAACGGGAGCTTTGGCTCCTGAGAGGAAAGCAGACCGCAGGAGGGGCATCCGTTCCGGGTGGGACCGGGTTGGGGTTCCCGAAGCACTACTGAACCTCCACCATGCAAACTCCATCTTCGGGTCGGATGCGCTTGGCTGGGCTGACGCTGGCGGCGCTTGGTGTTGTCTACGGGGACATTGGAACGAGCCCGCTGTATGCCTTGCGGGAGTGCTTTGGCGAGCATCACAAGATGGCGGTGACGCCCGCGAACGTGTTGGGAATCCTGTCCCTGTTCGTCTGGTCGCTCATCCTCATCGTTTCCATCAAGTACATCGTTTTTGTGATGAGGGCGGACAACAAGGGCGAGGGAGGCATCCTGGCGTTGTTGTCGTTGGCCTTTCCGGAGAAGCGCGGGCATGGAAAGGAGCGGGGCCGGGGGGCGGGTGTGATGGTGGGTCTGGGGCTTTTCGGGGCGGCTCTTCTCTACGGGGACGGAATGATCACTCCGGCGGTGTCCGTATTGGGTGCCGTGGAAGGGTTGAACGTCCTGACGCCGAAACTGGATTCGGCGGTGGTCCCGATCACGCTGGTGATCCTGACCGGCCTGTTTCTGGCGCAGAGGGCGGGTACGGGCGCGGTCGGCAAGGTTTTCGGGCCGATCATGATCGTCTGGTTTGCGGTGATCAGCGTGCTTGGAGTCCGGGCGATCCTGAGCGAGCCGGGTGTCCTGGCCGCGCTGAACCCGTGGCACGGCGTCCGCTTCCTGGCGACCGGGCAGTGGCACGTGTTCCCGATACTTGGATCCGTGTTCCTGGTGGTGACGGGTGGGGAAGCGTTGTACGCGGACATGGGCCATTTTGGCCGTCGTCCCATCCGGATGGCGTGGTTCATCATGGTGCTGCCCGCGCTGACGCTGAACTACCTGGGGCAGGGAGCGCTGCTTTTGCATGACCCTGCACTGGCCCAGAATCCGTTCTACAACCTGGCACCGAAGTGGGCGTTGATCCCGCTGGTGGCCCTGGCCACCGCAGCGGCGGTGATTGCCTCGCAGGCCCTGATCAGCGGGGCGTTTTCCCTGACCATGCAGGGGATCCAGCTCGGCTACATCCCGCGGTTGGCGATCGAGCACACCTCGGAGCGTGAGCGGGGACAGATCTATCTTCCGCAGGTGAACATGGCCCTGGCAATTGCCTGTCTCGGATTGGTGCTCGAGTTCCGGTCGTCTTCCAACCTGGCGGCCGCCTATGGCATTGCGGTGACGCTGACGATGGGCATCACCACCCTCCTGTTCTATTTTGCCGCGCGACGCCTGTGGAACTGGCCATGGTGGCTTTCGGCCAGCGTCTGCATTCCGGCCTTCATCATCGAGATGGCCTTCTTCGGCGCGAACGCCTTGAAGATCATGCATGGCGGTTGGTTCCCGCTCGCGGTGGGTGTCGCGCTCTTCACGCTGATGGCCACCTGGAAGCGGGGGCGGCAACTGCTGTGGGAGCGGGTCCGGTCGAGTTCGATCCCGGCGGACAAGTTCATCGAGAGCATCGAACGGCGCCAACCGTCGCGGGTGGAAGGCACGGCAGTGTACATGGCGGGCAACTCGGACGGCACGCCCCTGGCGCTGTTGCACAACCTGAAGCACAACAAGGTGCTGCACCGGAGGATCGTGTTCCTCACGATCCAGGTGGACGAGGATCCCCGGGTGGCGAACGACGAGCGGGTGGAGATCGAGAAGCTGCCGCATGGGTTCTGGCGGGTGCGGGCGCGCTTCGGGTTCTTCGAGGATCCGGATGTGCCCTCGGTTTTGGCGACCTGTGCGACGCGGGGGCTGGAGTTCAAGGAGAACGAAACGACGTTCTTCCTGAGCCGCGAGACGATCATCCCGGCAAAGAACGCGGGGATGGCGTTGTGGCGGGAGCACCTGTTCGCGGTGATGGCGCGGAACGCGCAGAGCGCGACGGCGTTCTTCCGGTTGCCGGCCAACCGTGTGGTCGAGCTGGGAATGCAGGTCGAGATCTAGGCCCGGGTCTGGGCTGGTCAGGCGCGCGGCGCAGGGGCAGCCTTGCGCCGTGAAACTGCAGCAAGGACAGATCTGGAAGGCGGACGGCGAGTTGATCCGGGTCGTGCACCTCGAACGGCTCAAGGTGGGCTACAAGAAGCTCAAGAACCGTGAGTCCGGCGAGGGCACGCATCACGAGGCCACGAAGAAGGAATTCTGCCGGCTGCTGAAGGGTGCCGAACTGGTGGAACCAATCATCGCGAATCTGCCCTGACGCCCTCTGGAACGGGGTGGCGACGTCCTCGTCGCCTCGGGAAAAAGGCCAGAGAGGGCAACGAGGACGTTGCCGCCCCGTTTGAGCTGGGGCCCGTGTCCCGATGCATCCCCGTTCTGCTTCCCGTTCCCTCAAGGCTTGCCATTGATGTTTCGTGCGCCAGCCTTGTTCATTCCGATGAAAAAGCGCGTTTGGAAGATCGCCGGCATCAATTTCGACCACTTCCACATGGGGGATCTCCTCCGCATGGCGGCGGAGCATCCACAGGTCGAGTTGGTGGGGATCTCGGACGAGCAGCCCGCACGGATGGAAGAAGCCGTGCGCAAGCTCCGGATCCCGCGGGACCGGGTGTTCACGGACGAAGCCGAGTGCCTCGAAAAGACCCGGCCGGACGTGGTGATCCTCTGTCCCGCGGCGTCGAGTCACGGGGAGTGGGTGCGGCGCGTGGCCCCGGCCGGCGTGCATGTCATCGTGGAAAAGCCCTTCGCCGCCTCGCTCAAGGAGGCCGATGCGATGATCAAGGCGATGCCGAAGGATCGGACGCTGATGATCAACTGGCCTCTCCAATGGCTGCGGTCGCATCGGAAGGCCCACGATCTGGTGCAGTCCGGGGTGATCGGCGAGGTGTTGAACGTCTGGCATTTCGGCGGCAACCGCGGGCCTTTGTGGCATGGCGCGGACAAGCATGAGAAGACGGCTGAACAGGTGGCCGCGGAGAAACCCCATTCCTGGTTCTACCAGCGGAAGCACGGCGGTGGTTCCCTCCTGGATTACCTCGGCTACGGCACGACGCTGGGAACGTGGTACCAGGGCGGACGCCGGCCGATCGATGTGACCGCGGTGGTGGACCAACCGCCGGGGTTGGAAGTCGACGAACACTCCATCGTGGTGGCCCGTTACGCCCATGGGTTGTCAAAGTTCGAGACCCGGTGGGGAACCTTCACCGATCCGTGGACGATCCCGCCGCAGCCGGCGTGCGGGTTCGTGATCGCGGGCACGGAGGGAACAATCCGGAGCGACGATTACGAGGCCTTCGTGACGGTGCAGACGCGTCGTCGTCCCAAGCCCGCGATGGTCGCGGCTCCGCTGCCCAAGGCGCCGCACCGGAACCCGGTGGAATACCTGTTGCACTGCCTCGACCGGGGCGAGCCGTTGCAGGGACCGGTCAGCCTCCCGATCAGCCGGATTGGACAGGAGATCGTGGATGCCGCGGTAAAGAGCGCGGCCACCGGGAAGACCGTGAAGTTGTGAAGCGGAGTCAGCAGTTCAACCATCCGCAGATGGCGCCGATTGCGCAGATGGAGAGGCAGAAATGCCGATCTTGGACCCCGGACGAGGTCTCACCTTGTGGGTGCTGGACCAACCCTATCCAAGCCCCAGTTCATCTGCGTCATCGGCGCCATCTACGGATACAACCACCGTTCTCAGCGTGAACGTCCCGGGACCATCATCGAGGCAGCGCGGCCTGCGGGTCTGGGTGTTGTTGTGGGCTGTCTTCATGGCCATGCCGACGCAGGGCCAGTCGGCGTCCGCGGCGATGCGGACCCGCGCGGAATCCTTGCGTGCGATGCAGTCGGTGATGGGTCGGTTGCCGCCTGGGCCGCGCGGTGTTCCCAAGGTGGAGGTGGTGTCCGAGGTACGCCGGGACGGTTGGGTGCTCCGGGATCTGACCTATGAAAGCCAGCCGGGAGCCGCGGTTCCGGCATATCTGATGTTTCCGGAATCCGCCCTGACCAACGGCACGCGTCACGCGGCCGTGCTGGGGTTGCACCAGACGCACGCCGCGGGACGGAAGGTGGTGGTGGGTCTGGGAATTCTCCCGACGACGCCTACGGTGTGGAACTGGTGAAACGTGGGTTCGTGGTGCTGGCACCGGCGTATCCGTTGCTCGCGGATCATCAGCCGGATGTCCGTGGCCTCGGATTCGAAAGCGGGACGATGAAGGCGATCTGGGACAACGTGCGCGGGTTGGACCTGCTGGCGTCGTTGCCGTTCGTGTCCACGAACCGGGGCTTCGGGTCGATCGGGCATTCGCTGGGCGGGCACAACGGATTGTTCACCGCGGCCTTCGACGAGCGGATCCGGGTGGTGGTGACGAGCTGCGGCTTCGATGCGTTCCGCGATTACTACGACGGCAATCCGGCAGTGTGGGCGGAGGAACGCGGGTGGTGCCAGCTCCGGTACATGCCAGGGTTGCTGGCGTATCGCGGGCGGTTGGAGGCGTTGCCCTTTGATTTCGACGACGTCCTCGGGGCGATCGCGCCGCGTCGGGTCTTCATCAACGCGCCGAAGGGGGACTCGAACTTCCGATGGCGCAGCGTGGACCGGGTGGTGGAGAAGGTAAGGTCGCGCTGGGCGGAGGGAGGTGGGGTTGTTCCGGAGGTGGTGCATCCGGAAGGGTTGCATCGGTTCGCGCCCGAACAGCGGGAACGGGCGTACGAGATTTTCGACGAAGGGCTCCGCTGAGTTCGAGGATTGAAGTGAAGGCCGGGTGCCCTCACCCGGCGGGATCATGACGTCACACTTCGACATCCTCTTCCACAGCCTCCTTACGTCGTCTGCTACATCCGAAGCGTCGTCGCCGACGTCAGGAGGCGATTGGGAGCCTCTTCCACAGCCTCCTTACGTCGACTGCTACCGACGGGGAACGGGGAACTGGGAACTTGCAGGGCTGATCGGGCGGGACCTAGCCTGCGCGCCTTGGGACCATTTGCTGCCATCCGATACCTCCACCGTGTGTGGAAGGCGCGCCGCCGCGACGAGCGGGAGGAAATTGCCGCGTTGCGGCGTTGGGTGCGGCCCGGGGACGTGGTCCTCGATCTGGGGGCGCACAAGGGGAGTTACCTGTTCTGGCTGCAGCGTGCGGTGGGACCGTCGGGTCGGGTGCTGGCCTTCGAGCCGCAGCCGTTCCTGGCGGAGTATCTGCGGGGCGTGGTGCGGACCTTCGGATGGCGACACGTGGAGGTGCGCAACGAGGGCGTGTCGGAACGTGTTGGCACGTTGACACTGGTGTTTCCGGAGGGCAGCGGGGCGGTGTCGCCCGGGGCTTCGTTTGAACGCGCCGCGGGGACGGGCGGACGCGAGGTGCCGATTCCGGTGACCTCGCTCGACCGGGAGTTTCCGGAAGGTTCGAAGGCGCCCCGCTTCATCAAGTGCGACGTCGAAGGGCACGAATTGGCGGTGTTCCGCGGAGGCGCGGCCCTGCTGCGTCGGGCGCGTCCGGTGCTGCTCTTCGAATGTGAGCAGCGACATCTCGCCACCCATCGGGTGGCGGATGTGTTCCGTGAACTGGAGGGGTACGGCTACCGCGGCGAGTTCTTTGGTCCGGACGGACTGCGGCCGATCGCCGAGTTCCGTCCGGAGGTTCATCAGTCGACCGAGGGCGACCGGTTCTGGGATCGGCCGGGCTACTGCAACAACTTCCTGTTCGTGCCGGCCGACGCGCCCCGCGGTTGAGCCGTGGCTCAGCCCTTCAATGCCGCCACGGTGGCGGCAAGCGAGGGGACATCGGCCACGTTCAGCGCCTGGGCGGACTTGTCGATCCGTCGGAGGAACCCGGTGAGGGCCGTCCCGGGGCCGAGTTCGATGAAACGGGTGAAGCCCTGCGCGAGCAGCGCCCGGATGGATTCCTCCCAGCGGACGGATCCGGTGACCTGTTCCACGAGGAGTTGTGCGATGGCGTCGGGGCTGCCGTGGGCGGCGGCGCTGACGTTGCTGATCACGGGGACGGAGGGCGGGGCGAGGCGGATCCGGGCGAGTTCCGCGGCGAGCTTGGGCTGGGCGGAGGCCATGAGGGGGGAGTGATAGGCGCCGGCGACGGGCAGGGGGATGGCCTTGCGTGCGCCCTTGGCCTTGGCGAGTTCGATGGCCTGGGGGATGCGGTCGGTGTCCCCGGAGATCACGATCTGGCCGGGGCAATTGAGGTTGGCGAGGGTGACGCCGGCCTCGGCACAGACCTCGCGGGTGGGGGCTTCGTCGAGGCCGATGATGGCGGCCATGCCGCCCCGGGTGGCTTCGCAGGCTTCCTGCATGAACCGGCCGCGCAGGCGGACGATGCGGAGACCGTCGTCGAAGGAAAGGCTGCCGGCGGCGGCGAGCGCGGTGAACTCGCCGAGGGAAAGGCCTGCGGTGGCCTGGAAGGCGAGGTCAGGAACCTGATCCCGCAGGAGGGTGAGGGCGACCCACGAGACGAGGAAGATGCCGGGTTGGGCATTTTCCGTGCGGGTGAGTTCGGCCTCGGGGCCGTGGAAGCAGATGGAGGCCAGGTCGTATCCGAGGGCGGCGTTGGCCTGATCGAAGAGGGCGCGGGCGGCGGGAAACGTTTCAGCGAGATCCCGGCCCATTCCAACGGCCTGGGCACCCTGCCCGGCAAACAACAATGCGGTCTTTTGCATCAAGGGCGCGGATGAAACCACAGCCGGGCCGGGTGGGGAAGAGGGCTGGCAAGGGGGGCGGGCCAGCAGGCTGAGAAAGGAGTTCCCAATCGCCTCCTGACGTCGACGACCACGCTTCGGGTGTAGCAGACGACGTCAGGAGGCTGAGGAAGGGGTTCCCAATCGCCTCCTGACGTCGGCGACGACGCTTCGGGTGTAGCAGACGACGTCAGGAGGCTGAGGAAGAGGTTCCCAATCGCCTCCTGACGTCGACGACCACGCTTCGGGTGTAGCAGACGACGTCAGGAGGCTGAGGAAGGACCTCTCAGTTGCTGACGATCTCAAACTGATGGTGCAACTGGGTGTACTTGAGAAGGCGCAGGAAGGTATCGGTGGGTTGGACCAGCCGGATGGATCCCTTCCTGGATTGGAGGGATCGGTGGAGGCTGACGAGGGCCCGGAGGCCGGCGCAATCGACGAAGCGCAGGGTGCTGGAGTCGATTTCAACGCTTTGATGCTCGTCGCGGAGGGCGGAGTGGATGGTGAACTGGACCGCTGGGGACGAGGGTGCGGAAAGTTCAGCGAGTCCCGAGACCCGGAGGACGGGACCAAAGGATTCGGTCTTCATGAAGCCCTCCCGTTGGGGGTGGAAGAGGAGGGGATGATGGAACCGCCATGGAGGGCGGTGACCGAAGCCGCGGAATGGGATGCATTCCGGACGACAGCAATCATGGATGGGATGGGGTACATGGCACGTGCACCGATAGTGCGACTTTGAGGCCCCCTTGATTCCCTTGGCCCGCGACGCCGGTCAGGGCATCGCTGAATTGCTGGTGTGACTGTTGTTCTCCTTTATCGGCTGCTCCTGAGAGTTACTTGGCGGAACAGCCAACTTTCTTATCGGTCAATGATTCCTCTGCGATCGATGGGAGCAAGTTTGCAGAATTCTTCGGAAATCTTTCAGCCCAGACCTTGGTAGGGATTGGGGTCAGAGCCAGGCGGCAGCCGTGCGGTGGGCCAACTCGGTGAGGCAGCGGGCGGCGTTGGATTTCGCCGTCTCCAACGGGGCGATGTCCGGGACGATGGCGTGCGCGGCGGTGAACAGGGAGGTTTCGCCCGGCGCGAGGGTTTCGACGAGTCCGGCGAGGCCGATGCAGGGCCGGCCATGGCGTCGTGCGCGTTCGGCGACGCGGCCGGTGCCCTTGCCCATGAGTGATTGACGATCGAGGGAGCCTTCGCCGGTGAGGATGAGGTCGGCGTCTGCGAGATGACGGTCGAGATCGGCGGCGGTGGCAAAGATCTCGAATCCGGACTCCACCTTGGCGTTGAGGAAGGCGGGCAGCGCGAAGCCGAGACCGCCGGCGGCGCCGCTCCCGGGCTGTGGGGCCAGATCCCGGCCGAGATGTTCGGCGAGCACGGTGGCGAGTCGGTTGAGGGCGGCTTCCGCGGCGTCCATGTCCTCGGGGCGAAGGCCTTTCTGGGGACCGTAAATGCGCGAGCAACCGTTGGGGCCGACCAGCGGGTTCTCGACGTCGACGGCGACGGTGAAGCGGCAGTGGTCGGCGAGTGACTGGGACGGTGGGATCACGCGGCTGAGGCGGGTCAGGTCGGGCCAGCGGACGATGGGGGCTCCGGAAGCGTCCAGGAATTGCCATCCCAGGGCGCGAGCGAGGCCGAACCCGGCATCGTTCGTGGAACTGCCGCCAATGCCGACCCAGCATTCGCGGGCTCCGGTGGCGACCGCGTCGCGGAGGACGGTGCCAATGCCGAAGGTATCGAGGTCGAACGGGTGGAACTGGCGGTGGGGCAGCAGGGCGAGGCCGATGATCTGGGCGGTTTCGACGACGGTGATGGACCTGGAGGGCGAGTGCCACCATTGGGCGGTACGCGGCCGTCCGGCGGAGTCGACGGTGGAGGATTCCAGGGGCGACGCGGCGAGGGCGTGGGCCAGGACGCTGCCGAAACCGTCGCCACCGTCGCTCATGGGAACGCGCACGAGATGATCCGCGGGATGGACGCTGGACCAGCCTGCGGCGATGGCGTCAGCGGCCTGCGCGGCGGTGAGGGTGCCCTTGAACTTGTCGGGAACGATGAGGATGTGGCGGGACATGCAGCGTGGGGGGCGAGCGTCGGGCCGGGGTGGATCTGGATTCAAGGGATTCCCGGCATGGAATGAGGAGGTGGCAGGCGCGGTGCCTGCTAATGCTCCCCCCGGGAACGGGCTGGCGACGTCCACGTCGCCGATCCAGAGCCTCTCTCATGGCGATGAGGACATCGCCGCCCCGTCCCAAGGCGGGGAGGGGATCAGACGGGGCCTTCCGGTTCCTTGATGCCGAGGGCGATGAGGCGTTCGCGGAGGGTGAAGCGGGTGATGCCGAGCCAGCGGGCGGCCTGGGACTTGTTTCCGGCGGCCTGTTCCATGGTGATCTGGAAGAGGACGCGTTCGGCGTGGGCGATGAAACGGGCGTGGGCGTCGTCGGAACCGGTTTCGCGGGCGGTGGCGAGGAACTGGCGTGCGAGCGTCTGCAGCCCGTCATCGGGAACGTCGCTGGGGCGTTCGCCCTTGGCGAGGGCGGTGCGGACGTGATTCTCGCTGACCGGACCGCGGGCGACGACGAGGAGTTGGCGGATGAGGTTGCCGAGTTGGCGGATGTTGCCGGGCCAGTTGAACGCCTGGAGCAGATGGACGGCCTCCGGTGTGAAGGCCGGATGTTCGATGCCGAGTTCGCGACCGAAGCGGCGGCCGAGGTGACGGATGAGGTCGGGAATATCCTCCGGACGCTGGCGCAGCGGAGGCAGGGTGATGGTGAACTGGCTGAGACGGTAGAACAGGTCCTCCCGGAACATCCGCTCGGCGATCATTCCTTCCAGGTCGCGGTGGGTGGCAGCGATGATGCGGACATCGACAGGGATGAGTTCGTTGCCACCGACGCGGGAGAGGGTGCGTTCCTGGAGGACGCGCAGGAGCTTGGCCTGCGTGGTGAGGGAAAGGTCGCCGATCTCGTCGAGGAACACGGTGCCGCCCGAGGCCTGTTCGAAGCGGCCGACGCGGCGGTTGACGGCACCGGTGAACGCGCCGCGTTCGTGGCCGAAGAGTTCGGATTCGAGGAGGGCTTCGGGAATGGCGGCGCAATTGACGGCGATGAAGGGGGCGTCGGCGCGGTGGCTGTGCTGGTAGAGCGCGCGGGCAACCAGTTCCTTGCCGGTGCCGGTCTCGCCGCGGATGAGGACATCGACAGGTTGGGCGGCGACACGGCCGATCTCCTTGTAGATGTCGCGCATGGCGCGGGAGTGCCCGACGAGGGTGTCCTGGGCGGGGGTGCCTTCGCCCAGGCCGACGGGGTCGACCATGATGCGGCGGGAGGACACGGCGCGGGCGGTCACGGCGAGGAGTTCCTCCATGTCGAGCGGCTTGAGGAGGTATTCGAAGGCACCGTGCTTGGTGGCCTCGATGGCGGTCTCGGTGGAGCCGTGGGCGGTGATGAGGATGATGGGCAGCCGCGGATGCGATCGGTGGAGCGACTGGATGATCTCGATGCCGGACGCACCGGGGAGACGCCAGTCGGTGATCACGACATCGTGGTCCCCGGAGCGTGCCGCGTTGAGGCCGGCGTTGCCCTCGGGGGACACTTCGACGGAATAGCCTTCTGCGGCGAGGAGGCGTTTGAGGGACGAGGCGGCGCCGGAGTCGTCCTCGATGAGGAGGATGCGGGGGGAGGGGAGCACGATCAGGTGGCGTGGAGGACGGAGGGAGTAGGAAGCGAAGCCACGGGAACCTCACGCGGTTGGGCCACGAGTGGAAGGTGGACGAAGAAGGTGGTGCCGCGGTTGGGAGCGGTCTGGTAGGCGAGGGATCCCCCGTGGGCTTCGACGATGCGCGCGCTGATGGACAGCCCGAGGCCGGTGCCGCTGGGCTTGGTGGTGAAGAAGGGATCGAACAGGCGGCGCTGGACTTCGGGTGGGATTCCGGTTCCCCGATCGCTGACGGCGAGGGCCATGACCGGGACGACTTCGCGCTCGATGCGGAGGGTTTCCCGGTTGGCGCTGAGGGTGATGACGTCGCCGGGTTTGCTGGCATCCATGGCATTCCGCAGGAGGTTCAACAGGACCTGGCGGAGTTGGCCGGGATCCGCAGGGAAAGCCGTATCGTCGGTCGCGGAAACGTCGATCCGGAGCTGACGCCGTTCGAGGTCGGGTCCGAGGAGGGCGGCGAGTTCGCGGAAGGTGGATCCGGACTGGACGAGGGACGGGCAGGGAGGCGTGGGTTTGGAGAAGCGGAGGAAGTCGTCGACGATCCGTTCGAGACGGGCGATCTCGGAGCTGATGACGACGGCGTCGCCGTGTTCGTCGCTGTTGTGCCGGAGGAGGCGGGAGAGCGTGAAGGCGCGGGCCTTGATGCTGGTGAGGGGATTCCGGATCTCGTGGGCCACACCGGCGGCGAGGACACCGAGGGAGGCCAGTTTCTCGCGTTGTTCGAGGGCGAGGCGGGACTGGTGGAGCCGGGAGCGGAGCGGGGCAATCAGGTCGCGCCAGACAAAGAATCCGAGGCAGGCCATGAGGCTGAGGAGGGTGGCGAGGGAACCGAGGGTGAAGTTGTGGAGGGTGGCGACGGATTCCTCGGCTGCGGTGAGCGACCGGTTGATCTGGTCGCGGTGGACGTCATCGAGTTCGTGGGCGAGGGCGAGGAGGGCGCGGGAATCCTGTTCCAATTGGTTGATGAGCTGGGTGGGTTGGACCCCGGCGCTGCCGCTGGCCCGGGTGGCGAGGAGTCTGTCGGCGTCGGCTTCGAAAGCGGAGAAGGCGGTCTGGATTCGGTTGAGGACGGCGGGGTTGGGGAGGGTGGTGGGGTTGGAGGCCTGCTGCTTGAGCCAGGCACGGAGCGTGTTGCGGGTGGCCGAGAACCGCTCGCGTTCGTCCTCGATGCCTGTGACGCCATAGCGGGCGAGGGCGTGGTTCATTTCGAGGACCTGCGCCTTGTAATGCTCGGCGAGTTCCTGGCCGGCTTCGAGGGCGGGCGCCAGGTTTGCCAGACGGCCGGCCTCACCCCAGGCGACCCACGCGCGCCACCCCAACGCCGCAGACACCACGAGGATCGCGGTGGCAAACAGCGCCACACGGCGCGGAAGATCAAGGTTCACGTGGGTACAATGTCCAAGGTCCGGCAGGTTGCAACCATGCGTGCATGCAGCGAAGGTAGAGCCTGTGAAATGGTCGATCCTGATTGCGCGTCCCTTTGGCGTTGAGGTGCGGTTGCACCTGACGTTCCTGCTGTTGCTGGCCTTCTTTGGCTGGCGTGGGTGGGACGCTTCGGGCGGTTCCCTGCGTGGGGCGCTCTCGAGTGTCCTGTTCCAGTCGATGATCTTTGGCTGCGTCCTGCTGCATGAATTCGGGCATGTGCTCATGGCCCGTCACTTTGGGATCCGGACCCGGGATGTGACCCTGCTGCCGATCGGTGGGGTGGCGCGGATGGATTCGACGGGGGAGACACCGCGGCAGGAGTTGCTGATCGCGTTGGCGGGGCCGGCGGTCAATGTGGTGATTGCGGCGCTGGCGTTCGGCTGGATGCTGCTGGCGCCCGTGGTGCAGGGATCGTTTGATCTCGCCCTGTTGCGGGGGCCCGCACCGTTGGCGTTGATGGTGGTGAACCTGTTCCTGGTCGTCTTCAACCTGATCCCGGCCTTCCCGATGGATGGGGGGCGTGTGTTGCGGGCGATCCTCTCCTGGCGCGGGAACCGGGTCTGGGCGACACGCATCGCGGCCGCGGTTGGCAAGGGTTTGGCCCTGGTGATGGCGGGGGTCGTCCTGCTCGGCATGGGAGGCATCATTCCCTTCCAGCAGCCGTTGCTGCTGTTCATCGCCCTCTTCGTCTGGATCGGCGCGAGCCAGGAAGCGGATGCCGTCGCCACGACCTCGGTGCTCCATGGCGTGTCCGTCCGCGACACCATGATGCGGGAGTTCCGGTCGGCTTCCCCGTTCGACAATCTCCGCGATCTTTCCGAGTGGTTGCTGGCCGGGTATCAGCAGGATTTTCCCGTCGTGACGCAGGGGGAGATCGTCGGGATCGTGTCGCGGGCGGACCTGCTGCGTGGGCTTACCGGTGGCGGACCGGACACGTTGGTCCGCGATGTGATGCGCAAGGATTTCACGGTGGCCTCACCGATGGAATCGATCGAGGCCGTCTTGCGACGGACGCAGGCGGGCGAGGGATCGGCGTCGGCGATTCCGGTGGTGGACGCCGGGGTCCTGGTGGGGTTGGTGACCGCGGAGAACGTGGGCGAGTACGTGATGGTGAAGGCAGCGTTGAAGGGGGTGAGGGGGAGAGTTTGAAGTTTGAAGATTCAAGTTTGAAGCCGTGCGACACGCCTCGTGACCTCGTCGGCTACGATGGTAGCTGACGACGTGAGGAGGCGGGGGTGAGAGGGAGAGTTTGAAGTTTGAAGATTGAAGTTTGAAGCCATGCGACACGCCTCGTGACCTCGTCGGCTACGATGGTAGCTGACGACGTGAGGAGGCGGGGGTGAGGGGGAGGGTTTGAAGTTTGAAGATTGAAGTTTGAAGCCATGCGACACGCCTCGTGACCTCGTCGGCTACGATGGTAGCTGACGACGTGAGGAGGCGGGGGTGAGAGGGAGAGTTTGAAGTTTGAAGATTGAAGTTTGAAGCCATGCGACACGCCTCGTGACCTCGTCGGCTACGATGGTAGCTGACGACGTGAGGAGGCGGGGGTGAGGGGGAGGGTTTGAAGTTTGAAGATTCAAGTTTGAAGCCGTGCGACACGCCTCGTGACCTCGTCGGCTACGATGGTAGCTGACGACGTGAGGAGGCGGGGGGAGGGGGAGAGTGTGAAGTCTGGATCCTCTCTTGCCATCCGGGGGTGGAGTCCGTGAGGATTTCCTTCGAGGGGTGCATCGGGGACCAAACCGGGAGGGTTGGTGGGGAAGCCGTGGGTTCCTTTTTACCGTGGCAGAACACCGGGCCTGAATGTTCGGTTTCGTTGCCGGGGCCCCAATACCTATGGCGAAACCGACTCCCCAACACATGCCCCAGTTGGACGGCCTGCGTGCCTATGCCGTCCTCTTCGTGATGATCCACCACTGGCTTCCGGGCCTGTTGCATTTCGAGCCGTGGGGTGAACTTGGGGTGCGGTGCTTCTTTGTGCTGAGCGGTTTCCTGATCACTGGGATCCTTCTGCGGTCCCGGGGTTTGCTGGATTCGGGCAAGTCGACCCTGGGCTGGCAGTTGCGGCAGTTCTACATCCGACGGTCGCTCCGTATCTTCCCGATCTATTACCTCACGCTGATCGGCGGGGTGATCGTGGGGATGAACACGTTGCAGGTGACCTTCTGGTGGCATGCCTCGTATCTCTCGAACTTCTACTTTGCCTTCCGGAACGCATGGCACGGGTACGTCAGCCACCTGTGGTCGCTGGCAGTGGAGGAACAGTTCTACCTGATCTGGCCGGCGGTGCTCCTGATGATGCCGTTGCGGCTGCTGCCGCGGCTGTTGCTGGCATCGATTCCGTTCGCCGTGGCGTTCCGACTGGCGATGGCGCTGTGGTTGGGGCACGAGCATCTGGCGACCCGGGTCCTGTTGCCGGCGTGCATTGACCAGCTGCTCATTGGCGCGTTGCTGGCCTGGTATCAGGTCGGACTGGGCGCACGTGGCGAAACCCTGGAGCCGCTGCTCAGGAAGCTGTGGGTGCCGGCCAGTGCCGTGATGTTGGGGCATCTCGTGTTGAACCAGTTCCGCTGGGTGCCGGTGTTCACCGCAACCGTGGGGCCCGTGGTGGAGTCGCTGTTCTTCGCGGTGGTGGTGGGCCAGTGCGCCGTGGGGTTCAAGGGCGGGTTCCGGCACGTGGTGGCCAATCCCGTGGCGCAGTACTTCGGCCGGATCAGCTACGGGTTGTACCTCTACCACATGTTCATGAAGTACATTGGCTCCATGCTGGAGAACAAACTCGGGCGCTTCGGATTCCACATGCCCAAGGATGAGGTGGCCCAGTTCTTCGTGCTGCTCGCGATGTCGATCGTGGCCGCGGCGGCGAGCGAGATCCTGCTGGAGCGTCCGATCAACCGCCTGAAGCGGTTGTTCCCCACGGAACCGGTGAAGGAGGGGGCGAAGGCTTGAAGTTTTGGAGGCAGGTTTGAAGCCAGCCACCGCCGCGTGGGGGCACGCGGCCTTCAAGGGAAGCGGCCCGTTTCCAGAATCGGTGAAGGTCGGGTGGCCTCACCCGGCGCATCCCGCTCGGCAGCCTTCATTCGACGCGGGCTGAATCCACCCTTGCGGGCGGGCGGCGGGTGCGGAGACTGCGCGGCCGCATGGCCTTCGACCTTGCATCGCTGAACCCTGAGCAGCGTGACGCAGTCATCACGTTCCAGGGGCCTGTCCTGATCCTTGCCGGAGCCGGCACGGGGAAGACGCGCACGTTGACGTGCCGGATCGCACACATGATCGACCGGGGGGTGGCCCCGGGTCACATCCTCGCGGTGACGTTCACGAACAAGGCCGCGCGCGAGATGCAGGAACGCGTGAACGACATGGTGCCGCGTTCCCGGGGACCGAAGCGCAACCGCGACGAGCCGGAGGATCCGTACACGGCTCGGCCGACCCTGTGCACGTTCCATTCCCTGTGCGTGCGCGTGCTCCGGCAACACATCGAGAAGTTGGGGTACAAGCGGAACTTCGTGATCTACGACGAGGGCGACCAGCTCGCGGCGATGAAGAAGATCCTGAGCGCGATCTCGGCGAAGGGGGAGAAGACGGACGCCGGCGCAGTGCTGTCGATGCTGTCGAAGTTCAAGAACGCCGGGCCGAATTCGCCGGTGTTCGGCGACGAATCCGTACGGGCGCTGGCGCAGCATGTGTCGCGGAAGTATGAGTCGGCGCTGCGGGCGGCGAACGCGGTGGATTTCGATGACCTGATCCTGCTGACGCTCCGGTTGTTCCGGGAGCATGAGGACGCGCTGGAGGCCTGCCGGCGCCGCTGGCGGTACGTCATGGTGGACGAGTATCAGGACACCAACTCGAGCCAGTTCGAGCTCGTGCACTTCCTGACGAAGGAGTCGCGCAACCTCTGCGTCGTGGGCGACGACGACCAGTCCATCTACGGATGGCGTGGGGCGGAGATCGCCAACATCCTCGGCCTGGAGAAGCACTACCCCGAGGTCAAGGTGATCAAGCTCGAGCAGAACTACCGCTCGACCAACACCATCCTGAAGGCCGCGAACGCGGTGATCCGCAACAACACCCTCCGACGCGGGAAGAACCTGTGGTCATCGAAGGGCGCGGGTTCCAAGATCGTGGTCCATTCCTTTGCCACCGATGACGAGGAGGCGACGACGGTGGCCGACAACATCGAGTATGACCGCGTGGCCAAGCGGGTTCCCTGGGGTGGTCAGGCCATCCTGTTCCGGACGAACCTGCAGGCGCGCCCGATTGAAACCGCGTTGCGCAAGGCCCGGATCCGCTACCGGTTGATCGGCGGGCAGTCCTTCTTTGACCGGCGCGAGATCCGGGACTTCCTCGCGTACGTGAAGACGTTCGTGAATCCCGAGGACGACGTCGCGTTGCTGCGGATCGCGAACACGCCGGCGCGCGGCCTGAGCGATGTCACGATGGAGCGGTTGCTGGCGTTCAGTTCGGAGCGGAACACCTCGGTGCATGCCGTGATGAAGCACACGGACGTCCAGGCCTCCTTCCAGGCACGCACCGGCGAGGCGATCCGGCAATTGGTGGCGTTCATCGATCGGATGCGGCAGCCGTTGCTCGGGATGGAGCGTGTTTCACTGAGTGCGTGGGCGGACGGATGGTTGAAGGAAACGGGGTACCTGGAAGATCTCCGTCGGCAGGACAAGGACCCGGAGGTCGCCGACAACCGTGCGCGGAACATCTCCGAGTTGGTGGCCTCGCTGGATGGGGGCGAAGTCCGGACGCCGCGTCCCGCCACGAAGCCCGGGCCGATGGCCGGACGTTCGCTCGCGGAGGCCGCCGGCCTGGCGGAACCGGAGGAAACTGCGAAGCCTGCCGTCGAAGTGAAGATCGTCTATCCGCCTCCCACCTATACGGGGTCGCCGATGGACCGCTTGAACGAGTTCCTCGAGGACCTGACGCTCGACTCGGACCGGGAATCTGACAAGGACGACGCAGGTGATCTGGTGACGCTGATCACGATGCACGCCGCCAAGGGACTGGAGTTTCCGCACGTGCAGATCGTCGGCGTGGAGGACGGGCTCCTGCCGCATGCACGCAGCAAGGTGGAGGGAACCCTGGATGAGGAACGACGGCTGTTCTACGTGGCCATCACGCGCGCCCAGGAATCGCTTCGGATCAGCCATTGCGCTTCACGCCGGAAGTATGGGCAGTTCCTGCCGTGTCATCCGTCGGCCTTCCTGAAGGAGATCCCCACCGACTGCTACGACTCCGCCGAGGGCGGCGCAGGGGAACCGGTCGACGAAAAGGGCGGCGACGATTTCTTCGCCGCGATGCGGGCGGCGCTCGGGGATGAGTGAGGGGGGAGTTTGAAGTTTCAAGATTCAAGTTTGAAGCCAGTGGCAGGAATTCCCAGATTCCAGAAACCAGTTCCCTGCCTCGTGACCTCGTCAGCTACGCCGCGGGATCAGGACTGCACTGAGTGGAGGACTTCCGCCAGACGCCGGAGGTGGGCGTCGAGGCCGAAGCGGGCGAGGCCGAGCGTTCGGAAGCGGATGCCGTCCTCGGCGAGCGCCACCTGGCGGAGGGCCGCGGCGGCGGCGGCGGGGTCGCGGGGTTGGACGAGTCCGGGATAACCTTCGGGCAGCATCTCGGGGATGCCGCGCCAGTGCGTGGTGACGGGCACGAGACCATGGGCCATGGCCTCGATCAGGTTCAGCGGTTGTCCCTCGTTGGCGTAATAGCTCGGGAACAGGAAGACATCGGCGGTACGCAGGCAGGCTGATTTCGCCTCGCCCTTCACGAAGCCCAGCGTGCGGACACGGCCGCTCAGATCAGGGCGTGCGATCCGTTCGTGGTACCGGGCTTCGTCCTCGGGAGTGACGAACGAGCCGGCGACATCGAGGTGGAAGTCGAGTCGTTGCGCGGCGGGTTGCCCCTGCTCGTTGGCGTTGGCGAGGGCCACGGCTTCGAGGGCGTCGAAGATTCCCTTGTCCGGCGTGCAGTGCGCGAGGAAGAGCACGCGTACGATGCCACCGGCCTGGCGGTCGCGGTGGCGTTGCCTGCGGAGGGAAGCCAGCGTGGTGTCGAAGTCGGGGCAGGGATCCGGAACACCGTTGGCGACCACCTCGGAGCGGCGCGGAAGGAATCGGAGTGCGTCCGGGGAATTGAAGTCCGAAAGCGTGATGGCGAGCGTGGGGCGACCGAGGAGTCGATGGCTGATCCAGCGTTCCCACGGACGCGCCTGTTGCTGCAGCCAGGCTCCAAGACCGACCGCGTGCCAATGGTGGACGCTGTGCCGGAAGAACGGACGCACCAGCAGGAAGACGATCCAATCCCGGTACAGGCTGTTCCGCTTGGGTGGCGAGGGGACGTAATACCACGCGGTCACGCCATGGACGAAGCGGGCGCGTATGGCCTGCCAACAATAGCCGAGGAGCCGCGAGAGCTTGCCGCCGCGCGCACTGCCGACGTCGGCGAGGTCTTCGGAAAGACGGGCATCGACGTGGATGACCTCGATGCCCAGCGCGGGATCCTGGCGGAATCCCTCGACGAGGTACTGCACCATCTGGCTCTGGCCATGATGGGGCGGGGGAACGTGGGCGAAGACGAGGAGCTTCATCCCTGGGTCAGCGTCCGCCCGCCTTGCGCAGCACCTCGCCCAGCGTCACCTCGGCGCCGTTGCGCCGCTTGCTTTCGTCGGCTGCTTCCATGAACGCGAGGATCTCGAGTGTCTCGCGGGGTTCGACCGGGGCCTTGCGCGTCTGCAGGAACTTCACGATCTCGGCCACCAGGGGCGTAACCATCATACGAGCCGACAGCGCTCTGGCCGCGGGTACCCTGGGCCGTGCCGTTGTAGCCCTTGCCCTCGGTGAACGTCCCCTTCCGTCCATCGGGCCACGTGCCGGTGACCATGATCCCGCCGGTGTCATTGGTGCCGCGCTTCACGGAGATGCAGCCGGGGCCCATGACGGTGAACAGCGATTCGACGCCATGGATGCCGTACCAGAAGAGGTCGGGGTGATGCGGTTCCAGATGCGCCGGACTGGAGGTGACGGCGTTGGTGACGATGCCGATGGCACCGGCGCGGACGGCGAGGGTGTTGGAGGCGAAACGGAGCGAGGAAGCGGTGAAGACGGGGACATTCGCTGCCTGCGCCAACCGGAAGATTTCCATGCCGTCGCGCAGGGATCCCGCGAGGGGCTTGTCAATGTAGAGGGGCTTGCCGGCGGCGATCACCGCACGCGCCTGTTCGAGGTGCGGCCGGCCGTCCACGGATTCCACGAGGACGGCGTCGACGTCCTTGCACAGTTCCGGGATCGAGTCGTAGATCCGGACGCCGTGCTTGGTGGTGAGCGTCTGGGTGTACTCCTCGACGCGGGACCAACTGGATTCGATGTCACGGCTTCCCCCCTTGAACGCCGCAACCACGCGTGCCCCGGGGACGTGTCCCTTGGCGGCGGGATTGTTGAGGATGTCGGTGAAGGCGGTGACGTGCGACGTGTCGAGTCCGATCAGGCCGAGGCGCAGGTCCGCAGCCAGGGCCTGGACGGCGCACGCGACCGTGAGCAGGAGGAGCCGATGCATGCCGCGATTTCCGGGAAGCGGGGCGCGAAGCGCAAGCAAAGTTCCGCAGTTTTACCCGCACCGGCACGGGGCGGCGACGTTCGGTGTGCACCGTTTGCCATGGCTCCGCGCCCCGTCCATGAGCGGGGCGGCTATGTCCTCATCGCCATGGGGAGGGGCTTTGAGAACGGCGACGAGGACGTCGCCTCCCCGTCCGTGAGCGGGGTGGCGATGTTCTCATCGCCATGGGGAGGGGCTTTGAGAACGGCGACGAGGACGTCGCCTCCCCGTCCGTGAGCGGGGCGGCTATGTCCTCATCGCCATGGGGAGGGGCTTTGAGAACGGCGACGAGGACGTCGCCTCCCCGTCCGTGAGCGGGGTGGCGATGTTCTCATCGCCATGGGAATGGCTTTGGAACGGCGACGAGGACGTCGCCACCCCTTTGCATGCGGGGCAGTGTCAAGATGCGCCCGGTTTCAGGGTGCCCCTGCGAACATCGATCGCGCGGAAGCGAGGTAAACAATGGCGCCGAGGGCTGCGAGGGTGGCGGGCAGGGGAATGGAACCGGGGCGCTTGCGGGTGAAGACCTCGTCGAGGGAACCGGTGGTGGGGATGCGGAACAGTTCGATGAGCATGTACGTCGCGATGGCGAAGTTGCCCCACAACAGCACGGCGATGACCCACAGCACGCGCGCCGCCGTGCGCTGTTCCTTCCATGCGATCCACACGCAGGCGGTGAGGAAGGCGAAGTAGGCATCGAACAGGGTCACCTGGAACCAGGGGTTCGAGGTGACCGCGGACGGGATGTCGAACATTCCCTGGGCCATGGAAGCACGCAGGGTGCCCCACGTCATGACGCCAAGGACGGTGAGGAAGAGGAGTCGGAGGAAAACGATCATGGAGTGGGGGTGGCGGGGCGGCCCTTGCCCAGCAGGAGATCCCGCAGTTGCGGACTGATGGGGTCTTCGCCCAGCCAGATGCGGAAGTAGGCTGCGGCGAAGTCAGCCCCCTCGACGGTCACGAGGGGATTGCCGTTGAGGCGCAGGGTGGTTCCCTTGCCGGGCACATACGTCAGCGTGTAACGGTCGCCCGGTTTCACGTCGACATAGGCCCGGTTGAGCTTGGTGAGGCGCTCCTGCAGGGATTTCCACGCTTCGGTGGAGACATTCCGTCGGAGGAGGGCGTCACCGCCGGAGACGATGTCGGCGGCGGAAAACTCCCGGCGATAATGGATCTCCAGGCGGATCGGGGCACCGGTGAGGAGGGTGGCCGGGGCTGAATCCTTGCCCGCGTGGAGCGAGGCGTCGTAGGCGTGGATGAGGCGTTTCCACCGGAAGGCGCCCTGGCCGACGAGTTCGAAGCGGGTGTCGTCCTCGTCGAGGGCCGCCGGGGCATTGAGTGCGGCCAGGAGGGAAAGCTGCAGCAGGAGGAAAAGCGTCAGGCCGAGGGTGCCGAGGCGGCGGACCCCTGTGGAACCCAGGCCGGCGACCGCGCCGCCGACAAGGGCGTGTGGAGTGCTGGAAGGTTTCATGGCGACGGTTGGACGCGATTCCGCGGCGAACGTTCGATCCCGCGACAGGCATACAGGTGCGTGCGAATCCGGGTTTCCGCAATGGGGAGAGAGTTTCAAGTTTGAAGATTCAAGTTTTGAAGTCCCAGAGCCCCGAAGGGGCGACAGGTGAAAGCCCGGGGTGGAACCCCGGGGACCACGTCACACAACACGGAACAGGGGCGTATGGTCACCGTTCGCCCCGTTGGGGCGTGGCGCCGGGTGGGGTTCACCCGGCCCATGGACTGGGAACTGGGATCTTCATCCACAGCCTCCTCACGTCGTCTGCTACGCCTCAATCGTAGGTCACGAGGGCTTCAAACTTGAAACTTGAAACTTCAAACTCCTCGCATCTGGCCTCTGGGAACTTCACTCGGGACGCCCGGCCGGAGATCGCGTAGGGTCGCTGCGCATGGAGATACCGGGCGTATTGGTCGAGCGATTGAAGCGTGTGAAACTGTTCGTCTGCGATGTGGATGGCGTCCTCACGGAGGCACGGATCGAGATGGGCGGGGGGATTGGCGAGCGGAAGGCCTTCCATATCCGCGACGGGCTGGGCCTGCGGTTGTTGCAGGCAGAAGGCCTGAAGGTGGCGTGGGTGAGCGCCCGGCCGTCCGAAGCCACCACGGAGCGGGCGAACGACCTGAAGGTGGATTACGTGCGGCAGTCGCCTTCGCCGAAGGTCGGGGTGATCGAGGAGATCCAGCGGGAGCTGGGCATTGGATGGGAGGAGACGCTCTACATGGGCGACGACGTGGTGGACCTGGCGGCGTTGAAGCGTGCGGGGTTTGCGGCGGTGCCGGCGGATGGCATCCATGAGGCCCGGGCCCTGGGGCACTACGTGTGCCGGTTGAACGGAGGCTGTGGAGCGGTGCGGGAGGTGGTCGATCTGGTGCTGAAGGCGCAGGGCCGATGGGCGGCCATGATCGAGAAATTCACTTCCTAAGGCCCGGGGGGCTTCCATGCTCCCGGCACTTGCGCGTTCCGGGATCCAGAATCGGTGTGGGGTTGTGTGTTGCCGTCATTGCGGCGGGATGGGCGTTGGCCCAGACGCCGGCGGCCGCGCCGGTGACTTCGGCGGTCCGCAACTGGAACTTCACCCTGAAGAAGGATGGGCGCACCCACGGTCTGTTCCACGGCGGGCGCGCGGTTCCCTCGACGGTTGCCGGCCTGATGGCCTTCGATGTGGAGGAGTTCCACGTGGACACCTTCGGGGCGGACGGTCAGCCGCAGATGACCGCGGAATCGCCCGCGTGCCGCGTGGTGCTTTCCAATTCGAGCTTCATCGTCACCTCCCCCGGCGCGTTGCGGGTGGTGCAGGCAGACGGACGGCTCGAATTGACGGGTGAAGGATTTCACTGGGATCACGGGGCCCAGCGGTTGGTGGTGTCGAACCGGGTCCGGACGATCCTGGTGGTGCCGTTGCCGAAGCCGAGGCGGGAAAACTGAGGGCGGATGAAGGAAACGAAGCCGATGAAGATCTTGAATTGGGTCGCGGGCCTTGGACTGGCGTTCTCGCCCTTGCTGGCGCAGGAAGCCCGGGCGCCGATCGAGAGCGACTGGGCGGAGATGGACCTGAAGGCGGGCGTGTACCACTACTCCGGCAACGTCCGCGTCGACGTTCCCGGATTGCTGAAGCTCACCTGCGGGGATCTTCTGGCGCAGCCGCAGAAAGACACCAACCGGCTCGATTCGCTCATCGCCACGACCAACGTGGTCATCGAGATCCAACGTCAGGGACGCAACCCCGGCGACGCGCCCATCGTGATGCGGGCCTATGGTGATCGCGCGGTCTACACCGCCACCAACGAGGTCGTCACCCTGACCGGGGCGGACACCCGGATCGTGGATCCCAGCGGCACCATCCGCGGGCACGAGATCGTGTATGACGTCGTCAACAACCGGGTCCGCATTCCGCGGCACAAGGTCACCGAGTTGAGCGCGGAACTCTTCAAGAACAGCGGGCTGTTCCGTCGTTCCACCAATGCTCCCGCGGGCGGATCGCCGAAGTAGATGCTGGCCCACGCCGGTTGCTCCTGAATCCGGATGAAGACCGAGACTGAACCGAGTTCACCACCCTCCGGCGCCGCCGGAACCCGGCTGCTGACGGTGGATGGGTTGGTGAAGGAGTATCGCGGTCGCCGTGTCGTGAACGGCGTCTCGATCCACGTCGGGGCGGGCGAGATCGTCGGGTTGCTCGGCCCGAACGGCGCAGGAAAGACCACCTCGTTCAACATGGTCGTCGGGCTGATCCGGCCGGACGAGGGACGGGTGGAGTTCCTGGGTGAGGACGTGACGCGGTTGGCGATGCACACACGCGCGCGGCGGGGTGTGGGATACCTGACGCAGGAGCCGAGCGTCTTCCGGAAGCTCTCGGTGGAGGACAACCTGCGGGCGATCCTGGAGACCGTGGACTGTCCTCGGAGCGAACAGGCGGTCCGCTTGAAACTGCTGTTGGACGAACTCGACCTGGCGCGTCTGGCGAAGAGCCAGGCGTACCAGCTGAGCGGTGGCGAGAAGCGGCGGCTTGAGATCACGCGCGCGCTGGTCACCAGTCCGAAGCTGCTGCTGATGGACGAACCCTTCGCCGGCATTGATCCCATCGCGGTGTACGAGGTGCAGAAGATCGTGCGTCGGTTGCGCGATCGCGGCCTGGGCATCCTGATCACGGATCACAACGTCCGCGAAACCCTCAAGCTCGTGGACCGCGCCTACCTGATCCATCAGGGGCGGGTGGTCTACGAAGGGCCGGCGGACCGATTGGTGAACGACCCGAAGGCCCGCGAGATCTATCTTGGTCCGGACTTCAACCTCTAGTCCGACAGCCCCCGCCCGCATGAACATTGCCCCGGTCACCGTCCACAAGTTCTACACCGAGCAGATGTCCGGGCTCGGATTGCATCTGTTGGCGGGTGCCACCGGGCTCAAGCGGATCATCCGCGAACCCACGGTGAACCGTCCTGGGCTGGCGTTGGCAGGCTTCAAGAAATACTTCGCGCCGCGCCGCATGCAGGTCATCGGCAACGTCGAGACCGCGTACCTGCGTTCGCTCGAGCCGGCGCTCCGTCGGCAACGCTACGCGGAAGTCTTCAAGTGGAAGGTGCCGTGTGTCGTGCTGTGCCGTGGCATCAAGCCGGACAAGGACCTGATCCAGGCGGCGGAGGCGGCGGATACGCCGGTGTTCCAGACCTCGTTGGTGACGATGAAGTTCATCAACCTGGCCACGATCGCGCTGGAAGCCCTGTTCGCCCCGCGCACCCAGGTCCACGGCAGCATGGTCGACATCCAGGGCGTTGGCGTGATCATCCAGGGCGAAAGTGGCATCGGGAAAAGCGAGGCCGTCCTCGGTCTCCTCGAACGCGGTCACAGCATGGTCACGGATGACATCACCCGGCTCACGCTCGTCGACGGACGCAAGCTGATCGGCACCGGCAAGGAGATCACCCGGAACCTCATGGAGGTCCGCGGCATCGGGATCATCGACGTGGCCGCCATGTTCGGCGTGGCCTCGATCCGACCCGAGAAGCAGGTGGATCTGGTGGTGACCCTGAAGTCGTGGGAGCAGATGGAAGAGGTCGACCGGCTCGGGATGGAAGAGCGGCACATCGAATTCCTGGGGGCGAAGGTTCCGCACATGGAGATCCCCGTGCGTCCCGGCCGCGATCTCGCGCGGTTGGTCGAGGTCGCCGCCTTCCAGACGAAGCTCCGCTTGAACGGCATCAATCCCGCCCGCGAACTCAGCCAGCGCCTCACGCAGGCGATGCAGAAGTTGTAACAGTCGATGCCGCCAGACGAAGAAACGCCCGCCGCCGCCTTACGGCGTTGGCAGGCCTGACGCTTCAGGGAGCGCGTTGATACTCAGGGGGCGTAAGCCATGGTCTTCGTCTCCTTCTTGTGCTCCGACGGCACGCTGGCCTCACCGGTCGTGCAGATGTCGTGCCCTCCTGAGTTGGTGAAGATCGCCTTCGCCCGCTTGATCTCCTCGGAGTTCTCCGTGTGGACGGACAACAGGAGGTTGCCTTCCTTCACCTTGCCTTCGTATCGCTTGGCTTCCAGCTCAGGGATGCCCATGCCGATCAAGCCACCGGCAATGCCGCCCGCCGCCGCACCGATGGCGGCACCGCTCAAGGCTGCGAGAATGGGTCCGGCGGCAATGAACGGACCCACGCCGGGAATGGCCAGTGCGCCGATCCCGACAATCCAGCCCAACGCTCCGCCCACCACTCCGCCGGTACCGGCACCGGCGACAGCGCCTTCAGGAGCCTTGGTGTTCTTCTCGTGTGCGAAGTCCCTCGAGGCGCTCTGGTCGGGGAACAGGACGGAAATGTCGCTGCTGGAGAAGTTGGCCGCCTTCAGACGATCCACGATGAGATCGCCCTGGGAACGGGATGTTGCGATGCAGAATACGGATTTCTTGGACATGATGTGATGGGGTTCCGATGTGGAAGTACTGGGTGGAAGAACGGGCGTGCGGAGGCATTGCCTCACGTTTCCTGAGCGCCAAGCCCCCATCCACGACCATGGTCGTGGCAATGAAGAGCATTTCAGCGATTCGTTTCATGGAGTCGTGGTGAAAGCATCCGCTGCGTTCCGGAGAGAAGCTCGGCGAGGACTGGTCCCGTGGGTATTGGGTGTTGCCTGTGGGTGGAAGTGCGCATCTTGACACTGCCCCCGCATGCAACCGGGGTGGCGACGTCCTCGTCGCCGTTCCAAAGCCATTCCCAATGGCGATGAGGACATCGCCGCCCCGCTGACATTCTGGCTACGCCGGTAGCGTCGTGATGCCCCCCGACCACGACCTCGCCCTTCCCGCAATGAATCCGGCCCGGTAGTGTTCGCGTCGGTGAATCCCATGTCATGGAAGAGGCAGGCGGCCGTGTCGGCGGTTGTGTCGTTGTTGGTGTCGACGGTTCCGCTGGGCGCCGCCGAGGAAGAGCTGGCGCTTGGCGTGCGCACGACCGAGCCGCGGACACCCGCGCAGCAGCAGGCGGCCTTCCGGTTGCCCCCCGGGTTCACCATCCAGTTGGTGGCGGAGGAACCCTCCATCCACAAACCCATGAACATGGCGTTCGACGCCCTCGGCCGGCTGTGGGTGACGACGTCGATCGAGTATCCTTTCGCGGCCCCGACGAATCGTCCGGCGCGCGATCGCGTGATGATCTTCGAGGATTTCGGCCCGGATGGACGGGCGCGCAAGGCGACGGAATTCGCGGACGGCTTGAACATCCCGATCGGGGTGCATCCCTTCCGGAGCCCGGGCAAGGACGGGCGGGAAACGTGGAAGGCGCTGGTGTGGTCGATCCCGAACATCTGGTTGCTGGAGGACACGGACGGCGACGGAAAGGCCGACCGCCGGGAAATTTACTACGGGCCGTTTGATCACACCCGGGACACGCACGGCAATCAGGCGTCGTTCCGACGTGGGTTCGATGGTTGGTTGTATGCCACGCACGGGTTCAACAACGACTCGCACGTCACCAGCCGTGACGGCAACCGGGTCGACATGAACTCGGGCAACACCTATCGCGTGCGCCTCGACGGTTCCCGCATCGAGCACCACACGTGGGGCCAGGTGAATCCGTTCGGCCTCAGTTGGGATGCGCGGGGAAACCTGTACTCGTCCGACTGCCACAGCGCGCCCCTCTACCAGCTTCTCGCGGGCGGGTACTACCCGAGCTTTGGAAAGCCCCACGATGGCCTTGGGTTCGCGCCCACGTTGATGGAACACGCGCATGGCAGCACCGCCATCGACGGCGCCTGCTATTACACGGACGACCTCTGGCCGGCGGAGTTCCAGGAGAACCTGTTCATCGGAAACGTCATGACCAGCCGGCTCAACCGGGACCGCATCGAGTTCACCGGGTCGTCGCCCCGCGCGATCGAGCTGAAGGACTTCCTGACCTGCGACGATTCGTGGTTCCGTCCGGTCGATGTCTGCCTCGCGCCCGATGGGGCGTTGTACATCGCCGACTTCTACAACCGGATCATCGGGCATTATGAGGTTCCCCTGCAGCACCCGGGACGCGACCGCGAACGGGGTCGGCTTTGGCGCGTGGTGTACACCGGCGAGGACGGGCGGGCGCGGCTGCGGCCCGGGGCGCTCGCGACCGGCATCGATGGGTTGGTGGGCGAATTGGCGTCGCCGAGCCTCGCGCGGCGGTTGTTGGCGATGGAGGAGTTGGAGGATCGGTTTGCCGCGGCGGCGGTTCCGGCGGTGCGAAAGGCGGCGCAATCGCCCGTGAACAGCCACCAACGGGTTCACGCCCTGTGGATGCAGCAGCGGCTCGGGGTTCAGGACGCGGGAGCGCTTCGATCCGCGGCGGGCAGTCCCGATGCTCTCGTACGCACGCACGTGCAGCGCATGGTCGCGGACCTGCACTACCGCGCCGGTCGCAAGGAAGCCTTGTCGCCCACGCTGGTGTCGGCGGCCCGCGAGTTGGCGTTGCAGGGGGTGCAGGACGCGGATGCCCTCGTCCGTCGCTGCGCGGCCGAGGCGATCGGAATGGGGGCGGAACCGAGCGTCGAGCCACTCCTCAAGGCCTTGGCCGCTGCCCAACCGGCGGACACACATCTCGTCTATGTGTTGCGCAAGGCCGTCCGCGACCAGCTTCGCCTGAAGGCTAGCATTGATGCGGTCCTCGCGCGGCGCGACTGGTCGGACGCCGATGTGCGCGCCCTGGCCAACGTGGCCATTGCGGTGTCTTCCACGGAAGCCAGCGCCTTCCTGATGCGCGAGCTGCCGCGCTTCTCACAGTCCGGCGGGCCGTCGTCTGCGGATGTGTTGCGACATGCGGCCCGGCACGCGCCGGAGGGTGAGTTGCCTGGATTGGTCGCCTTGGCCCGGCAGCAGCACGCGGGCGATTCCGCCGTGCAGTTCGGGTTGTTCCAGTCCGTGGAACAGGGACTGCAGCAGCGTGGCGTGGCGTTGCCCCCTGTGGTGCGGGAGTGGGGCGCGACGCTGGCTGCCGAATTGCTCGGGGCAGGGGATCCCACGGCCGGTTGGAGCAACCTGCCATTGGCGGGCGCGCCCACCGCGAATCCATGGGACCTGCAGGAACGGAAGTTCGCCGATGGCACCGCCGGAATGGTGTTGTCCAGTTTCCCTCGCGGGGAGCCGCTCACCGGGACGCTTCGTTCCGCCGCGTTTCCGGCACCAGCGCGGTTCAGCTTCTGGATGTGCGGGCATGACGGATATCCGGACAAGCCGGTGCAGGGATTGAACGGCGCCCGACTCCGCGATGCGGTCTCTGGTGCCGTGCTGGCGACGGCAGTTCCGCCACGCGACGACACCGGGCGGAAGATCGAATGGGATCTGTCGGCACACGCGGGCAAGCCCGTGGTGTTCGAAGTCACCGATGGCGACACGGCCGGAGCGTACGCGTGGATCGCCGTGGCCCGTTTCGAGCCGGCGGTTGTGAAGCTTCCCATGGTGGGGCTGCGCGCTGCCACCGAACGTCGGGCTGCGGCGGCGGATCTGGCGGCACGCCTGGGATTGAAGGACCAGGAAGCAGTGTTGCGCCGCTCGGCCCTGGATCGCGTCCAGGATCCCGACGTGCGTCTGGCATCGGCGCGCGCGTCGATGGCCCTTTCGGACGGTGCCAGCGTGCCCTTGATCGCGGGCCGTCTGGTTGATCCGCAGGAGCCTGCCGCCTTTGCGGAGAAGCTTGGCGATGTCCTCGCCGGACAGCGCAACGCGGCCGCTCGCGATGCCGTTCTCCTCGGGCTGAAGTCCGTCCCGCAACGCCTCCAACAGCGTTGGGCCGGGGTGCTGGTGTCGACTCCGGAAGGCGCGCAGGCGCTGCTGGAAGCGGCGGAATCCGGCCGTGCGCCCGCCCGCCTGTTGCTGGGTTCCGGGATCCGGACCCGGCTCATGGCGGCGCGGATTCCCGGCGTCGAGGAACGCATCCGCAAGGTCGTGGCCGACTTGCCGCCGGCGGATGAGGCGCGGGAGAAACGGGTGTTGGCCCGCCGACAGCTGTGGGATTCCAAGGGTGCCGGTGCGGTCGTGGCGGACGGCGAGCGCGTCTACCAGCAACAGTGCGCCGCCTGCCATCAGCTGAACGGCAAGGGTGGACTCGTGGGGCCGCAGTTGACCGGCATTGGCAATCGCGGCGCGGAGCGCCTGTGCGAGGATGTGCTGGATCCCAACCGCAACGTGGACCACGCCTTCCGCCAGACCCTGATCACCCTGAAGTCCGGGGACACCGTGTCCGGGTTGTTCCGTCGCGACGATGGCGCGCAGGTCATCCTCGCCAATGCGCTCGGGACTGAAGTGTCGGTGGTGCGCGCGGAGATTGCCGAACGCCGGGAGAGCGACCTGTCGCTGATGCCGGACAACTTCGGCGACGCCATTCCCGAGGCCGACTTCCTCAATCTCCTCTCCTACCTCCTCGCGCAGCGGGGGCGGTAGGCCCTGAACGAGGTGACCATCCCCCCAAGGACCTATTCCCTCGAACCCAGGCCCGCCGCACCGTGCGGGCATGGCTGGAGCACAGGCAGAGGCACAACGGCGGCCGATCTCGGCGCGTGACACGCGCTGGGCGGCGGCGTGCGCACGGTGGTTGACGCGGTCCGGCGCGACGCCCAACGGGATCTCGGTGACGAGCGTCGGGTTCGGCGTGTTGGCGGGAGCGGCCTTCTGGGGCACTTCGCAGACCGAAGGAGTGACGCGGGCGCTGCTGTTCGTGGGCGCCGCCGTCGGCATCCAGGCGCGACTGCTCTGCAATCTGTTCGATGGCATGGTGGCCGTGGAAGGCGGCCTGCGGACGAAGTCGGGCGAGATTTTCAACGAGTTGCCCGATCGCTTCGCTGACTGGGCCGTCTTGCTCGGCGCCGGATATGCCGCCGGATCCGGCCCCCACGGGGTGGCGCTGGGCTGGGCCTGCGCCCTGCTGGCGATCCTGACGGCCTATGTCCGCGCGCTGGGCGCGTCGGCGAAGGCGTCGCAACACTTCGAAGGTCCGATGGCGAAGCAGCACCGGATGGCGGTGATGACGGCCGCGGCGGTGGTGATGGCAGGGTCGGGAATCGCCGGACTCCACTGGCCGGTGATGACCTGGGCGCTGTGGATCGTGGCTCTCGGCAGCGCGCTGACCGTGGTGCGTCGCACGCGTGCCATCATTCGCGAACTGGAGGCCCGATGAGTGGCGCCACCGTCTCCTTCCTCGGCCGCCTGTTCACCGGGGCCCGTGCGCACTGGAAGGGGTGCGCGCCTGACACCCGGCAGCGCATTTACTTCGCGAACCACACGTCGAACCTCGATGCGCTCGTGATCTGGTCGATCCTTCCCGCCGCCGTCAGGGAACGGACGCGTCCGGTGGCCGCCCGCGATTACTGGACGGGCGGATGGATCCGGCCGTGGCTGGCAAACGAGGTGTTCCGCGCCGTGTTGATCGAACGGAAGAAGCCGACGGCGCATGACAATCCGTTGGTCGACATGCTGGAGGCGATGGGGGATCGCCATTCGCTGATCCTGTTTCCGGAAGGCGGACGTTTCCCGGGGCCGGAACCCGGGCCGTTCAAGGGCGGGTTGCACCACCTCGCGTTACAGCGTCCCGATGTCGAACTGGTTCCGTGCTATATCGAGAACATGAACCGCATCCTGCCGAAGGGGGAATTCCTGCCGGTGCCGATGCTCGGCGGCGTGACGTTCGGCACGCCGATCCGGGTGGAGGAGGGCGAGGCGAAGCCGGTGTTCCTCGAACGGGCGCGTCGGGCCGTGTGGGCGTTGGGAGGTGAGGCATGAATCCGGATCCGATGTTGGTGCGCTTGCTGGCCGGGGTCATTGGATTGCTGGTCGTGGCATCCGTGGCCGGGTGGATCCTGGCGCGGCGTGCGACGACCGAGCGCGGGCGTGCGACGGTGGACAACCTGAACGCGCGGACCCGCGCGTGGTGGGTGATGGTGGCCGTGGTGGCGTTTGCGCTGTTCGCCGGGCGGGTTGGAACCGTGATCCTGTTCGGATTGCTGTCGTTCCTCGCCCTGCGCGAGTTCGTGACGCTCACGCCGACGCGGCGGGGCGATCATCGGACGCTGTTCTGGGTCTTCTTCGTGATCACGCCGCTGCAGTACGTGATCGTCTGGAAGGAGTGGTACGGGATGTTCGTGCTGCTGATCCCGGTGTACGCGTTCCTCTTCGTGCCGCTGCGCAGTGCGGTGGCCGGTGATTGCACCGGCTTCCTCGAGCGCACCGCCAAGATCCAGTGGGCCCTGATGATCTGTGTGTACTGCGTGAGTCATGCACCGATGCTGCTCACCCTGGAGTTGCCGGGGTACAAGGGGAGCCCGCTGGCCCTGCTGCTCTACATGATCCTCGTGGTGCAGTTGAGCGATGTCTTCCAGTACGTCTGGGGCAAGACGCTCGGGCGGCATCCGATTGCCCCCACGGTCAGTCCGAACAAGACCTGGGAAGGATTCATCGGGGGCATCCTGACGGCATCCGGTGTGGGTGCCGCGCTGTGGTGGGCGACCCCCTTCCTGTGGTGGCAGTCCGGGTTGGTCAGCCTCGGGATCTGCTTCATGGGATTCGCCGGCGGACTGGTGATGTCCGCCATCAAGCGTGACCGCGGCGTGAAGGATTACGGCGCATTGATCGAGGGCCACGGCGGCGTCATGGACCGCATCGATTCCATCTGCTTCGCCGCCCCGGTGTTCTTCCACATCGTGCGGTATTACTGGGGCGGAGTTTGAGGTCTTCAAACTTTCCGCCACACCTTTCCCCCCGGGAACTCGTGGGCGTCGAGGCTGGCGGCGAGCATCTCGGTGGTATAGCCCGGCTGGGTCGGCACCTGGTAGCGCGCGTTGCGGATGCGGCAGGGCTCGATGAAATGCTCGTGCAGGTGATCGACGAACTCGCAGACGCGGTTCTCCAGGGACGCGCTGACGCAGGTATAGTCGATCATGGAGATGTGCTGGACGAACTCGCAGAGCCCGACCCCTCCCGCATGCGGACAGACCGGCACGCCGAACTTCGCCGCGAGCAACAGCACCGCGAGGTTCTCGTTCACGCCACCCAGGCGGCAGGAATCGACCTGGCAGAAGGAGATCGCGCGCGCCTGCAGCAGTTGCTTGAAGAGGACGCGGTTCATCCCATGTTCGCCGGTCGCCACGCCGATCCCGAGCGGCTCCACCGCGCGGGCAATGGCCGCATGCCCCAGGATGTCGTCGGGGGAGGTGGGTTCTTCGATCCACCACGGTTTGAACGGCGCCAGCGCCTTCGTCCACGTGATCGCCGTGGGGACGTCCCACACCTGGTTCGCGTCCACCATCAGCTTCCGTTCCCACCCGATCTCCTCGCGGATGATCGCGAGCCGACGCAGGTCATCCGCGAGGTCGCGTCCGACCTTGATCTTGATGTGGGTCCAGCCTTCGGCCACGGCCTCGCGACACAACCGGCGGATCTTGTCATCGGGGTACCCGAGCCATCCGGCGCTGGTGGTGTAGGCGGGATAACCGTCGCGTTCGAGTTCGGCGATGCGCGCCGCCTTCCCGGGTTCCGCACGACGGAGAAGCTCAAGGGCTTCATCGCGGGTGAGGGCGTCGGTGATGTAGCGGAAATCGATGCAGTCCACGAACTGCTCCGGCGTGAAGTTCGAGACCAGCTTCCAGACAGGCAGGCCCACGGACTTGCCCCAGAGATCCCACAGCGCGTTGACGATCGCCGCGAGGGCCAGGTGCACCGCGCCCTTGTCGGGTCCGATCCACCGCAACTGGGAATCCCCTGTCAGATGACGCCAGAAGGCACCGGGCGCCGCGGTGAACTCCGCCAGGTCGCGTCCGAGGAGGAGATGCTGGTGCGCCCGGATCGCCGCGCACACGACCTCATTGCCCCGACCGATCGTGAATGTCGATCCGTGACCCTCGAGTCCGGTGTCGGTGTGCAGGATCACATAGGCCGAGGAGTAGTCCGGATCCGGGTTCATGGCATCCGACCCATCCTTCTGCGAGGACGTCGGAAACCGGATGTCGCGAACTGAAAGACGCGTGATGCGTGGCATGGCGGTGGGGAGTTTGAAGAGGGAAGATTCAAGTTTGAAGCCTGCGTGCGCGGATTTCCGGGGCTCTCGGAGGCCGGGGGCGCGAACGGGGAAGGAAACTCACGCGGAGACGCGGAGTCATGGATCCCCTCGGCGCCGACGGGGTCGGTCCTCAGCGCCGGAGGCGCGACAGAGGGTAGGCCCGGGCGTAAGCCCGGGTTTCAGAAACCCGAGGGGCAGAGCCCCAGCGGGGCGGCAGAATCGGGTCGCCTGCAATGCATCGACGGGCGTAGAGATGGGGCATGAACCGTATGCTTTGGGTCCGGTGGCTTCGATGGACGGGATGGTTGGCGGTCGTCGTCTGCGGCGTGCTCGCAGCGACCGTCCGGGGGATGGCGGCCGACATCCGCGTGCTGGTCTGGGACGAACGCCAGCCCCAGCAGAAGCAGGCCTACTCCAACTGGCTGGGCAACGAGATCGCGTCGCATCTCCGGAAGATCCCCGGACTCAAGGTCACCTCGGCGGCCCTCGATGATCCGGGGCAGGGATTGTCCACACTCGACCAGACCGACGTGCTGGTCTGGTGGGGGCATGTGCGCCAGATGGAGATCGAACCGCCCACCGCACGCGACATCGTGAAGCGCATCCGCGAAGGCAGGCTGCAGTTGGTGGCCCTCCACTCCGCCCACTGGTCGCGTCCGTTCGTCGAGGCCATGAACGAGCGCGCCCGACAGGATGCCTTGGCCGCGTTGCCTGAGTCCGAACGCGCCACCGCCGTCCTCAAGGAATCCGACCTGTTCCCCCGTCCCTTCATCGCGCCCAAGTACACCGACCGGTTGTCGCCGTCGGTGATCCTGCGCAAGCCCACGACCGGTCCGGTGGAAGTGCAGTTGACGCTGCCGAACTGCTGCTTCCCGGCGTATCGCGGGGACGGCAAACCCAGCCAACTGCGGGTGCTGAAGCCCGGACACCCGATTACACGCGGGCTGCCGGCCACGTTCGGGATCGCGGCCACCGAGATGTACGACGAACCCTTTCACGTGCCCCCGCCGGATGAAGTCGTCCTCGAGGAACGGTGGGCGACCGGGGAATGGTTCCGTAGCGGTGCCGTGTGGCAGGTCGGGAAGGGGCGGGTGTTCTACTTCCGGCCCGGTCACGAAACCTACCCGGTGTTCCAGGATCCGAATGCGCTGAAGGTGGTGGAGAACGCGGTCGCGTGGCTGGGCGCGCGTTGAGTTCCCCGTCCTTGAAAAGCAAAACGCCCCCGGGGGTACCGGGGGCGTCTTGGCAGGAAGGAGAGGGAGCGGCCGATCAGGCGCGTTCCATGTACTTCCCGGAGCGGGTGTCGACCTTGATCTTCTCGCCGGTCTTGATGAAGAGCGGGGCGGAGATCTGGACGCCGGTCTCGAGGGTGATGAGCTTCTGGACGTTGTTGGCGGAGTCGCCCTTCAGGCCCTCGGGGGCGTCGGTCACCGTGAGGATCACGGAGGCGGGGAGTTCGATCTCGACCACGCGCTCCTCAACGAAGGTCATGGTGACGGTGCCGTTCTCGACCAGGAAGTTCTTGGCGTCGCCGATCATCCCAGGATTGACCGTGACCTCCTCGAAGGACTCCGGGTTCACGAAGACGTAGTCGTCGCCGGACTTGTAGGAGAACTCCATCTTCTCGGAGTTCAGCGGGACGGTCTCGACCTTTTCGGTGGAGGCGAACCGGACATCCATGGACTTGCCGGTCTTGATGGAACGGAGGATGGCCTGAACGAAGGCGCGGAGGTTGCCAGGGGTCCGATGGGTGACCTCCAGCACGACGCAGACGTCGGTGTTGTGAAGGATCGCCATGCCCTTGCGGAGGTCGTTCGCGTTGACTGCCATAAGCCTTAAAAATTGGAGCTGTGCAAAAACCCTGTGGATGTGCGGCGTTTTGCCGAAATCGGAACAGGAACGCTAACCGGGGGTCCGGTCTTGGCAAGCCTGCTTTTCGGGCTGCTTTTCGGACGGTGGGTTCCCAGGGGACGAATCTTGAAGCTGTCTTCCGCATGGAACGGGGTGGCGACCTCCTGGTCGCCTGTGCTGGCTTCTGACCCGGTGTGACCTGCCTCACGCGAAGATGCGGGGAGGGACGGTCGCAATAATCGCAAGAAGACGCAAAAGGGGGAAACGGTCGTGACGCCGTCCTTTTGTTTGCCGGAAAGACAGGTGAAACAAGGCCGCGAAGCCGCCAAGCCGCGAAGAAGACCCGGAACGAAAGCGTTCTGCTTCCCTGCGCCCCTGAGCCCCTGCGCGAGCAAAGTGCTTCGATGCCAAGTCCGGAATGGGACGTGGTTCACGCGGCGTTGTGGCGACATGGCTGAACGCCAGATCTGGAAGAGTGGCGTCCTCAGCCCCAACGGGGCGGCTGTCGACAGCCCGGGGCAACGCTCCGGGGACCCATGACAGCGTCGTGACTGAGCCCTGAACAGGCGGCATGGGGGCCCCCGCGTTGATTCCCCGAGCCGGCTTGGACCAGGCGCCTGGCCACTTTCTGAACGATTCTTTCAGAATTCTTGTCACGCGCGTCCACGAAAGTTGTAGGTGCTAGTCGAGGGGCGTTTTCCCGTTTTACCCATCCATGGGGATGTGGGGGCGGGAGACGTCTACCCTCCTTGAGGAGTTTCCGCCTACACCCATGATTCAGCCAAACTTGCATCCGGCCAGGAATCCGGGGCCGTCCCGGTTGGCCGGCACGTTCTCCGCCGTCCTGGGGTTGCTCGCGGCCGCCCTGCTGGTCCCGGGGGCCGCCCAGGCCGCCACATTCGCCGTCTCCGGCAACACGCTGGCGATCAACCTCACGACGGCCAATGAAAGCGTTGCCATCACCTCGGCGGGCAGCACGTATGCTTTTGCGCTCACCGGCGGGACGTGGAGCGGCTCGGATGGCGGCGGGGTCACGGGCAATGGCACGGGCACGCTCACGGCCACCGCGGCCTCGTTCACGGCGGTGACGGTGGATGACGGCAGCACGGGCAACGCGGTCACCTTCAACACCAGCGGCGCGAACACCTACACATCCTCCTTTACCGTCACGCTGGATGACGCCACGGCGGCCACCATCACCTTCCATGGCAACACGGCCTTCGCCGGCAGCGCGGCGTTGAGCGCGGGCACGAGCAGGAACATCAACGTCGCCAGCGGTGCGGTCGTCTCGGTGGTGGATGGCAATCTCTCGCTCTCGGCCAACCAACAGGTCACGCCCACTGGTGGCACTTTCGTTGGCGTGCTCGTCAATGATGGGGTGGTCCAATCCACCGGCGCGGGCGTTGTGTCCGTGACCGGACGGGGTGGCAATGCCGGGGCGTTGCAGTTCGGCGTGCAAGTCGCCGGAAGCTCGGCGCGGATCCAATCCACCAGCGGCAACGTCAGGATCACTGGAACAGGCGGTGCCAGCGACGGCCATAGCGCCGACGGCGTGCGCGTGGAGTCCAACGGCAAGATCACCACGGCGGGCAATGGCCGTCTGACGATCGTCGGCACCGGCGGCGGTGGCGCTGCCGCCACGGCGGTGAGTCACGTCGGCGTCCGCATGGTCGGCTCGGAGATCTCCACGGTGGACGGCGCGCTCGACATCACCGGCACGGGCGGTGCGCCCAACAACGCCGCGGCGGGCGGTCAATATGGCATCGTCGCCATCGCGGCGGCGCAGGTGAAGACCACGGGCAACGGCCCCCTGACCCTCGACGGACGGGGCGGCGGAGTCGCCGGCTCAGGGTTCAACGAAGGTGTCCAGATCGCGAACAGCGGCACCCTGGTGACGGTAAAGGATGGGCAGCTCACGATCACCGGGACCTACGGTGCGGGTTCGGGTGGGAACGCCCTCGACATCGATGATTTCGGCTCGGTCACCAGCACCGGCACGGCGAACATGCTGCTCCGGACCGAACGCAGCATCATCGTGAACACCGGGACGGTCGTCTCGACGGTGAATGGCAACCTGACGCTCTCGGCCAACCAGCAGTCCACTCCAACTTCCGCGAGCTTTGTCGGCGTGACGGTCGTCGGCACGGTCTCGTCCACCGGTGCGGGCGTCGTCACTGTGACCGGACGGGGTGGCAATAGCGGGACCGTGCAGTTTGGAGTGCGAGTCGCAGGAAGTTCGGCGCGGATCCAATCCACCAGCGGCAACGTCAGGATCACTGGAACAGGCGGTGCCAGCGACGGCCATGGCGCCGACGGCGTGCGCGTGGAGTCTGGCGGCAAGATCACCACGGCGGGCAGCGGTAGTCTGACGATCATCGGCACTGGCGGCGCGGGCAATGCCGCCTCGGCCTTCGGTCACGTTGGCGTCCGCATGGTCGGCTCGGAGATCTCCACGGTGAACGGACCCCTCAGCATCACCGGCACGGGCGGTGCGCCCTCCAACACCGGGGCAGGCGGGCAATACGGCATCGTCGCCCTCGGGGCGGCGCAGGTGAAGACGACGGGCAACGGCCCCCTGACCCTCGACGGACGGGGCGGCGGAGTCGCCGGCTCAGGGTTCAATGAAGGTGTCCAGATCGCGAACAGCGGCACCCTCGTGACCGTGAAAGATGGGCAGCTCACGATCACCGGCACCTACGGTGCAGGTTCGGGGGAAGCGCCCTCGACATTGATGATTTCGGCGCGGTCACCAGCACCGGGACGGCGGAGATGCTCCTCCAATCGGAACGCAGCATCCTCGTGAACACCGGGGCGGTCGTCTCGACGGTGAGTGGCAACCTGACGCTCTCGGCCAACCAGCAGTCCACTCCAACTTCCGCGAGCTTTGTCGGCGTGACGGTCGTCGGTACGGTCTCGTCCACCGGTGCGGGCGTCGTCACTGTGACCGGACGGGGTGGCAATAGCGGGACCGTGCAGTTTGGAGTGCGAGTCGCAGGAAGTTCGGCGCGGATCCAATCCACCAGCGGCAACATCACCGTCACCGGCACCGGCGGTGCCAGCGACAACCATAGCGCCGACGGCGTGCGCGTGGAGTCCGGCGGCAAGATCATTACGGCGGGCAGCGGCAGTCTGACGATCGTCGGCACCGGCGGCGATGGCGCTGCCGCCGCGTCGGCGAGTCACGTCGGCGTCCGCATTGTCGGCTCGGAGATCTCCACGGTGAACGGCCCGCTCCACATCACCGGCACGGGCGGTGCGCCCTCCAACACCGGGGCGGGCGGGCAATACGGCATCGTGGCCATCGCGGCGGCGCAGGTGAAGACCACGGGCAATGGCCCCCTGACCCTCGACGGACGGGGCGGCGGAGTCGCCGGTTCAGGGTTCAATGAAGGTGTCCAGATCGCGAACGGCGGGACCCTCGTGACGGTGAAAGATGGGCAGCTCACGATCACCGGCACCTACGGTGCAGGTTCGGGGGGAAGCGCCCTCGACATCGATGATTCCGGCGCGGTCACCAGCACCGGGACGGCGGAGGTTCTACTCCGGTCCGAACGCAGCATCATCGTGAACACCGGGGCGGTCGTCTCGACGGTGAATGCCAACCTGACGCTCTCGGCCAACCAGCAGACCACACCAACTTCCGCCAACTTTGTCGGCGTGACGGTCGTCGGCACGGTCTCGTCCACCGGTGCGGGAAATGTGCTTGTCCGCGGCAAGGGTGGGACCACCGATGGCAACGTTGGAATCTACGTGAACGGCGGAAGAATCTCCGGCGGCAGCGCGGGCAGCACCGTCACCGTGCAGGGTACAGGGGGCGGCGGCGCAGTCAGTGATCAGCGCGGAGTGACCACCACCGGAGCCTCGGGGAGAATCACATCGGTGGGTGGAAATGTGATCGTGACCGGGCAGGGCGGCGGCGGTGGGGCAGGCTCGCTCTCCTGTGGCGTGGATGTCCGCTCCTCCAGCACCATCACCGCGGGCGGCAGCGGCACCGTCACCATCATGGGCACCGGCGGGCAGGGGACCGGAGGGGGGCATCTTGGGGTGCACGTCCTTACGGCCGGGACCCTCACCTCGTCGGGTGGAAATGTCACTGTCACCGGCACCGGCGGAGAGAGTGGAGCCGGCGTGGTCGCGAACGGCGGCACCATCACGGCGGGAGGATTGGGCAGTCTCACCCTCGTGGGCACCGGCACCGGTGGTCTGGCGGCGTCCCACGGCATATTCCTCACGAGTGCCGCCACCAGTGCCATCACATCGGGCGGTGGCAATGTCAGCATCACCGGCATGTCCAGCCCCGGGGCCGGGGCCAGCGATGTCTTCGCCGACTCGGGCAGCACGATGGGTGTCGGCGGCAGCGGAACCCTCACCATCAACGGCGACGGCATCGGTTTGGTGACGTCCGGCACCCCCGCGGCGATCAACGCGGGAGCCAATACGGTGACCATCCGCCAGCGGACCACCGGCACGGGAATAGATCTCGGTGGGCTGGATGCATTGGGAACGCCGAACACGCTCGGACTGACCGACGCGGAACTGGATTGCATCACCGCTGGGACCGTGCAGATCGGCGACATCAACAGCGGCCCGATCAGGGTCACCTCGATGATCAGTCCCGCGAACTGCCAGACGCTCGCCATTGGCAACAACGTCACCTTCGCCGCCACAGGTGGCTTCAGCGCAGATGTCGGCCCGACGGCAGCCTCCTATGAAAAGATGACGGTGAGCGGCACCGTGACGATCACCTCCGGGGCGACGCTGGCGGTGGCCGCCACCGGGGGCTACGTGTGGAACGGCATCGACCGTTTCACCCTGCTGGCCAACGACGCCTCGGACGCCATCGTGGGAACCTTCACGGCCCCCCCGCTCGCGAATTTCCTGGGCAGCGCGCTCACTGCCGCCGTCGGCTACGCCCGAGGCACGGGCAATGACCTGGTCATCGTTGCCAACGCCGCGCCGGTGGCAGGCGCGGACGGCTTGAACCGCACCAACACCACGAAGGTGGCAAAGGTGTTGAAGAGCCTGCTGCTCAGTAACGACACCGATGCGGACGGCGACGCGCTGACGCTCACCGCCGTGGGCAATGCCTTGCCCGCTGGCGCGACAGTGACGATGGCCGGCAACTTCGTGGTCTATACCGCGCCGTCCAACAACGCGGGCAACGGCAGCTTCACCTACACGCTCAGTGACGGGCCTGGCGGCCACACCGTCACCGGCACGGTCACGGTCACCCAAGGCGGTGGTTCCTCCGGCTCCGGCTCCGCCCCCAACGCAGTGGGTGTCACTCCCAGCGGGAGCGATTTTGTCGTCAGCTTCCTCGGCGTGCCCGGCGGCAGCTTCCGCGTGCAATTCACGACCAGCACCGCCCCGCCGTATGTCTGGAACGAGTTCGCGCCTCCGGCCATTTACACCGCGGCGCCCAACGGCCTCTTCACCCACACCGATGTCAACCCAGCCAGCCCTCTGCGCCTCTACCGCGCCGTGAGCAATCCGTGAGATTACTGAACACCGAAAACTTCATGCCCATGAAACTGCTCCTGACCACCGCACTGCTCGCCGCCAGCTCCGCCTCGGCCGCGATCGTCACCGAGACCTACACACCCACAATCGTCACCACGGCGATTACCGACAACGATCCGCTGTTCACCTCGTTCCTCCACAGCGTCACCACCTCGGCGATCCAGTCCCTGAGCGAAGTGACCATCACCTTCGAGCTCCGCGGCACCGCCCCCGGCGACGGCTGGGCGAGCGACATCTACGCCTCGCTGCTCAAGGGGGCCATCGGCGCCCCCCTCAGCGTTACCGATCCCTCGGCCGTGCTGCTCAACCGCGTCGGGTTCACCCTCACCGATGACGTGGGCTTCAGCTACGACGGCTGGCAAATCACCCTGCGCGACCGGGCGCCGCTCGGCGACCCTCCCGTCACGGACATCCATGACGAAATCCTCACCAGCGGCGTGCTCACTGGCACCTTCCAACCCGACGGCCGGCTGAATCCGACCGACACCCTGCGCCCGGCCGGGCTCTATGTCTTCAACGGTGGCGCCGGCAACGGCGACTGGCGTTTCAACATCGGCGACCTTGCCGCCGGCGGCACGATGGAGCTTGTGAGCTGGTCCTTCACCCTCACCGGCGAAACCGCCGTGCCCGAGGCCAGCACCTGGGCCGCCGGACTCGGCCTTGCCGCCCTGGTGGGCGGAACGTGGTGGCGGCGCCAGCGGCGGAATTGAGCCGGGCAGAGCGGTCGGCCTTTCCTGCGCCCCTGCGCAAGCAAAGTGCTTCGATGCCGTGTGCGTGGGGCCGGCTCACCCCCGCCCCCTTGCAGACATGCGGTTTCTCCAGTAGGTGCACACCATGGGCACTTGTACTCAGGATGCAGAGGGAAGGGTGAGCTTCGAGAATCCAGTTTTCCTGGGGCATGCCAGGCCCGGTTCCACGGAGTCGCCGGACAGGATTCAGCTGGCCCAGATGAATCCGCAGAAGCGAACCCGGAAGGGGTCCTGGGTGGGTCCATGCAAGCAGTCCGCAGCACTCGGGTTCAAACGGTCACAACCCGATTACGCTCAGGTCTCCATCGGGCCCCCTCCCTTCCAGTCCACCGGATTGTTCCCATGGCTCTTCTTCATATGAAGGAGGGCATAACAATCGCAGGTGGCGACACCGCTCAACCCATCAACACGGAACGGCGTGTTGCCGTGGTTGCCAGGAGCGCACTGGGATTTCACCAACCCCGCCTTCTTGACTGCGGTTGTGGAGCCGGCAGTTACCTTCGGCATTTTGCCGCCCTCGGATGGCAGGTCGCCGGATTGGAGTTTCTCCCCGAGAAGATTGCGGCGGCCCGGGCGGCTGGCCTGGGCGCAGAGACAGTTGTCCAGGGGGATCTCCAGGCAATGCCATTCGAGTCGCAGAGTTTTGATATCCTGCTCTTCAATGAAGTCCTCGAACACGTTCCCTCCGATGAGGCGGCACTGGCCGAGGCCTATCGCGTTCTGAAACCGGGTGGCCTGCTGGTCGTGTTCTCGCCCAACAGACTGTACCCGTTTGAATCTCATGGCGTCCTCTTGAATCAGCGGGAGCCAAAGGTGAAGGTTCCTGTCTGGACCCCGTTCATTCCTTATATCCCGCTTTCTGTGGGTAAGCGCGTCTTCCACTATTGGGCGAGGAATTATTGGCCCCACGAGTTGAGGTCCTTGGTGGTGCGAAGCGGATTCGTCATTCAGGAAACTTCCTATGTCTGGCAAACATTTGAGGGGATCTCTGGGGACAGATCCGGATTCCTGCGTGTAGCCCGTCCAGCGTTGAGGAGGCTTTCCCTTCTGCTTGAGCGCTTGCCTGGGGTGAAGGTCTTTGGTGTGTCGCAATACATCTGTGCCAGAAAAGGCGATGCAGGGCGGTGAAGGCGACATTGGTTGCCTGGTGCCGCACCCATTCCAACGCCGATGAGGCCGATGGCTTCACGGTGGTCGGATTGCTCCGCCTGGCACGACGCATCCAGCCTGCGCAGGCGTCGGTCGTGTTGGATTCCCTGCCGGAGGCCGCGTCCTTCCAGATCGTGCGCGACACCTTCGTGGCTTTGCGGCTTGGTGGCTTTTCCCGTCCGTTTGTCTGCCGGAAAGACAGGTGAAACAAAGCCGCGAAGCCTCAAAGCCGCCAAGGGCCTTGAGCGAGGCGAGCGAGCCCGGAGTGTCAGGAGGTGAAACAAAGCCGCGAAGCCTCAAAACCGCCAATAAGGCCAGGAATGAAGGCGTTCTGCCTTCTCTGCGTCCCTGCGCCTCGGCGCGAGGAGGCCATGGGCTCAGGGGAGTCTCCGTTGCGTTGTCAGGTCGCCGGACTCCAGCGCCGGAGGCGCGACAGAAGATAGGCCCGGGCGTAAGCCCGGGTTCACCGATCCCCCGGGGCCCGAGCCCCAGCGGGGCGACAGAATCCAGCCGTTCCTCCCGCGTTGCCCGAGCGGATTGTGCGGACCCGGATGAAACCGAAGAGGCACTCGAGGCCGGCATCCGGGACGTGATCGAGTACTACTACCGTGGGACACTACCGCGGGCGTTCCAGGCCCTGTTCGAGCAGGCGGGAAGCAAGGGCGAGGAGGCGAACAAGCAGATCAAGAAGGCAGCGAGCCCGGCGTCAACAAACGCGGAGCCAACAAACCCGACTCCAACCAAGTCCTGATTGCCGCCTGCTTTTCCGGCCTGCGCTGACACGAGGAGCGTAACCGTGGCGTCCGCACAACCATCCCCGCGCGGGTGGGAAGAACGACCATTCTCCCGACGCCGGGAAGATGGTCGCCGGACCATCCCCCGCGGGTGGGGAGAACCAACACCGCGTATCGCGCGGTGGCGGCCGGAACGGACCATCCCCACGCGGGTGGGGAGAACGGCCAGCCTTCCGCCGCCGACATCCGACGATCCGGACCATCCCCACGCGGGTGGGGAGAACATGATCGAGTCAGGCGCGTTCACGTAGATCAGCGGACCATCCCCACGCGGGTGGGGAGAACTACCTACGCCAGCTGAGGGTCGTCCTGGACTCCGGACCATCCCCACGCGGGTGGGGAGAACATCCGGGCGGCGTCGGGGATCTCGTAGTCATGCGGACCATCCCCACGCGGGTGGGGAGAACACGACGTGCTGCTCGCCGATGTTGACGAAATGCGGACCATCCCCACGCGGGTGGGGAGAACTTGGAGAGCGTGTGGGTGTGTGACGTGTTCGCCGGACCATCCCCACGCGGGTGGGGAGAACTTCGGCGGAGATCATCGGGCACCTCCGAGGGTCGGACCATCCCCACGCGGGTGGGGAGAACGCGCAGGTATCGGTCAGAGCGTGAGAGGCGGACCATCCCCACGCGGGTGGGGAGAACTCGGTCAGGTTGGGAGAAGTGATGGGTCATTTCGGACCATCCCCACGCGGGTGGGGAGAACGCCACCCCCCCCAAGAACCCACCAAAGCTGTTCGGACCATCCCCACGCGGGTGGGGAGAACGCCACCCCAAGAACCCACCAAAGCTGTTCGGACCATCCCCACGCGGGTGGGGAGAACACTCACGCACGCTCCAAATCACCCTGCGAAGTCGGACCATCCCCACGCGGGTGGGGAGAACTTCGCCTCCGCAAGGCTGATAACCTCGGCGCGCGGACCATCCCCACGCGGGTGGGGAGAACACGCGGTTGGAGCGGAACGCGGGGCAGCCCGACGGACCATCCCCACGCGGGTGGGGAGAACGAGTGCGAGGGTGTGGCGTGCGTTCTGGAATCCGGACCATCCCCACGCGGGTGGGGAGAACAACGCCATGTTTCCCGGCCGCCACGCAGAAGCCGGACCATCCCCACGCGGGTGGGGAGAACACAGAAGCCTCGCGGGCCTCCGGACACACCGCCGGACCATCCCCACGCGGGTGGGGAGAACGGGATCCACCACCGGAATCTCTCCGTGATCACGGACCATCCCCACGCGGGTGGGGAGAACTGGGATTCCTAGTCTCCGCGGGGCTTCGTGCCCGGACCATCCCCACGCGGGTGGGGAGAACCGCAGCCCACGCCATCCCGTATGCAGATTCCTCGGACCATCCCCACGCGGGTGGGGAGAACCGGCAGCCAGGCGAGAGTTGGAGTTCGGGGTTCGGACCATCCCCACGCGGGTGGGGAGAACCGCCTCGCACGCCTCCAACGCCTCAACCAACCCGGACCATCCCCACGCGGGTGGGGAGAACGGCCCTACGCCTCGCCCTGGTTCGATTTGCGCGGACCATCCCCACGCGGGTGGGGAGAACCGTTTCAAGTCCGCCGTATCCGTCAAACTCCACGGACCATCCCCACGCGGGTGGGGAGAACCCCGATGGAGGGAGAAAAACAAACGGGCTTACCGGACCATCCCCACGCGGGTGGGGAGAACAGTGCGAGGGTGTCCCCGTGCGATTCGGAATCCGGACCATCCCCACGCGGGTGGGGAGAACCCGAACGCCGCCTTCAGATCAGCGAACGTGAGCGGACCATCCCCACGCGGGTGGGGAGAACTGCTTTAGCGCTCCCGAATCACCCAGGGCAACCGGACCATCCCCACGCGGGTGGGGAGAACTAGCTCAACGTGGGTCTTCCTCGGCTGGGGTCCGGACCATCCCCACGCGGGTGGGGAGAACCCGCCGACGATCCCGAAGGACGTCGGGGAGGACGGACCATCCCCACGCGGGTGGGGAGAACTCGTTGATCTTGGGGCACGACCAGTAAATGCGCGGACCATCCCCACGCGGGTGGGGAGAACCGCAGCCCGGCAAGTACGAGCATGAGCTTGTGCGGACCATCCCCACGCGGGTGGGGAGAACGACCAAGGCCCGGTAGTGTCCGAAAAGAACCGCGGACCATCCCCACGCGGGTGGGGAGAACGGCCTGGGTGCTGATCCGGAGTTGGTCGACGGACCATCCCCACGCGGGTGGGGAGAACGCATCCGGCACGGGAGGGCTGACGCTGCGGCCCGGACCATCCCCACGCGGGTGGGGAGAACCTTGGAAAGTCCATGCTCTCAAAAAACCTCGCCGGACCATCCCCACGCGGGTGGGGAGAACTGGATCTGTCGGACCAGCAGATTGCATTAATGCGGACCATCCCCACGCGGGTGGGGAGAACCAAAACCGCCACGGTGACGTTGAACGTGTTCACGGACCATCCCCACGCGGGTGGGGAGAACGATGGCAGAGGCAAGGTCAGTGGAAACAGCCGCGGACCATCCCCACGCGGGTGGGGAGAACGGCCGGTGGTCCTCTCTGGGAGCGGTGACGGGCGGACCATCCCCACGCGGGTGGGGAGAACCGCGGAACCTCCGTCAGGAGGATATAACCTTCCGGACCATCCCCACGCGGGTGGGGAGAACAACACTCTGAAAAGCGACGGGTTCCGGTTGAGCGGACCATCCCCACGCGGGTGGGGAGAACTCCGGGACGGGGTCCGCTTTACGCGAAGGCGTCGGACCATCCCCACGCGGGTGGGGAGAACAGTTACTCGCTCAAGACATCAACGCTCACGTCCGGACCATCCCCACGCGGGTGGGGAGAACATGCCATCGTCCCGCACCGCGACGAGCTGATCCGGACCATCCCCACGCGGGTGGGGAGAACGGGCGCGTGAATCGCGTTCGTGGACACGGGAACGGACCATCCCCACGCGGGTGGGGAGAACATTGGCTGCATTAGCTGGAAAATGTCCGATACCGGACCATCCCCACGCGGGTGGGGAGAACAGGGTCCCCTCCTGAAAACTCCCCTCCCCTCGGACCATCCCCACGCGGGTGGGGAGAACTGACGGCTCTAACGAACGCGGAGTGGGTCGAACGGACCATCCCCACGCGGGTGGGGAGAACTTCAGGAGCCACCAGGAGCCGGCTCTTGACCGGACCATCCCCACGCGGGTGGGGAGAACCCAGCATGGTTTCAATCTGCGCGTCCAGAACCCGGACCATCCCCACGCGGGTGGGGAGAACACCAAGCCCGCTTGGACCGTTCGGACCGCTACCGGACCATCCCCACGCGGGTGGGGAGAACAAGCGGGCGGTTGAGCTGCTGGAAGAGGAAGGCGGACCATCCCCACGCGGGTGGGGAGAACGTCCGTACCAACTCAACCGCTCCTACTGCCCGCGGACCATCCCCACGCGGGTGGGGAGAACGCCTTTGGCGAGAGGGTTCAGCCCCCAACCGGCGGACCATCCCCACGCGGGTGGGGAGAACGAGCCCTACCTCTGGAGCCAACCTTTTCAGTGCGGACCATCCCCACGCGGGTGGGGAGAACAACGAGTACGATAGGCCGACGAAGGCGACGTTCGGACCATCCCCACGCGGGTGGGGAGAACTGCCAGTTCAACCCGAAGCCCGCGATTGACGGCGGACCATCCCCACGCGGGTGGGGAGAACTTGAGTGTTTCGTTGTCGCGCTGCGTCGGTGTCGGACCATCCCCACGCGGGTGGGGAGAACTTGAGCATGTGGCTTGCGTGACTGCATCCACACGGACCATCCCCACGCGGGTGGGGAGAACAGTCCCCTCCGCAAACGGCACGACCTCGTGGTCCGGACCATCCCCACGCGGGTGGGGAGAACTCCCGGACGGCTTCCGTGTACCACCAGCACCCCGGACCATCCCCACGCGGGTGGGGAGAACGGTTGCCGACAGAGTTGCGATGCGGAACAGGTCGGACCATCCCCACGCGGGTGGGGAGAACCGTGCTACCGGGCTACGGCCTCCGACGGCTACCGGACCATCCCCACGCGGGTGGGGAGAACCAGAGTCGGACGCATTTCACGAACTGGGGCTACGGACCATCCCCACGCGGGTGGGGAGAACTCCCGTAATGGGAGGCCAGCTCCTGCGTGAGGCGGACCATCCCCACGCGGGTGGGGAGAACGTTTCAAACCCCTCCGGAACTGCGTGAATGAACGGACCATCCCCACGCGGGTGGGGAGAACTTGGATTTGTGATCGGCAGCTGTCTCGATGGTCGGACCATCCCCACGCGGGTGGGGAGAACCCCACGACGCGGTCGCCTGATGAAAACGTCACCGGACCATCCCCACGCGGGTGGGGAGAACGCCCTTTGGCGCGAGGCCGGAAACGCTGACGGCGGACCATCCCCACGCGGGTGGGGAGAACGATGACTACGAGCGGTGTAATGTTTGGAAACGCGGACCATCCCCACGCGGGTGGGGAGAACGTGCCGTTGTCGTTGGATATCCAGTGGGCTCGCGGACCATCCCCACGCGGGTGGGGAGAACGATCGTGCGTTACGTCTCGGAATTGATGCGCAAGGACCATCCCCACGCGGGTGGGGAGAACTCCACGGGAAACCTCGGACTCTCCTTGTCGTTCGGACCATCCCCACGCGGGTGGGGAGAACTTGTACACGGCCAGCAGGGCAGGCCGTACCGCCGGACCATCCCCACGCGGGTGGGGAGAACGGCCGGCCTCATCGCCTGGATGATCTGGTCAACGGACCATCCCCACGCGGGTGGGGAGAACGGCCTGGGTGCTGATCCGGAGTTGGAAATCGACGGACCATCCCCACGCGGGTGGGGAGAACAGCGAGTGGTGGGAGTATCTGGTCATCCTGTTCGGACCATCCCCACGCGGGTGGGGAGAACTCTCGACGACGAACGCCACGGCAACAGCGCTGCGGACCATCCCCACGCGGGTGGGGAGAACGGGAGTCCAGGGCAGGCAACCCCGGCGGACGACGGACCATCCCCACGCGGGTGGGGAGAACTGCGTCACGCCGCGATCTTACCTCGTGCGCGGACCATCCCCACGCGGGTGGGGAGAACTCGGCGCTGTGCCGGTTGGCATCGCCGTTTTGCGGACCATCCCCACGCGGGTGGGGAGAACAGACGGGTTGCATGATCGTAAACGTTGCGAGCGGACCATCCCCACGCGGGTGGGGAGAACTCTCCGGGATCATTCCGCAGGAGGCGCCGAAACGGACCATCCCCACGCGGGTGGGGAGAACCCGCGCACCATGACTCGGGGGTAGAAGTCCGGACCATCCCCACGCGGGTGGGGAGAACCCCAGGCTGACGCGAGTGCTGGCCATCCGGTACGGACCATCCCCACGCGGGTGGGGAGAACACCATCCTACGGTACGACACTCCCACCGACGCCGGACCATCCCCACGCGGGTGGGGAGAACGGTCTCGCCCAGGTATCGGTAGGCCGGCCGTTCGGACCATCCCCACGCGGGTGGGGAGAACTACCCCCGCACGCGTTGGGGGAGGAAGCTGGGCGGACCATCCCCACGCGGGTGGGGAGAACGAGCATGACAGGCCAAGGGAGCCGTTGGTGTTCGGACCATCCCCACGCGGGTGGGGAGAACTGTGATTTCGACCGGCACCACAAAGACGGCGGCGGACCATCCCCACGCGGGTGGGGAGAACGTGATCCGCCTGTATGCGCGCGGAGTCACGCTCGGACCATCCCCACGCGGGTGGGGAGAACGCGGTTTTGGCCTTCGTCGTCGCATGGGTTTTCGGACCATCCCCACGCGGGTGGGGAGAACCGTTGGAGGCTCTTGAAGTGTGGGGTGACGAGCGGACCATCCCCACGCGGGTGGGGAGAACCGTCTTCAGGTTCAACGGCGGCAGGTCGTAGCCGGACCATCCCCACGCGGGTGGGGAGAACTACAGCCCGTTCGCAGGCATTGGATCCGAGGGCGGACCATCCCCACGCGGGTGGGGAGAACCCTGAAATGCCAACGGGTTACGGGAGTGTTATCCGTGTTTTCGGGGGATTCAGAAAGGACGATTCTCGTCGTCGATCCACTCTTCGGCCACGAGCGAGAGCCCGCTCAGGTTGACGTCGCGGCGATCGGGTTCGCCCCAACGTTCGATGCGGAAGCCTTGGCAATTCGGTTCGCTCGTGATGACGAGCAGGCTGATTCCGTCGGCGTTGCGCTTGATGTAGTCCAAGACCTTGTCGCGGGTGCGGCGATTGAGCGTGCCAACGAAGACGTTGGGTTTGGGTTCAATGAACCAGCGCTTAAGGAGACCGCGGATGGCTGGCGGAGTGTCCCTGGCGATGATGACCGTCATGCGATGGCGGAAGGGGGGCGGGAGCCGGCTGACACAGGCGCGGCTTCGTCCGCCTGGAACAGGGCCGCGAGATCCTTGGGAAGCCGTTGAAGGATCCGTTCCTCTTCGATCCGTTGTTTCAGGAGTCTTCGGACGAGTTCGCCGTCGTCGGTGGGATTCTGTCGGATAGCGATGAACGCTGCCGGAATACTGGTCAGGTGTTTATACAGGTCAGCGACGTCGTACACGAAAGGCAGGGTGCCGGCGTCATGCACGAATCCAAGGCTGGGCAGGTAGCCCAACGAGGTGATCACAGCGGCACAGAGGGCGTAGAGGCTGGCGTTGGCGGTTGAGAGGGCGCGATTGATCCCGTCGGATACGTCCCAGTTCTGTCGGTCGTAGTTCCGCCCCTTCCAGGTCACTCCATGTTCCCGACCCAGTTCGGCGTAGATTGCCCTGACCCGCAGGCCCTCCATGCCGCGCAGTTCCTTGACGGACTTGTCGTCGACGTTGAGCTCGGGAAAGCGGAGTCGGAACATGGCGCGCGCGATCTGGGTACGACGGCGCTTGTCGGCCCAGGCTTCGGCATGGAGACGAGGCATGTCATTGGTGTGATTGGGTGTCAGACCAAAGGCGTAGAACCGCATGGATTCCTCGCCGGTCCAACACACCGGCGTGTTGCTCTCCGCGCAGGCCTTGATCGCGGCATGTGTGATGGTGGTTCCGGGTCCGAGAACCAATGCGGAGATGGTAGCTATGGGCAGTCGGCACAAAAGGCCGTTGGCTCCAATCCACTTTACGCTGGAGTCGTCCACCTCGAGACGGCCGTGCTCCAGATACAGGGGTGTCCATCGGTCCTTGGCGGAAGCCAGGGTTTCCAGTGGAGGACGCTCGAAGATTGGCACGTTGGTTCTTTGCTGCCTTCAGGAGGGTGATCGCGTGTCTCGGCGGATCCATCTCGGTGTATGGCGGCTGCCGATGGGCGCGCCAAAAGCGATTGGTGCGTCGTCGATCCGATCCGCCGCAGGGTCGTCCGGCGTGGTTTCCAACACTCGATCGAACTTTTCCTCCGGATCCTTGCGATCGAGTCCTGCCCGTTGCAGCAATGCTGTCCAGACCTCTGGTCTGGGGCCGGGTCCTGCAGCCAGAATGGGGCTTGCAGGAAGGCAGGATTTCCTGCCGAACCAGATGCCCCATTTCGGATCGCGCAGGGCGGCGGCGATGTCGTCGAGGAGATCGATCGGACCGTCAACGAGTACACCGAAGCGGGCATCGAGCAGGTAGTGCCGATAGGTCTGAACCGTGGCGTCCTCATCGAGCTTACCGCTGGCTCGACGGATACCGGTCACGGTGTGGTAATCCTCCATCCGACGCATCGGCAAGAGTTGACCTTGCGGGTCGTAGCGTCCGATCGCCAATGTGGTCATGCGGAGGGGGCGGAAGCGTGCCAGAATCTTGGCTTCGTCCGGTCCATGTTTGTCGATCCCCATTGCCGCAGCGAAGAGGCCGATAACCCCGCTTCGGGTGGGGTGTAGGGCCGTTGTGCGTCGGTCGAATCGGGAGTTGTGGCCCCAGGATTGCATGGGGCTGTCGAGGAGCAGAGCCAGACAGGATTCAGACGACATGCTTCGTGAGTGCCTCGCAGAAGGCGTTGAGGTTCGTTTCGGGGATGGACACCTCGGTTTCGCACGTCAGGCCCCACGTTTCCTTCAGCTTCAGGTGGTGTGCCTTGAGTTCTGCCGCCGATTCATCGAGCAGCCCTCCCTTGGGGCGGATTGGGCTTTCGAACGCGTTGATGAGTTGCACGGGTTGGCCTGTGGCCTTGAACGTGCCGAGGACATAGCCGGGAAGAGTGTTGGCATTCATGGAGTTCTTCCGGGCACCCGGGACGGCCATGAGGGTTGCCCGGATGAAGGCGTCCACAACGTTGCGGCGTTCGTCAGGTGTGAGCCTTCCCAGGTGGTCGACGTCGGCGAGCAGGTCGAGATTGAGGGCGGCGTAGCGGTAATAAACGGCGGAGGAGAACTCGAGGGTTCCGATCATGCCTGCACCCGCGTCGTCCTCCTTGGGTTTTCGGTCATCAACAGCTGAAAAGAAGTCGAGGTCATTGTCGGATCGGTGGGTGGAAAGGGCGTGGCTGAACATGGCCGCGCCCTCCAGCGTGAGCGAAGGAAGGCTGGCCACCATCCGGCCGAAGATGGCGATGTCCGCGCCGTCGATGAGCCCGGCCTTCTTGCAGAACTTATCGAGGCTCTTTTCGTATTCCTTGGACTTGGGGTCGGTCTTCAGGAGTTCGGCGACCTGTTGGCCGATGGAGTCGATCTCGGAGGGGGCGAGGAACGTCAGCGTGCCAACCTTGGCATCCTCGTCCTTCGCCTTGGCATCGAGCTTGGCGAGCTTGTCGGCGATGTTGGTGGCGTGCTCAAGGGCGGCCTTGTCATCCGATACGCCATGGCGCTTCAAGGCCTCCACGAGCGGTTGGATGATCAGTTTGGTGCGCTCTCCGCCAAAGCGGGCCTTGGGGAGGTTGTCCTGGGCATACTCGCGAATCGCGCGCTTCAAAGATTGGCTCGAAAGCCTGGCGCGTTGTACTCCGCCGAAGACGGCGGTTTTTGGTGCACCAACGTCATCACGGTTCAGGCAGGAGACGGGGAACGACTGGAGGATGTGGAGTTCGATCAGTTTCATATGGGACAGATGATTTGTGGGAATTGAGATGTGGTTGGTCAGGACATGGGAGCGAGGACCAGAAGGCCGAAGCCAAAGGCTTTGGCGGAGCCGATGCCGGTCGCGACAGTGGACCTGAAGAGGTCGGGGTCGAGGACGTTGAGTTCGCCTTGGAACTCGACCCCGTTGTGGGCGCCGTGTGCCTTGCTGTTCTTGTGGAAGAACTCGGGGCCGCGCGGGATCGTGCGGATGGTCTCTGCTTCAAAGGTGAAGCCACCGGCTTCTCCTTTGCGCTCCAGCCATTCGATCAACCCTTCCCGCTCGATGATCGCGACACGGCGGCCGTTCTTGGTTCTTTCTCCTTCGCGATTGGAGCGGACCTTACGGGTCGGATTGGCCAAGAGGTTGAATCGGTACCGGGTGTGGCTGAAGTAATCGTCGGGGACGGTTTTGGTCCCGAAGCACGCGGTGGGGCACCAGGGTGGCTTGGTTGGGCTGGATCTCGAGAGGATCAGTACCCGGTAGGCTTCCTCCTTGCGGTCCACCCGGATCAGGAAATCCCTGGCTTCGCCGTCACGACCGGCGAAGGCCTGCCAGATGCGTTGATGCCAGTCATACGAGTCGCGGATTCGAAGGAGTCGCACTGCGTCTTCGTAGGGGACGAGGATCTGGGTGAGTTGGAGTGGTGCCGCTACCACGACACCTTGGGGAGTTATAGCACTCATGCTGTGGGCGTCTCCGGTAGTTTGGATGTGTGGACTTCGTTTTCCGTGTGCCAGAACGAACGGGCCCAGCGGACCTTGATTTCGTCGGCCGAGCGGTCCCACCACCACCGATCATTAAAGAGCCGTTGGTAATTGATTCCCACTCCCTTGCTTGCGGCGAGTCTGATCCAGGTCCGTAACTGATTGGTCAGGTCGGCGGCATCCGTGCACGCGAGGAGTCGACGGAATCGTCGCTGGTGGCTGTCTGGAATGTCACGATCGGAGGCGTCGGCGAGCGCGATCTGCCGGCAGCTTTCTCCGAAGTCCCGGGCTGTCTGTTCCAAGGGATGGGTCGCGTACAATGCCGCAATGTCGACGAACGCAGACGTGCCGGGCAGGCCGATCTCGCCGCCGATGGCGGCAACGACAGGCCATGCATCCATCACCGTGGATGGGCTGAGTCCTCGCCTGAGGGAGGCCATCTTGCCCCGGTTGTTCTGGATCTTGCGCAACTCCTCCAGGAAGCGGGCTGCGCGTTCATTTGGGTTGGGATTACTCATGGGAAGTTCCTTTCTTGGGCTTCGTGGACTTGGAGGTGTTGGCTGCAAACAGTCGCTTCAATCCCAAGGCAAATGCCTGGATCTGTCGCGGTGTCTGGCACGGGCAGGTTTGTTCGTAGGCATCCCGCGCGGACGCCCGCACGGCAACGCCCCAAACCGAATGGGGAAGTTCATCCTTGGTGATAAGCTCCCGGGCTACGGCAAAGAGATCCGGCAGGTTCTGCTCGACGCGGGTCCAGTAGTGCTGACGGGCTCTATCGTTTGGAGGATTGCCAATCTTCAGCTCCGTTGCGTAGGTCTTCACAGCCTGAATGAGCGCTAACTCGGCTTCCTCGGAGTGGGCAACGCCGCCCTCGAAAGCCAGCCGACCAAAGTCATCGAGCATGCTGCGTGGAATGCGGTGAAAGCCCTCCACCAAGTCTTCAATCTTTGCCTTGTCCGTCACGAGAGCCCCCACCCAAAGGCCCACCTCCGAGACCTTGAAATCATGGGCGAGGGCGAGCGGCCCGGCTGCCTGATCCTTGATCGCGCGCCTTCGAATGGCGATCGGGCCTAGTTGGCGCCACAGGCTCCGCCCCGTAGAAGCGGGCAACAGTCCGAGTTCTTCCTTCTTCTGGATGATGGTCGCGGTTGCCTCCCGCACGGCAGGGTACAGGGGGTAGTCGAGTCCGTTTGCCAAGATAATGGACCTTCCATCCGGTTGGAGTCGGATGGCCCTGCTGACCGGCACGAGCCGCCCCAGATACGTTGTGGTCGCATTCAGAATCGACGGCTTGTCGGAGGAGTCGCTCGGGAGAAGTTCCCACACGGGTTTGCCCCATCCCTGCGGGAACGAATCTCCAACCGAAACCTTGGTCAGCAGGTTCAGCCGGAGGGTCTCGAGGAATGACTCCGCCCAGACGAAGGTGTGGATCATGCTGGAGGGAACGCAGGGGGCGTGGTTGCTGGATCCTTTGCCGGCGGTTTCCTTGCCGCTCCACCTCGCCACTCCAATGCGTCCACCGGGCGAGAAGCACTGAAACGACAACAGATTGAGAGCTGCCCTGGCAGCCGGCAAGGCACGCAAGTCGCCTGCGGCATTGTCGAATAGGGTCGGGTTGTTGCCGGTTGCCAGTGAGAGATCGAGCTTGGTTGTCTGGTTGCCCTCATCATCGACCTTTGCCGGTTCGAGACCCGGAAGTTGGAGGAAGCGTGCGCCATCCCCGAGCAGTTCGAATCGGGTACTCCACTGAGCCAGGTATGATTGGGCAGCTGGCTGAATGAGAGGGCCGCACTCCTCCCAGGCTTCCTCGTCGGCCGGTCCGTCGAGGGCTGCCTGGGTGATGCACAGCAGGAGGCGCATGAGGGCGATGCGCTCGTGGGGCTTGACCGCCAAGTCGCGGAGTTGGTGGGCCTCGGCGAAAAGCACGTTTAAACTGATTAGATCGTGGGAGCCGTTGCTTCGGATCACGGGGATCCAAGGGTCACTGGTCAAATTCATCGTCGTCGTTGCTCCAAGGTTGAGGATTAGAATGCCGATGGCTTGCGGTGTGCGCAAAGACACCCTTGTCCGGATGGTATGAAATGGAACCGTCCGCGTCGGTGAACAGTAGGACTCCCTCATCTGACAGGCAGGCGACCGCGGCGTCCTCAGACGCGTGGAGGGTGAGCCAACGTGGGCAGGAAGTTTCTTTGGGGACCTGCCATTTTGGAACCCGGACCATCCAGCGGTGGATGAAGCGGGCTGAGCTCAAGCTCCAATCATAGTCCGAAACGACTGTAGAGGAACCGTCCGGTGCGGTGAGTCGGGCGGTCGTGGTTCCTGGCAGGAGGGTTGCGGCGTGGAGTATCAGCAGGGGCTTTGTTGGAGGGCCTTTTCGGCGTGTCAGGAGGTGTTCCTCGCTGGATTGGGGCGTCGGGCTGCCAAGGACCTGCATGGTGGCTTGGGCGTTCATGCGGAGTTGTTGGGTCTCCGCTTCTAGTTCGTTCGCGAGATCCTTCCATCCCGGAGGTTCGTTGCCCGCAGCTTCGGCATAGGTGGTTTCCAGGAGCGGACGGATGTCGCTGGGAAGGTCAACCATCAGGCGATGCCTCCATGCGAGGGCACTTCGGAGGAGGATGTAGGGTGCGTAGACGTGGGCGGAGCGTCCAAGGGCAGAACGGAGGCGTTTCGGGCTATCCGCATCCGAGAGTTCGGGAACACAGATCCAGAACTCTGGATGGTTGGCAGCCCGGTGGGACGTCGGCCTGGGATGCCGCCAGAGTCGTCCCATGCGCTGGATGAGCATGTCCGTTGGAGCAAGGTCGGAGACGATGAAGTCCAGATCGATGTCCACGCTTTGTTCCACCACCTGGGTAGCGATCAGGATGGAACCGGGACCTTCGGGTGAACGGTTCTTTCCCAGGTGCTCGAGCCAGTCGGATTCCAATTCCTGTCGCCGAGCGAAGGGAAACCGGCTGTGCAGGAGGCCTGTCTTGATTGTTCCCTCGCGGATCTGACCACGGAGTCCGTCGAAGGCGCTTTGGGCTTCAACAACGGTATTGCGGATCCAGAGCACATGTTGGCCGGCCTCAGACCGGCGGATGAGCTCATCGAGGATGGTGTACTCGGTATACCACTCGGCACGGACGGCCACGTTCTTCGAGAGGTTCCATTGGAGTTCGAGATGCTGGACGCCCAGCCCGGGTGCGGCGTGCGTGATCAGGGGATACGCTGCGGGTGACTGGCCTTCCATGCAGTCTGCGGCCTCCAGCAGTTCTTGTCGCCTGCGGGCCGTGAGCGTGGCGCTGAGGATGATGACCGAGCATCCGAGATTGAGGAGCTCGCGGACAAGCGCGACGACCAACGTGCCGGTGTAGATGTCGTAGGAATGGACCTCATCGAGAATCACGACCTTCCCGGCAAGAGCGAACCTTCGAACAAAGAAATGCTTCACCGTCACCATTCCCTGAAGGGCTTGGTCGATGGTTCCAACACCGTAAGGGGCAAGAAGAGCATGCTTGGAGGAAGCGAACCAGGAACGTGCTTCGCGGACGTTGGCGAACGGGTTTCCATCGTCCGACAGGTCTGCCTTGCTGTAGGTCGGACGCAATTCGAGGTGGAAGTCGTCCTCGAGCCAGGCGTGTCCATGCGCGAGGCGGAATCGAGCGGCTTCTTCCAAGGTGTTTCTGAGGAACCTTCCGATGCGCAGGTGGATTCGATTGCTTGTCACCTGGGTTGGGAGCGCGAAGTAGAATCCTTGATGGTGACGGTCCGCGATCCAACGCTGGGCAAGGTGCAGTGCTGCCTCGGTTTTTCCGCAGCCCATCGGTGCCTCGATGATCACCAATCCAGGCGGGAGATCCGCGGACGTCCGCTGGACAGCGTTGGGTTGAAACCCCGGATCCTCCTCGCCCTTGAAGGCGATCGCGAACGAAGTCGCTCGGAGGTGACCTCCTGGCCATCCAATGGCGGCTACAGCCTGCTCAGCCCTGGCCCTGGCCTCCGTGAGTGGGAGTCCATGACTGGGAGGAAAGAACGCCTCATTCGAACCGATCCAGTCGGCAACGGCGATCAGCCCGGCTAGTAGCCAAAGATCCGAATGGGCAGTTCCGAAGCGGGGATTGGGCGGCCATTGTGGCAATGGTCCAAAGATGCGGATCAGTTCCTTGGTGGCCGTATCTCGATGGCCTTCGGCCCACTCGGGTGCGGCTTCTGGGCGGGTGAGTTTTGCGTTTCGGCCCTTAGGACGTCCGTGGTGGGCACCCACTGCGGCGGCCCACAAGTGGCATTTGGTGGGTTTGAGCCGGTTCTGGAGGATTACTTGGCTCACCAACGCGTGATCCGATTCAGAAAAGTGCGCTTCACGTTTGGCCCTATCACCCAGTTCATCCGGGATTCTCCATGCGATGCTCTTGATCAGAAATCCCAGCGTGATCTTCCCGATGTCGTGTAGAGCGGTGAGAACACAGGCTGCGCTTCCATTGTCACCCGGCAAGAGGGCCCGGACACGGGGATGCAACAATGGCAGGATCGCCTGGGCGACGAACCCCACATTCAAGCAATGGTCGAGTGTCGAGATTCCGATGGCCTCCTGGCCTGTCGAATCCAGGTAGGTCTTGGCCCAAAGGGTGGAGGACGGATTGGTCATCAGTCGCTTAGTTCAGATCATCTGTGCAAGTGACGCTGCAGACCGCAATCAATAGACGTGAACAGTGGCATCAATGGAGAAACGTCATTTCCTGCCAAAATCTTTCACGGGATCTTGGAAATGTTGGGGTGGGTGGGGGTGTGGGCGGCGGTCACGTCGGGGGGAAGGTTATCAGAGGGGGTGTGACAGGATCGTGTCCGAGGGGGGAGATTGCGTGGATTTCTTTGGGGGCCACGGATTTTTTCGGGAGAAGGGCTGGCGTGAGGCGAAAGGCGTGACATCCGTCTGTCGCCCCGCTGGGGCTGGGTCCAGAGGGGACGGGAACCCACGGCTCACGCCGTGGGCTATCGTCTTTCGGCCCTCCGGGCCTGGAGCAGGGGCGCTGGGGTCAGACGAAGGTCATCCCCACCGTCGGCGCTCTCGGCGGCTCGGCGTGAATAAAGCTCCCGTCCCTTGCGCGGCTCTGCGTGGGATCGACCGAGACGCGGGAATGGGTGGGAAACCGAAGTCGGCAACACTTCGCGGCCTTCGCGGCTTCGCGTGAGGCAAGACATGGATCGGAAGGAACCGCACGCGAAGACGCGAAGACGCGAAGAAGGAATGCGGGCGGGAACGAAAGCGGTCTGTCTTCTCTGCGCCCCGGTGTTCAACGACAGTTCTTCCTGCGGTGGGGAAAACCAATGGCCGCTCTACAAAAGAGTCCGGGAGGAGCGGGTTCTGTCGCCCCGCTGGGGCTGGGTCCAGAGGGGGACGGGAACCCACGGCTGACGCCGTGGGCTATCGTCTTTCGGCCCTCCGGGCCTGAAGCAGGGGCGCTGGGGTCAGACGAAGGTTATCCCCACCCTCGGCGCTCTCGGCGGCTCGGCGTGAAAAAACTCCCGTGCCTTGCGCGGCTCCGTGTGGGATCGACCGAGACGCGGGAGTGGGTGTGGAACCGAAGTCGGCAACACTTCGCGGCCTTCGCGGCTTCGCGTGAGGCAAACCATGGATCGGAAGGGACCGCACGCGAAGACGCGAAGACGCGAAGAAGGAAGGCGGGCGGGAACGAAAGTGGTCTGTCTTCTCTGCGCCCCGGTGTTCAACGAGAATTCTTCCTGCAGTGGGGAAAACCAGTGGTCGCTCTGCAAAAGTATTCCGGGAGGAGCGGGTTCTGTCGCCCCGCTGGGGCTGGGTCCAGAGGGGGACGGGAACCCACGGCTCACGCCGTGGGCCGGCCCTCCGGGCCTACGGCTAAGCCGTATCCATGCAGTTGGATGACGGAGAATGACTCGCGCAGAGACGCGGAGACGCGGAGAGAAAGGGCCTTTCACTCACCGTCATCGAGTCACCAAGCGGTGAGCCCTTTCAGTTCTCAGCGTCTCTGCGCCTCTGCGCGAGATCGTTACTGCATGGATACGGCTAAGGAAGACGTGGGTCGGTGCGGGAGGGGGTGTTGGCGAGGATGGAGTAGGCGGCGTGGCGGAGTTCCTCCTGGAGTTGGGGAGGAGCGAGTACGGTGGCGTGTTCGCCCCAGCTGAGGATCCAGCGTTTGACCTCGGCCGTGCTGGTGAGGCGGAGGGTGAGGGTGCAGCCGGGAGGGTCGGTGTGATGGATGAGATCCTGGGAGGCATGCCACTGACGTTCTTGTACAAGTCGCGTCGCCCACGCGTTGAACTGGATGCTGACTTCGATCTCGGTGGAAGGGTCGCCGGAATGGATGCCGAAGGAACCCTTGAGGTGTTGGGCGGGATTGAAGTTGGCGGGGCGCTGGAAGGTGGCGGTACCGACGCGGAGTTGGGTGATGCGGGAGAGGGCGAAGGAACGGATGCCGGCGTCCTTGGCGGACTTCGAGGCGGGATCGAGGGCGAAGAGGTACCACTTCTGATTGTGATTCCCGAGGTGGTAGGGATGGACCCGGCGCTCGCGGGGTTTGGCGTCCTTGAGCCCCTGGTAGTGGAACAGGATCTCGCGTCGGGTGCGGAGGGCTGAAGTGATGATGTGGAAGGTCTCGGTGGACAGGTCCTCGTGGCCGAGGTCGTGGAAGGAAATGAGGCTGCCGAGGGTGTCGAGGGTATAGGTCTGTTCGTCGTCGAGGCGGGACTGGAGGCGATTGAAGCCGTCGGAGAGGATCTGTTCGAGAGGTGAGCCGCGGTGGGCTGCGAGAGACTGCCTGGCGATGATGAGGGCGAGGAGCTCGGATTCGGTGAAGGCGGCGCCGGGGAAGGGCTGGGATGGATCGGCGAGGAAGAAACCGTAGCGGCTCTCGTCATACTGGATGCCGATGTGGTGGTAGGTGCGGAGGAGTTCGATGTCGCGTCGGATGGTGCGGGTGCAGACTTCGAGTTTCCGGGCGAGGGTGGTGGCGTTGGGGAAACCTCCATTCTGGAGAAGTTCGAAGAGTTGGCGCAGACGGGTGTCCAGGCGTCGGGCGCGTGCGTGACGATTGGGTGAGGCGGGCGGGCGCGAGGGGCGACGTTTCTTTCGGGCGGCAGCCATCAGGGCAGAGAGTACCACAGGGGGGCGGACGGGATCATGTCCGGGGGGGAGATTTTCGGGATTTTGTGGTCCAGAGATTTCAGATGGGTCAGGAACCGCACGCGAAGATGCGAAGGAAGGCGGGTGGGAACGAAAGCGGTCTGGCTTCTCTGCGCCTCTGCGGGAGCACAATGCATTGTTGGGGGGGTGCAAGTGGACGGGTTCCACGCGGAGGCGTGGGGTGGGAAGGGAGCGGGCGGCTGTTGCCGTTCTTCTTCGAGGCTTTGCGGGAACTGCGGCTGACTTTCTGTGCTGGGGTGTCCGGGGGGCACAACCGTGATGCGGGTTTGGCATGGGACCCAGGGTTGTCCTCGTACCTCGGACCACCGTTGCTGGGCTGGGGTGCATAACGCCGTTGGCGTTGGGGTGGTGTGGTGTTCAACGACAATTCTTCCTGCGGTGGGACCCAGGGTTGTCCTCTGTACCTCGGACCAACCGTTGCTGGGCCTGCTGGGTCCGACGAAGGTTATCCCCACCCTCGGCGCTCTCGGCGGCTCGGCGTGGGGCTCACGCTGTGGGCTGGTGTCTTTCGACCCTCCGGGCCTGGACGACGAAGGTTATCCCCACCCTCCTGCGGCTGGGAAAACCAATGGTCGCTCTACAGAAAGAGTCCGGGGAGGAGCGGGTTCTGTCGCCTCCGCTGGGCTGGATCCAGAGGGGGACGGGAACCCACGGCTCGACGCCGTGGGCTATCATCTTTCGGCCCTCCGGGCCTGGAGCCGAGGCGCTGGGTCAGACGAAGGTTATCCCCACCCTCGGCGCTCTCGGCGGCTCGGCGTGAGAAAAGCTCCCATGCCTTGCGCGTCTCTCGGCGTGGAAGATCCGTCGGTTCCCCGATCAACTCCGTCCTCGACAAAGGGGGTGGAACCCGGCACGCCATGCGGGGCTTGCCCCCCTTCGACACCCAGCAAGGAAGTTCGGTCTTTCGCCGCCCTGTTCCGGGGTGGCTCGTGTCGTTGCGACGATGGGGGTTGGTGGGCTTCCTGTGCGTGGTCGGATTCGCCGGGGTTGCGGTCCGGGCGCAGGTGCCCGCGGCATTGACCAACGTTGCCGACATCAAGGAGCTGAGTCCCGATGTGGCGGCGGCCGGGCAGTTGGTGCGGTTGCGGGCGGTGGTGACCTATACCCATCCGGCGAGCTACGTCCTCATCGTCCAGGATCCGACCGGCGGGATCTACGCGGTGCCGGGAACGCCGGAGGAACACGCGAAGTTCGGGGTGCAGCACGGGGATGAAGTGGAGGTTCTCGGGCGCACGCATGCGGGTGGGTTTGCCCCCATTGTCACCGGGGTGGAATCGAACCGGCCGGTGACGGTGCGGCGGATCGGTCCGGGGCAGTTGCCGCGGGCCTTGCGGGTGTCGCCCGACCTGACCTCGTTCGCGATGTTCGACAACAACTGGGTGGAAGCCGCGGGCGTGGTGCGGTCGGTGGTCCACCTGGAGGAAGTGTGGGAGGATGACCGGATCCAGATGGTGCTGGATGCGGGCAACGGACGGTTCCGGGTGGTGTTGCCGGGCTTTCGGAAGGGATCGCCATTGCCGGGATCGCTGGTGGATTCGGTGGTGCGGATGGAGGGCGTGTTCAGCTCCATGGCCAACGAGCGGCGTCAACTGGTGGGCGTGCGGTTGCTGGTTCCGGGGTTGGACCACGTGCATGTCGAGACCGTGGCGCCCTCGGATCCCTTCGTGTTGCCGGCGGCCTCGATGGCGGACCTGATGAAGTATCGGCCGTCGGCGGCACCGAGTCGTCGGGTGCGTGTGCAAGGGGTGGTGGTGGCGGTGCGCCGTGGGCGTGGGATCTACGTGCAGGAAGGGGAACTGGGGTTGTGGGTGGAACGGAGTGGTCCGGTGGCAGTGAAGGTGGGTGACCGGGTGAGCGCGGTGGGTTTCCCCGGGCTGGGGCCGGTGAATCCACGGCTTGAGGATGCGGAACTCCGCGTGGAGGGGCAGGCGCCGTTGCCGGCCCCGCTGGCATTGTCAGGAACCAACTGGATCAATGGATATCTCGAAGGCCGGCGGGTGGCGGTGGAGGGTGAGGTGATGGCGCAGGGAGTGCATGCGGAAGGGCGCATCCTGACGTTGCGGACGGACGGTCACGTGGTCGATGTGGTCGTGGGCGATGGTACGAATACCATGGCCCGGGCACTCGATGCGTTGCCGGCGTGGTCCCGGGTGGAGGTGTCGGGTGTGTACGAACCGATCACGGGGGATGCCGGGGAGGTGCGGAGCTTCCTGTTGCGGGTTTCGGATCCGGGGGAAGTGGTGGTGACGCAGATGCCGTCGTTCTGGACGCCGGGAAGGCTGGTGGCGTTGTCGTCGGGGTTGGTGGGGCTGCTGGTGGCGGGGGGCGGGATGGCGGTGTCGTTGAAGCGGCGGAACCGGCGGCTGGAAGCGGAGATCGCGTTGAGGCGGCAGGCGGAGCTGGAGTTGAGGCAGGCCCGGGATGTCCTTGAGCAGACGAACGCCTCCCTGGAGACGCGTGTGGCTGATCGGACCCAGGCGCTGGAGCAGGAAGTGGGAGAGCGACGAAGGGCGGAGACGGCGGCGGAGCGGGCGAACCAGGCGAAGAGCGAGTTCCTGGCGAACATGAGCCACGAGATCCGCACGCCGATGAACGGGATCATCGGGATGAACAACCTGCTCCTCGACACGGAGCTGACGGCGGAGCAAAGGGATTTCGCGACGATGGTGGCGACGAGTGCGGATTCGTTGCTGACGGTTTTGAACGACATCCTGGACCTGTCGAAGATCGAGGCGGGCCAGTTGGCCTTCGAGCACATGGACTTTGACGTCCGCGAGTGCGTGGAGGGTGCGGTCGAGCTGTTCGTGGAGCGGGCGGAGGCGAAGGGGCTGGAGCTGGCGTACCTGGTGAACCGTGAGGTGCCGCGACGGTTGCGCGGGGATCCCGGGCGGCTGCGTCAGGTGCTGGTGAACCTGATCGGCAACGCGGTGAAGTTCACCGCGCATGGCGAGGTGTTCGTGGGGGTGGAGTTGCGGGAGTGCATGCCCAACGAGTGGTGCGTGCGGTTCGTCATCCGCGATACGGGCATCGGGCTGGATGCGGAGACGGTGGCGCGGTTGTTCCAGCCGTTCGTGCAGGCGGAGGCTTCGACGGCGCGCCGGTTTGGCGGCACCGGTCTGGGTCTGGCGATCAGTCGGCGACTGGTCGGGATGATGCGGGGCGAGATCGGGGTGGAGAGCGAACGTGGGAAGGGTTCCGAGTTCCAATTCACGGCGTGGTTTGGCACGCCGGAATCCAAGGCCGCGCTTGCGGAGATCTCCGGGGCGATGCTGGAGGAATTCGCGGGGGCGCGGTTGCTGGTGGTGGACGACAACCAGACGAACCGCCGGATCCTCGAGTATCAGTCGGTCGGGTGGCGGATGGAGTTGGTCGACAGCGTGGCGGACGGGGAAGCGGCCCTTGCGGCGTTGAGGAAGGCGGCGGCGGCCGGGACGCCGGTGGAGGTCGTGCTTCTGGATTTCCAGATGCCCGGCATGGATGGGTTCGAGGTGGCGCGGCGGATCCAGCAGGACACGACGTTGCCGCCGACGCGGGTGGTGATCCTGACGTCGATGTGCCATCGGTTGCCGCCGGCGGACCTGAAGTCCGCGGGGATCTCGGCCTGGCTGGTGAAGCCGGTGAAGCCCTCGCGTCTGTACGACACCCTGGTGACGATCCTGTCGGCCCTGCGCCAGCAGCGGATCAGCACCGGCGAGACGGAACGGTTTCACCGGCCGGCGCGGCTGGAGGGGGTGGAGTTCGCCCGGCAGTATCCGGGTCGGATCCTGGTGGCGGAGGACACGCCGGTGAACCTGATGCTGGCGTTGAAGGTCCTGGAACGGTTGGGGTACCGGGCGGACCGTGCCTCGAACGGCCTTGAGGTGCTCGAGGCGCTGCGCCGGGCGCCTTACGATTTGATCCTGATGGATTGCCAGATGCCGGAGATGGATGGGTACGAGGCAACGCGGCGCATCCGGATGCGGGCGAAGCCCGGCGAACACATCCACATCGTGGCCATGACAGCGAATGCAATGAAGACGGACCGGGACGCCTGCCTGGCGGCGGGGATGGATGACTACGTCTCGAAGCCGATCTCGTTCGAGGCGCTGAAGGAGGCGCTGCGGCGCGGGTTGGGTGAGGTGATCTCCTGACATGGCTGCTGTGTCCTGGAGTGCGGTTCGCGGGGAGTTGGCGGCGGCTGTCGCTGCGCTGGATGATGCGGCCTTCGATCGGGCCTTTCCCCTGCCGGTGCGGGCGGTCTCGACGACGCACTGGACACCGGTGGCGATCGCCCGGAAGGCGGCGGAATTCCTGGTGCGCGGACCCGAGACACGGGTCCTCGACATCGGATGCGGTCCCGGGAAGTTCTGCGTGGTGGGGGCATTGAGCACGCCGGGGAAGTTCACGGGTGTGGACCGGCGGGGACGGTTGTGTTCGGTGGGGCGGGCGCTGGTGCAAAGGGCGGGCATCCCGAACGTGACCTTCGAGCATCGGAACGTCCTCGAGATGGGATTCGAGGGGTACGACGCCTTCTACCTGTTCAACCCGTTTGGCGAGAACATCGGGGAGGCGCCTCCGATCGACGGGTCGGTGGAGCTCTCGCAGGCGAATTACCACCTGTTTGCGGCCCATGTGGCGCGGGAATTGGCGCGTGCGCCGCTGGGAACGCGGGTGGCGACGTATTTCGGGGCGTGCGAGGAGGTGCCGATGGGGTTTTCGTGCGTGGGTTCGGCGCTGACGAATGAACTGCGGTTCTGGGAGAAAACGGAGTGGGGGGTGAAGTTTGAAGTTTGAAGATTCAAGAGGCGTGTGACAGGGAGAGTTGGTCAGTTGGAGTGTTGAGCGATGTCAGAGTGACGTGCCACTAGGTTGGCCTTTTTTGTTGAGGGATTTGGCTCCGAGCCTGCGGCCGCGAGTGGCGAGGTCTGGGAGGGCCGGAGAGCCGCCGGGTTGCTTTTGAAGGGGTTGATAGGGGAGATGGCCGAGGGTGGGCTGAAGAGAGGAAACGGCGCGGCGGAGGGCGTAGAGGTCGAGGAACCCGAGAGAGAAGTTGAGCTCCGCGCGGACCAGGCGGTGCTGCCAGTGCTGGCCAGCCGGATAGGGTCTGCCCATGACCGTAAGGGTGCCTTCCCCATCGGTCCTGCGAAGGAAGATGACAGTGCCTGCAAGGGGCGCCTTCGGATCGAACACGAATGGGTTGGGAAAGGGCCGCCTGAGAGGGGCGGCCGCGCTGATGCGGAGGGCATGCTTGGCTCGTGAGGCCTCGACGTAGGAGGCGCTGCGGTGCTGGAGGGCGGCGAGGTCTGGGTGGGTGAAGCGTTGCCAAACCCGGCTCTGCCAGCGGGCGTTGTAGCTTTCGATGGCGGCTTGGAAGCCGGTTTCCCTAGGTGGGGCGAAGACCGGTGTGATGTCCAACTGGAGGCAGAGCCGGACCACGCGGCCCAGGGTGTCCGCGTAGTGGTGTGGTCCTTGGAAGATAGGGGCGTTGTCGAACTGGGCATAGGTTGGACGACCATGCTGGCCCCAGTGGGCAAGGAGGGCAGCGAGCACTGAATCGGTTGTAAACGGGCCTTCTGGCCACGATCCGGGGAGGTGCCCGTGGAGGGACATGGCGTTGAGGACCTCGACTTGAGTGCCACCGGCGATGACCAGGCCCTCGACGGTGTCGAAGCTGTCGAGTTCGGCCTCGCGGCGCGTCAGGGCGGGCAGGTACCAGCCCGGGGGCGGAGGCGGACGGCGGGTGCGGATCCGGCCGTCCAGGACCCCGGACCGCTTGAGGATGCGGCCGATGGTGCGCACGCAGGGAACGGGACCGTCGGGATCCGCCCTCAGCAGTTCGTCCCGGATGGCCTGGGCGCCACAATCGCCGAGAGGCGAGGAGCGGAGGCTGCCGCGGGCTTGAAGGATGCGCACCTCGACGGGGTCGGGAGTGCGGTTGGCTGGTGCGGAGGAGGCCCGGTGCTGGTCGGTCCACCCCACCCGGTCCAAGCGCAAGGAGCCGGCCCGGCGTAGCCAGTACTGGAGGTGAGAGAGGCTCACGCCGAAGCTGCGGGCGACGCCGCGTACCGAGGCACCACCGCCAGGGAGACCATCTCCCGTCGGCGGGAAGCGGAGAGCTTTTCATCCCAGTATCTTGCCCACGGATCACCCGGAACGCATCCACCAACCGCCCGGCGGGCCGGGCTCCGCTTCGGCCTCGCTTCGCTCGTCCTCCGCGGAGCCCGGCCCGCCGGAATCCCCTCACCACAATCCTTCCTCCGACCTACTCTCCCTGTCACCTGAGTGACCAACTCCCCCTGTCACTTGTCTATTCAAGTTTCAAGCGAGTGGCCGGTTGCCAGTTCCCAGTGGGCGAGGGGTGCATCTTGAGACTGCCCCCTTTTGGAAAGGACGGGGAGGCGATGTCCTCATCGCCTTGGGAGTGGCTTTGGAACGGCGACGAGGACGTCGCCACCCCGGTCGTTGCAGTGGACCGGGAACTAGCTTCAAACTTGAAACTTCAAACTTGAATCTCCATCCCCTCCCCGGCCCCGGCCGGGCGAGGGGAGCGCACTTTTCTGTAACCAACGGCCTGTGGATCAGGTCAGCGCTGGTACGTACTCGAAGTCGGCAAAACGCAACCTGTTCCGGTATCCTTCCATGAATTCCTTGTCTCGCATCCTGTCGGTCGCGGCACTCGGTGCCGCGGTGGTCTTCAGCAGCCTTTCCGTGTCCGCCCAGGACGCCAATGGCGACAACAACGGGGGCGGCGGACGCCGCAACCGTGGCGGTGGCCAGGGTGGCCCCGGTGGCGGCGGCAACTGGGATCCGGCCGCGATGCGCCAGCAGATGATGGAGCGGATGCGCGAGCGGTTCGACGTGAAGGACGACACCGAGTGGAAGTTGATCTCCGAGCGCATCGAGAAGGTCAGCGACGCACGTCGTGAGACGGCGGGACGCGGCATGGGCATGATGTTCGGCGGTGGCGGCCGCGGGGGTGGGCAGGGTGGAGGCCAGGGTGGAGGTCAGGGTGGTGGCGGCCGTGGTGGATTTGGCGGCGACCCGATTCCCGAGCAGGACGCCTTGCAGAAGGCCGTGGAATCCAACGCTCCGGCGGACGAGATCAAGACCAAGATGGCGAAGTACCGCGAGGCCATGAAGGCCAAGGAAGCCAAGCTGGTGAAGGCGCAGGACGAGCTGAAGCAGGTCCTGTCCGTCAAGCAGGAGGCCACGGCGGTCCTGATGGGCCTGCTCAAGTAAGCATCGGCCGCCTTCTCACTGATACCCGGGGCGCTGCGGCGCCCCTTTTCCGACTTTTCCCATGGCTGGCGAACCAACCCTCGATTCCCTCCTCGAACAGATGGTGGCAGAGCGCCAGCTGTCGGCGACGGACGCCAGCCTGCTCCGTTCCGGCGTGCCCGGGGCGGAGGGAACGCCTGCGGAAGCCGACGTGCTCCGGTGGCTGGCCGGCGAGTATGCGGTTGGATTCGAGTCCCTCGACGACATCGATCCCGAGAAGGACCTGCTTTCGCGGTTTCCGGCGCGGATCCTGTTGAAGGAGGAGTTGCTGCCCCTCCGGCGCGAGAACGGCCATGTCCAGGTCGCCACGGCGCGGTTGTTCGCCACCCAGGGCCTGGATGCCCTGAAGTCCCTGACCGGACTCCGGCTGGTTCCCGTCCTCGCCACGCGCGAGGCCATCCAGCGGGAAATGAAGAAGCGCCTGGGTGTCGGTGCCGACACCCTCGGGACGCTGGGCGAGGAAGCCTCGTTCCAAGTGGTGGATGAAGATGGCTCAGAGAGCACCGACCTCGACAACGCCGCCGAGGACGCGTCGATCATCCGGTTCGTGAACCAGGTGTTGCGGGACGCGATCGAACTGCGGGCGTCGGACATCCACCTGGAGCCGTTCGAGACCGAGTTGCGCATCCGGTACCGTATCGACGGCGTTTTGCAGGAAGTGCCGGTGCCGGCGCAGATCAAGCGGTTCCAGCCGGCGATTGTTTCGCGCGTCAAGATCCTCTCCCACCTCAACATCGCGGAGAAGCGCCTGCCGCAGGACGGGCGTATCAAGATCCGGATCGACGACGCCGAGGTGGACATCCGCGTATCGGTGATCCCGATGCTCCACGGCGAGGCGGTGGTCATGCGTCTGCTGCGGCAGAGCGCGACCCTGCGCGGCATGGCGCAGCTCGGGATGAGCGCGCGCGAGCTGAAGAGTTTCAAGCGGGTGCTGGGATTGCCCCACGGGATCATCCTGGTGACCGGGCCGACGGGCTCCGGCAAGACGTCGACGCTGTACACGGCGTTGAACGCGATCAACGACGCCGACACGAAGATCATCACGATCGAGGACCCCATCGAGTACCAGCTGAAGGGGATCAACCAGATCCAGGTGTCGGAGAAGTCGGGCCTGACCTTTGGTCGCGGGCTGCGCGCGATCCTGCGTCACGATCCCGACGTCCTGCTCATCGGCGAAATCCGCGACCAGGAAACGGCGCAGATCGCGGTGCAGGCCTCGCTCACGGGTCACCTGGTCTTCTCGACGCTCCACACGAATGACGCGCCGGGTGCGTTGACCCGGTTGGTCGACATGGGCGTGGAACCGTACCTCGTGGCTTCATCGCTGGAAGCGGTGCTGGCCCAGCGATTGGTCCGCGTCCTGTGCCCGCTGTGCAAGCAGGTGGATGATTCCCCGGCGGCGGCATCGTTGCGGACCGAGCTCAAGTTGACGCCGGAACAACCGATCTACAAGGCGGTCGGCTGCCGCGAGTGCCGGCAGACCGGGTACCATGGACGGCGGGCGATCTTCGAGTGGATGGATACCAACCACGAGATCCGTCGGCTCATCCTCAAGAATTCGTCGAGCGGCGAGATCCGCGAAGCAGCACGCAAGGCCGGTATGCGGCCGCTGGTCGAGGACGGATGGCGGTTGGTGGCCGAAGGCGTCACGACCCCGGAGGAAGTGCTCCGCGTGACCAAGGAATCGGCGGATGACGGTCCCGTCACGGGTGCGGCGGACATTCTGGCCACCGCGGCGGAGAAGGAAGACTGAGGCGCGCCATGGCATCCTTCCATTATCGCGCGTTGCAGTCGGACGGAGGCATTGCCGAGGGCAACCTCGAGGCGCCGAACCTGCAGGAAGCCCTGCGGATGGTTTCGGCGAAGGGCTTGCGTCCGATCCGGCTTTCGGACGGTGGCGCGGCAACGGCTCCGGCTCCCACGCGGCCTTCGGCGGCGCGCTCGGGAGGTGGCGGTGCAGCGGTGGCGTCGGCTCCGGCAGCGCGGCCGGTGGCGGCCAAGCCGGTATCGCGGGTGGCGACGATGCCCGCGGGCAAACCGGTGACGCGGCCGGTGGCAAAGCCTGTGCCGGCGAAGGCAGCGACCGGTGCGAAGTCGGGAACTGCGGGTGCGTCGGCCGCAGCGGCAGGTGGACTCAAGCTCAACCTGGGCGGCAACAAGATCACGCCGCGGATGCTGGAGAATTTCACGCGACTGCTGTCCAGCCTGCTGGCGGCGGGAGTTCCGCTGAGCCGGGCGCTGGTGATCCTGATGAAGGAGGCGGCCTCGCCGGCGGCGGGCGCGCAATGGAAACAGGTGCACGACCTGGTGGTCGATGGCCTCGCACTGGCGGATGCGATGGCGCGGTCGCCGAAGACCTTTCCGCGGGTCTACGTGGCCATGGTGGAGGCGGGAGAGACGGGCGGGTTCCTGGACGTGGTGCTGGGGCAGATCGCGGACTTCCAGGCGCGGGAGAAGGAGATGCGCGGCAAGGTGATGGTGGCGCTGCTGTACCCGGTGGTCCTGTTGGTCCTGGCCTTGGGCGTCTTGATCTTCCTGCTCGTGTTCTTCATCCCGCGCTTCCAGACGATCTTCACCGGGTTCGGCGCGGAACTGCCGCTCTTGACGCAGATCATCGTGTCGACCAGCGAACTGCTGCGTTCGTGGGGCATCGTGCTCGCGCTCGGGTTGGGGATCGGGGCGTTCTTCCTGCGGACGTGGTTCCTGTCCGAGAAGGGACGACGCGTGTGGGAAGGCCTGATCCTGAAGGCGCCGGTCATCGGACCGCTGGTGGCGCAGTTCTCGATGTCGCGGTTCTGCCGGATGCTGGGGACGCTGTTGGGCGCCGGCGTGCCGCTGGTGAACTGCCTGAACGTCGCGCGGCGGTCGATCGGCAACCAGATCCTCGTCGATGCGGTCACGAACTCCATCGAACGGGTGAAGGAGGGCAAGCCACTGGGACCGAGCCTGGGCGATTGCCGGATGCTGTTCTCGGGCGCGACGCTGGAGATGATCGCGGTCGCCGAGGAGAGCGGCCGACTGGATCAGGAACTGGTGCGCATCGCGAATGTCACCGAGGGCGACCTCGACCGGCAGTTGAAGACGGCGGTGGCGCTGGCCGAGCCGCTCATGCTGTTCCTGATTGCCGGGTTCATCGGCATCATCTTCATCGGCATGGTGATTCCGATCTTCTCGTTGCAGGATCACATCAAGTGACCGACAGATCCTTTTACTGAACCAAATCCGACCCATGAAAACGAACCTACGGAATGGCAGGGCGCGCGCGATGCGCTCCGGTTTCACCCTGATCGAACTGCTGCTGGTGCTGGTGATCCTCGGCATCCTGGCGGCGATCGTCGTGCCCAAGTTCTCCGGCCGCACGGAACAGGCCCGCGAGACGGCAGCGCGCACGCAGATCGCGACCTTCGGCACGGCCCTCGATTCCTTCGAGGTGGACGTGGGCTACTACCCGAAGGGGCGCAACGGACTGGGTGATCTCTTCACGCAGCCGCGCGACGCGCAGAACTGGCGCGGGCCCTACATCAAGAACGAGATCCCCAAGGATCCGTGGCAGAACGACTACGTCTACGAGTGCCCCGGCAAGAACAACCCCAGCTCGTATGACCTCCTGTCCATGGGACCGGATGGCCGCGCCGGCACCGAGGACGACATCACCAACTACTCGAAGAAGAAGTAGTCGGGGGGAGTTCCAAGTTTGAAGTTTGAAGTTTCAAGGCAGAAGCCACCCGGCGGCGGGCGTGCGTGGACGCTGCCCCGGCACGGATCGGGGTGGCGAAGTCTTCGTCGCGCTTCGGTCGGGACTTGTGGGGCGACGGGGACGTCGCCGCTCCGGATCGGTGCCTTGAACGATCGGCGGGGGTTCACCTTGATCGAGCTGATCCTGGTGATGGCGTTGCTGGTGGTGGTGATGGCGGTGATCTCGCCATCGCTGGGTGGGTTCATCCGGGGGCGTTCGCTGGAGTCGGAGGTCCGGCGGTTCATTTCGCTGACGCATTATGCGCAGGCCCGGGCCACGCATGAGGGCATTGCGATGCGGCTGTGGGTGGACGCGGAGCAACGCCGGTATGGGTTGCGCAGCGAGTATTCCTTCGGGGTGTCGGGCAAGGACGACCGGGAACGGGAATATGACCTGGCTCCGGACATCGAGATCGAGGTGGACGAACGGTCGTGGGCGACGCTGTCGGGAAACCGGCTGGCGTTGCAGGATGGCTGGGCCGCCGGCCAGCCGTCGGCGGGGGCGACACGCAGTCGGACCGAGCGGGTGCTGCGGTTCACGCCGGACGGGTACATCGACGAGACCAGTCCGCTCGGCGTGTTCCTCCGGTTCCAGCCGCAGCAGGGTGGCAATGCGCGGCGGAGTGGTTCCGTGGATCCGCGGGATGAAGTGTATGTGGGGCAGAATCTGACCCATCTTCGGTATGAAGTTCAGACCAACCAGATCGTCGCAACGCGCCGCTAACGGCTGCTCGGGGTTCACCCTGGCGGAGTCGCTGGCCGCGCTGGCGTTTCTGGCGGTGGTGATCCCGGTGGCGGTGTACGCGGTGCAGGTGGCGAACCTGGCGGGAGTGGTGGCGGAGCGGAAGGTCATCGCAGCGCAGGTCGCGGACCGGGTGCTGAATGAACTGGTGGTGACGGGGCGTTGGAACACGAGCGGACGCGGCACGGAGCAGGAAGGCCGGTACAGCTTTGAATGGCGGTCGGAGAGCGTCTCGTGGGAGCGGGCGACGCTTCGCCAAGCGAGCGTGATCGTGACGTACAAGGTGCAGGGCAAGGAGTACGAGATCCGGACCACCACGATCCTCGATTCGGCACAGATCCAGCCATGAGGATGTTTCGCCCAAGCACCGGTGTCCGCGGGTTCACGCTGATCGAGCTGTTGCTCGCGATCACGATCTCGGCCGTGATCCTCGCGGCGGTGAATGCGGTGTTGTTCGGCGCCCTGCGGCTCCGCAATCGCACGTCGCACATGCTGGAGGATTCCGTGGCCCGCCAGCAGGCGCTCTCGATCCTGAAGCGGGATCTGGCCGGAATCGTGGCGCCCGGCGGCGAGACGAACATGGCCGGCGCCCTCCTGTACGGCGGGATGAACGGCGTGACGGACGCGGCGGGCACGGGCATGCAGCTCTTCACGACGTCGGGCACCGTCTCGGATTATACCCGATGGGGAGAGCTCCAGAAGGTTGCCTACATCCTGCGCGAACCGACGAACAACGCGTCGCAGGCCATCGGACGTGACCTGTGGCGCATCGTGACCCGCAACCTGCTGCCGCAGCTCAACGAGACCTTCGACGAACAGTTGCTGCTGTCGGATGTCGACCGCTTCGAGATGACCTTCTTCGACGGCTTCACCTGGCGCACGTCCTGGGGCGGCACGAATGAAACGGTGCCATTGCCGCGGGCGGTGCGGATCGACCTGGTGGTGGCGGAGGCGGAACCTTCGGAGCGCAGTCGGGGAATGATGGGCAAGCGCAACCTGCTGCCCTTCCAGTTGATCGTTCCCGTGATGGTGACGGCGGCGACGAACACGACCGACACGGCGACCGACGGAGGTCAGCCATGAGGATTTCCCCGCGCGGGTCCGAGCAGGGTTCGACCCTGGTGATCGTGATGTGGATCGCCTTCGGGCTGGTCAGCCTCGCGCTGTATTTCGGCCACGCGAACGCGTTGGAACTCCGTTCGGCGGCGCATCGATCCGCGTCGATCGAGGCCGATCAGGCCATCCAGGGCGCCGCGCGTTATGCGGGCTGGGTCCTGACGAATCTCGACAACCCCGGCGTGATCTCCGACCTCGAAGTCGCGCCCACCTACCGGTACCAGGCGGAAGCGGTCGCCGTCGGGGACGCCAAGTTCTGGTTCATCGGACGCGATGCGAACCGCTTGTCGACCGGACTCGGTACGGCCGAGCGGACCCAGTTCAAGTTGGTGGACGAGGCTTCCAAGCTGAACCTCAACACCGCGACGGTGGAGATGCTGCAATTGCTCCCGCGAATGACGCCGGAGCTGGCGGCGGCGATCGTCGACTGGCGGGATGACAACGAGGAGATCACCGAGGGCGGCGCGGAGGAGGAGACCTACGCGCGCTTCAACCCGCCCTACCGCTGCAAGAACGCGGCGTTCGAGTCCATCGAGGAACTGCGGATGGTGGCTGGAATGACCCTGCTGATCCTTCAGGGCGAGGACATGAACCAGAACGGCCTGCTGGATCCGAACGAGGACGACCTCGATACCAGTGCGCCGTGGGACAATCGTGACGGCCGGCTGGACCCGGGCCTTTGGGAGTACGTCACGGTCTACTCGAAGGAATCGCTGCTGCGTGCCGATGGCACCGCGAAGATCTCGATCGGGGCGCAGGGGCGGCAGGCGTTGGGGACGTTGTTGTCAGAGAAGTTCAGTGCCTCCCGGGGGAACCAGATCCTGGGTGCATTGGGAAATCCGAATCAGGCGCCGGCGAGTCTTTTGGAGTTTTTCGTCCGTAGCGGCATGACGGTGGACGAGTTCGTGCAGATCGAGGCCGACCTGATCGCGGGGGATGGCCAGACGGCGCCGGTGGGTCTCGTGAACGTCAACAGTGCTTCGGAAAGGGTGCTTTCGTGCATCCCGGGCATCGGAATCGACCTGGCGCCGACGCTGGTGGCGTATCGGCAATCCAATCCCAACCGGTTGAACACCGTGGCATGGGTGGCCGAGGTGCTCGAAAGACAGCAAGTACTCCAAGCTGCGCGTTACCTAACCGGTCGCTCGACGGTCTACACCGCTGATATCGCCGCCGTGGGGCACACGGGCCGGGGTTACCGACGGGTCCGCTATGTGCTCGATGGGTCGCAGGGAGGTGTCCGGATCGTGCATCGGCACGACCTGACCCAACTTGGATGGGCCCTTGGGCGGCAGGTTTGGCAGCAACAGGAACAGCTGATCAGCAGGAATATGCGATGATCGAACGGCTCAAGAGCTCGCGGAAGCCATCGGTCCTTGGACTTGCCCCGGAAGGGTCGAGGATCGAGGTCGTGCCCGTCCGCCGGACCAACGGGTCCGCGGAGGCGGGGACGCCCGTGGTCATTGACCTGGGCGGCGACCTGGCGGTCAGCGACATCGTGGTCCTCGCGAAACGCCTGCGGGATGGCCTGGATGCGGCGGGCATCCGGGAGCGTCACTGCGCCGTGGCCCTTCCGCCGAACTGGATCTTTGCGTTGTCGGTGCCGTTGCCCGAGTTGGCGCCGGAGGACCTGGAGAGCTTTCTGGAGTTGGAGGCCGAGCGCGGTTTCCCTTACGGGCCGGATCAGTTGGCGATCGCACGTGCGGAATGGCAGGCCGCGGAGGGCGGATCGAATGCCTCGCTGGTGGCCGTGCCCCGCGAGAACATCCTCCGGCTGGAACAGGTGCTGCGGGCGGCGCGCCTCCAACCGGTGTCGTTTGCTCCGGCCCTGACCGAACTTCCCCATTGCACCGCACCCGTCGACGGCGTGCGCCTGGATCTGCTGGCCTCCGGCGGTGAGGTCGGGTTGCTGGTGGCGAATGGTCCCGGGTTGATCGTGCATCGGTTCCTCGAAGGCGTGGTCTCCCTCGATGCGGGTGCGCCGCGCATCATGCCGGACGTCCTCGCACGGGAGTTGCGGGTTTCGTTGGGCCAGCTTCCGGCGGGCGTGCGGGAATTGCTGAAGGTTGTCCGCGTGCTGGGTTCGGGGCCGTTGGCGGATGAACTCGCGGCGGCCGTCCAGGCCCGGGCTTCGACGCTGCGGGTCCGGGTGGAACGGGTGGACCGGCTGGTGACCGGGTATCCTTCGGTGCCGCGGATGGCAGCGGGGATCCCGCTGAGCCCGGCGTTGGCGGTGGCCGCGCGGTTCGTGTCGGGGGAAGCGGCGTCGTTTGAGTTCCTGCCGCCGAAGGTTTCCGCGTTGCAACAGTTCGCGGCGCGCTACTCGAGTGGTCGGCTGATGCACGTCGGGATCGCCGCCGGCGCGATCGCGGCGGTGGTCCTGGGCGCGTTCCTCTTCCAGCAGGTCCGGTTGATGCGGTTGCAGTCGGAATGGGACGGGATGGTCAAGGAGGTCCGCGAGATCGAGAACACGCAGGCCCAGTTGAAGAAGTTCCGGCCGTGGTTCGATGAATCCGTCCGCAGCCTGCTGGTGATGAAGACGCTGACGGAATCCTTCCCGGAAGATGGCGCGGTGACGGCGAAGAACGTCGAGATCCGGGACGTGGGCGTGGTGATCTGCCAGGGCACCGCAAAGGACAGCACGGCGCTGTTGCGCACGCTGGACAAGTTGCGGGCGGCACGGGAGGTCACCGATGTGCAGGTCGACCAGCTGCGCGGCAAGTCGCCGCTCCAGTTCACCTTCAATTTCCGTTGGGATGTCGGGGGACGCCAGCCATGAATCTTGATCCGGAGAATCGTCAGAAGCTGCTCGTGATCCTCGCCCTGACAGGCGTGGGATTGCTGGCGGGGGACCGACTGGTCCTGAGCCCGCTCCTGAAGAGCTGGGCCGCGCGGTCCGAGAGGATCGATCTCCTGCAAAAGGACATCGCCAAGGGCCACCAGTTGCTGGACCGCCGCGACACGGTGCGTGCGCGCTGGAAGGAGATGCAGACGAACGCCCTGCCCGTGGAGGTCTCCGCTGCCGAGGGCCGCGTGCTGGATGCCTTTGATCGGTGGTCGCGGACGGCGAGCGTGAACATCACGTCGGTGAAGCCGCAGTGGAAGCAGCTCGAGGACGGTTACATGACCTTTGAATGCCACGTCGATGCCTCGGGAAGCCTGAGCACGGTCACGCGCTTCCTCCATGAGGTGGAGCGGGATCCCCTCGCGTTGCGGGTGGAAACGGTGGAATTGGCGGCGCGCGACACCGACGCTTCCCAGATCACCCTCGGGCTTCATGTGAGCGGACTGCTCCTCAACGCGAAGGCCCAGCGATGAACGCGCATCCTGAAATGGCCGCTGCAGGCAACGGGGTGTCGACGTCCTCGTCGCTGTTCCAGAGTCTTTCCCATGGCGATGAGGACATCGCCGCCCCGAATCCTTTCCAGCAGGGGGCGGTGTCCAGATGGGCCCGATCATTCCGCGGGACGTTTCGTCACGGGGCTTCGAGCGCGTTGCTGAGCTGCCTGCTGGCGGTGGGTTCGTTCCAGGGAGCGCTGGCCCAGGATACCGAGGAGCCGGCCGAGCCGCCTGGGGTCGTTCCCGCCGTTGTTGAGGCGGTCGTGGCCGAGGCCGCGGTGGAGGTTGAACTCGGCGAAACCGTCGTGGTGGCTGACGATGCCAAGGCGGGCGAAGGCGAGGATCGTGATTCGATGCCGAAGGACGCGGCCGCTGCGGCTGGAGGTTCCAATGGTGTTCCCGCCTCGGTGACCGATCCCCGTGGAGGTCCGCCGTCCAGCCGTCGTGAGGGACGTTCGCGGGAGAAGGGAACGCGGGATTGGCGGACTTCGTTTGGTTCTGCGGGCCGAACCAAGGACGGATCCACGAACAAGGCTCCGGAGATCCCGAAGACGGACTACGCCTATTTCAAGGTCGTGAACGACCGGAACATCTTCAATCCGGCACGGCAGCCGAACCGGCCGGATCGGCCCTCGAGCCGCGAGGTCAAGAAGGCCCCCAAGGTGGATGCCTTCTCGCTCGTGGAACACTCCGGAGCGGGAAGGGCGACATGGCGTTCTTCGATGGTTCGAACTCGGACTACCGGAAGGCCCACAAGGCGGGCGACTTGATTGCCGGATTCAAGGTGCTTTCGATCTCGGACGCCGCCGTGCGGGTCGAGGCGAAGGGCAAGGTGACCGAGCTGAAGATCGGCTCCCAGATGCGCCGCGAGGACGAGGGCGAGTGGGAATTTGCGATCGGGCCTTACGCGGGTGGGGTCACCAGCTCGGGCGGTTCGGGTTCGGGCGACAGTGCGTCGTCGAGTGGTTCCAGCGGTGCTTCCACGGCCTCGTCGGGGTCGGGAAGCGGTGGCAGTGCGGATGAGATTTTGAAGAGGCTTCTGCAGAAGCGCGAACAGGAGATGAAAAATGAGAAGTAACACGATTCCCTCGGTCCTCCTCGCCCTGGTGGTGGCGGGTACGATGCATGGCCGGGGTCAGGCCCAGGACGCGCCTTCTGCTGCCAAGCCGGCCGAGAAGGCCGCGGAGTTGCCAGCGGTTGCGCCGGCCGCACCGCCCACTCCGGCGGTGAAGGAAGCCGAGGCCACGCCGCCGCCGCAGCCCGAGACGCCGCCGATGGTGGTGCCCGAGGGCATGCTGATGCTGAACTTTCGCGGGGCGCCCCTGGAGACCGTGCTCAATTACCTGAGCGAAGCCGCCGGATACATCATCGTCACCGAGGCTGAGGTCCGCGGGAAGCTGGACGTCATCGCCAAGCAGCCCGTGACCAAGGAGGAGGCGTTCATCATCCTGGAATCCGCCCTCGCGCGGAACGGGTACACCGCCCTGCGCAACGGCCGCACATTGACGATCGTCAGCAAGGAAGGCGCCCGGAAGCGCGACATTCCGGTGAAGAGCGGCAACGATCCCGAGGCCATCCCCAAGGATGAGCAGATGGTCACGCAGATCATCCCGGTGCGGTTCATCTCGGCCACGCAGTTGACCACGGACCTGCAGCCCCTGCTGCCCTCGGAGGCGACCATGACCGCGAATGACGCGGGCAATGCGCTGGTCATCACCGACACGCAGACCTCGATCCACCGTCTCGCGGAGATCATCCGTGCGCTCGACACGTCGTTGGCGGGTGCGAATTCCGTGAAGGTCTATCCGCTCCAGTACGCCGACGCCAAGGAGTTGGCGGCCGTGATCAAGGAGCTCTACCCGGCCCAGGATTCGCGCAGCAGCGGCGGCGCAGGCAACACCCGCGGCGGGTTCGGTGCGGGCGGGTTTCCAGGAGGATTTCCAGGTGGATTTGGTGGGAATCGCGGCGGTGGCGGGGGTGCTGCTTCGAGTGGTTCCGGCAATCGCGCCGCGGCTTCACGCGTCGTGGCCGTGGCCGACGAACACAGCAATTCCATCATCATCAACGCGCCCGACGACGCCATGCCCGCGATCGAGGAGTTGATCCGGTCGGTCGACACGAACGTGCAGGATGTGACGGAGCTTCGCGTGTTCCGTTTGCAGCATGCGGACCCGGTGGAGATGTCGGAGGTGTTGGCGGGACTGTTCCCGGATCCGACGACCAGCGCGGACAGCCAGCGCAACCAGCGGTTCGGTGGTGGATTCGGAATGTTCGGTGGAAACCGTGGCGGTGGTACCGGCACGACCACGAGCGACCGGGCAAAGAAGAAGGGCAAGGTCATCACCGTGCCCGACCAGCGGACGAGCTCGATCATCGTCAGTGCCGACCATGAGATGATGGACCAGATCGCCGACATGGTGAAACAGCTCGATGCCAATCCGGCGCGCAAGCAGAAGGTCTATGTCTACGACCTGCAGAACGCGGATCCGCAACAGGTGCAGGAGGTCCTGCGTGGTCTGTTCGAAAGCCAGAGCACGCAGAACCGCAGCACGCAGAACCGGAACCAGAACAGCGCGTTGACCACGCGTTCCACCCAGCAGCAGCAGAACAACAACAACCGCAATACCGGCGGTGGGTTTGGCGGCGGCGGCGGTGGCGGTACCGGCGGCGGCACCGGCGGTGGATTCGGCCGCTAGACCCAACCCTTTCTACCCATCTGACGATGAAACCTGATTCCCTTTCCCAACGGGTCCTTTCGGCCAGCCTGGCCGCGTTGGTCGCCGGGTCCGCCATGGCCCAGTTCCAGGGCGGTGGTGGCGGCAACACCGGTCGCCGTACAGCCACCGGCGGCGGTGGCGGCGGCAGCACCCGCGAGTATCCCAACAATACCCAGGTCGGCGACGCCACCATCTCCTACGATCCGGAAACCCGGAAGATCATCGTCATCACCGACGAGGAGACCAACGCGCAGATCAAGGATGTCATCACCAGCCTCGACAACCCGCGCCCGCAGGTGCTGATCAAGGTCGTGTTCCTGGAGGTCACCCACAACAACAGCTCCGATATCGGGGTCGAAGGTGGTTACGTGCGCAAGTTGGGCAACACCGGCACCGGCTCGATCGCCAATGCCTTCGGTGCCTCGGCCATCAGCAGCGCGGCGACCTCCAGCGTTCCGAACGTGCTTGGCCAGAATGTCCAGAACATGCTCCCCACGCCTCCGGGCGCGGGCCTCTATCAGGTGTTGGGTTCGGACTTCCAGGCCACCCTTCGGGCCATCGCCCAGGCCGGCAAGGCGGAGATCCTTTCACGTCCGTCGATCCTCGCCCGCAACAACCAGCCCGCGACGATCTCCCTCGGCCAGCAGGTGCCCCTCGTGTCGAACACGCGATTTGATGCCGTCAACGGCCAGATCAACACCGTCACCTACCAGAACGTCGGCATCATCCTGCGGGTCACCCCGTTCATCACACCCGATGGCATGGTGGAGATGATCGTGTCGCCGGAGACGTCGTCGTTGGCGGACCGTTCGAGCTGGGTGCCGATCTCGGCCAATGCGCTCGCGCCCGTGGTGAATTCACGTCTCGCGGACACCGTGGTGGTCGTGCCCGATGGGCAGACGGTGGTCATCGGTGGTCTGATGCAGACACAGATTCTGGAGTCGGAGAGCAAGATCCCGTTGCTGGGCGACATCCCGTATCTGGGAAATGCGTTCAAGCGGAAGATCAAGTCGAACCAGAAGACCGAGCTGATGATCTTCCTGACGCCGGTGGTGATTGCTGCCCCCGGCCAGTTGGCGGGCATTACAGCCCAGGAACGAGATCGCACCACGCTCAAGCCGAAGATGATTCCCAAGAGCGAGCTCGACAGCCTGATCGACACGCTGCCGGTGAAGCCCGAGGCCCCGGTGCAGCCACTGTCCACCGAGGTTGAACCGCCCGCCAAGGCCCCCCGCAAGAAGCCGGTCCGATGAGTTGCCAGTTTCCAGAAGCCAGTTGCCAGACCCGCGGTTGAAGGCCGGGTGCCCCCACCCGGCGGAGGTTCAGGCCGCGACGATCGTCGCAGCCGACGTGAGGAGGCTGGGGTAGGGGAGCTTGAAGTTTGGGTTGAAGATCCAAGATTGAAGCCCGCCGCGTGAGGGCACGCGGCCTTCAGGGGGCAGTTCCCAGCCGCCAGAGCCTGTTACGTCCTGATTTGAAGTTGTCACCGCAGGTCTCTGACACCTGAAGTCAGCGGTTGAGCCTTTGGGGACGCATCCCCCCGGACATGCATCCCGTGCCCGCCCTCGCCGCAACGCGGCGCGCGGCGACAGCCCGGGGTGGAGCGGAGCGGAACCCTGGGTCACCCCACCCCCATGGCACCTCGCCCCAACGGGGCGAACGGTGACCACACGAACGCTGTTCCGTGTGCCCTTTCAGGGCACAGAGATCGTTGTGTGGCGTGGTCCCCGGGGTTCCACCCCGGGCTTTCACCTGTTGCCCCTTCGGGGCATGCGCATGAAACTTGAAACTGAAAACTTCCAACTTCCCGCCCCCCTACTTCAGATCCTCCCCACCCAATCCACCCACGGTCCAATCGAGGTTGTAGATGAGCTTGGCTCCGTCGCGGAAGGGCGCGTTCAGGCGGTCGTAGAGGGCGAACTCGGAGTGGCCGTCGACGAACAGCAGGTTCATTCCTCTCGGGCCATGGGCGGAACTGGCCGTGCCCTTGTAGATGTCATGCCACTTGCCCTTGGTGCTGGCGAAGCACGGCGCGATCGCCTTCTTCGTGGGTGATTTCACGTCCGAAACCCGACGCACCTGGAGCCGGGCGTTGTCGTCCGAGTGATAGAACTGGTTGTAGTAATAGTACGAGTTCGGAAACAGCAGCTCGTTCGTGCGGATCGGAAAGTTGTTCGCGACGGCCCACTCGATGTTGAACCCGCGCCCCTTCTCGGCCGGACAAAAGTAGAACCCCCGGTTGTTCGTGCTGATGTAGGGTCCCATGAGCTTGAGCACGTCCACGAATCCCATCTGCGGCCAGTCGCGTCCCGAGTAGGGGAATTGGTCGCGGAAGTCGGACGCATACATCGCGTAGGTGATGCCGACCTGACGCAGGTTGGAAACGCAGCGGGCCTGATGGGCCTTGGACTTGGCCTTCGCCAGCGCTGGCAGGAGCATGCCGGCCAGGATCGCGATGATCGCGATCACGACCAGCAGTTCGATCAGGGTGAAAGCGCTGGTGGACCGTGAATCCGGGTCCCGCAGGAAGAGACGACGCGGGGTGAAACCCGGGATGTGGTGCAACAGGGATCGCATGCTCGTTCGTTAGTCGTCCCGCGTCTGAAAGGCAATCCCCGATCCGGTCTGGAAACGCGAGGCGCGTGGATGATGCCGGGTGTTGGCTGCCGCGCTCCCCATGACCACAGCCTCCTGACGTCGACTGCTACGTCGTGGAGGGTAGCAGACGACGTGAGGAGGCTGTGGGAGGGGAGTTTGAAGTTTGAAGATTCAAGAGGGAAGCCCGCCGCGTGAGGGCACGCGGCCTTCAGGGGAGTTGCCAGTTCCCAGAAGCCAGTTGCAGACTTCTTGAAACTTGAAACTGAAAACTTGGGACTCCCTCGAAGCAACCCGTCGACAGCTCCCGCAATCGGCCGGCAACAACGTCGCGCCAAGAGTTCACAACCTTCCGGGAGCGGGACGCCACCGTCCGATGGCAGCGTGTCGGCCTCATGTTTGAGCTGAATCGAGGATGTTGGTTTGCAGCGACGGGAACTCCGCGTTCCCTGGGGTGGTGGGTGGCGATCCTGTCGGCAGCCTCGGGCGTTGCGGGGGCGAAGGCCGAGGCCTTGCCGGAAGCCGTGGCTCCCACGGAGACGGCGCGGCAGTACATCTTTGGCGAGGCAGAGCACGAGCAGCAGGTGCAGACGCCCTATCTGCCGCCGGTTCTCGGGACGCAGGTCTATGCGGGCAAGAAGACGTCGGTCCTGGATTTCGATGAGCTGCCTTCGATCATCAACAACAACTATCGTCAGGCGCTGGCCAAGACGCCCGGCCTGCTCCTGAGCGAGGAGACCAGTCCGCTCGTCAGCCTTGGGTACCGCGGCCTGAACCCGCACCGCGCCCAATTCACGCAGGTCCTGAAGGATGGCATCCCCATCCACGCCGATCCCTTCGGTTATCCGGAGGCGTATTACACGCCGCCGTTGGACACCGTCGACCGGATCGAGTTCGCCCGGGGTGGCGCTTCGTTGATGTACGGCCCGCAGCCCGGCGGTTCCCTCAACTACGTCACGCATCGTCCGCGCCTGGACAAGGAGTTCTCCCTGCGGACGCAGAACGTCTTCGGCAGCGACAGCCTCTTCTCCACGTTCAGTTCGGTGGACGGCACCGTTGGGCGGCTTGGTTACTACGCTTCCTTCAACCAGCGGCAGAGCGATGGGTTTCGGACGGTGAACAGCGATTTCGACGTCTATAGCGGTACCGCACGTCTGGTGCTCGACGCCACTACGGACAGCCGCTGGATCTTCACCTTCGACGGTTACTCCGAGGAACATGGGGAACCCGGTGGGCTGACGCTGACCCCGGGCGCGAACGCTCTCCTCTACACGGACAACCGCGATGCAGCCTCGCGATTGTTCGATCGGTTCCAGATGGATCGCTACTTCGCGTCGCTGGCATGGGAGAAGGACTTTTCGGAGGACTCGCTGCTGACGGTGACCGGTTGGGGTGGCTATTATTCGCGTTACACCCGACGCCAGACCGGCGGCGGTTTCGGAACGTTGGCCACGGGCAATGCCAACAACATCGAACATCAGGAGTTCTATACCCAGGGCATCGAGGCACGCGTCCGGCACGGTTGGGCGTGGGATGACAACAGCAACACGCTGACGGCGGGCGTGCAGTTGTACCACACCGCGTCGCCGCGCTCGGACGAGCGTGGCGCTTCGCCCACGGCGGAGCGCGGCAGTGTGCTTCGCGATTCCGATCGTGAGGTGGTCTACGCGCCGGTGTTCGTCGAGAACCGGTTCGTGTTCGGAAATCTTTCCATCGTCCCGGGCCTGCGGTTGGAGAACATCTGGCAGGGGGTCGAGGAGAACGTGAACGTCGACAAAGCCGCGCTCGGCAATCCGCTGGCGGATGCGTCGGAGCATGACTTTGTTCCGTTGGCCGGGCTTGGCCTGGAGTACGCGCTGCCAAAGGACATCACCGTCTACGGGAACTTCTCGCAGGCGTACCGACCCAAGATGTTCACCGAAGCGGTTCCGACAGCCGGGGGAGCGGTGGCGAACGGAAACCTCGATCCGGGCAGCAGTTGGCAAACGGACGTGGGACTTCGGGGGCAACCGGTGCCGTGGGTGTACTGGGACGCGAGCCTGTTCTGGATGAACTTCGACGATCAGGTCGGAACCGTCGGCAACACGGTCCAGAACGTCGGCCAGACGGTGCACCGCGGCGCCGAGATGGCGTTTGAACTGGAGTTGCTGGGACTCGCCGATGCCCTTGCCGGCGGCGATGGAAAGCCCGACGGCCACCAGTTCAGCCTGTACGCGAATGCCATGCTGCTCGACGCCGAGATCCGTTCGAGTGCATCGGCCGCACTCGTCGGAAACACCCCGGCCTATGCGCCTGAACACATCGTTCGCGCGGGCGGCATCTATCGCTGGATGAACCGCGGCAAGGTGGCCCTTCTGGGGACCTTCGTGGCCGACCATTCCGCCAACGACAACAACGCCGCGAACTTCCGTGTGCCGTCGTACATGGTCTGGGACCTCACGGTGGAGTGGAAGGTCTACAAGGATCTCGTCGGGATCACCGCGGGCATCAACAACCTCTTCGACGAGGACTATTACGCCCGTGTCCGCCCCGACGGCATCGACCCGGCCTACGGTCGGAACTATTACGCCGGGCTATCACTGTCCTTTTGAAGAATGGTAGCAGCCGACGTGAGGAGGCTGGGTTCAATCACTGCCTCGTGACCTCGTCAGCTACCCTTCGGATCGTAGCAGACGACGTCAGGAGGCTGTGGAAGGAGAGCGAAGTCTGAAGACTCAAGATTGAAGCCTGCCGCGACAGCGGGAGTTCCCAGTTTCCGGAACCCGAAAACTTGGAACTCCCTTCAGCCGGAACTTGCCTCCGGGCGGCGGGTGCGGCTTCATCCGTCCGTGCCTCCGATCCGCACCACGACGACTTGCTAGCGTTCATCCCCAACGGATGAACGCACCACGCCTCGCACCGAGAAGGTCCGGGGCGTTTTTGTTGTCGCAGGGTCAGAGATCGGGGCCAACCGGAGATCGACATGCAGAACGCCGAAGCGAACGCCAGTTTCGAGGCCGCCAAGACCGACGTGCAGCGCAAGTCGCTGGACCAGCGCGAGCAGATGAACGAGCTCATGCGCATCCGCCATTCGTGCGCACACATGCTCGCCACCGCCGTGCTGCGGATCTGGCCGGATGCCCTGTTGGACATCGGCCCGCCGACGGATGAGGGCTTCTACTACGACTTCGACCTGCCCTCGCATCGGTTCACGCCAGACGACTTTCCGCGCATCGAGGAGGAGATGCGCAAGGTCGCGAAGGAGAACCAGGTCTTCGAGAAGCGCATCCAGACCCGCGAGGAGGCACGCGCGTACTTCGAGGGCAAGGGACAGAAGTTCAAGGTCGAGCGTCTCGGGGACATCCCGGAGGGTGAGGCGATCAGCTTCTACCAGAACGGCGAGTTCGTGGACCTGTGCGCCGGGCCGCACGTCATGCGCACGGGGAACGTGAAGGCGTTCAAGCTGCTGAAGGTCGCGAGCGCGTATTTCCGGGGCAACGAGAAGAACCCCCAGCTGCAGCGCCTCTACGGCACCGCCTTCAAGAACAAGGAGGAGCTGGAAACCTGGATCAAGCTCCAGGAGGAAGCGAAGAAGCGCGATCATCGGCGCATCGGCGCCGAGATGGGTCTGTTCGCCTTCGATTCCGAATACGTCGGTCCCGGCCTGCCGCTCTGGCTTCCGAAGGGAACCGTCCTGGTCGAGGAGCTGGAGCGCCTCGCCAAGGAGACCGAGTTCGCGGCCAACTATGTGCGCGTCCGCACGCCGCACCTGGCGAAGGAGAAGATGTACAAGACCTCCGGGCACCTTCCCTACTACGCCGAGAGCATGTTCGCTCCGATGGAGTTCAAGGAGGCGGAGGCCGACGAGGTGGCCACGCGCTATTACCTCAAGGCGATGAACTGCCCGCATCATCATCGTATCTTCGCGGCCGAGCCGCGCAGTTACCGGGACCTGCCGTTGCGCCTCGCGGAATACGGCACCTGCTACCGCTACGAGCAGTCCGGTGAGTTGTTCGGATTGATGCGCGTCCGTTCGATGCAGATGAACGACGCCCACATCTACCTGACGGCCGAACAGTTCGCTGCCGAGTTCAACGCGGTGAACGAGATGTACCTGAAGTATTTCAAGATCTTCGGTCTCGACCGCTACCTGATGCGCTTCAGCACCCACGATCCGTCCAAGCTGGGGCAGAAGTTCGTCAACGAACCCGAGCTCTGGAAGAAGACCGAGGACATGGTCCGCGACGTCCTCAAGAGCAGCGGGATCAACTTCGTCGAGGTTCCCAACGAGGCCGCCTTCTACGGCCCCAAGATCGACGTGCAGGTGTGGAGCGCCATCGGACGCGAGTTCACCATCGCGACGAACCAGGTCGACTTCGCCGTCCCGCAGCGCTTCGGTCTGGTCTACAAGGACCGCGACAACACCGAGAAGACCCCGCTCTGCATCCATCGCGCACCGCTCGGCACGCACGAACGCTTCGTCGGGTTCCTGATCGAGCATTACGCCGGCAACTTCCCGCTCTGGCTCGCGCCCGAACAGGTCCGGGTGCTGACCATCGGTGACGACGAGCGTCTCGTGGACTACGCCCGCTCCATCGTCACCGAGTTGCGCGGACATCAGGTCCGGGCCGAGGGCGATTGGTCCACCAATCCGATCAAGGCCAAGATCCAGGACGCCGAACAGGCCAAGGTCCACACCATGCTCGTGCTCGGCGGCCGCGACCTCGATGCCGGCGTCGTCAGCGTGCGCCTCCACAGCAAGGGGCCCCAGGGAGCCAAGCCCCGCGCCGAGGTTGTCGCCGACATTGTTGCTGCCATCCGCGAACGGAGGGCGTAAGCGCGGTCAGTCCGTGATTTCCACATCCATCCAGACCAGTCGATGGTCGGAGGCTTCCGCCCATTTGGACATGGGGTCGGACTTCTCCGGCCAGAACACGCCGGAATCAATGACCTTGAATCCAGCCTTGGACGGAAGGACGTAGTCGATGCGGAGGTTGCCGGGGGCGTTGCCGCGGTCGGCGAAGTCGCCGGTATCCCAGCCGGCGTTCCCCTTGTGACGCGTGTTGTTGGCGCCCTGGATCCGCGCGGCCTCCACGGCTCCGGCGCTGGCGGGTGTGTTTTGCGACGCAATGAGCGGGTGATCGAGCAGCAGTCGGGCCGGGGACTGGAAACTGTCGCCGTCGAAGGGATCCGCGTTGAGGTCGCCCAGGATGACAAAGCGGGAGTCCGGCTTCAGGCCGCCCGGGGTGCCGGCATCATCCTTCATCCACGCATCGCCGCGGACATAATCGGCCCAGAACCGGATCTCGTCGTGGTTGCGGCGGCCGTTGCGATCCTCGGGTCCGTCGAAGACGGGGGGCGTTGGGTGACTGGCAAGGACGTGGACCACGGTTCCGGGGCGCACTTCGACAGGGACATCGAGGTGGGTCTTGGAGGAAAGACGGAAGACGGCGAGCGCGGAGGGCGGGTACCAATCGCCGGGCTCGGGCGTGGCGGGATCATCCGGCAACACGGCGCCCGGCATGTCCTTCCAGAGCAGTTTCTGGAAGGTGCGTTTTGCGTTGGGGCGAAAGGGAAATCGAGAGAGGACCACGAACCCGTATTGGCCGGGAAAGGTGCCGAACCCATAGCAATCGCCGCCGTAGGCGTTGCGTTCGCGCGCGTTCGCGGTGGCCGATGGCGGGGTGTGGGTGGCTTCGCTGTCGCGGTTGAAGTCGTGGGTCGCCTTGCCGGGCGTGTTGGGGGAAACCCCCGTGTTGACCTCGGGCATCGCCATGTGTGGAAGGTTCAACGGACTTTGCCCGTGCTGGCCCACTTCCAGGTATCGCTTCTGGAAATCCACGACGCTCGCCCCCGAGGTGTCCTGATCGAACTCGTTCAGCAGGACGATGTCGGGTCGGACCTTCTGGAGGATGGCCGCGATGTGCGCTGCCTGCGCGTTGGTGCCGGAGTGCAGGTCCGCGGCGAGGGCCCCGGGTTGTTCGCGGTTGAGGGAGACGTTGAAGGTCGCGATGCGCAGGCGCAGGGGTTCAGCCGCACCCGTCCTGAGCAGGAGGGGAAGGGCAGCGATCGCGATGGCCCATCGGGCAGAGGAGGGTTTCATGGTTCCTTCGGGTCAATGCCTGTCCGGGATTCAACGCGCCGTCGGCGTTTCAAGCAGGCGTTGCATTGCCTGCATGAGCACGCCCTGGACCTTCGGGGCAACGTTCGAGGAACGGGGCTCTGTCTCGTAGCCTCCAAGTTCATACGACTTTTCGGTGCCGATATAGGCCGTGCCGTAATCGCCGTAGGAAGCCATGGCAATCTGGAGGTCGGGTCGCATGGCCCGCGCGGCCAGTTGGTACTCCACGAACAGCTCGCCGGGCATGTGGAGGATCCGGACGTTCCCCAGCCGCAGGCACCCGATGTCGCAGCCTTTGCCGGCCTGGACCCGTTCCACGTAGGCCAACTGGGCCGCCAGGACGTGGATCTGGGGCGTGGGTCGACGGACAGCCTGGTCGAGTTCAGACGCCTTCAGATGGGCAGCCACCGGCAACAGCAGGGTTTCCGAACGCCAGTCGACATCCTCGGATCGGATCGCTGTCCGGGTGGTCGCCTTCCACGCGCGGGCCATGCCATCGGCCAACCTTCCTGCCAGCACGGCACGATTCGTTGGTGAGCCATCGTTGTACTTGCCGGCACCGATGTTTCCGCCGGCACCGTTGAAATGCACGTGGAGCAACCCGGGAAGGGACTGATCCCGAAGGAAGCGCGCGATTCCGGGGAAGTCCGGGTTGGCGAGCCCGGTCCGGTAATAGCTCTGCGGGTGGGTGGCGTAGTAACTCAGCGCAACCAAAGGAACGTCCTCCTGCCAGAAGCTCACCAGGACCACGTTGGGATCGATCAGTCCTTCGGGTGCCGCCTGCAGCGCGGGATCCTTGCAACTCGTGTATCGGACCGCCCGGATGTTGCCATCGGGTCCGGCGATCCGCCGGTTGGAGGCCACCTGATGGACTTCGGCCTGTCCCCAGCCGATGTGGCTGACAGGCTTGAACTGGGACATCGCTCCCGCGACGGCGTTGCTGGCACGCAGCATGGCCGGAAGGACGATCCCACTGTCGAACGGTCCCGGCGCCATGCCCCGCGAAACGAGGATCCGCTCCGAGGTGGCATCCGCTTGCGGAGCATCGTGTTGGTGGAGGGCGTGGATGGAAACCCGGCTCCGTTGGGTTCCCGCGGCTGCCGCCAGCATGTCCCGGAACTGGTCGTGCGAATCATTGGCCACGCCGATCCAGTCGATGGCGCAGAGCACGATGGGTTCGCCGGCTCCGCGCAGGATGAGGCCGCGACACCTCAACGTCAGTTCCCCGGCGCCGACCATTGGGTCGTAGGCCAGCATCGTTCCGGTGGAAGGCGTCGCGTCCGCGTCAAATCGGGCGACTTCCAGCGCTCCGCCCAGGGTGCGGACAAAAAGCGCCACTCCGGCAACGAGGCAGGAAAGGAAGCGGGAATGCATGGGGTGATCCTGCGATGGAACGACCGGCCTGGTCGATGCCCCATGTGGGTGTGGAGAGATGGCCCTCGATGCTGGGTTCCATGAACCTGAAGGCGGAAGTTGGAACCGCAGATGGCGCAGATGACGCAGATAGTCAGCAGCTTGGATCGGGCGTGCCCTTCACCCGCAAGGTGAGGTGTGCACGAGCCTCGAGGGCTGGCATTTCTGCCCCTCCATCTGCGGAATCGGCGAAATCTGCGGTTAAACGAACTGCCGGTTTTAGGATGAATCCATTGCTCTCTCGACTGAACGGGGTGGCGACGTCCTCGTCGCCCTTCCAGAACGCTTCGCAAGGCGATGAGGACATCGCCGTCCCGATCCAGTCATCAAGTCGGTACCGAGGAACGTGTGCCAACGACGGTCCTGACCGGAGAACTCGAATGACGGCGGGATCGCAGCGTGTCAGGGTGGCGGCATGTTCGTGGTTCCGCAGACCGGTTCGCGACGGCGCTTCCTCCAGCAACTTGGGACAGGCCTCGGAGCCGCCGTCGCCGCCGCGATGGCGCGGTCGGAGGCGGCGTCCGGTCGGATTGCTGTGGACCCGCTGAATCCCTTCGCCGCGCGGATTCCGCAGGATCGAGTACGTGCCCGGTCGGTGATCTTCCTGTTCATGGTGGGCGGTCCATCACAGGTGGACACCTTTGACCACAAGCCGCTGTTGCAGGAGTTGCATGGAAAGCCGGTACCCGGGAGCTTTCGCAAGGCGGTGGAGGCCACCCGCCACGCCAATGTCTTTCACGGCTGCAAGGACGAGCTTCTCGGCAGCCCCTACACCTGGCGACAACACGGCCACACGGGGATGTGGGTCAGCCAGCTGTTTCCAGGAATCGCCCGGCATGTGGATGACCTCTGCTTCATCCACTCGATGCAGGCGGAGTCCAACAACCACGCGCCGGCGAGCTACCAACTGCACACGGGTGACATCCGCCCCGGGAAGGCCAGCCTCGGGTCCTGGGTGACCTACGGGCTGGGGACCGAAAATCAGGATCTTCCGGCGTACGTCATGCTTTTCGATGCGGGTCCGCTGGGCGGGGCTGCGAATTACACCAACGGTTACCTTCCCGCATCCTTCCAGCCCACCCGGCTTCGGGATGTGGGCACGCCCGTGCTGGATCTAATTCCACCCCAGGAGTTTGCCTCGGGACAACGCCAGACCCTCGACGCCGTCCGCGATCTGAACCTCCTTCATCGCCAGCGCACTCCCGGCCACACCGAACTGGACGCGCGGATCGCCAGTTACGAACTCGCCTACCGGATGCAGTCGGCCGCCTTGGACGTGGGCGCGGTGGATGCGGAGCCGGCATATGTCCGGGACGCTTACGGTCTGGGCCATTCCGAGCGGCGGACCGCCAGCTTCGGACGGAAATGCCTGCTGGCGCGGCGCTTGGTGGAACGGGGGGTTCGTTTTGTCCAGTTGTACGACATGCCGGACAAGGACGGATGGGATGCGCACGACACGCTCGAAAAGAACCACAGCCCGCGTGCCCGGTGGACGGATCAACCGGTGGCGGCACTGCTGGCAGACCTCAAGCAGCGGGGGTTGCTGGATTCAACCCTGGTCGTGTGGGCCAGCGAATTTGGCCGGACCCCGATGATGCAGGGAAACCTGGGACGCCAGCACAACGCGGCCGGATTTACGCTGTGGATGGCGGGCGGCGGCGTGAATCCCGGCGTCCGCATCGGGCGCACGGACGATCTGGGTTTGATGGCGGTGGAATCGCCTGTGTCGTTCAAGGACCTGCACGCCACGATCCTGAAAGCCGTCGGGTTGGAGCACGAAGAGCTATCCTTCCGTGTGGACGGGCGAGATGAGCGGCTGACGGGGATTGCTGGTGGGGCCCGCATCGTTCCCGGCGTCCTCGCCGGGTGAGAGAAGGAATCCTGATTCCGAAAAACAAAAAGGGCGCCCGAAGGCGCCCTTGTTCGATTGTGGACCGCGAACCTTACTGAACGTGGTTCGGGAGCGACCACTTCAGGTTCTGGCCAGTGCTCGCGGCGGAGTCACGGATGGCTTCGCGGAAGCGGGAGGACGTGACCTGCTGCACGGAGCCGTCACCCAGGAGGATGTTACCGGCGGAATCATGCGTCCGGAAAGTGAAGCCGAACTTGGTGTTGGCGACCAAGGCGGAAGCCTGGTTCGGGAGGATCTGGAGGCCGGAGGGCTCACCCGCGGGGATCAACGTCCAGTTGGCGATGGCCGCGCGGCTCATCAGAGCCACCGTGGCTGCCGTGGTGTCACCGCTGATGTTACGATCGCCACCGAGGATCGTCTGGGGATTCTCTTCAGAGGCATCCAAGCCGAGGAAGTAGGAGATGTGCTGGTTGCCACGGGCTCCGGTGACGAGGTTGCCGGCGCTGCGGACGACGTGCAACCAGTTGGTCGCATCGACCGGGCGGGCAGCGGTGTCGCTGGCCTGCTGGCCGTCCGAGGGGCAGACCACGATCTTGGGCGTGGAGAGCTCGTTGGAGATGGCCGCGAGGTGAGCCCAGGTCTGGGCTCCGTTCGTGGCCGTGCCACCGTTGGCGACATCAACCGTCCAGGGGAACTGGCCGTTGTTGTCCGTGGAGAAGATGCGGAGGCCGAGGCCCACGTTCTTCAGGTTGTTCACGCACTTGATTCGCTGCGCCTTGGACTTGGCCTTGGCGAGGGCGGGGAGAAGCATGCCGGCGAGGATCGCGATGATTGCGATCACGACGAGCAACTCGATCAGCGTGAACGCGCCCCGACGCTGGGTATGGAGACGATTCATAGGATTTGTGTGAATTTAGCGGGCTTAACGCGGCGCGAACTTTAGGGAGACGACCCGGAGTGTCAACGCCTTTCCCCTGACTGCTTAGCACTCGCGGTGCCAGTAACCGGGGGGATGCTTATAACCTCTCACATCGCGGTTCGGTTGGGGAAGTTCGGACCTCGAAAATTCTTGGTGTCGAGATCTGGTTGTGGATGTGCCGTGTGGACAAAAATGGCCAGTTTCCACCCGGCGGAATCATCGTTCATGGAAAAGATGAATGCGCAAATAAATGACTATCAGACTCATGAGTGGGTCGTTCAGGAACATGGCATTCCCATTGCTCTGTGGCATGAGTCCGCGGTGCACAGGGCATGGCGGGGCGGGCTCGGATTGATCCGGCAAGCAGGCTCGCGTGGGAGGAACCGGTAGAACGCTGCTCATGAAGAAAATCGAAGCAATCATTAAACCGTTTAAGTTGGAGGAAGTTAAGGACGCCCTGCATGACGTGGGCATCGAAGGCATGACCGTCAGCGAGGTCAAGGGCTTCGGTCGCCAGAAGGGGCACACCGAAATCTACCGCGGCAGTGAGTACACGGTGGACTTCCTCCCCAAGATCAAACTCGAGCTGGTGGTGTCCGACGCCAAGGTCGCGGACGCGACCGCGGCGATCGTGAAAGCCGCGAAGACAGGGAAGATCGGTGATGGGAAGATTTTCATCTCAACGATTGACGAAGCACTCCGCATCCGGACCGAAGAACGGGGAGATGCAGCCGTCTGAGGATCCGGTAACCGCCAGACGCTCACATTAAATCCAAGCCTACAGAACTAATACCATGAACAGAACCCTTCGCATGCTGCTGCTGGCCCTGATGGCTGCGCTCTTCGGAGCCGCGGCACTTCAGGCAGCGGATGAACCTGTCCGTTCGGTGACCGAGCGACTTGAGGACATCGAGGCCTACATCAACAACGCCGCCCGCAATGGATCGACGAACGCGCCGTCGAAGATTGCCGGCCCGGGCCCCGGCCACAACGCCTGGCAAATGACCTCGACGGCCTTGGTGCTCTTCATGACCTTGCCCGGCTTGGCGCTCTTCTACGGTGGCCTCGTCCGCAAGAAGAACATCCTTTCCGTGCTGGCCCAATGCATGGGCATCGCCGGGTTGGTCACCATCCTGTGGTGGGCGATCGGGTACAGCCTCTCGTTCGGAGCCGGCAACGCGTACATCGGTGACGCCAACTACGCCTTCTTCAAGGGCGTCGAGCCCGGGAACGTGGGCGCTGGCTACCACTGGATCAGCGATTCCATGTGGGCCATGTTCCAGTTGACCTTCGCCATCATCACTCCCGCCTTGATCCTGGGCGCGATTGCCGAGCGCATGAAGTTCCTGGCGGTTCTGGTGTTCGTGGCCCTCTGGATGTTCGTGGTCTACTTCCCCTTCGCCCACATGGTGTGGTCCACGACGGGTCTGATGTGCGGACCTTTGAACAAGGATGCCGCGATCAAGGCGATCGACTTCGCCGGCGGCACCGTGGTGCACATGACCTCCGGATGGAGCGCGCTTGTGCTCTGCATCATCCTGGGCAAGCGCATTGGCTTCGGTAAGGAGCAGATGACGCCGCACTCCATGACACTGTGCATGGTTGGTACGGGCATGCTGTGGGTTGGCTGGTACGGCTTCAACGCCGGTTCGGCGCTCGGCGCGGATGCGATTGCCTCCAATGCCTTCACGACCACGACGCTGGCGGCTGCTGTTGCCGGATTTGTCTGGCCCCTCTGCGAATGGATCACGCGTGGCAAGCCCAGCGTCCTTGGATTCTGCTCCGGAATCGTGGCGGGTCTGGTCGTCATCACCCCTGCCTGCGGGTTTGTGACCGCGACTTCGGCCGTGATCATCGGTATCCTGGCCGGCGTGGTTCCGTTCCTCGCCTGCTCCTACCTCAAGCGCCTCCTCGGCTACGATGACGCACTCGACACCTTCGGTGTCCACGGCGTCGGTGGCACCATGGGCGCCATCCTCACGGGCGTGTTTGCCGACGAGAAGGCCAACGCGATCCTGGGCAAGGGTGGCATGGATCTGCTTCCCGGGCTCATGGGCAACCAGCTCAAGGCCGTGGCCTTGACGATCGTGTGGAGCGTTGTGGCGACGGCCATCCTCGCCTACATCGTGAAGTTCACCATCGGTCTGCGGCCTTCGGAGGAATCGGAACGCATGGGTCTCGATATCGCCGAACACGGCGAAGAGGGCTACCACGGCTGATTCCAGCCTGTTTCCCGAGCGCCGGCGGATTGCCTCAAAGGGCGGCCGCCGGCGCTTTTGCGTTCAGCCTAGAAACGGCAGTTCATTGAACCGCAGATGCCGCCGATTCCGCCGATGGAGGGGCAGAATTGCCAGCACCCAAGGCTCGTGCAGACGTCACCTTGCGGGTGAAGGGCACGCCCGATCCAAGCTGCTGACTCTCTGCGTCATCTGCGCCATCTGCGGTTCCAACTGCTGCTTTCAGGTTCAGCTCCCGTGTGCGCGGACGATCAGTCCGGTGGTGTTGTCCTTGCCGCTTCCCGCCAGGGAGGCCTCGACGATCCGTCGGGCGGCTTCCGGCGCGGTGGGATCCGGGTCGCTCCGGAGGTGTTCTGCGATGCGCTCGTCCAACAGGCCATCGACGAGTCCGTCGGTGCAGAGCAGGAAAAGGTCGCCGGGTTCGATGCCGACGGCACCGAGTTGGGGTTCGACGAACTGGTTTCCGGCGCCAAGTGCCTTTTGGAGCGCGCTCCGTCGCGGATGGGTGCGCGCCTGCCACGGGGTGATCTGGCCGGTGCGGAGCAGCCACCCAACATGGGTGTCGTCCTGGGTGACCTGTCGCAGGGGACCACCGTCGCCGGGAAGGTGGTAGATCCGGCTGTCGCCCACGTGGGCAAAGTACATCCAGTGAGGGGTGAACCAGGCGAGGCTGAGCGTGGTCTGCATGCCTGAACATTCCTCGTAGCTCTGGCCGAGATAGGTCAGGGCCTTGTGGATCTGGGACACCAGTTCGGCGAGGACGTCCGTGTGACCGGCGGCCAGGCCCTGTGCGGCCTGCTTGAAGGCCCGCGGCATCAGCGTTGAAAGCTTCTCGACGGCCAACCGGCTGGCGAATTCCCCGGCCAGCTCGCCGCCCATGCCGTCGCAGACGGCAAAGGCCGCATCCATCGTACACAAGTCCGAGTCGCCGTGCTTACCCAGTCGTTGGATCTCCCGACCGTCGAAGCGGACACCCAGGAACGAGTCCTCGTTTCCGGGGCGCACATGGCCGCGGTCGGTGCAGGCCGACCAGGTCAGGCGTTGGACCTTGGGACGGTTGGGGTCGATGCCCGGCGGACGTTCAGCAGGTGGGTTCACGCGGGAGTAGGCAGGATCGTGGCGAACTCGAAATCAATCAGGCAGAACCGGCCATCCGACTGCCGGTAAGTGATGTTCCGGATGTTGATGTCGTCATGGCGGACGCCGTAGGTCTCCAACTCGGCGAAGACCTCGTTCAGTCGGGCGTCATCGATCCGTTCGACGCGGGCACCGCAATTGGTGGTGATGATGCGGAGTTGGCTGGGGTCGGCTTCGAGGAGCCTGGGCACGAAGGTGCACCCCCGGTCGGCCAGGAGTTGCAGGACCCGGACCTCGTGGTCAAAGCGGGTGCGTGCGTCCGCGCCGTGGTAGACCTTCACCACGCGACCATCGAAGGTCAGATGGACCGTCGAGCGGAGGGTGTCCTTGACCTTCAGCATGGGTGATCAGGGAGAGGCACGTGGGATACGGGATTGGTGGCCATTATTGAACAGTGTGTCCTGATTGGGGCAATGGTTTGGTTCAAAAGAATCCATTGGAACCATGAGTCGAACCGTTGAAACCGCTGAAAACCCGGTGGAATGGGCAAAACCAAATGGCCTCGACCGCAAAATTCTGGTGGCATGGCACTCTTCGTGCGGTTAAGGCAGTAGGCGCCTACGCGAGGAACCATGACGAACGTGGGCGCGCAGAACGTAACCTGTTAGACTCATCCATATGGCGAAGTACAAGCTCGAATATATTTGGCTCGACGGCTACGAGCCCGTCCCGAACCTCCGCGGCAAGACCCAGATCAAGGAGTTCGATGCTTTCCCCAAGCTGGAGCAGCTCCCGCTGTGGAACTTCGACGGCAGCTCGACCCGCCAGGCTGAAGGCCGGAGCTCGGATTGCGTGTTGAAGCCGGTTGCGATCTATCCGGATTCGACCCGCAAGAACGGAGCGATCGTGATGTGCGAGGTCATGATGCCGGATGGCAAGACGCCGCACGCGACCAACGCTCGCGCGACGATCCTGGACGACCCCGGCGCCTGGTTCGGATTCGAGCAGGAATACTTCCTCTACGAGGACGGCGTTCCCCTCGGCTTCCCCAAGGGTGGCGGTTTCCCCTATCCGCAGGGCGAATACTACACCGGCGTCGGTTACAAGAATGTCGGTGACGTGGCCCGCGAGATCGTCGAGGAACATCTCGACCTGTGCCTTGACGCCGGCATCAACCACGAGGGCATCAACGCCGAAGTGGCGAAGGGCCAGTGGGAATTCCAGATCTTCGGCAAGGGCTCCAAGAACGCCGCCGATCAGGTCTGGGTCGCCCGCTACCTCCTGATGCGCCTTTGCGAGAAGTACCAGGTCGATATCGTCTGGCACTGCAAGCCCCTCGGCAAGGACGTGGACTGGAACGGTTCCGGCATGCATTCGAACTTCTCCACCACCCACCTCCGCGAGGTCGGCGGCAAGGAATACTTCGAAGCCCTCATGGCGGCCTTCGACAAGTACAAGAACGAGCACATTGCCGTGTACGGCCCCGACAACCACTTGCGCCTCACCGGTCTCCACGAGACCCAGTCCATCGACAAATTCAACTACGGTGTCGCCAACCGTGGCGCCTCGATCCGCGTCCCCCACAGCTTCGTCAACAACGGCTACAAGGGATACCTCGAGGATCGCCGCCCGAACTCCCAGGCCGATCCGTACAAGATCGCCAGCCGCATCCTGCAGACCATCGCCACGGTGCCGACGAAGTAATCCGTCGTCCGTTGGTTGATTCCAAGGCCCCCGCGCAGAACAGCGCGGGGGCCTTTGTTTTTCGCTGGGGGAACGGAGGAAGAGGACCGCGCGATCTCGCGGAAGAAGAATGGTCGGGACGACAGGATTCGAACCTGCGACGTCTTGCTCCCAAAGCAAGTGCTCTACCAGGCTGAGCTACGTCCCGTGTGACTGACTGGTCGGACGGGCAGACTATCCGGGTTCATGGCGAGATGAGCAACCGGAATTCTGGATTCCGACAACAGGGCCCCCATTGCAGGCCGCGTGCCCCCACGCGGCGCATTCTCATCTCCGCCGGGTGAGGGCACCCGTCCTGCAACCGCGCAGCAACTGGGCTGCTTGAATCCTGAAACTGAAAACCTCGAACTTCCCCCTCCATGCTGGCGGGATCTCCTCAGGCCGGGTTTCATGAAGGCCTGCCACCCGTCCGTCCGTCGACATGGGGTCGCGTCCGGCCCGGGGCAGCATCAGACCATGCGTTCCTGGATCCTGTTCCTGTGGGTTTCGTGCGTTGCCGCAACACTGTCCACCGCCGCGCCGGCCCTGCCACGGTTGAAGGTCAGCGAAAACAAGCGCTTCCTTGTCACCGAGGACGGCCGACCGTTCTTCTGGCTCGGGGACACCGCCTGGGAGTTGTTTCACCGTCTCGACCGACGCGACGCCGAGACGTACCTGAAGAACCGAGCCGAGCGGAAGTTCACCGTCATCCAGGCTGTCGCCCTCGCCGAACTCGACGGTCTCAACGACCCCAATGCCAATGGCGACCGTCCCCTCGAGAAGAACGATCCCACCCAGCCCAACGAGAAGTATTTCTCCCACGTCGACTTCATCGTGAAGCGCGCCAACGAACTCGGCATGTACGTCGGGTTCCTCCCCACCTGGGGTGACAAGTGGAACAAGAAGTGGGGCACGGGGCCGGAGATCTTCACCGTCGCCAACGCCGAGCAGTACGGGGAATGGCTCGGACGCCGCTACAAGGATGCGGGCATCGTCTGGATCCTGGGGGCGATCGTCCCGCCGAGACCAATAGCCACAAGGACATCACACGCGCCATGGCCCGCGGTCTGCGCCGTGGCGACGGCGGCGCGCATCTCATGACGTGGCACCCCACCGGCGGGGCCGGTTCCAGCCAGCATTTCCACGGCGACGACTGGCTCGACTTCAACATGCGCCAGAACGGTCACAACCCCGAGTTCACCGGGCGCTACGACCAGACGCGCGTCGATTACGACCGTTCCCCGGTGAAGCCCGTGATCGATGGAGAACCCATCTACGAGGATCATCCCGTCTCCTTCGACGCGAAGAAGCACGGGCACTCCGTGGCCATCGATGTCCGGCGCCCGCTGTACTGGGACCTGTTTGAAGGCGCCTTCGGCCACACCTACGGCCATCACTCGGTCTGGCAGATGTGGACCCTGTCCCGCAAACCCGTGAACGATCCGCTCCTGCCGTGGACGGAGGCCATCCTCCAGCCCGGTGCTGCCCAGATGCAGCACGGACGCGCGCTCATCGAATCACGCCCTTTCCTCGACCGCGTGCCCGCCCCGGATGTCGTGGTCGCTGACCGCGTGGAGACGTCCGTGCCCGGCGCGGGCCGGTACCGCTTCGTGGCGACCCGGGACACGGCCGGCACCTATGCGATGGTCTACGTTCCTGTGGGACGCCCCTTCAGTGCGAAGCTGCAGGTCATCCGTGGCGAGAAGGTGAAGGCGTGGTGGTTCAATCCCCGCACCGGCAAGGCCGACGCCATCGGGGTGTTTCCCGCCGAAGGCGAACGCACCTTCGTCTCGCCCACCCCCGGCGAGGACACCGACTGGGTCCTCGTCCTCGACGACGCCTCCCGGAAGTACGGCCCCCCCGGCGGCAAGGCGCTGGGACGGTGAGCGAAATGTAGAATTTATAGACGCGACCCCATTGCCTTCATTGGCTCCGTCCTCAGACCTCCTTGAGGATCCGCTCCATCAGGTCCGGGAGGTTGCAGATGAGATTCCTTGGGCCCATCGCGGATTTCGACGTGTTCGAGACCAGCACACGGTAGTCCGCTTCAATGAGGTCGGCCGCCTTGTCCAGTCGGGCCACGTCCTGCGGCGCGGGATCCGATGTCAGCTTCACCTCGATGGCCCAGCGCTTGCGTCGGATCTCCACAATCAGATCAATCTCGTATCCGTCCGAGGTCCGCAGGTAGTGCGGACGGCATTCCACACCGTGGGCCTGGAGCGTACCCACGACCTGCTCAATGACGAAACCCTCCCAACTCGCACCGACCCAGGGTTGGCTGAGGAGATCGTCGGTCGAATCGACATCGAGCATCGCATGCAGGAGTCCCGAATCCCTCCAGTATACCTTGGGTGATTTGACCCATCGCTTCCTCAGGTTTGCCGACCAGGGCGGCAGGCGTCGGACCAGGAAGACGCCTTCGAGAAAATCGAGGTATCGGTTGATGGTGGGATGGGTCAGTCCAAGGCTCGATGCGATCTGCGAGGCATTCCAGGATTGGCCATGGACCAGGGCCAGCATGCGGAGCAGGCGCTCCGTCAGTTGGGGAGTTGCGGTCCATCCCCATTGCGGCAGGTCGCGTTGGACCAGATTGCGGACGTAATCGCGTGGCCAGGCCGGGAAACGTGCGGGCACGAGGGCGACGGGAGGCAGTCCTCCCCGAAGCCAGAGCTCACGAAGCGGGATGGCTGACGCTTCGGTGGCCAGCAACGGTCCGAGTTCGAGCAACGCGATGCGTCCTGCGAGGGATTCGGATACCTCCTTGAGGAGCCCGGGGGTCACGGAGCCAAGGAGCAGGAACCGTCCGTTGCGGGATCGATCGGCATCGATGGCACCGCGCAACCGGCTGAAGAGGGCGGGCCAGGCCTGGGCCTCGTCGAAGGCGACCAGTTTGGAGGAGGCCATGATTTCGTCCCATTGGGCGTCCAGTCGGGTTTGGTCGCCGGACTGCTCGAGGTCGAAGTAATGCGTGGCGAGGGACCGTGCGAGGGTGGTCTTGCCGGCCTGACGTGGACCGAGGAGAGCGGCAGCGGGCTCGATGGTGAGCCGCTGAAGCAATTGGGGCTGAACGATTCGAGCGATCACTTTGCAGATTGAATACTGATTTTCAATCTGCAAGGCGAGCCCGGACTCGGGGCACACCACGCCCGCATCCTGTTGCTCTCAGCGTCTCTGCCCCCCTGCGCGAGATCTTTCCTGCCTGGAGCCGGCTCAGGGGCGCATGTTGACACTGCCCCCGCATGCAGCGGGGAGGCGACGTCCTCGTCGCCGTTCCAAAGCCATTCCCCAAGGCGATGAGGACATCGCCGCCCCGAATCCTTTCCAAAAGGGGGCAATGTGAAGGTGCGCCCTCGGCTCAGGCGGGGGTGGTGAGGTGCTTGCGGAAGAAGGCCAGGGTGCGGTCCCAGGCGAGTTGCGCGTTCTCGGCGTCGTAGCGGGCCGTGGAATCGTTGTGGAAGCCGTGGTTGCACTTCGGATAGCGGTGCAGGGTGTAGTCCACGCCCGCGGCCTTCAGGTCGGCTTCACACTCCGGCCAGGCGGCGTTCACGCGGTCGTCGAGCTCGGCGAGTTGGACCAGCAGCGGTGCCTTGATGTTCTTGCGGACCTCCTTCGCCGCCGGGGTGCCATAGAAGGGAACTCCCGCGTTGAGGGCGTCGGGGATCGATGCCGCCAGCATGCTGACGATGTACCCGCCAAAGCAGAATCCGACCGCACCCAGCCGGCCATTGCCTGCCTCGTGGGTCTTCAGGAAACGGGCGGCAGCAATGAAGTCCTGTTCGATCTTGGCGCGGTCGAGGGAGGACTGGAGGGCGCGGCCTTCGTCGTCGTTGCCGGGGTATCCGCCCTTGGGATGCAGGGCGTCCGGGGCAAAGGCGATGAACCCGGCCTTGGCGGCGCGGCGTGCGACGTCGGCCACGTACGGGTTGAGGCCCCGGTTCTCGTGGACGACGAGGATGAGGCCGGGCTTCCCGACGGGCTTCGTTGGGGTGACCAGATACCCGCGTCCCTCGCCATGGCCTTGCGGCGAGGGGAAGGTGACGTAGCGGCCCCTGATGTCGGGATCATTGAACGACACCTGCTCGGCCTGAGCGTACTCGGGCATCAGGGCTCCGAGCAGGGCGGACATCGTCAACCCGGTGGCGGTCAGGGTGCCAAGGCGGGTCATGAAGGTCCGGCGATCGATGATTCCGTGGGCGTACTCGTCGTACCAGTTGAAGGCCTCCTGCGGGATGATGTGGGCGGGTGCCGGCGTGGCGGTGTCGGGAGCTGCGGCCGGGGTGGGGGCGATCAGTTCAGTGCGCATGTGGATGTGGGGTGAGGATGCCGAAGGGACGATGATTTCTGGAGTCTAGGTAGACCTTGGGTGGATGGCCGGTCAACCGGAACTCTGGTTCACTGCGTTTACGGCCAGGTGCAGGTGGCGACGGATCCGGCGGGGAGGGTGGTGGTGAAGCCCTGGGTGCCGATGCGGACGTCGATGGTGCGGGGGGATTTGCCCGGGTTCAGGACGATGAGGACGTGACGGCCGTCGGGGGTCTGGAAGGCGACGTTCGGAGCCGTCTTGCTGGCGGTGGAGGCGATGCGGACGGAGCCGGGCCGCACCTCGCGGGAGGCATGGGCGATGACGTACCAGGCGGTGTTCCGGACAACCTTGTTCCCGTCGAGGGTCAGCGCGCCGAGGCAGCGCTCGCATCCGCCGCGATCCGTGTGTGGGCGGTTGTTGGGATCGGCGGCGAGGTTCCATTCGAGGACGGCGCGGCACCAATGGCGGGTGGCCCCGACAAGGATGTGCTGGACGTGCCAGGAAAGGTCGCCGGCGAAGTTTCCGGGAGCGCCCGTCCACTGTTCCGTGAAGTAGAGGCTGCGGTCGGGATGGGCGGTGTGGACCTGTTCGATGGCTTCGATCTGACCGGCGTAGAGGTGGAAGGCAGAGCCTTCGACGAAGGCCTTGGCCTGCGGATCGGCGAGGACGGTCAGGGGATAGTCGGGCTCATCGGCGTTGTGGTCGTAACAGACGATGCGGGTGGTGAGGCCGGCGGATTGGAAGGCCTGGCCGAGGTGATCGCGGATGAACACGGTCTGGTCGGCGGCGGACATGTACATGCTGGGGTTGTTGTCCGCGTTGAGGGGTTCGTTCTGGATGGTGAGGGAGTGGAGCGGGATGCCCTCCTTCTCCATGGCGCGGACGTAGGTGGTGAGGTACCGGGCGTAGGCACCGAACCATTCGCGTTCGAGGCTGCCGCCCTTGGAGTCGAATTCGGTCTTCATCCAGGACGGGGCGGACCACGGCGAAGCCATTATCTTCAGCGTGGGTTGGATCCGCAGGATTTCCTGGAGGACGGGGAGAAGGTCGGTCCGGTCCGGGTCGAGGCTGAACCGCTTCATCTCGGGATCGGTTTCCCCCTTGGGCAGGTCGTTGTAGGTGAAGACCCGGTCGTTCAGGTCCGAGGCTCCGACGGAGATGCGGAGGAAGCTGACCCCGATGTTGGTGCCGTCGGTGGCGAAGAGTTCGCGAAGGAGTTGGCTGCGGGCGGGCGCGGACATCCGGCGGAGGAGTTGGGCGCTGCCGCCGGTGAGGGTGAACCCGAACCCGTCCATGGACTGGAAGCGGGTGCTGGGGTCGATTTCGATGCGCTCGTGGTTCCCGGTCGAAGCGGCGGATCCGGAAAGGGGCAAGTCGGGCTGGCGCTCCCATCGGGCGGTGCCCGCGGGGTGGGTGAGACGGAGGGAGACGTGGGTGGGCGTCTGGGCGCCGAGGTGCGAGCCCAGGGCCACCAGCAGCAGAAAGAGGAAAGGGAGGCGGAGGATCTTCTGTTTCTCGGTCATGGCAGGACGAGGGGGAGGTGTGGTGGGGATCATTCCCATGGCTGAGGGCTGGGTTGAAGTGCGAAAGGGATCCAGCCGCGGTGGGGCGAAAGATTCCGGCTGGGGAGGGTTCTGTCGCCCCTCCGGGGCTGGGGTCCCAAAACCCACGTCCACCCACGGCTCACGCCGTGGGCTACTGTCTTTCGGCCCTCCGGGCCTGGGGCCAAGGCCTGAGCCTTTCAGTGGCGCCCCTCTGCGCCAGATAACTCATGCATGGAAACGGTGAACCTGTTCGCGGTTGGCTCCGAGGAAACCCCTGTCTCCCCGTTTGCGGGTTTTCAGGAAGCTGCTACTTCACACGGGACATTTCGAAACCTTCGACAAAGGAAACTGACTCATGAGTGATCTGACCCTGGTGCGTGTTGGCCAACCGGTGCCCTCGTTTGAACTGGAAACGTACGATCCGGCGGAAGGCGACTTCAGCAAGTTCTCGCTGGCCGCGACGCAGGCAGCGGGCCGATGGACGATCCTGGTGTTCTATCCGGCGGACTTCACCTTCGTGTGCCCCACGGAGTTGGCGGATCTGGCGGAGAAGCATGCGGCGCTGGCGGCGTTGGGCGCCGAGGTGGTGGGTGTGTCGACTGACACCAAGTTCGCGCACCTGGCGTGGCTGGGATCGGAGAAGCTGCTGGCAGGCGTGAAGTACACGATGGCGGCGGATCCGACCGGCAAGGTCTCGAAGCTGTTCGGCGTCTATGACGAGGGCTCGGGTCTCGCGCTGCGCGGGACGTTCATCATCAACCCGGCCGGGCTGCTGGTCTCGAGCGAGATCAATTTCTACAACGTGGGTCGCAACGCCGACGAACTGCTGCGCAAGACCGAGGCGAACGTGTACCTCGCGAAGCATCCCTCGGAGGCGTGCCCGGCGAAGTGGAAGCCGGGTGGCAAGACGTTGACCCCGGGCAAGGACATGGTCGGCAAGGTGTTCGAAGCCATGCAGGAACCCGTGGCCCCGGCCCCGGCTCCAGCGGCCAAGGGCGCCAAGAAGAAGAAGTGATGGGCGGAGGGGCGATGTCCTCATCGCCCTGAGAAAGACGATGGGGAGGCGACGAGGACGTCGCCTCCCCGTTCGGGTGGGTGAACCCGATCAGACCCGCCAGCCGGTGGGGTAAGATTTGCCGAGGAGTGCGTCGGTGGCGGCGTCCCCGGTGGTCAGCTTGGCCGCGTTCCACTGGATGCGGCGGCCGGACCGGATGGCGACGTTGCCGAGGAGCACGGCTTCGGTGATGGGGCCGGCGACCTCGAAGTTCGAGGGAGCCTTGGGGCCGCCCTTGCAGGCAGCGATCCATTCGTCGTAGTGGCCCTGTTCCCAGTCGGCGTGTTTCGCGAACACTTCGGGGGCGGACTTGAAGCGGTCGATGGGGGTGCCGCTGAGCAGGCGCCCGCCGCCTTCGTAGGAGGTGACGAGCGTGTCCTTGTCACCGATCAGGATGACCCCGTTGCCGTCGCGGATGATGCCGCCGGCGAGCTCGGAAGCGGGGCGCTTGCCGCCGTCGTACCACACCACCTTCATGGCGGGTTGCCGGTGCTGGGCGGGGAACTGGTACGTCACGACCGACCACAGCGGGGCGGATTCCTCGGTGTTGCCGGCGGATTCGGCGACGACGGAGGTGGGGTTCCGGATCTCGAAGGCGAGGGCAAGGATGTTGAACAGGTGGCAGCCCATGTCGCCAAGGGCGCCGGTGCCGAAATCCCAGAAGCCGCGCCAGGCGAACGGATGGTAACCGGGGGCGTAGGGACGCTTCGGGGCGACGCCGAGCCAGAGGTCCCACGCGAGGGAGGGCGGTGGATTGCCACCGGGGGCGGGACGGTGCAGGCCCTGCTTCCAGAAGTTGCCGGGGCGATCGGTCCAGAGGTGGACTTCTCGGACGGTGCCGAGCGCGCCCGCGCGGACGATCTCGGCCTCGCGGCGCAGCGGGCCGTGGCCCATGCCCTGATTGCCCATCTGGGTGGCGACCTTGGCCTTGCGGGCGGCTTCGGTGAGTTGGCGCGCTTCCCACACCGTGTGGGTCAGGGGTTTCTGGCAGTACACGTGCTTGCGCAGGCGGACGGCGGCCATCGCTGGCGGGAAATGCATGTGGTCCGGGGTCGAGACCGTGACGGCATCGAACCCGTTTCCGAGGGTGTCGAACAACTGGCGCCAGTCGGCGGACTTCTTCGCGGAGGGAAACTTCGCGGCGGCCTGTCCGAGCCGGCCGCTGTCGACATCGCAAAGGCCGACGATGTTCTGGCTGGCGACCTTGTTGACGTCGGTCCAGCCCTTCCCGCCCACCCCGACGGCCGCGATGTTGAGTCGGTCGTTGGCTCCGAGGACCCGGAGGCGGGAGACCATGGGGAAGGCGACGGCGGCGATGGCCGCCTGACGCAGGAAGGCCCGGCGGGGAATGGAAGGGAAGGACATGATGTTCCCATGGGACGTGGAGCCGGCGGGAGTTCCAAGCTTTCAGTTGGAGGTTTGAGGGGGTGGAAGTTCGAAGTTTTCAGTTTCAAGTTTCATGCGCGGTCCGGCCGTAGGTTGACACGATGCGAACTGGAAAACTGGATAAACGGGTAGTGCGACGGTACAGCGAGGCGTTCAAGGTGCAGGTGGTCCGTGAGTACGAGGCCGGCGAGTTTACGGGGTTGGCCGATGCGCACCGGAGGTATGGAATCCGTGGAAACGGGACGGTGGCGAGTTGGCTCAAAGCGTACGGAAAAGAGCATCTGATGAGAAAAGTCATGCGTGTTGAGGCAGTCGGGGAGGCGGACCGGATCCAGAAACTGGAACGGGAGGTGAGGCAGCTGAAGCAGGCCCTTGGAGAAGAGAAGCTGCGGACGCTGGTAGGGGAAGAGTTCTTGAAGATGGCGTGCGAGAGAGGAGGGCTTGGGGGAGTTGAGGAGTTTAAAAAAGTTCGATGGGAACTTGTAAGGACGCTGGCAGAGGCCGGGCATGAGGTGAAGGCGACGTGCCGTGTGGTGCGGATGAGCCGGCAGAATTACTATCAGTGCCGAGCGGAGCGGAAGCGCCAGGCGGTGGCTGAGGCAGAGGTGCTGAAGGCAGTGGACGAGCAGAGGCGGATCCACCCGAGGATGGGCTGCCGCAAGCTGCTGGGGGTGACGAGGCAGTCGCTCCAGAGCAACGGGATCGAGCTGGGAAGGGACCGGATGTTCCGTGTGCTGAGGGAGAATGATCGGTTGGTGAAGCGGTATGCCCGAACGAAGCGGACAACGCAAAGCCGGCACAGCCTGCCGGTGTTTCGCAATGAGATCCGGGATCTGGTGGTGACGGAGCCGAACCAGGCGTGGGTGGCGGATTTGACGTACGTGAGGACGGGGAGTGGATTCGTGTTTCTGTCCGTTGTGATGGACGTGTGGTCGAGAATGATCGTGGGGAGTTACGTGGGGGAGACGATGGAATCGATCGGGTGCCAGAAAGCGTTGATGGAGGCATTGGGCCGGCTGAAGAAGGAGGATCTGAGGCCGATTCACCACACGGATCGAGGAAGCCAGTACTGCTGCCATGAGTACGTTGCGAGGCTGCTGGCAGCGGGGTGCCGGGTGAGCATGACGGAGGAGATGCACTGCTACGAGAACGCGAAAGCGGAGCGTGTGATAGGTACGTTGAAGTGGGAATACGGGATGGAGGGATGCTTTGAGACGGCCGAAGAGGCGAAGAAGGCGGTGAAGGAAGGGATCCAGGCGTACAACGAACTGAGGCCACACAACGCGATAGGAGGAAGGAGGCCGGCAGAGATGTACGAGGAAGGAAGGGCGAGGCGGGCGAAGTGAAGACGCGGCCCGGCCCCCCCGCTGGGGATCGGCTCCGCTGCGGTTCGCTACGCTCACCGCAGCTACACCTCACCCCAGCGGGGGGGCCGGGGGGGCAGGGCCCGGAGGGCCCTGGGGGGAGCCAAAGACGACGGGAGTCCAGTCGGCAAAGTGACAAGTTTTAATCAGGACGTGACAGGCTCGGGCGCATCTTGGCAGTACCACCTTTTGCAAAGGATTCGGGTTGGCGATGTCCACATCGCCTTGGGAACGGCTTTGGAACGGCGACGAGGACGTCGCCACCCCGTTCCATGCGGGGGCAGTTCGAGATGCGCCCCGCTGGCTCGGGCTTCAATCTTGAATCTTGAAACTTCAAACTCTCCCCGATTGCGTCTTTGGCAGGGACGTGGCCCAATCGGGGATACAAATGAACCTCGAGGACTCTATCGGTGACATTGTGCGCAAGGCGCGGATTTCGACGCAGGTTTCCCTGGAGGAAGCGGCGGGGTTGGCCGGCGTTGGGGTGGAGGTGTACCAGCAGTTCGAATCGAGTGGTCGCGCACCTGCCGGCCTGCGGTGGGCGGAGCTGTGTGGCCGGTTGACGCTGGATGCCGGGAGATTGGAGCGGCAGCACGACGGGTGGCGTCCGGGGTCCGTGGACCTGGCGGATTGGTGTGAGCTGCGGGTGTTCACGACGGCGGGCGATGACATGACGGTGAATGCGTATCTCGTCTGGGACGAGGTGACGCGCGAAGCGGCGGTGTTCGATACCGGATTCGATGCCGCGCCGATCCTCGCGTGCATCGAGGCGGGGGGGCTGACGCTGAAGCACGTGTTCATCACGCATTCGCATGGGGATCACATCGCGGCGCTGGGACCGATCCGCGAGCGCCATCCGAAGGCGCGCCTGCATTCGGGATCCAAGAGCGCGCCGGTGGAACACCGCATCCGTTCGAACGACTTCATCAATCTCGGCAGCCTGCGGATCACGAACCGGGACACCCCGGGGCACGCCGAGGACGGGATCACCTACGTGATCGGCAACTGGCCGGAGGATGCGCCGCATGTGGCGGTGGTGGGCGACGCCATCTTTGCGGGATCGATCGGTGGAGCTCGGGAAAATCTCGAACTTGCGCGGCAGAAGATCCGCGAGCAGATCTTCTCATTGCCTGCCGGGACGCTGATCTGTCCCGGCCACGGGCCGCTCACCACGGTGGGGGCGGAACGGGCACACAATCCCTGGTTTCAATGACGGAAGGAATCCCTCCGATGAACACTCCACGAACGATGGCTGCGGGCGGTCGGCGAGGCGCGGTGATCTGGCTTGGATGCCAGCGCGCAGGAGGGGCATGGGGGGCGATGTGGCTGGGGCTTGCCTTGTCGGGTGCTGCGTTGATGGAAGGGCGGGCCGAGAAAGTCGTGCTGCCGGTGGCGTCACCGTTGGTGGTGCCGGTGGTGTCTGTGGTGCCAGTTCCCGCGACATCGACGCCGGTCGGGGTTGTTGCCGTCACGACCACGAACCAGCCCCGTTCGATCACGGTTCCGTTGGGCGATCCGGTGATGGTCCAAACGGCTGTGGACGTGCTGGGGCAGATGGCGGCCCGCGATCATTCGGATCTACTCAACCGCGGCGTGCAGGAGGCGATGGATGAGCGCACCAAGGACACCCTCCGCCCGTTGACGGTGGAGGAGGCGGGCAGCCCGTTGCGTCAGGTGGCCCGGGATCGCTCGTTGCGGGCGCTGGCGGACCTGTTCGATCCGTTCGCGCCGTTGCCGAAGCATTACCGGGACGTGGCCCCGGCATTCGACGAGCAGCATCGGTTGGAGCAGGACTTGCCGTCGTCCCTCCGGTCGAATGGTGGTGTGACACGTCCTCGGACAGCCATCGATCACACCACGCACGAGTACGGGTGGACGCTGTTCCGGTTCTCCTCGAAGGCGGAACAGGAGCGGGAAGACCGGCTGCGGGAGCGGCGGAAGCAGCGTTGACGCTGGGGAGTGCCGCTCAGCCGTCATCCAACGGCATGGATACGGCTCAGGTACCCGGGCGGAACACGCTGGCAACGATGGCTTCCTTGGCCTTCCAGAGCAGGGTCATGGTCAGGGCGAGCGGGACGAGCGCGAGCATGACGAAGAGCCAGCTGCCCGACTCGCCGAGTTCGGAGAGGAGGGTGTGGACGATGAGCGGTACCCATCCGGGTTGGGCGCGGGCGATGATCTGCGTCGCGATGAGCAGGCCCAGCAGGCCAATGAGGCCGGCGTTGACCTGGCTGAACAGGCGGGTGTCCGAGCGCAGCACCTCGTCGGGCAGCATGGCGGCGAGGCGCAGGAGGACGCGGTTGACAGCCATCATGAAGCCGATCCCGGAGAAGATCATCAGGCCGAGGCTCTGCGTGTAGAAGGGATCGAAGGGCCGGATGCTCCACCAATGGGCGAACGGGACGAGGGCGAGCAGGAGGCTGTTGAGGATGGTGGCGCGGTCGAGGGCCCCGATCCAGATGCGTTCCTGGGATTGGAACCGGGCCAGGTTCCGGAGACCGTAAAGGAGGAGGACCAGGGCCGCGGTCGCGGGAAGGCAGGCCTGGATGAGATCGATGAGGAACCCGGTCCAGCCCTGGTTGCGGAAGAGCGGGGAACCCCAGGTGCCGAAGGCCCGCCAGGAATCGCCCATGGCGGTCTTGACGCACGCGAGCAGCGCGAGGGGCAGCCCCCAGAAAAGGGCGGACAGACCTCGGACAGCACGGGCCAAAGACGGAAGTAGGTGGGGTGTTCCCATTGCGATGACGCGGGCGGATTGAATCGGGAATCCGTTCCGGAACCAACAACCAAGGAGATGGATGAAGATGGAGAAATCGAACTTTCATCTTCTTTGTGCGGATTTGCGGTCTAGGGTGTCGGCGGTTCCGGGGGGGCGGAAGGTCGCTCGCAGCACCGCTGCGGGAGGAAAGTCCGAACTCTCCAGGGCACGGGGCCGCGTAACCCCGGCACCGCCGGGGATACACGCGGGAGATCCGTCCACAAGGGCGGGTCGACAGACAGTGCCACAGAAAACAAACCGCCGCGGGTCGTTCGCGATCTGCGGTAAGGGTGAAAAGGCGGGGTAAAAGCCCACCGCCCGCCGCGTAAGCGTCGGGGCACGGAAAACCTCCCCGGGAGCAAGGCCAAATAGGGAATCGAGGAACGGCCCGTTCCGGAGCTGCGAAAGCAGCCCGATTCCGGGTATCGGCCGCCGAGACAAATGACCTTCTCCTCCGTCTACGGACGGGGAAGACAGAATTCGGCTTACAGCCTCCCCGGAACCATTTCTTTCACCCTGAAAACGGCGGTTGGATCCGCAGATGACGCAGATAATCCGGAGCTTGGATCGGACGCGCCATGCACCTCCAAGGTGAAGTTCTCACCGGGTTGGGTGTTGGCGTTTCTGCCAATCATCTGCGCCATCGGCGCCATCTGCGGATGAATGAACTGTCGATTTCAGGTTCGCCGCAGCTACGGGCTCCGGTGGCTCTTCGCCAGGCGGTAGCCGACTCCATGCACGGTCAGGAGGATGCGATGGGGTGCGGCGGTGTCGCCGAGCTTGCGGCGGAGTTGGACGATGACCTGATCGAGGGTGCGGGTCGTGCCGTAGTAACCGTGTCCCCAGACCTCGTTGAGGAGGTGATCGCGGGAGAGGACCTCGCCGGCACGTGCATGGAAGAGTTGCAGCAACTGCAATTCCCGTGCGGTGAGTTCAGAGGTGGAGCCGTCGCGACTGAGTTCAAACGTGCGCGGGTTGATGGTGGCTCCGGCGATCTCGAAGGGCGCGTCCGTGGACGCCGCGCTTCCACTCACCGCCGGTTGGGGGCGCGCACGGCGCAGGAGCGCCTGGATGCGCGCCACCAGTTCGCGGACGCCGAAGGGCTTGGTGACGTAATCGTCGGCCCCGATCTGGAGCCCGACGACCTTGTCGAGTTCCTGACCCTTGGCGGTGAGCATGAGGATCGGGGTGTGGCAACCGCGGCCACGGAGTTGCCGGCAGACGTCATAACCGCTGAGGCCGGGCAGCATGACATCGAGGAGGACGAGGTTCGGATTCTGCCGTGTGCACAGGTCGACCGCGAGGTCGCCGCGGGCGCACGGGAGGACCTCGAAGCCTTCACCGGAAAGGACCTCGCGCAGGCCGAGGGCGATGTTGGCGTCGTCCTCGACGACCAGGATGCGTTGGGCGGCGGGCTTCAAGGGGTCAGCGGGAAGGTTGGGTTTGGGCACGCGGCAGGGTGATGACAAAGCGGGCTCCACCTTCGGGACGGTTCGACCCGACGAGGGTGCCCCGATGCAATTCCACGAGCCGACGCGCGAGGGCAAGGCCAAGGCCGGAGCCGGGAATGCCGGAGGCGAGGGAGTCGTGGGCGCGGAAGAACTGTTCGAAGATGCGCTCCTCGCATCCCACGGGAATGCCGGGGCCACGATCCGAGACGATGATCCGCACGGCGTCGGGGGTGGGTTGCACCGCGACTTCGGCGACTCCGCCGGGGGCGGCGTATTTCTCGACGTTCGAAAGCAGGTTGAACAGCACCTGGGCGAGGGCATCGGGATCGGTGTCGAGGACGAGAGGTTCCTGGGGCAGCTCGAGCTGAAGGTGGACGCCGGCAGCTTCGAGTTGGGGACGGCAGGTTTCGGCGGCGTTCCGGACCGCCTCGGGGATGTCGGTGGGACGCGTTTTCGGCGTGTGCCGTTTCTGTTCGAGCCGACCGAAGTCCAGGACGTTGTCGAGGAGCCGCGTGAGCCGTGCAGCCTCGGTCTGGATGACCTGCACGAACTTCCGTTGCCGGGCCGGGTCGAGGGGAGCGTCGGTGTCCAGCAGTTCGGCGAACATGCGGATCGAGGTCAGGGGTGTCTTGAGTTCGTGCGAGACGTTCGAGACGAAGTCGGTCTTCTGCTGGGCGAGCAGGAGGTGGCGTCGAAGGTCGGTCACGATGAGCCAGGATCCAACCCCCATGGCGACGAGGAGCACGCCGACGAGGAGGGCGATGGTGAACTGCTGGGTGTGGACCGCGGCAGCGGCCAGTCCGGGCGAGGACGGATGGATCTCGACCCGCCAGTGAGGGAGCTTGTCACCGATGTCCGCGGCTGCGATGGGACGCGCCGACGTGCGGTGGGCGGAGGCAGTGCCGGCAAAGGCGGCGACGAGCTGGGAGTCGTCGCGGAGGATGGCGGTGAACCGTTCGGCCAGGGCGGCGTCGGGACGGATGGCTTCAGCGAGGCGTGGAATGAGGGTGGCGATGCGGACCTGGGCACCGAAGACGACGCCGGGATCGGCAGGGTGGCGATGCCAGAGGAGGACCTGGAGTTCGTCCTGGACGAAACGTGCGACGGTCCCGCCGGGGGAGTCCCCGATGATGTCGCGGAAGTTGCGGGCGGGCCGGCGGCCGACGGTGTCGGGGCTGGAGGCAAAGACGGTGGGGGATTTGGTCCGCTGGGAGAGGTCGAGTTCGGTGAGGTTGATCTTGCCCTTTGGGCTGTTCCACACGACCTCGACGGATTCGGCGTTGCAGAGGAAGCGTTCGTTCTCGATGCGGAACTTGCGGGCTTCGGGATGCGCGAAGAGCGAGGGCGAGATGCAGCTGCCCTCGACGGTAACGACGAATCCGACGGCGGTCGCAGGCCATTCGTTGCGCAGGCGTTCGTCGAAGGCGGGCGTGGTGGCGGAAGGTGGATTGGTGCCGATGAGGGCGTCCGCCTTGAGGGAGAATTCGCGCAGGGTTTCGTCGAGGGCGGCCTCCACCTTGCGGGCGAGTTCGGTGGCGGCGGCTTCCGCAAGGAGTGTTTCCTGACGTTCCGCCGCGAGGCGTTGGTCCCGCAGCGAACGCAGGGCAAGGCCCGCAAGCACGAGGCTCGGGATCACCACCGCGAGAATGAAGACGACGGCTACCTTTCGCATGCGAGGGACTGATCGTGAGTGTGCAGGGACGCGGACGAGGTCACGAGGCAGGAGTTGTGGGGGAGAGTTTCAAGTTTGAAGATTCAAGTTGGAAGCAGGAGTTGCCAGTTCGCATTGAAGGCCGGGTGTCCTCACCCGGCGGGGTTGAGGATACGCCGCGTGGGGGCACGCGGCCTTCACGGGGAGTTGCCAGTTGCCAGATTCCAGTCGCCAGCCCCGAAGGGGCAACCGGTGAAAGCCCGGGGTGGAACCCCGGGGCACCACGCCACACAACGTATTCTGTGCCCTGAAAGGGCACACGGAACAGGGTGCGTGGGGTCACCGTTCGCCCCGTTGGGGCGAGGTGTCATGGGGTGAGGTGACCCAGGGTTCCGCTCCGCTCCACCCTGGGCTTTCTCCGTGCGCCGCGTTGCGGCGAGGGCGGGTGCGGGATGCATGTCCGGGGGCATACGCCGCGTGGGGGCACGCGGCCTTCACAGGGAGTTCCAAGTTTTCAGTTTCAAGATTCAAGCCAGACACTCAAGGGGTGGCGGTGGCGGCGGTTGAGAAGATGGAGCCGGCGGTGGGGAGGCTGGCGCTCTCGGCGGGCGGCTTCGGGAAGACGGCGGCGCGCAGGGTGTTGAATCGCTCATTCCTCTTCACGGTGGCGGCTTCGCGACGCTTTTCGATGGGCTCGAGGGAAGGTTCGAAGCTCAGCCAGTTCTCGCTGGCGGCAAGTTCACGGCTGTGGAGTCGGTTGAGGAGCGAATCGGCGAAGCGGGGCACAACCAGTTTCCCGAGCTCCTGGGCTGCGGATTTGTCGCCGGACTTGTGGAAACGCTCGGCAAGGGATTCGGCGCGACGTTCGAGGGCGGCGGGAATCAATTCGGCGCGGCCCACGAACACACGGGCGAGTTGGGCGGGGGCCGGCTGGAGCGTGAGCGGCAGGACGGAATCCGTGAAGGCACGGGGCACCAGGTACAACACGCGCGTGCCATCCTCGTCGAACCACGAGTCAGCCCAGGTCTGGATCATGGCGGCGGCTTCGTCGGGGTTCAGTCCGTCGGCGACCAGTGCCGTCTGCAGGCGATCCTTGAACTGACGCGTCAGCGTGGAGCGATCGCCGGTGAGGCGGTTGGAATCTTTGCCGGCGTGATGGACGGCTCCGGCCGCGAGGGACTGGATCGGGGTGAGGCTGGCCTTGTTGCCCGCGGCTTCCCACACGAACAGGCCGGCCAGAGCGTGGCGGCCCGTGTTCTCGACGAGGATTTCCTCGCCGGGGTTCGAAACCTTGAGCGGCGAGGTGAAGTCCGCGACGCCGCGGTAGAACAGGAACTGTTCGGACTCGCCGCGGCCGTCCGTGCTCAGGCCGATGCCGCGGGTGGTACGTACCGGATTGGATTGGGCGTGGCGTGCCGCGTAGTAGTGGCTGGCGGCGGATTCCTTCGGTGGATTGGGAATGGTGCCGGTCGAGGTGGCATCGCGCGGCAGGATCTCCAGATCGGTCCACGTGGCGAAGCTTTGGGAAACATCCGGGAACAGATTCGTGACGCCAAAGACCGGACCGTACGAGTTGGCCGCGGGATACCATTCGGTGATCAGGCCGGTCGGGAATTTCACCGTGGCCGTGAGCCGGAGGGGTTTCTCCGAGTGGAAGTAGATCACCGGGGTTTCCATGCGTTGGAACCAGTGGGTGGATTGCTTCATCATCATCATCTCGAGGTTGAGCGCCTGGGCCCGGACCGCGGGTCCATCGGCTGGCTTGCGTCGGGTGTGGACGAAGTTGGGGAGGTCGGATTCCGTGAAGGGGTTCCATTGGATGGGGTGCCCATCCGAGCCCTGGACGGATGTGAACGTGCCCCACTCGTGCGCGGTGTAGTGGGCGGTGTCGTCTGCCGAGACGGCGGCGGCCATCAGGCCGCACGCGATGAATGATCGGAGCTTCATGGTGCGTTGAGGGTGGCGAAGGTCCCGAGCCCGTGTGTCAGCGTGTGGTCAGCGAATTGTAAAAGGTTTGTAGGGGTGGGAGTTTTGAAGTTTTGTGAAGACTCGAAGAGTTGAAGCCAACCGACTGCCCTCGTGACCTCGTCAGCTACCCTTCGGATCGGTAGCCCATGACCGACGTGAGGAGGCTGCCTGGAGCGGAGGGAGCTTTGTAAGTTTGGAAGAATTCAAGCCATTGAAGCGGCAACCACCTGCCTCGTGTACCTCGTCAGCTACCCTTCGGAATCGTAGCCACGACGGGGACGTGGAGGAGGCTGTGGAGCGGCGGAGTTGTCGAAGTTTTGAAGAGACAAGATTGAAGCCAACCGGGACTGCCTCGTGACCTCGTCAGCACCTACCCCTGCGGATCGGTAGCAGGACGACGTCAGGAGGCTGATGAAGTCAGAGCTTTTTGTAAGATTCAACGCTTTGAGCCCGGGGGCTGGAGTGATGATTTCGGCATTGCCAACCACTGCCTCGTGACCTCCAGCTACCCTTTTCCACCGATTCGCCCCATCCTGTTGGGATTCGCTGGAGCTGATTCACTGCCGGCATCGGGATGGAAAGCGGGCTTCGCGCGGCGGATTGGCCGCAGTGGCGTGGAAGCCAGCGGACCGGCCATGCGGCCGCCGATGAGAAGCCGTTGACCGCGTTGCCGGACTCGCCGCGGACCGTGTGGAAGGTTCCCGCGGGCGAGGGTTATTCCTCGCCGGTCATGGCCGAGGGACGTGTGTTCGTCATGGAGGCCGCCGATGGGAAAGAGGTGTTGCGGGCATTGGACGCGGCAGACGGACGCGAGCAGTGGCGTGCCGTGATCGACGAGACCTTCAAGGATTCGCAGGGGCCGGCGGCCCCGCGATGCACCGCGGGTGTGGCGGATGGCCGGGTGTACGCGCAGTCCTGTCGCGGGGAGTTGGTGTGCCTCTCGGTGAAGGATGGAACGCGGTTGTGGTCGGTGAATTACACGCGGGATTTCGGAGCGGTGTTCGTCGGGGAGAAGGGATCCGCGCCCGGAGCCACACGTCATGGCAACAATGGGGCGCCCCGCATCGAAGGCGGTGCGGTGTGGGCTTCGGCGGGATCCACGAACGGGGCAGGCGTGGTGGCGCTGGATGCGGTCACGGGCACGGTGAAGTGGAAGGGTGGGAATGAGGTCGCGGCCTACGCGGCTCCCCTGGTGACGACGATTGGCGGTGTGCGTCAGGTCGTGAACTTCATGGCCGATGCGGTCGTTGGGTTGGATGCAGGCAACGGCACGGTCCTGTGGCGGCATCCGATGAAGACGGCGTTTGCCCGGCACGTGATGACCCCGATCGTCCATGGGAACCGCGTGGTGGTGGGGTCGCACCAGACGGGTCTGCTCGGCCTCGACATCGAGTCGCACGGCGGTCAGTGGCGGGTGGGCGAGGCCTGGACCAACCGGGAGGCTGGTCCCAACTTTTCATCGCCGGTGCTGGTGGACGGGCACGTCTACGGCCTGGGCGCCGACCGGGAAGTGGTGTGCGTCGACGTGGCTTCCGGAGCCACGCGATGGAAGAAGTCGGGTTGGATGTCGTCGGCTGCCGACAAGGCCCACGCGGGGTTCGTCGTTGTGGGTGGAAAGGCGATCCTCATGCTCACGGACGGCGGCGAGTTGATCCTCTTTGCGGCGGAGTCGGCGGCGTGCCGGGAGCTGGGACGCGTTCAGGTGTGCGGGGCGAACTGGTGCAATCCGGCTTATGTCGGTGGACGACTGTACCTGCGGGACGGATTGAAGGCCGGGGGCAGTTGGTGGTGCGTGGAGTTGGTTGGGCGGGGAATTTGAAGCAGGAGTTGCCAGATCCCAGTGAAGGCCGGGTAACCTCACCCGGCGGGGGGCAAAAAGGGGATTTGGGTGTGGGCAGGGCCGCGTGAGGGCACTCGGCCTACAGGGGGAGTTTCCGTTCGCCAGTTCTGGTATCTGGTCCCCAACCCCTGCCTCGTGACCTCGGCAGCTACCGCTTCAGGAGGCCCGGGCGAAGGCGGTGAATTCGTGGCGGAGGTGCGGGGGGACGAGGACGCGCAGGTGGACGTGGGTTCCGGACTCGTAGTCTTCCTCGAGGACCTGGCCGAGGGCGTGGAGCCGGGCGAGCGTGCGCTGTTCGGTGAACGGGATGGCGAGTTCGAGCTCGGCGCGGACGGGGCGGAGGCTGGTGGACAGTTCGTCGAAGAGTTCGGGGAATCCCTGGCCGGTGCGCGCGGACACGGCGACGGAACGGGCGAAGAGTCCGGACCACCGCTGGAGGATGTCCTGGGAGGGGAGGAGGTCGACCTTGTTGAAGACCATCAGCGTGGGACGCTCGGCAGCCCCGATCTCGGCGAGCACACCATTGACGGCGCGGATCTGCTCCTCGGCATGCGGATGGCTGACGTCGACGACATGGAGGAGAAGGTCGGCTTCGACGACTTCCTCGAGGGTGGCCTTGAACGCCTCGACGAGGCCGTGCGGGAGCTTCCGGATGAACCCGACGGTGTCGCTGAGGAGGACGTTCTGGTTGGTGGGCAACCGGAGGCGGCGGGTGGTGGGATCGAGCGTGGCGAAGAGTTTGTCCTCGGCGAGGACGCCGGCACCGGTGAGGGCGTTGAGGAGGGTGGACTTGCCGGCGTTCGTGTAACCGACGATGGACGCGAGGGGCCACTGGTGGCGCTGGCGTCCGTCGCGCTGGGTCTCCCGCTGGCGACGCACGACATCGAGTTCGTCGCGGATGCGGTCGATGCGTTCCTGGGTCTTGCGGCGGTCGGCTTCGAGCTGGGATTCGCCTTCGCCGCCGATGGCTCCGAGGCCACCGCGTTGGCGGGAAAGGTGGGTCCAGAAGCGGGTGAGGCGTGGGAGGAGGTACTGGAGTTGGGCGAGCTCGACCTGCAGCTTGCCTTCGCGGGTGCGGGCACGTTGCGCGAAGATCTCCAGGATGAGGGAGGTCCGGTCGAGGACCTTGCAGCCGAACGTTTCCTCCAGGTTCCGGGTCTGCGCGCCGGAGAGTTCGTCGTCGAAGATCACGGTGTCGACGCCGAGTTCCTTGCAGCGCGTGGCAAACTCCGCGGCCTTGCCGGGTCCGATGCAGCTGGTTGGATGGGGTGCGTCGAGCTTCTGGGTGCCATCGCCCAGGACGACAGCACCGACGGTGGTGGCGAGCTCGCCGAGTTCGTCGAGCGAATCGCGGACGTCCCAGGCCGAGCGGGACTTGAGTTCGAGGCCGACGAGGAAGGCTCGTTCCGTGCGGCGATCAGCGGTTTCGACGAGGGCTTTCAAAGCGTGCGGTGGCGGGAAACTACGCGATGTGGGGCGTGCGGCAAGGGTTGGACCTAAACGATCCGGACGGCGGGAACCGGGAGGATGAAACGGCCGCCGGCGGCGCGGTACTCCTGTTGCTGGGCGAGGATCTCGTCGGCGAAGTTCCAGGTGAGCAGCAGCGCGAAGTCGGGACGGCGTGAAAGGAGTTCGGACGGTGGGACGATGGGCAGGTGGGAACCGGGGGTGAGGCGTCCCTGCTTGGCGGTGCTGCGGTCGGCGACGAACTCGAGGGCGTCCAGGCCGTCGCGTCCGATGCCGTAGAAGTTCAGCAGGGTGGAGCCCTTGGCGGAGGCCCCGTAGGCGGCAATGCGATGGCCTTTGGCGCGCAGGTCGCGGAGCAGGTCGAGCAGTTGGGTGCGCAGGGCGTGGACCTTTCCGGCGAAGGCTTCGTAGTACGCGTGCGATGCGACACCCTTGGCGGTTTCCTCCGCGAGCAGTTGGCGGACGGATTCGGCGACAGGTCGGGAGCCGGCAGGGGCGGCGGAAAAACGGAGGGAACCGCCGTGGATGGGGATCCGTTCCACATCGACGACGTCCAGCCCGTGGCGGGCGAAGAGCGGGATCAGGGACGTGAGCGTGAAGTAGAAGACGTGTTCGTGGTAGATGGTGTCGAACTCGAGGTGCTCGACCAGGTCGCAGGCGTAGGGGAACTCGAGGACGATGCGGCCCGTGGGTTTCACGAGCGCGGCGAGGGCGGCGACGAAATCGTTGGTGTCGGGGACGTGGGCGAAGACGTTGTTGCCGAGGATGAGGTCGGCGCGGGAAGTGGGGGGAAGAGGGGGCGGGATGGGTGGCGCCGGGTGAGGGCACCCGGGAATCGGGATGGGGGGTGCCGGGTGAGGGCGCCGGGCCGACGGGATTGGGGGGCGAGGCGAGTTGGCGGGCGAGATCGAGCGTGAAGAAGCGGTTGAGGGTGGGGATGCCCTTTTCGGAGGCGACGCGCGCGATGTTGGTGGCGGGTTCGATGCCGAGGCAGGGGATGCTGGCGTCGACGAAGTTACGGAGGAGGTAACCATCGTTGGAGGCGACCTCGACGACGAAGGAGCCGGCGTGGAGTCGTTCGGAGGCGATGTGCCGTTCTGCAGCGAGCTTCGCGTGGCGGAGCATGGCGTCGCTGAACGACGAGAAATAGAGGTACTCGCTGAACAGTTCGACGGGTGGTACGATGTCGGTGATCTGGAGCATCCAGCAGGATTCGCACACGGCGAGCCGGAGCGGGAAGCGGGGCTCGGTCCTGCCGAGGTCCTCGGGGCGCGGGAGGTTGTTGGCGAGGGGCTGGAGGCCAAGGTCCAGGACGGGGCGTCCGGCGTGGGAGCCGCAGGCGCGGCAGTGGAAGGCGGGCGTCATGAAGTCAGGAAGGGCGGGTGGCCCAGGCGACGCGCGCGGTGCGTGCGGCCTGGCAGTATTCCAGGATCTGGGTGCGCGAGAAGTCGACGAGGTTGGGGGCGGTGCCCGTGTGGCGGAGGGCGTACCAAGCGGCGGTGCGTTGGACGGATTCCTCGAAGTTCCAGACCGGGCGCCAGCCGAGCCGGGCGCAGGCGCGGTCGATGGCGAGGTTCAGGAGGCTGGCTTCGGCGAGCTGGGGTTCGGAGCCGACCTTTTCCCACGCGATTCCCCAGTACCGGGTGAACTCGGCGATGACTTCGCGGACGGATCGGTTGCCGTCGGGGCCGGGACCAAAATTGAAGGCCTCGGGGAAATCGGGTGAACCGTCGAGGCGTGCGCCGACCTCGAGGTAACCGCTGAGGCAGTCGAGGACATGCTGCCACGGGCGGGTGGATTCGGGATTCCGGATCTGCAGGGGAACGTCGGAGAAACTGGCGCGGATGATGTCCGGCACGATGCGGTCGACGGCGTAATCGCCGCCGCCGATGACATTGCCGGCACGGACGGTGGCGACGCCCGGGGGAGGAGCGGCGCCAGGATTGGGTCATCAGGTCGGCGGCGGCCTTGCTGGCGGAGTACGGGTCATGGCCGCCGAGGGGATCGTTCTCGCGGTAGCCGTAGGGCCACGAACGGTTTTCGTAGACCTTGTCGGTGGTGACGATGACGAGCCGGGTGGGGAGGCCGAGGGTGCGGACGGCTTCGAGGACGTGGGCGGTGCC
>CBDIPJ010000012.1:0-218418 GCA_965283655.1 Limisphaerales bacterium | reverse complement strand
GTTTTTTTGCCTGTTCGTGAGCATGGACAAGCTGGTCGGTGGCGACTTCGAAAAGGGTTTGGCCCAGCTCAAGGCGGCGGCGGAGCAGCCCGCAGCAAAGTGAGGCATTCCCGCTCAGCCGATCCATGCAGAAAATCTCGCGCAGAGGCGCAGGGACGCTGAGAGGGACGGGAAAGCGGGTGTTTGGGCACCTTGAAGGCGCACGCCGTTGAATGACTCGATGGCGATGTTTGAAAGGCCGTTTAGCTCCGGGTCTCCGCGGAGTCATCTCCATGATCCAAGCGCGCGGTTGCGGATCAGCGGGATTCGATGGCGAGGCTCCCGAGATCGAACCACGCCTGACCTGAATGGCCGCGGAGTTCGATGATGAGCTCCACGGGACCGTCCTCGCTGAGTTCAAAATCGTGAGTCAACGGGCTCCAGGGCTGGGTTCCTTCGATGTGCCCGGTTCCCGTTACCCCGGTGAGCCGCACTCCGACACCTACGCCCAGGTCGTCGTTGACCGGATCCACCCCTTCGCAGCGGGCGCGTCCGGAGAACCGGTAACTGCCGCCGGGCAGCGTCAATGAAGACCGGATGGTGGCGCGGGTGACGCGCTCCCGCGCCTGGATGTGGTACACGACCTTCCCGTCGGGATCATTGGTGACGGTGCAATCCGCCTTGCCGGTCTGCACGTAGGGCGACCAGTTCGCTTCGGCCAATCCAAGCCGCTTTCCTGCGGGCCAAGGGGGCAAGGGATCCGGCCAGGAGGCCAGTTCGCGGCGGACGACCTGCAACCGTTGCCGGAGTCGGGAGGCGTTTCCGGAGCGATCGGAAACGAACGCCGAGGATCGCTTCCGGTTCGGGGCCTCGGCGGCGTCAAGGCGATCCATGATCTCCGTCATCTGCTGGAGCAGCCAGGTTTCGGAGAGGACGTTTGAGCCGAGGGAACGCATCCGGTCGCGGAACAGGAGGCGTTCGCGTGGCATGGCCATCAGGGCCGTTGAGACCCGGCCCATGTAGGTGTCCCGGATCGGGGCCTGGGAATGGCGCAGCAACTGGTCCATGCCGCTCGGGAGGAAAATGGCAGGTCCGTTCCTGGGGACGTAGACGCGGTAATTGTTCCGGTTGCGCACATAGCCGTCCCAGTCGTCCAGGGTCATCTGGATCGCCATGAACGTCAGGAACCGGTCCACATCGAGGGCTTTGTCGAAGAGCTGGCGGCGCACGGCCAAGGGGGAGGTGGTGGCCTCGCGCAACGGCTTCAGGTCGGAGAAGTCGTCCGGCCCGTCACCGGCGTCCTTCTCCAGATTGCGGTCGACGTCCCGGATGAAACCGCCGTCGTAAAGGTTTCCGTGCCGTCCGATCTCGTCGCGGAAGTGGCGCTTGAGGTAGTTCTCGTCGTAGGCCTCCTTGAGGACGTAGATCCCGTGATCGACCCCGTTCATTTCCACCAGGGCGTGTGTCGCTCGGGTGGCGGGGATCCCGGCGGCGCGGTACACGCGACTGGCAAGGTTGTCGTTGATGTACGTGGGATCCTGGACGGAGTTGTTCAGGTGAACCTTCTCCAGTCCAAAGACGCGTTGGCTCTTGTTGAAGCGGTCGAAGTTCAGCGTCAGGGCAGGGCGGTCGTCCACCGAACGCTTGCTTCCAGCCGAGCCCTTCAAATGAACGCCGATACCCTGATAGGTGCGGCCATTCACGGTCAGCTCTGCGGGAACGTAATCACGCGGGGAATCCCGGAGCCCGGCCATGGCACTGTCGGAAAGCCGCAGGCTCCAGCGCAGGATCGGTCCGGCGAAGAACGCATCGGCTTCCGCCTCCCGTTCTGCACGGCCGGCGAGGACACTGGCGTGGCCGGCAAGCAGGAAAAGGAACGTCAGGAGCAGGCAGGAGTACCTTGGTGCCATTGCGAAGGAATGGGACACGGTGCGTGCGATGGCGGCAAGCCCTGTGGAGGAAGTTCCAAGTTTGAAGTGCGAAGTTTCAAGCAGACTGCGCGGTCCGGCCGTATGGAGATGGGGGCTGGGAATCCCTTCAATCTCAGCCTCGTGACCTCGTCTGCTACGCGGGGGAGGTAGCCAACGTCAGGAGGCTGTTGTTCTGGGATGAGGAAGATCGGGGCTGGGAATCCCTTCAACCTCAGCCTCGTGACCTCGTCTGCTACGCGGGGGAGGTAGCAGACGACGTCAGGAGGATGGGGATCTGGGATCTGGGAACTCCCCTCCGGCCCTGCCTTGTGACCTCGTCAGCTACCTTCGTGGCAGACGAAGTCAGGAGGCTGTGGAAGGAGCTTCAAAATCTGGATCAGCTGTTCCACCTGATCCTTGGTATGGGCGGCGGATACGGTGAACCGGATCCGGGCCTGTCCGCGTGCCACCGTTGGGTATCGGATCGCAGGTGCCAGGAACCCCGCTTCCCGAAGGCGTAGGGATTCGTCCACCGCACGTCGTTCGTCCCCGAGTTGCCATGGAACGATGCTGCTGACGGCATCCGGAGTCTGGAGGATCGTTTTTGAGAGAGTGCGCGCATGATGCCACGCCTGCTCCGCGAGCTGCGCTCCTTCGTCCGATCGGATCACGGATACCCCGGCCATGGCCGCCGCAGCGGCGGCAGGCACGGGCGCCGTCGAGAAGACAAACGAACGCGCCCGATGGACGAGGTATTCCACCAACGTCCGGGAGCCCGCGATGAATCCGCCTGCGGAGCCCACCGCCTTGCCCAGCGTTCCCAGGTGGATGTCGACACCGGATCGGAGGCCGAGGGCATCCGCGAGCCCAGCCCTGGCTGGACCCATGAGGCCAGTCGCGTGGGCTTCGTCCAACAGGAGAAAGGCGCCGTGACGGTCCTTGAGTTCGATCAGTTCGCGCAGCGGAGCGCGGTCTCCATCCATGCTGAAGACGCTTTCCGTGATGACCAACACTCTGGGTCGGGACTCGCCCCCGAGGGAATCCGCCCAACGAAGGTGGGCTGCCAGCATGTCGAGGTCGTTGTGACGAAAGACCCGGATCCGGGCGCCGCTCAGCCGGGCGGCGTCGATGCAACACGCGTGCGTCAGCTTGTCGAGGATCACGACGTCGTCGGCGCCCACGAGCGCGGGGATGGTTCCCATCGCGGCAGCGAATCCGGAGCTGAACGCGAGTGCGGCCGGCGTTCCGCACCACTCGGCGAGGTGCTCCTCGAGTTCGTGGTGGATGGCGAGTGATCCACACACGAGCCGCGATGCGGCCGAACCGGCCCCATGCGCTGCGATTGCCCGCACCGAGGCCTCCTTGAGCGCCGGATGCAAGGAGAGGCCAAGGTAATCGTTCGATGAGAAGTTGACCAACGGTCGGCCATCGATGGTCGCGATCGTGCCGCTCCTGCCCGCGACGCGCCGCAATTCCCGACGGAGTCCGGCGGCGGCAAAGTCCGAAAGCTGTGCCGCCAGCTGCTGGTCAAGTCTGGATGCCGGAACCGGATCGCTCATGCGAAGATCAGCGCAGGATCCGACGCCAGACACGGGGACCGTCGCACACGTAGAGATGGCGCCGAGGGACACCGGCGACCACACAACTCACGGGCGTGCTGCCCGGTGTCGGATTCGGGATGATGCCGGCGGCCTTGCCCGAGGCGTGGAACACCTGGATGCCGGCATGCGAGGTGACGAAGATCTGGTCGCCGCTGGTTGTGGAGCCGTCACCGCCACTGACCTTCTTGTCCGCGGGAACCACGAGTGGCGAGACGCGTTCCGCACCCATTGCCTCGAGGATCCGCGGCGAGGCTGAAGCGCTGCCAAAAGGCATGGGCATGCGCCCCCGGGCCGGTTCTGCCAGCCCGATCGACCACACGTTCGTTCCCTGATACTCGGACACGAACAGGGTGGATTGGTCGGGAGACAGCGCGATGCCGTTCGGTGCGACGATGCCACCTGCGATCGGTCGTGGACCCGACAGGTTCCGGGCGGAGGTCGGTACCGTGACCACCTGACCCGCGCCGGTGTCGGTGAAGAAGATCTGGCCCGACATGGACACCACGAGGTCATTGGGTTTCACGTTGGAGGCGACTGTCTCGATGGCGCGGGTGGTGGGATGGATGACCACGATGCGCTGCTTCTGGTCCCCGGGTCCGCCCTGCGATGCAGCGTAGAGGCGGCCGTCGGGTCCGAACTTCAATCCCGAGAGCTTGGGACCGTTGTCGATCCAAACCTCGGGCTTGCCGCCCGCAGGGATACGCCACACCTGGGCCTTGGGAAGGTCGGCGAAGTAGAGGCTGCCGTCCGGACCCGCGCAGGCACCGTCGGTGAATCCGTGGCCTTCGGAAACCAGTTCCCAGTCGCCGACCGTGAGTTCGGACGGGGCCGGGGCAGCCGCTGTGGAGGAACGCCAGAGCCACCGCAGTGAATCGGGAAGGATGGCGGCACCGTGACGGTCGTTGTGTGCGCCATCGCCGAAGACAAACCGGTGGTCATATCCAGTGAAGGCGAGGGAACCGGCCATCTGCTGGTTCGAGAGCGGCCAGTCGCCGTGGAGGTTGTTCAGGTCGTTCGCACCGTCCTGCAGGAAGACGCGCAGGGGCTTCCTCGGCGTCTTCCGGATCAGTGCGGGGTAGACGTGGCCACCGCGGATGTTGACGAACGAGCCGATGTGCGAAAGCACGCGGCCGAACTGCTCCGGGTGTTCCCACGCCGCGGTGAATGCGCAGATCCCGCCGGAGCTCATCCCTGCGATGGCGCGGTCCTCGGGATTCGGGCTGAGCTTCAAACCGTACTTCGTGGTCACCGCCGGCAGGAGTTCGGTGATCAGGAAGTTGGCGTAGTCGGCCCCCAGCGAATCATACTCGACGCTGCGGTTGCTCCGGTTGCCCCAGCCCTCCGCGGGGGGCGCGTTGGTTCCGCGGTGCCCCGGGTTGATGAAGACGCCCACGGTGACAGGCATCTCGCCGGCGGCGATCAGGTTGTCGAACACGATCGGGACGCGCATGCGGCCGTTGGTCGACACGTAGGCGTGGCCATCCTGGAACACCATGAGGGCTGCGGGCTTTGCCGCGTCGTATTGGGCGGGAATGTAGACCCACACGCCGCGGGAGGTTTCCGGAAAGACCTTGGAGTCGCTGAACTCGAAGAATTCGACCCTGCCGGCCGGTACGTTTGCCCGACGTCGTTCAGCTTCTGCGGCGATCGGATAATCGTCGGGAATGCGGCCCGGCGCACTGTCCGCCAGTGCTGCGGGAGGCGGTGGAAGGGGAGGAAGGGTGCCCAGTGGAGAACCGGGTCCCTGCGGCGGAACGGGCCGGTTCGCAGGCAGCGGTTGGACAGGCGATGTCGACGTGGACGTTGCTGGCTGCTGAGCAAAAGACAGGATCGTGCTGGCGAGGAGCAGCGACACGACCCCGGCATGCCGGCGTGTTCTGATGGTCATGGATCCGGACTGTGGAGCATCCGACAATCAAGTCATTGCATTTCTCACCGGCTTGCCGTTTGTACGGAGCTTCTTTCGGTGCCGAAATCCCCGAGTGGAAGTCAACGGCTACGCCGGAAAGGGGGCCTGCCTTCCCCCACTCCGGGAGAGTGGAGCCATGTGCCTGCGGCGGGAACACAGCAGCATTGGCCCCGGCGCACGGATTGCTAGGGTGGGTGCATCGCATGTTTGTGAGAAACCGGATTCTGATCGGCGTGATGGCCCTGTTCGGCCTGGGATCTGCGCTTCCCCTGAGGGCTGCGGAGCCGACATCCCGGGTCTTCGTCGTGTTCGAGGGTGAGCCGGTGGTGACAACGCCGGGCCGGCCGGGCACGCCTGCGGCCTTGCCATTGGACCGACACCAGCAGATGGCCGCGGACCAGGAGGTCCTGCGGGCATGGGTGGAGGGGGTGGGCGGGCGGGTCCTCCTGACCTATTCGATCCTCAACCATGCGGCGTTTGTGGAGGTCCCCACGGACACGGTTGCGGAGTTGGGAACCCAGCCCGGTGTCGTGCGCGTCGTCGCGGAGCGGCATCATTCGCGGAGCTTGGTGACCAGTACGACGGCGGTGGGCGCGACGCAGGCGTGGCGGGGCAGCCCGTCCTTTACCGGGCAGGGGATCCGGCTTGGGATCATCGATTCGGGAGTCGACTACCTGCATGCGGGGATGGGCGGTTCCGGACGGGTGTCCGACTTCAAGGCGAATGATCCCACCCGCATCGAGACGGGCACCTTTCCAACGGCCAAGGTGGTGGCTGGGGTGGATCTGGTTGGGGACGATTACGATTCCTCGACATCTGGCACCTCCACTCCGAGGCCAGACGCGGATCCATTGGACACAGCCGAGAATGGCCACGGGACGCATGTGGCGGGCATTGCGGCGGGCGGTGGAGTCCTTCTGGATGGCACTCCATATGCAGGTGGGTATGGCGCCGGTGTGGAGAGCAACGCATGGCGGGTTGCGCCGGGCGTGGCACCGAAGGCCTCGATCCATGCCATCAAGGTGTTTGGTCGCGGAGGCCTGACATCGAGCAGCATCGTCGTCCAGGCGCTGAATTGGGCGGCCGATCCGAATGGAGATGGCGATCCCAGCGACCACCTGGAAGTGGTGAACCTGTCGCTGGGCAGCACGTACGGTGAGGAGGATCCTTCGGACCCCGAGATTTCGGCGGTGACGCGGCTGGTGGGATTGGGGTGCGTGGTGGTCTTGTCCGCCGGGAATGGCGGAAACGTGGTGTTCAAGATCGACTCGCCCGCGGTGGCGCCGGCGGCCATTGCGGTCGCGAACAGTTACGATGCCGGTTACTCCACCGGGGCGGTGCGGGTCGAGGAACCGGGCGGTACGTCCGGCCTCATTGCGGCGGTCGAGGCCAATTTCACCCCAGCCTTGATTGGCCTGGGCGAGATCCGGGCGCGGGTGGTCCTGGCGCAACCGGCCCTGGCCTGCGAACCGATCCAGAACGCGGGTGCGCTCTCGGGCAAGATCGCGATGGTGGACCGCGGGGTTTGTTTCTTCGTCGACAAGGTGAAGGCGCTGCAATCGGCGGGGGCGGTGGGGGTGATCGTGGTCAACAACGTGGATGGCCCACCCGAAGGCATGGCTGGCATTGGCGACATTTCCACGATCCGCATCCCGGCGATGATGATCAGCAAGGCCGAGGGAGATCGGATCAAACCCCTGCTGACGACGGGAGATGGCGTGACGATGACCTTCTCGGCGAGCACGGTGTTCAGGTTCCCGGAGTTGGCGGACACCCTTGCGCAAAGCAGTTCCCGGGGACTGGTCTGGCCATCGTTCCGGCTGAAGCCGGACATTTCGGCACCGGGTTCCGCCATTGATTCCGTCAAGGCTGGCTCAGGAATCGATCCGGTCTCTGAGACGGGGACATCGATGTCGGCGCCGCATGTGGCGGGAGCGGCAGCGTTGCTGCGACAGGCCCATCCCGGGTGGTCCGTGTCGGACATCAAGGCGGCCCTGATGAACACGGCGCGCACTCCGATGGTGTCGACCACAGGGGAACCTTATCCGGAGTCTCGGGTGGGTGCGGGGCGTCTGGACGTGGGGCTCGCGTTGCAGACCTCGGTGGTCGCGAGGTCCGCATCGGATCCTGCAGCCGTCAGCCTCTCCTTTGGCGCCATCCTGACCTCAGTGCCGGTAATGCGGACGCAAACGGTGTCGATCGTGAATCTGGGTTCGCAGGCGGTGACCTATCGGGTGGTTTCCTCCAATACGCTGGCGCAGCCGGGAGTCCGGCTGATCCCGAAGGTGTCGGAAGTGACGGTGTCGGCGGGCCAGACGGCTTTGCTCGATGTCATCCTCGAAGTGGATCCGGAGCGGTTGGTTCCGGATGCCGACCGTGCATCGGAGCGGTTGGCTCTGGGGCGGCCGCGGCATGGCGTTCCGGAGGCTTCAGGGCAGCTGTGGTTCCTTGGGGGGGCGGTGGATCTTCACATTCCCTGGCATTGTGCCCCACGTGCGCTTTCGGAGCGTCAACCAGGTGCAGCGTTGGCGGGCGTGCCTTCGGGTGATCCGGTGGTGATGCCGGTCCCGTCCATTGGGAATGCGGTGCATGGCCGGCCGTTGGTGGGATTCTTCCTCCGTGGTTACGCCGGCGGATCTTCAGGAGTCAGCGGAGACCGGGCGTGGACGGACATCCATGCGGCGGGTGCGGCGTCCGACTTCGCGAGTGCGGGTTCGATGGCTGCGACGCGGCTGTGGTTCGGCGTGGTAACCACGGGTGGGTGGCCGGGGCCCCTGCGCATGCGGTTGGATCTGGATGTCGAGATTGACCGTGATTCGAATGGTTCGGTCGATGCGGTGCTGTCGAACGGGAGCACCGGTGGGGTGCAGGCTGGCGATCTTGAAACCACGACGCTGGCGAACGATGGGCTCGTGACGGTCCTGGATTCGCGGAATTCGAGTCCCCTCGTGACCACGGCGACGTGGAATTCACTCGATCCGGCGCAGGAGGATCCGGCGGCCTTCCTGAATGGTGTGTTCGTTCATTCGGCGACGGGGGCCGAGTTGGGGCTGACGGGTGCGCGGACCGCATTCCGCTATCGGGCAGTGACCCGTGGGCCTTTCGCTGACCAGACGCCATGGATCCGGTTTGATGCTGCACAGGGTGTCGTGGATGGCACGCCGCACGGACTTTCGCGTGGACCTTGGCAGGTGGCGGACGGACGCGCCCGGGTGACGCTGAGGCGAAGCGCGGCCGCTGGGGCAGGCTTCAGTTCGAACGCACGGATTCCGCTACTCTGCGTGTATCTGCATAACGGGTCCGGAAACCAGGCGCGGGTGGTGGAGTTGGACTTTTCCCGAGCGGACCTCGATTCCGATGGTCTTGCGGACCATCTGGAGTTGCAGCACCTGCACGACCTGGCCGGCACGCCAACCACGGATCGCGATGGTGATGGGCACGCGGAGGGTGCGGAGATCCTCGCAGGGACGGATCCATTGGACGCGGGTTCGGTGCTGCGTCTGGGGTTCGGGACAGGAAGCGGGTTTCCCCTGGAGTGGTCGAGCGTTGCCGGGCGCCGTTATTCGATCTGGCGTAGCCGAACGTTGGCGGGGCCATACGCGGTGTGGCGCCCAGGGCTTGAGGCGACTCCGCCTGTGAATCGCCTGTCCGATGCGGAACTGGTTTCTGATGCGCAACCGTGGTTTTACCGGCTCGGCGTGGAGTAGCGCCCGGTGAGGTAAGGTTGGAGCCGGAAGAAGGACGCAGATTTGCCCGCGAGCTTCCACTCGTTTACGAGGTCAGCCGAGGCGCGATCCAGGAGTGTGAGGACCCAGCGGCGATCGAACAGCAGCTCGGGTGTGCCTTGCTCGATGGGTTCGCAGAGGAGAGGTCTTCCGCTACCACGGAGGCGAGGGGGACAGGGGGCGCTCCGCCGCCGCGTTTCTGGGAATGGCGACGGCTCCGCTCATCGCGTTGTTCGCACGGTTGCGCGATCAGCAAGCACTGCGCCGGAAAGCGCCGTCGGGAGCCTGCTTCAACGGGGAGGGACGGAGGACGCCGGAAGACCAGGATGTGTTGGCGCGGCAGCTCGCGTCCGGTGGCGACCCATTCAAGGTCGTGGAGGGCCATCTCGCGACGGACCTGTGCCTCGGTCATCTTGTGGAGGGGCTTGATGGGCACCCAGCGGTCTTCCCCCCGGTATTCAACGAAGACCAGGCGTCCTCCGGGCTTCAGGGCCGCAGCCATGCCCCGGACCATCTCATACGGGAAATCGCACTCGTGGTAGACGTCGACGAGGAGGATCAGGTCGACGCTGTTGGTCGGAAGCCGGGGATCATCCGGGAGGGAAAGGATCGGGACGACATTGGTGAGGCCCCGTGCGGTCATGTTCGTGCGGAGGATGGTGATCATCTCGCGTTGGATGTCGGTGGCGTAAACGCGGCCGGTGGGGCCGACGCGCTGGGCCATTCGCCAGGTGAAGTAGCCGGAGCCCGCACCCACGTCGGCGACGGTCTGGCCGGGCTTGATGGCCAGGGCATCGAGCAGGATCCGGGGGCGTTCCTCGGTTTCACGCTCGGGACGTTCCAGCCACGTCGCTCCGTGGTGGGTCATGAAGTGGGCGATTTCGCGCCCCAGAAACCACTTGCCCGTGCCGTCGATGGACCCGGGCTGATGGGTGTAGAGGGGTTCCGGGGGCGGCGGTGCAGCCGTCAGGGCGGTTGCCATGAACAGACCACAGGCGAGGAAGGTCACCCACCAGTGTGCGAGGACAGTGTTCATCGCGGTTTGGCGCTGGCCTTGATGAAGGCTTCGATGAGTTTGCGATGAACGGCATGCCGCGGGGCCAGCCGCTCGGGATGGTACTGGACGGAAATGAACCATGGCAGGAAGCCCTCGGCCCCTTCGGCGAATTCCGTGGCCTCGACCAATCCATCGGGCGCCACCGCCACGGGCCGCAGTTCGGGAGCGAGTTGGTCGATGCCTTGATGATGGGTGCTGTTCACCCGGAGGGACTTCTTTCCGCTGATACGCGCGAGGAGCGACTTGGGGTCAAGGGCTACGGGATGGACCAGTTGGTCCTTCCGGTCGCAGGCATTGTGGGGAACTTCGGAAGCCGATTCCGTGGCGAGGTCCAGATGGAGTGTCCCACCGAGGGCCACGTTCATGAGTTGGTGGCCGCGGCAGACAGCGAGGAGCGGTCGCGGTTCGGCGAACAGCGTCTGCAACACCAGCAGCTCAAAGACGTCGCGGGGAACGTCGGGGGCACCGCACTTGGCACGCAGTTCCGGGGCGGCATCCGCGCGGTGGATCTGGTGGCTGATGTCGTCGCCGCCGCTCAGCAGGACGCCGTCGCAGCGGTCGATGGCTTCGGCGACAACCTGGGCGTCCGAAGTGGGCGGAAGGATCCACGGCATGCCTCCGGCCTGGAACACGGCGTTGGAATAACGCAGGGACAGGCTGATGCTCGGATCATCGAACTCGGCGCCGGCGGCCTGGGAGCTCGGCGTGACGAGGATCAGGGGACGTCGGGATTGCTTGGCTCGGGGCATGGTTCAGCAGTGGCTGGATGTGCAGGTGTGTTGAAGCGGTGTTCGGGGAACAGTTCGCGGATACGCTTCTTCAACGCGATGATGTCCTTGGGCTTGTAGCGTCGTCGGACGTGGCCTCGTTCGAGCGCGTCGAGGAGTTCGAGCCAGTCGGACAGAGGCGGTTCCGGCAACGGAACCCATTCGACTTCACGTCCGCGACGGCGCGGGCGCTCGAAAAAGGCCCATCGGTTGCCGATGTGCTGTGCGTAGACGTGACGCTTGAGGCCGTCTTCGCCCGGTGTGGTCCATCCGATTTCTGCCTTGGCTCCCATGTGATTTGAAAAGGGGTATGCGGTCGGGGTGTAGGGTGCGGTTTGTGGGTTGGTGGCGTCAGCCCGGTTCTTCGGGAAGGTCAATCGAGGCGACAGCCATGGCGGCAATGCCTTCTTCACGACCGGCGAATCCGAGCTTCTCGTTGGTGGTGGCCTTGACGCCGACCTTGGTGACGGGGACGCCGAGGGCCTCGGCGATATGCTGCTTCATGGCCGTGATGTGCGGGAAGATCTTGGGGCGCTCGGCGATGAGGGAGGCATCGATATTCACGATGCGGCCGCCGCGGGCGCGTACGCGGCGGGCGGCTTCCTCCAGGAAGATCCGGCTGGGCGCGTTGCGCCAACGTTCATCCGTGTTGGGAAAGAGGTGGCCGATGTCGACCTCGCCGATGGCGCCCAGCACGGCATCCGTGATGGCGTGGAGGAGCGCATCGGCGTCCGAGTGTCCGTCGAGACCGTGTGTATGCGGAATCTCGACGCCCCCGAGCACCAGGCGCCGCCCTTGGACCAATGCATGGACATCGTAACCGATGCCGACGTGTACCATGCGACCAAGGTGGCGGCGTGGGAGCGCGGAGGAAAGCCAAACCATGCGCGCTGTGCATCCCTTGGAGCCGGGAGGTCCATGTCGCCTGGAGCATGGTTTCCGGGCGGCAACGGCGAGTTTTCTGCCCGTTGAGCGAGGGGGGATGGAGCTGATTGGGTAGGGAATCGGGGATTTGGGCCAGACGTGTTGCGCAGAGCGGGATCGGGACTACGAGTGAATGGAAGTGATCGATCCGGGAAAATTTCAACAGAATGTCCCCCGAATGGAGGAAAGTTCTTTCGGAACCTCGTCCGGGTCGTTTCTACTGGGGCGTCGCAGTCATCATGAGCATGGAACATGGAACGGCGCGGAAGCGCATCACCCCGCGGGCAGAGGCGCCCGCCAAGCAGGGCCTTTACGATCCGAGTCAGGAACACGACGCTTGTGGCGTCGGGTTCGTGGCGAATATCCGCGGGAAAAAATCGCATGCCTTGGTGGAGCAGGGGCTCCAGATCCTCAACAACCTGGACCATCGAGGCGCTTGCGGCTCGGAGGTCAATACCGGTGATGGAGCCGGCATCCTGATCCAGATGCCGCACGAGTTCCTCGTCGGGGCTTGTGCGCAGGCACGCATCCAACTGCCCGCCGCCGGACAGTACGGCACGGGCTTGGTTTACCTGCCGCGCGACCCGAAGCAGCGCCGCAAGGTCGAACTGGCCTTCGAGAAGATCGTCAATTCCGAGGGACAGGAGTTCCTGGGCTGGCGCACGGTTCCCACGAACAATTCCTCACTGGGAGATACGGCCAAGGCCTCGGAACCGTGGATTTGCATGCCGATCATTGGACGGGGATCGGACATCCAGGACACATTGTCGTTTGAGCGGAAGCTGTATGTGATCCGCAAGCGGTCGTTCAACGAGATCCGCTGCTCGACCATGGATGGCAGCCAGTATTGGTACGTCTGTTCGCTCTCGAGTCGTACGCTGGTCTACAAGGGCATGCTGCTGACCGATCAGGTCGGCAAGTACTTCCCGGATCTCTGCAATCCGGCGATGACAACGGCGCTGGCGCTGGTTCATTCCCGGTTTTCGACCAACACGTTCCCGAGTTGGAACCGGGCGCATCCGTACCGCTACATCGCGCACAACGGCGAGATCAACACGCTGCGTGGCAACATCAATTGGATGCATGCGCGCGAGGCGCTCTTTGCCAGCGACCTGTTTGGCGAGGACATCCAGAAGGTCCTGCCGGTGGTGGATCCGCACGGCAGCGATTCGGCGATGTTCGACAACGTGCTCGAACTTCTCGTGCTGGCTGGCCGCTCATTGCCACATGCAATGATGATGATGATCCCTGAGCCGTGGTCGAACCACGAGTCGATGAGCGATCAGAAGAAGGCCTTCTACGAGTACCATTCCTGCCTCATGGAGCCATGGGATGGTCCTGCCTGCATCGCGTTCACCGACGGCGTGCGCATCGGCGCTTCGCTCGATCGCAATGGTCTCCGTCCCTCGCGCTATTACGTCACCAAGGACGATCTCGTCATCATGGCGTCCGAGGTGGGCGTCCTGGACATCGCCCCCGAGAACATTCGTGAGAAGGGGCGCCTGCAGCCGGGTCGGATGTTCTACATCGACACGGAATTGGGCCGGATCGTGGCCGATGAGGAGATCAAGGAGGAGATCGCTCGGGAGCAGCCCTATCGTCATTGGCTGAACCAGCACCTGATCGACCTGAGCCAGCTTCCCGAGAGTTCTAAGGAGCAGGACGGTGAGCGCGCCTCGGTCGTGCAGCGCCAGCAGGCCTTCGGATACACCTTCGAGGACCTTCGGATGCTGATGATCCCGATGGCCCGGGACGGTGTCGAGGCCGTGGGTTCGATGGGTACCGACACGCCGTTGGCGGTGCTGTCGAACCAGTCCCAGCTGCTCTACAGCTACTTCCAGCAGTTGTTCGCACAGGTGACCAATCCGCCGATCGATTGTATCCGCGAGGAAATCGTGACCAGTGCGGAGACGACGATCGGTTCCGAGCGCAACCTCCTGAATCCGGCTCCGGAGAGCTGTCACCTGATCAAGCTGAAGAATCCTGTGCTGACGAACGAAGAGTTCGCGAAGCTGAAGCACATGGACCAGTCGGGCTACCGCTCGATCACGCTTCCGATCCTGTACAAGGTGGAGAAGGGAGCGAAGGGGCTTGAGAAGGCGCTGAGCGACCTGTTCAAGAAGGCCAGCAAGGCCATCGAGGAAGGCTACAACATCCTGATCCTCTCGGATCGCGGTGTGGGACCCAGGAATGCCGCGATCCCCGCGTTGCTTGCCGTGTCCGGTCTGCATCACCATCTGATCCGGAAAGGCACGCGGACGCGTGTTGGCCTGGTATTGGAATCTGGCGAGCCGCGTGAAGTGCACCACTTCTCGTTGCTGCTCGGCTATGGCTGCGGAGCGATCAATCCCTATCTGGCTTTCGAGTCGATCGAGGACCTGATCAGTCAGGGCTTGCTCGTGGGAGTGGACCACAAGACCGCGTGCAAGAACTTCGTGAAGGCGGCGGTGAAGGGCGTGGTGAAGGTGGCCTCCAAGATGGGCATCTCCACGATCCAGTCCTACCGCGGCGCGCAGATCTTTGAAGCGATCGGCATCAGCGAGGCTGTGGTCGACAAGTACTTCACCTGGACCTCGACCCGCGTCGAAGGCATCGGGATGGAGGAGATCGCCGGCGAAGTCGAAGCGCGGCACCTGAAGGCCTTCCCGGAGCGGAAGCCGAAGACGCCGACGCTCGATGTGGGTGGTCGGTACCAATGGCGCCGCGAGGGCGAGTATCACCTCTTCAATCCGGAGACGGTGCATCGCCTGCAGAAGGCTGTCCGGAACGCGGATTACAAGGCGTTCAAGGACTACTCCCGTCAGGTGGACGAACAGTTCAAGAACTGGTGCACGCTGCGTGGTTTGCTGGATTTCAAGCCGGCATCCGCGATTCCCATCGAGGAAGTCGAGAGCATCGAGGAGATCGTGAAGCGCTTCAAGACGGGCGCCATGAGCTATGGTTCCATCTCGAAGGAGGCCCACGAGGCTATGGCGATCGCCATGAACCGCATCGGCGGCAAGTCCAACACGGGCGAGGGCGGGGAAGATCCCGAGCGTTACGTGCCTATGCCGAACGGCGATTCAAAGAGTTCAGCGATCAAGCAGGTGGCCTCCGGACGCTTCGGCGTGACGAGCCACTACCTCGTCAATGCGCGCGAGATCCAGATCAAGATGGCGCAAGGGGCGAAGCCGGGTGAAGGCGGACAGCTGCCGGGTGGCAAGGTTTACCCCTGGATTGCCAAGACCCGCCATTCGACGCCGGGTGTGGGCCTGATTTCGCCACCGCCGCACCACGACATCTACTCGATCGAGGATCTGGCCGAGTTGATCCACGACCTGAAGAACGCCAACCGGCACGCCCGGATCAGCGTCAAGCTGGTGTCCGAGGTCGGTGTTGGCACCGTCGCCGCGGGCGTCGCCAAAGCGCACGCCGATGTCGTCCTGATCTCGGGATACGACGGCGGCACCGGGGCTTCTCCCCAGACCTCGATCAAGCACGCGGGTATTCCTTGGGAACTGGGCTTGGCCGAGACGCACCAGACGCTTGTCCTCAACAACCTCCGTTCGCGGATCGTGGTCGAGACAGACGGTCAGTTGAAGACCGGGCGTGATGTGGTGATCGCTGCGCTCCTCGGTGCCGAGGAGTTTGGATTCGCTACGGCTCCCTTGGTTTCACTGGGGTGCATCATGATGCGCGTCTGCCACCTGAACACGTGTCCGGTGGGCGTTGCGACCCAGGATCCCGAGCTGCGCAAGCGGTTCACGGGTGATCCTGCCCATGTGGTGAACTTCATGAAGTTCATCGCACAGGAAGTGCGTGAGGTCATGGCCGCGCTGGGCTTCCGGACGATCACCGAGATGGTGGGACGCACGGATCGCCTCGAGGCACGCCGGGCCGTCGAGCACTGGAAGGCCAAGGGCGTTGATTTCAGCAAGATCCTCTATCAGCCGGACGTCGGCACCGAAGTCGGGCGCTACTGCCAGATGACGCAGGATCACGGCATCGATCGGTCGCTTGACCTGACCACGTTGCTCGAGTTGTGCCGTCCCGCCATCGAGAAGGGCGAGAAGGTTCGTCAAACGGTCCGGGTCCGGAACGTGAATCGTGTGGTGGGTACCATCACCGGCAGCGAAGTGACCCGTGCCCACGGGGCGCAGGGCCTTCCGGAAGATACGATCCACCTGACCTTCCAGGGCAGTGCAGGTCAGAGCTTCGGCGCGTTCCTGCCGCCGGGCATGACCTTCCTGCTGGAAGGCGACGCGAACGACTACTTCGGCAAGGGACTGAGCGGCGGCAAGTTGATCCTTTATCCGCCAGCGGGCAGCACCTTCGTCGCCGAGCACAACATGATCGTCGGCAATGTGGCTCTTTACGGAGCGACGCGCGGCGAGGTCTACATCCGGGGCATGGCGGGCGAGCGCTTCGGCGTTCGTAATTCCGGTGTGACCGCAGTCGTCGAAGCCGTGGGTGACCACGGTTGCGAGTACATGACCGGTGGCCGGGTCGTGATTCTGGGACCAACGGGGCGCAACTTCGCCGCCGGCATGTCCGGTGGTGTGGCCTACGTGCTCGATGAGGCCGGCGATTTCGGCAAGCGATGCAACCAGCAGATGGTTGGCTTGGAGAAGTTGGAGGCCGAGGACGCCGCGGAGTTGAAGGCGATCATCGAAGAGCACGCGATCAATACAAAGAGTACGCGTGCAGCGCAGGTCCTGAGCGCCTGGGACAGCTTCGTGCCGAAGTTCGTCAAGGTGATGCCGAAGGACTACAAGCGGGTGCTTGCCGCCATCAAGAAGGCGGAGGCGGACGGTTTGACGGGTGATGACGCCCTGAACCGGGCATTCGAGGTGAACTCGAAGGATGCCGCGCGGGTTGGTGGCGGTTGATCGCTGGACCAACGAGGGAAGACAACGAACTGACTTAATCCGAACGAGACTGAGACATGGGCAAGCCCACTGGATTCCTTGAGTACGTCCGCGAACTGCCGCTGGACCGTACGGCTGTGAAGCGCATCCGCGACTGGAACGAGTTCCACGAGCACATGGAGGAGGATCGACTCCGCCAGCAGGGTGCGCGCTGCATGGATTGCGGCATTCCATTCTGCCACAACGGGTCGCTGATCAGCGGCATGGCGAGTGGTTGTCCGATCAACAACCTGATCCCCGAGTGGAACGATCTCGTGTTCCGGGGCCGATGGCGCGAGGCGTTAGATCGTCTGCACAAGACCAACAACTTCCCCGAGTTCACCGGCCGCGTCTGTCCCGCGCCCTGCGAAGGGTCATGTGTGTTGGGCATCAACGCACCGCCGGTGACGATCAAGAACATCGAGGTCTCCATCATCGACAAGGGATGGGAAGAAGGCTGGGTCAAGCCGGAGGCGCCGAAGAAGCGCACAGGCAAGAAGGTGGCCGTGGTCGGTTCCGGTCCTGCCGGTCTGTGTGCCGCGGCGCAGTTGAACCGTGCCGGACACTGGGTGACCGTGTTTGAGCGGGCCGATCGTCCGGGCGGATTGCTCATGTACGGCATTCCGAACATGAAGCTGGACAAGGAAAAGGTTGTCCGGCGTCGGTTGAAGCAGATGGAGAAGGAGGGCGTTGCCTTCCGCTGCAACTGCGAGGTTGGCAAGGACATCACGTCACAGCAGTTGATGGAGGATTTTGATGCGATCGTCTTGTGCACGGGGGCTACCAAGCCGCGTGACCTGCCGATCGAGGGGCGTTCACTGTCAGGCGTCCATTTTGCAATGGAGTTCCTGCACGGGAACACCAAGGCGCTTCTGGACAAGTCGGCTCCGCCGATCTCCGCCGAGGGCAAGGACGTCGTGATCATTGGTGGTGGCGACACCGGCACGGACTGTGTCGGGACCTCCATGCGCCATGGTTGTCGCAGCCTGACCCAGGTCGAGATCCTGCCGCGTCCGCCGGAAGCGCGCGCTTCTGACAACCCGTGGCCGGAATGGCCGAAGGTCTACAAGATGGACTACGGTCAGGAAGAGGCGGCCGCTAAGTTTGGTGAGGATCCGCGTGTGTATCTGACCACGGCGAAGAAGTTCATCTCGGACTCCGACGGGAAGCTTTCCGGGGTGCATCTGGTCCAGATCAAGTGGGAGAAGAACGAGAAGGGGCAGTTCATCCCTGTGGACGTCCCGGGTACAGATCGCGTCGTGCCGGCCCAGTTGGTCCTGCTGGCGATGGGATTCCTCGGGCCAGAACAGCCGTTGCTGGAGTCGCTGGGTGTGGAGCGGGATCCCCGTTCCAACATCAAGGCGGAACATGGGAAGTACAACACCACGATCCCCAAGGTGTTCGCGGCGGGCGATTGCCGTCGCGGTCAGAGCTTGGTGGTCTGGGCCTTCAACGAAGGCCGGGGAGCGGCACGGGAGTGCGATCGCTACCTGATGGGCGAGACGAGCCTGCCTTGAGGGATTGCCTCCGGCTGATGGCTTGAAGTGATTTGGGGCGGCAACGAACGCGTTGCCGCCCCAATGTTTTCTGTTCCTGCCGCGGGGGGTGCGGTGCGATTGCCTGCTTGAAACCGTTTGAGGGTGGCCTTGTCGCCGCCTGACCTGTCCGGGTCAGTGTGAGGCGTTTGAACCCGTACGGCCGCCGGAGTGGATCAACTGCAGGATGTGATCGGCAACGCGGCCGGGTGCCCCGGGAGGACCGAGTTGACCGACGACGTTTCGGAGGGCACCCCGGGCGAGCGAGAGCATTCGTGCGTCGCCCAGCCAGGCCAGCGCGGCGCGTGACAGGTTCTCCGGCGTGGCCTCTCCCTGCACGAACTCCGGCATTACCGTGTCCCCGGCGAGGAGATTTGGCATCGCAAGGTGCTTCACGGTGATCACACGCCGTCCAATCTGGTACGTGAGCCACGAAGTGCGGTAGAGGGCGAGGGTGGGAACGCCGAACCAGGCGCACTCAAGGGTTACTGTGCCCGTGGAGGCGAGGGCCAGCGTTGCCCGACGCAGGGCATCAGGGAGACCGCCGATCTCGGGTTCCGGCGATCCATTCATGCCGGCTCCCAGGGAACGGGCGAGGGGGACAAGATCGGAGCGTGGCAGGATGAGTTGAGCCTGGACCGGGAGTGAACTCCGGATCTGCTGCAGGGTGGTGAGGAGTACCGGCAAATGGCGTTCAATCTCCGCGGTGCGGCTGCCGGGCAGAAGGAGGATGCGTGGAATCTCCGACGGGATGAATTCCACGGATGTGCCTGCGTGGCGATCCACCAGAGGATGTCCGACAAACTCCACCCGGAGTGCCGGGGCATTCTCGGCGTACCACTGTTTCTCGAATGGCAAGATCGAGAGGAGGAGGTTGTGGGTCTTTGCCATTCGTTGGGCACGGCCGGGCCGTGAAGCCCAGACTTGCGGCGACACGAACTGAACAATCCTTGGTTGCCAATCGCTGCCCTTGGTGCGTTCACGGAGTGCGGTGGCGAAGCGGAGGTTGAATCCGCCGTAATCCACACCCACGACGACATCCGGGCGTGCAGCGATGCATTCATCCAGGAGTTGGTGGAACAAGCGGCGGAAGGTCAGGTATCGGCGCAGAACTTCCCACAACCCGATGACCGCGTGCTGGGTCAGGTCCAGCGAGAGTTTCGCGCCTGCCGCAGCCATGGCCGGGCCGCCCGCTCCAATGAACTGGGTGGATGGTGCCCGCCTGCGCCATTCGAGGATGACCTCCGAGGCGAGTTGGTCGCCGCTGGGATCGCCTGCGATCAGGAATGCGGTGGGTGTTGGCACGGGATGGGGAGGATCACATGAAAAAGGCGGCACCCGGGAGGGTGCCGCCTGTGGAGAATCCGGAAGGATCAGAGACCCGAGAGCTGGGGCACCGCGGCGTAGGCGGGATAACCGGGAGTGGTCACCGGCATGAGGCCATGCTTACGGGACCACGGCGTCCGATCCTGACGCGGTCCGCGTTCACGGCGTTCATTGCCTTCCTTGCGGGGCTGGCGGCCCTGCTGCTGGCCCTGGCTTGTCCGCCCTGCGGCGGGGTTCCAGGCTTGGCACCGGGACCCGGTTCGGGCTTGGCAGCGGGCTTCTTGGCCAACTCAACGGTTCCGCTGGCGAACTCGATGACATGGCCCTGATGGAGCAACCAATGAAGGTCGGTGAGCACCGCTTCACGTTCCGGCGTCGAGGCCGGGGCTGCGGGAGTGGCAGGAGCGGCAGCGGCCTCGCCTTCAGCGGGTGCCGGGGCGGGTTCGGCAACGGGCACCACCACAGCGGGGAGCGGAGCGAGGGTGTCGATCAGCGCCTTCCGGGTCGTGCTCGGATTCGCCTGGATGTAGCTGATGATGCGCTTCACGCCTTCCGACACGACCTGGGTTTCGAGATCCAGATAGTGAGGGCGGGCGACAGCGACATGGACGATGGTCTTGTCCCGCTTGAAGAACTGGAGACCGGCCTGGGCGAAGGCATTGCTGAGCGCGGTGGCAACACGGATCGGGAAGCGGCGTTCGCGATCGGTGCTGACGCGCACGAGTGCCTGCAAAGGCTGCGGCAGCTTGGCGATGTTCTCCCGCTTCAGCATGATCTGGTCGACGCTGCGGACGAGAACACCGAGGTGGGTGTCACGGAAGTGCTGTTCGACCTCCTCACGGGATCCGAGCTTCATGGGCTCGGGCACGTTCAGGGTGGTGAACTCCGAACGGAAGCTCTGGCTTTCGAGCCACTTCTTCACGACGGACTCATCCTTGACGATGCGGACGCGGGCCTTGAACACCTCGAAAGGCATCCGGTTGAACCGATCGGCGTGCAGGTTGCGGAGTTTTTCCTGGTAGCCGTGGTAGTTCGGCGGGCCAAGGATCTCACCGCTGATGCCGCATTGGGCGACGAAGGTGTAGGTCCCCTTGGGCGGCTCCGTCGGCATCTTTTCGACAGAGTAGAACATGTCGAAATGGACCGTGAGGATGTGGGCGACGGCGTCGGCCTCACTGAGCCAGACGGTATCGTCGATCGAGCAGACCAGCAGAGGTTGCTGGGGCTTCCCGTCCTTGCCCTTGATGACACGCAGGGTGACGTCGTAGCGATCGGGCTTCTGGATGACCAGGCCGGCGACCTCGAACAGGGGGAACGCTCGGCAGCTGAGCCGGATCTGGCGTGCGAGGGAATTCACGCCGTTGGGTTCGGGCGTAAACGTGCACTCGACGGGGATCAGCGGTTCCGGACGGAAATCACGCTCATCACGACGGCGCGGTCCGCGGCTGCCATCCCTTCCACCGTCCCGTCCGCCGTCTCGGCGTTCAGGACGAGGGGCGCCACTCGCGGGATCCCAGGTGAGGGGACCGCCGCTGGGGTTTCCACCCGGGGCTCCACCGCCCATGGTTCGCGGGGTGCCGGGGCGAGGCCCACCGAAGCCGCCAGGACCACCGGGTCCACGACCGGGCCCACCTGGCCCCCTGCCGGGTCCACCGGGTCCACGACCGGGGCCGCCGCCACCGAATGGGCGACCGCCACCACCACCACCGCCACCGCCGCCGAAGGATCGGCCGCCATCGCGTCGTGGGCCGCGGTCATCGCGGCGGTTGTCGTCACGGCCTTCGTAACGTGCAAATCGGTTCGGGTCGGCGGGCTTCTGTGCCCAGGCCGGAAGAAACGCCTTTTCGAGGTCCAGTGTCAGATCCTGCGGTTCGCTCATAATGAAGAAAAAAGGCCCCGCGCACGCGCGGGGTTGTCTGATTCAATTTCGCGGCGACGATGGGGACCGGTGATGGAAAAGGCAAGCAGGGAGGCGACTACTTCGGATCCAGGTTTGCCTTGAGGAGTTCGGGTGTGACGGTGGATTCGATGCCGCCTTCGGGAACTTCTCCCTTCGCGATCCAGACGAGCGCGTTCAGGACGACCTTGCGGAAGTCGGGGTGGTTCCAGTTGCGGTGGTAATGTCCACCGGTGAAGCCGAAGCCGCGTCCGCCATCGGGTCGTTCGAGAACCCACATCAGGTGCTGGGGTTCGTGCTTCGCGACCGAGCTGCGCACCCACGGGTTTCCGGAGTGGGGTCCATCCGGACGCTTCAGGGTTTCGTCGGGGGCAATGGCACTGAGGATGGGGGTGACGCCTGCGAGATCGGGCGTGAAGCGCATGTGGTAATACCACTCGTCATTGATGGCGAAGGGTTGGACGCCACGCGTCACGGTATGCTTGGGGAGGGACTTGAACTCCGCGGTCCAGTGCGGGTTCACGCTCCAGAACGTTTCGAAGTAGCCACCGGTCCAGCGGAGCATCGCCAGGCCGGGATCGCCCTTGGGGACTTCGACGCCGTAGTGGGCTGCGCCGATGCCGACACCCTTCTTTGCGAGTTCGTCGAGGATCTTGAGCCGCTCGGGTTTGATGGCCGGGTGACCGTCACCGCCGTCGGCGTAGAGGAGGACTGCGGCGGCGTTGTTGAAGACGGAGACATCGGTGGGCCATCCATTGGAAACAACGGTGGCATGGATGCCGGGGACCTTGTTGAGGCATTCGGCGAGGAGGAGGCAACCTGCGCGGAATTCGTGGTCGCCTCGACCATGGCTGGGACGGCCGGCGCAGAGGATGATTTCCTTGTCGGCGGCGATGCCGATGGAGGAATGGAGGCCGACGACGACGGCGAGGACGCGTGCGAAATGGCGGAGCATGGGTGGAGTTTGGTGGATGGCGAGGGCCGGGTTCAAGAACGGCGACGCGCAATTGCCCACGCAGCGAGGCCGAGTCCAGCGAATGCTGCCCAGTGAGTCGGTTCCGGCACGGGGGTGTATTCGATGCCCCAACTGACCCATCCGGCCTCACCGCCTGGGACGAGGTCGGCCACGAAGAGGGTCCATCGCCCGTTGGGATTGATGGACTGGAACCCGCCAAGGCCGGCCGTGCGGCTGTCCGTATCGAGGGTGAGGCTCGGATCGGTCTCGCGTCCATCCGGTGACCATTCGCCGGTGAGTGGCATCAGGGGAGCAGGGATGACCGAGTCCTGATAGGTGTGGATATCCGCGCCCGCGACCACGAAGGAGACGTTGAAGCCATTGTCAAAGTACCCGTCGGGATTGGATGCGGAGCGGCCGGTGCGATTGAGCAGCACGGTGAAGGCGTCGACCTGCCCGGGGGTGCTTTCGTAGGCCACGGTGGCGTAGATGTCGCCGTTGATCATCCCACCCAGTGCGGCACCGGCCACATGGAGCCGGATGCGCAGGTCGAGTACCGAGGCGGGCAATCCGGCAACGGTGCGGGTATCGGCGATGCCGGACCCGAGGCCATCGGGTACGGCCTCGTTGACGGGGAACTCCAGCAGGGCCGCCTGGAGCGGGAGCGACATCAGGCAGGCTGCACAGGCCAGCCACGGGAGGCGCAGGTTCATGGAGGGGTACATGGAGAGTTCCTTTTGGCGACGATACCTCAGGGAGTGGTGGTGTCTACGGTGCGGTAGTAGGCCTCGCCGGAGGGCGGGGTCGTGTCCGTGAAGGTGAAGCGACCGAAGCGATCGGCCACGAGGGATCCAAGCGTTGTCCAGACCGGGCTGGAGAGGCTCGGGGATCTCTGGACGGCGTAGGTCCGGTTCGGAATGCCCACGAATTCGATCACGATCTGGCCTCCCGGAGTCGGGACGATGGAAATCACGCTGAGGGTGGAGCCCTGATTCCCGTCGAGGGTGATGTCGACGCTCGCGGTGGTGGTGGCGCCGGAAGGATCCGACGTGGTGTAGGTGAACCGATCCGTCGCCGGTGAAGGCGTGGGCGGGGTGTAGATGACCCAGGCACCCGCGAGCCGGAGGCTGCCACCGGCATCGCTGGTGGCGGCAACCGCGGAGACCGTGAGCGGATCTCCATCCACGTCGGTGTCATTCGACAGCAACTGGATCACCGGGATCCGGAGCGACTGGCGCGGGCGACCCACGGCGGTGTCATTGCGGGCGATGGGAGTGTCGTTCCGGGGTTCAACGGTCACCGTGAAGACCCGGGTGGATGCTTCCACGCCGTCCGTGGCGCGCAGGGTGATCTGGACCACACCCTGCTGGTTGGCGGCTGGGACGATTCGAAGGGTCCGTGTCGAACCATTGCCCTCGATCGTGATGCCGGCAGTGGGAACCACGGTGCCCACGGAAGATTCCGCGGTCACGCTGACGAGGTCGAGCGGCGTGTCCGGATCGGCCACAGTGATGGAGATGCCTTCAAGGATTCCGTCCTCGGCAACAATCTGGTTCGGGACGGTGGACAGCAACGGGCCGCGTGTCTGGAACGCCACGAAGGTGGCGGCATCGGCAAACGGTGGGGCGTCCTCCCGGTTTCCTGCGACATCGCGTGCGACGCTGTAGAAGGCGTAGCGGCGGCCGACCGTTCCGCGGTAGAGCGACCCGTTCAATCGCGAGTCGGACAGCCAGAGGCTGAAGGGGCCATCATCGATCGAGACGAACACATCGACGCCAGCGACCCCACTGGAGTCATCCGACTGGGTCCAACGGACGGCGATGTCTGCCGCACTCTGTGTGGGCAGGAGACTGACCTGGCTTGTTGGAGCCGTGCCATCCACCGGGGGCGCGTCCGCGTAATGGAGTGTGTAGCGTCCGGTGGAATTGTGATCGAGGACGTGGAGGATGTTTTCCAGGACGGGGCGCAGCCCCATCCCGATGAATGTCCGGTCCGTGGTCCACCAGAGTTTGTCGAGAGGCAGTTCGACACCGTCGGAACGGACGATGCGCCGGAGTTGGAGAGAACCATTCGAGGGTTCGGGAACCCGGAGGTAGACCCAGCCGCTGACGGTGGACGTCGTGAGTTGAACCTCCAGATCCGATGGCGACGGCGGGCTGTCGACGGAACCGAGGGCGATGACTTCAACGTCATTGGTGGAGCCATCGCTCAGGTAGAGTCGATCCGGCAGATCGTTGAGGTCTGGCACGTCGTTGACGAGGAAGTCCGGCTTGCCGTCATCGAGGGCGCCCTGGGCTTCGACCTGGCGGATCATTTCGTGGATGGACACTTCATCGATCAGGGAGAGGCGCGGATTGCCGAGGCCATCGATGTGTTCGAACCGGGCGCTGTAGTCGATGAACAGGCCCTGGAGCGACGACGTGAACAGCCAGCGGGCGACCTCGATGTCGCCGGGGGCGATGGAACCGAAGTTGGCGGTCAGGGAAGGCTGGATCGATTCGCCGGCGACCTGGGTGCCGATGAGTTGGAAGTCGATCAGGAGGCCGCGCTCGTTCTCGACGATCTGGGGTTGGGCGGAGGTGATGCGGAAATTGCGGGCTTCGCCAGCGCCGGAATTCCGCACGAAGATGCCGAGGGCATACGGGATGCTCGGCTCGACCTCTGGCGTGAACGGATCATCCGAGTAGACATCGCGCTGGTGGAAGTACTGGAGGCTGAGGAGCGGCTGCGGGTAGACCGTGATGGGCACGTCCGCGAGCGGCACGGTGACCAGCACTCCATTGTGGCGGTAGCGCAGGGAGCCGCCGATGCGATAGACGATCGGGGTTGTCCCGGCGGCGTCGCGGGTCGGGATGAGCACCCAGGTGGACTTGCCGGTGGTGTTTCCGGCGAGGGAGCCGTGGCCATCGATGGCAGTGATCCCGGAGATTTCAGGAGGACGGAGTCCGAACAGAGTGGCGACGTCATTGCCCGCCTCGTTGCGGAAGCGCAGTTCGATGCCGATGTCGGTGAGGGTGGCGGGATCTGCGTTCTCGATCTCGAGGGCGGCGCGGAAGGCGTCGCGGGTGAGGACGGCTTCCTGTTCGAGCTTCAGCTTCACCCGGGCGCAAACGGCATCGGGAGGCCGGTCCATGTTGAGGGCGGCCGCGATCTCATTGCGGGGAACCGGGAACAGGTCGGCAGGGAGAGGTTCGGTGATGCGGCCCTCGATATCGGCAGTGCTGCGGGCGAGGCGGCGGAGGTTGGAGTCACCACCGGAGCCGCATTCGCCACCGGCGAGAACGCGGTCACCGTTGGCACCGAATTCGCGGGTGACTTCGGAGCCGTTGGGGAGGGTCCCCTTGAGGGAGCCGCCGATGTTGGCGCGGGCGACGAGATTGCCGCAGGCGGAGATCTCGCCACCGGAGTCGTTGCACCAGGAGAAGTTGGCACCGAGGTTGCCCTCGATTCCGATCTGTCCGTGGACCTCGCCCTCGAAGGCGACCTTGGCGAAGCTGATCGAGCCGGACTCGCCGCCGATGGACAGGTTCATGCCGGCGGAGGCGTTGCCTTCGAACTCGGCCCCGGCGAACGCGGTCAGGAGGGCGCTGCCGTTGACGCAGAACTTGTCGCCGGCGCCGCATTCGCGGGTATAGGTGGCCTCGACATTACCGGAGAGGTTGAGGCGGATCCCGGCGAGGGCGCGGCCGGAGACGGCGACATCCTCCCAGGGGGCGGGCGCTTCGAAGGGCAGTTCGGCGGCGACGCCCGGCCCGATCTCGACCTGGGCGCTCAGGCTCGCACTGCCGGTGGCGTTGCCTTCCCAGGAGAGTCGGTTGTCGACGCAGCAGGTGCAGAGTTCGCCGGACAGGCTGATCGACATGCTGGCGTCGGTCAGGCGTGCTGCCGGGAGCTTGGACAGGATGGCGGTCATGAGCCGTTCGACCTGGCCGCCGAGGTCGACGCTGATGCCACCCTCCATGCAGACCTTGGGCAGCAGGTCGCAGCTGCAGAGTTCAGGCGGCGAGATGTCGGGGGGATTGAAGATGAACGATGGGCCGCCGCCACTGCTGGGGCCACCGCCGCCGCCGAAGCCACCGCCCCAGCCGCCGAAGCCGATCCAGCCCCCGCCTCCTCCGCCACCGCAGCCGGTACCGGCGTTGTTGAAGGTGACCGGGGCGGTGTAGGTGTTGAGACGTGGGCCGCAGAGGAGATCCCACAGGAGACCGCCCGTGACGACGCATGGGCCACCGGCGGCGACGCCTGCGGTACGGCGGCTGGCGCCGGTCCGACCGCCTCCAGCACCCGCAGTGAGGCGCCGGATGGTCATGGGAACGGTCAGGCTGCTGCGTGCCGGGAGATCACCCACCTCCGTGATGAGGGGGATGAATTCCCAGTCCGGATGCGTGGGCAGCTGGAAGCGGCTGTTCTTCGCCGTCACGAGACCGTGGTTGGTGAGCGTCAGGTCGACCTGGGTCTCGTCGCCCACAACGGTGGAGAGGTCGATCACTGTCGGTTCCATGGTGACCACCGGTGTCGGCACCGCTGTTTCGAAGACCGTTTCGATCGTGATCTGAGTGCGGTCCTCGATCTGGATGGGTTCGACGGTCCAGCGGTAGCGGACGGTCTGGCGCGGGAGGAATGCGAGTGCATCGGCCTTCTTGCCGGCTTCCACGAGATGGGTGCCACGGTACGAGCCGTGATCGGGAGCGCTGACCTCAACGCGGTAGTAGTCCTCGCGGAGATTCTGGAAGAGCGCGAGGCCGTCGATCCCGGTGGTTTTGCGGGCGACTTCGGTACCCGTGATGGCATCGAAGACCACGACGGTGGCGCCGTTCACTCGCGGTTCGCCTTCGGCGTAGTAGGTGAACTCGTCGACGGCTTCGACGAGCAGGTCGCCGTTGGCATCCGACAGGGCACGGAAGTTGAATGGGATGGTGACTGAGCCCTGTTCGCCCTGGGCGAACAGGGAACCCGCGTAAGGCCCGAGAGGCAGGTCGGCCGCCGGGGTCAGGACGAGGGTTACCGGATTGGTCGCTCCCGGGGCCAGGTCAGGGATTTCGGCACCGGCGGCGATGGTCAGCCAGGGCAGGGGCGGAGCGAGCAGGCGCAACGGGCCGGTACCGCGTCCGCCGCGGTTGATGATGTCGAAGCGGAGGGTGGTCTGGGTTCCGCGACGCATTCCTGTCTCCAGCGAGGAGGGCGTGGCGACAAGGACCGGTCGCAGGGCGTTGACGATCACGGGCAGTTCGACGTCTTCGGACAGGCCAGAAGCCGTGGAGATGCGGAACCGTACAAGGCCGCCGGTGGTGATGCCGTTCGCGACGGCGACCCCGTAGGCGAGGGTGACCTGACCGTTCCCGGGAAGCTCGTTGGCACCGAGCGTCGGGGTGACGGTGACGCCCGGCGGGACGGAGACCAGTTCGACGGCCAGACCTGGGAGCGGCACGTCGCTGAGGTTCTCGATGACAGTCGAGGACGCGGCGCTCTCGCCCTCGATGATGGCCATCGGACCGACCGGGTTGACCTTGAATCCGATCAGCGTGAACTGGTCCTGGGGCGAGGGTTCCCCGTCGCCGGGATGTGCGGCGGCAATGGAGTAATTGCCGGCCTCGCCGGGTAGCGGGTTGAAGTTCAGGGAGAAGTTGCCCGCAGAGTCGGTCAGTGCACCGAGGGTACGGCGAAGACCCCGGACCACGACGTGGACTGAGACGAGGACGTTTCCGGCGGGTGCGCCAGTCGCACGCCGGACGGCGGAACCGCGGATGGGAACGACCGTGTTGGCGGCAGCCTGGGTGATGTCCGTGGAGGCGACGGCGGTATAGGCCGACTGGACCACGATGGGCGTCCCGACGATGCCGAAGTTGTTGGCATCGGAGAGTTCGGGAATCGTGCGGATGGGGTCGACCTCGACCACGGGGTAGATGGCACCCGCCTGGCGTGGCAGCGTGAAGGAGGGCGACAGTTCGAAGAAGTCGCCAGGCGGCAGTGTGCCGGTGAAGTTGAACTGGCCGGCCAGTGAATCTCCACCGGGAGCGGCATCGGTTGAGAGGTAGATGCGGACGAGGAATGGCCCGACGGCAGGTGTGTTGCCGCGGTTCTCGATCCGGTAGGTGGCGGAGACAACCTGTTCGGTCTGCGCCGAGGGTGGTGCCGTGACCGAGGCCACGACGAGGTCTGGAAGGTCGAGGTCGGTGACGGTGAGCACGGCGCTTCCTTCGGTGAACCCTGGAGCCATCGACGTGATCGTCAGCATCTGCGAGCCGTCGGTGCTGGCATCCGCCACCGAATCGACGGAGAAGGTTGCCGTGGCACTGCCAGCGGGAATCTCGACCGTGGCGGGCACGGTGGCCTCGCTGGGATCGCTGGAGAGGAGGGTGACGACGAGCGGGACGGCGGTCGTCGTGTTGCGCCGGACGGTTCCGGTAGTGGCACTGGTGACGCCTTCGGCCACGACCGCCGTGTTGAGCGTCAAGTTCAGCGTGGGTCCGTCGTTGTCAGTGACCGTTACGGTTTGGGGCGGCGCTGCGGTTGGCGGGCGGCCGCCGAGTGTGGCGGCCGCGGAGATCAGGGTGATCTGCTCGCCATCCACCACAGCATCATCCACCGCGGCGATGGGGAACGTGGCCGAAGCGGTGTTGGCGGGGATGACGACGGTCGAGGGGATCGTTGCCGCCGTTGGATCGCTGCTCACGAGTCCAACGAAGACAGGCTGCGATGAGACGGGCGACCGTGTGATTGTGCCGGTAGCAGCGGCGGCGCCACCCGCTTCAGACACCGTCGTCGGGGCGATTGAGAGTTCCAGCGTGAGTGTGTCGTTGTCGACGAGGGTGAAGCTGTCCGAGGAAGACACGAATCCAGTGGCGGAGGCCGTGACCGTCTGGGCGGTGTCCGGCTCGATGAGCGTGTCCTCGGCCGAAATGACAGCAAAGGACACGCTGGGTTGACCGGCCGGAATGGTGATCGTCAGCGGGAGGAGGAACTGTGCGGAATCCGTCACGCTGAGACTCACGATGAGGTCTGTTGCTGCGACGGGATCGCGCGTGAGTCTGGCCGGGCTGGAGAGACCTTCGGTGAGGGTTGTCGCGTCGATGGCGAGGGCCAGGCGTGGCTGATCCACGTCGGTGACCTGAATCGTGGCCGACGCTGTCCCGGTCGTCGTGGCGTTGGCGGAGACGGTGACCGTCTGATTTCCATCGTTGATTCCGTCGATTGCCGGAGTGATCAGGAACTGGACGGTGGATGACCCGGCCGGGAACACCACGGATGCCGGGACGGTGGCCTCCGAGGGATCGCTGCTGAGCAGGGTGACCGGGTGTGCGGAGGCGAGGCCACGGTTGCGGGTCAGTGTGGCGGTGATGCTTCCACCACTTTCAGACGTGCCTTCGGCGGAGAGGCTGAGCGACAGGACGGTGTCGACCTCCACGTTGTTGCCGATGATGCCGTTGTTGGATTCAACCGACTCGAAAACCACATCGGTGGAATCGGTGACGATGACAGGGAAGCGCGTGCCGGCGGTGGCGTTCAACGGCAGGGTGAAGGTGATGCTGCGCGGAACCGATTCGCCCGGCTGCAACGTCCCTGCAAAGGGAATGGTGGCTGCGAGGTTGAATCCCGCGGGAAGCGGGTCCTCGGAGTTGGCGGCGTTGTTGGACCAGCCAACGGACTCGCTGAAGGGGCCGGCCGCAGGCGCGGTGCCCAGGTTCGATAGCGTCCAGGTCAACGTGATGGTTTGGCCGGGCGTGCCGATGGCCGGACTGGTGATGCCGGTGATGGCGAGGTCCGGACGCGGCGGCAGGATGACGTCACTTCCGCTCGTGATGGCCCGGTTGTTCGCGGGCGAGCCGGATTCGAGGACTGTTTCCGCGGAGTCGGTGGTCACCACGAAGTAACGGGTGCCGACTGTTGTGATCGGCAGTGTGACGGACTGGGTCCGGGTGAGTGTGTCGCCGGGATTGAGGGTGCCTTCGAAGGACAACGTCGCGAGAAGGGACGTCCCCGTTCCGAGGTTGCTGGTGCTGATCGCGACAGACTCCTGGAAGGGCCCGGAGACCGGGACCGTGCCGCGGTTGCGCAGTTGCCAGGTCACGTCGAATGGCGTTCCCGAGATGATCGAGGCAGGCACCGACAGCCCGGAGACTTCGAGGTCGGGCAACGCGATCGGCGTGATGAAGGAGATGTTGTCAACGGCCACCAGATCGTCGCCTGAGCCCAGTGTGAGGCGGACGCGAGCGATCTGGGGATGGGTGATGGACACGGGCGTCTGCGTGCCCGGCCCGGTGTTGAGGCTCTGGCTGAAGATGACGGTTCCGACGGCATCATAGGCCTGGACCAAGGTGCCCGGTTGTTCGGCATCAATGATGAACAGGCTGACGAACGGCGTGGTGGCCGGGGTGGTGGAGTCGGGACTGACGAAGGTCAAGTCGATGACGCTCGGGGCTTCGGCGGAGCCCGCAAGGGTTCCAAGGACGCGTGTTGTCGAGACGGGAACGAAACGAGCTGGGTTGCGATCGGTCGTGCCGGGTGTGCCGGAGATGGTGGCGAAACGGATTCCCTTCGCCAGATAGTGGTCGGCCACGACGGTGCCCGTCGGGACTTCCTCGAAGGTGATGAGTTGGTCGCCGAGGTCCGGCGTGATGTAGAGCGCGTCCTGCGGAACGATGGCGAATCCGGACGGGGCAATCGTCCACGCGAATTCGAGGCCGCTGGCGCCGACGGCGTTGGCCGCAAAGAGGAGTTCGACCTCATACAGCCCAGGGCTTCCGAACGACACAGGCATTGTCGACCACGAGAACCCGCGATCGCCTGCCGACCCAGGAACACGCCGCCCACTCTCAGATGGAATCCATCGTCCGATCCGACATGGAGATCGAGGTCGATCTCCTGTGTTTCCGGGTGGAGGTCGAGGTTCTGGGAGACGCGCAGGTGGAAGCGGTGGCGCAGGATGAAGTTTGCGGCTGCGAGACCGAGGACCTGCTCGGGTGGCGTGGTGGTTTGCTGGAAGAAGCTGTTGAAGCTGTCGCCCACGCTGATGGCCGAGCCCGGGTTCGGGAAGTCGATGAACGGGCTGAGGGTGGTGCCGCTGGGGCTCCTTCCAACCAGATCCGTGGGCAACGGAGCGGGTCCGCCGCCGATCCCGTTGAAGAGTTCGATCGCGACACCGTTGCCCGGAACCGTGGGCAGGACATCGCGCGATGCCAGGGTGATCGGAAGCAGGGTGCCGTAGTTTTCGAGCACGTTCAGGTAAGCGAGGGCGCTCGGGGCGGATCCACCCAGGTCGGTGACGCGGCAGTAATAGGCCCCGGCATCAGCGGATGTGACGTCGGTGAGTGTCAGCGTGGGACTGTTGGAATCCGGGATCGGATCCTCGCCATGAAACCACTGGTAGGTGACGGGCGCCGTGAAGCTCGCGGAGACCGAGAAGGTGGCGGTATTGTTGCGGAGGATCGTCTGGGACGATGGATTCCCCGTGATCAACGGTGGAACCAGGATGTTGAAGGTGGCGCTGTAGGCATCCTCCACGGCTTCGCCGCCGGTGCCGTCGGCATCCTGATCCTGCCGGTTGCCCGCGGCGTCACGCGCGGTGGGTTGGATACGGAGGGTGTAGGTCGTGTTTGCCCGAACCGGGGGGAACTCGAGGGCATACCGGTCGGACGCCTCGCGGACGAGGCGGTTGAGCGGGAGCGCTCCTTCAGCCGTGCTGATCGTGACGTGCTCCAGAAGCAGACTGTCGGCCTCGATCGGCTCCGAGTAGGTGAAGCGGATCGCCGAGACGGGCGTGGTGATCGTGCCATTGGGTGTGGAGCTCGCGACGCGCGGTCCAGTGCTGTCGACGGTGAAGCGCGACAGGAATCGCCCATCGGCGGCGCTGGGGATGTAGAGGCGGACATTGTCGATGCCCCAGCTTTCGTCGGAGATTCCCTGAAGGTTCGCGCCGGAGAAGTGCAGGTTCAGGTCGGCGGAAGAGTGGTCAAACTCGACTTCGAGGTTTCGATAGACGGAATCGTTCCAAACGTTCCCGCTGAAGTTGGAGCCACTGACCGTGGCCGTGCCGGGGAATGAATCCGCATTGAAGTCAAATTGGCTGAAGTTGTGACGCCAGAGCGGTGCGGGTGAACCTCCAAGGGTGACGAGGAATGCGTCGTCGTGGGCGTTGCCATCCCACGAATCGATGATGAAGAGATCCCAGACCAGACGGATGCGTTGGTGTTCGGGGAGGTTGGCCAAGGCCAGCGTGAGGGCGTTGTTCCCATGGAAACCCGCGAATCGTGGCGGGGTGCCGCCCGCTGAGATGGAGGCATCGGAGGCGGTGTCACCCAGGTTCCATTCCGCACCCACGCTTTCATCAAAGCCGGTGCGGTACAGCGGAACCATGACGCCGCCCAACAGGGGGGAACCATCGACATCCTCGACATTGGGGCCGATGGCGACGGTGTAGCCACCATCGGGCAGCGGGCCGCCCAACTGAAGGCGCACGGTCTGGGCGTCATCCGCCACGATGCCGGTTACCGGAACAGCACCACCCGGGCCGGTCAGGACAACATCATCGGCCGAGAGGGTGGAGAGATCCACAGGACGGCTGAATGTGACGAGCAGTTCCGTGACAGGGGAGGGTGCGCTGGCGGCGGGCGTGATCGAGGCAACCTGGAACTGCGTGGAATCGACCACGACTTGCGCCACGCGGCTGGTCACCGATCCGAAGCTGTTCTGAATGACAACCGTGTAATCACCCGCGTCCAGGGGCGTGACGCCCGAAAGGGGCAGGGACGGCGAAGACGAACCCACCGGCAGGAGGCCGCGGAACCATTGGTACCCGGTGATTCCGAAGGGAGAGTCGGCGGCGATGGAGAGTTCGGCGGAGGTTCCAACCAGCACGCGCAGGTCGACAGGTTGGCGCGTGATGAAGGGTTGCGGCGATCGCAGACGGAAGGAATACGTGCCCGAGTAATCAGGACTGGCCCCCCCGGGGTAAACCACCACGGTGTAGGTGCCGTCCAACGGCAGGTCGTAGCGGCCTGTATCGTATCCGTCCAGATAGTCGCAGCACATCAGGTAGTTTCCGTCTGGGCGGAGGATGTACCAATACATGCAGCAACGATCGGCGCCCAGGTCATCCAGGTAGAGCGTCTGGCCCGCCTTCCCGGTGAACGTGTAGTAGTCGTAGGCTCCGGCGTACTCGAGCTTGCCGGCGCCGGGGGTCGCCACGCCACCGATCGAATCGGCGCTCACGATCTGGTCGATGCCGACCGTGAAATGGCCGTCCGACGGAATCGAACGGATCTGGAAGGAGAAGTTGCCGACGTAATCCGGTGAGGTCCCAGCCGGATAGACATAGACCGTGTAGGTTCCGGTCACGCCCAACGTGTAGCGGCCGGGGTCCGAGCCATCGAGCCGGTCGCAGCACATGAAGTAATTCCCGTTCGGATCCCGGATCTGCCAGTCGAGGCAGCATTGCCCAGCACCGAGGTCCTCGAGGTAGACGACGTCACCCGAGGTGCCCTGGAAGGTGTAGAGGTTGTAGGCACCGGGATGACTGATCGTTCCGGCGCCCTCGACGGTGGTGCCCCCGATGGAGTCCGCGGCCACGACCTGATTGTAGCTGATGGGGAAGGTGGGATCCGGCGGGATGGCGCGCAGTCGGAAGGAGTAGCTGCCAAGCCATTCGGGGACGGCGCCGGCCTGATAGACGTAGATGGTGTGTTCGCCGGTGACGCTGACCTGATAGCGGCCGAGGTCATGGCCATCGAGCCGGTCGCAGCACATCAGGTAGTTGTTGTTCGGATCGCGGATCTGCCAGTCAAGGCAGCACACTTCGGCGCCGAGGTCTTCGAGGTACAGAAGCTGCCCAGCTTCGGCGTGGAAGGTGTAGATGTCGTAGCCGCCGGGTGTTTCAAGGCGGCCGGCACCCACGCGCGGAACTCCTGCGATGGCACCGTCGGACACGAGATCATCCAGGGAGATGGCGAACTCATCGTCGACGACGCGGCGGAGGCGGAACGAATACGTGCCGGTCCAGTTTGGGTCCGCTCCGGCCGGGTAGACGTAGAGGGTGTAGGTTCCGGAGACCGAGACGTGGTAGCGGCCGACGTCATTGCCATCGAGTCGGTCGCAGCACATGAAGTAGTTGCCGTTCGGATCGCGGATCTGCCAGTCGATGCAGCATTGGGCGGCACCGAGGTCCTCGAGGTAGAGCGCGTCACCCGCTTCCGCGGTGAACTGGTAGATATCATTCACGCCCGCTGATTCGATGCGCCCGGCGCCCGGGGTGGCGTTCGCCCCGATGAAGCCGTCGGAGACGGTTTCATTGATGGCGAGGTTCATCGGGAGTTCCGGCGGCAGCAGGTGGACCTTCAGGGAGTACGGGCCGGCCCATTCGCGGTAAGAGGCCACCGGAAAGACGCGGAGGCGGTACGTGCCGATCTTGGACAGACCCAGGCGGCCCGGGTCGTAACCGTCGATGCGATCCCAGAACACGTAGCCGCCATCGGGATCCTCAAGACGCCAGTCGATACAACAGGTGGCACCGCGATCCTCGACGTAGAGGAGGGCGGGTTCGGAAAGGGTGAAGGTGTAGACATCCTGTTGGCCGGGATTCTGGAGGGTGCCGGCACCAGGGGTTCCGGTGGCGTTGATGGAATTCTGGACGATGTCGAGGGGGAGGCTCACATCGAAGGTTTCATCAGGTCCGGAAGGAAGCATCGCGAACGAATAGTCGGCGATGGACTCTCCTGAACCGAAGACGGTGAGGGTGTAGGTTCCATCCTCAGGGAGTTGGATCCGGCCGGCATCGGCATCATCCCAGCAGGTGTGGCCCAGACGATGGCTGAAGAGTTGGGTTCCGCTGGGGCTGGTCAGGGTCCAGAACGTCGCACAGCCATTGCCGGAAACCTCGTCGAAGAAGACCCAGTCACCGGTGGTTCCGGAGAAGGTGTACACGTCCTGATTGCCGGGGGTGCTGATGGCGCCGGCACCAACGGAGGCTGCTGAACCGATGAGACCCGGTGCGATGACATCGCCCAGGGCAATGTTGAAGACGTCGGGAGCCACCGGCCAGAGACGGAAGGCATACGGACCAAAGCGCGTATCGATGGTCCAGACCCGGAGGGTGTACGTGCCGCCGATGGGTAGCGTGATGGTTCCCGGGTCGCCGTCATTCCAGCAGCCGAAACCGAGCCAATGGTGGAAGAGTTGGGTGCCGTCCGGTGCGGTGAGGGACCATTGGGTGAAGCAGGCGTCGCCGGTCTGTTCGTCGAAGAACACCCGTTGCCCGGCGACCGCGCTGAAGGTGTAAAGGTCGGCATCGGCGGGGACTTCGAGGTTTCCGGCGCCGGCAACGGGCGCACCGTTGATGGCGCCCTCGGTGACCACGTCACCCACGGTGAGGGCGAACGTCAGGGGTTGCGGGACCTGCGTGACCCGGAAGCCGTAGCCGGTGTCGGAGGCATCGGTGGTGAAGACGCGGAGCTGGAAGGTGCCCGTCTCGGGGAATTTGACGAGACCTGTGTCGCCATCGTTTCCGCAGCCGCCGCCCAGCCAATGCTGGAAGATGGATGCGCCGGAGGGGGCGATGAGTTCCCACTGGAGCGCGCAGCCGTTGCCGCTGTGCTCGTCGAAGTAGACCCATTCGCCGGCGTTGCCAGTCAGGGTGTACAGATCCACGCCTTCACCCTCGGAAAGGACGCCGGCTCCCACATTCGGGAGATTGGCGGCAACCGTGGTCCCGTAGGCCAACGGATGGACCACGGTGACCACGACGGAATCACCGGTCGCGTAGCCCGCGGCGTTGCTGACCATGCAGGAATAGGCCCCGCGATCGGCATCCGCGACGGAAGCGAGCTGCAGGGTGGGTCCGGTTGCGGACGGGATACGGACGCCATTGTGTCGCCATTGGTAGGTGAACGGGCCGTCGCCGGTGGCGTGTGCGGTCAGGGTCACGCCACCACCCAGTGGAACCTCGGAAGCTTCCGGGGTGACGGCAACCTGAGGGGCGTTTTCAGGGATGAGTTGGAGGTAGTCGATGTCGCCTGATCCTGCCGAGATCCGAAGCGTCACGGTGCCGGTGAGGTCCACGAGGACATCACCGGAGTCGTTCTGGAGGGGAAGGAAGCGATTGTTGGAGCGGCCCTGGGCCGCGGTGCCGGTGAAGCGCCCGATCTCAACCGTGGATTGGGAGGGTGTGCCTTGACCGGCGGTGACGACGGAGAGGCGTGCGGAAAGGGGGCGTGATCCGCCAGCGGACATCGCCGCGATGATGCGGTATCGGCCGGTGGGGACTTCGCGGGTGTAGTTGAACCACTCATTGCCGGTGAGTTTGGAGAGGCGATACGAGATGTTCGCCTCCCACGGGCCACGATCGGATTCCACCGCCGAATTCAGGACGATCGGCTGGTTGGGAGATTCCCCAATGCGATAGAGGTCATCGTCGGAAGTGGCGGTGGATCGGCTGAAATCGATGCCGTTGACCGCGCTGAGTCCGGCAGCAGATCCGCCGGGGTAGGGCATGGTGGAGGTGAAGGCCACCGACTGGCCGCTGTCGTGGTCGAAGTCTTCGGCCTCGATGACGAAGCTGTCGCCTGTTCCGCCGCCAGAAGAAACGGACCGGCACCAACCTGAGCTGCCGGCGTTCGCGAGCGCGGAAATCTCCGCTTCGGTGAAGGCCCGGTTGGCGACGAAGGCCTCATCGACGTCGCCGGGGAACTTGTAAGCGGAGGTGCGCAGGACGCCCCATTCGCCGATCTTGGCGGTGTATCCGGGAGTGCCGGCGAGGACCTTGCCAGCGCCGACGGTGGTCGATCGGTCCAGTTGACCGTTCTTGTAGATGCGCAACGAGCCCGTGGCGGCGTCCCAGGTCGCAGCGATGTGCATCCAGGCGTTGGCGGGGATGAGGTTCAGGCTGGCCAGGCTGCCGTAGGTGCCATCGGAGAACTGGACGGCAAAGGAACCCCGCAGGGCGGACCCGGATTCCCCAAGATAAAGGATGAATCGGTTGTCGAGTTGCGGGGTCGTGTTCCACTGCGAGAGGATGCCGCCGACCGTACTGGAGACGTTGTCACGGCGGATCCAGGCGCCGACGGTGATCCCGGTGGCGGCGTCCAGGCCATTCAAGGAGCCGATCGAGACGTAATCATCGGAGCCATCGAGGGCGAACGCCTGTCCAACGCGGCCGAGGGTATGGGTGGCTCCGTTGGCGAGGGTCGCCGCCGTTCCGCCCGTTTCATTGGCGGTGGTGGCGTCCCCGGTCCACCACCCGACAAGACCGGAGGGTTGCGGGGCGCAGGGGACGGTGACCTCGGCGAAGCTGGAAGCGATCTTCAGGTTGTCGACGACCAGGGAGCCGGCGTTGGCGGACTGGATCCAGTGGAAGGCGTCGATGCCGGAAGCGACGGGCAAGAGGTCCGAGGCTGTGACCGTGTGGAGGGTGGTCTCGGCATGGGTGGGATTGACCCAGAGGGTGGCCGCGCCAGTCAGCGGTACGAATCGGACGACCACCTGATAGGTCGCGCCCACGGCGAGGTTGAGCGGGAGGGCCACGGAAGAGGGAACGAGTGCCGATCCCCCGATCCGCAGACGGTAACTGCCGGAGGCGGCACCGTCGGTGGTGGCAATGATGCCGGCGCGCGGCGTGCCGGACGCATCGGACAACTGGCCGAAGACAGCGCCGGTCGCGGTCGGCAAGGCACTCGCGCGGAGGTCAAACGCAGTCCACAGGGTTGTCGTGGCATGGGGGCCATTGGCGAGGGGGGCACGGACGGATTCCGTACCGGTGGACGTCAGGGGGAGCGAGCCTCCGGTGGTCGTGAGTTCGCCGACGGTTCCGGCGAGCGTCGTCCACGGGGAACCGGCGGTAGCGGTGAGGACGGACGCGTCCGGATAGGGGAAGGGCTCCGAGAGGAAGGTTGCGGCAGAGGCAGCAATGCAACCGAGTGCCGCGGAGACGGCACGGATGAGCCAGAGCTTCATGGTACGATTCAGGGGGGCGGACAAAGGCCTGCAGAGGCTCCGCGCTAATGAAGCATCGCAGGACTGTGTCCTCATCAAATACCCAGAATTCGTGGGGCATGTCCAACCCTTGGTTGGCTGGAATCGAAGGGCTGGGCTCAACCCGACCTTGTCTGCGTTCGAGCAATCGAGCGGGTCGGGGATATTCCCGATCCGCTGCGTTGGGGGCATGCCGCCTGCAAAGGAGCTTCTTCGACGGTAGGCCGGGTGCCCTCACCCGGCGGAGTGGGGAAATTGCCGGTTCCGGGGGCTGGGTGACGGCCCCAAACAAAAGGGCCGCCGATGTGAACGGCGGCCCTTGGATGGATGAGAATCGTGTGTCGCGCAGGACTCAGGCGCCGGCGGTCTGACCGGCGGCACCGGGCTGCTGCTGCACCTGGAATACGGGAATGGCGTAGCGCAGCTTCATGACGTCATCGACGAGGACCTCGACCCAGTAGGGTCCGGGTTCCTTGAAGGTGAGGTTCTGGATGCCAACAACGGTGGTGGCCGAGAAAACCGGGTCGTTCAGCTGGAACTTGGATTCGGACTTGGTGAGGACCGTGGAGGAGTCGGAGCTCAACACACGCACGGACTGGGTGAAGTTGCCCTTGCCGGCGGTCCAGCGGTTGACGATCAGCAATTGCTGGGCGGTGATCGGGAACTGGGGCGACAGGACCTGGCTGAGAACGCCAAGCATGATCAGGTTGCCATTGGCTTCCTGGCGGATGTTGTCACAGACCAGCGAGCTCTGGAGATCGGGAAGGATGCGATTCGGCGTCATTGATGGCCCGCAACAAAACAGGCGCGGGGCAAGGGGTCAAGGCCGTGCATGCAGAACTTGGCCCGCGTCGCCCATTTGGAACAAACGTCAGCCGCACCCGCGGTCGGCCAGCCTCGGGCCAGGAAATCCGAGCGATCCTTGGGCGGAAGTTCCCGAGCGTCAAAACAGGCTGGTGGGCCATCGGCTGATCCTCGGTCCGTTCCAGGTCGCCGGCAGCGACGCCAGCGGCCCGCGCCCTCATCCGCTGAACGCCCGGTAGGGTATGGCCCCATGGAAAACAAGCGGACCTGACGTAACGTCAACATCAGATGAGGACAGCAACCAAGCCCACCACCAGCCGAGAAATCCGCCTCGCCTCGCGACCCACGGGTGTTCCCACCGCCGCCAATTTTGCCTTGGCGGAATCCACTCTGCCGCCGGTGCAAGCTCAGCAGGTGTTGGTGCGGAATCTGTTCATGTCCGTCGACCCCTACATGCGCGGCCGGATGAACGAGGGGAAATCGTATGTGCCGCCGTTTGAGATCGGGCAGGCGCTCGAAGGCGGCGCCATCGGAGAAGTCGTTGAATCCCGCGTGGTGGAGTTCAAACCTGGCGATGTGGTCCTCTCTCGCTACGGATGGCGGGAGGCCTTCGTCTCGGCGCCGAAAGAACATTCGAAACGGAGGTGGGTGGGGCCTTTCGTGCTGGAAAACTCAAGAACAAGGAAACTGTGGTGGATGGGATCGACCACGCCGTGGAGGCATTGCTCGGGCTCTTCTCCGGAAAAAACTCAGGGAAGATGGTCGTGAAGCTGGGCTGACCCAGCCCGCCGAACACAGGAAGACGATCTTATGCCCTACCAAAGTAGCAATCCAGCCACCGGCAAACTCCTGAAGACATTCAAGGAGTTGACCGAGCCACAGCTTGAGAAGGCCCTCAATACCGCTGCTGCTTGCTTCGAAGGCTGGCGGCACACGTCGTTCGCCCAACGTGCGGCTGCGGCCGCAAAGGTCGCTGCCATCCTGCGCCAGCGTGTGGACGAGTTCGCACGCCTGATGACGCTCGAGATGGGCAAACGCATCGACGAGGCCCGTGGCGAAGTGGCGGTCAGCGCCGACATCATCGGCTACTAGGCGACGGCTTTCTGGCCAGATTTCAAACCGCACTCGAAGCGTTCACACCGGGCGACCCGATGGACCCAGCCACCACCCTCGCCCCGCTGTCCAGCGAAGCCGCCTTGATCACCTTGCTTGATCAGGTTGAGCGCGCCGTGGCAAAGGGGGGCATCGTGGCACTCGGCGGCAAGCGCATGGATCGTCCGGGTTCCTATATGCCGCCGACGATTCTCGCGAACATCAAGCCTGCGAACCCCGCCTACCGTGAAGAGTTCTTCGGGCCCGTCGCGCTGTTCTTCCGTGTGGAGAATGAGGACGCGGCCGTGGCCCTCGCCAATGACTCGGACTTCGGCCTGGGCGGCTCGGTCTTCACTCGGAACGTCGCACGTGGACAGCGCGTTGCCCGTCGCCTCGACACGGGCATGGTCTTCATCAACCACCCGACGTGGACGGCAGCGGACCTGCCTTTTGGCGGTATCAAGCACTCCGGTTATGGACGCGAACTCTCAGGTCTCGGCATTCAGGAGTTCGTGAACAAGAAGCTGGTGCGCGTGTTGCCGATTGATGCGGTCGCATGACGGCCCGTTCCTTGGTCCAATTCGAGCGCATCCCTCAGGTCGAGGCGAGGGGGGAGTGTGCGTGGAGCGAGAACCTGCGCGGGATTCTACCCGAACATCTCCCTCAACACCCAAGTCTCGAGAGAGGCCGGCAAAGCCACCCCGTTGGGTTCTCCGTCCTTCCTTACGGCCCAAAGCAGTAGACCGATCCGTCGTCGCTGCCGATGAGGAGGCGGTTGTCGACGATGGCAGGGGAGCTTTGGATCGGTTGGCCGATCTCGTACTTCCAGAGTTCGGAGCCGTCCGCGAGGGAGACCACGTACAGGCGGCCGTCGTCGGATCCGAAGAAGACCTTGCCGTCGGCCACGACCGGGGAGCTTTCGACCTTGCCGCGGGTGGCGAAGGTCCAGACGGGTTTTCCATCGGCGCGTTGGACGCAATGCAGGCGTTTGTCGCGGCCGCCGAAGAGGACGCGATCGGCAGTGATGGCGGGAGAAGTGGCGTAGGGGAAGGCACGGTCACGGTAGCGCCAGTCGATCTTCCCGTTGGTGAGGTCGATGCAGAGGAACTCGTTCTCGTAATGGCCGACGTAAGCCTTGCCGCCGGCGATGGCGGCGGAGCCGATGATGGGGGCGCCGGCCTCGACTTCACGGGCCTTGGTGCCGGTGGCCAGGTTGAGGACGTGGACGATGGTGTCGCATCCGCCGAAGGCCGTGACACCATCGGAAATGGCGGGGGAGCCGTTGATGTAGTTGCCGGTTTCGTAGACCCAGTTGGTCTTACCGGTGTCGGCGTTGAGGGAGTAGAGCTTGAAGTCGTACGAACCCACGAGGATGGCCTTGGGCTGGCCGGGGGCGGGGATGTACCAGGAGGCGCTGCTCCGGACCTTCTCCTCGAATCCCTGGGACCAGATCTTCGCTCCGGTGTCGGCGTTGAGCGCGTAGAAGTTCGTGTTCACGTCGCCGATGTAGAGGCGGCCGTCGAGGAGCAGGGGCGAGGCTTCGATCGGGCCACTGGCCTCGAAGGCCCAGCGTCGGGTCCCGTCCTTGAGATTGAGGCAGTAAACGTTGGAATCACCGGAGCCGAAGAACACGCGGTCGCCGACGATGGCGGGCGAGGACATCACCGGTCCGCCCGACTTGAAGGTCCAGAGCAGCCTGAGGGGTGCCTGGATGCGGGCGGTGGAAACGCCGGTGAGGGCGGGGTCCCCGCGGAACATGGGCCAGTCGGGCCCTGCGTGAACGGCAGAGACACCGGCCAGAAATGCGATGGCGGCGGAGACCGGGAGTGGGCGCAGCAGCGGGTTCATGACGCAGGTGGGACAGGGTCAGTCGTTGAACAGGAACTGGAAGTCTTCGAGCGAGAGATTATTCGCGAATGTTTCCTCGCCGAGGATGTCGTCGGCGAGGGCCTTCTTCTGCTTCTGGAGGGCGCGGATCTTCTCCTCGAGCGAGTCCTTGATGAGGAGTCGGTAGGCGATGACCTTCTGGGTCTGCCCGATGCGGTGGGACCGGTCGATCGCCTGGGCCTCGACGGCGGGGTTCCACCAGGGGTCGAAGAGGACGACGTAGGACGCGGCCGTGAGGTTGAGTCCGAATCCACCGGCCTTCAGGGAGATCAGGAAGACGGCGTTGCCTTCGGCGGCCTGGAATTCACGGACAAGGGCGCCACGGTCCTCGGTTTCGCCGGCGAGGAAGAAGCTGTTCCATTGCCGGGCATGCATCTCGGACTGGAGGAGTTCGAGGAGCGACACGAACTGCGAGAAGATGAGGACCTTCTGGCCCTGTTCCATGAGCGGCTCGAGCTGTTCGATGAGGGCCTCCACCTTCGCGCTGGGCGCGGTGGATTCGGGTTGGACCAGTTTCGGATGGCAGCAGATCTGGCGGAGTCGCAGGAGCGAGGTCAGGAGGTTGAAGCGTTCCTGTTGCAGTTGCTTTGACGATCCGACGCGCAGGAGGACCTGTTGGGCGCGCTTGAGTTCGGCCCGGTAGAGGGTTTGTTGCTCGCCTTCGAGGTCGCAGAAGAGGTCCTCCTCGATGCGATCGGGAAGATCGCGGGCGACCTGGGATTTCGTGCGGCGCAGGAGGAAGGGGCGGACGCGGGCGGAGAGCCGGCGCCGGGCCATGGGATCCTGGGCGGAATCGAACTGCTTCTGGAAGGTGTTGCGGTTGCCGAGCACGCCGGGCATGGCGAAGGACATGAGGCTCCAGAGGTCCAGCAGGCGGTTCTCGATGGGTGTACCGCTGAGCACGAGGCGGTGTTCGGCGCGGAGGGTCTTGGCAATCATGGCCGTGACCGACGAGGGATTCTTGATGTACTGGCCTTCGTCGAGGACGGCCGCGAGGAAATGCTGCTCTGCGAGGGCTTCGCCGATCATCCGGAGCTGGTTGTAATTCAGGATGTGGATGTCGGCTTCGTTCAGGCGTTGCGGCATCGCATCGAGTTCGGCGCCCTTCCAGGCGCGGACGCGGAGGTCGGGGGTGAAACGGGTGGCCTCGGCGCGCCAGTTGTCGCACACGGATTTCGGGCACACGACCAGCACGGGCGGGACGCCGCTGGAGAGGGTACGTGGCTTGCGCTCGCGCGTGTTCTCAAACGCCTTCAAGGGCAGCCGGCCTGCGGCGGACTCTTCCCGGAGCCAGGCGATCCAGGTCAGCGTCTGCAGGGTCTTTCCAAGGCCCATGTCGTCGGCCAGGACCCCGCCAAAGCCGTTGGTCGCGAGGTAGGCCAGGTAGTGGAAACCCTCGAGCTGATACGGCCGGAGTTCGGCGTGCACGGACTCGGGTCGCGGGGGGTGGACCGCGGTCCGGATCTGCTCCGTACGGACGCGGATGCGCAGCAGGGTTTCCTCCGGCAGGAGGCCGCGGGCCGCGTCGGTGTCGATCTGGACCACGTGCAGGCGCTGGGTCTCGGTGGAGAGATCGTGGGGGCTGAGTCCGAGCCGGGCGAGTTGCTCGTCTTCGGCGGCCGTGAGTTGGAATTCGAGTCGGCGCCAGCCCTTGTTGGCGAGACGCACCCAGCGTCCGCGGGCTTCGAGGAGCAGCTTCAGCTCCTCCTTCGTGAGTGTGGTGTCACTGACATCGAGCACGACACGCAGGTTGAACCAGTCGATCGAATCGGTCTCGGCGACCGCCAGGCGGACATGCCCGCTCACCTCGGCGTGCGTGAAGGAGGCCAGCTCGCCGCGGAGTTCGATGTCGATCTCCTTGGGAAGCGACTGCAGCCACGGCACGAATTTCTCCGGGAAGACGCGGGTGACGCGCAGGACCCACAGTTGCCGGGCGAAATCCCATCGGAAACCTCCGGCCTCGACGTGGGCATGGATCCCGGCGAGATGCGTGCGGTCGACTGTGACGATGCGATCGTCGGCTGGCGGCGGTGGCGGTGGTGCGGGTGCATCCCCTGGCCGCGGTGCGGCGGGGTCCTGCCATTGGAGTCCGTTCCAACGTTCCACCGTGGTGGCATCGGGGGAGACGCCGAGGACTTCGAGGGTGCAATGCTCGGCTTCGGACCCATGCGTGAGCTGGCGGAGGTCGAGCCGCAGCAATGGCCGCAGGGGAATCAGTCGGACTCGATCCACCAGCCGCGGCGGGAGGTCGAGCCCCAGGTTGCGGAGGAACCGGACCCCGCCGCGGGATTCGACGGCGGCGGCTGGGACGGTGGTTTCCGTGTTGATGGCCATCAGGCGGTCGTCGACCGCAGGGCCCATGAACACGGAGTCATCGGTCAGGAAAAGGGTTGGATCGCCGGGGAAACTGGCGTGGACCGCAGGGGCAGGGGAACCGTCGGGTTGCAGGAGCCGGAGTCGGTAGTCGCCCTGGACGTCGTCCGGGGGCGTCAGGCTCCAGCGGAGGGGTTGGTTCGGCCGGATGAGGGGTTCGCCCTCGCTGCTGACGAGACGGCTGGCAAGCCCCGGTTGACGGAAGAGGAAGGAGAGCGTGCGTCGCGCGGTTGGTTCGGATGGGTTCAGCACGGGCTTCTTGTACCCGTTGACCGCCAGGCATTGCTGGAACGCGTGCCAGAGCAGGAGGCCTTCGGGCGCGACCATGCCGCGGCCGACGTGCGTCTGGCTGAAGCGCTCGAATTGGTGCGCCTTCATGGTCTCGAAGTCATCCGTGGAGCCCCTTCGCCATTCGAGCAGCGCCTCGCCGTTCGTGAACCGGATCCGCAGGTCCGTGGAGCCGACGGCGGTCGCGTCGTCCGTAGAAGGAATCCCCCAGGTCGACAGGACCTGCCGCCAGTGTTCGATCTCCTGCTGACGCCGTTCATGCGCGATGCGGCGACGGAGCGCTTCCAAATCGGAGATGGGTTTGAGGAAGTCGGGGATTCCGGTGCCCTTGTCCTCGGCATGCAGTGCGAGGTGCAGCCAGAACTCGTACTCGTCGGCCGGAAGGGAGCGCCACAGCTGGATGCCGTCGAAGTTGGTGGTGGAACCGGTGGGCTTGGCGAGCTTGAGCTGTTCGAGCTCCAGTCGGGGAATGGCCGGACGTTTGCCGAAGCGTCGGAAAAGGTCGCTGACTTGCGCCAGGAACGCACGATGTTCGGCCGTGGGCGTGATCCCGCGGGCGATCAGGCGTTCTTCAAGGGGACCGGGCTTTGCGGATACCGGAGCGGATGCCTTGGGCGCGGGGGGTGTCGCCGCCGTCGATCGGGTCGTCACGGCAACGGATGAATCAGCCGCGGCGGTCGGGAGGGATTTGCCTGTGGTAGGAACTGAAGCCTCCTTGGCAGGAGCCGCGGCCGCCTTGCGGGTGGGTGTCTTGCGGGTCGCGGGCTTCGGATTGTTCCCTTCGATGAGTTGGTGACGCGTCAGCAGATGCCGGGTCAGGGCATAGGCATGCTCACACAGTGGACCCTCGGGACAGGTGCATTCGGAGCGCCAGCCATTGTCCGAGGCCACAAATCGCAGGCCGACCTCACAGGCGCGCACGCCTCCCACGCTTCCAGCGTAGGACTGGTGCGGGTCCAGGCAGCGGATGTTCTGCACGCTGCCCCTGCGGTAGACTTCCTCGCCCTTCTCCCGGATGGGCGGCGGATACAGTCCCAGGGACTGCTCGACCGCCGAGACGTCTGTCAGTGTGAAATCGCGCCAGTCCATGAACACGGACAGTAGTCGGGATCCTGTGCGGGACAAGGGTAGGACTGGTCGCGAGCCGAAGTGGGGCGCCAAAGGTCCCCAAAAGCGAGTCTGGCAGGGTCAACGGTGGCCTGAACCGGAAGGCACGCGGACGAAGTATCTCAACTCCTCGTCCACAGCCTCGTTGCCTCGTCTGCCACGGGAGGGTTGGTTTCTGGGAGTTCGCCGCCCGGTGTAATCCTGTGTGCGGTGTCTTGCGGTTGGGGCGGTGGGTTCCTAACGTGGCGCCCATGCAATTGACGGAGGCACAGGCACAGGAAGCACGCCGATGGCTGGAGGACGGGATGAAGCTGTCGGAGTTCCAGAAGCGGCTGGAGAAGGATTTTGGGTTGAAGAGCACCTACATGGAGGTGCGGTTGCTGGTGGATGACCTCCGGGTCCAGTTGAAGGATCCGGAGCCGCCTAAGGCACCCGCCCCGGCGCCCGAGGCCACACCGGCTCCAACAGCAGCGGCGGTTCCCATGGATGGGGCCGCCCCGGTCGCTGCGCCGGGCGGACTGGGCGGCGGCGTGTCGATCACGGTGGATACGGTCACGCGCCCGGGCACGCTCACGAGCGGGACCGTGAAGTTCAGCGATGGGCAATCCGCCCAGTGGTATCTCGACCAGATGGGACGCTTCGGGATGGTGCCGCCGGTGCGGGGATACCGGCCGTCGCAGGAGGATCTGCAGGAGTTCCAGATGCTGCTGGATCGGGAACTGCAGAAGTTGGGGATCTGACCGGAAGGCTTTGGTGGGGCGATGAGGACATCGCCACCCCGGCCCTGAAACGGAGAGGCGATGTCCTCATCGCCGCCCCGTTCGGAGGGGGTCAGGAGAAGAGCCCGGCCACGGTCGCCGTGAGGTAGCAGGCGAGGAGGCCTCCGATCATGGATCGGAGGCCCAGACGGGCAAGGTCCTGTCGGCGGGTCGGGGCGAGTGCGCCGATGCCGCCGATCTGGATGGCGATGCTGGCGACGTTGGCGAAGCCGCAGAGGGCATAGGTGGTGATGACGCGGGAGCGCGGGTCGAGGGTTTCGCCGAGCTGGGAGAGTTTCAGGTAGCCGACGAATTCGTTGAGGATGATCCGTTCGCCGAGGATGGTGCCGACCGTCTGGCAATCCTTCCAGGGAACGCCCATCACCCACGCGAAAGGGGCATTGATCCACCCGAGGACAGTTTGCATGGGAGCTGCCGACGTCACGCCGAGCTGGGCGAGGATGGAGGACAGGATCCAGTTGGCGGCAGCGATCACCGCCGTGAAGGCGATGAGCATGGCCATGACGTTGATCGATAGCTTCATGCCGTCGGAGGCGCCGTGGCAGAGGGCATCGAGGCCATTGACCGTTTCGCGTTCGATGGGGGCGTTGGTGCCACCTGCGGTTTCGGACACCTCGGTTTCCGGGACGAGGATCTTGGCGATGAGCAGGGAAGCCGGAGCGGAAAGCACGGAGGCGGTGAGAAGGTGCCCGGCCTCGATCCCGAAGGAGACGTAGGCGGCGAGGACGCCACCGGCGATGGTGGCCATGCCACCGGTCATCATGGCGAAGAGTTCCGATCGGGTCATCCGGGCGAGGTAGGGCTTGATGACGAGTGGCGCCTCGGTCTGTCCCATGAAAATGTTGGCAGCGGCGGCGAGGGTTTCCGAACCGCTGGTGCCCATGGCGCGTCGCATCACCCAGGCGAGGGAACGCACGATGAGCTGGAGGATGCCGTAGTGGTAGAGCAGGGAGGACACGGCCGACACGAGGATGATGGTGCCGGTGATGGTGATCGCGAGGACAAGGGCGTTGGCGGGTCCGAACTTTTCCCCGAGAAGTGTCGGGTTCGCGAGCGGGCCGAAGATCAGCGCGTTTCCTTCGCTGGCGAACCCGATGAATTTCGAGACGGCTTCCTGGAACCGGTTGAAGATCTGCTTACCCGGGGCTGTGCGCAGGATCAGGAAGGCGAAGACAAACTGCAGCCCCAGCCCCCAGGCCACCACACGCCAGGGAAACCGGCGGCGCTGTTCTGACAGCATCCACGCGATTGCGATCATCACCACCAGTCCGAGAGCGCTGACCAACTTGGGCGTCACGGACGCGAAGACTACGCGGACGGCCGCGTAGGACCCGACTGAAAAAGCGGTTCAGATGCGGGAGACTTCGACCCAAGCGTTGTAATCGGGGACGCCACCGATGGGATCGGTGCGGCCCGCGGCGATGAGGACGTTGCCCTCGGGCCAGTGGACCTGGAGGTTGCCGGGGGCGATCTCGGCGAGAAAGGCGGTGCCGACGTATGTGCCGGCGGGACTCGTCAGGCGGATGCGGTCGCCCCGGACCACGTGCAGGCGGGTGGCGTCCTCAGGGCTGATGAAGATGGCGTCCCGGGGCGCGCCAGTCAGCGGATCAATCTCGGCGTAGATGAGGGTGTTGAACTGCTTGCCCCGGCGCGTCGACACGAGGAAGCGCGGCGGTTTGCCGTCCTTCCGGAATCCGATGGGTTCAAGGCTTTCCGGGGGCAGGGGAACCACGCGGAAGTGCGCGTGGCCGTCAGCCGTGGCAAAGGTCCCGCCGTCGCACAGGCGGGGACCGCCGTACTGGATGGCGTCGCCTGTGTCGCGGAGGTTCTGGATCCCGTCGTAGAAGGGCACGATGCGGGCGATTTCCTCGCGCAATTTCCATCCGTCCTCGCCGCCAATCTGGTGGGCGCGTTCGGGATGTGCGGCGGCGGCGAGGTCGCGGAGGATCTTCCATTCGGCGCGCGCTTCGCCGACGACGCGCGGCAATTCGGGCGAGAAGGCGATCCGACGTTCGGTGGTGGTCTCGATGCCGCCTTCGTCCTGTTCGTAGCGGGTCTTGGCGGGCAGGAGCAGGACTTCCTCGAGCGCGGGTTCCATCATCTGGTCGACGAGGACGATGTCCTGGTGGACGCGCACGGGGACGTTGCGGAGGGATTCGGCGACCCGATCGGGATCGGGTAGCGTGCGGAGGAAATTCCCGCCGAGGCAGTAGAGGACATCGAGATCACCGCGCGCGGAGGCTTCGATCATCTCGACGGAGGTGAGGCCGGGCCAATCGGGGATTGGGAAGCCGTACTTCGCGGCGAGATCGGAGAGGTTGGCGGGCGTGAGGGGTTTCCCGCCGGGCAGCGCGGTGGAGTAGCAGCCCATCTCAGCGCCGCCCTGGACGGAGGAGTGGCCGCGGATCGGCATGAGACCGGTCTTCTCGCGTCCGACGTATCCCCGGGCGAGGCCGAGGTTCAGGACCATCGAGACGGCGTCGGCCCCGTAGACGTGCTGGGTGATGCCCATGCTCCAGACGAAGACGGCGTTGCGGCTGCGGTGGAGGAGTTCGGCAAACTCACGCATGGAGGTGCGCGGAAGACCGGCGGCGGGTTCGAGGATGGCGAAGTCGAGGCGCTGGATTTCGGCGGCGAGTTCATCCCAGCCGCGTGTGTGATCGCGGATGAAGGCGTCGTTCAGCCAGCCTTCGTCGAGGAGGATTTTGAGGACGCCGTAGATGAAGGCGATGTCGCCGCCCTGACGGACCGGGAACCACCAATCGGACATGCGGGTGCCGAAGACGGCGCTCCCGGCGGAGCTGGGAACCCAGTAGCGGCGCATGCCGGGTTCGAGGTACGGGTTGACGATGACGACGCGGGTGCCCTGTTCGCGGGCCTCGAGGAGATACTTGGTCGAGACGGGTTGATCGTTTGCCGGATTGGAACCCCAGAACACGATCAGGTCGGTGCCGTACCAGTCCTTGTAACTGCACGTGCTGGCGGCGACGCCGAGCGCGTGTTTCATGGCTCCGGTGGAGGGCGCGTGGCAGAGGCGGGCGGCGTTGTCGACGTGGTTGGTGCCGAGGAATCGGGCGACCTTCTGGGCCATGTAATACACCTCGTTGGTCACCCCACGGGCGGTGACGAAGAAGGCGAGGCGATGGGGATCAATGGTCCGCAGGCGACGGCCGAGCCGGGCGTTGGCCTCATCCCAGGTGATCCTACGGAATCCGCGCGCACCCTTCTCCCTCAGCATGGGGTAGGGGAGCCGTCCCAGTTCGCGCAGTTGGGCGTTGTCCCAGCCTGCGTCTTCGGGTGCGCCGCGCTTTCGGGCGAGGTCCTTGCGGAACTGCTCCAGATCCGCCAGCGGTTCGGGATCGAGCGCCGGCATCGTATTCAGCCGAAGCAGGTTCAGGCGCGTCATGCACAGGTGCGGACCCGACAGCGTCCAGTCGTGCAGGCCGGCGACGCCCAGCGCGCAGCCGTCGCAGACGCCGCGCGTGATGACCCTCCATGCGTAGCCGAGATTGTCCCGGTTGCGCCAGAGGATCGTCGCCATGTCGCGGAAGTGCGTGGGCTTGTCCTGGCCGAGGCCGAACGGAACGAGATCGCGCAGACGGTCGGTCCAGGACGATTCGAGGCGGTGAGACATGGGGGAATGGTTGGCGGAATTCCGGGTCGGGGTCGAAGCCAGAGTTTTTGGGCGACGACACGCGTGTGTTGTTGGCCGAAGCGAGGGGATGGTTCATGCCCGTGCCTGAAGCATTTCAGGATCGGGTGTTGTTGGACTTTGTTGCCGATTCCGGTGCCTGGTTGGATCGGCAAGCCCTTCGCGGGTCGTAAGCGGGCCGCGCCCTTCAGCTGAGGTTCCCGGAATTTCCTGGAGGCACCCCGAAGGTGACCGGCAGGTCCTTCGCCGCCTTGAGCCTTTCGAGATACGCGATGCGCGTGATTTCCACGGCCCCGAGGGATCGGGTGGTTTCCGTCAGCATCTGGGTATCGAAGAGCGTGTAACCACGGGACTGGAGATACTCCAGCAGGCGGACAACGGCGACCTTCGAGGCGTCGGACACGTGGTGGAACATGGATTCACCGGCGAAGAATCCGCCGATGCCCACGCCATAGATGCCGCCCGCAAGTTGGTCGCCCTTCCACACCTCGAGGCTGTGGGCCCACCCGGATTGATGGAGGCGTTCGTAGGCTTCGATGATGGACGGTGAAATCCAGGTATCGTCGCCATTGCGTGGGGCGGTAGCGCACGCCCGGATCACGTGGCTGAAGCACTGGTTCAGGGTTGTCCGGAAGACCTCCCGGCGCAGGGTCTTCCGTAGGGTTCGAGAGACATGGACATCCTGAAACTCGAAGATCGCCCTGGGATCTGGAGACCACCAGGTGATGGGGGCGGCGCTCCACGGAAAGATCCCGGAACGATAGGCTGCCAACAGCCTGTCCACAGAAAGGTCTCCGCCCAGCGCCACCAGTCCTTGGGGAGGCGCTTCCGATGCCGGTGGAAACCGGAGGGACGGTCCAAGGATCGGGATGATGGGGGCTGGCACGGGCTTCAGTCAGGATCGTCGGACACGCAGTCGACGAGGTGGGCGATGTACTGGTTGGAGAGTTCCATGGCGAAGGCCAGCGTCTGGACTTCCGGTCGTTCTTCGTCGAGCGGGGCGGAATCCTCATCCGGGCATCCCAGGGTTTCCCAGAAGGCCATCTTGGCGTTGTTGAGGGCCTGGAGGAGTGCCTCGAACTCGCCCTCGGAAAGGGTAAGACCGAAGCCGCCTTTTCCAGCGACGCAGCGGGCGGGGTCTTCAAGCCATCCAAGGGCTCCTTGCTGGACCTCTGCCATTTGCTGCCCGATGGCTTCGCGGAGCATTTCCTCCGAATCCTCCGGCATGAAGGAGGCCGGGCCACGCGTGATCCGGGGCGGACGTCGACGGCAGTCCGATGCCATGCGCAGGATTCCCCGGAGGCTGTTTCGGTCCCTGGCGCGGAGTTGGAAGACGAGGCGTCCGGGTTCCCGGGAAAGCAGCTTCATGGATCGTCCCGTTCCACGGTTGCCTGAAGGGAGTAGGCCTGGAGTTGATGCACGTGGGCTTCCGCTTCCTCGAAGGACTCCCGGACGAGGACCGAGCGCCCCTTTTCGTGGACCTCGAGCATGTGCTTCTCGGCCCGTCGCCGATCCCATCCGAACACCTTCTGGAGCACGTGCACCACGTACGACATGAGGTTCACGGGATCATTCCAACAGATCACGAGGAACCCGGGTGCACGGGCTTCGCGGGTCTCTTCCCTCGGCGTGATGACCGGGGCTGGAGCGGTGGTTGTAGTATCCGGACTGGCCACGGCGGCCAGCCTAGCGGATCCGACGGACGACGCAAAGCGGGTGCTCAAAGATCCACCTCGACGAGGGTTTTCACGAAGCGGTTCCCGGAACACATGGAATGGAAAAGCTCCGGAAGTGCCGTCAAAGGCGTGCGGCCGTCGACAAAATCCCGGGATCGGACCACGCCCGCGTCGATCAGGGCAAAGGCCTTCCGGACCGTGGCAGGCGTGTGATGAAACGAGGCGAGCAGGGTCAGGGCGTGGTAATGGACGCGGGTTGTGTCGAGAGCCACGGTGGTTCCGGACGGGCAACCACCGAACAGGTTCACGCGGCCGCCTTTCCGGACGCACCGGATGGCCTGCTCCCATGTCGTGGGCTTTCCCACAGCTTCAAGGACGGCATCCGGTTGCAATCGTTCCAACTCCGGACAATCGCCGTCCCCCGTATTTTCAATGACCCGATGGGCTCCCAACCGACGTGCGGCCTCGAGGCGGGTCTGGTTGCGCCCCACCACCGTCACGGAAGCTCCGAGGTGGGTGGCCAATGCCGTGGCCATGAGTCCGATGGGACCCGCGCCGATGACCGTGAGATGTTCTCCGGCCATCAAGTGGAGATCTTCGATCCCCTGGACCACGCAGGCCAGGGGTTCGGTGAGCGCTGCGTCGACGAGGGAAAGACCTGCGGGAATACGAAGGAGATTTACGCTGACGATGCGCGCGGGGATGACGATGGACTGGGCATAAGCCCCATTGAGGAAGAGGAGATCGTCGCAGAGGTGGGATTGGCCCCGGCCGCAGGGTGGGCAGGCGCCACAGGGAGCCGAGTTGGCCGCCACGACGCGATCGCCTGGCTTCCAGTCCTTCACGGACGGATGAACCTCGGAGACGACGCCAGCAAACTCATGCCCGAAGACGCAGGGCGGGGTCAGCATGCGGGCGTGATAGCCGCGGCGGAACACCTTGAGGTCGGTGCCACAGGTCAGGGCGGCCCCAATGCGGACGCGAACCTCACCCTCACCGAGGCTGGCCTCGGACAGGTTGTCGAGTCGGACATTCTCCTTTCCATGGAGTACGGCGGCGCGCATGACCGAAAACCTCATGGACATGTGACTTGCGGGGCAAGGTGAACTTCACGCAGGTTCTGCGCCTGCGATGGAATTGCTGAAAACCTTTCTGGACTACGTACTGCACCTGCAGGACCACCTGTTTGAGCTGACCCAGCGGTTCGGGGCGGGTGTATACGCCATGCTGTTCGCGATCATCTTTGCGGAGACTGGCCTGGTCATCACGCCTGTCCTGCCCGGTGATTCCCTCGTCTTCGCGGTGGGGGCGGTTGCGGCCAACGAGAAGTCAGGGCTCAACATCTGGATTGCCGGTGGTCTGATGCTCCTGGCGGCGATCCTGGGCGACACCGTGAACTACTGGGTGGGAGCGAAACTGGGAACCCGGGTCCAAGCGTGGTTTCCCCGGTTGGTTCGCCAGAGCCACATCGACAAGACCCACGCGTTCTATGAGAAGTACGGTGGTAAGACGATCATCCTCGCGCGCTTCGTTCCGATCGTGCGGACCTTCGCGCCGTTCGTCGCCGGGATGAGCGCCATGAACTACGGGCGGTTCATGATGTTCAACATCGTGGGTGCCATCCTGTGGATCGGGTTGATCCTGCCGTGTGGGTGGTATTTTGGTGGGCGCGAGTTCGTGAAGCGCCGCTTCGAGGTGATCGTCCTCGGCATCATCTTCGTCAGCATCCTGCCGATGGTTTTCGAGTGGTGGAAGGCGCGGCGGCAGCGCAGCAATCCCACGGGCCAGTAGGTTCGCCTGAAATGCAGAAGGCCCCGGTTTCGTGGATTGAAACCGGGGCCTTCGCGCGTCTGGGGAGTCAGTGCGAGGTCAGAACCGGACCTGCGAGAGATAGGCGAGGGACTGGGGAATGTGGTCCGGGGCCGCGACGCTCTCGTCCTCGATGAAGTAGTGCTTCACGCCGGACTTCCGGGCGGCGGCGAGGATCTTGGGCCAGTTCATCTGTCCGGTGCCGAGGACCACGTCGTTGTTGGGGTCCGTTCCGCCGGTGTGCAGGCCGGTAGCCACCCCGGGCTTGAGATCCTTGAGATGCATGAGTTCCCAGCGGCCGGGGTACTTGAGGAGCCATGCGGCGGGATCCTCGCCGGGGAACACCACCCACAGGATGTCCATCTGGTAGGACATATAGCGCGGGTCCGTTTCCTGCATGAGGATGTCCATGGCCGTGGTACCCGGACCGGCAGCACCCGGTTGGAACTCGAAACCGTGGCAGTGGTAAAAGCAGCGGAGGCCTTGGTCTGCGAGGATCTTGCCGGCTTCGTTGAAGACCTTCGCGGCGTGCCTTGCCTGCGCGGCGTCAAACGCCCCCTTGTGGGGGATCCAGGCGCAGCCGGTGTATTTCAGGCCTAGTGCCTTTGCCTCGGCTGCCACCTTGGCGGGCTCCTTCTCGTACCGCTCGAAGCCAACGTGCTGGCTGACGGGTTGCAAGCCCGCGGTCAGGAGCATGTCGCGAAATGCCTCGGGCTTGAAATTGTAGGTGCCGGCGAGCTCGACCTCGCGGATGCCGTAACTGGCCACCTTCTGGATTGTCCCTGGGACGTCGCGCATGAATTGGGCGCGCAGACTGTAGAGTTGGAGGCCGACGGGGCCCTTGAAGCTGCGGCCGGTGCCAACCCCGGACTGGCTGCTGCATCCTGAAGCCAAGCCGGCGGCGGCAAGCGCACTGGTGGTCAGGAAACGACGACGCGTGACGGATGACGATTGCATAGCGGTGGGACATTCGGGGCTGAACCCAGCCGGGAGGGCAAGCCTGGACTGCGTTCAGGGCCTTGGCTTCCGCCGTCCGAGGTGAATCGTCTGGGTGATTCGCGCGAGGATCCCTGGTTTCGACACCGGCGCGGGAGGTTCTTCCGACATCGCCTCCACACGACCGCTGCAACTTGGGCAAAAGAGCAGATCGGATGCTTCGCCACCCAATCGGACCCGCTTCAGGCCGGACTCATGATGGAGCCGATTGCATTGGGTGCACCGATGAGTGGGTGGGACTGCCATCAGGGAATGTGCCGGACGCGAACGTGGGGAGGCGGCCCCCGAAGGCTCGGATCCCAGCTTGGGTACATGGATCCGGATCTCATCGATTTCCAGTCGGAGGGCAACGGTGCCGAACTGGACCACCTGACCGGAGCGGATTTCCTGCTCCGTGATGGGTTCATCATCGATGAACGTACCGTTGGTGGATTGGAGGTCGCGGACAATGACACCCTGCTCGCCGAGGGAGATTTCGGCATGAAACGCGGAAACGGACGCTTCGTGGATGACGACGTCGTTCGTTGGGTTGCGACCCACGGTGTTCAGGCCGCCCCGGAGGTCGAACCGGAGTGGCATCAGCAAGCCACGAAGATGGTAGAAGTGCATACGCCGGCGCCGAGAACCTTGGTTCCTATCCTATCGTGTCTTCAGGGGAAGGTCACCGAAAGGTTTGGTGCTTCAGCCGGAGAAGGCGGGACGCTGGATCTCGGCTTCCCGTGTGCGGCAGGGACCTTTGGAGTGCGTCCGTTGAAGGTCTTCAATGCATTGGTTGACAACGGTTGGAGTGGATCCGGTGAGTCAGCAGGCCCATCCCGCTCCAACGTCAGCAATTCATGGCGAGATCTCAGGTTCGCCTCTTGACGTTGCCTTCGCCGTGCCATTGGCTGGTGATCAGCTTCGGCTCGCGCGGTGAGATACGGCGGTGGGGATCTCTGGAAACACTGCGAGTACCGGAGTACTGCGAATGCTAAAAAAGCTGATCGGCGCCCCCAATGCCATCCTTCGCCGACTTGGACTCTCCAAGCGGACTTGGAAGGACGTGGAGACGTTCGACGAGAAGTGGAAGCAGCGAATCCAGTTGATGGCATCCTTCATTCCCAAGGAGGCCCAGTCGATTCTGGACGTTGGCTGCGGGAAGATGTGGCTGCGTGAATTCATCCCTCCCACCGTAAAGTACTCGGGGATCGACTATGTGGACCGTGGCGATGGCTGCATCGTGTGCAACCTGAACCAGGCCGAGTTTCCTGAAGGCCCATACGACGTGATCTTCGTGAGCGGTTGCCTGGAATATGTTGAGGATTATCGCTGGTTCCTGCGCACAACCGCCCAGCGGTGTCGCATGCGGCTATTGCTGTCCTACTGTGTTCTGGATCATTTCGACAACCTTCCCCAGCGCCGGGCATTGGCCTGGGTTTCGGACCTGACGGAGGCGATGCTTCTGGAAGAGGCTGCATCCGCGGGGATGAAGCTTGTTTCCAAAGCCGAAACTCCGTCCTCGGATCGGGTTTACGTGTTTGAGCCGAAGGCCCCCGCTACGGCGTAAGGGTTGGGTTGTGAGTGTGTCGGTTCCGAACGGGAGGAGTGGCTTGTCCGTCAATCCTTCACTCAGGGTTCAGAATTTTGACCGAATCTGTGGGATTTTGGCCGTCAGTTGATCGCCCAAGTCGTCCTGGGCAAAGTAGGCGTCCCTGGCGCCCGTCGTGTTCCATGAATGGATGAAGAGCATCTGCTTGAATTGGACCCATCGGGCGGACCCGTCCATGAACAGTTGATTGCCTCCGAGTGGCAGGTTTCCAGCGGCCTTGTGGGGCGGCATGTTCTTGAAGGAGGTATCCCGACCTCCGCCCCATTTGCCGTCCACCTTCATGACGGCGTCTGCAGCCAGGACCCAGCCCGGTTGGGAAAGGCTGGACTTGATCGGGCTGCGGGAGGGGAAGGATCCGGCAGGATTCTTCCAGGTCTTGATGCCGCCGAAGTACTGGAAGCCAATCACCCATTGGTCAAAGTCCGCTTCGTATTGGGGAAATGTGGCCCGGTTGGGGCAGGTCCAGATCGGTGTGGTGGAATTTGAATTGACGATGAGTCCAACGCTGGCGGCGGCCTTGCGTTCCGGGGGATTGAGGCAGACCTGCACCTCTCCGAACCGGGCCTCGAGGAGGACATCCCGGTTGTCATCGGCGTACATGAGCACCCCCACGCCAATCTGGCGGAGGTTGTTGAGACATTTGGTCCGCTTCGCGGATTCCTTCCCCGTGCCAGGGCTGGGAGGAGCATCCCTGCCAGGATCGCGATGATTGCGATGACAACGAGCAACTCGATCAGTGTGAACGCGAGTCGCGACAAGGGATGGGTTGGCATCGGTTTCATGCGAGGAGAGGAAGCGTTTCTTGAACCGAAAGGGCGATTGAAACAAGGCCCATCTTCACTTCGTGCGTCGCGGGGGGGCAGCGGAGCGAGGATGTCACTGATCCCTTCTACGCCGAGGCGAAGGGGCATGCCAACCTGTGGTTTCTTGGGGGAGATCCCTCCGCATAGCCAGGGGCCAGAACGCGAAAAGGGCCCGACTGCGAAGCGCAGCGGGCCCGGTGAAAGCAGGGGGATTGCAGTTGCGCCCGATCAGAGCAGCGCCTCGTCGCCTTCGAGGAATCCCTGAAGCTGCCGGAGGCGGGTCGGATGACGCATCTTGCGCAAGGCCTTGGCTTCGATCTGACGGATACGTTCGCGGGTGACCTTGAACTGTTTGCCGACCTCTTCAAGGGTTCGGGAGTAACCGTCGACCAGGCCGAAGCGGAGTTCGAGAACCTTGCGTTCCCGCTCGGTCAGGGTGTCGAGCACGTCGGCCAGCTTCTCCTTGAGGAGGGAGTAACTGGTCATGTCCGAGGGGTTCTCGGCGGCCTTGTCCTCGATGAAATCACCGAAGTTGGTGTCATCGCTGTCACCGACGGGGCTTTGCAGTGAGATGGGCTGCTGCGCCATCTTGAGGACGGCGCGAACGCGGTCCACAGGCATCTGCATTTCGTCGGCGATCTCCTCCGGGGTTGGCTCGCGGCCAAAGTCCTGGATGAGCTGCTTCTGCACCCGCATCAGCTTGTTGATCGTCTCGATCATGTGCACCGGGATGCGGATGGTGCGCGCCTGATCTGCGATGGAGCGGGTGATGGCCTGACGGATCCACCAGGTGGCGTAGGTGGAGAACTTGTAGCCGCGGCGGTACTCGAATTTCTCGACCGCCTTCATGAGGCCCATGTTGCCTTCCTGGATCAGGTCGAGGAAGGAGAGGCCGCGGTTGGTGTACTTCTTGGCGATGGAAATCACGAGCCGGAGGTTCGCCTCCACCATCTCGGTCTTTGCCTGAAGAGCCTTCCGCTCGAATTCCTTCAGCTTCTGGAAGGCGGCGAGGTAATCCGCATGGGTCATGCGGACGAATTCCTCGAGGGCCTTCACCTTGCGCTCTTCGGCGTGGATGATGGCCTGCGCCTGGGAGGCCTTCTTCTGGGCCTCGAGATCCTTGATGGTCCGGAGCGAGGTCTGGAACTTGTCGTGGATGTTGTCCGCGACGAGGCACATCTCCTCGATGACCTTCTGCTTGTAGTAGAACTTCGGGAAGGAGCGCTGGAGCTTCTCGTCGTACTTCTGGAACTCGGCGACGATCTTCTCCTGCTTGGCCTTGGACGAGGTGTCCTGGAGGTCATGCCAGCGGGCGTCGACCTCCATGTCGATCGCTCGGACTTCCTTGACGAGCTTTCGGAGTGCCTTGAGGTGCTCGTCGCGCGTCTCGATCTTCTTGTCGACGATGACGCGGTCGAAACGTTCCTTGGGGGGCTCTGAAATCAGTTTCTCGGCGAGGGCGATATGCTCCTTACCAGAGAAGCCGAACGAGTAGATGATGCGCTTGACCTCGTTTTCGTTGTCCTCGATCCGCTTGGAGATCTCGACCTCCTGTTCGCGGGTGAGCAGTGGGACCTGGCCCATCTGCTTGAGGTACATCCGGACGGGGTCGTCGAGGATGTCCAGTCGCGCCTTTTCGTCCTCTTCCTCCTGTTCGGGCTGCTTGACCCGGTCCACCTCGGCCTGATCGACGATGTCGATCTCGAGGTTTCGGAGCTTGATGTAGATCTCGTCGAGGTCTTCGGCGGTGACGAGATTCTCGGGCAGGGCATCCGTGATGTCGCCGTAGGTCAGGTAGCCTTGCTCCTGGGCGAGGCGGACGAGTTCCTTGATCTTCTCGGTGATGTCGACGCCAGAAGAGCTGCGGACGGTACCAATGGTGGTCAGGCCGTCGGCATCGGCTCCGGGAGCCCCGGGCATGGGAGTATTCTCGAGGGCTGCAGCAGCGGCGGCAGCAGCGAGGGCGAGGTCACCCGGCGGAGGAGGGGGCAGGTCGGAGGACGCGCCACCGGATCCGGATTTTGCCGACTTCGCTGGCTTGGCGGGCTTCGAGGCCTTTGCCGGCTTGGCGGGAGGTGGGGTTGGCTTGGCGGGTTTGGTGCCGGCCTTGTCTCCTTTCACCGCCGCGGCGGGGTTTGCCTTTTCAGGCTTTGCGTGCTTCTCGGTAGCCTTTTCAACAGGCTTTTCGGCCTTCTTTGCGGCTACCGGCTTGGCTGGAGACTTCTTCTCTTTCGACTTCGGCATAATGGAAGCGCCCGGCCATGGCCGGGCGGCAAACGAGCGGACAACTATTTCGGGAGGTGGGGGGAAGTCAAGGTCTGGGGCGGGCTGGCGTACAACACTCCCAGAAAATCCTAGCCATCCAGAGCGTCTTGCGGCCGCAGGTGACAAACCCACAGTGGCGGATGAAGATCCGGCATGCAACGTCGGGATTTCATTCGAGGTGGACTTGCTGTGTCCGCATGGACCGGCATGGGCCAGCGCCTCTTGGGCATGAACGGTGGACGCGGCGAATTCACTGCGGACGTGGTCATCATTGGCGGAGGGACCGGCGGAGTTTCAGCGGCGCTCGCCGCGGCCCGCTCCGGAAAGACCGTCATCCTGACCGAAGAAACAGATTGGATTGGCGGCCAATTGACCGCCCAGGCCGTGCCGCCGGACGAGCACCCATGGATCGAATCGTTTGGTTGTACCCGGTCCTATCGGCAGTTTCGCGACGGGGTGCGGGCGCATTACAGGGATCATTTTCCGCTGACCCCGGAAGCCCGGGCCAACCTGCGGCTCAACCCAGGCAACGGGTGGGTTTCGAGGCTGTGTCACGAACCGCGGGTGGCTCTTGCCGTTCTGGAGCAGATGCTCGCGCCCCACGTTTCTGCTGGCCGGGTGCGGGTCCTGTTGCGGACGCGGGCCGTCCGTGTCGATCTGGCGGGTGACCGGATTGAGGCCGTTGGGGTAGAGTCTGCGACGGAGGGGCGGGTGACCCTTTCCGGTGCGTACTTCATCGACGCCACCGAACTGGGAGATCTCCTGCCACTGGCGAAGGTGGAGCACGTGGTCGGGGCGGAGTCGCAGAAGGATACCGGGGAGCCCTCGGCTCCCGAGAAGGCCGATCCCATGGATCAGCAGGCCGTGACGTGGTGCTTTGCGGTCGATCATGTCGAGGGGGAGGATCACGTGATTCCCAAGCCTGCGCGCTGGGAATTCTGGAGCCGGTACGTTCCCGACTTGAAGCCGGCTTGGTCCGGGCCGCTGTTCAGTTGGGATTGTCCGGATCCCATCACCCTGAAGTCCCGTCGGCTGCCGTTCGATCCTACGTTGCGGGCGACGGGTCTGAATTTATGGACCTATCGCCGGATCGTGGATCCAGGCCAATTCGTGGCCGGGACTTACCGAGGCGGCACGACCATTGTGAACTGGCCCCAGAACGACTACTGGCTGGCACCGCTGATCGGTCCCGGGGTGACCCCGGAGCAGCATCGCGAGCGATTGCTGGATGCCCGTCAGGTGAGTCTGTGTCTCTTGTACTGGATGCAGACCCAAGCGCCGCGTCCGGATGGAGGCACTGGGTGGAAGGGATTGCGGCTTCGTCCGGATGTGACCGGGGGACCGGAAGGCCTCGCGAAGTCCGTCTATGTCCGCGAATCAAGGCGCATTCTGGCGGAGGTGACCGTGACGGAGAACCACGTTGGAACCGAGGCGCGGATGAAGCTGACTGGAAAGGCCAAGGAGGAAGTGATGGCGGAGTCGTTTCCGGACTCGGTGGGCGTTGGGGCTTACCGGATCGACCTCCATCCGTCGACTACAGGACGGAATTACGTGGACCTGGGGTCGCTTCCATTCCAGATCCCGTTGGGCGCGCTGATCCCGCGTCGGATCGAGAACCTGCTGGCGGGCTGCAAGAATCTGGGGGTGACCCATCTGACGAATGGGTGTTACCGGTTGCATCCGGTGGAGTGGAACATTGGCGAGGCGGCGGGCGCGGTGGCGGCCTTTTGCCTGGATCGGAAGGAGAGTCCAAGGGCGGTCCGGGCGAACCCCAAGCTGCTGGCCGATTTTCAATTACGCCTGCGCAACCAGGGATTCGAGCTGGAGTGGCCGAAGCTCCGGCCGTTGTGATGCCGACGCTTGCAGCAGGCCTCCCCGTGTCGTTGATTTTCATCATGCTTCGTGCGCGTGCGATCTGGCTCCTGCTTCTGTCCTGCCTCACCGGGACGGCGGCGGACCTCGCGCAATGGAACCTGGATGGAAGTGCCGGCTCTGCCACTGGAGGGGCGTCGATTGTCGCTGCCTTCGCGCCGCCGGGACAGTCGGTGGAATTGACCTGGGTCAATCCGGCGATCGGAGGCACGCCTTCCGGCGCACTGTCCTTTGGTCGGGGAACGTTTTTGCGTGTTTCACATGGATTGGGGGCGAATGCGGGCGGGACGCGCTTGAATCGGTATACTCTGGTTCTTGACCTGAACATTTCGTCCCGCCCCACCGGATGGGCCGCGCTGTTGCAGACCTCTTCTGGCAATGCAGACGATGCCGATTGGTTCATCAATCCGGATTCCGGACTGGGGATCTCAGGAAATTATGGAGGCGCGTTTCCTGCCGGTGCCTGGGTTCGAGTGGCGCTGGTGGTGGATTGTGTCGCCGGGACGTACCGGAGTTACCTCAACGGACTTCCGGTTCAGTTGCAGCGTGGATTGACGACGGACGGACGTTTTTCCCTGGGGTCAGACTTTCTCCTGTTCGCCGACAATGATTCCGAGAACGCGGCAGGCATGCTCGGTTGCATCCAGATCCGGTCGGTCTCGTTGACGGATGCGGAAGTCCTGGCGTTGGGGCCGGTGGGAGCCGGCAATATCCCGGCAACATCGGGAAATGTTTCCAATCCGCTGTTTGGAAGAACGCTCAACGTGAACGGCGGATTTGAATCCCAGTTGTCGGGCTGGACCGTCCTGCGAGGACGTCCGGTCGCGCAGGCATCGGGCGTGGCCAAGGGCACCGCCCGCACGGGTGGCCGATTCCTGCACGGGGGTGTAGGGCGTCCTGGAGACGGTGTGGTGCGGCAGTACATCGACCTGCAAGGCTTCACCGGCGCGGAGTTGCAAGGGGCGGTGATGGACGCGGAGGCCTGGTTGCGGAACTGGCATGGGGCGGGGACCTTCGATGATCAGGTTTTCTACAGGGTTGCCTTCCTTGATTCGGAGACGAATGAGATCAGCTCGGTACGTTGCATCATTCCCGCGGATCGCGTCTGGGTGCAGAGGTCGCTCAAGGCGGTGCTTCCAGCAGGAACCCTGGCGCTCCACCTCGAGGTGGTTGGACGTCACCGGCGGGATGACGACAACGACAGCATGGCGGACGATCTGACGGTGCGGTTGACGCCAAAGCAGGCAGTCGTATCACCGGTGATCACCAAGCGTCCGATGTTGCAAGGGGTTCGCCCCGACGCCATGACGCTGTTGTGGGAGACGGACCATCACCTGACCGAGGCTGTGGTCGAGTGGGGGCAAGGCCGATCAGATGAAAACCGGCTTCAACGGGTTGAGACCCTCCAGATCGACGCAACGCACCACGTGCATCGGGCGACCATCGAAGGACTGAAGCCCGAGACGGAGTATCTATATCGTGTCCGCAACGGAACCACGGTCTCGGGGGAATACCGATTCCGCACGGCGCCTGGGCCGGACTCCGCCTTTGTCACGGCGTGGTGGGGAGACAGTCACGCGGGGACGACGACCTTGCGGAAGCATGTGGAGAATCTTTTGCGGCATTCCCCGGACTTGATCTGCGTGGCCGGCGACATGGTGAACAACGGCAACTCGCTTTCCGAGTGGCACAATTACTGGTTCAAGCCGTTGGAACACCAGAACGCGGCGCAGACGACCCCAGTGGTTTTCGCCCGGGGTAATCACGACGGGGAACATGCGCTCGCGTACGCATACAGCGCGTTGCCCGGGAACGAATCATGGTTCGCGTTCGACTACGGGAACACCCGGTTCATCTTCCTGGATTCAGAGGCGGATGGGTCGGTGTCTCCCGAACAGTTGGTGTGGTTGCGGTCCGAGCTGGCGCGTCCCGCAACCCAGCGGGCCGCGTTCCGCGTCGTCTGCTTTCACAAGCCGCCGTGGAGCCAGTTCTGGAACGGAGGAGGCCACACGCAGGAACCCTTCGTGATCAACGAATGGGTGCCGCTCTTCCGAAGCCGGGGGGTTGATCTCGTGATCTGTGGACACGAGCACGCGTACACCCGCGGCACGATGAACGGGGTGGTCTACGTCGTGAGCGGAGGAGGCGGTGGAGCGATCGACACCGAGCGGGTGGCTTCCTGGCCACACATCAAGGTGGAGTACACCAAGTACCACTTCGATATCCTCAGCGTGAATGGCCGCCAGCTGACCTGGGAGACGTTCGACGACAACAACGCGGTCCTCGACCAGTTCACGCTGACCAGTCGGGTTCCGGACGTCCGGATTGAGCGCGTGGCGGCGGGAGGACACCAACTCCGGATCGAAGGACGTCCCGGGCTTCGGTACCGGATCGAATCGGCTGCGGATCTGGCCGCCATACCGCTGGTCTGGCAATCTGAAGGCGAGGTGCAGGTCTCGGCGGCACCGGTGAATTGGCCCGTGTCCGCCGAAGCCTCGGCGCGGTTTCTCCGGGTGTTGCCGTTGCCTTGACGTGGAGAGAGGAACTTTCATGAACGCTGCGTCCAGCAAGGCGGGACAAAGGCTGGCCCGGACGGTCCTGCCTTGGTTGAGCTGCTTGCTGCTCCAGTTCACGCACGCGCTGGCCCATGGCCCTTTTCATGACCAGATCCTGGATCTGAGCCGAAGGATTGCTCTCGCGCCCGATGATTGGGCTTTGGTTGCCCAACGGTGTGACATCGAGCGGGCCCATGGACTCTGGTCCGAAGCGGAGGCGGACCTGATTGTTCTGGAGCGATTGCGGCCCGCGGATCCCACCAATCAATGGAGAAGGGGGTTCATCCTGGTTGGAAAGGGCGAGGGGGCTGGTGCGATTCCTCCGTTGAAGCTGTGGATCGAGGCGCACCCGACGAATGTCGAGGATCGGTTGATCCTGGCGCAGGCCCTGCGTCAGTCAGGGAAGTGGTCTGACGCTGCGCAGGAGTACTCGAAGGTCTTGGAGGGGGCTGATGTGCCACGCGCCCAGATCTTCATCGAGCGTGCCGAGTGCCAGATGCAGGCTGGCTCATCCCCCGCCCACATTGTCACGGGACTGGACGCAGGCATCGGTCGGTGCGGGGCTCTGCCGCCGCTGGTCCGGATGGCAGCGGAAATCGAACTGAAGGCGGGCTTGGTCGAGGCCGCGGCGGCACGTGTTCGCAAACTGGGTGAGGAGTCAGCGCGGAAGGAGCGATGGCTTTTCGAGGAAGGGGAGATCTACCGGCGTGGGGGCTTGCCTTCGAAGGCCGAAGATCGCTACCGGGCGTCCTTGACCGCGGTGGAGGCGCTTCCGCCGCGCTTCCAGCGGGCGTTGACAACCATGGAACTCCGCTCGGAGATCGAGCAGCGATTGAGTCCGTCGTCGGTGCGCTGACGGCTTCCTCCGTGGAGCAAAAGTTGGGTTCAGGTCTCCGGCGGCGCCTACCACACCGCCGGGCGGAGTTTGCTGGAGTGTCAGGGCAGAGGTTGCCTGTCTGTTTCGCACGCGGGTGCCCGAAAAATTGTGTCCGGAAATCGTGTGTGCATGAAAAAGGATTGGATTGGCGGCGGAATCTCTGGCACACCCACGCGCTCACGTTGGTCCGGCCGGGGTCGTTCCAACTTTTTTGCAATGAGCAAGACATCCGCACCAAGCGTGCAACGGCTGCGACTGGGCCTTCCAAAAGGCTCTTTGCAGGACGCTACACTCGAAAAGTTCTCGAAGGCTGGCTGGAACATCACCGTTTCCAGCCGGAGCTACGAGCCGTACGTGGATGATGTGGAGCTTCAGATCCGGCTGATCCGCGCGCAGGAGATCGGTCGTTATGTCTCGCTGGGGTATTTGGACGCCGGCCTGACGGGGCATGACTGGATCGTCGAGAACGGGGTCGCGGGCAAGGTTCACGAAGTTGGAGAGTTCGTCTTCAGCAAGGCCACCCGCCAGCCCACCCGCTGGGTGCTGGCTGTTCCCGAGGAATCGCCGATCCAGACCGTCAAGGACCTCGAAGGAAAACGCATTGCCACGGAGGTCATGGGACTCACCAAGGCCTGGCTGCGTAAACACAAGGTCAAGGCAGACGTCGAATTCTCGTGGGGAGCGACGGAGGTCAAGGCACGCGAACTGGTGGACGCCATCGTCGACGTGACCGAGACCGGGTCCTCGCTGCGGGCCAACAAGCTTCGGATCGTCGACACGCTGCTCGTGTCGACCCCTCGATTGGTAGCCAACAAGGAATCATGGAAGGAACCGTGGAAGCGTCAGAAGATCGAGACGATCGCGATGCTGCTGCGCGGGGCCATCCAGGCCGAGGGGATGGTGGGGTTGAAGATGAATGTGAAGTCCGGAGATCTTCCGCGGCTCTTGCAATCGTTGCCGGCCTTGCGTAATCCCACGGTGTCCAGTTTGAGCCAGTCGGGCTGGGTGGCGGTTGAAACCGTCATCGATGAAGCGGTGGTCCGAGAAATGATCCCGCAGCTGAAGGCCGCCGGGGCGGAAGGGATCATTGAGTATCCGCTCAACAAGGTTGTGTACTGATTCTCTGGAGAAACGAATACTATGGGTTCACTGAAGAAACGCCGGAAAGCGAAGATCAACAAGCACAAGCGCCGTAAGAAGCTGCGTCAGAACCGCCATAAGAAGCGCACCTGGCAGAAGTAACGGATCCGGCGCCTGTCCGGTTCAGCTTTCCCGCGCGGTCCCGCCTTGCGCGACCGCGCTTTTGCTTTTCCATACCCCCATGCGGGCTCTTCAAACCACTATCGCGGGCATCCTCCTCGTGTTCGCGATCTGTCTCGCGGGGTGCCGAACACGTCCAGCCACGGGTCAGGCCTCGCGATCGGCCACGCAAGGAACGATCGAGGTCTCTGAAGTCCGTCCTTCCGTGCAGATTTCCGAAGCGGAGCTGGAAGCCCGGGTGCGCGCCCACGCAGCGTTTGCCGCGGGGGTCGTCCAGCAGATGAAGGATGACTCGGCGGGGATGCTGGAGTTCTGGACGCGGGCCGTGGAAGCCGATCCTTCGAATGTCGAGTTGGCCCTGGAAGTGGCCCGTCGTCGGCTTTTCCGCCGCGAATCGGCCGCCGCGATCTCGGTGCTGGAGCGGGCCACCCAGACCTCCAAGGCCCCCTCTGTTGGATCCCTTTGGTCGATGCTGGGACTGGCGTATATCCAGACAGGCCGGACCAACGACGCCATCGGCGCCTACCGGAAGGGGTTGGGCGATGTCGGCAGCCGACTCAGTGCCTACGCCTCCCTTGGTCGACTTCTGGTTGAGACCGGGCGCGCCGACGAGGCGATGGCCCTCCTGGCCGATGCGGAGAAGCTGGAACCCGGGAATCCGATCTTCCACCTCGATATTGCGGAACTGTACGGCCAGTTGGCCGAACGCCAGCCGTCGCTGGCGGAGCGGGCGCGGCTCCTGGCAATTGCTGCCCTGGATCGCGTCTCGGCGATGAATCCAACCGATGGTGCGTTCCTGATGCGGCTTGCCGATCGGAACACCGCCATGGGCCGAAGTGAGGAAGCCGAGAAGATCCTTCGCGGGCTGCGGACCCAAGGTGCCGGCGGCGCCATGGCCACGGCCAGACTCGCTGAAATGTACCTCCGGTCCGGGAGACTGGACGATGCCGTGAAACAGTTGGAGATCCTCCGCCGGGAGAGTCCGACGAGTCCGCTTCCTCCCTATTATCTCGGAGCCATTGCCTATGAGCGTCGTGAGCACGCGATGGCTGTGGAGTGGTTCGAGAAGGCGTTGTTGCTGGATCCAAGCCACGAGGGGTCAAATCTGGACCTGATCTCCGCCTTGCTGACCCTGGGCAAGCCCACGGCCGCTGTCGAAGCGTCGACCCGGGCAAGGTTGCGGATGAAGCCAAGCTTCCGGTTGGAGTTCCTGCACGCCCTCGCATTGGGGCGGGCCAAGCGTTACGACGACGCCGTGGGCGCCTTTCTCTCTGCCGAGAAGATCGCCAACGGGGATGCCCGGTTGCTGGATCATCGGTTTCACTTCCAGGTAGGCGCCGCCCTCGAAGAGGCCGGACGTTCCGCAGAAGCAGAGGTCCGGTTGCAGCAGTCGCTCAAGCTGGACCCCAAGTTCGCTCCGGCGCTGAACCATCTTGGATATACGTGGGCCGACCGTGGCGTGAATCTGGACCGGGCCCTTGAGATGATCCGGCAGGCTGTGGCGGCGGAGCCAGAGAATCCCGCCTACCTCGACAGCCTCGCTTGGGTGCTGCATCGGATGGGCCGATCCGAGGAGGCCCTGCCTCACATGGAGAAGGCGGCCAAGTTGATGGAGGACGACCCGGATTCGACCGTGCTCGACCATCTGGGCGACATTCTGGCAGCGCTGAAGCGGATGCCAGAGGCCAAGGCGCTTTGGAAGCGTGCCCTCGAACTCGATCCCGCACCGGAGATCCGCAAGAAACTGGAGGCGGCGCCCCAATGAGTGGCGACGAGGGACGACAGAACCGCCGGTTCAGACACCACTATTCGGTGTTCGAGGCGGAAGCCCTCATTCCGCTCGTGACCCGTTGGCTGACTGAAATCCGCATCCTTCGCCAGACTCTTCAACGGCAAGACGAACGATTGCTCGAACTCCTGCACGATTACGGCGACCAGGGCGGATCCCGGGTGAATGATTGGGTGAGGAACCTGGACCGCATGCGCAGCCTCGCGGACGAGTTCTCCAGCCGGGAGCTCCAGATTGAGGATGTGGAGCAGGGATTGGTCGGCTTTCCTGCATTTCGCTCGGGGCGCGAGGTCCTCCTGTCCTGGCAGGAGGGTGACGATCGCATCGAGTTCTGGAAGGAGCTCGATGCAGGCCAGGCTGGGCGCGAACCACTCGGCTGATCATCGGGGACGGGGTCGCTGGCGACTCAACCCGCAAGGATACGGGCGAGCCCGGAGAATTGCTTTCGGGGAGAGACGATTGCCAGTGAACGGCGGTCGGGTGTGAACAGCGCACGTGCCACGGCGCTGACTTCCTGAGATGTCACCGCCGTGATGCGATCGCGGATGACGGCCGGAGGTACGAACTCGCCCTGATTCAGCCATTGTTCCCCGAGCCACATCATGTGGTTCTCCGTGCTCTCCATGCTGAGTTCAAACTGACCGAGGACGTAATCTTTCGCCCGCGTGAGTTCTGAGCTGCCGGGTGCGCGCTTCATCAGTCGGTTCAGTTCGCGGATGACCAGTACCAGCGTCTTTTCGACCTCTGATGGGTCCAATCCAGCCGAGACAACGAGATCCCCGACATCGGCCCATGTCGTCGCCGAGCTTTGGATGTTGTAGGTGAGCCCATGGTCTTCGCGAACAACCTGGAAGAGTCGGGAACTCATGTTCTCGCCCAGGATGACATTGAGCAGGCGAAGTGCATGACGCCGGGGATCGTGCCGGGAGACCGCCCTCATCCCCAGCCCGAGGTTCGCCTGTTCAACGTCACGGACGACCAGTCGAACGGTCGGTCCTGCCGGGGGGCGTTCGAAACGCTCGAAGTCCGGGCGTGGGCCGGGACGGAACTGTCCGGCGCGTACTGCGGTTTCGCGGACCAAATCTTCATGACGGACGTTTCCCGCGGCGGCGATCAGCGTGGCTCCACTGGTGTAGTGGGAAGCCAGATGGGCGCGGAGCTCGTTCCGCCCAAGCCCACGCAAGGTGGACGGAGTTCCGATGACGGGCCGCCCGAGTGCGTGGCGGGGAAACTGAAGCTGGTTGAGGACGTCGTGGACCAACTCGGCTGGCTGGTCGCGGTACATCGCGATCTCCTCCAGGATCACCGCACGTTCTCGGTCGATGTCGCCCGGAGTCAGTCGCGAGTGGGTGAACATGTCCGTCAACACATCCAACAGATCCACCCATCGGCTGCCGTGGGCGCGGGCATAAAAGCAGGTGTGTTCCTCGTCGGTGAACGCGTTGAGGTAGCCCCCGACGCCCTCCACGGCCTGTGAAATCTCAGCTGCCGTGCGTCGACGGGTTCCCTTGAAGAGCATGTGCTCAATGAAGTGGGAGATCCCGCTGAGCCTTGCGGGTTCATGTCTTCCGCCGGCGCCGACCCAGACGCCGATGGCGGTGGATGCCATGTGGGGCATCTCGGCAGTAACGACGCGGGTGCCGTTCGGAAGGAGCGTTTGATGATACATGCAGGAAATGTCGACTGGTCCTCAGGTTCCTGTCGGCAGGTGGCGTTTGGCAATCCGGCGGTGAGATCCGCTCATGGGAATCTGAGCCAGCCTCTCGAAGGGGACCCACTCGCTGCCGTCCGGCAGCCTGGCTTTGCCGGGGGCTCCCGAGACCCTGAACAGGTGCTGGGTGTATCGGAATCGCGTGATGGCATTCGTCATCTTGCCCGCGGGCGTCAGGCGGGCAGCCGGGATCGAAAGCCATCGGGCGGCACCATCGACGGCTGCATCGGCACCGCCGCATTCGATGTTTGGAAACTCCCAAAGTCCTTCGTTGATGCCGTTCTCTGGTCTGCGCTGGAGCAGCCAGCGACCCCGGTCTTCCCACAGCAGCGTGGCGAGATGACGTGATGTCGTCGTCGGGCGTGGGGCGGTTTGCGGGAATGCCTCCGGAGTTCCCAGGGCGAAGGCCCGGCAATCCCGGGAGATCGGACAGGTGGCACAGTCGGGACGCGCCGGGGTGCAATGAGTCGCTCCCAGTTCCATCAGGGATTGGTTCAGGGCGGAGCAGGGGCCCGACAACCGGATCGGCGGTGAGGGAAGGGGAGTCCTTCGGCGGGGTAGTTTCGAAGCTAGCGCGACCAATTCGGCTGACCGCGACCAAAGGGCGGTTTGCAAGGGCGCGGATTTTGGGTCTCCGCCAAGTCCTTCCAACCGCGTCAACACGCGGATGATGTTTCCATCAAGAATGGGCGCGGGCTGATTGTAGGCGATGGAGGCAATGGCTCCGGCGGTGTAGGGGCCGATGCCGGGAAGTTCGAGGATGTCGCCATGCACCGTCGGAAAACGTTCCCCTGTGGTGGCCCGGATTTGAACAGCGGCTTTCTGCAGGTTTCGAGCTCGGGAGTAATAGCCCAACCCCTCCCAGAGCTTGAGGACGGTTTCCGTCGGTGCGGAGGCGAGGGATTCGATGGTCGGCAGTTCCCGCATCCAGCGCTCCCAGTAGGGGATCACCGTCCGGACCTGCGTCTGCTGCAGCATGACTTCCGAGATCCAGATGGCATAGGGATCGATTGTCCGACGCCACGGGAGATCGCGAGCCGATCCAGCGAACCATTTCAAGAGCGCGTGCACGACCTGCTCCCAGTTGGGGGCGGCGGGCGGGGGGGAGTCACCACGGCCCAACGGTGTCAGCGGAAACACAGTCCCGCAACGGTCCGCCTTCAACGGAACCGCAAGGTGTTGGGAAATTGTGGCTCGACAAGAAGGTCAAACTGGTTGCGAATGAGACTACGCGGTGACCACCTACACGGCGAAACTCACTCCGGAAGAGGCTGCCCGTCTCGAACCTATCGTCCGTGACGGATCGTTCCAATTGCGGGACGTGCCTCATGCGCGGTTCAGCGGCGCGAAGCCGGACCTCCACGTCACCTTTTACGAGTCCGGGAAATTGGTGGTCCAAGGCAAGGGCACTCAGGACTTCGTCGAATTCACCATTGAGCCGCAGGTGCTGATGTCGGCCCGACTCGGATACGAGGATACCTTGGAGCCTGGCCGTTTGGATCCCCGGATCGGTGTTGACGAATCCGGCAAGGGGGACTTCTTCGGCCCGATGTGCATTGCCGGTGTCTATGTCAACCGGGAGGTGCTCGCCCTGTGGAAGGATGTGGGCATCCGAGATTCCAAGAACATCACCAGCGACGCCCAGGTGTCCCGCTTGGCCAAGAAGATCCGGGAAACGCCCGGATGCGTCTGGAACATCGTGGCGGTCGGGAACGAGGCCTACAACCGGATGCATGGCTCGAACGGGAGCGTGAACCGCATCCTGGCCTGGGGCCATGCGCGGGTGATCGAAAACCTGCTTGGGCAGAAGCACCGGATGAACCCCGTGCCCGTCCGGGCCATCAGCGACCAGTTCGCCGCGTCCAAGACCACGGTTGAAAAGGCACTGATGACCGCGGGTCGGACGATCGAGTTGGTCCAGCGCCACAAGGCGGAAGAGGATCCCGCGGTGGCGGCTGCCTCGATTCTGGCGCGGGATGAGTTCGTGACCCGGTTGCGGTTGCTCGGGGAGCAGTACGGGCTCGTGCTGCCTAAAGGTGCCTCGGAAGGGGTGGAAGCGGCCGCCCGGGAGTTTGTTGCCCGGCATGGCGCCGAGGTGCTCCCAAAGGTGGCCAAGATGCATTTCCGCACCTCCTACCGGGTTCTGGGGCTTCCTGAACCGGAACGGACCGAGTGGAAGAAGCCCACTTCCTGAGAGAGATTTTCACCTTCCGCGGCATCAGGCTTGGAGAGTCCCGAGCTTCCTTCCACACTCCTGCGCATGCACGTCCACTTCCTTGGAGCAACCCGGACCACCACTGGATCGATGTACCTCATTGAGGTCAACGGAAGCCGAATCCTGATGGAATGCGGCCTCTATCAGGGCCACCGGGACGAGGCCATCGAGCGCAACCGCAAGTTTTCCTTTGATCCCGCCACGTTGGACGCCGTCGTGCTCAGCCACGCACACATCGATCACTGCGGAAACCTGCCGAACCTCTGTCGCCAGGGGTTCCGGGGAAACATTTACTCCACCTTTGCCACGCGGGACCTGGCCGCGGTGATGTTGGCGGATTCCGCCGAGATCCAGCGGGCGGATGCGGAGTTCGTTTCCAAGAAGCGGATCAAGGAGGGGAAGCCTCCGGTCACCCCATTGTATTCGCCCGAGGATGCGGAGATGGCCGTGCGCCATTTCGTTGGACTGAACTACCATCGGCCTTTCCCGATCGCCAATGGAGTCAGCCTTCGTTTCGCAGATGCCGGCCACATCCTGGGTTCCGCGCAGGTGATCCTCGACATCCAGGAGGCCGGGAAGAAGTTCCGGTATCTTTTCAGCGGCGACATTGGCCGGCCCAGGCAGGAAATCCTTCGGGATGCCGAAGCCGTGGAAGGCGTGGACTTCCTTCAGATCGAGAGCACCTACGGGGCGCGTGATCACCATGATGCGGTCGATGCACGGGCGGAGTTGTGCCGCCTCATGGGCGCAGCGCTCCGGCGCGGCGGCAAGGTCATCATCCCGGCCTTCTCGGTCGGCCGGACCCAGCAGCTTGTCTACGTCCTCAACCAGTTGGCCGAGACGGATTGCCTGCCCCGGGTTCCCATCTTTGTCGACAGTCCACTGAGCGTGAACGCGACCGAGGTATTCCGGCTGCATCCGGAATGCTTCGACGACGAGACCCTGAAGTTCCTGCGGGAACAGCGGAACCCCTTCGGCATGGAGAACCTCACGTACATCCGCGAGGCCTCGCAGTCGCGGAAGCTGAACGAGTTGGACGAGCCCGCGGTGATCATCAGCGCATCGGGCATGGCCGAGGCCGGGCGGATCCGGCATCACTTGTCGAACAACATCGGAAACCCACGAAACCTCATCCTGTTTGTCGGTTATTGCGCCGAACACACACTGGGAGCCCAGATCCTGGCGCGACGCAGCCCGGTCAACATCTTTGGACAGCCTCACATCGTGAGGGCGGAGGTGGCCTCGATCGATGCCTTCTCCGGACACGCTGATCGCTCCGAACTCTCCGCCTATGTGAACGCCCTTGGGGGAAACATCCGGAAGATCACGGTGGTGCATGGGGAGGAGCAGCAGTCACTGGCCTTCGCCGAAACGCTGCGAGGCCTTCGCCCGGGCGCGGATGTTCTGGTGCCCAAGCTGGGAGAAATCGTGCAGTTCGGGATGGATGAATCCGTGGCCTCGGCGTAATAACGACTTCCGTGAAAAGCGTCTCCCCTTCGCGTTGGCTCCAGACGGCCGTGGCCGCGTCAACCGCGGGTGTCTTTGGTCTGGTGGGTTGGTACGTGATGGAGTCCCGCGAAATGGGGGCCCACCAGCAAATGGCGACTACCCACACGCAGAACAGCCTCGCGCTGGTCCAGTTGCTCGAGGAGGCCGTCCAATACTCGCGTAAGGACCCGTCCATCATTCCATTGCTGAACCATCTGGGTGGAAGAAGCCCTGCACCCGCTGCCCAGAACCCGGCGCCCTCTGCGAACCCAACCCGCCGCTGAAACCATGAGCAATCCATCCACGTCCGCTCCGGATGACCAGGACAACCTCCAGGAGGAAATGGCCTCGCTGAGAAACGGCTTCACGTTCTTCCTGCGGCTTCACCTGCTTTTCATCGGGGTGGTCGGCATTTTCGTCTGGCGGGTTGCCCTCACCCAGCATCGGTCACTCGAGGCGGCGCGTCTTGGCTCGGGAAAAATCCACAACGACCAGTTCCGGCAGCGTCAGATGGTCGATGAGTTCCGGAAGTACGCTGCGACCCACCCGGAATTCGCGCAGATCCTGCGAGCCAAGGGAATCGAGGTGCCGGCAACCGCGGCGGGCGGCACCGCAATCCCACCGGTTCCTTCAGGCGGACGCTGAAGACGCGTTCGGCTTCGCGGCTTCTGGGGTTGCGTAAGGCGACCCGCAGCGGGCACAGAAACGGTCCCCGGATGTCCCCATCGAGGCGCAGGACGGGCACTTGGGACGCTCGCGCTCGGTGCGATGGTGGATCAGGAGGTTTCGCAGGTACGGGATCCAGGAGAACGCGTAGGCCGCCACGAACACCGAATCCCGCTGGTAAAGGGCAGCGTAGGACAGCAGGAGCAGCGCCCCTCCCAGGCTGAACCACCAGAAAAGGGAGGGCACGACAACCCGCCCCTGCTTTTCGGTGGCGTACCACTGAACCAGAAACCGACTTGTGAACACCGCATTGCCGGCCCAGCCCACAACCTTCCACGGGTGCCATTCAATCCCCAGGAACTTGCCGCCAGGCCAGAGCACTTCATCGAAGAGGCTCATCTGCCGTCGAGAATGGGCGCGGGCACGCCGGGAACAAGCCGCGACTCCTCCGGGCACCCGATTTCCATCCAACACAACCGCTCGCGCCGTTTCCTTTCGGTGCGGATCGATGGGATCAGACCTTGCGTCCCTTTGACCGCGTCCCGTAGCGTGCCCACTTCGAAACGGAAGAGTGCATGAAGGTCTGGATTGACGGTCAACTTGTCGACGAATCGGAAGCCAAAGTCAGCGTGTTCGATCACGGCCTGCTTTATGGCGATGGCGTTTTTGAAGGGATCCGGATGTATCACAACCGGATCTTCAAGCTGGAGGAGCACATCGAGCGACTCTACTGGTCGGCGAAGGCGATCCTTCTGGAGATCCCGATGACCCCTGCGGAGCTGACCCAGGCGTGCGTCGAGACGTGCAAGGCCAATGGGCTGCGGGACGGATACATCCGCCTGCTCGTCACCCGTGGCAAGGGAACGCTTGGACTCGATCCGCGCCGCTGCCCGAAGCCCTCGGTCATCATCATCGCTGCGACGATCCAGCTTTACCCCGAGAAGTACTACGACGAGGGGTTGACGATCGTGACCGTCCCGACCACGCGGAATCTGGTCAACTCGGTGAATCCCGCGATCAAGTCACTGAATTACCTCAACAACATCCTCGCGCGGATCGAGGCCAACAACGCGGGTGTCGAGGAAGCCATCCTTCTCAACAGCGAGGGGTTCGTCGCGGAATGCACGGGTGACAACGTGTTCATCGTGCACAAGGGGCGTTTGCTCACCCCGCCGCTGAGCGCCGGGGCGCTTTATGGCATCACCCGGGGAACCGTTATCGACTGCGCCAAGGAGCTTGGCATTGCCTGGGCGGAACCGCAGTTGACGCGTTACGATGTCTACATTGCCGACGAGATGTTCCTGACCGGCACCGCTGCCGAAATGGTTCCCGTGGTGAAGGTGGATGGACGCGTCATCGGCAACGGCAAGCCCGGTCCCGTGACCTTGCAGTTGATGAAGGCCTTCCGCGAAAAGACCAAGACCGACGGGGAGATCATCTTCCAATAACAGGGCGGAACTGCCTGTCGCGGAGTCGACCAAGACGAGACGCACTCTCCATTGTCGGAGGACAGGAGATGACGGGAGCGAGCCTCCCGTCACCTTGACTTGTCGGTGGTGTGCGTCGATATAGCGGACCGGAATTATGGTGTGCCAGCTCTGCAAGCAGAAGGATGCGACCGTCCACCTGACGCAGATCGTTGAGGACGAGATGAAGAAACTCGATCTCTGCGAATCGTGCGCGAAACAGAAAGGTGTGAACGATCCAACAGGTTTCTCGCTGGCGGAGCTGTTGCTCGGCGCGGGAGGGACGGAGGCGGAAGTGCCGGTGGAGGCCAAGACCGGCGCGGCCGTTGTCGAGCTCAAGTGCGTCCGCTGTGGCATGACCCAGACCGAGTTCAAGAAGAACGGTCGCATGGGATGTTCGGATTGCTACAGCACCTTTTCCGACTCCCTCGAAGGGTTGCTGAAGGGGATGCACAAGGGCACGGCACACCGTGGGAAAATCCCCGCATCGCTCAGGACCGCCCTCGACCAGAAGGCGACGCTCGATCTCCTCTCGGCAAAGCTTCAGGCAGCGATTGCGTCGGAGGATTTTGAGCAGGCCGCCCGGGTTCGGGACGAAATCAAGGCCATCAAGTCCGCTGCCTGAACAAACGGACAACGCATGAACCTTCTGGAGTTTCTGACGCCCTCGGCCGAGGTCTGCCGCAGGACCGGTCCCCACGACAAGATCGTGTATTCCTCTCGCGTGCGGTTGGCGCGCAACCTTCCCGAGGTGCCCTTTCCCGGTCACGGCAAGAAGGCTGATCGAGTCCGCGTTTACGACCAGTTGCTCCCGGCAATCCAGTCCGTTCCTGCCATGGGTGGGGCTCTGGGAGAATCTCTGGAACGGCTGACTCCTTCGGACAAGCAATTGCTGGTCGAGCGGCATCTCATCAGCCGTGAGCACGCGGCGAAGGGCGCAGGCAGCGGATTCGTCCTGAACCGCGAGGAATCCCTTTGCGTCATGGTCAACGAGGAGGATCACCTGCGCATGCAGGCCCTCCGCCCGGGCCTGCAACTCCGGGAGGCATGGGAGGCCATTGACGCCTTCGACACCGCCCTGCAGGAGCGCGTGCAGTTCGCGTTTTCCCCGCAATATGGATACCTGACCGCTTGCCCGACGAACCTGGGTACGGGCATCCGGGTCAGCGCGATGCTTCACCTTCCTGGGCTGGTGCTTTCGGAGCAGGTCAGCCAGATCATCCAGGCGGTGAACAAGCTCGGGCTTGCCGTCCGCGGGCTTTATGGCGAGGGCACTGAGGCATTGGGGAACATCTTCCAGGTCTCCAACCAGATGACGCTGGGCGAATCCGAGAACGACATCGTCGAGCGCATCAACAAGGTTCTCCAGCAGGTCATCGAGCACGAGGAGAACGCGCGGGCCATGCTGTTGGAGAAAAAGTCGCGCGTCGTGTTCAACCACGTCGGCCGGGCCTTTGGCATCCTGTCCCACGCCCACACCATTTCCTCGAAAGAGACGATGAACCTTCTCAGCCTCCTTCGATTGGGGGTTGATCTGGGAATCCTGCCGCCGGTCGCGAGACCGGCCGTGGACGAGTTGCTGTTGCTGACGCAGCCAGCCCATCTCCAGGCCCTCTTCACAAAGGGGGAAAAGCTGACCGCGGAGGAACGCGACAGTACCCGCGCCGATGTCCTCCGCGAGCGGTTGCGCTCCATGGATCGCCCGGCGCATGCCGGATTCGGGGCACGCACCACACCCGGTACTGATCCTGTTCCCTGAACCGGCGGCGCCGGTTGAAAGGGGGGAGAGCGCCCCAATCAGGTGCTTTTGCAGTGATTTCTGGTCCATTTGGATCCGGAACCCTGCGTATTGATCGAGCCTCGTGTCCTCCCCCGGGAATTTCCTGAGCTGTCAGGAAGGAGGTCGGGCCTGCAAGTAGATGGGAAAGTCTTTTGACGTGGTATTGCGCGGTGGCCACATTGGCCTCACCAAACGCAGCCAGTTGGTTGCGTACGGCGCATTCCCATGAGCGAAGAGAATCTCAACAGTTTCACTCCGCGTGCCCAGCAGGTCCTCGCGCTGGCCCGGAAGGAGGCAGACCGCTTCAACCACAACTTTGTGGGTACCGAGCACCTCCTGCTTGGCCTGATCAAGTTGGGGCAAGGGGTCGCCGTCAACGTGCTCCAGAAAATGGGGCTCGATCTCGAAACCGTGCGAACCGAGGTGGAGAAAGAGGTTCGCACCGGCGCCGAACAAAAGGTCACCGGCAACATTCCCTACACCCCACGGGTGAAGAAGGTGTTGTCCCTGGCCGGCAAGGAAGCAAAGGCCCTCAACCACACCTACGTCGGCACCGAGCATATCCTGCTTGGCCTCCTCCGTGAGGGCGATGGTGTGGCCGCCAAGGTCCTCAAGAACCTCGATGTGGACATCGAGCAGTGCCGCCAGGAAATCCTCAAGGAACTCGATCCCCAGTATCCCCAAGGTGAGGGAACGCCTCCCGGTGGTTCGGACGAGCAGCTGACCAACGAGGGCGAGGGCGCAAAGGGCAAGGACGCCAAGGGCAAGGGCGACAATCGCACACCGGCACTCAAGGCTTTCGGGCGGGACCTGACCGAGTACGCCAAGAAGGGCGACATGGATCCGGTCATCGGACGGCAATCCGAGATCGAACGCGTCATCCAGATCCTCTGCCGTCGGACGAAGAACAATCCTGTCCTTCTGGGCGAGGCGGGCGTTGGCAAGACAGCGATCGTCGAGGGCTTGGCGATGGAGATTTCCAAGGGGAACGTCCCCGAGATCCTTCAGAACAAGCGTATCGTCACCCTGGATCTCGCCCTGATGGTGGCCGGGACCAAGTACCGCGGCCAGTTCGAGGAGCGGATCAAGGCCGTCATGGACGAGATCCGTCGTACCCGGAACATCATCCTGTTCATCGACGAGTTGCACACCATCGTCGGTGCCGGTTCGGCCGAAGGCACGATGGATGCCTCCAACATCTTCAAGCCCGCCCTGAGCCGCGGCGAGATGCAGATCATTGGCGCCACCACCCTCACGGAGTACCGGAAGTACATCGAGAAGGATTCGGCCCTCGAGCGGCGCTTCCAGACCGTGAAGGTCGAACCCCCGTCCGTCGACGACGCGATCATCATCCTCAACGGCCTGAAGCCGAAATATGAGGAGCACCATAAGGCGGAATTCACCAACGATGCCATCGAGGCCTGCGTGAAGCTTTCCGATCGTTACATCACCTCGCGCTTCCTGCCGGACAAGGCCATCGACGTGATGGATGAAGCCGGAGCCCGCGCGCGCATTGGCGCCATGCAGCGCCCGCCGGACGTCAAGGACCTGGAAATCGAGATCGAGCAGGTCAAGACGAAGAAGGAGCAGGCGATCAAGGATCAGGACTTCGAAGGGGCTGCCCAGCTTCGCGACCGCGAGAAGCAATCGAAGGAGAAGCTGGAGCGCATCCTGGCCGAATGGAAGCAGCACAAGGAAGAGCGCCGGGTGACCGTCAGCGAGGACGACATCCTCCAGGTGGTCGCCAAGTGGACCGGGATCCCGCTGAAGCGTATGGGCCAGACCGAGACGCAGAAGCTGCTGACCGTTGAGGTCGAACTCGGAAAGATCGTCATCGGTCAGCAGGATGCCGTGACGGCGCTGGCGAAGGCCCTGCGACGCGCCCGTACGGACCTCAAGGATCCGCGTCGGCCGATTGGCTGCTTTGCCCTGTTGGGACCCACCGGCGTCGGAAAGACGCTTTTGGCCCGCACGCTGGCGGAGCAGATGTTCGGGAGCGCGACCGCCTTGGTCCAACTCGACATGTCCGAGTACATGGAGAAGTTCACCGTCAGCCGGTTGGTCGGTTCGCCTCCGGGCTATGTGGGCTACGAGGAGGGTGGCCAGTTGACCGAGAAGGTCCGCCGCCAACCCTACTCCGTGGTGCTCTTCGACGAGATCGAAAAGGCCCATCCCGACGTGATGAACATGCTGCTCCAGATCCTGGAGGAGGGAAAGCTGACCGACTCGCTGGGGTCGCGTGGTGGATTTCCGAAACACGATCATCCTGCTGACCTCCAATGTCGGTTCCGAGGTCGTGCGGAAACAGGCGGTCATGGGATTCGGGAAGCAATCTGACGACGGCGATCACGATTTGATGCGCGGCCGCATCCTGGAGGAGGCGCGCAAGGCGTTCCGGCCCGAGTTCATCAACCGTCTGGACGACGTGATTGTCTTCCGGACGTTGGGCAAGCCCGAGTTGGTCCGCATCCTTGAGTTGGAGGTTGCCAAGGTCCTCGAGCGGATCCGGCGCAAGGGCGTCACGGTCATCCTGGACGAGAAGGCCAAGGACTTCCTGATCGAGAAGGGCTACGACCCGCAGTATGGAGCCCGTCCGATGCGGCGATCCGTGGAGCGATATCTGGAAGACCCGCTCGCCGAGGAACTCCTCAAGGGAACCATGTCGCTGGTGGGTCCGGTCCAGGTCACGGCGGATGCCGAGAAGCTGGTCTTCAGCCAACCTCAGGCCAATGCCGAGGGGGCTGCGATCAGTTCCTGAACCTGAAAGCCGCCTGATTGCGGCCACGGTAACCCGGGTCCGTCGCGCTCCTCGCGATCTGGCCCGGGTTTCTTGCCGTAAAGGTCCCTCGATTTGTTCGCAATGAGTGTTTGAACCCGGCGGATTCCGCGACACTCTCCAGTATCGATGCGTTCCATCCTCATCGGCCGCATCCAGGAAGTCCTGTCAGATCTCGGAGAGATCCTGATCCTGTGCAGGGAGACTCTCGTTTCCGTGCGGTATCACCGTCCATCGTGGCGGGACTTTCTGGGGCAGCTTTACTTCATCGGCGTCAAGAGCCAGACGGTTGTCGTCACCACAGGCGCAGCAACCGGCATGGTGTTGTGTGCCCAGACCTTCTTCCAGTTCCACAAGGTCAAGATGGACACGGCCACTGGTGCCGTGGTTTCAGTCGGCATGTGCAGCGAGTTCGGTCCCGTGCTTGCCGGGCTCATGCTCACCGGTCGCGTCGGCGCTGCCATGGCCGCCGAGCTCGGAACGATGAAGGTCACCGAGCAGATCGATGCGCTCCGCACCCTGGCTACCCATCCGGTGGATCATCTGGTGGTACCCCGAGTCCTCGCGACTTTGGTTTCGGCCCCGTTGCTGACCATTGAGTCCGTGTTCGTCGGCATCGTGGCCAGTTACATCGTTGGCGTGCAGTTGCTGGGCATCGATGGCGCCTATTACCTCTCGAACATGCGCCGGTTGACCGATCCGGCGGACGTGATCATGGGCCTGATCAAGGCGGTCGTCTTTGGCGCGATCATCTCCACGGTGAGCTGCTACAAGGGACTCAGCTGCCGCGGTGGGGCGGAGGGGGTCGGGCGCGCCACAACCGAGTCGGTCGTGATGGCGAGCATCAGCATCCTTATCGTCAACTTCTTCCTGACCCTGCTGCTGACCCGGTTGTTCGCGGGGTTCTGAGGACATTGCCATGATTGAGGTCAAAGACGTTCACAAGAGCTTCGGCACCCAGAAGGTTCTGAGGGGCGCCAGCCTTCGCATTGAACAGGGCGAGGCGGTCGTGATCATCGGTCGATCCGGTGGCGGAAAGAGCATCCTCCTCAAACACATCATCGGACTTCTCCGCCCCGACTCCGGAAGCGTCCTGTTCGCCGGCCACGACCTAGCGTGCATGGACGAGCGCGCGCTGCTGGGGGTGCGGCGCAATTTTGGGATGCTGTTCCAGATGGCCGCACTGTTTGATTCGTTGAACGTCGACGAGAACGTCGGATTCGTGCTCCGGCGCGAACGCAAGCATTCCGAGGCCGAGATCCGTGCCTTGGTGGCGGACGCCCTCGACCGGGTGGAACTGCCGGGCATCGAACAGAAGATGCCGTCTGAACTCTCGGGTGGCATGCGCAAGCGCGTGGGACTCGCCCGTGCCATCGTCTATCGGCCGCAGATCGTCCTCTACGACGAACCGACCACCGGTCTGGACCCGATTGCCGGTGATCGGATCGACCGGTTGATCCGCAGGGTGTGGGAGGAACTGAAGGTGACCAGCATTGCGGTGACCCATGACATGAAGAGCGCACGCACCATCAGCAACCGCATCCTGATGCTTCACGAGGGCCGGATCTACGCGGATGCACCTACGGACCAGATCCTCCGGTCGACCGATCCACTCATCTACAACTTCGTCAACGGAATCGCCACTCCCCGGGCTGAAGCCACCTGAAACATGGAAAAATCCAATCAAGGTCTGAAGGTCGGGATCTTCGCGCTGCTGGCCCTCGTGCTGGCCGCGGCGCTGATCCTGAATTTCTCGAAATCGGCGGGTCCATGGACGCCGCAGATCCATGTCACCTTTGAGTCCACCGAAGTGGGCGGACTCGCCAGCGGCGCGAAGGTGATGATCGCAGGGGTGCCCGTCGGGCATGTCGAGGCGGTGGATCTTGGCCCAGGCGGTCGTCGGGTCTTCATCCGATGTGCCATCCTCAAGAAGTTCACGATCCATCGTGATGCCCTGGTTGAGATCCAGCAAAGCGGCTTCCTGGGCGATCAATACATCTCCATCACGCCGACCCTGAACGAGAGTGCGGTGCTGGAGGACGGCGGCAACATGGACGTCGTGGCTCCCTTCAACATGATCGAGGCCGCCCGCAAGGCCTCCGGATTGATGCAACGGTTGGATGCCACAGCTGCCAAACTCGATTCCGCCATCACCCGGGTCGATCGTGTCCTGCTCGCTGAACCCGTGCTGCGGGACCTCACCAATGCCTTCGGCAATTTCAACCGGATCTCGCACCGCGCGGACGCGGCCATCGCCGAGATCCAGAGCATGGTCGCAACAAATTCCCCCGCGGTTGGAATCACCCTTTCGAACCTGAATGCGTTCACGGTATCGCTTCGGGATACCGCCACGAACATTTCGGGCGTTGTGGATGCCAACAAGTCGTCTGTCCAGATCACTCTCGGCAACCTTGCCACCGCTTCCGATGACCTGAAGCAGTTGTCCGGTGATCTTCGGCGCGGGCAGGGTGTGGTCGGGGCCTTGTTCAAGGATTCCCGGATGCGTTCGCAGGTGGAGGGCATCGTTCAGAATGTCGGCACGGTTTCGTCGAACATCAGCCGGTTCGGATTGCTGTGGAAGCCGAAGACATTCACCCCGTTGACGAATGACTTCGGGTATCCCGGCCGGAATCCTTTCCACTGAACGTGCCCTCCATGTACCCGGATTTTCCCAAGCTCGGATGAAGACAGGAAAACTTCTTGGCAGCCTCGCCGAGGAAATTGGGCCCCAAGAGTTCAGCCTGGCGGACAAGATCCTGGACTCCCACTCGGGCGACAAATGGTTTGCCTCCGCCCGCCCCGAGGCCGTGGTCCAGGCGCGTTCGACCCAGACCGTCTCACGTGTCCTCGCTTTCGCACACCGGCATGGGATTCCGGTCACACCCCGCGGCGCCGGTCACGGCTACGTGGGCGGGTGCGTCCCGGTGAACGGTGGGATCGTGCTTTCCGTCGCTGAGATGAAGCGCATCCGCCGGATCTCAGCCAAGGACTTCATGGCGATCGTTGAGCCCGGCGTGCTGACCGCCCGGTTCCAAGCGGCGGTGGAGAAGCGCGGCCTCTACTATCCGCCGGATCCTGCGAGCCGGGCGGATTGCAGCATTGGCGGAAACATCGCCACCAATGCCGGCGGTCCACGTTGCCTGAAGTATGGCGTCACCCGCGATTACGTGCTTGGACTCGAAGTCGTGCTGGCCGATGGAACCGTTGCCGCGTTGGGTGGCCAGACGCACAAGAACAAGACGGGGTTCGATCTGCACCGGTTGTTCGTTGGAAGCGAAGGCATGCTCGGTGTTGTGACCCGTGCGAACCTGAAGCTCCTGCCCCTGCCTCCGTTCCGGGCCTGCCTCGGCGTCGGATTCGAGTCCATGGACGCGGCGATCTCAGCCTTGGGGGCCGTGTTCGCGTCCGGATTGCTTCCCTCCGCACTCGAGTTGGCTGATGCCTTCACCCTCGCCGCCGCCCGCAAGCGGACCGGTTCGGAACGGCTGTCCGGCTGCAACGCCCACATGATCGTCGAGTTGGACGGCCAGGAACGCTCCGTGCGCCAGGAGCTCCGGGCGCTCAAGTCTGTGATCGAAGGATTTCAGCCCGTGTTCGTGGATCAGGGGTTTGGTCCGGACGGATGCGAGAAGCTGTGGCAGTTGCGGCGGCAGTTCAGCTACGCGTTGCGGGATACCGGGCTCACGAAGCTCAACGAGGACGTGGTCGTTCCACGGGGAAGTCTGAAGGCGCTGTTCCGGCTGGCTGCGGGGCTACAGAAGAAGCACGGATCCAGGTCGCGTGCTTCGGTCATGCCGGCGACGGAAACATCCACGTCAACCTGATGGTCGACTGGAACGATGTCGCCCAGCGGGAACGCAGCGAGATCGCGCTGGATGAACTCTTCCACGGAGTCCTGAAGCTCGGCGGAAGCATCACGGGCGAACATGGCGTCGGACTCGCCAAGAAGCGTTGGTGGCCCAGTGCCGCGCCCGGTCCCGTCGATGCCCTGCATCGGACCATCAAGGCCGCGCTCGATCCAAAGGGAATCCTCAACCCAGGAAAGTTCCTCGGTTGAGGATCCAGGGTGCGGACGGAGCGCCGCCTGCACCCGATCGTTTCCGGCTACTGCTTTTGGACCGCGAAGAACCCGACACCCGCCGACGGCAGGTTGGCGGTGCGGACGTGGGTCACCTTGCGGCCCCCGACGTTCAACACGGGGAGAGCAGGATCCACCCAGGCGCCCGTCAGTGAGGACTTGGAGCGCAGCGAATATCCGGTGGCCGGGGCATCCCACGAGATCTTGTAGACCGTGCCCGTGGGCACGAGTTGCACCCCGGACGTGTCCTGCGCGACGTTGCGCCACACCTCGGTGTTCAGTGCCTCGATGGTTGTGAGGTCTTGCGTCACGTTGGAGGTGAAGTCCGGGTTCGATCCCTGGACTGCAAACCGTCCGAAGGTGAAGGCCTGGTTCCTGGCGACAGTGTTGTCCATCTGAACGCCGAAATGGGGGAATACGTTCGCGAATCCCGCGAGCTTGTCCGCGGGAAGAAGGCCCGTCGTCCGGGTGCCGTCGGGAGCGATGAGGGTGGCTTCAGCGCCCTTCATCGAAACCGTCCACCGCCCGGTCACCGAGGTGACATTTTCCATCTGTGCCAGGACGCCGGCGGCCTGGAAGCGGGTGCCGTGGGCCCCCGGAGCCTCGGTCTTCTGGCTGAGCAGGACGCTGTAGCTGCCGTTGGCGCCCTGCCGGATCTCCAGGAAGATTCCGTTCGGTTCGTTCCAGTCGGGCGAGGTGCCCGGATCCGTGGTCTCGGTGCCAATCAGCCACAGGTAGGCGAACAGGTCCGGCGATCCCGCGGGAGGCGCCTGAAGGATGTCCATCGAATACTCCACCGCGCCAGCCGAGTTGACCCACGAATACTTGGGCTCCGTGGTTCGGACCGATTGCCGCTGGTATTGGCCGCCCGTCGGGATGATCTCCAGGCCCGGTCGGGCGGCGGAGATCTGGATCGTCGGCGCCGGCGCGACCGTCTCCGACACAAACCGGACGTTGTCGAGCCAGTAGGTGACGGGTCCGTTGAAGTCTGATCCACCGAAGGCGATGTTCAGGGCGATGATGGCGTTGAAGCCGAGGGCACGACTTCCTCCACACGGACCCAGCCATCCGCGGTGACCTGCTTGGACGTGTGCCATCCGGTCCAGGCCCAGCCAGGGGTGCGTAGCGAGATCTGCGTCGTGTTGTAGTCGCCGTCGGTCGAAGCGGGAAGGGTGGTGTCCGCCTTCACGTCGTAGGCGATCTTGGAGTAGGAGGTGAAGTCGAAGTTGGAGATGCGTTGCAACACCAAATCCTGCCACGTGGTGGCGGCCCGGAAATTGGCGGTGATCTTCAAGGAGCCAGACGCGGCGTCATTTCGGGAATCAACGGTTCCATCCCATTCCAGGACGAAATCATCGATGCCCCACCCGCGGACCCAGCCCTCGGTGTCGAGGTCGAACCCGCTGTAAATGGAGTCTTCGGCACAAAGGAAAGTGGACCCGGAGAGGCCCAGGACGATGGCGGTGCGCCAAGCGCGAGAAATGGTCTTCATGGCAACGACCTTTTCTAGCCATGGAAGTAACTGCTGTCCACAGGGCAGGGGCCGTTGGCCGCTAGGCCATCAGGTCGCGGATGATCTTTCCGTGGACGTCGGTGAGGCGGTAATCGCGGCCGGCGTGGTGGAAGGTGAACTTCTCGTGGTCGAATCCGAGCAGGGCCATGAGGGTGGCGTGCAGGTCGTGGACGTGGACGATGTTCTCGGTGGCGGCGAATCCGAATTCGTCCGTTGCGCCGTAGACGGTGCCGCCGCGCACTCCGCCGCCGGCGAGCCACATGGTGAATCCGTGGTTGTTGTGGTCGCGTCCGTTGGACTTGCCGGCGTTGGCGCCCGGGGTAGGGAGTTCGACGGTTGGGGTGCGGCCGAACTCGCCGCCCCAGATGACGAGGGTGTCTTCGAGCATGCCGCGCTGCTTGAGATCTGAGAGGAGCGCACCGATGGGTTGGTCGCATTCCTGGGCCAGCTTGCGGTGGTTGACCTCGATGTCGTCGTGGTTGTCCCAGGGTTGGCCGGAGCCATGCCAGACCTGAACGAATCGTACGCCCCGCTCGACGAGGCGCCGGGCGATGAGCATCTGGCGTCCTTGGGTGCCATCGCCGTACATCTTGCGGATGTGCTCGGGTTCGCGGCCGATGTCAAAGGCGTCGGCGGCGTCGAGTTGCATCCGGTAGGCAAGTTCGAAGGACTGGATGCGCGCCTCAAGCTGGGAATCGGCGGAGCGGGCCCGTTGGTGGCGTTCGTTGAGTTGGGCGAGGAGATCGAGTTGGGCGCGCTGTTCGGGCAGGGAGTGGTACTGGTTGGTGATGTTCTCGATCAGCCGCTCGATCTTCGTGTGCTCGGTGTTGATGTAGGTGCCCTGATAGACGCCGGGCAGGAAGGCCGACTGCCAGTTCTGGGATTCCTGGATGGGATATCCACCGGGACACATGACCACGAATCCGGGCATGTTCTGGTTCTCTGAGCCCAGACCGTAGGTCACCCACGATCCGAACGAGGGTCGGACCTGACGTGCCTCGCCGCAGTTCATCAGCAAGAGGGAAGGCTCGTGGTTCGGAACATCCGCCTTCATCGACCGGATCACGCACAGGTCGTCGACGTGCTGGGCGACATGGGGAAAAAGGTCGGAGACGGGGATGCCCGATTGTCCGTAGGGGCGGAAGGCGAAGGGCGATCGATAGGCCGATCCGGTGCGACGTTCGGTCTGGTGGCGGATGGGGATTTCCTTCCCATGCCACTGGTCGAGGGACGGCTTGGGATCGAAGGTATCGACGTGGGACGGGCCGCCGTTGGCGAAGATGTGGATGACGCGCTTGGCGCGCCCGAGGAACTGGGGTTGTCGCGGAGTCAGTGGTTTGGTGAACCCGCCCGAGGAAACCGCGTTCGCTGCGCGGAGGCGCGGCGCAACCTCACCGAGCGAACCCATCAACGCGGCGAGCCCGAGGGTTCCCATGCCCATGCCGCACTGTTCGAGGAACCCGCGGCGGGTGAGCGCGAGATGATCATGGTTCGGTGCGTGATGGCTCATGCGATGTGAAAGTGACTCTTACCACTGATGCCGCGGGATCCGGGGATCTTCACGTCATTTTTTGGCGGAACCCTGGAAGTGGTGTCCGTTGGTGGCGGGGCCCGGGTGAAGTGCGCGGTGTTATTGGCCAAACTCCATCTGCTTCCACCAACGCTCCAGTTCGTCGGCACCGAAATCGGCGAGGATGTGGCCATCCACTTCGATGGAAGGCGCCTTCGACTGGCCGGTGAGGTCGTGCATCTCCCGGCGGGCGGCGGCGTCGCGGTTGACGTCCAGCACCTCGTACCGGATCTGACGGTTGTCGAGCCACTCGGTGGCTTCGTCGCACCACGGACACCCGGCCTTGATGAACAATCGAACGGACTTAGGCATGGCGGACCTTCGCACGGGATCCGCGAAATGGCCATGGAGAGGTCTTTGGACGAGACCGGGCTTGTGCATGGCGGGTCTGTAGTGGTAGACCGAAAAGATGCGCCCAATGATCCTGACACTGGCGGCGACCCTCCTGATTGGTGGAGGTGCGCCAACCCTTCTTGAAGCGTCCGGTTCCTATCCTGGTCCCGGGATTCGTCCGGCTGTGCGGGTCATTACCGCGAAGTATGAACTTGGCAAGGCGGTGTTCAACGGGAAGGCAACGATGACCGCGGGTGCGGGCAATGCAGAAGTCCAGGGCGAAAAGCTCACGGCTTGGCAGAAGGCGTTGCCGGTGGCTGCGGCCAAGACGGTCAACCTGCCCGCGTTCGCGGGAAAGCTCACTGCTGAACAGATGGATGCCCTGCAATACTTTATTGAAGTCCGGTACAACCTGAAGAAGGCCGCCCAGTAATCCTGAAACCATCACGGAACAACCGACGCACACCATGAAGAAGATGCTTTTCCGCCCGTTGGCCGCCGCTGGCGCCGCCTTGGTTTTGGCACCGCTTTCGCCCCTCTCGGCCCAGTCCGCCTATCTGCCGACCCCGGGGGCCTTTGAAGCCACGCCGATGTACGTCTACCAGAGTTTCGAGGACTTCTGGATGGGACGCACCCGCAACGAAATGTTGACCGAAGCCGTCGTCCAGCACACGGCCAGTGTCTCGGTGGAGTATGGACTGAGCCAACGCTTCGCCTTGGATACGACCGTTGGTTACACCTGGGTGGACACCACCGCCTTTGGTGGAAATCAGGAGAATGACGATGGCATGGCGGACACCCGTGTGGGTGTGCGCTGGTTGGTGTACGATGAGGCGGAGACGACCTGCAAATGGGCACCGACGATCACCCTGCGTGTGGGTGGGATTGTGGCCGGCACTTACGACGAGGGCCTGCCATGGTCGGCTGGCGACGGCGCGCATGGTGGAGAAGCCTCGCTTCTGATGGCGAAGGCGATCGGCCAGACAGGCTTCGGGTTGTACGGTGAGGCGGGCTACCGCCTTCGTGAGAACCCGGTTCCTGATGACTTCTTCGGGTTGATCGGCGCGTACAAGACCTTTGGATCCTTCACGGTGAACGTGGCCTATCGGCACGTGCAGAGCCTGAGCGGGTCGGACATCGGGGATCCGGGTTTCACCTTTCCAGCGCTCAAGGAGATCAACCAGATCTTCGAAGCGGGACTGGGGTACCGGGATTCCGGCGGGCGCTACTATCAGATCTTCGGGGCGTTCAACGTCGATGGGCGCAACGCCGGCGACAAGATCATCCTTGGGGCGTCGTTGACGATTCCGTTCTGACGGTCGCGCGTGTTGCGCGAAAGTGCCGCAGGCCGTCGTAGAGGGCGGCTGCGGCCACCACTCCATACTCGATCGGGCGCAGCCAGACCGGGTGGGAGTACGGGCCGGGGGCGTTGATGCCGAGGTTCAATGCGGTGGCATAGCTCAGGAGGACCGCACCCATCGCGGTCCACCCGGTGAGGGTGGGATGGGCGGCCACAAACGGTGCCATCCACAGGAGGTACCACGGGTTCACGACTGCGGAGGCCACAAGGACCCCGCCGAACACGCCATCGAGCCGCGGCATCGCGGCCGGGTTCCGGAGGCATCTCCAGAAGTGGAGCGCGAGGAACGGCGCCACCAGGGCCATGGCGAGAACCTTGGCACGGTCGGCGGGCATCATTGTTCCGAGAACGCCAACCAGCGAGGAATTGAACTCCCATCCGGCGGCGAAGGTCTGGAGGGAGGATCCCATTCCGTTTGAGGACCATAAGGGCGCGTGCAAGACGACGACGGTGATGCCCAGAGCGGCCCATCCCCGGACATTCCGGATACCCAGAAGGAATGGCACGGCGGGCAGGGCAAGCACCTTTCCGCTGACGGCGAGGCCGAGTGCGATTCCGGTGCCCCACGCTCGTTGGCGCTGATGAGCCCAGGCAGCGGCGACCAGTGGCAGGATGGCGAGCACGTCTGCGTGGGCGTTGACGCAGGTTTCGTGGATGACCAAGGGGCACCAGCCGTAGAGGGCGGCGGCACGGCTTCCGAAGGTGCGATGGATCAAGCCCAGGATACCCAGGTCCGCGGCGAGCGTGATGATCTTCCAAGGCCAAAGTTCCCCGGGCGCGATCCATGCGGCGAGGGCGAAGCCAATCTGCAACAGCGGGCCGTAGACCGTGGGCAGGTGTGGGTTGTTGATCTCGCTGAGGCGCTGTTGGAGGAGTTCGGGGACCGAGGGATCGGTGAAGAAGTCCGAGGGTGCGGCGTGGTAGGGATTGCCGGTCACAAGCAGTCGCCATCCGTCCCACAGGTAACGGGCCCAGTCATCCTCCATGAGTGGCTGGGTCAGCGATGCGAGTACCCGGAACCCAATGGCCCACACGATGGCGCCTGAGAGCGGTCCAGGTGTGCGCGCCAGCCATGCAAAGGCGGCCCAGGCGACGGCCTGGACGCACCCCACCAGAAGCAGCGGGGGGACGGTAGAATTCGCGGCCAGCACGACCTGCGTTCCCCAGACAACGAGGAGTAACGCGCCCACCATTCGCAGGGAACGGCGGGGAAGGGCCTCCGGGCAGGATGTGTCGTTGTCGATCAAGGACGGCGGAAATGGTATCCGAAACACCCGGGTGAAGTCGCGTATGACGGTCAGACAATTCCGGAATCTGGCCCGCAGTTCGCGAGAGAAGCTGTCTTCATTCTGGACGCGGGGGGTGGAAACGGCGGACAACAGGCGGAGCCCTTTCCTTTTCAAGGTGCTTCGCCATTGGTGGCGGGCCGGCACGCACGCCTTGGGCCGCTGCTTGGGGACACGGGGCATGGCGGGTTCCAATGGAGCATTCAACGAGGCCAGCAAACCGCGGGGTTCGGCGGAAGCGCCGGGTGGGATTGTATTTCCGCCTGGTGGGCTTCTCCCTGCTCTTGATTGGTCTGGCCGTCGGTGTCTCGTCGTTTGCCGCGTACAAATACCAGAAGGAGTTTCTCGAGCAGCAGTTGCGTGACGAACTCCTGGCGGTGGTCAATTCGCTGGCTCCGGCGATCAAGGGGGGAGCCCTCCGATCCATCAACAGCCCGACCAACGGAGAGGTTTTTCAGACGGACAATTCGGATTTCATCGAGAACCGGGAGCTTCTGCTGAAGGTCAAGTATGCGAACCGCCTGACCAACAGCACCCACAGTCCGCTTTACATCATGCGCCCTCGGTTGGAGGCGCCGGCAAGCAACCGCTTTGAATTCGTGGTGATGACGGATCCAGGGCCGGACGGTCACTTTTTCGTGGGGAACGGATATGGCACGCAGCCGCATCTGGAGTCCGCGATGAATGACCAGGCAACTTCGCGCGGGCTTTATTGGGATGGGTACGGATGGTGGATCTCAGCCGCGGCACCGGTGAAGGATGAGGACTCGAACGTGGTTGCGGTCCTTCAGGCGGACCGACCGGTGGACTTCCTGGATGAGCGCGCCAGAGAAGTCGCCAAGGATCTGCTGGTCAGTTCGCTGTTCAGCGCGGTCATCGCCGCCTTGGGAGCCATGCTGCTGGCCCGGAGTCTGGCGAACCCCATTCATCGCCTCGCCAAGGCCACACAACAGTTCGGAGAGGGACAATTCCAGCATCGGGTGGAAATGACCCGCAGCGATGAAATCGGGGATCTTGGGCGGAGTTTCAACCGGATGGCGGATCAGTTGGCGCAGTCCCGGGACAGCATCGAAAAGCAGAAGGAGGAGTTGATCGAGCTCTACCGGGAGGCTCAGGCGGCGAGCAAGGCGAAGAGCGAGTTCCTCGCGACGATGAGCCACGAAATCCGTACACCGATGAATGGCATCCTCGGCTTCAGCAGCCTTCTGCTGGAGTCCCCGCTGCAACAGGAGCAACGCGCTCATGCGGAACTGGTGCAGCAAAGCGCATCGAGCCTTTTGACAATCATCAACGACATCCTCGACCTGTCGCGGATCGAGGCAGGTCGGATGACGCTGGAAATGACCCCCTTCGACCTGCGCCATCTGCTCGAGGGTGTGGTCGACCTGCTGGCAGTGACCGCCCACAAGAAGGGGTTGGAGATCATCCTCTGGATGGATGAACAGATCCCGCCGTACCTCATGGGGGATCCGACGCGGGTCCGTCAGATCATCCTGAACCTGACGGGCAACGCGGTGAAGTTCACCGAGCGCGGCGACATCCTGTTGCGGGTCAAGCTGGAGTCGGGATTGCCGGAAGGCGGGTCGCGGCTCCGTTTTGAGGTCCGCGATTCGGGAATTGGCATCTCGGAGGAAGTCCGTTCGCGGCTGTTCCAACCGTTCAGCCAGGCGGACAGTTCGACCACCCGGAAGTACGGCGGCACAGGACTTGGCTTGGTCATCAGCAAGCGTCTGGTGGAATTGATGGAAGGCGAGATCGGTGTCCAGAGTGAGGCTGGTCGAGGTTCGTTGTTCTGGTTCACCGCGAGTTTCCAGTCCGCCAGTTCTCCTGCGCTTCCGGTCACCCTTCCGCCGCTGGTGAACCGCCGGATCCTGATCGTGGATGACAACGATACGAACCGGCAGTTGCTGCTCCAGCAGTTGAAGCTGTGGGAGGTGGTCGCTGAGGCTGTGGAGGACGCGGCCACCGCAGAGGTTCGGATGCGGGAGGCCATCCGCGAGGGCAATCCCTATGACCTCGCCGTGCTCGACCTTCAGATGCCGGATGTGGACGGCATGATGCTGGCCCGGCGGATCCACCGGGATCCGGTGTTGTGTGCGACCCGGATGGTGATGCTTTCGTCGGCGCATGAACGGCCGGATTCCGGGGCGTTGCGGGATGCGGGATTGCTGGCCTTCCTGCTGAAGCCCGTGAAGCGGGCCCAGTTGCATCAGTGTCTGGTCGAGGCGTTGGCGGCACCGTTGCCCGGCTCCGTGCCCCTGCCTGGCGCGGTGCAGAAGCGTCCATCGACCCGTTCGGGTGATCATTCGGCAGGGGGAAGCGTGGTTGAACCCACCGAACTGGCGCGGTTGAGGATATTGCTGGCGGAGGACAACCTGACGAACCGGTTGCTGGCGGTGAAGATGCTGGAGCGCCTGGGCTGCCGCGCGGACACGGCCCTGAACGGTTTGGAGGTCCTGCACGCCGTGGAAGCGGCCCGCTTCGATATCATCCTGATGGATTGCCTGATGCCGGAAATGGACGGATACGAAACCACACGCCGGCTCCGGGAGCGTGAGCGGAACGGGGCTCCCAAGGTCCACATCATCGCCATGACCGCGAATGCGATGCGCGAGGATCGGGAACGTTGCCTCGCTGCCGGCATGGATGACTACCTCGCCAAGCCGGTGCGACGGGAAGAACTGCGCTCAGCGCTGGTCCGAGCGTACGAAGCGGTGACGGCCAATCCCGAGTGATGGCCACGCCTCTGCATCCTGAACCGGGATTTGCCAAGTCCTGCATCGTGCTGATCCCGGCGCTCAACGAGCGCGACTGTGTTGTCGAGACCGTTCGCCAATGGTTGGGAGCTGGTTTCGCCGGGGTGCGCGTCATCGACAACGGCAGCACCGATGACACCGCGGCCTTGGCACGGGAAGCGGGTGCGGACGTTGTTTCCGAACCCACCCACGGCTATGGGGCCGCCGCCTGGCGGGGGTTGCAGGACCTGCCCGACGGGACCCGATGGGTCCTGTTCAGTTCGGCCGATGGCAGCGACGCGCTTGACCCAGAGGAATGCCAAGCCTGGGAGAAGGTCGCCCGGGAGTCGGACCTGATTCTTGGAGACCGATCCGGGTCCGCGGAGTCGCGGGCCGCGATGAACGCTTCACAGCGGATCTGCACCTCGATTTTCAGGGTGGTTGCGAGGGCAGGCTGGGGACGTTCCTTTGGCGATGTGGGATCGCTACGGGCGGTGCGGGTCGAGGTGCTGTCAGGCCTCCGCCTGACGGATCGAGGCTTTGGATGGAACGTGGAGATGCAGGTCCGGGCCATCGAGGCAGGACTACGGATCACGGAACTTCCCGTCCGGTTCCGGCCTCGGCGGGCGGGAGAGTCGAAGATTTCGGGCAACCTGACGGGCACCATCCGGGCGGCGTGGGGCATTCTGGCCATGATGTTCCGGCTCTGGCGGACCCGCCGGTGAGGCGACAAACCGAAAATCCGGATTGAACGCCGTTGCCCTTGGGGCGGTCGGTGCGGCATACACGCGCAGATGAGTTCCGGTCCTGCAGCCGCCAACGCCGCCGTCCAGGAGGCTTCCGCCTTCCTGGGACCCCTGTTTACCGAGATCAACAAGTGTGTCGTGGGCCAGCGATACCTGGTCGAGCGACTCGTCATTGGACTCCTGGCGAACGGCCACGTGCTCCTCGAAGGCGTGCCCGGATTGGCCAAGACCCTTTCCGTCAAGACACTGGCCACCGGGTTGCATGTCCGCTTCTCCCGGATCCAGTTCACGCCCGACATGCTGCCCGCCGACGTCATCGGCACGCAGGTCTACAATCCCAATGCGGGCAATTTCTCCATCCGCCGTGGGCCGATCTTCGCGAACCTGGTGCTGGCGGACGAAATCAACCGGGCACCGGCCAAGGTGCAGTCGGCGCTTCTGGAAGCGATGCAGGAACGGCAGGTGACGATCGGCGACCAGACCTTCCGGTTGGAAGAACCATTCCTCGTGCTGGCGACGCAGAATCCGATCGAACAGGAAGGCACGTACGTGTTGCCGGAGGCGCAGGTCGACCGGTTCATGCTGAAGTTGAAGATCGGCTATCCGACCCGGGAAGAGGAACGCCAGATCCTGGACCTGATGGGGCGGACGAATGGTCATCCATCGGCTCAGGCGGTGGTCACGCCGGAGGACATCCTCAAGGCGCGCGCCGTGCTCAACGAGATGTACATGGACGAACAGGTCCGGGATTACATCGTCGACGTCGTCTGCGCGACCCGGGATCCGCAGGCCTACAAGCTGAAGCTCGACGGGATGATCCAGATGGGTGCCTCGCCGCGGGCGACGATCGCGCTGGCGCTGGCTGCGCGGGCTCATGCATTCCTGCGGGGCCGTGGCTACGTGACGCCGCAGGATGTGAAGAGCATCGGTCTGGATGTGCTGCGTCACCGCGTGACGATCACCTACGAGGCGGAAGCGGAGGAAAAGACGGCGGAATGGGTGGTGCAGCGGATCTTCGACGAACTGCCGGTGCCATGAATGCAGGCTGCCGTTTGACCGCCGTTGCCTGATTGCTGCCCGCAATGATTCCCAAGGAACTGCTCAAGAAGATCCGTCAGATCGAGATCCGGACGCGCCGGCTCGTCGCGGATTCCCTCGCGGGCCAGTACCATTCGGCGTTCAAGGGCGTTGGGATGGACTTCGACGAGGTCCGCGAATACCAGCCGGGCGACGAGGTCCGCACGATCGATTGGAACGTTACCGCGCGGATGAACCATCCGTTCGTGAAGAAGTTCCGGGAGGAACGCGAGCTGACGGTGATGGTGATGGTGGATGTGAGCGCGTCGGGGTTGTTTGGGTCCGGCGCCCAGTCCAAGCGCGAGTTGGCCGCGGAGTTGGCGTCGGTGCTGGCGTTCAGCGCGATCCGGAATCAGGACCGGGTGGGGTTGGTGCTGTTCACCGAGACCGTCGAGCATTACCTCCCACCGCAGAAGGGACGCCGTCATGTCCTGCGGGTGGTGCGGGACATCCTGTGCCACGAACCCCGGTTCCGCGGCACGTCCATCAACGGGGCGTTGGAGTTCGCGCGCCGGATCCTGCCGCACCGGGCGATCGTCGTGCTTGTCTCGGACTTTCTGGCGGAGACGAATCCCAGCCGCAGCGAGATCATGGCGCATCTGAAGCGACGGGTGTTGCATAGCGAGACCCTGGGGCGGATTTCCGCGGGCGTGCTGCGGCAGGTGGCGCGCCGTCATGACGTCGTGGCGGTGCAGGTGGTGGATCCCTTCGAGATGGTGCTGCCGAAGCTTGGACGCTTGCTCCTGCAGGACTCCGAGACCGGCGAGGTGGTCGAGGTGAACACGAGCGACGAACGTCGGTTGCACGCCTTCAGCGCCCGTGCCTCGAAGACGCAGGAGGAACTGGACCGGTTGTTCGGCAGTTGCGGCGTGGATGCCCTTCGGGTGCGCACGGACCAACCGTACGAGCGGGCGTTGTCCGACTTCTTCGATTCCCGCGAGAAGAGGAGGGGACGATGATCCTTCGCCGGCATCCGCTTGCCCGCGCTCTGGGCTTCACAGCCATCCTCTGTCTGTCCGGATGGTTCCTCGCGAACGCCTTGATGCATGGGGCGGTGACGAACCGGACCCAGGCTCCCGGCCCGGTCCTCGCCCCGGCTCCCGGAGGGACGAACGTGGTTCCGCGGCTTCCATTGCGCGGGGATGTCCAACGTCTGGAGGAAATCCCGGACCCATGGAAGCGGCCGATCCAGGTGGGATTCGTCGCCTTGGTGGCGGCCGCGGCAGGGCTGGCCTGGTGGCGCTGGAGCCGTCGTCCGCCCGCCGAGCGGGCGCCCCTTCCCATGCCGGATCCCGCCGTCGTGGCCCGAGGCCGCATCGAGGCCGCACGGGAGTGGATGGGTGAACCCCGGAGGTATGCCGGTGAAGTGTCCGATGCCGTGCGCCATTATCTGGAGGATCGATTCGGGCTGAAGGCTCCGGAGCAGACAACGGAGGAGTTCCTCACGGACCTGAGCCGGCGTCCGACGCTGGATCCGCGCCATCAAGGGCCGTTGGCAGCATTTCTGGAGCAGTGCGACCTGGTGAAATTCGCGGGATGGAAACCCGGAGCGCAGGAATTGGACGGGTTGGAGGCGGCGGCGGTGTGGGTCGTGGACGAAACGGCGCCAGCTTCCTTGAACACGACGGCGGACTCCGGTGCGCCGAGCGGAGAAAACCCGCAGAAAGGGGGAACCGATGCGGTTTGAATCCCCCTGGTGGCTGTTGGGCATCCTGGCGGTTCCGTTGCTCATGTGGGCGCACCGCCGATGGAGCCGTGAGGCGACCTTCGTGTATTCGTCGGTCGGGTTGGTGAAGGGCATCACCTCGCTGAGCCGTTCGCGTGCGGGCACGGTATTGCGCGGGTTGCGGTGGCTGGCCATGGCGCTCCTCTTCGTCGCGTTGGCCCGTCCTCAGGCCGGGCAGGGACGTGCGCCGGTCCGGGCCAGCGGCGTGGACATCGCGGTGGCCCTCGATCTTTCCGGGTCGATGTTGGCGGAGGACTTCGAATTGCACGGCGAGCGGGTGAACCGCATCGCCATTGCGAAGGACGTCCTCAAGTCGTTCATCGAACAGCGGGCCAGCGACCGCTTCGGGCTCGTGGCCTTCTCCAGTCGCGCCTATATCGCGGCGCCTCCAACGCTGGACCACGACTTCCTCCTGCGGATCCTCGACCGACTCGACACCCTGAACGAACAGGGCACGGCGATTGGATCCGCCCTCTCGACGGCGGTGAACCGGTTGCGTGACCTGCCCTCGAAGAGCCGGATCGTGGTCCTGATGACCGATGGACAGAACAACGCGGGCAGCATCCCGCCGCTCACTGCGGCCGACGCGGCCAAGGCCCTTGGGGTGAAGGTCTACACGATTGGCGTGGGGACGCGCGGCACGGCTCCGACACCGGTGGGCTACGATCCCTTCGGCCGGAAGGTGTACCGGCAGGTGCCGGTGGACATCGACGAGGAGACGTTGACGCAGATTGCTGACCGGACGGGTGGGAAGTACTTCCGTGCCGACAGCACGCAGACGTTGCGGTCGATCTATGACGAGATCGACCGGTTGGAGAAGACGGAGATGGAGACGCAGAAGTTCGCGTCGTATGAGGAGTTGATGATGTACGCCGGGGTGCCGGCACTGGTGCTGTTGGTCCTCGAACTGATGCTCGCGAACACGGTCTGGAGGAAGCTGCCATGAACTCCTATCTGACGCCCTTTGGCATGCCGGCGTTCCTGGTGCTCGCGGTGGTGATGGCGCCCTTGCTGGTGGCCTTCCTCTGGTGGACGTGGCGCTCCAAGCAGCGTGCCATTGCGCGCTTCGTGAACAGTCGGTTGCTCGGGCAGTTGACGGTCGGCGTTTCGCCATGGCGGCAGCAGTTCAAGCGTTGGACCCTGGGCTTCGCGATCGTCGTCCTCCTGCTCGCACTCGCTCGTCCGCGGATCGGGTACATCGAGGAGGAAAGCCGGGGCGCTGGCCTCGACGTGATCGTGTGCTTTGATGTTTCGCGTTCGATGCTGGCCACCGATCTCAAGCCGAACCGGCTGCAACGGGCGCGTCTGGGAGCGTATGACCTCGCACGGTTCGGGAAGGGCGACCGTCTGGGGTTGGTGGCCTTCGCGGGATCGGCCTTCCTGCAGTGCCCGCTGGCCCTCGATCCGGAGGCCTTCCGCCAGTCGGTGGCCGCACTCGACACCGACATCATTCCGGAAGCCGGAACGGCGTTGGCCGAGGCCATCCAGGAGGCACGGCAGAGTTTCAGTCGCGACTCCGGGGCTTCCCGGGCGATCGTCATCATGACCGACGGCGAGGATCATGAGGAAGGGGCGGTGGAAGCGGCCAAGGAAGCCGCCAAGGACGGAGTCCGGGTCTACACGCTGGGGTTGGGATCGGCGGAGGGCGAACTGCTGCGCACGGCCGATCCCTACGGCAACACGGTGTTCATCCGTGATGAGTCGGGCAATGTCGTGAAGAGCCGGTTGAACGAAGGCCTGCTGCGGGAGATCGCCGAGGCTGGCAACGGGTTCTACCAATCGATGCAGGATCCACAGGCCCTCCGGACGCTCTACGACCGTGGGTTGTCGACCCTGCCGAAGGGCGAGTTCGCCGGAGGCAAGGTCCGGCAGCCCAAGGAACGATTTCAATGGCCCCTGGCGTTCGTCGTGGGCCTTCTCGTGGTGGACGTCCTCGTTTCGGAGCAGCGCCGCAGTCGGCTGCGCACGGCGTCCACCGGTGCGGGCAACCCGGAGTTGAAGGGCGCGTTGGGCGTGACAAACTGATGGAACCGATGAATCCGAATTCAAGATCCCGAAGGTGGTTTCGGACGGTGGGGGCAGCCGCGCTGACGACGTCGTCCCTGTTGGCTGCAGGTCCGAATGCGGAGAGCGCGCTCGAGCGGTTCGGGAAGGGCGATGTCGTGGGGGCGCGTCAGGAATACGAGCAGTTGCTGACTGCCCGACCGGACGATTACCGGCTGGCGTTCAATGCCGGTGTGGCGGCCTACCGGCAGCAGGATTGGGAGGGAGCCGCGCGCCGGTACGAGTCGGCCCTGGGATCGGCGGATCTGCGCTTGCAGCAGAGGGCCTTCTTTGGATTGGGCAATGCTCGGTTCCGGTTGGGCGAGGGAGCCGAGGAACCCACCGAGAAGATCCGGCTCTGGGAGGACGCCGTCCGGCACTATCAGGCGGCACTCGGCCTGAATCCGGCAGACACGGATGCCCGGGCGAACCTCGAGGCGGCGCAGGAAGCGCTGGCCCGTGAACGCAAGGAACAGCAGGAGGAGAAGAAGGATTCGAAGCAGGACAAGAAGGACAAACAGGACAAGGAGAAAGAGGAGAAGGACTCGAAGGATCAGGAGAAGCAGGACTCCGGGAAATCTGACGAACAGCAATCGGGTAAGGAGGATTCCAAGGACTCCAAACAGGACTCCAAGGAAGGTTCCGACTCGAAGGACGGGAAGGACCAGAAACAGCAGGGCATGGGGGATCGCGGATCCAAGCAGGATCCATCGAAGGAAAAGAAGGATCCGAAGGACTCCGACAACAAGTCCGGAGACAACGACAAATCCGAGGATGGCCAGAGCGGCAAGGCCGGGGATCCCCGCGAGAAGGGACAGAAGGATGCCGCCGGGCAAGGGCAGGGCAAGGGTGGCAACCAGAAGGCCGGTTCCGACAAGGAGGGCGGGGCGGGCGAGAAGGGCAGCGGTTCACAGGCTCCCGAGCCTGGCACAGGCGGTGCCGGTGGGATGGCGGCTGACGCCGGGGAGGATTCTGCGGATGGACGCATGGCGATCCGTTTTGCCGAGCGGATGCTGGATGGCCACAAGCGAGAGGAACGAGCGTTGATCCTTCGGCCAGCCGCGCCGGCCCAGGATCCACGCGGGGGCAACGGACGACGGAAGACCTGGTGATGTTCCTCCGCCCCATGATCTCAGCCACGGTTCATCCCTTTCGGCCGGCCCGCATTGCGCGCCTGGGAGGTGTCGTCGCCTTCCTGCTGGCGTGTGTTTGCCTGACCTGGTCGGTCCTCGCCCTTGACGCACGAATGGTGCTCGACCGAGAGACCATCGAGGCGGGCGAAACAGTTGGAATGCAGGTGGTCGTCGACGGGACGCAACGGACCGCCACGCCCACGGTCCCCCAGATTCCCGGGGTGCGGATGCGGTACCTCGGGCCATCGAGCCAGATGGAGAACATCAACGGCCAGACGGCCGTCCGGGTTTCGCATCGGTACCAACTGGCGTTGGACACGACCAATGACGTGGTCATTCCGCCAATGCAGGTGCGGGTGGCCAACCAGACACTGAGCACGCAGCCTGGCCGGATCCGGGTCCTCCCTCGGGAAGCCCACGAGGAGCCGGTGTGGCTGAAGCTGGTCATGGACCGCGACGAGGTGGTCGTGGGGGACACGTTTCCGGTGGAGTTGCACCTGTACTTCCAGTCGATCCGCAGCCCATCGGCACCCCGGTTCGACCTGGACGGATTCGTGGTTGGGAGGAGCACCCAGCCGACGCAGGCAGCGACGCAGCGGGGCAATCAACAGTGGAGCGTTGTCATCTGGAAGTTCGCGGTGACAGCCACCAAGCCCGGGGATCTTGTCGTGGGCCCGGCCGAGATGGATCTGGTCCTCCTGCTCGCGGCGCAGGCGCCACGGCGGCCGGGTTCGCTCATGGACGATTTCTTCGGGCCGCCACGTGAGGCCCGACAGGTGACATTGAAGTCCGGCACTCACCGGTTGAAGGCCATTGCCCCGCCCTCGTTGGGCCGGCCGGCCAATTACGCCGGTGCGGTCGGTCGGTTCCAGATGAATGCCAGTGTGATCCCCGCCCAGTTGACCGTGGGCGATCCGGCGACGGTGCGGCTGACGATCCAGGGGAAGGGCGGCATCGAGCGTCTGGAAATGGGGCCATGGCCGGAGGATCCGGCGTTCCGGGTTTATCCGGGCACCAACGGGTTCATGCCGGCCGATGAACTGGGCCTGACGGGGGTGAAGACGATGGAGTTTGTGCTGGTCCCGGAGCGTCCGGGCAAATTGAAGATTCCCGTCCCGCCATTGGTGTTCTTCGATCCTGAAACGCGGCGGTACGACCAGACCACCGTGGACGATCTGAGCCTGGACGTGCGCCCGGCCGTGGTTCGATCCGCACCGGGCGCTGGAACCAATGCCGCGGGTGTAAGTTCAGTCAACGGAACCAACGCTGCGGCCCTCGCGGGGGCGGTACCTTTGCTCGAATGGCGCCAGACGATCGGGCGCGGCCCCGTGGTGCGCCAGGGTTGGGCAGCCAGCCCGTGGGTTGGTGTGGCCGTCGGGATTCCGTGGGTTGCCTGGGTTGGGATTTCGATCGCCGGCGCGGTGCGTCGTCGTCGGCTTTCGCGGCCGGTTGGACCTGCACGTGATGGATGGCTGCGGGAATCCCACCTGATCGCGGCAGCGATGGGATCGGGACCGGCGCAGGACATGACGACCTTGTCGCGCGCGGTGCGTTGCTGGATCGGGTGGTGGTTGGATCGATTGCCCGACGGCATCACGGCGGATGTGGTGGCTCGGGACCTGCGTCCGGGAGGACTGGATCCGGCGGCCTGTGATCGGTTGGAGGCGTGGTTTGCCCGGTACGAGCTTTTGCGGTTCGCGCGGGGCGCGGATGGGGATCTGGCGGGATTCGCCGCTGAGACGGCGGAGTTGATGAAGGTGTTGCGGGAGCAGGAGGGCGCGCGATGACTGGAAGTTTTCGATGTGTGTGCCGTGGAGCCTGGCTGGCGCTTGTTGTCCTGCTGGCGATCCTCCGGATGCCTGACTTGCGCGCGGCCCAGCCTGCCGCGGACGCCGGGAAACTCTTCATGTTGGGACGGTATGCCGAAGCGGCGACGATGATGGATGGACTCGTCCGCACCAACCCACAGTCGGCGGATCTGTGGTTCAACCTCGGTCAGGCTCGGGTCCAGGCGGGTGAGCCGGGGCGGGCCATGGCCGCATGGAGGCAGGCGCATCGCCTCGCGCCACGGGATGGGGGTATCCGCAGGGCGTTGTCGCAGGTTCGGGAGAAGCTTGGGACGAGCGGGGTCCATCCACTGGGTTGGGCAACGGGCTGGTTGCGGGATGAGGAATGGGCGCTTCTCGCCATCGGATCCAGCGTGGGATTGGGTGTGGCCATGATCCGGCGCCGCCTCTCCATGGCGGCAGGTTCCGGTAGTCTCGCCATGGCAGTGACGTTGCAGTTGTTGTTCGGAGGCGGTTGGGTGGCCGCGCTCATGGTTCGGCATTTCTCGGCCAATGCGGTCGTCATCCAACGGGAGGTCTCCGCCGTGCAGGCGCCGGTCCCGGAGGCCAAGGCCATCCGGCCGTTGCCTGCCGGGACCGAGATCCGGGTGCTGAGGGCGCATGGGGAGTGGATGGAAGTGTCGGTGGACGGCAGTCGGGTGGGATGGATGCCACGATCCACGGTGGCCGTGGATTGATTCTGCCCCCGAGAGTCGGGATAGTGGGGCCTTGGAGTTGTCCATCACAACAGTCGTGCCGCTGTTCGTCCTCGCTGCGGGGGCGAGCTTCTTCTTTGCCTTGGCAGAGTCTGCGCTGTTTTCGCTGGGTCGTTGGCGCGCCCGTCGTTTGGTCGCCACGGATCCCGTCCGGGGCCAGGCCGTGGTCCGTTTGCTGGAGAATTCTCCGGACCTGCTTTCGACCCTCGTGCTGGGAAATGCCACGGCGAATCTCTTGTTGGTGGTGCTGGGATTGAGCCTGGCAATGGTGGGCGGATGGTCGACGGCGCTTTCGGCGCTCACTGTCCTTGGAATGACGCTCTTCCTCTGCGAAGTCACCCCGAAGGCGCTGGGTGTCCGGCAACCGGATCGATGGTCGCTGCGGGTGGCTCGCCCGTTGGGAATCCTGATGCGGATCACCGGCCCGGTGCACCGCGGCGGTCAGCGACTGGTGGATGGAATCCTCGGGTTGGTCATTCCCAAGTCGATCAAGGTGCACTCGGCGTGGTCGGACGAGGAATACGCCGACCTGGTGGAATTGGCCCACCAGCAAGGAACGCTGGCAGAGACCGAAAAAGAGATCCTGTTGCAGGTGCTCAGCCTCGATCAACGGACCGTGGGCGACGTCATGAGGCCCCGGTCCGAAATGGTCATGTTGCCGGACGATGCCTCACTTGAAGAGATGCGTCGCGTGGCGAAGTCATCGCGGCGGCATCGGCTGCCGCTTTACGACGAGAGTCCGGACACGATCGTGGGCATCCTGAACACGCAGACGTTGCTGCTGAAGCCGGACGCGGACCTCTCGGAGGCCATCGAGTTTCCATCATTTGTGCCGCAGACCATGAACCTGCTGCAGTTGTTCGAGGCCCTGCAGCGCCAGAAGCGCGGCATGGCGATCGTGGTCGATGAGTTTGGCGGTGTGGCGGGAATGGTGACCTTGCAGGACATCCTGGAACAGGTGGTAGGCCGGTTGCGGCTCGATGTGGTGACTCCCGGCTTCGTCAGCGAGCGCTTGGGAGAGGGTCGATGGCGTGTGGCGGGAACGATGCGTCTGGAGGACCTGAGGCGCGAATGCCCGCAATTGGGCGAGGTCCAGGACGTCGATACCGTCGGCGGATGGGTGGTGCAGCTGTCCGAGGTGGTGCCGCCGGTGGGCGCCTGTTTCGTGCGGAGCGGCCTGAAGCTGACGGTCAAGGAAGCGGATGCACGCCGGGTACGTGAGGTGATGGTCGAAGTTGTTGGACGGGGAGGTGGCCATTGAGTCCCTGGTTCCAATGGTCGGCGCTGGGTGCGTGGCTGCTGCTGTCCTTCTTCATGTCGGGCATGGAGGCGGGTGTGCAGGTGTTGAGCCCGTTGCGGATCCGTCACTGGGTCCGGATCGGGCGTCCTGGGGCACGGGCCCTCCAGCGGTACCTGGAAAAGCCGGAGAACTTCCTGTGGACGATCCTGGTGGGAAACACGCTCGCGAACTTCAGCGCGGCAGCGCTGCTGATCACGGATCTGCAGGATCGGTTCGCGGGCAAGCCATTGTTTTTCTGGATGGGGGTGGCCGGTGTGTGGGCGGGACTGTACGTCTTTTGTGACCTGCTCCCGAAGACGTTGTTCCGTCGTTTTCCGAACCGGCTGTGCCTTCAGTTGGTGCTCCCGTTCCGAGCGGTGCACTTCGCGCTCACGCCGTTCGTTGGGGTGGCGGAGTCCTTCGCGAGGGTCCTGTTGAAGGTGACGCAGGGTTCCCAGTTCACCGGACGGTTGTTCGGCAATCGCGATGAATTCCGCGCATTGATGCAAGACGCAGAGGGGTCGCTGACGAACACCGAACGGAAGCTGATCAACCGGGTGTTGGACCTCCAGAACGCCACCCTCGCACGGTTGGCCCGCCCGTTGGAAACGGCGGTGACCATCGATCTGCTGACGTCGGTGGACCGGGCGTTGGCGCTGTGCCGCGAGCATGGCGTTTCCCGTCTCCCCGTGTGGCGGGGTTCCGGAAGCCGTCGGCGTGTGGCGGGTGTGGTCATGCTTTCGGACCTGCTCTATGCCGAGAACGGTGCCGGGGTGGCGGCCGGCCGGCATCTGCGTCCTGCTGTCTTCCTGGATGAAACCATGCGCCTCGACGAAGCCCTGCGCCGTCTCCAGCGCAGTGGCGACCAGTTCGCGGTCGTGACCGGACCCGGCGGACAGGAACGCGGATTGGTGACGCTGTGGGACATCCTGAGGGCGATGTTCGACGAGGCTCGGCCCGGGGGGAATCGCGATGACAGATCCGTGGGCCATCCTGTGGAAGTTGCTGGCGGTCCTCGCGCTCGTGGGCCTGAACGGGTTCTTCGTCGCGGCGGAGTTCGCGTTGGTGAAGATCCGTGAGACGCAGCTCTCACCGCTGGCGGCCAAGGGCAACCGTCGTGCACGCCTTGCCAAGCACATCGTTGGACATCTGGACCCGTACCTTTCGGCCTGCCAGTTGGGCATCACACTGGCGAGTCTGGCGCTGGGGTGGATCGGTGAGCCGGCGTTCGTGGCCATGCTGGAGCCGGTGCTGGACCTGCTGCGGGTCAGTTCCGAGAAGGTCCGCCACATCGTCTCGTTCGTGGTGGGCTATTCGCTGATCACGTTCCTCCACATCGTCGTGGGCGAACAGGCCCCCAAGTTCCTTGCGATCAAGCGGCCCCTGCCGTCGTCACTCTGGGTGGCCTATCCGTTGCAGCTGTTCTTCTGGATTTCGTACCCGTTCATCTGGCTGCTGAACGTTGCGTCGTTGCGCGTGCTGAAGTGGATGGGGATCGAGGCCACCTCCGAACACGGCGGGGATCATTCCGAGGAGGAACTGCGGCTGATGCTCTCCGCCCGAGGTCATGCGGACGGCGACTCCAATCTTGCCCGCGACCTCGTGCTGAATGCCTTCGACCTTCGCCGCCGCGTGGTCCGTGAGGTCATGACGCCGCGCAAGGACATCGTGTGCCTGTCGATGTCGCGTCCCATTGCCGAATGCTTGCGCATCGCCGAGCAGACGCGCTACTCACGCTTTCCTCTGGCCGAGCATGGGGATGTCGACCGGACCCGGGGTGTGGTGCACTTCAAGGACCTGATGGCGGCGCGGGATCGAGCGGTTTCGGGAGGTGACCTCGTCCCGGTGGCTCGGCCACTGATTTACCTGCCCCCGACGGCGCGGCTGGAAACGGCCCTGAAACTCTTCCTCGAACGGAAGTCCCACCTCGCGATCGTGGTGGACGAGTACGGTGGTACCATTGGGTTGGTGACCCTGGAAAACGTGCTGGAGGAACTGGTCGGCCAGATCCAGGACGAGTTCGACCATGAGAAGCCGCGCCTTGTGCCCCGTGGCGAGGGCGTCTGGGAGTTGGAGGGATCGTTGCCATTGTTCGAACTCTCTGAGTTGGTGGGGGAACCGCTCGACGATACCGACGTCACCACCGTCAGTGGCTGGGTCACGCAGCAGATGGGTGGGTTTCCGCGCCGCGGCGGACGCCTGGAGGTGGCCGGACACGAGCTCATTGTCGAGGATCTCGACGGCCTGCGCGTGGCACGGCTCACCCTCCGGAGGCTGCCGGCTCCTGCAGCCAGCGAGGAGGCATGATGCCTGTGCGGCAGCCTTGCGCCACCGCCGGCTGGGGCACCCGACCTACAGCAAGCGGGGGTGTGTGGGCACCCGGTCGACAGTGAGCGGGGCCCGGGGGCTAACCGGGCGCCGCTTGACACTGCCCCCGTAAGGAACGGGGTGGCGACGTCCTCGTCGCCGTTCCAAAGCCTTTCCCATGGCGATGAGGACATCGCCGCCCCGAATCCTTTCCAATAGGGGGCAGTCTCAAGAGGCACCTGGGCCAATCGGCGGCATTGGCTCCTCCTTGTGGGGATTCCCGGTTGAACGGGGGCGAAGCGTCGACATAGCGTGACCTGTGTTCGCGAGGGATTCTGCACCGTTGCTTCGGAGGGTTGCTGCCGCCCGGTGGTGGTTGGGGTGCGTCGTGGCCGCGATGGGCTGCGTCCTCCGCTTGTCCGCTTTGGACTGGGTGAACGGGAACGGTCATCGGCACACAGTCGTGCTGCCAACGGGGCGTGACCGTGCGGGGTTTGTGACCGTCGATCGCGCGACCAGCGGGTTGGACTTCACCAATCGGCTGTCGCTTGAGGCGGCAGCCAGGAATCCCATTCTGGAGAATGGATCCGGCGTGGCACTGGGAGATGTCGACGGGGACGGATGGTGCGACGTTTACCTGTGTGGTCTGGAGGGTGCGAATGCGCTTTTCCGGAATCGCGGCGGCTGGAAGTTCGACGTCATTCCGGCGGCTGGCGGCGCTGCCTGCGAGGGACAACATTCGACGGGAGCCGTGCTGGTAGACCTGGATGCGGACGGGGATCTGGACCTGCTCGTGAACGGCGTTGGCCGTGGCACGCGGTTGTTCACCAACGACGGCCGGGGCGGGTTCACGGAATCGCCGGATGCCGGCATCGGTTCGAAGTCCGGGGCCCATTCCATGGCGTTGGCCGATGTTGACGGCGACGGCGATCTCGATCTCTACGTCGCGAACTACCGGGCCAGCACCTTCAAGGGGCAGGGCGGTGCGACACGTGTGCGGCTGCGTCGGGTCGATGGCCGGTTGGTCGTTCCTCCCGAGCACGTGGAGCAGTTCGTCGTGGGCGGCACCGGCGACAACCAGGCGTTGATGGAGGTCGGTGAGCCCGACCAGTTCTTCCTGAACGAGGGCAACGGCCGGTTTCGGGCCGAGTCGTGGACGGGTGGGCGATTCCTGGACGAATCAGGACAACCGCTGCGCGAACCACCGCGGGAATGGGGATTGTCTGCGGCCTTCCATGATCTCAACGGGGATGGCGCGCCCGACCTCTACGTCTGCAACGACTTCTTCTCGCCTGATCGCCTCTGGCTGAACGACGGGAAGGGAACGTTCCGCGCGATCGATCGCCGCGCCGTTCGCAAGACGCCCTTTGCCTCGATGGCGGTGGACTTCGCCGACCTGAACCGCGATGGCCACGTGGATCTCATGGCGGTGGACATGTTGAGCCCTTCGCATCAGCGGCGATCCTGGCAGCGGAGCAATTTCGAATTGTCTCCGGAACCCTGGTGGGGGTGGCCGCCGGATCGCGAGGGACCGTTGGCGCGACCGCAGGTGATGCGGAACGTGGTGCTGCTCGGGCGTGGGGACGGCAGTTATGCGGAGGCCGCGCAGGCGCTGGGTCTGTCGGCGACGGAATGGTCGTGGGGCGTGATGTTCCTCGATGTCGACCTCGACGGGTTCGAGGACCTGTTGGTCGCCAACGGACACGGCCATGACATGACCGATTCGGACGCGTTGGTCCGGGCTGCGGAGCGCCAGCGTTCCGGGAGGGTCCTGGATCCGGTTGCCGCGCTGGCGGACTTTCCCCCGATCCTGGTACCGAACCTGGCCTACCGGAACCTCGGCGGGGAGGGGTTCGAGGAAACGTCGATGGCGTGGGGCTTCGATGCCGCGGAGGTGTCACAAGGCATGGCCATGGCGGACCTCGACAACGACGGTGACTTCGACGTCGTGATCAACACCCTCAACGCGCCGGCCCGGGTGCTGCGCAATGAATCCACAGCTGGACGGGTAGCGGTCCGGCTGAAGGGGCGCGGGGGAAACCGACATGGCATTGGGGCACGGATCAAGGTTCACGGAGGTCCGGTCGAGCAGTCGCAGGAAATGATTTCGGGTGGGCGGTATCTGTCAGGTGGCGAGGCCATGCGGGTCTTCGCCGCGGGGACGAATGCCGGGATGCGGATCGAGGTGGTTTGGCGGAGTGGACGCCGTTCCGCGGTTGGAGATGTGCGGTCTGGCAGGATCTACGAGATCGAGGAATCGGAGGGAAATCCGGCCCAGCAGCCCCCGGCGGCGCCTCCTTCCCCGCTGTTCGAGGAACGCGGCGGTGTTCTGGGTCATCGCCATGTGGAGGACGACGTCGACGAGATGGCCTCTCAACCCTTGTTGCCGCGTTCACTCTCGCGACTGGGTCCTCCGGTGGCTGTGGGTGACCTGAACCTCGACGGCCAGGAAGATCTGCTCTTCGGCGCTGCCCGCGGTTCAGCGATTGAACTTCATGCCGGGAACGGAAAGGGCGGGTTCCGACGGATCCGTCCGCCCGCACTCGAACGCGCCGGGGATGCCGACATCAGCGCGTTGGTCTGCTGGGCGGTGGACCAGGGTTGGACGATGGTGCTTGGGGGACGGGCAGGAGTGGATGGAGGCGGTGGGGGCGTGGACGGATTCGAGATCCGGTTTGGTGAGGTCCAGGAGACGGGGATGGTTGGGACGACCACCGATCCTGTGGGCCCGCTGGCGGCGGCGGATGCGGACGGAGATGACGACATCGACTTGTTCGTGGGTGGCCGGATGCGTGCGGGGCGTTGGCCGGCGAGTGGGACGTCGCGTGTCTTCCGCAATGAGGGGGGTGAGTGGACCGAGGATATGAAGGCAGGCCCCGTCCTGAAATCGGCCGGCCTGGTCACCGGCGCCGTATGGACGGATCTCGATGGCGATGGATTGCCTGAACTGGTCGTGGCCACTGAATTGGGCCCCCTGCGGGTCTACGCAAATCGCAAGGGTGTCTGGAGTGAACGGACACAGGCCTACGGTCTCGACGGTGTCCTCGGGTGGTGGAATTCGGTGGCTGCAGGTGACTTTGACGGCGACGGGCGAATGGATCTCGTCGCCGGAAACATCGGACGCAACAGCGTCTACGCCGAGTGGGCGGAAACCCGGTTTCACTTTGGCGAGGTTGAGGGCCAGTGGGTGGTGGTGGAATCGCATCCAGGCGGGAAGCCAGGACAGTGGGTGCCCCGCCGGGATTTCCGGACCCTGGGCCGGGTGCTTGGGGAGCGCGTGACCCGTCTGGGGAGCTATCGTGCGTTCGGTGAGGCGAGTGTGAACGAGTTGCTGGGAGACGCCTTGGCCGGCATGGCCGAAGCACGGGTGACCCGCCTCGAAAGCATGGTGTTCCTCAACCGGGGTGAACGGTTCGAAGGACGAGCCCTGCCGTTCTCGGCCCAGTTGGCTCCCGTCTACGGCATCGGTGTCGCAGACTTCGACGGCGATGGACGGGAGGATCTTTTCCTGGCGCAGAACTTCTCCGGCAATGACATGGAGGCCGGCCGCCAGGATTCGGGGCTGGGGTTGGTCCTGCTGGGCGATGGACAGGGTGGATTCCGCGCGATGGATCCACGCGACAGCGGCGTGCGGTTGGATGGAGACCAGCGTGGGGCGGCGGTGATGGATGCCGATGCCGATGGCCGTCCTGATGTGGTGGTCACGCGCAACGCGGCGCCGTCGGTCCTCCTCGGGAACCGGGGCGGTAAAGCGGGTGTGCGGATCCGGCTCAAGGGGCCGCCGGGAAACCTGTGGGGAATAGGGTCCGTGCTTCGTTGGGGGCGCGGGCCGGCACGTGAGATCCATGCGGGCAGTGGATACGGTTCGCAGGATGGTGCCGTTGTGGTGCTGCCCCGTGGGGAGGGTCGTTTGGTGGTACGCTGGCCGGGCGGGCGTGAGACGGCGGTGGAGGTTCCGGCGGATGCCCGTGAGATCCGCGTGGGGTTTCAAGGGGAGTTGGAAAAGGTCAAATAGGAGGTAGCCGACGAGGTCACGAGGCGTCGGGCTTGAGACTTGCAACTTCAAACCTGTGACTTCTTCCACAGCCTCCTCACGTCGACTGCTACGTTTGGGGGTAGCCGACGAGGTCACGAGGCGGGCATTGGGGGGTGCGGTTCTGAAGATTGAAGTTTGAAGCGGTGCAGATGCCGGACATAGCGTGCGCTGTGCCTTGGCAGGATTCACATGCGCGACGGAACCTTGGGCGCTGGTTGGTTGGCGTCGGCCTCGCGTTGGCCAGCGCTCTTTCGGCTCTGGCGGCGCCCGCGATGAACTGGACGAGCGGGGCTGGGTTCCGATCCCACCCGGTGGTCGTCTCCGGCACTGCGCAGGTCGGCTTCTCGAACGTTCCTCCTTCGGTCACCGGGATCGGTTTCACGAATCATCTCAGCCTGGCCACCTCGCTGGCCAATACGCCCGTCAACAATGGCTCCGGACTCGCCCTGGGGGATGTCGACGGCGACGGGTGGTGCGACCTGTACCTGTGTCGGTTGGAAGGCCCGAACGTGCTGTATCGAAATCTCGGCGGCTGGAGGTTCGAGGCGGTTCCGGATGCAGGCGGCGCCGCCTGCGCCGATCAATGGTCCACCGGCGCGGTGCTGGCCGACGTGGATGGTGACGCGGATCTGGACCTGCTCGTGAACGGGATCGGAAGGGGAACGCGACTGTTCAGGAACAACGGGCGTGGAGCGTTCACCTGGGACGAGGGGGCGGGCCTCGCGAAGGACAGTGGTGCGATGTCCATGGCGCTGGCGGACATGGATGGCGACGGCGATCTGGACCTCTACGTGGCCAACTACCGTTCGGAGACGATCCTCGACCAACCCCAGACGCGCTTTGGGCTACGCATGGTCGACGGACGGCCCGTACTGGCCTCCATCAATGGAGTCGCGGTCACCAACGCCGCGTCCCGGAACCGATTCTATCTTGGTGCGAATGGCGTGGCCCGTGAAGCCGGCGAGCCGGATGTCCTGTATCGGAACGACGGAAGCGGGCGGTTCACGGCCGTGGCCTTTCCCGAGGTTTTCGCCAACGCGAATGGAAGCCCAGCGCCGACGCCGTTCGATTGGGGTTTGGCGGTCGCGTTCCGGGACATCAACGGAGATGGCGCTCCCGATCTCTACGTGTGCAACGACACCGATTCGCCCGACCGGATCTGGCTCAATGACGGACGCGGACGGTTCCGTGCGGCAACGGCGATGGCGATCCCGCATACCAGCCTCTCGTCGATGGGTGTGGATGTGGCGGACATCAATCGCGACGGCCACATGGACTTCTTCGTGGTCGACATGCTGGCCCGCTCGCACGTCGCGCGGCAGGTGAATCAGGAAAAGGAAGATGGGTCGCGGTTGGTCTCGGGTAGCGAATACGACCGGACGCAGCATCCGCGCAACACCCTGTTCCTCGGGCGCGGGGATGGAACGTTTGCCGAGGCGGGCATGGCCTTCGGCGTCGCCGCCTCGGATTGGTCGTGGACGCCGCTGTTCCTCGACGTCGATCTCGATGGTTTCGAGGACCTGCTCATCTCGAATGGATTTCATCGCAACGTGCTCGATTCCGACGCCGCCGGGCGGGTGCAACGGTTGAAGTCGCAGAAGCGGATGTCCCCTGCGGAGGAACTGCGCCTGCGCTCCGAGTTCCCGGCCTGGCCTTCGGCCAACGTCGCCTTTCGCAACGTCGCCGGCGAACGCTTCGAGGACATCGGGAAGGTGTGGGGCTTCGACACCGTCGGCGTGTCGCAAGGCATGGCCATGGGCGACCTCGACAACGACGGCGACCTCGACGTCGTCCTGAACAACCTCAACGCCGCGCCCACGCTCCTGCGCAATGAGGGAACCGGCGGACGCGTCGCGGTGCGGCTCGTCGGCCGCGCTGGAAATCGGCAGGGCATCGGTGCCCGACTGAAACTTGTCGGTGGTCCCGTCGAGCAGTCGCAGGAGATAATGGCCGGCGGCCAATACCTGTCGGGTTCGGAAGCCCTGCGCGTTTTTGCTGCCAGCGGCGGCAAGGACATGCGCCTCGAAGTCCGCTGGCGCAGCGGCGCACGTAGCGTGATCGAAGGTGTGAAACCAGGGCGTGTCTATGCCGTGGAGGAACCGGAAAGTTCCGCGCCTCCCGAACCTCCGATCGCCGCACGCCCCTCCCTGTTCGAGGAACGCACCAACGCCCTGAAACACGTCCACGTCGACGAGGAGTTCGATGACGCTTCCCGGCAACCCCTGTTGCCCAGGCGCCTGAGCCGATTAGGGCCCGGCCTTGCCGTGGGCGACCTGAACGGCGACGGCAACGACGACCTGATCCTCGGCAGCGGCCGCGGCGGTCGGCTCGAACTTCATGCCGGCGACGGCAAGGGCGGGTTCCGCCGGGCGCGTCTCGGCCCGCTGGAGACCGTGGCCTCCGATGACCTCACCGGGATCGTGTGCTGGGGATTGGAGGAAGGGCGGAGCATGTTGATGGTCGGTCGCGCCGCGTATGAATCGGAGGGCAATGGTCCGGCCGTGGAGGGATTCGAGATCGGGTTTGGCGAGGTGCGACCCACGGACGCCATTCCCGGCAACGGCGTCAGCACAGGGCCACTCGCTGCCGCGGATGTCGATGCCGACGGGGACGTGGACCTGTTCGTCGGCGGTCGGATGCGGAGCGGTCGGTATCCGGAAAGCGTGGGGTCCCGCCTCTACCGCAATGAGGGTGGCAGTTGGGTGGAGGACGTCGCCTCGACCAAGGTGTTGTCGAACACCGGCATGGTCAGCGGCGCGGTGTGGACGGATCTGGATGGCGACGGGTTCGCCGAGTTGGTGCTGGCTGTGGAGTTGGGGCCGGTGCGCGTGTACCGCAATCGCGGCGGACAGTTGGAGGAACGGACCGAGGCGTTGGGCTTGTCCGGATTCAAGGGCTTGTGGAACAGCGTCGCCGCCGGAGACCTGGACGGTGACGGACGGATGGATCTGGTCGTTGGAAACGTCGGCCGGAACACCGTCTATCAGGAGCGGGGCGGGGTGCGGATGTACCACGGCGAGGTCGATGGTATGTGGACCGTTGTGGAGGCCTATAAGGAGGGCGGACGCGATGTGCCACGACGGGACTTCCGGACGATGGGAAAGGTGGTGGGCGAACGCGTGACGCGCTTCGGGAGTTACCGGGCCTACGCGGCGTCGGACGTGGCCACGATCCTCGGCGACGCAGTCTCAGGGATGAAGGTATCGGAGGCGAACACGCTGGATTCGGTGGTGTTGCTCAATCGGGGGGACCGGTTCGAGGTACGGCCACTGCCGGGCGAAGCACAATGGTCGCCAGTGTTCGGGATCTCGGTGGGCGACGCGGACGGCGATGGCCGGGAGGATGTGTTCCTCGGCCAGAATTTCTACGGCAACGATCTGGAGACCGGACGCTACGACGCGGGTCGGGGCCTGTGGCTGAAGGGCGACGGAAAGGGAGGGTTCACGCCCCTGAGCCCCGCCGAGAGCGGCGTGAAGCTCGACGGCGAACAGCGGGCTACCGCCCTCATGGATGCGGACCGGGACGGTCGATTGGACCTCGTGGTGACGCAGAACGGCGGCGCGACCGTCGTGTACTCCAACAGGTCGGGAGAGCCCGGCGTGCGCGTCCGGGTGAAAGGCAACGCGGGGAACCGATGGGGCGTCGGAACGCAGGTGCGATGGGGCACGGGACCGGTGAAGGAGATCCGGGCAGGAGGTGGGTATTGGTCCCAGGAAAGCGCCGTGCTGGTGTTGCCGCGACCGGTGGGTGGCGGCGTGTTGAAAGTGCGCTGGCCCGGCGGCCGCGAGGAGACGGTGGATGTGAAGGAAGACGCGAAGGAGATCGTGGTGGGCAGGTGAGGGGGGAGTCTCAAGTTTGACGTTTCAACCCGGAATCGGCGGTTCATTTGTCCGCAGATGGCGCCGATGGCGCAGATAAAGAGGCAGAAATGCCGATATCAGACCCGGGACGGGGTCTCACCTTGTGGGTGCTGGACCAACCCTATCCAAGCCCCAGACCATCTGCGTCATCTGCGGATGCAACAGCCGTTTTCGGGTTCAAGTTTGAAGGACGGGGCTGCGACGTCCTCGTCGCCATTCCAGAGCCATTCCAAAGCCGATCAGGAAATCGCCGCCGCACTCGGACTCGAGCAGGACCCCATCGTCAACATGCCGGACCGCCTCAGTCGGGATTGACGAGGAGTCCGGTCGGATGCCCATGCCGCACGCGTCGGGATCGGGAGTTGGAATGCGTGGTTCCATCCACCCCTTCCAGGTTGAAGCGCATAACAGCAATCGGCACTGTCGGCCCATAGGACCCAGCGCGCAGTTACCGTTATGAATCAGTACCCCAAGCCCCCCCCGACGACTCCACTCCATGAAAACCAAAGCTTCGCAGCTTAAGCAGCGAAACCACGCTGCCGTTGACACTCCTAAAATTCTAGGCTGCTGTTGGTCATTCTAAACAACGTTCGATTCCCTGACCAAGACCACCAAGATTGCCCTCGGCCTCCGATCGCCCTTGAGTATTCCAGCACGCTCGCCCAACCAGAAGTGAACACGATTCATATAGAGACGGACATAGCGCTGGGTGTTGGCCACGGCCTGCTTGCCTGCGAGGGGCTTCCAGGAGTACCTGTGATTCAATCGAACCATGGCGGTCCAGCGAACGGGCGCCAGCCGGCACGCCGAGTGGCGATGCGGACGTTGCAGGTGGCTGGCTCCCGTCGCTGACCCTTGTCGTTGGGCTGAAGTATGAACGAGGCCGAAATTGATAACGCTATCGTCGCCGTCGCAAGCGACCATTGGCAGAAAGCCTCTAACTCACCCGGCTCATGACCCGGCGGTTCCTCCTCTTTGTTCTGGTTGCGGCCTTGCTCCTTCCCTTCGGTGGCGTCGGCGCGCAGATGGGTTGGCAATTTTTCCATCATCGCTATGAGCATCCGGAGACAGGATTCTATCACGGATCCGTCTACGCTTTTTGCGACAGCTCGGAGGAGTTATTCTATTTGCTTCACTTCAAAGCGAAGACTTCCCCTCGTTGGTATTGGAGGCAGCCCACGAATTTCACCTACTCGACCCTTGAGGTTGTATGCCGTGGCGATTCATCAGAGCGACAAGCGACAGTGAGTCTTCGCGATTTCACTTACAGCTCAGGTGGTGTGAGCGCCCCGTTCACCCGGGATGTCCTTGCTGGCTGGCTGCTCGGCTCGGAGACGAATCAGGCGGCTGCCAGACAGCACGCTGACGCCCTCTTTGGCTATTTTCAGGCAGCAGCAGACGGATCGTTGCCGCACCCTCGCCATCACGCCCATCGTTTTGAGCAGCCGACTCGTGTTCGCATCCAGCATTTCCTGCTGGGCTACGGTGTGGGCAGCACCGTTTACATCTGGGTGGCCGTCTGGCTGTTCTGGGTCGTGATTGTTGGCCGAAAGATGTGGCGGAGGAGTCCTGAGTCTTCGGCCCACCCGAAGCCAGGATGGAGGACAGGAGCCACACGCCTCAAATCAGACAGGATGACAGGATGACAGGATGGTCACGTCCGACATCGCACGTGACGACGTGACCCAACACGCACTCCAACCCGTGGAAACGATGAAACCCGGAATGGTGGTCCATGTTGTGGAGGTGGTTTCGATGCTCAGCCTGCGGCTCGCCCTCTGTCCGTTGGCGGCGTCGATTCCCTACCTGCACACCTTTTCTGCCGCTGGGCTTGGGGTGGATCTGGAGAGCATGTCAGGGATTTCGCGATGGCTCACCAGCCTCATGCCCAGCGGGGCATCGGTGCTGGCGGCTGCTCCCTTCCTGCTGTTTCTCACGGTGATCGAGTCGAGGCAGCGGAGGTGCACGGAGTGGTTAGCGGCTGTCGGTCGGATGGGGATATCGGTCCTGTTGCTGCTGGTCGGCGATGACCCGTTTCGCCCCCTCCGCGTCCCACCGCCTCTGCGCGGGAACCACGTGTCGGGCTTCATGCGGAAAGGGACTTGTCCCGCGCAGAGACGCGGGGACGCAGAGGGGACCGCACGCAAGGACGCAAATGGGGAGAGAGCGTGTGTCCTTCTCTTGCTGTTTCGCGCCGTGCTTGCTGGGTCGACCTTTGGGGCTTGGTGCTGGTGTGGGTTGGGTTCCCGAGGGGCATTGCCCCTGGCTGCCTTGGTGATGTCGGACCATCGCAGCATCGAGAGTGCGGTAGAGGCGTTGAAGCGGGGGGACTACCACCTGCACGCCCTGATCCACGCGGTGGTACAGTCTGCGGCGTTCCAGACCCGCTGAGGGCGTGGGGCTGAAAGTAGCGGAGAGGCGAACAGCGCCGGGAGGGGGCACCCGTCCTTCAGATGGGAGGGATCGTTTCGCCGGGAGGGGGCACCCGGCCTTCAGAAGTGATTTGCCAGTGACCCATTGCCGGGAACCTCCCGCGGAGGACACGAGGTTTGGTTTGGACACAGTTGGAGTGGTGAAGTGGATTGCCACGTTGGGACTTGTACTTACTCTCGCCGCAGTCGGAGGGTTGGTTTCCGGGAAACGTGTGGAAAGGTTCCTGGCGGTGGTTGGTTCCCCCGGTCGAGGGGTAATTGGGAATGGATCTCGTCTTCAATGGCTATGCGGTAACGCTCCTGGTTTCGGGAGTGCTGGTGCTTCTTTTCGCCGCGTATCTCGCGGTACGGTCGGAGTCGGCGGTGCGCTGGTTCTCGGCTGGGATGTCGTTGAATGCCCTGTGGGCCATCACGTATGCGCTGGAGCTCGCGAGCGGGAATCTTTCGGCGATGTTGTTCTGGATCCGTCTGGAATACGTGGCGATCGCGTTCGTGCCGGCAGTTTGGTTCGTCTTCGTCCTGAAGTATGTCGGACGCGAGGCATGGCTCACGGCGCGCAACGGCATCCTGATCTTTGGCTTTCCATTGCTGACCCTTCTGGCGGTGTGGACGAATCCATGGCATCGGCTGCATTACCGGACGGTGGGATTGGACACCACGGGACCGTTCCCCCTCCTGTCGTTTGAGCGGGGTCCGTGGTACCACGTCCACACGGTGTTCTTTTACGCGATGAATGGGTTCGGGCTGTTCCTGTTGATCGCACGATTTCATCGGGCTGACCGCGTCTACCGTCGCCAAAACATGGCGATCCTGGGCGGGGCGTTGATCCCCTGGATCAGCAATTTCGTGTACCTGCTGGGGTTCCGTCCCTACGGCCACATTGATGCGACGCCGTTCGCGTTCCTTGGAACTTCATTCGTGCTGGGGTTTGCGCTGGTGCGGTTCCGGTTGTTTTATGTGGTCCCGCTGGCGCGGGAACGGGTGATCGAAGGGCTCCGGGAGGGAATGCTGGTGCTGGATTGTGACGGCCGGGTGATCGACCTGAACACGACGATGCGTGGATTGCTGGGCGGTCAGGCTGACAGGGCCGTGGGGGGGACCGTGGCTGCCTTGTTCCCCGGCCAGGGCTTCCTGAAGGGAGTGGCGGATGCAGCGGAGGGAGGACGTCTTGAGATGGATCTCGGGTCGGGCGATCACACGCGCAGCGTGGATGTCCGCGTCACACCATTGCATGACGAGCGGGGGCACCGGTGTGGGACGCTGCTCATCTTCTGGGATATCACCGACCGAAAGCACGCGTCCCAGCTCCTGGAGTCGCAGGCGGCCCAGTTGCGCGACCTGAACCAACTGAAGACTCGGATGTTTTCGATCATCGCCCATGATCTGCGGACTCCGCTGGCGTCTCTGACGGGGGTGCTCCAGATCGCGAACTCGGGGATACTGACGGAACAGGAGTTCCGGGATCTGATTCCCATGATCTCGCGAGGGGTGACCGATGCTTCTGGTTTGCTGGAGAACCTCCTGCATTGGTCGAAGAGCCAGTTGGAGGGCGAGGTCATCCAGCCGGAGCGTTTCAACCTCAAGGATCTGGTCACACAGAATCTTGTGCTGTTCGAGAAGAAGCTCGCCGAGAAGGAAGTGAAGCTTTTGGACTCGGTGGCGGCCGACGCGGAAGTTTTCGCCGATCGGAACATGATGTCGCTGGTGATCCGGAACCTCGTCGGGAATGCGGTCAAGTTCTGTCGTTCGGGAGACCGGATCGGCCTGAGTAGCCTCATGGATGCGGATTGGACGACCTTGTGTGTGGCGGACACCGGGGTGGGGATGGATCCGGGTCTGGTGGGCAAGCTGTTTGGATTCGACATTGTCAGCCGGCCGGGGACCCAGCAGGAGCGTGGGACCGGTCTTGGGCTGAAGTTGTGCCGGGATTTCGTTGAAAAGAACGGCGGTGTGATCCGGGTGGAGAGCGCATCGGGGAAGGGAAGCCGGTTTTTTGTCAGCCTTCCGCGGCGCAGGGTAGCCGCGCCTGTGGAGCAGGCGACTTGAGCGGCGAATGGCGGTTTCCTGCTGCCACGGTGGCCGGCGTATCTTCCGGCACTTCTTCTTTTGCCTTCGGGGTGGGGGTCGTCCACCGTCGGCTGCGTCGTGACCAAACCGTTGGCGATTGTGTTTTTCGAGAAGCTGGTGCCTGGGAACCGCCTTGGGTATCGGTTGGCGGATCTGGGATGGCGGGTGACTGAGGTCAAGGTGGCAACTGACCTTGTGGCGCAGGCGCGTGACCAGCGGCCGCTGTTGATCATCGCGGAGTTGGCCCTGCGTACAGGAGATCTGTGCCCGGTGATTGCCGAGCTGGCGCGTACCCCGGAGACGAGCCACGTCCCGGTGCTCGGGTACGGAGATCCGAAGAACCAGAAGCTGGTGGATGCGGCCGTGAAGGCCGGGGCGCGGTTGGTGGCGGCGGAGACCGGCATCCTCGACCAATTGCCGCAACTGCTCGAACACGTTCTGGCGGTCGATTGACGGGCGAAACCACGTTCAAGCATTTCACTACTCATGCCCCTTCCCATTGTCCCCCTTTCGCAGGGCATCCACGTGATGCACCTGTTCTTCCGGATCGATCGTTTCCGCTGGGCGCAGTTGACGCCCACGCAGTCTGCCGAGGCATTGAAGCAATTGTCGGCGGTGTGTGCGGCAAACCCGGGACCCGCGCATCCGCGTGTGATGGTGTTTGCGAACGTGGGCGGCAAGGCGGACCTCGCGGTGGTGTTGTTCGCCGCGCAGTTGCAGCACCTGAGTTCCCTCCAGCGCGAGGTGGAACGGGCGTTTCCCCCGGGGACCTTGATCCCCGTCTACAGCTACCTGAGTGTGACCGAATTGCCCGAGTACGTCACGACCGAGGACGACCTCCGTCGGATGCTGCAGCACGGGGAGCGGAAGCTGGAGCCCGGAACTCCGGAGTACGAGGCCGCGCTCACTGCGGCGCGACAGAAGAATGCCGAGTACCAGCACTACCGGTTGAACCCGGAGTTGCTCGACTGGCCGATCCTCTGCTTCTACCCGATGAACAAGAAGCGTGACGGGACAGACAACTGGTACAGCCTGGATTTCGAGACGCGCAAGAAGCTCATGGGCGGCCATGCCCGGACAGGGCGGAAGTACGCCGGCAAGATCTCCCAGTTGATCACCGGATCGGCCGGTCTGGATGATTGGGAATGGGGCGTGACGCTGATGGCCGAGCGACTGGATGACGTGAAGAGCATCGTCTACGAGATGCGCTTCGACGAGGTGAGCGCTCGGTATGGCGAATTCGGCCCGTTCTACATCAATCTGCGGCTTTCGCCGGCGGATCTCTGGACACATCTCGGTTTGGCTTGAGGTTTGCCCATGAGCCGCACCGTCGCCTCCTTTGTTCCATCGGCCTCCGTGGTGGAGCATCTATATGTCCATGTGCCGTTCTGTGCGCACAAGTGCGAGTACTGCGCGTTTTATTCGGCACCGCCTTCCGGCGATCAGGTCAATCGCTACGTCGCCGCCCTGGTGCGCGAACTGGAGGTGATCGCGCCCCGGTGTCGTCCGAAGACCGTCTTCTTTGGCGGCGGAACGCCCTCCTTGCTGACGCTGAAGCAGTGGGAAACCGTGCTCGAGGCGATGCGCCGTCTGGGATTGCTGGGCGCCGCGGAATTCTCGGTCGAGTGCAACCCGGCGACCGTTTCCGAAGACAAGGCGCGGTTGCTGCGGTCGGCCGGCGTGAACCGGATCTCGATGGGGGTGCAATCGCTCGACCCTGGAATGCTGGAGCGGTTGGGCCGGGTGCATTCGCGGGAAATGGTCTTCCGCAGCTACGATATCCTGCGGAAGGCGGGCTTCGACAGCGTCAATGTGGACCTGATGTTCGCCATCCCCGGGCAGACGCTCGAACTGTGGGAGCGGACGTTGGCGGAGGCTCTCGCCCTTGGTACCGAGCACCTGAGCTGTTACGAGGTCATCTACGAGGAGGACACGCCGTTGTTCGAACAGTTGAAGGCTGGCGAGATCGATGTCGACGAGGAACTGGCCTGCGCCCAGTACGACGCCTTGGTGGATCGTTCGGCGGCAGCAGGCTTCCGCCAGTATGAGGTCGCGAACTTCGCGCGGGATCGCCGGGCAGGGGAGGTTGCCGAACCCACTGTGTTTGCGGGTTCCGGAATGTCCGATGTGCCGGCCTTCGCCTGCCGCCACAATGTGGCTTACTGGATGGGGCACGACTTCTTCGGCTGCGGGCCCAGTGCCAGTGAGTACGTGGATGGAATGCGGTCGCGGAACTGGGCGAACACGACGATGTACTGCGAGCAGTCGGAGCGGGGTCGGCGGTCCAAGGAATTCGCGGAGGCGCTCGGTCCGCTGGCGCGCGCGGGCGAGTTGGCGGCGTTCGGCCTGCGCATGAACGCAGGATGGCGCTACACGGAGTTCGAGGCGCGCACGGGTTTCGACCTCCGGAAGGAATGGGCGGAGGATCTGCGGTTTCTGGAGGCGTGCGGTTGGGCAGAGCGCGGGGAGTCGGGCTTCCGGTTGAATCGGCAGGGCCTGCGCTTCGCGGATTCCGCCGCGGTGCGGATGCTGCGGCCCGAGGCGGCAGAGGCGGCAGAGGCGGGAGTTACCGGTACGCGCACGCGGATCCCCTTGGTGGAGGCGTGAGGGACGGTTCTGGGATCTCGAGACCCCATGGGACCTGCCTCGTGACCTCGTCAGCGACCTCCCAATCGTAGCAGTCGACGTCAGGAGGCTGGGTTCAATCACTGCCTCGTGACCTCGTCAGCTACGGTCGTGGTGGTAGCAGACGACGTCAGGAGGCTGGGGAAGTTCCGGGAATTCGCAGTTCCTCCTCGGACCAAAGTCCATCCGACCAACGGCTGATTTCGGGGAAGGGCGTTCCCTGCGACGATGGGTGGGTCACCAAAACGCAAGTTTGAACCCCATGAGCACCATCACGACGAAGCCCCTGATTGAAGCGCCGGCGTCCACGGATTCGGTCCGGTACGAAACGCTGGCCTATCTCGACGCCTATGACGCGGTCCTGAACTGTGACTATGCCTTCGTGGCGTATCGGGAAACAGATAGTGGAGGCGCCTGGCGTGTCCGGATCCGGTCATCGCAGACGGCGGGTGCGGTCTTCGAGCCGATGATGATCTCGATGCAGGCCCGCACCACCGGGGCGCAGGGGAAGCCGTGGTTCATGTGGGGATACAACTTCGAGCCGAGCGTTTCCGATCTGCGCCAGGTCGAGTTCCGTGTCCATGTGGCCGGTGGTAAGCCGGCCGAAGTCGAGATGCTGGTTCGCTTGCGTAACTTCGACCACACGGCGGGCGAGGCCAAGTCGGTGCGGTTTCCCTGGCCGACGGAGTAAGCCTGAAAACGGCGGTATCATCCGCAGATGGCACAGATGACGCAGATGGTCTGGGGCTCAGATCGGGTTGGTCAAGTACCCACGAGGTGAGACCCCGGGGGGGCTCATATCGGCATTTTGCCTCTTTATCTGCGCAATCGGCGCCATCTGCGGATAGATGAACGGCCGATTCTAGGGTGAGCCTTCTCAAGCCCGTGGCGAACTGGATACGCGGGTCAACCGGCCGTCGGTACCCACGCTGAAGCGGTCTCCCCTCCACAGGATCTGGTTGCCAAGGAACGCTGCGATCCAGAGCAGACCTGCCTGGAGGTCCTTGATCCAGACCCACCAGGGGGCAATCCATCGATGGGGAGCAGCGCTCATCCGGGCGTAGAGGAGTTGTCCGATGGAGGACCGCCAGATCATGCCTGCGACGGCGGGCCAGAGCGTCTGGCGTGCTTCCAGCGCGCCGAACAGATGGATCAACGACCAGAGCGTGGCGTTGCCGAGGATCGAGAAGAAGTAAGGAAGCGGTTGGCAGACGCGGATGGTCCGGTTCCATCGGAGTTGATGGGACCAGGCCGTTGCCCAACCCGCCGGGGGCGCCCAGCAGTCGACCGGTACCGTGCAGAGGTCGATTCTCCGGCCGAGGGCGTGGATGCGTTGGCCGAGTTGGTAGTCATCGGCGAGATGGTGGACCAGACCGCGAAGCCCGCCGATGGCTGCGATGTCGGATTTGCGGACGGCCATCACTGCGCCCAGGGCGAACGATTGCTCCTGGAGGGAACAGGACTGAAGGACCTGACTCCAGAAGTCCGCGTTGATCCCGACTGCCTCGCAACGCAGGGCAGCGGTCGTCGGGTTGGCAAGTCGGTAGAAACAGTTCACCAGGCCGACCGCGGAATCCTGGAGCGGAGGAATGACCTGTCGGAGGAGATCCGGCGGTGCGAGCACGTCGGCATCGCTGATCACGAAGATCGGGTGCTGGGCGATGGACTCGAGGTGGGCAAGTTTCGCGACCTTGGCGTTGGGTCCTGTCTGCTCCGGACAGAGCACGAGGCGCGCGTCCCGTCCCGGATGCCTGGCGAGGACCTGACGGATGACCTCGCAGGCTGGGTCATCGGGGGAATGGACGGCGAAGAGGCATTCGACAGGACCGGGGTAATCCTGGGTGAGCCAGCTTTCCAGGCAGGTTGCGAGATGTGGGTCTGCGTCCCTGACCGGCTTCAGCAGTGTGACCGGAGGGCAGTCAGGGCTGTCGGGCCAGCGATGGTGAAGGGGGAAGCGCTGGGCGGCGATCCACTGCCATGCCTGAATCATGGCAGCGATGGCTGCAAGGCCAGCGGTGGCCCAGTAAAGCAACACGTGGATATTCGGTGCTGGCGCGTGGTGAAGAACCAACCGGGCACGGCCTAGACCGGGCGCCATCCCTTGCCGGGGATGTACTCGCGGCTTCCGGGATCGGACTTGCAACCCGTGGCAAAGAGCGTGGCGGCGAGGACGGCGAGGATGATCAAAATGCGCTTCATGGACTTGATCATACGATGGCGCCTCGCGGAAGGGAACCCCCGGAACCGGGGCGGCCACATTCGCGAAGGCATCGTTTGAATCCCGCCGGGAAGGAGGTTTAGGATGTGAAAAATTTCCCTTCCGAATTCCGGGCTCGATGTCGGCGTCGGCAGGGGGAGTCATCTCTCACATGAAGAACATCGCCATCATCGTCGTGGGCCTTTCGATCGCGTCCGGAGTCAGTCGGGCAGCGGACAAGGTTGATTTCGAGAAGCAGGTAGCGCCGATTCTCGCCGAGCATTGCATCAAATGTCATGGCGAGGAGAAGCAGAAGGGCAAGTTGCGCCTGGATCTGAAGGCCGATGCCTTCAAGGGCGGCAAGGGCGGGACGCCGTCGATCGTTGCTGGCGATGTGGCCAAGTCGGAGATCATCCATCGGGTGCTCTTGCCCAAGGACTCGGACGAGATCATGCCTCCGGAGGGCGGCCCCCTGCCGGAAAAGACGATCCAGATCCTGAAGGACTGGGTGGCGGGCGGTGCGGAATGGCCGGAAGGTTTTGTGGTGAAGGTGGCTGCGAAGACGGGAGGGGCGGTCGCACTCCCGCCGGCGGTTCCGGCGATGCCGGCCAAGCCGCGTCCGCCGCTTCCCGAGTTGCCGAAGGATTTCAAGGCGGGGGCCGGTGAGGCAGGGGCGTTGACGGCGCTGGCGAAGGTTGGGGTTGAGGCGCGGCCGGTGGCGCAGAACTCGCCCTGGCGCGAGGCCAATTTCCGGCTGAAGGGTGCCGAGGTGACGGATGCATCGTTGGCTCCGTTGAAGGATCTGAACAGCCTCATCGAGCTGCGACTGGGCACGACCAAGATCACGGACGCAGGCCTGGCGTCCCTGTCTGGTCTTTCAAACCTCCAGGTCCTCGGATTGGAGCTGACAGGCGTGACGGATGCTGGCCTGGCCAAGGTGGCCGCGCTCAAGAACCTTGTTTCGCTCAACCTGTACGGCACGCCAGTCACGGACGCCGGTCTGGATTCGCTGAAGGGTCTGAAGCACCTGCGGAGCCTGTATCTGTGGCAGACGAAGGTGACTCCGGAAGGCGTGAAGCGCCTGCAGGAGGCACTTCCGGGCTGCGACATCAACACGGGTGCCGAACTGGCGATCGTTCCTCCCGCGGAGAAGAAGGAAGAAAAGAAGAAGGAAGAGAAGAAGTAGGCGTTTCGTCTGCCTGCTTCACCTGAGCCCATCGCTGAAGGATCCATCATGACTACCCTCAGCGGTGTGGGTTTGTGGGCGAGTATCTTGTGCCTCGTCCTCTGCCTCGGTGTTCCCGCGAAGGCGGCCGAGGTCGACCTGGTGCCCTCCACCGCTGGATGGCGGCATCTGCCCGGGACCGCCGAGGCCTCGAACCCCGACACGGCGGCGTGGCGGGTTCCCGGGTTCTCCGATGCTTCGTGGGCCTCGGGGGTGTTGCCGCTCTTCTATGGCGAGGATCTGTCCGGCTCCCTGATCACAGGGATGCAGAACAGCCACCTCTCCCATTTTGTACGGACGCGTTTCACGCTGACCACGCCGGCGGACGTCCGGAACCTGGTCCTGCACGCGGCCTGCGACGACGGGTTTGTCGCGTGGGTGAACGGGGTGGAAGTGGCGCGCTACAACATGCCCGAGGGGCCGGTCGGGCTGGGATCGTCGGCCTTGTCCGCGGCGCCTGAGCCGGTGGATGAGTTGGACTACCCGATGGCTGGCATCGGGCCGTCGCTGCGGACCGGAGAGAACGTTCTCGCGGTTCAGGTCTTCAACGTGAACCTCACGAGCAGCGACCTGGTGTTTCGGGCGCGCTTGACGGCCGATGTAGACGCGGAGCCACCGGTCGTGGATCTGGTCCTGCCGGAGCCGGGTGCCGTGGTGCAGAGCTTGCGGTTGATCGAGGTCCAGTTCTCGGAGGCGGTCACCGGGGTGGAGGCGGCGGATCTTCTGGTCAATGGTGTCGGGGCCACTGGATTCCAGCTGCTGGCTCCCGGCCAGTATGTGTTCACGGTGACGCCCCCGGCAGCGGGTTTGGTGTCGGTCCGATTTCGCGACGGGCACGGTATACGTGACCTGAGTTCTGCGGGGCGCGCCTTGGTCACGCGGACCTGGAGTTACACCGTGGATCCCACCGCTGTGGTGACGCTGCGGATCAACGAATTCGTCGCCGACAACGATTCTGGAATCCGGGATGAGGATGGTCGGAGGTCAGATTGGATCGAGGTCCACAATCCCGGGACGCAATCGGTATCCCTGCTGGGCTGGTCGCTGACGGATGATGCTGGACAACCCCGGAAGTGGAGCTTCCCGGCGCTCGCGATTCCGTCACGGGGTTACGCCTTGGTGTGGGCGAGTGGCAACGATCGGACGAATCCGGCGGCGCCTCTCCACACGAATTTCCGACTGGCCGAAGGAGGCGAGTTCCTCAGCCTGGTGTCGCCGGCCGGAGCGATGGTGTCGGCTTTCTCGCCAGCGTACCCCAACCAGCGATCGGACGTGGCCTACGGACGTCTTCCAGGCTCGGCGGACAATGGATTCCTTCCCACGCCCACTCCGCGGGCGGCGAATGCAGCGGGCGGAATCGGTTTTGCTCCGGACATCGTGGCAACGCCGTCGAGCGGCACCTACATCCGGCCCACGGCCCTCAACCTGCAACCCGCCACGAACGCGGGTCCGGTCGGGGTTGGAACGGTGATCCGGTACACCCTGGATGGCACGTTGCCCCGCGATACCTCGCCTGTGTGGAGTGCCCCATTGGCATTGAGCAACCAGGCGGTGCAGGTGCGGGCCCGGGCCTATACGCCTGGGCTGTTGCCGGGGCGACCGACGACGCAGGTCTTGCTGCCCTTGGCGCCCGCGGTGTCCGGGTTCACCTCGGATCTTCCAGTGGTGGTGATCCACAATTTCAATCGGGGCCGGCCGCCGGCCAACGAGCGGGTGACGGCGTTCTTTCAGGTGTTCGAGCCGGGAACGAATGGAATCACGGTGCTGACCAATGCGCCTGTGATGACCTCGCGTGCCGGGATCTCGGTGCGGGGTTCGAGCACGGAGGGAATGCCCAAGGCGAGTCTTCGCGTGGAGTTCAGGGATGAGTTCGACGAGGACCGGCGGGTGCCCTTCCTGGGGATGCCGGAGGAGGGCGACTGGGTGATGTATGGCCCCAACTCGTTCGAGCCGGTCCTGATCCACAACCCGTTCATGCACGACCTGAGTCGGGCCATTGGACGGTATTCGCCCCGGACGCGCTTCTGCGAGGTGTACCTGGTGACGAGCGGCACGAATCAGGTCCAGTCGGCCTCCTACAACGGGGTCTATGTGGCCATGGATCGGATCGAGGTGGGCGGTGACCGTGTGGATCTGGGATCGCTGGAACCTGAGAACCTCACCGAACCATCCGTTTCTGGCGGGTATCTGATGAAGGTGGACCGGTTGGATCCCGGGGACTCCGGGATCTTCGCGGCAGGGCTGACCATTGGTTTGGTCGAGCCCAAGGAATCGGAGCTTGAGGAGCCGGCGCGCGCTCCGCAGATGAACTATCTCCGGAAGTACCTCGATGATTTCTCCACGGCATTGAATGGCCCGACCTACGCGAATCCGGTCACGGGCTACCGGGCGTATGTGGATGCGCCGTCGTGGATCGATCACCACCTGCTCAACACGTTTGCGTTCAACGTCGATGCCCTGCGGTTGAGCGCCTATTTCGGGAAGCGGCGGCAAGGGAAGCTGGAATTCGGGCCGCTCTGGGATTTCGACCGGGCATTGGGCTCCACGGACGGACGGGATTCCGATCCCAGGACCTGGATGTCGCAGGTTGGCGACCGGGGAACGGATTTCTTCAACTATCCGTGGTGGGGACGGATGTTCACGGACCTGGAGTTCTTTCAGGCGTACATCGATCGCTACCATCAATTGCGGGCTGGATTGATGAGTGATGCGGAGTTGGCATTGCGCGTGGATGGACTCGCCGGGCAGGTGCGGTTGGCAGCCGTGCGGGACTGGGCGAGATGGGGAGGTTCGCCACGGACGTCGACCTACCAAGGAGAGGCGGACCTGATGAAGACCTGGATCCGGTCGCGGACCAGCTTCATGGACTCGCAGTTCGTTCGGCCAGCAGCCCTGGCAACCACTCCGGGCAGCGTTGTACGGGGTTCGACGGTCCGGTTGACGGTCCCGGCAGGAACCACCGTGTACTTCACGACCAACGGTACCGATCCTCGATTGGTGGGTGGCGGGATCTCCACGTCGGCGAGGTCTTACGTTTCGCCCATCCCGATCCAGTCCAACACACGGATCCGTGCGCGGGCCTACAACGCAAACCATACGGCACTGACGGGGGCGGGGAACCCGCCCTTGGTTTCCCGATGGTCGGGGGAGGTTGCTGGAGCGTTCATCACGGATCCGCTGCCGCTGGAGGTCACAGAGATTCATTTTGACCCTGTGGACGGGCCGGATGCGGGCGCGGAGGACTTCGAGTTCGTGGAGTTGCGCAATCGTGGAAATCAGCCCATGGACCTGACGGGAATCCGTCTGGAAGGTGCCGTGGATTTCACGGTCGTGGCGACCAACTCCGTCCGCAACCTGGCTGTGGGTGGGCGGGGTGTGGTGGTCTCGGATCGGGTTGCCTTCGCGCAGCGGTATCCGGGGGTGACCAACGTGCTGGGCGTGTTTTCAGGAAGGTTGGCGAACGAAGGCGAGACGTTGAGGATCTTGGGTCCCTTGCAGGAGGTGGTTTTGGCGATTCCCTTTTCTCCCGCCTGGCTGGGGGTGGTGGCGGAGCCTGGGCGATCCCTTGTTCCAATCCGGGAAGGCCGGACGCCGGGTGAGGCGAGCGTGGGGACGAACTGGGTGGCGAGTCGGATCGTGTCAGGTTCACCCGGAAAGGTGGATGCCGCCTCGCTGCCGCCGGCCCGGGAGTTGCGGGGAACGCTGGAGACCGGAGAGGTGGTCCTGAAGATTGCGATCGAAGCGGGGGTTGCGGTGGAGATCCAGGGGAGGTCGGTCGTGGGTAGTGGGTTGTGGGAGCGGGCGGTGGTCTTTCCGGCTGGCGCGGCGAGGGAGGAACGATTGGCCTTTGCTCCGTTGCAGACGGCGCGTTTCTACCGGGCGATCTCTGTTGTGGAATGAATTGATGCAGAGTTTGTTGCGTTGGGCTGTGGTGCGGCTTTTGGATGGTGCCCGTTGTGGGGCGGGGCAGTTCTTGAAGTGGAAATGCTCCCAAAGTCGGATGGCGCGGATTCCGAAAGGCTGAAAGATTCCGGGGTGTCGCGACGAATGGTTCGTTGGGTGGAGATGACGTCGAACCCGTCACGGATCGCGACGCACGCGAGGGCGCCAATGGCATTAGGGGTAAGGCCGTTGGCGCCCACTTGCTTTCGGGTATGGATTCGCGGTCCGCGCAGGGAAATCAGCCGGGAATGAGGGGGATTTGGTGAATTCGGAATTCCCAAAGCGGCAAGGAATCCGCAGGCTCTCCATCCGGTGATCAGCAGTACGGAAGAGTTGAGAGAGTTCTCGGAACGCCTTGTTCAGGCGGCATGGGTCGGCTTGGACACCGAGGCGGACTCGTTGCATGCCTATCCTGAGAAACTGTGCCTGTTGCAGGTGGCCATCCCCGGCGAGGCGGTGTTGATTGACCCACTGGCGGACATCCATCTGGAGCCGCTGTGGGAGGCTTTGGACGAGCGTGAGATGATCTTCCACGCCGCAGATTACGATCTTCGGTTGCTGTTCCAGGGTCACCACTTTCGGCCTACCACGATTTTCGATACCATGTGGGCCGCCCGCTTGTTGGGCGACGCGAAGTTCGGTTTGAACGACTGCCTCACCCACTACCTGCAGATCACCTTGGAAAAGGGGGCGCAGAAGGCGAATTGGGGGCGTCGTCCATTGACGGACCGGATGGTGGAGTACGCCTTGAATGATGTCCGGTATCTCTTTGAGTTGAGCGAGGCTTTGCGGGCTCGTCTGGTTGAGAAGGGCCGGATGGACTGGCACCGCCAGACCTGTGCCCGGTTGATCAATGACTGTGCGCGTGCGGAGCAGGTGGATCTGGACTCCGTGTGGCGCACAAAGGGTCACGACAAGCTGGATCCGCTCGGGTTGGCGATCCTTCGGGAGTTGTGGCACTGGCGTGAGAAGGATGCCGTCCGTTCCAACAAGCCCCCGTTCTTCATCCTGCGTCATGAGGCGCTGAGCGAGATCGCCGCTGATGCCTCGCTTCGCAAGAGCGCCCGTTCGCTGAAGCTTCCGCCTTACCTGACACCGCGTCGGCGCCATGGGGTGATCGAGGCAGTGGAGCGTGGACTCGAGGTGCCGGTGGCCGACCTCCCTGTGCATGTCCGCATCCGGACGCGCCGGATGACGAAGAGGGAACTGGATCGGGTCGAGGAGTTGCGGTTGATCCGGGACAAGCGGGCGGCCGAGTTGGAGATTGACCCGACCCTGGTGGCTTCGAAGGCGACGTTGTATGCGCTGGCCCGGAATGATCCCGGGGCTTGGGAGGATCAGTTGCCCTGGCAGCAGGCATTGCTGCAGCCCTGAGGATTCCGGCACGGCAGTTGTCGGCAAGATGCGTCCCAGCGTGCGCATCGATTGCCGAAAGTTCCCGGTGCGTTTAGGCTTCGCGCATGGATGTACCGCCGATCCAGCCACCGCCCCTTCCCGTTTCCCCGACTCCCACCCCTGTTCCTCCGCCGTCCTCTGCACCCCAACGGGCGAAGGGTGGACGTGCATGGCTCTGGGTTCTTGGGGTGATGGGTGTGCTGGTGGTGGGCTTTGTTGGGTTGATTGTGGTTGCGGCAAGCTCGCTGGGTGGTGCCTCGACGGGTGGCAGCGCGAACAATTCCTCGGACCTGCACGAGGTCCTGATTGAGGAAAACAAGTCGGACAACAAGATTGCGGTGATTCCCATCGAGGGGGTCATCACGGGATCAGCCATCGATCCGGAAGGGCGGACGTTGGTGACGTTGGTGAAGGGGCAGTTGGACCGCGCGGCCGAGGACGATGCCGTCAAGGCGGTGCTGCTGAAGGTGGACTCGCCGGGTGGAGAAGTGCTGGCGAGCGACGAAATCTACCTGCTGATCTGGAAGTTCATGGAGGACCACCCGAACAAGCCGGTGGTGGTTTCCATGGGATCGTTGGCGGCTTCCGGCGGCTACTACGTGAGCGCGCCGTGCCAGTGGATCGTGGCCAATGAATTGACCATGACAGGTTCGATTGGCGTGATCTTCCACGGGTACAATTATCGCGGGTTGATGGACAAGGTCGGGGTGAAGCCTTCCATCACCAAGAGCGGGAAGCTCAAGGACATGATGAGTGGCGAGAAGGCCCCGGAGGAGGAATTGCCCGAGGAACGCCAGATCATGCAGTCGATGATCGATGAGAGCTTTGGGCGCTTCAAGGAGGTGATCCGGGCGGGACGCAAACGTGCGGCTGATCGAAACAAGGGGGATGGAAAGCCGCTGGTGGACGGGTGGGAATCAATGGCTGACGGCCGGATTCTTTCGGGCAAGGCGGCACTTGCTCACGGGTTGGTGGACGAGATCGGGAATTTCGACGTCGCAGTGGATCGTGCCCGCAAGTTGGCTGACATCGAGGATGCGAACCTGGTCACCTTCGATCCTCCGATTTCATTCGGGAGTCTGTTCCGGATGTTCGGCAAGTCGTCCGTGCAGGGTAACACCGTGAAGTTGGACCTGGGCATGGGGCTCCCGTCGCGTTTGCCGCAGGGACGCCTGTACTTCCTGTCCCCGATTCACGCGCACTGAATGCGGTGATCAGGTCGACTGCAGGGCCTTCCACACGCGGAGTGCCTCGGTGACACCCCATGCCTGCGCATCGCAACCGCGGTGGGTATGAGGGAAATCGCCATCCAGCACCTCTGGAATCTGGCCGAGGCACCCCGTGTTGAGCAGTTCGGAGACGGTGGCGAGGTAGTCCTGAGCCGCGAGTCGGGCCGTGTTGCCTTCCGGGTAGGCGAACCGGAGGGCTTCGCAGAACGCGGGAAACGTCCAAGTCCACGCGGTGCCGTTGTGGTAGGCAGGCTTCCGCCGTGAATCCTCGTCCCCTTGGTACTGGGGCCAGTAGGGGTTCGGGGGATCGTTCAGCAGTTGGCCGTTGGCGGCGTGGATTGCCAGAGGTGGCGCGACCGGAAGCGGGGCGAGCGAACGTAGGGCTCCCGGAATGACGAGGTGACGGCGCACCGCCTCGACGATCCGCCGGGCGCGTGATCCAGTGACAAGTCCGAGGGCGACTGGCAACAGGACGTTGCTGCGCAGGGCATCGCAGGGTACGGCATCCGCCGCCGAAACTCCGGCGTGGGCGAGGAGGACGTCGGCGAGCCAGCCTTGGTCTTCCAACCAGAAGCGGGACTCGAGTGAGGACTGTGCGTTCTCGGCAAGGGCGGCCCAGGAGGGATGGACTCCGCCAGGTGGCTCGGCGCTCAAACGGTCCAATTGACGCAGCAGCCGGATCCACAGCGCCTGTATTTCAACGGGGTAACCTTCCCGGGGAGTGCCGGCCGGATGGTTGGTGTCCATCCACGTGAAATGGGAGGGGCTCCAGACGAGGGAAGAGGCTGGGTCAACCCGGATCCCGTTAGCGGTCCCTGCGATGTAGCCGCAAGCAATGGAGCGGAGGACATCGAGGATGGATCGGCCGCGGGCATCAACACGCTGGGCGTAGAGGTTCGTGTCGCCTGGTTGCGTCTGGGCGGCGAGTTCCTCGCAGACGATGCCGAACCACAGGGGAGCATCCGAGGTGTCGCGGTTGGAGGCATCCTCGCCGTGGATGGAGTTGGGGAGGGTTCCATCCTTTTCAAAGCGGGCGAAGGTGACGAGCAGGTCGCGAACTTCCGGAAGCATGCCGGCGGCCAGGAGCCCCCGGGCGGCGATGAGGGAGTCCCGGCCCCAGTCGAGGAACCATGGATAGCCCGCGATCACGGTCCGGGTGTCGTCCCGGCGCACGACGAAGGCCTGCGCGGCGAGGGCCAGTTGGCGGCCCAGGATGTCGTTGGTGTCGAAGGATGCGCGATCGAGGGCGTGGATGTTGCGCTTTTGCCGATCGGCGATGAACGATGTCAGTTCCTCGTCGGTGGGTGGCTTGGGGTCGGCGGAGAGGACCAGCGTGGCGCAGTCACCCGCTTGCAGCGGGATGTCGAACCATCCGGGCGACCATGCATCGCCTTCGCCGGTCATTCCTCGGGTGGCCTCGACCGAATGCGGGAGGTGTTCGCTCCACTCCGGCTGGGAGTGGTAGACGCCGCTGGAACACCAGGCACGGAGGGAACGTTCCGGAGCCGGGACGAACTCGAACCCGCTTCGGTTGGCAAGGGCATGCGTGCTCGACGTGAAGTGGTGGTCGGCCCCCCCGTTACGCTTGGTTTCCCAGTGGTAACTGCGGTCCTCGAGATCAACCCGGACCGACAATCGCACGTGAGCCGAAGGGTGAAGCGGCCGGCCCACGGCGGGGTTCGTGCTGGGACGGGTGAATTGGAGGGCGATGGTGTTCCGGCCTTCCAGCAGGTCGCCGACAAGGTGGATCTCCACGGAATGACCGTCTCCCGCGTTGGCGACGAAGCGCCAGTGCGCCGGTGGTCCGGGTTGGAAATCAACGAGGTTGTCCGCGTTGAGCGGGGAAATGAACCCGTCCGCGTTGATCCACGCACGGACGCGCTTGGCGAAGATGTGGCGATCGACAGGGACGTGTGGATGCAGGTTGGCTCCGAGGAGACAGTCGTACTTGGACGTGATGCGGCCAAGGTCGACACCCATGCGGCTCATGCCACCGCGGCCGTTGGTGAGGAGGACCAATGGCCCATGGAAGGTGGGCTTTTCAGGGCCAGGAGGGATCTGGCGATCCAGGCCGAGAAAGAGGATGTGGCCCTCAAGCGGGTGTGAGGCCGGGGTCAGCGGTTCGACGTGGAGGACGCATTCCTTTCGGTCCGTGTGGGGAGGGAATGCGGCAATGTGGCCCATCGATGTGGGGATGGATTCCGCGACAGTCCAAGGCGCCTCGGTGTTCTCAGCAAGACGTGTCCGGAATGGTTCGGGGTGTTCGACAAGGAGCCAGTGACCCGACGGAACCACCGTGCGTCGGCGTGTGTCCGTCGCGCTCCAACGGACAACGGCCGGATAGCCGTTGGCCGCCGGTATCGTCGAGGCGAGGAACGCCGCAGGATCCTGGTCCACCGATTTGGCCAATTCAGACCATGGGACGGCGGGGACAATGGGCAGGCTGGATCGCGCGTTCAGGGCCGCCAGCGCCCAATCTGCCCGAGCCCTCGCGGCGCGATAGGCGTCGCCCCCGAGGCGATGGGAGGTCGGGTTGCCCAGGCAATGCACGGCGCCCGGAGCCAAGGTGAGTTCGACGCCGGCTTCGACCGTGCGCGTCTGGGCGAAGGCGTTCCCGCCGGGGGACGCGAGGTCGGTCACGGTGGGCCCGATGCTGTTCCAGACACTGGCCGGCAGAACGATCGAACGGGAGTGGTCGAAGTCAGCGTTCAGGACGACCAGACAGGTGGCGGAACCGTCTGCGGAGGTCCGCAGATGGGCGACGATGGAGGATCCAGGAGGATCGACCCGCTGGATGCCCGCACCATCGAAGAATGCCGGGTGGTCCGCGAGGAGTCGGTTGAGCTGGGCGAGTTCGTCGATGATGTGTTGCGGGTTCCCCCAGTGGAGTCCACGGGATGAATGGACGTTCAGTTGTTCGGTCGCGCACCACTCGACGCCGTTGGTGAAGGCGAAGGCCCCATTGATGGCGGTGAGGGCGCAGGTGCGGTTCCGATGGATGGACCAACGGCGTCCTTCGGCCGTCAGTTCGCCGGCGGGACCACTTGCCCGTGCTGCCAGTCGGGAGTTGTCGTGGGTTTCGCTGTAGTGAACGAGCGTCCCGTGTTCATGGGAAGATCGGTTGGCGTATTCGAGATAGGGCCCGAGCGCCTGGGGACCGGAGTTCTGGAACAATTCGCTGTAGGCCCATTGCATCCCACCCTCGCCGAGGAGTTCGTGGGTGGTTTCCCACGGTCCGCCGAGACCTTCGAGGAGGAAGACGGTGTCCGGGAACTCCTGCCGGACGCGGGCGGTGATGAATTGCCAGACATGGACAGGAACCTTGTATCCGGCATCGCAGCGGAAGGCGTCCACGCCCCGTCGGCACCAGGTGAGGAAAACCCGGGCCAGGTAGTCCCAGAGCGGGACATGACGTTGGTCGAACTCGACGAGATCCTCCCAGACGACATCCCAGGCGCCGGGGCTGTGGAAGTGACCCTCCGGATGGCGGATGAACCATTCCGGGTGATCATTCCATTCGCGGCTGCCCCAACCGGTATGGTTGATGACGAGATCCAGCATGAGGCGCCCACCATGGCCATGGACCGCACGCGAGAGTTCCATGAACTGGTCGACGCCCGTGGTCCTGCGGTCGAACTCAACGAGGCTGGGATCGATGGCGGTGAGGTCCTGCAACGCGTACGGGGAACCAAAGCGCCCGAAACGCGCAAAGGTCGTTGGACTCGGACTGACTGGCAGGAGGTGAAGGATCCGGCACCCGAGACGATCGAAGATGTGCGGCAGTTCGCGGATGAGGGAACGCAGGGTTCCGCTGGGTGGGATGACAGTCCAGCCTTGGGCATCGAGGGCGCGGATGGCTGGCGAGGTGTGCTTCTCGGCCATCGCCGCGTGATCGCGGGACCATTCGCCGAACATGCGCGGGAAGGCGCAGTAGATGAGGTTGGCGGTCCGGGTCCACGATGGGTGGACGGAGATGCCGACGTCCGGGCCCCCGGGCCAATGCTGACGGCCTTCGGGATCGATGAGGAACGCCTTGGCCTTGAAGAACCCGACTTCGCACAGCGGGAGTTGCAGGCGCGCGCCCTCGCCGGTGACCTCCATGGGAATGTCCCTCCAGGATGCACCGGCGAGCGGCACCTTCTGAAAGTGGGAGCCGACGATTTCCTCCCGGATCCGGGAGGCTCGACCGATGTTGGTCCGAAGACGGGCCTGAAAACCCCGGGGTACAGGGTTCAGGGTGAACGTGAGGACGTCTCCGGAGTGGCGGACGGTGCGGGTGCCCGTCGCAGGGGACATGAGAGGTTCAACCATGGTACCTGAGGCACCGATGGTGAGGGGATCCCATGGCCGGGATCAATGCCCCGGGCGATGGATTTCCGGGTAGGCGCAACAGGGTAGGCCAACCCGGACGTGAACCAGGATCAGGACCCGGAGCCGCCGAGGTTGACGAAGGCGAGGGCGAGCATGACCAGGATCAACGCGCCAAGGAGGATGCCGACGCCGAGGAAGATCTTGTTGACCTTGTTCGACTTCTTGCCGAAGCCGGCCTCCTTGGTCATCACCAGGGTGCTGCCTTCGCCGATGCGCACCGTCTGGCGGGGTTGTTCGGCCTGCTTCTTGCCGGTTTCATACCGGAGCTCAACCTGGCCCAGACGCAGGATCTGACCGGGCTTGAGGACGGCTTCCTTGTCGGCCGCCAGCTGGCTTTCGTGAAGGAAAGTGCCGTTGGTCGAACCCAGATCCTTGACCACCAGATCATCCCCCTTGAGCCACACCTCGCAGTGATGACTGCTGACGGATGGTTCAGGAAGGGCGAATTGGTTGTCGTCGACGCGACCGATAGTGGTCTTCGCGGTCGTGAGTTCGAGAGTACGACCGGTAAAACCTTCGGTGAGGACGACCAGCTTAGCCATAGCGTGCGTGCCGCCCAGTAAAGCGGGCGGAATGAATAGGGGTCAATCGCGGAAATCAGCCGCGACGCAGGATCAGATCTCGGAACTCGCCGAACAGCGGCGAGCTGTCATGAGGCCCTGGAGAGGCCTCGGGGTGATACTGAACACAGAAAACGGGTTTGGTGCGATGCCGGAGTCCCTCGACGGTCTGGTCGTTGAGGTTGATCCGGTTCACCGCCACATCGGACGGAAGCGATGCAGGATCCACGGCAAATCCGTGGTTTTGCGAAGTGATCTCAACACGCCCGGACTCGAGGTCCTTGACGGGTTGGTTGCCACCGCGGTGTCCGAACTTGAGTTTGAAGGTCCGGCCACCGAGCGCCTGACCGAGGATCTGGTGACCAAGACAAATTCCGAATATCGGGATTCCGGAGTCCACCAAGTGGTGTACCTCGCGGACGATGCCGGAAAGGGCTGCCGGGTCTCCCGGGCCGTTGGAAAGGAAGATTCCTGCAGGCTTCAACGCCAATGCGTCCGCCGCCGTGGTGTGTGCCGGTACGACCTGCACACGGAAGCCGCTTTGGCGAAGCCGGCGGAGGATGTTGTACTTGATGCCGAAGTCGAAGGCGACGATGGGGATGTCTGCCGCGGGCAGGGGATGGCGCGCATCGCGGGGATGGGGATGCGGTATGCTGCCCTGAACGAGTGCGAATGCCGGGCTTTGGGTGTCGTTGGGATCCCACGTGAACGATTTGGGGTGGGTGACCTCGGACACGAGGTCCCGGCCCGCCATGCCGCCCCAGGCGCGGGCGCGGGCAACTGCCTCCTCGTCCGAAAGCCCTTCGGTCGACAGGGTGCCGGGCATGGCTCCGTCCACCCGGAGCTTGCGTACCAGGGCGCGCGTATCGATGCCCTGGATCCCGGGGATTCCGTTGTCGCGGAGATAGGAGGCGAGATCCTGATCTGCCCGCCAGTTCGACACCACGGGCGAAAGCTCGCGGATGACGAGACCAGAGGCATGCGGGCGCCACGATTCCACGTCCATTCGGTTGACCCCATAGTTTCCGATATGGGGATACGTCATGGTCACGATCTGGGCTCGGTAGGAGGGATCCGTGAGGATCTCCTGGTAGCCGGTCATCGACGTGTTGAAGCACACCTCGCCCACGGAAGTGGTCGGGGCACCGAAGGCGGTGCCGTGAAAAACGGTTCCATCAGCGAGTGCGAGAACGGCGCGAGTACTCATGTCGTCACGTAGGAGGCGCCAGAAGCCCGGGGGGGCGGATGGCGCCGAACAAATCGGCGCGGAGTATGGGGAGTGCGGGTCCGGGGTCAAACGCGCTTTGCAACGGGATTCAGGGTTGCGAGAGATTTCTTGGTTAATGCTTCGGGGGTTCTTCCGTTGTGCGCATGGAGTCTTGAGCCATTCCGGAGGGCGGTCCCACCCGCGTCCTTATTGGGGATTCCTTTGGTTTGTGGAGTTTATGAAAACTTTGTTTGACGATTCGGGGTGTGGAAGTTGAACGTATTGACCGTGAGCGCGCATTTGTTTGCCAGCCGATTTAGCTATTGGTTCTTCGTGAACCAGGCCTGCTGGCGGATGGATGCGTGATTCCGTGTGTGAATTAGCCGCCGCAGGCCCCGGGCCTGCGGCTTTTTTTTTGCCCGGGTCTGGAGTCGGGTGGTCTTCAAAACTCAACCCATTGTTTGATTCCATGATCATTGTTCTGAAACCGGGAACCTCTCCGCGCGAGGAAAAGGCCGTCATCGCCGAGATCCGCAAGCTGGGATACCGACCGCATGTCATGCGGGGTGTGGAACGGGTCGTCATCGGTGCGATTGGCGACGAGCGGAAGAATCCATCCCTGGATCCGTTGCGGGCGTGGGCGCAGGTGGAGTCGGTGACGCCTGTGCAGAAGCGGCACAAGTTGGTGAGTCGGGAAGCCCATCCCAAGCCGAGTACGGTGCGCGTCGGCGACGTGGAGATCGGCGGTTCCGAAATCGTGGTGATGGCGGGCCCGTGTTCGGTCGAAGGTGAAACCCAGCTCATGGTGACGGCCGAGGCGGTGGCCAGGGCGGGAGCCCGGGTTCTGCGGGGCGGGGCCTACAAGCCGCGCACGTCTCCGTACGAATTCCAGGGTCTGGGAGAGAAAGGGCTCAAGCTGCTTTCCAAGGCCCGCAAGCGGACGGGGCTGAAGATCATCACGGAGTTGCTCTCGGAGGATCATGTGGATCTTGTGGCAGAGCATGCGGACATCCTCCAGATCGGTGCCCGCAATGCGCAGAACTTCCAGTTGATCATCGCGGCGGCGAAGACGGGGAAGGCCATCCTGCTGAAGCGGGGACTCTCGATGACGATCAACGAATGGTTGCTCGCGGCGGAGTACGTGCTGGCCAACGGGAATCGGAATGTCCTGTTCTGCGAACGGGGCATCCGGACCTTCGAGACCTACACGCGGAACACGCTGGATCTGGGTGCCATTCCGATCCTCAAGAACGAATCGCACCTGCCGGTGGTCATTGACCCTAGCCAGGGCGGCGGCCGCGCCGATCTGGTCTCGGCCTTCTGCAAGGGCGCCGTGGCCATGGGCGCCGACTCGCTCCTGATCGAAGTCCACCCCAATCCAAAGGAAGCGTGGAGCGACGGCGCGCAGCAGTTGGACCTGGGTGGCTTCGCGCAACTGATGCAGGATCTCCGTCCGCTGGCCTCTGCCGTGGGGCGAAGCATCGCCACCGGGGCTTGATGGCGGTTTGGATGGTGGTCCGTTCGCCGGCTTGCGGGCTTATCGGACCACGGTGTACCCGGCGGTGTCGGCGGCGAGGATATGGACCTTTCCGCTGGGAAGCACCCGCTGCATGGCGGCGGCGACGCGTTCGGGTTCCACGAGGGTGAGGCACATGATCGTGGAACCCGAACCCGACAGCCATCCGGCGATGGCTCCTGCACGGACGCCGGCCTGGATCACTTTCGGGAGTTGTGGAATCAGCGGCGTGCGATAGGGCTGATGGACCCGGTCATCGAACAGGTCGCGGAGTGCTTCCAGGTTTCCGGAAGCAAAGGCGCTGCTGACGAGCGCAACGCGGTTGAGGCTGTGGACGAGGTCCGCCTTCGGGTATTCCGCCGGAAGGAGTCGGCGTGCGTCGCTCGTCTTGACTTCAAAGTCGGGAACGAGGGTTACGAAGCGTGCCTGACGCGGGACGGCAAACCGCAGGACGCGAACCCCTTTTCCGACGGGGCCGGCGACCGTGAACCCGCCAAACGTGGCCGGCGCGCAGTTGTCGGGATGTCCTTCGAGGACGTTGACGAGTTCGAACACGCCCTGCTTGTCGAGGCCCGCTCCGGCAATTTCGTTGAGCGCGGCGAGAAGGCCCAGTTGGACGGTGGTCGAGGAACCCAGCCCACGGGCAACGGGAACGTCGCCGGCAATGGAGATGGAAAAGCCGAAGGCGGGTTTACGGGTGCGCTTGAAGAAGAAACGTGCGGCCTCGGTGACCATCTGTGTCGCCCCCTTCCGGGCGTCCTCGGAGATCGGGGAAGTGATCTCGACATTTCGGTCATCGCGCGGTTGGACGGTGACGTGATTGTAGATCCGGAGGGCGAGCCCGAGCGTATCGAAGCCCGAGCCGAGGTTGGAGGTGGTTCCGGGAACGCGGATGGTCATGGGAGCGTGTGCGGCTTTTGAAATGGTTCAGTCCTCCGCCTTGGAATCGCGGCTGAGCAGGTCCTGCACCGCCCGTCGCGGATCCTTGGATTCGTAGAGCATCGCGAAGACCTCCGAAGTGATCGGGGCCACGATGCCCAGTCGCGTGGCGAGCTCCCGGGCAGAACGGGCGGTTGGATAGCCCTCGATGGCGCTGCGGGATTCGGCGAGCAGGGCGGCCACCTGTTCGCCGCGGCCAATGCGTTCACCGAAGGTGCGGTTGCGGCTCAGACGTGAGAAGCAGGTCACGGTGAGGTCGCCGAGGCCGCTGAGTCCCGAGAAGGTCTCGGATCGGGCGCCGCAGGCCACGCCGATGCGGCGCATCTCGGCCTGGCCGCGGGTGATGAGTGCGGCCTTGGAATTGTCCCCGAATGCGAGTCCGTCACACACGCCGGCGGCGATGGCCATGACGTTCTTGAGCGCTCCGCCAAGTTCGACCCCGACGAGGTCGGTGCTGGAATACACGCGGAATGCGGGGCGGTGGAAGAGGTCCTGGACCAACCGTGCCGTGGAGGGTTCCTCGGCGGCAGCAACCACGGCGGTTGGGATTCCCCGTGCGACTTCCAGCGCCAGGGACGGGCCGGAAAGGGCAGCGGGAATGGCGCCGCGGATGGCCTGTTGCAGGACGGCACACATGGTGAGCCCGGTCTCGGATTCGATCCCCTTGGTCACGCTAATGAGCGGTCCACGGTAATGGGCCATCCGTTCCGCGACCGACCGCAGGGCGCGCGATGGGACTGCCATGACGAGGACCTCCGCGCCGGCGACCGCTGCCGAAAGGTCGGGTTCGAACTGGAGGCTGGCCGGGAGGAGGATGTTCGGCAGTGCGCGGTCGTGGGTGCGTTCGCGGGCGATTTCGGCCAGATGGGCGGTGTTGTGGCCCCAGAGGCGGACCGAATGCCGGTTTTGGTCCAGCAACAGGGCGAGAGCGGTGCCCCATGCGCCAGCGCCAATGATGGTGACGTTCATGGGGTGGGAACTTCGGTCGGCTTCGGCTGGCCCAGGCGTCGTTCCGTGCCGTTGAGGAGGCGACCGATGTTGGCCTTGTGCCGGACGATGGCGAGGGTCGACAGGATCCCCGTCAGCACGATGAGACGACCGTCCCCGGGCGGCGTGAAGGCAACCGCGAAGGGCAGGGCCGCGGCAGCGAGGACGCTGGCGAGCGACACGTACCGGGAAATGGCGAGCACCGCCAGGAAGACGCCCAGGGTGATCAGGAACGGGATGGGGACCATCGCGGCGAGAACGCCTGCCGAGGTGGCAATTCCCTTGCCGCCCTTGAATTTCAACCAGCAGGTGAAGTTGTGGCCGAGCACGGCTCCCAGGGCGGCGATCATCTCGAACGGAACCGCCTCAGGACCGGTGGCGTGTCCCAGCAGGGAAGGCAGCACCAGTACCGGGATGGCTCCCTTCAGGGCATCCACCAGCAGGACGAAGATGCCCGGACCCTTGCCCAGGATCCGGAAGACATTGGTCGCCCCGATGTTGCCGGAGCCCATGGCGCGGATATCGACTCCCTTCGCCCGGGCAACCAGGAATCCGGTCGGAATCGACCCGCAGAGATAAGCGCAGAGCGCGGTCAGCAGATGGGCCAGAAAAGGCACCCGCGGGTTGTAGAGGGTGCGGAAGGTGGATTGAAGACCGAAATCGTCGAACCTCGATCCCAATCGGGTCCCCAGTTCATTTCTTGCGCACGCTGAAGAGGCGGGCACGGGCGCGGAGGGCTGCGAGCAGGCTCTCGATCAGCGCTGTCGGTTGCCCCCGCCAGATGGCCCCGATGCTCAGGTGGGGCATCTCGGTGATCGGGATGCACCGGACACCGGGCGAATTCTTCGTGCCCGGAAGGAAGAAGGTGAGCCCGAACCCAAATCCGTTGGCCACGTAGATGTCGATCAGTTCGAGGGAGTTCACCTCGATGGATGGCGGCCACTCGAGTCCGCGGGAGGCGAGGAGATCGCGGAACTGGCGGGGCAGGGGTTCGTTGGGGGGCAGACAGATCAACGGTCCGGGGGTGGGGCCTTCACCGGCATCGGTACCGCTGGCCAATGCGTCGAAGATCTCGGTGGAGGTTGAGAATCGGGAGTTCTCCGGAACCAGGAAGACCGCTGGGAGATCCAGGAGCGTTTCGGAGTTCAGGCCGGAGGCCAGACGCCCTTCCACCACGGTGACCGCAAAGTCGATCTCCTGACGCTCCAACCACACTTCCACCGTGGGTTGGTGGGCATCGCGGAGGATCAGCTTCAGCTTAGGGAACTGCTTTCGCACCAGTTGGAGCACTTCGGGGAGGTGATCGCGCAACACGGCGGCTGGCGCCGCCATGCGGATCGTCTGGGTCGTCCCCCCACGGAGCTTTTCCCCCACGGTTTCGACATTCGCGAAGAAGGGGCGGATGAACTCGAAAAGTTCACGGCCGGCCGGGGTGAGCTCGAAGGGGCGGCGGTTGAACAGCTTCAGGCCAAGGTCCGACTCGAGTTGGAGGATCTGGCCGGACACGGCGGGCTGTTGGATGCCGTAGGGGATGTTCCGGACGGCCTCCATGATGCCCCCGAAGCGGGCGACGTAATAAAACAGTTCGAGATGATGGATGTTGAGCATGGTTCAGTTGGCCTGGAGGCGGTAGAGGCGCAGGGAGTCGGGTCGATCCAAAGGGCGCACCGTCAGTACGCCTCCGGTGCCAGGCAGGGTGCCGGGCTCGGTTTGCCAGAGTCCCTCGGTCAGGTTGGTCCTGCTTTGAAGGGCATAACTGGCCCCCAATTCGCTCGGGAACGAGATGACCAGACGTCCGTCCAGATCGCGCCCCAGGACAGCCAACGGAGAGGCCGGTGCATCGTCATTGCGCAGGGTCACGGTGGGCAGCCCGCTGGGCAGCAGGAGCCCAAAGGCGTCCGAGAAGTCCACGCTGAAGATCTCGTTTGGTTCCAGACGGCGGTCACCCACGATGGGGATGGAAATGAGGTTGGTCCGCTGACCCGGGGCGAAGGACAAGCGGCCGGCGACCGGTTGGAAATCCTCACCGTCCACGGCGGTGCCTGACAGGGTGCTGAATCCAAGTTCCACCGGCAGCGATTGCGCCTCGTTGAGCAGGATGCTCAAGACGGTCGGGGTGCCATTGGTATGGCCTTCGAACTGACTGACGGAACGTACCTGGAAGCTGGCCCGGTCATCGTTTGCGATGGTCACAACGGCCGAGGTGGACGCTCCCTTGACGTCGCCGGGAAGCAGCAAGATCCGGAAGCGCTCATCCGGCTCCAATCGGTTGTCAGGATTGACCCAGCGCACTTCGGTTTCGCGGCTGCCGGTGGGGAATTGCACGTCAAAGGTCAACGCGGTGAGGTCGTTTGCCTGCGCGTTGATCAGCTCCGCTTGCAGACGCACTGTCAGGGGACGCGGCGCGCGGGTGGACAGACGCAGGACGAGCGGGAGACCGTTGTCGGCCGTCACCAGATCCGACAGGAGCAGCACGGGTTCCTCCGGAACCACCACTTCCACGGTCGCCTGGGCGTCCCCTGGCGTGGGGTCCTGGGCGTCGGAGGTCAGGCGGAAGGTAACCGGGCGAAGGCCGGGTTGGGTGGCACGCAAGACGACAGACAGGGTCCGGGTGTCGGTGAAATCGGTGAAGTCGGCGAAGTCGGGAAGGGGCAATTGGCGAGCCGGACCGGAGCTGACCGGGCTGACCAGTTCCAGTCCCGGGGGCAGGTCGGCAAAGAGTTTGAGGTTGGGGGCCTGCCAGACGCCTTCCTGGCGGAGTTGGAGTTGGACGGTGAATTCCTGGCCGACTCCGAGCGGCGGGGCTTCGAGGGTGGCGGTGACCTTGAGGTCGGTTCCCGGATTGGGCGGGGTGGGGAACCATCCACCATTGCCAGTGATCAGGACTCCGGCGGGGCCACCGGACGCCACGAGCCCGTCGGCGATGGGCAGGGTGAGTTGCCACTTTAGCTGGCGGCTGGGTAGGTCAAAGCCCCGGAGGATCTGGCCCCGGTGATTCACGAAGACCTGTTGGTAGCCGACCCCGCCGAAGCTGGGGCGGGTGAAGTTGCCCAACGGCAGCAAGGTCAGGGACTCCAGGTCCAACACCTCGTTGAAGCCCTGGATCAGCAGGCCATTCGCGACCGCCATGCGGTAGTCGATGTGGCGGTCAAAGGCGTCCAGGTTGCGCGCCAGGTGCAGGCCGTCGGCGCGGAGTTCTAGTTCCCGCAGTTGGGCGCCATTCGAGAGGTACACCCGACCGTTGGGTCCACCCACGCCGCGCAGCGAACGCCCCTGCCAGCGCAGGTCGTTGGAGTATTTCACGGGCCGGGCCACGCCCTGATCGTAGGCGATGACTTCCATCTGGCCCGGGTCATTGAGGCCGAACACCACCACGACGTCGGGTTGGCCGGGCACGGGGATGAGCACGCCGGTGCCGCCCCCGGTGGCCAAGGTGGAATCGACTGTCAGATCGGCCGCACCCGTATCCAGGTGGTAACGGGTGGCCTGCTTGGGTCCCGTCTGGATCCAGACCGATTGGCCATCGTCGGTGAGGTGGAACTCCCGGACTTCATGGCTGAAGCCGAAGGCCCCTTGCGGTTCGAGGGTGACGGGCGCGAGGAAGTTGAGGCCCCGCAGGTCAGAGACCATCCATTGGTTCCGGGCAGGCGACCATTGGGCGTCGTTGAAGGGCAGGCGGAATCCGGGGAACCGGGCCTGACCGTCGGGTTGCGGGACGAGGATGGCTCCCCGGCCTTGGTTGTCGGTGGGGTGCGGATCGACCGTGAGGAAGTCGGGTCGAAGACTGATCGGATAGACCCCGGGTCCGGCGTTCTGGAAGCGGAGGGTGACCGACACGGATTCGCCGGGGCCGAGCGAGGGTACTAGGTCGCGGATTAGGTCGGCCGAGCAGCAGTTGGTATCGAGGGTGCCGCGGTCGGTGGCGACGAGGGTCAGTCCGTCGACCGGTTCAAAGGCGAGGCCCGGTTGGGTGACGACGCCGGGGCCGCGGTTGGTGAGGAGGCAGGTCACCTGGAACTCCGGATTGCCCGAGGGCGGAGGCAACGTGAGGGTCACCGCGAGATCCGCGGGGACGAAGGAAGTGGTGAGGGTCTTGGAGCCGGAAGTTTCTGCCGGAGTCGGGTCCGTGGCCCCCGACAGGACCGAGGCCAGGATGGTCAGGGATTCGGTAGGGAACGGGAACCGGTTCGGCGTGGTGCGGAGGGTGACCGAGTAACTGCCGCCCGGCAGGAGGGGGTCACCGGGAATCAGGACGGCCCCCTCGAATGGGAAGGACGGGCGTCCCGGGGTGATGACGGGAGTCCCGCCTTCGGCAACGACCCGGAGTTGGGACAGGGAAACCGCGGTGGGGCCGCGATTGGTGACCACCAAGCGGAGTTCGACGGGTTGGTCGTAGAACGCGGTATCGGGCCCTTGGAAGAACAGCGCGAGATCGGCTTCTCCCCCGGGGACGACGGACGAGCGGGTGGTGACCAGCAGACCGCTTTCGGTGCGGAAGGCGAAGCCATCGGTGCCCCAGCGGACCTGATCGAGGAGGGCGCCGGTACGGCTGAGACCTGGGACAGGAACTTCCGCCTCCATCTGGAGGTTTGGCAGCCGGTATCGGCGCAAGAGGATACCCTGGGCGCCGTACGCCATGTTGCCCGCCGGGATCCAGGGCAGGCCGCTGCTGAAGCCCGACGAACGTTCGCCTCCCTCCACGTCCACTGCGCGACCGTCGAAGAGGAGTTGGTTGCCCTGGACGGCAAACCGGTAGTTGCCACTCGGGATGAAGATGGTGCGGCTGACGGCGAGGGTCAGGTTGCCGGGGTTGATCTGGTAGGCCCGGAGATCGTCCTGAGAGGCCACCCAGAGACGGCTGCCCTGGACGCCGATCGCGCGTTGTTCGGCGAGGGGCAGCGCTAGATTTTGAACGACCATGTTGCCCTCGAAGAGGGTGAGGCGACTGCGGTTCAACACGGCGAGGCGGCCGCGGGGTTCAGGCAGGCTGACAAAGTCCACGACCGTGTCGCCGGGGAAGTCCTGGTCGAAGTCGATGGCCGCGGTATCGAGATTCCAGCGGACCAAACGATGGGTGCCCAACTGCACGAACACGGCGCGGCCATCGGGCGTGAACGCGAGACGCTGGGGATCTTCGCCGACGGGCAGGGTGCGCAGTCGTTGGCCTGTTGCTGGATTCACCACCGCGATACCCGCCGGCGCGGCTTCCGGACCCACCGCGAGCCAGAGTTCGGTTCCGTCGGGCCCGTTGACCAGGTGCCGCGCCGGGAAATCCAGGGCGTGGTAATCGGTCGAGGACGGGGGCAGCACGAGGGTCTGGCCCGAGGCCGTGTTGTTGAAGAGATCGGGGTCGGGCGTCGGGGAGCTGACCGTGGGAGAGAAGGATTGGCGACCCATGAACCGGGGGTTGTAGGTCCAGGGAATCACCCGGACCTCCCCTGGTTGCATGCCGCCCAGGTTCAGGGTTTGGAACGGCGGCAGGGAAAGGACCACAGCCGCGGCAAATTCGGGTCCACGGTTTGTCACGGACAATGTGGCCGGGATCGAGATGGGCAAGTTCGGATCTGCCGGGGCGGTGTTTTCGCTGGGAACGGCAATTCCCACTGCCAGATCCGCCGGCCCCGGGCGCAGCGGAGCTGCATCGATGACCACGAGCTGTTGTCCGGTCCACGACAGGAGTGCCGCGCCGCGGGTGCCCCAACGAATCAATCGATCCAGCGCCGGACTCGTTGTGGAGGAGGGCAGGATGCGTCGAATCAACTCGGCCCGTTGGGTGGCATCGTACGTCACGAGGTTCCGCGATTCATTCGCGAAGACGACGAGGTCCAGTTCCGGGAAGGGCAGGACCGTGGTGCGGAGCGGGAACCCGGTCCCGGGCGCGAAGTCGGGTCGGTCGGCGAGAGTCTCGGGATCCAGGACCTGACCACTGCCGAGCACCAAACCCGCGTCCGCGAGCACCGGATGGACGACGTACGCAAACGGCGCACTCCGCAGATCGCGCTCGGCGGTCAGGACCAGACCCGTGTCGGAAAGGGTCACTCGGGACACGACCTTCGAGCAGACGGCGTAGAATTCCCCGGTGGAGCGACCCGGGACGACGTCTGCGCCGAATCCGCCAGGATCGAGGATCTGTTCCCCGACGGTCTGGCCCCGCCTTAAACCCGTGAGGCGCACGGCATCCGGAAGGCCGGTCTGCACGGGCAGGGTGAGCACGACCAGGTCGTCCGTGGTCCCAGGCGAGACGGCAAGGGCCTGGACGCGGCGCGACCCACTGGTCGCGGGGATTTGCACTTCCCGATCCACGGTCCAGGCATCGAGATCAATGCGTTGGAGGGTATTGGTGACGGATCCGAGCCAGGCGACGGTGCCGGAGTCGGCGACGGCGAGGCGCAGGGCGCGGCGGGGCAGGTCGAGTTGGCGGACGACGGTGCCCAGGGCCGGATCGAGTTCGATCAGTTGGCCCGAGACGGTGGCTCCATTGGTCAGGAAGCGGAGGGCCAGCAGGTTGGTGCGGCCGGGCCAGCGGGCGACATCGGCCACGGCCTCGCTGAAGGATCGTCCCGGGGTGAGGTCGAAGGGAGAGGACCGATTGGTGATGGTCCCAAAGACGGCTTCGAGGACCGTGCCGAAGCCGGTCCCAGTGAACTGGATGTCGCCCTCGAATCGTCCCCGGACCAGAGGCACCTGGGTCGAGGTCGGAGTCAGGGCGGCGTCACCCAGCCCACCCACCACGCGCAGTTGGACGGTGCCATCACGGGCGATGCTTTGCTGTGCGGCATCCAGCAACTGCAGGCGGAGCCGGGAAGGTCCGGTGCTCAACTGCACGGCATCGAGCAACACGCTCAATCTTTGGGGCGGATAATCGTTGTCGAGAAGGGACGAAGGTTTGGATTGGGTCTCCAGGCCCGGGGCGCTGGCCACCAACTGGACCCCAACGTTGGCGGTGGGTTGGAGGTCGTCTGCCCGGGAAAGCGGGAATTCCACCGCACTCGCCCCGGCGGGCACGGTCACGCGGGCGGGATGCACCAGACCCGAAGGCGTGCTGGTGAGGCGGAACTCCAGCGGACGGTCGGGTGGGGACCGGAAGTTGATCTGACCGACGGTTGGAGTGCCTTCGATCACCTCCCGGGGCACTTCGAGGGTGAACCCGGCCTGGTCATTGTCGGTCACGCTCAGGGAAGCGGTCGTCGGAGCCCAGCCCGGCGTGGAGGCCCGGAGGAGGTCGGCGGCTGGCGGTTGATTGAAGTAAGGATCATCCAGGATTTGCAGATCGAACCGGGCGGAGTGCGAGCCGGCGGGCACAACGATCCGGGCCGGAGCCCGGAGTCGGCCTTCGCCACTGAGTTCGATTTCGGTGTCGTGGAGGGCCGGCGCGGGCAACAGCACCCAACTGGGCGCGGTCAGGCGGCCGGAGCCTTCGACACCGGAGACCGGGAGGCTCAGGCGCAGGGTCCCGGATTCGTTGTCATCCAGGGTGAAATCGAGGGTCGCCGGAGCGTAGCCCGCGAGGCGGGCGGTCAGGCGGACCCGCGAGCGAGCGTCGGCCACGGCATCATCGAGGGCCTGGACCGGAAAGGTAACCTCGGTGGCGCCGGCGGGAATGATGGCTTGGGTGGGGCTGGCGAACTCGCCGGGGGCTGACCAGGAAAGGGCGACCGGCAGATCGGTGGCGGCGGCGGAAGGGGCGGGCAGGCGGAGGCGGACGACCGCCAGTGGGCCGGGGTTGGCTTCGGAGCCGTGGGTGGCGCCCGACGCGAGTTCGAGGACCAGGGGCGGGGCCGGAGGCAGCGGTTCGACAGGGCTGTCCCACAGACGGCCGTCGCCGAAGCCGGCGGCCCATTGCAGGCGGCGGGCGGTTCCGGTGGTCACGGTTACCAGGCCTTCCCAGACCCCGTTGGTGAGGATCACGGAGGTGGGATTGGGGAGCGCGGGTTGGCGGGTGCCGGTCCAGGGCAGGGCAAGCCCGGGATTCACACTGCCGAAGGAGGGCGGGCCGGACGACCAGTCGAGGGCGTGGAAGCGGTTGAGGCTGCCAGAGCGGCGGAGGCTGTTGGTGGGATTGCTGGTGGGGGTGAGACTCGGGCCGGACCAGCGGGGCTCGGCAGTTTGATTGGGGTTTACCACCACGACCTGATCGACGAGTTCACCGCCGGCATTGTGGACCTCGATCAGGGGAGGGCCGCCGCGGCCAAAGCGGTTGGTCTCGGCGAAATTGGGGAAGGTGTTGGGGGCGTTGGTCCGGGCGCTCCACCGAAGCACTCCACCCGGGGGTAGTATCGCGGGCCCGGCAATGAGGCGTAGGGAATCCTGCCGGGCGGCGCCGTCCATTGTACGGAGGGTCCAGTTGGCCAGGTCCAGGGGTTCCTCACCCACGTGGGTGAACTCGAACTCCTGAAAATCCCGGGCGATTTCCGAGACGACCAATGTGGCGGGGGCGAAGGTGTAGGCGTGCAGGATGACGTTGGTGCGGGGATCCACCACCGTCTGGCCGGCGTCGTCTGTGGAGCGCACACGGACGATGAAGGTACGGCTGCCGTCGGCGGCGGGGAGGGCGGCGGGACCCGTTTCCACGATCAGGCGAGTGGGCGAGGAAGCAGGATCTTGAGCCCACGCGAGGGGAAGTGTGACTCCGGCGAACCAGCAGGCCAGCAGACGAAGGGGCAATGGAAGGCGGGTCATGGGAATGGCGTGAGGAACCTCTACCCACCGTCGTGGGTTTGGCAAACGAGAATCAGACGGGCATCTGGCGACTTCCCCCGGTCCGCGCCGGGTGGAGGCTCCCGGCCTTCAGGTCGGGATGGGTGGTTCTCCGGAATTCCCCAAGCTTGCACCTGACGGACACCTACTTAACTTCCGCGCGTGCGAAACATCCTCATCACGGGCGGTGCTGGGTTCATTGGGTCGAACCTGACCGCGGAGTTGCAGACCCGATACCCAGAGGCTCGGATTGTGGTCGTCGACGACTTCCGCTCCGGGGACTTCAAGAATTTCCGTGGGTTCCGCGGGGATGTGGTTGCGGCGGATGTTTCGCGGCTGGACTGGAACGCGCAGTTCGGTGACCGGGTGTTCGACGTGATCTTCCATGAGGCGTCGATCACGGACACGACCGTGCACGACCAGTTCCTGCAGACGCACGACAACGTCGAGGGATTCCGTCGGGTGTTGGCCTTTGCGGCCCCGCACCAGACCCCGGTGGTGTACGCCTCCAGTGCGGCGACGTACGGGGTGTGTTCGGGGATCCAGCACGAGGACCAGCCGCCGTCTCCGGCGAACGTTTACGCCTTTTCGAAGGTCCAGTTGGACAACCTGGCGCGGGAGCACGCCACCAAGAATCCCTCGTGGCGCATCGTGGGCCTGCGGTACTTCAACGTGTACGGCCCGCGGGAAGTCCACAAGAAGGCGGCGGCGAGCATGATCTACCAACTTTATCTCCAGATGAAGGCCGGCCGTCGTCCACGCGTCTTCAGGTCCGGCGAGCATCGCCGCGACTTTGTCTATGTGAAGGACGTGGTGTCCCTGACCATCCGGGCGGCCACGGCCCCACACAGCGGGGTCTTCAATTGTGGATCCGGGGTTGCCGTTTCGTTCAACGAGGTCATTGCCGAGTTGAACCGCTGCCTCGGGACATCGCTGGAACCGGAGTACATGGACAATCCGTACGCCCACTTTTATCAGCCGCACACGCAGGCGGACATGAGCCGGGCCGCGGCGGAACTGGACTTCCGGCCGGGGTGGACGCCCATGACGGGCATTGCGGATTACGTCGCAACGCTCGAAGGTGCGCGTTGAGTGCGGTGAGTTTCGATCGAATCAAGAATCCATGAGTGCCAATACGAATTTGAATATCCAGCGGCGCCGCCGTTGGCCCCTTGTGCTCGGCGGCATCGCCGGGTCCTTGGTGGTGGTCTATTTCGTCGCCACCAGCGGCGTGTTCATCCGCTCCGTCATCCTGCCGCGTGTTTCTGCCGCGGTCGGCAGCGAGGTTTCTGCCGAGGATGTTTCGCTCAGCCCGTTTTCCTCGTTGGTCCTGCGCGGTGTGAAGTTGGTGCCCAAGGGCGAGACCGCGTTGGCCGAGATCCGCGAAGTCCGGGCGCGCTACAGCCTGTTTTCCATCATCGGCGGGGACATCCGCGTCGATGAAGTGACCGTGGATGGTCCCACGATCACCGTCGTCGAGAAGGCGGATGGTTCGGGCAACCTGAACGCGCTCCTCAAGGGCCTTCCTCAGTCACCCGCCGAACCCAAGACGACCTCGCCAGCGCCCAAGCTTTCGATCCGCAACGTGCAGATTAAGGGCGGTGTCCTGAAGTATGACCGCACGGATGCTGCCGGCGGTCGCACGGTCGCGGAGATCACCGGTCTGAACGTCGGGGTCGATCAGGTCATCAATGGCCAAGCCACCAAGTTGACGATCGGTGCCGACGCCAAGGCGGAGTTGACCGGGCAACCGCAGTCGGGCCGACTGGCTGGCAAACTGGGGGGGACCATCGATGCGACCCTGGATGCGAACCTTCTTCCGACGCTGGCCAAGGGCGGAGTCCGGGTGGATCTCGGCGAAACGACCGGAGCCCTCCAGACGTTGGGTGGCGTGGGCGTTGCGCTCGATGTGGACCTCACGAAGGACGAATTGAAGGACTTCGCCGTGCGCTTCTCCCAGCGCGGCCAGGAATTGGGCCGGATCGGGCTCAAGGGCACGCTCGATCTTCCGAAGAGTGAGGCCCGGCTCAATTACGAGATCCAGGGATTGGATCGGCGCGTTCTCGCTCTCGCCGGAGCGGCTTCCGGATTGGATCTTGGGGACACCCGCGTGGGTGCGTCCGGCAAGTTCAATGTGCTCAAGGGCGGCGTCGAGGTGACCTCCGCCGGCAAGTTGCAGGTGAACTCCTTCAGTCTCGCCGGGAACGGCGGACGGACCCCTGTGGTGGATCTGTCGACGGACTACAGCTTCGCGCTCAACCAAGCGGAGAAGAAGGTGCAGATCGACCGGTTCGACTTCCTCGGAACACAGGGGGGTCGCGAGTTCCTGAAGGGGGGGCTGGACCGTTCCATGGGGCTCTCCTGGGACAAGGCCGCGCAAGGATTCCGCGAAGCGTCGTTCTTGTTGAAGGTGGGCACGCTCGACCTTTCCCAGTGGCGCGCCGTGCTTCCCACGAACCCGCCGACTGCTTTGGTGAGCACGGAACTCAAGGTCACGGCCGAGCAGGCGGGACGTCTCATCCGATTCGCCCTGACGGCCACGGCCCAGGACCTGACGGCCGCGGTTGGCGTCGGGGGGTTGCGCAACGCCTCGGCGACTGTGAGCGTCGCGGGATCGTTCACCGATTTTGCGAAGGTCGCCGTCGAAAACTACTCCATCGACGTGCGGCAGGGCCGGGAACAGTTGCTCGGCTTGACCGGTTTGGCCGACTGGAACCTGACCACTCAACAGGGCGGAATCCAGACTTCGCTTGAGGCCAAGGTACCGGCCTTGCTCGCGATCTATCCGGTGCCGGATATCCAGTTTTCCCAGGGCGTTCTGAAGTCCAGCATCATCGCGACCTACCGTGAGACGGGTTCATCCGCCGATATCAGTGTGACGGCGGCCAACCTGACCGGGCGGGTCGCCGATATCGAACTGAAGGATTATCAGGTGACCTTCGGTGTCGCCGCTGGCCTGAAGGGGCAGTCCATTGATCTCCAGCGGTTGAGCCTCGCGGCGCAGACGGGTTTCGCCACGGGTGGAAGTGTCATGGCCCGCGGCAAGTTCGAGTTGCCGTCGCCCTCCGAGGCGGCGGCCGGACCGCTCAAGTCGGGCACGCTGGAATTCAACGTCGTCGCCCTGAACGAGAGCGCTCTGGCTCCATTCCTCGCCAAGGCTCTGGCTCCAAACCGGCTGACCTCGGTCCAGCTGGACGTGCAGGGAAATGCGGTCCTCGAAGGGGCCACCAGCCAGTCGGTGAAGACCAAGGTACGCGTTTCGAATCTCCGAGTGCAGGATCCGGCCGGGAAGCTTCCCAAGACACCCCTCGAATTGGGGCTCGAGCTGGATTCGTCGCTGCGCGGCACCCTGATCGATGTGCGCAAGCTCATCGTCGACCTCGGGGCCACGCCCCAGGCCACGAACCGTCTCGAGGTGGTGGCCCAATTCGATTCCGGGACCAACAAGCCAGTGCCGACCGTCGTTACCATCACTTCGCCTGGGCTGGATCTGACGCCTTTGTACGACCTGTTCTCCGGAACGACGAATGCTGCCGCGGCTGCTCCCGCAACGCCGCCGAAGGATTCCGCCCCCGGAGCTCCCAACATCGAGCCTCCGCCCATCCACCTGCCTCTCAAGGATGCCACGCTCAAGCTCGACATCGCCCGCATCTTCCTCCGCAAGGTCGACATCGCTTCCCTCAAGGGTGAGGCCCGCCTGAAGGACGACGTGGTCACGCTCGATGGCTTCGGATTCACCATGAACGGTGCGCCGGTGATGGCAAAGGCCCGGGCCAATCTGGGCGTGCCGGGATACGAGTACGACGTCGATTTCTCGGCCCAACGCCTCCAAATGGCTCCATTGGCGGACACGTTTGTTCCGGTGCTGAACGGGGCGGCACAGGGCGAGTTCCTGAGCGCACTCAAGGTCAAGGGCGCGGGTGTGACGGGCGCCTCGCTGAAGCGGAACCTGAATGGATTCGTGACGCTGGAGGCCACCAATGCGCAGGTGCGCATCCCGGCCACCCCGATTCCCGTGCCCGCTTGGATCCGCAGCTTTGTCTGGATCCTGCCCGCTGAGATCAACGCTGCACACGTCCTCGGCTTGATCGGGAAGAGTTCGGTACTCGCTGAACCGATCCGGACCATCCAGGCCCATGCCATCATGGGGCAGGGTGGGGTGGTTCTGACGAACACACGGGTTGCCAGTGCTGCGTTTGAATCCGCTGTGACGGGCGGCCTCCAGTTCAATGACGTGCTTTCAAACTCTCCGGTGCAGATGCCCGTTCTGATTGCCTTCGCTTCCGACGGCAAGTTGCCGGAGTTGCGTTCGATCGGTCGGTTGGATGGCACCATTGGCAAGCTTCCGTTCAAGCCGGACTACGTTGGCCTCGCAGCGGTGGCAAAGGGCTTCAACATCCCCGGCGTGGGCAACGTCGGTGAGCGCGTCAGCCAGGCCGGTGCGCTGATCAACGAGAAGACCGGGGGAGCCCTCGACAAGGGCGCGAACGCCGTGAAGAGCCTCCTTCCTGGCGACGGCAAGAATACCAACGGGGTGATCAACGCCTTGGGAGGAGCCCTCGGCGCCTTGACGGGCGGCAGGCCAACCAACAATGCAGCGACGAACGGACCTGCTGCCACCAATGCACCGGCGAAGGCTCCCAGTCTCCTGGACGCCCTGCCGTTCGGTCGCGGGAAGAAGTAGTCGCGCCTCCTGACACTCCCGATCCCCACCTCATGTCATCCCCCCTCGATTACCTCGCCCGGGAACAGTCCCGACTGGTCGACGACCTCTGCCAGTACGTGCGCTTCCCGAGCGTCAGCGCACAACCCGCCCACGGCCCGGACGTCCTCCGGGCCGCGGATTGGATTGCCGCTCGTTGCCGTCAGGTTGGCCTGACCACGACGGTTTACCCGACCTCCGGCAACCCGATCGTTGTCGCCAAGACGCCTCCCGTTCCGGGGGCTCCGACGTTTCTTGTCTACGGGCATTACGACGTCCAGCCGCCCGAACCGTTCGAGCTCTGGACCACGCCGCCGTTCGATCCGCAGGTGCGGGGACGCGACCTCTTTGGTCGCGGAACCAGCGACAACAAGGGGCAGCACCTGGCGCACCTCAACGCGGTGGAAGCCTACTTGCGGACGGGGACACCGCTGCCCTGTAACCTGACGTTCCTGATCGAGGGCGAGGAGGAGATCGGGTCCAAGGCCCTCTACGAGTTCCTGCCCGCCCACAAGGAAGAGTTGGCCTGTTCGGCCATCATCATCTCGGACAATGGCATTCCGGGTCTGGAGTTCCCGTCCTTGACCTACGCCCTGCGCGGAATCGCGGCGATCGAGATCCGGTTGAACGGTCCCTCGCGAGACCTGCATTCAGGCCTGTTCGGTGGCACGGTTGAAAACCCGGCCATGGCGCTTTGTCAGTTGCTGGCCCAGATGCGCGATGCCGACGGACGCATCACGGTGCCAGGATACTACGACGACGTGGCACCCTTGTCGGACTACGAGCGCCAGCAGTTGGCCCGGATCCCGGCGACGGCAGAAGAGTATCGTGAACTGACGGGCAGCCCCCGGTTGTTCGGTGAAGTGGGCTTCACGCCCGAGGAACAGCGGACCAGTCGGCCGACCTTCGAGATCAACGGGCTCACCAGCGGTTATCAGGGCGAAGGGAGCAAGACGATCATCCCCAGTTGGGCCAGCGCGAAACTGACGTTGCGCCTCGTGCCGAATCAGGTGCCGGGCCGGGTCATTGCCGCCGTGAAGGCGCACCTCGAGAAGCTGTGCCCGCCGACCGTCACCCTGACCGTCAAACATGGTCACGGCGGGGAGCCGTACATCGTTTCTCCGGATGGTCCGCTGGCCCAGGCTGCCTTGAAGGCGCTGGAAGCAGGCTTTGGCCACCCGGCGTTGCTGACCCGCGAGGGCGGAAGCATTCCCATCGTGTCGGCTTTCCAGAAGGTGCTCGGCGCGGACACGCTGCTCCTCGGGATGGCCTTGCCCGACGACAACGCGCATTCGCCCAACGAGAAGTTCAACCTCGACGCCTATGCGGCGGGCATGCGCATGGCCGTCCACCTTTGGCCGCGGCTGACAGAGGCGATGGCGTTCCGACCCGCATGAACACGACCTCAGCCGACGCTACCGGGGAACCCGTCGATCGGCGGTTGCCGCTGATCCTGGTGACGGGGTTTCTCGGCGCCGGCAAGACCACCTTGCTCCTGCGCTGGCTTTCGGAAAGTCCGGCCACCGGCCTACGCGTCGGGATCGTGATGAACGAGTTCGGGGCCGACAGCGTGGACGGTCAGTTGCTCCGTCGTCCGGGATTGCCGATCCGTCAGGTCGATGGGGGATGTGTGTGCTGTGCGCCGGACTCTGAGTTGGACCGGGCCTGCCGTGAGTTGGTGCGTTCCGGCGAATGCGATTACGTCGTCCTCGAGACCAGCGGTCTCGCGGACCCGGACAGCGTCATTGATGTGCTGACCGATCCGGACCTGGTCACTGAGGTGCGTTTGCAGGCGGTGGTCACGGTGGTGGACGCGTCATGGTTCTCCCGCCCGGGCGACGGTTCCGGTGACGCCATCGGGGAGCGGGTCCTTGCCCGGCGACAGGTGGAATTCGCACACATCGTCGCGCTGTCGCGTTGCGATCTGCTGACACCCGAGGAAGCCGATGCCGTGGAACAGTCCATGCGCACCTGGAATCCCTCCGCGCAGTTTGTCCGGTTGCCGTTTGGGCTTCCTGAGGTCGGGGCACTCCTGCAACGGCCACCGGCGGAATTCACCGAGGAACCCTCCTCGGAGGCGGCAAAGGTCCACCTGCACGCGGGGTACCGTAGCCTGACGTGGCGGTTTCCCGTGCCGGTCTTCCGCAAGGAGTTCACCGATTTCCTGTGTGGTCTGGATCCCAAGCAGGTCGTCCGGGCCAAGGGGTTCGTGCGGTTCAGGGAGTCACCCGGAAAGGTGTTCGTCTTCCAGAAGGTGTGGGGGCATGTCCTCGTGGAGGAGTTCCCCGCCAAACCGGATCCGGAGACGTTCGGAGTCCTGATCGGGCCTGATCTGGACGTGACGCGCCACCGGGAACGCATCCGGCGGGTGATTGGCACCGCACGCCTCGGCCTTGGTGTTGTTGGCACCGCGTCCTGATCCAGTCCCGCGCGGCTTCGGCGTGGCGATGTCCTCATCGCGCTGAAAAGGGTTGTGGAACGGCGACAGGGACGTCGCCTCTCCGTTCAGGGGTGGGAAGCAGCCAAACACGCCCCGGCGTGATGGACCGTGAAAGCCCATGGACTCCGACGGGTTCGTCCATCAAGATTGGCGCACATGGAATCACGGAAGCTGGCACAGCTTTGTCGGACACTGGCGGAGAATCGGAAGGCGGAGGATGTCGTCATCCTCGACGTCCGGAAGTTGTCGAGCGTCACGGACTACTTCGTCATCGCGACGGGCACGAGCGAACCCCACCTGCGGGCGATCGAAAGCGAAGTCGTGGGTCGGTTGGCTGAGGATGAATCCATCCGGCCTGCCTCCACGGAAGGAACGGCCCAGGGAAGCTGGCTGGTCATGGATTTCTTCGACGTCATCGTGCACGTCATGCGCAAGGAAACCCGCGAGAAGTATGACCTCGAAGGGTTGTGGGGAGACGCCCCCCGCATCCGGGCGACACGCAAGAAGAGCATTGTTGGCGTGGGCGGGACCGAGGCTGCGCCGACGGAAGAGTCGGACGAAGGAGACGAGTAATCCTTGAAGAACGGCCGCATCCAGATGCAAAGCGGATGCGGCCTTTGAAATGCTTGGCAATCAGGTACTGATTCCTGGATTGCTGCGGTCAGGCACTGAAAAACGGGCCTGAGTGTGCGTTCCGTAAACGTTGGATGCAGGCTGGAACGGAGCGGAAAAAATCCCCGTTCAGGTCCGGGTCATCCGGGTGGAAGGACACTGGGGGGACGAGGCGTCGCCTCGTCCGCCTCGATCAGGCGGGTCAGGGCATCCCTGAGGTCCCGCAATCCGACGGCGGGTACCACGACGGTGTCCCGACGGCCGCCAACATCTTCCACGATACGGACAAAGCGTCCCCGCGGATTCTCGCGGAGGACCAGTGTCAGAACCTTCCTCTCGACGCGCAGCGTTTCCACCCGCAGTGCGTCATCCCCAAGATTCTGTTCAGGTTTTCCCATAGTTCCCTGCTGTTTGGTTCGCAGGTGGGTACTGCCGTTGAGCATGGACGCCGTACCTTTTTGGGCCTGCGTACAGATCCCCCTGACATGCTCTACGGTTCAACCCTCCCATTCCTGCCTGCGAAACTACTGACAGGGTGCGCCACGTTTTGCCAGCATGCAAGTACGCCGATGAGAATCATGAGGTTTATCCCTTGCGAAACTCCATGGACTGCTCCGAACCGTGTTGCCAACTCCCTCCGCCGTGGTTCAGGCGTCTCGATCCCGTATCGTTCCTGGTGCATCCTCGCCAGATAGGGGTGAACGAAGAACAGGGAGACCAGCGAGAGAAGGATCAGGGGTGGCAGCAGCCATGCCCGCAATCGCCTGGATGCTTCGGCATCGCGAAGCCGCTCCCACGCGTACAACAACCCGCTCACCCCAGCAAACCCGACCTGCCACATGAACAGGCGCAGGAGGATCGCCTGGGCAACCCCGCCGGCCATCCCCGGCGGGAGGGTGGTCTTGATATCCGGCGAGAAGACAACGGGGATGGCGATGAACGCGACACCCACCCCGGTCCCGAGCCAAAGGGACAGAACCAGCAAGGACAGCCTCCGCAACATGCGTTGAGCATTCCAGCCCAGTACCGGATTCTCAACCGTTCGCTTGTTGCCGAAGCCGAACCCATGCGTTGCGCTCACGGTTGGGTCGGAGTATGAAGGCCTCTCCGCATGGGATTTTTAGGGTTCGGCAAACCAAAGAACCCCGAGGAGCATCGTTACTATTTGCTCCCGGGTCAGGGCAGGGGAGCGCGCCAGAAGCATCGCCGCCAACTGGTGGCGGCCTGGATCGTGGGCATTGTCGCCTCCGCGCTCATGGGGTTGCTGCTCTGGTTCCTCAACCAGCGCCACTGAGCCCCGGCGCCACGGAGCCGGGCTCATTTCTGGTTGTAGCGGTTCCGTTCGCTCCGGTTGTAACGCTGCAGGTCGCCCTCCATTTCGCCCAGCACTGCCTCGACCTGTCCGATGAATGCCTCGCAACTCTGGGCGTGTCCTCCCATGGCGATCACGGTATCCCGCTCTGCATTGTCGTTGGTGACGGCCAGGACTTCCCCATAGGGGCGGAGGCGATACGTGACCCGTTCGATCATGTCGTCGGCGGTCTGTCCGTGTCGCGAGTAGAGGATCTCCACTTTTGGGCTCGAGGGAACCTTCGGGGTGCCCGCCGGCGCTCCCTGGCCATCGAAGAAGATCGTGAGCGGGACGCCGGTCATGTCCTGGTACCGGGTCAACTGCCGAACCAGCGCCTCCCGTGCCTTGGCAGAGTGGGGCGCGTGGCCGGGGGCCAGCTCCCTCCAGGCATGGAGCAGGCTGTAGCCGTCGATGAGGATGCGAACGAGGGCCATCGAGGCACTGAAGCTGAGATGTGGGAGCGGACAACGCAGGCAAAAAAAGTCCTGTAAGGCGATTGAATGGGGAGTGATCCTCCGCGTCTGGGCAGGTCTAACACGTCGCCGATTTCAACCCGGCAACGCACAACCCTTTGTGAGCTCATGAACCCGCTTGAGAGTTCCGGGACGATGACGGTTCCCACGCCGGCACGGCAGTCGGCCCTCATCACGCTGCTGGCTGACGACGACCCGGCGATCTCTACGCAGATCCGGTCTCAGTTGATTGCGGGCGGTCCCGAAACCCTCGCCTGGTTGGGAAATCATCGGCTGCACCCTGATCCGCAGGCGCGTCGCCGCGTGAAGGAGGTTTTGGATCACTTTGGTTCCACGGAGGCGGAGGGCGCGTTGGTGGGGTTCCTGTCGAGCAGTGGCGAGAACCTGGATCTCGAGGAAGGGGTCTGGCGGTTCGTGCGGACCCGGTTTCCGGAAGCTCCCGTCGCTGCATATCGGGCGCAGTTGGATGCATGGGCGGCGCAGTTGTCCGAGGAAATGGCGGAAGCGGCGACCGGTGCGGACATCCTGGGTCGGATCAACCGGGTGTTGTTCACCGAGTTGGGGTTCAAGGGCAACGAACAGCAGTATTACGACCCGGCCAACACCTATCTGAACCTCGTGATGGACCGGCGTCTGGGGATCCCGATCTCGATGTGCGTGATCTATCTCTTCCTCTGCCGCCGGTTGAACCTTCCGGTCGCGGGGATCGGAATGCCGGGCCACTTCCTCTGTCGGTACCAGACACCGCGAGAAGAGCATTACATTGATGCCTTCCATGGTGGGAAATTGCTCACCCGGATTGATTGCCTGCGCCGGTTGAAGCAGTTCGCGGTGGATTACGAGGATACCGTGCTTCAGCCCATCAGTCCGCGTCGGATCCTTCATCGGATGATTTCGAACCTGCACCTGATCTACAAGGAGCGGAGGGATCGTACCGAGGTGGCCCGCCTGGAAAAGTTCCTTGGGGTGATTGGGCGGTAGGCTCGCAGGGGGAGTCGGGCCGGCGGGGTTGTTGCGGTGTCGGATGGAACGCATCCGACACGGCGCTGTCTTTGAACTTTCACCGTCTCCGGAACGGAACCTGCATAGGAAAGGCATCCTCTTTCACGAACGTTGAACCGGGTTGGACTTTGGTGTGGCGCGGCGTTGGGAGGGGGTTTTCCAATGAGGATACCTATTCCCTTTATCGTGGCCGGGGTGACCCGGGTTCTATTCGCATTGCTGCTCATCGCAGGCGCGTCCCGTCTACTGGCCCAGGTGACGCGACCTTTGCCGCCGTGGTTGGATGCATCGACCCTGACGGGGCCGGACACCGACCGTGACGGCCTTCCGGATCTGATCGAGCTGCGTTTTGGATCGAGTCCCGTGCAACCGGACACGGATGGGGACAAGTTCACCGATCTCGACGAATACATCGCCCAGACGAATCCGCGCGATCGCGGAGTGTTCCCGTTGTTCTTCGAGGAACTCCGGGACCGGCAGATGTTGCCGACGGAGACGCTGGTGTTACGGGTGCGTCCGATCGTGGACTTCCTGTTGACGACAAACACGGTGATCGTCACCAACCCGCCTCCGGACGACATGCCGGACGAGGAACCCACCTACGAGACCAACAAGATCACGGTCACGAACTGGGTGACCTTCCAGTGGTTTTTCAACACCAACGCGCTGCCGACCCAGACGAACGCAGCGCTGGTGTTGCATCGGATCGGGGAATCGAACGCCGGTGCGTACCGCGTCGAGGCGGCAGTCCTGACGAGCAAGCAGACGAGCCGAGCGCTGAATGTTGAAGTGCTTCCCTGGAAGCCGCGGGTACGGATCGGCCAGCCCATGGGGCATCCGGTGGCGTGGGGTCAGAACACCTTTGGGCAGACGAATGTCCCGGCGCTGGTCCTCGACCAGGCCTCACTGGGAATTGCGGGCGGGCTCGCGCATTCGGTGCTCGTGAGCGACAAGGGCGAGATGTACGCGTGGGGCACTAACGATCTCCGACAGACGGCGATTCCGGAGGGGTTGGGAGGGGTGGTTCGCGTGGCCAGCGGCGCAGCCCACACGCTGGCCCTGCGCGGAGACGGCACGGTGGTGGCCTGGGGTGACAATCAGCTGGGCCAGACAAACGTTCCGCCAGGATTGAGCAATGTGGTGCAGGTGGCTGCCGGGTACTTCCACAGCGTCGCCCTGCGGGGCGATGGTTCGGTGGTGGTTTGGGGCGATGATTCGCAGGAACAACGTTCGGTTCCAGGCGAGGCCGTCGAGGTGGTTGCCATTGCTGCCGGTGTGTTCCACACGGTGGCGCTGCGTGCGGATGGGCGCGTGGTGTGTTGGGGTGGGAATGATTACGGACAATGTGACGTCCCGGATCCGCTGGATCCCGTGGGGCGCATCGCAGCGGGTGGCAATCACACGTCGGTCCTGCTCACCGATGGGCGTGTGGTCAGCTGGGGCGATGATTTCTTCGGGCAGGTGACGGTTCCCGATCCGGCACCGAAGGGAGTGGAGATCGCGGCGGGATACGCGTTTACCGCCGTCCTGCTTCCGGATTCCCGCGTGCGGGTCTGGGGAGAGAAGACCAATGCCGTGATGAAGTTGCCCCTGGGCCTGAGCAACGTCGTGTCGCTATCGGCGGGGTATTTCCATGCCCTGGCGCTGGTGGGAGCTCCGGACACCGACGTGGATGGCCTGGACAATCCGTTCGAGCTGGTTTTGGGCACGCGGACGAATGTCTTCGATACCGACCTCGACGGGCTTGAGGACGGTGTGGAACTCAAGCTCGGAACAAGCCCGCTGCTGGCGGACTCGGACATGGACGGATTGCCCGACCGCGTGGAACTCGAGAACGACTACGACGCGTTGGCCGCAACCGAACGCGCCGATGGCTGGATGCAGGTCGAGCCGATGTTCGAACTCGATGCCTTCGCCCGTGAAACCCGGAGTTATCAGCTACAGGTTTCCAGCGATGGCGAATCCTGGTCCGACCTCGGTTCGCCCGCATCGTACCTGCAGGGACGGACCCGTTCGCTACGGTTTCCCCTGACCGGCGAGCGCCATTACCGATTGATCCCGACCCAGGGCGAGGTAGAGCTCGAAACCGGTCCGTTTCCGATCCTCGGCACGGTGACCAGCTGGGGGGAAGTCAGGAGGACTTGAACCGGGTCCCCCAGAGGTTGGCGGGCGTACGCGCGGTGTCCGTCGGTTGGAATCACACGGTGGCGTTGCTGAAGGATGGAACGGTCCAGTGCTGGGGGCTCAACTTCGACGGACAACTGGAGCCGCCAGCCAACGCCACCGGCATCACCGCCGTGGCTGCCGGGGCCTGGCACACCCTGGCTTTGCGTGAGAATGGTCGCGTGATTGCCTGGGGCGGCCGGGATCGTGGCTACAACCGTGTTCCTGCCATCGATGGTCGTGTGAAGGCGATTGCCGTGGGCGGTGGTCATAGCCTGGTTGTCACGGAGGCCGGCCGGGTGATTGCCTGGGGCGACAACGAGTACGGGCAGGCCACCGTTCCAGACGGTCTGGACCGGGTCGTGGCGGTCGCGGCGGGATGGCATCATTCCATCGCCTTGCGGGAAGACGGCACCGTCCGGTGCTGGGGTCGGTCAGAGTTCGGTGCCACCACAGTTCCGGCCGGATTGCCGAAGGTCTCGGCGATTGCCGGCGGCGCGGGGCACACACTGGTGCTGCTGGCGGATGGAAGTGTCCGGGCGTGGGGCCTGAATCAGAATGGCCAGTCCGAAGTGCCGGAAGGTCTCCGTGGGGTCCAGCGGATCTCGTGCGGGTTTGGTCACAATGTGGCCGAGACCGCGGATGGCCGCCTGGTCGTGTGGGGCGATGTCCGTCAGGGACGGAGCGAGGTGCCGGAATGGGCGCAGCCGCCCGTTGCCTTCGGTGCGGGAGCTTATCGCACTGTTGTCCTCGTCGCCGAAACGGACGAGGACGAGGACGGGTTGGAGGACGGATACGAGGAACGTCAGGGCAGCCGGGGCAACTCAGCTGATTCCGACGGCGACGGGTTGTCGGATCGCGTGGAGATCCTCAGTGGTTTGGATCCGGCAACGCCGGGTGAAGCTCCCGATGGTCGTGTGGACATTCATCCGGCCGTGCGTCTGACGACGTTCACGCTGGAGGGCGGACAATATCGCGTGGAGACCTCCGAGGATCTGTTGTCGTGGCAGCCGGCCTTGCCGGTGATCGACGCTGTCCGCGGATTCTCGACCTTCGATCTGGTTGCGCCCGATGAGGGACGGTTCTACCGCGTGCGCCGGATCGGTGACGCAGGGAATTGATCCGGGCAGGGGAGTTTCAAGTTTTGAAGTTTGAAGTCCCTCAAGGGTAGCAGACGACGTGAGGAGGCTGAGGTTGAACCACAGCCTCGTGACCTCGTCAGCTACGCGTGAGTGGTAGCAGACGACGTGAGGAGGCTGGGGTTGAACCACAGCCTCGTGACCTCGTCAGCTACGCGTGAGTGGTAGCAGACGACGTGAGGAGGCTGAGGTTGAACCACTGCCTCGTGACCTCGTCAGCTACGCGTGAGTGGCGATGGATGGTCATGAATGCAGAAAGGCCCGGTGAAGACACCGGGCCTTGAGGGGGCCAGTTTCCAGAATCTGGAAACCGGCTTCTGGGATCTGGGAACTCTCCCGTCGCTCCTCAGATGTACTCGTTGAGGATCGACTCGAGGAGTTCCTGGCGGCCGCTTTCGAGACCGGAGACTTCGCCCAGCTTGAGGGCGTGCTTCTCGCAGTCGGCGAACGAGGCCTTGCCGGCTTCGATCTTCGCGCCGATGCCGGAATCCCACGTCTTGTAACGGTTCTTCACGAAGTCGGTGATCCGGCCGTCCTTGCGGATGGCAGCGGCGGCCTTGAGGCCGCGGGCGAAGGCGTCCATGCCCGCGATGTGCGCGATGAACAGGTCATCGAGCTGGAAGCTTTCACGACGAACCTTGGCGTCGAAGTTGACGCCGCCCGCGGTGAAGCCGCCGTACTTGAGGATGCGCAGCATCGTCTGGGTCGTGAGGTACAGGTCGGTCGGGAACTGGTCCGTATCCCAGCCGAGGAAGTAGTCGCCCATGTTGGCGTCGATGGAACCGAGCGCACCGGCGGCGCCGGCGACTTCGAGTTCATGCTCCATGGTCTTGCCGGCGAGCCAGGCGTGGTTGACCTCGAGGTTGAGCTGGAAGTGCTCGAGGAGGTTGTACTCGCGCAGGAAGTTCAGGCACGCAGCCGCGTCCGAGTCGTACTGGTGGCGGGTGGGTTCCTTGGGCTTCGGCTCGATGAAGAACGGTCCGGAGAAGCCGAGCTTCTTCTTGTAGTCGACCGCCATGTGCATGAACTGGCCGAGATGGTCCATCTCGCGCTTCATGTCGGTGTTGAGGAGGGTGGAATAGCCTTCGCGGCCACCCCAGAACACATAACCGGCGCCGCCGAGTTCGTGGGTCCATTCAAGGGCCTTCTTCACCTGCGCGGCAGCGAAGCAGAAGACGTCGGCGTTGCAGCTCGTGGCGGCGCCGTGGAGATAGCGGGGATGGACGAAATTCTGGGCGGTGCCCCAGAGGAGCTTGATGCCGGTATCCGACTGGAGCTTCTTCAGCTCCTTGGCGACGGCGTCGAAGTTCTTGTTGGATTCCGCAAGGGTCTTGCCGTGCGGGGCGACGTCGCGGTCGTGCCAGCAATAGAAGGGTGCACCGATCTTCGAGGTGAACTCGAACATGGCCCGGGCGCGGGCGATGGCCTGCTTGACGTTGCCTTCGCCGGTTTGCCACGGACGTTCTGCCGTGCCCCAGCCGAACATGTCGCCGCCGCTGCCGCGCATGGTGTGCCAGTACACCACGGCGAAGCGGAGGTGGTCCTTCATGGACTTGCCCTCGACCACCTCGTCGGGATTGTAATGCTTGAAGGCCAACGGATTGCGTGATGCGGGGCCTTCGAACTGGATATTTCCCACCTTGGGGAAAAAGGTCTTGCTCATGTGCTCTTTCGTGAAGTCCCCGACAAGGTAGGGAGGAACGGCCCGTTGGGAAGGAGGATTTGCGCCGGCCGAAATGAGGAATCGGGAAGATGGCTGATTCCGGGTGCAGGCCACGTGCCCTCACGTGGCGTTGTGCGTGGGATCCAAAGAACCGGCTTGCGGCGTGGGGGAGGTTCGACGTGCAATCGCCGGTCATGGACTCCTCCGAGGTGAAGCACGGCAAGCCGCCCCTGATGTCGATGCCCGAGATTCCGCGGGTGTTGCCGTTCGTCGTCTTCCTGGGCATCGGGGCGATGGCGGGGAAGGCCTTCGCCGGTTCGGAGTATTGGATGTACGCGGTGAAGACCTTCGCGGCCGGCGCCCTGCTCTGGTTGTGGCGGAAGCGCATTCCCGAGATGCGATGGGCGTTCTCGGTGGAAGGCGTCGTCGTTGGCGTCGCGATCGCAGCGTTGTGGCTCGGGTTGACGGGCGTCATCCCGTCCTTGGGGCGAACCTGGGACCTGATCCGTGAAGCCACGGGCGGACCGGCGGCTCCTACGCCGAAGACGGTCGAAGCGTGGAACCCGTTGAACCATTTTCAGGGGCAACCCTTGCTCGGATGGGCGTTCGTGATGATCCGCGTGTTGGGGCGGTCGCTGGTGGTGCCCGCGCTGGAGGAGGTGTTCTACCGGTCCTTCATGTACCGCTACATCGTGAAGCCGGAGTTCGAATCGGTGGCGCACGGCACCTTTCATCTGGTGGCCTTCCTGGTGACCTCGGCGTTCTTCGGACTTTCGCACACGGACCACTGGGTGCAGGGAGTGATCTGCGGCATGGCGTACCAATGGCTGGTGCTGCGCAAGGGTCGCCTCGGCGATGCGATGCTGGCGCATGCGATCACGAACCTGATCATCAGCGGCTATGTCATCGTCACCGGGCGATGGGAGTTCAGCTGATGTCGGTTGTTCCGAATGACGCGACCCGGGAAGGACTGGCCGTTCCCCCGTGCGTCCTCCATGAGGACGAGGATCTCCTCGTCGTCCACAAGCCGGCCGGTTGGAACACCCACTCGCCCTCGCCGCATGCCGGCGAGGGAATCTACGAGTGGCTGCGCCACCGCGAGCCCCGCTGGGCGCGTCTGGCGATCCTGCATCGGTTGGACAAGGACACGAGCGGTGTCCTCGTTTTTGGGAAAAGCGAACGGGCCAATCGATCGCTGACAGCCCAGTTCACCGACCGGGATGTTTCGAAGGAGTACCAGCTCCGGGTGAACGCTCGTGGCTGGCGGCCGTCGGGGTTGGTACGTGGGGAAGCCTTGCCCGGTGGCGGTTGGCGCGTGACTTCGTGGCTGGATCGGGCCGGTGAGATTCAGGTCAGTCGTGCGACGGGAACTCCGGGATCGGAGGCAGTGACGGAATTCGTGCCCTTGTCGGAAGGATTGTGGCTCGCGCGGCCGCTCACGGGGCGCACACACCAGATCCGGGTGCATGCGGCGGCAATGGGTGCATCGATCCTGGGCGATCGGCTTTATGGAGGCGCGCCGTCGCATCGCCTGTGGCTGCATTCGGGACGGATCGAGTTCGCGCATCCAGCGGATGGGCGTCGGGTGGAGTTCGCTGTGCCTTCGGGGTTTGATCGGCCGGAGGACGGCAGCGTGGGGTTCGCTACGGCGATGTTCAACGAGGCAGAAACAAACGCCTATCGGGTCCTGCACGGGGCGTCTTCCGGGGTTCCGGGCGTTTATGCGGAGCGTCTCGCTGATCGCCTTTTGGTGTTGTCGGAGGCGGCGGTGGAACCGGAGGCGATCTCGGCGAAGTTGGGTGGATGGCAGCCGTCGGGAATCCATCGCAAGCAATGGCGACGGGATGTGCGGTTGAAGACGGTGGAGGAAACCTCGCCGGTGAAGATCGCGGGCACAGAGGCTCCGGCGCGTTTCGAGATCCGGGAGAACGGGGTCCGATACGAGGTGTCGCTATCCGAGGGGTACAGCTATGGGTTGTTCCTGGATCAGCGGGACAATCGGCGGCGATTGCTGCGGGGGCATGTGGCGGCAGGTTTCCCGTTTCCGGAAGGTGGTCTCGCCGGGCGTGAGGTCCTGAACTGCTTTGCCTATACGGGCGGTTTCAGTGTGTGCGCGGCGTTGGCCGGGGCGCGGGTGACGACGCTCGATCTCTCGCGAAAGTACCTCGACTGGGCGCGGCGGAACTTCGAGCTGAACGGCCTCGACCCAGCCCAGCACGATTTCATCTACGGCGATTGCTTCGACTGGATACGGCGGTTGGCCAAGAAGGGGCGGCAGTATGCCGTGGTGCTCCTCGATCCGCCGACGTTCTCAAGATCGAAGGAGAGCGGTGATTTCCGGGCGGAATCGGATTACGGGCGGTTGGCAACACTGGCCGCCGGCGTGCTGGCGCCTGGAGGAGTGTTGTTTGCATCGACGAATGCCGCGCGGTTGGAGCCGGAGCGGTTTCTGGCCGAGGTGCGTGCGGGATTGGGCAAGGCCGGACGGCGGGTGCGCGCGGAACATTACGTGCCGCAACCGCCCGACTTTCCCGTGAGCCGGGAAGAACCGGCCTACCTCAAGACGGTCTGGATGCGGGTGGATGGGGAGTGAGGGAACGTTCCCCCCTACTGCTTCACGTGCTCGCGGGAGTAGTCGAGGACGACCTGACGGAGTTCGCCGTTGCGGAGGAGGGAGACGAGGGCGCGGTGTTTGGCGCCGAGGTTATCGAGGGCTTCCTTGTGGGTCCGGCGGACATCGTCGAGCGACTTCACTTCCTTGCCATCGATCTTCACGAGGATGTCCTGCTGGTTGAGACCGGCACCGGCGGCGTTCCCGGGATACCGGACACCAAAGATGAACACGCCTTCGGGGCGGTGGAAGTAGAGGTCGGGGTTGTCGAACTGGTTGATCGCCTTGACGGTGAAATCCCAGCGCGGGCAGTCCAGTTCCTCGCCTTCGACGCGGCCCTTGGCGCGCGGGGTGATGTCGACCTTCACGAGGGTGTCGCGGCGCATCAGCTGGAGTTGGGTGGGCTTTCCCTTGGGCAGGAGGCCGAGTCGGCGGTTGATCGCCGGGATATCTTCCTGGGTGAGGCCAACGACGGGTTCGTTGTTGATCTTGATGAGGCGGTCTCCGGCCTGGATGCCGGCGCGGCGGGCCGGGCTTTCCGTGTCCGTCTCTGCGATCATCACGCCGTCGTCATGGGGGAAATAGACGTTGCGATTGAAATCCTTCAGGGGCTGCAACTGGAGGCCCGTCCAGGACCATTCCATCCGACCGTCCCGGCGGATCTGGTCGCTGACCGCGCGGGCCACCTCGATCGGGACCGTGAAGCCCATGTCGCCGCCGCCCGACATCATGCCACGGGTGTTGAGGCCGACGACGTCGCCATGGATGTTGACCAACGGGCCGCCGGAATTGCCGGGGCTGATGGCGGCGTCGGTCTGGAGCCAGATCGAGTATTCGGAGGAACCGGGAAGGTAACGTCGGGTACAGGAGATGATGCCGATGCTGACGGAGCGGCTCAGGCCCCACGGCGCGCCCATGGCCATGACGAAGTCGCCTTCGGTCAGGGTGGTGGACTCGCCCATGGCGGCGAAGGGCAGGGGCGGCGTGCCTTCAGGCAGTTGGAGGCGGAGGAGGGCGACGTCGGTGTCCTTGTCCGAGCCCAGGACCTTGGCGGGGTAGGAGCGTCCGTCGAGCAGGAGGCACCGGACCTCGGTGGCTTTGTCGACGACGTGCCAGTTCGACAGGATGTCGCCATCGGCGGAGATCAGGACGCCGGAGCCGCTGACTTCCTGACTGGTCTTCTCGCCGCGCTGCATGTCCTGACGGACGACCTTGATGAAGACCACCGCGGGAAAGACGCGATCCTTGCCCTTCTTGACCACCTCCCGGAAGTCGAGGGGGTCCAGGCCGCGCGGGGCTTGGGCGTATCCCATGAAGGCGGCCAACAGGCCGAGGAGGATCCACAGCGCTCGGAGCTTCAGCATGGCGTTGAAGGTTGCGCGGTTTGTTGGGTTGCGCCAGCACGGTTTCCGGGGATCAGGGGCGGGGCTGCGCATTGGTTCTGGCTGGCCCTGGGTTCACCGTCGGTTGGGCGATGAACTCCAGGACGCGCGAGGGAGTGTAGGCGATCCACACGTCGATGTACGTGGCGTTGGTGGAGACCTGGAAACGGAAGGCCCGCCCGCCATCCGATCCGGTCCAGCCTGGGGTCGAGGCGTCGAGCCCGGTCGAGTCAACGGCCTTGGCAATGGAAACGTACCAGGTGCGATCGTCCGGAGGATTAACCGGGCTGATCAGCAATGCCCATTCGCGTTTTCCGGCAACTTCGGATTCGCCAGACTCGGAAGGGATGAGCCCCAGCATCTGGATCTCGGTTCCGGGGAGTTGGTGGGTTATCGGGGCGAATCGGGCTTCCCCCGCCGGGAGGGGGATCCTTCGAACCGCCGAGAGGTCATTCGATGAGAAACCATGGTGCTGACGGAACTCGACTTCCATCCGCCACGGTTCACAGGCGGGCAGAGGCCAGGAGAAGTCGATGAAGGCTCCATCCTTTGTGAGACTATAGGACCATCCGTTGCCCCCGCCCACGTTGCCGGTCGCGTCGACGACGGTTCGGACTCGGTCGGGAATCCAGTTGGTGGTGGGTTGGCCGCCCTGGCGCATCGTGAAGTTGAGACGAGCCGACCGATAGATCGGGGCGGGAGGTGGAGAATCCAGCTCTGGAGGCTGAACTGCGAAGGAAACCAGCGTGGCTTCGAAATCGCCGGAGGTCTTTGTCTGAGGAAGCGGTTCTGCGACCAGGGGCAGGATGGCGTTGGTTGGGACAAATCCCGGGTTGGGAATCCGGAACTCATGCACGAATCTTCCGCTGTAGAAGCGGTTTTCGTAGACCCGGATGCGGAGTTCGCGCGCGCGGCGCGGGACAATGGACATCCAATGGCCCTCGTAGTGGGCGATCGAGGGTGTGCGCCCCGTGATGATCTGCGTAGTGGAGCGTGCCCCGGCGAAGTTGTCTTCATCGTCTCCGACGAGGACGGAGTAGGCCTCCGTATTGGGATCTGAAGGAGTCTGGGACCGGGTCAGCCAGACGCTGATGGTGGAATTGGATCCCCCAAGACTGAGATTGGCTGGGACCGTGATCTTCAGCCGCTGGCTCCAACTCTTCGTCAGCTTCGCGGCCCACTGCTTCCACGGCGACGTGAACGGATCCATGTGCAGTGTCCCGTACTGCACGGAGGCCAGCCTCAGGGTGAAGCCGTTGGTCAGGGTGACTTCCCGCTGCGCGAATCCCAGGCTGCCGGGGCCAATCCACCACACGAGTGCGCCGATGAAGGGAATCAACGCCAGCACGGTCACCAGCCAACGGAACCGACGGGTCATCCTGGCAGCGTGTCCGGAGCGGGGGTGGATGTCGATGGAGAGTCTTCGGCGTGCCGTGCTGGTGCCCCGAAGGGGCAACCGGTGAGAGCCCGGGTTGGAACCCCGGGAACCGCGCCACACAACGCCCTCCGTGCCCTGAAGGGGCACACGAAACGGCGAGCCAGGCGTCACCGTTCGCCCCGTTGGGGCGAGGTCGCGTGTGGGGCGGTGACCCGAGGTTCCGCTCCGCTCCACCTTGGGCTGTCGCCGTGCGCCGCGTTGCGGCGAAGGCAGGCACCAGAAGCTCCCGGTGGCCAGAGATCAGTTCCCCGCATCAACTCGAAGTCCCTACGCGTTGCGAACCGCTGGAATGTCTTCGGCGTGCCGTGTTCGTGCCCCGAAGGGGCAACCGGTGAGAGCCGGGGTGGAACCCCGGGAACCGCGCCACATAAAACCCTCCGTGCCCTGAAGGGGCACACGGAACAGGGTACGAGGCGTCACCGTTCGCCCCGTTGGGGCGAGGTCGCGTGTGGGGCGGTGACCCAAGGTTCCGCTCCGCTCCACCTTGGGCTGTCGCCGTGCGCCGCGTTGCGGCGAAGGCAGGCACCAGAAGCTCCCGGTGGCCAGAGATCAGTTCCCCGCATCAACTCGAAGTCCGTACGCGTTGCCAACCGCTGGAATGTCTTCGGCATGCCGTGTTCGTGCCCCGAAGGGGCAACCGGTGAGAGCCCGGGGTGGAACCCCGGGAACCACGCCACACAACGCCCTCCGTGCCCTGAAGGGGCACACGGAACAGGGTACGAGGCGTCACCGTTCGCCCCGTTGGGGCGAGGTCGTGTGGGGTGTGGTGACCCAAGGTTCGCTCCGCTCCACCTTGGGCTGTCGCCGTGTGCCGCGTTGCGGCGAAGGCAGGCACCAGAAGCTCCCGGTGGCCAGAGATCAGTTCCCCGCATCAGCTCGAAGTCCCTACGCGTTGCCAACCGCTGGAATGCCTTCGGCGTGCCGTGTTCGTGCCCCGAAGGGGCAACCGGTGAGAGCCCGGGGTGGAACCCCGGGAACCGTGCCACACAACGCCCTCCGTGCCCTGAAGGGGCACACGGAACGGGGAGCCAGGCGTCACCGTTCGCCCCGTTGGGGCGAGGCCGCGTGTGGGGCGGTGACCCAAGGTTCCGCTCCGCTCCACGTTAGCCGTCTCCATGCTGTTGGAAGACGAAGAATAACTCGCGTAGAGGCGCGGAGACGCGGAGAGACAGGTCCTTTCACTCACCGTCATCAAGTTACCGAGCGGTTGGCCCTCCACGTGTGCCCGAACTCACGATTTCCTTTTTCTCTCAGCGGCTCCGCCCCTCTGCGCGAGATCCTTACTGCATGGATACGGCTTAGGCTGTCGCCGTGTGCCGCGTTACGGCGAGGGGCGGGCACGCCTCCGGACGTCGTCGTCTACGAGGCGAGGCGGATCACGGCCCGTCGCAGGCGGCGCCCGCGGCTTCGTGCTGGGCGAGTTCGCGTTCGCGGGCGGCGAAGGTCTTCCGGGACTTGTCGATGGCGTAGCGGCCGAGGACGAAACGCAGCGGCGCCTCGCCGGAGCGCACGAGCTTCACGATGGCTTCGGCCGCGAGGATGGGGTTGCCGGGTTGCTTGCCGTCGATCTTTGCAAGGTACTGGCCGAAGCGGGCGGAGGTGTTGGCGTAATCCGAAAGAGACGTTGCGGCGCGGGTCATGGAGCGGCCGACGAAATCAGTGCGGAAGGGACCGGGTTCGACGAGCGTAACGCGGATGCCGAGGGGCTTGAGTTCCTGGGCGAGGGATTCCGTGAGGCTGGACAGGGCACCCTTGGCGGCGCCGTAGGCTCCGAAGCCTGCATAGTTGGCGATCGCAGCGGCGGCCCCCATCTGGACGATGTGGCCGGATTTGCGCTCGCGGAAGTGGGGCAGCAGGGCGCGCAGCACCGCCGCGGGACCAAAGAAGTTGGTCTCGAAGATGGCACGCGTCTCGGCGTCCGAGGTCTCCTCGACGGCCCCGATGAGACCGCGTCCGGCGTTGTTCACGAGGACATCGATACGCCCGAATTCGGCGATCGCCTGCTGGATGACTCCCGGAATCGAGGCGATCTGGGTCACGTCGAGGGGCAGGACGCGCATGGAATCCGGGACGCGTGCGGCGAGATCGGCGAGGGAATCGGGATTGCGGGCGGTGGAAACGACAAGGTCGCCCTGCGAGAGGGCGACCTCGGTGAGGGCGCGACCGAAACCGGAAGACGCACCCGTGATGAACCAGACGCGCGGCGAAGCAGACGACATGGCCATTGAAGTGCCACGGATCCGCCGCGCCGCAAGCGCGCTGGACTACTTCCAGATCATGTCGGCCACGGTGCGGCCGGCCGGAATGAAGGGCAGCACGTGTTCGGTGTACGGCGTGACGACGTCGAGGACGTAGGCGGTCTCGGACGCCAGCATGCGCTGGAGGGCGGCGCGGAGGTCCTTGCGGTAGATCACGCGTTCGCAGGGCACGTTGAAGCTCGTGCAGACCTTCACGTAGTCGGGATAGACCGAGGTGCGGGAGTCCGGGTTGCCGAGGTAGGTATGGCCACGGTTGCCGCCGTAGAAGTTGTCTTCCCACTGCACCACCATGCCGAGGTGCTGGTTGTTCAGGATGATGGCCTTGGCGGCGATCTTCTCGACGTGGGCGGTGGCGAGTTCCTGGATGTTCATCAGGAACGAGCCGTCACCGTCGATGTCGATGACCTGCTTGTCGGGCCGGGCGACCTTGGCGCCGAGCGCGGCGGGGAAGCCGTAACCCATCGAGCCGAGACCGGCCGAGGTGATGAACTGGCGCGGGTTCTTGTACTTGTACCACTGGCCGGCCCACATCTGGTGCTGGCCGACGCCGGTGGTGATGATGGCGTCGCCGCCGGTGAGCTTGTGGAGTTCCTCGATGACCATCTGCGGGAGGATGAACTCCTCGCCGTCCTTGGCGTGGGGCTTGATGTGGTCGGAGTCCACGATCTGAGCCTTGTCCGTGTACTGGAAGGGGGCCTTGGCCTTCCATTCGGCGATCTGCGCGTGCCAGGGCTCGAAGCGCTTCTGGATGCCGCCGCGGCGTTCGATCAGCTGGTTGATGCGGCGGAAGGCGTCCTTGACGTCGCCGTGCACGGCGAGGTGGGCGCGCTTGTTCTTGTTGTGTTCGGACTTGTCCAGGTCGATGTGGACGATGGTCGCGTGCTTGGCGAACTCGGAGAACGCACCGGTGACGCGGTCATCGAAGCGGACGCCGCAGGCGATCAACAGGTCGGCGCCGTCCTTCAGCTTCACCAGGGGTTCGGCAGGCGACTTGCGCTGCACGTACTCGCCATTGACGGCCCAGTTGGCGAACGCGGCGCCGTGCATGCCCAGCCAGCGGAGGGAGAGGGGATGCTCTTCCGGGAACCCGCCGATGCCCATCAGCGTGGTCGTGACCGGGATGTTGCAGGATTCGGCGAGCTTGAGGAGTTCCTCGGACGCTCCGCCGGTGATGATGCCGCCGCCGACGTACAGGACCGGACGCTCGGACTTCTCGATCAGGCCGATGATCTCGTTCAGTTCGATGTCGCCGGCGTGGATCTCGGCCTTGTAGCCGCGGAGGCCCGCGATGATCTCCTCGCGCGTCGGCCAGACGGGCTGGGCCTTCTGCTGCTGGACGTTCTTCGGGAAGTCGAGGACCACGGGACCCGGGCGGCCGGACTCGGCGATGTAGAAGGCCTCGGCAACGATCCGCGGGATGTCGTTGATGTCCGTGATGAGATACGAGTGCTTCACGATCGGCATCGTGACGCCGATCATGTCGGTCTCCTGGAAGGCGCCGCGGCCGATCATCGCCTGCGGCACCTGGCCGGTGATGGCGACGAGCGGGGTGGAATCCATGAACGCGTCGGCGATGGCCGTGACGAGGTTCGTGGCGCCGGGGCCGGAGGTGGCCATGCAGACGCCGGCCTTGCCGGTGGCGCGGGCGTAACCTTCGGCAGCGAACGATCCGCCCTGCTCGTGACGGGGCAGGATGGTGCGGATCTTGGACTTCGTCAGGGACTGGTGCAGTTCCATCGAAGCGCCGCCCGGATAGGCGAAGATGACCTCGACGCCGGCGCGTTCGAGCGCCTCGACGAAGATATCGCGGCCGAACATCAGCGGTCCGATTTCGCGCTTGGTCTCAGGATTCGGTTTGGCAGTGGCAGTGCTCATGGTGTCGATCTTCTTTGCTGCTGGCGGCGCTGGTCGTGGCCAATAAAAAACCCACGGCCCTCGCAGCCGTGGGTTCTTGTGAAAGCGTGTTCAGGCGCGACAAGTTCCCTCGGCGGTGATCCCGCCTACTACGAGGAAACTTACAAGCTTCGCGCACATTCTTTGACTTAAATGCCCGGGCCAGCGCCGCGGGTCAAGGCTTCACTTCAGTCAGGTAGCTCAAGAGGTCACGCAGGTCATCCACGGACAGGATTTCTCCCAGGCCTTCCGGCATCAGGGAGGCGTCGAGAGGTTCGAGGGTGGCGATGTCGGCTGCGGCGATGCGGAGGCGCCGTCCAGAGGCGTCGCGCAGGAGGGTGGTTCCGTCGGGCAATCGTTCCGGATGCGTGCCCGTGAGGGTGATCTCATCACGGGTGGTGAGGGCAAATGTGCGGAATCCCTCGGTAATGCGGCGGGAGGGTTCGAGGATGGATTCGACGAGCTGGGCACGGGTCGGCGGTGTGGGAGAGGGGCCGAGGTTCGGGCCAGCGTGGGATCCGCGGCCTTCGAACGCATGGCATTTGGCGCAACCGAGTTGGGGCGAAAGGAAAAGCCGCCGGCCGCGGTTGGCATCGCCGCCGGTGCCGGTGGCCTCGATCCAGGCGGTGGTCGTCGTGGGACGGGGCAGGGCTTCGCCGTCCCGGTTTTGGGCGAGGATCAGGCGGGCGGCGTGGCGGACGTCGGCTTCGGGGGCATTCGTGAAGGAATGGGCGAAGGTGATGTCATGCGTTGATGCCATTGCGCGGGCGACGAGGGCGTCGGCTCGCAGGGAGGCCGACCGGGAAGGCGTGCGGACGATTTCCTCCAACGCGTGGGCGGCATGCATGCCGCCGGCCAGGCCGAGTGCCCAGACGGAGGCCTGGTTGAGCGGCGCGGCGGAATGCGTGGTGCTGTGGATCAGGAAAGGGATCTGCTGACGGAGAAGGGGGGGCGGAAGGGTGGCGAGGGCCGACGCGCGCAGGGTGTCGGGCAGGGAGGCATCGCCCACGATGGATTGGAGGAGGGGGATGGCGCGATCGACGGAGTGGACAGCTTCGGCCCCCAGCCGTTGGGGAAGCAAGGACTGCGCAAGGTGCCATGCGGGCGGAACGGGAGCGGTGCCGGGATCTGCCGAGATCGGCAGCGACAGGAGTGCAGCGGCGATCCCGGCCATGCACCGGAACCGCTGGGCGCGGGGGGAGAGGGCTGCTGTTGGAAAAGGTTTCGGGGCGGCGATGGCCTCATCGCCCTGAGAAGGGCTCTGGAACGGCGACGAGGACGTCGCCACCCCGTACTCTGCGTGTGGCAGGCTTGCGCCGTCCGTGGTTTCCGGAGGAAGGTTTGGCATTACATGAGCAACACGATGCGCGTCGGCATTATTGGTGGCGGTCTGATGGGACGGGAAGCGGCGAGTGCCTTTGGACGGTGGTTTGCCCTCGAACCGTTTCCGGTGCGGGTGGAGTTGGTCGCGGTCTGCGATCTCCAGCCGAAACTGCTGGAGTGGTTCCGCGGCGTGCCCGGCGTGAAGCTCCTGACTCAGGATCACCGCGAGTTGCTGGCGTCGCCGGACGTCGATGTCGTGTATGTGGCGGTGCCGCACAACCTGCACGAGAAGCTGTACCTCGACGTGCTCGCCGCGGGGAAGGATCTGCTGGCGGAGAAGCCGTTCGGCATCGACCTCGCGGCGTCGAGGTCGATCGCCGCAGCCGCGGAGAAGTCGGGCCGGTTCGTACGGTGCAGTTCGGAGTTCCCCTTCCTGCCGGGTGTGCAACGGGTGATCCAGGCGGTGAAATCCGGCAAACTGGGCAAGCTGCTGGAGGTCCGCTCGTGCTTCTGGCACGCCAGCGACCTGGATCCCAGCAAGCCTGTGAACTGGAAGCGGCAGGTCCGTACCTGCGGCGAAATTGGCGTCATGGGCGATCTGGGAATGCATGTGGTGCACGTGCCGTTCCGGCTAGGGATGAACCCGGTCCGCGTCTATTCGCAGTTGCAGAAGGTTTATACCGAGCGGCCCGACGGCAAGGGCGGAATGGCTCCTTGCGACACCTGGGACAACGCGATGCTCCACACCGAGTTCGTTTCGGACGGACGGGAGGTGCCGATGCGCTTTGAGATGAAACGGTTGGCGCCGGGAGCGACCAACACATGGTCCGTGGAGGTGCTGGGAACGGACGGAGGTGCGCGATTCTCGACGGCCGAGCCAAAATCCTACTGGTACTTCGAACGCGGCAAGGAGCAGGTGTGGTCGCGGGTGGACCTCGGACACCAGATGGTGTTCCCGACGATCACCGGCGGGATCTTCGAGGCGGGCTTCCCGGATTGTTTCCTCCAGATGTGGGCGGCGTATGCGGCGGAGCGGGCTGGGGTGTTGGGGGATCGATTTGGGTGTGTAACCCCAATCGAGGCGGTGCGGAGCCACGAGTTGTTCGCGGCGGCATTGACCTCCCACCAGACGAAAACGGCGGTTGCCTTGTGAGCAACCGCCGCGGTTCGCTGGCGCCCGCCTACCAACCCCGCAGCAGCGGAGGTTGGTTGAGTAGCGCAGTTAACTAATTCTCCACTGCTGCCACAGCCAGGCTGATAAGCCGGCGCCGGGTATTCGGAGAGCGGGTTGCGTGCCAACGTTCCATTCTCAGGGATGAGAGACGAGGCGGGAGTGCTTCAGGGTTTTGGCTTCGCTCCGGGGTCCGATCCCGGACCCGCCAACTGGCGGTCAAACCAGTCCGCCAGGATCTTGACCTCCTCCATCATGGTCAGCCACGGGTGCCCGCCGCCCTTCTTCACGATCAGCTCCGACTTGCCGCCGGCGTCGGCGATGGCCTTCACCAGCTTTCGCGAATGTTCGATCGGCACGACCGGATCCGCATCGCCGTGGATCAGCAGGAACGGTGGCTCGGGCTTGGTGACACGGTGGAAAGGAGACGAAAGCCGCGCCTGCTCCAGGATCTCGGCGTCGGTCTTCCCGGCACCACCACCCACAAACAGCAGCGGAACCAGGATCTTGGGATCCCCGGGTTGACCTTCCTTCCAGTTGAGGAAGTCGGTGGGCGGAAAGAAGACGCCGACGGCCTGCACCCGCGTGTTGAACCGTTCGAGCGGGTTCTTGGCGTCCGGTTTCGCCTCCGCGGGAGTCAACGCCGCCAGGGTTGCGAGGTGGCCGCCGGCGGAGGCTCCCGTCATGCCGAGGCGTTCCGGGTCGATGCCATACTCCGACGCGTGCGCCTTCACGTAGCGGATCCCGGTCTTGATGTGCTGGTCCATCTCCAGCGCGGTGTAGCGCGTCTTGGAACCCGGTCGGAGGGCGAACACGGTGTAACCCTTCGCACAATGGATCTCGTACATCCCGGCGAGGGTGTGGTCCCGGATCTTGTTGCGGTCGGAATACCAGGCGCCGCTGACGACATCGATGATCGCGAGGCCGTTGGTCCTGTCCTTGGGAACGAAGACATCCATGAGCAGGCCGGTGCCGTGGACCTCGGCGTAGACGAGGTTCTGGCGTTGCTCGTACGAGATGGCGAGCGCGGAGGTCAGCGTGGCCAGACAGGCCAGCAGGCCGGCAAGGAGCCGCAAAGGCAGGCGGTGGTTCATTGGGGAAGAGTGTGGGGATGGATCAGGGCGTTTCAAACCGGATGTCCTGAATCCGCGGGACCGATTCGGGGGTGAGGGTGAAGAAGAGGTCAAAGGCACCGGTGCTTCCCTCCACGCGGACGCGTCCACGGAGTTGGTTGAGGGGGCGGACGGGTCCGATGCGCACCGGGCTTCCAATCCGCGTGAACTGGGTTCGGGCCAGTTCCTGCCAGTCGGCCGGGTCGCGATCCATGAAGACGTTCGGGGCCAGCGCGTCGGTGATGTCCGCCGCGGACCAGTCCCGCAGGATCCGGATCAGTTGCTCCGAACGGCGGGCGAGCCACGGTGAGACAGGAACTTCGCGTTGGGGCAGCTTCGCGCGGTGGAGGACTAGATCCAGCACACGGCTGTTGATGGCCGTCATCGGCGCGTAGGTGCGGTTGGCGAAGGCGATCAGCGCGATGCCGCGGTCGGGGACGAACCGGTACTCGCTTCCGTATCCGGGAAGCCCACCGGCATGTCGGACGCGGAAGACATTCTGGGAGTCGAGGCTCGTGGCGAGTCCGTAGCCGTACCCGGATCCGCGAGCGACCAGTGCTGCCAGCGGGGAATTCGTTTCGTAGCTTGCCCCGATGAAGACGTGCATCTGGTGCATCTCGCGTCGGCTGGCCCGGCGGACCGGACCGGCGTCGAGGTCGTCACGGGGCGGCCACGCGTCGAGGTGGAAGGCCACGTAACGGGCGAAGTCATCGAGCGTGGTGATCAAGCCACCCATGGCCCCGAAGGTTCCGTCGTGGAGCAGGGGTTCGGGTCGCCATTGGTCCTTCTCCCATCGGTAACCGTGGGCCAGATCGGCGGCGGGAACGCGGTCGTATTCCCAGACCGTGTTGGTCATGCCGAGCGGACGCAGGATCTCACGCGTGATGTAGTCCTGGTAGGGCTTGCCGGAGACCCGTGTGATCACGTGTCCGAGGAGGCCATAACCGAGGTTGCTGTATTCCCAGATCGTTCCCGGTGGATTGGAGAAGCGAAGCCCGCCGGAAACGAGCGATTCGAGTTCGGCGACGGTGTCGGCCAGCTTGCGATCGCCCCACGGGTCGTCCTGCGGGAACCCGACGTCCATCTGGACCAGGTGGCGCACCGTGATGCGCGGGGAGTCGGCCGTGAGGGGTTGGACCTTACGGAACTGCCGGAGGTGCTTCTCGACGGGATCATCGAGCTGGAGGCGGCCGGTGTCGCGGAGCTTGAGGATCGCCATCGCGGTGAAGCTCTTGCTCATCGAGGCGATGCGGAAGCGGGTCGCGCGGTGGACCGGAATATTCTCAATGCGGTTGGCGGTGCCGTGGGTCCCGACATGGACGAGTTGGCCATCGAGCAGGACGCCATACACGAGGCCGGGGATGTGTTCGTTGGTGGCGTGACGCCGGTAGAGGTCGTCGATCTCGGGGAAGAGCGCCGTCAATCGTTCCAGCCGGCCGGGATCGGTGAAGCGCGGAGGCGAGTAGACGACATCGCCGGCCAGCGACGTGGCGAGAAGGAACAGCGCGAACGCAAACCGCAGCATGCCCGACACTGGGGTCACACCATGGACGGGATCAAGGGGCGGCCACGGGGGATGACGTCGCTGGGGCGCATCTGGACACTGCCCCCATCACGAACGGGGCAGCGACGTCCTCGTCGCCGCTCCAAAGCCATTCCCAAGGCGATGCGGACATCGCCGCCCCGAATCCTTTCCAAACGGGGCAGTGTCAAGATGCGCCCACGTTGCTGGGACAGGATGGAGCCTGTGGTTCTGGACAGGATTATCCCTAGAAACGGCAGTTCATTTAACCGCAGATGTCGCCGATTCCGCAGATGGAGGGGCAGAAATGACCCAAGCGGGCGCCGGCGTGAACCTCACCCGGCAGGTGCTCGGAACGTCCTATTCAAGCTCCTGATCATCTGCGCCATCTGCGCCATCTGCGGTTCCAACGGTCCTTTCCAGGTTCACATACCGTCCAGCTTTCTCGGGTCGGCAGGGCGCGGCATGACAAATGTCATATTGCATTAATGACATTCCTCCAGATTGACCGAAAGCACCCACGATCAGGTAGGGTGTGCGCGTGTACTTTCGCCTGGCCCAGACACCGCTGCACCGCTGTTGGAAGTTGATGGCCGTGTGGATTGGGTTGTTGGCCACGGGTGGCCTGGCCACCGCCGCAGACCAACGTATGGAACTGGCACCCGGATGGAACCTGATCTCCCCGAAGACGCAATAGGGCAAGATCCCAACCTGATCGAACGTTCTGCTACAAGGTCCCCACCCGAATGACAAATCCAAACCCAGCACCGGACGCTTTGCAGCGTTGGATCAAAGAGTCGGTCGCCGCGTGCGCGCAGGCGCAGGATTCGTTGGATCGCGCGCTGGCGAGAAGTATCCCGAAAGCCGACGACAACGCCCTGACCTTCGGCCAGTCGACGTCGGGGACAGGGCTGGAACTCCCCCTCAAGCGGCAGGTGATCCACCGCATGGAGATGCATCTCAAGGGACGTTGGAGGAAATCGGAGACGGTCGGGTTCCGCATCGAAGCCGGGGGGCGGTGGCGGCAGGACTTTCTGGGATTGGCCTACGAGCAGAAGACAACCCAGCGCGCTACGACCACAACGTCCGTGACCATCCACGTTGAAGCCGTCCCATTCGCGCCCCCGCAACGCGCGGTAGGCAAAGCCGACCCCAAGGATTTGCAAAAAAGCCCAACACAAACCATTGCATGAGCGACAAAACCATCCCAGATCAACTCAGCTCCGTTGCCACCATCATCGGCGAACTCGGAGCCAACATCGCCGAAGCCCAGAAGCAGCTCGATGCGACTTATGTCCGAAGCCTGACACAGGTGCTTGGACAACTGTCGGATGCGTCCGGAAGAAAGGCCGCGGTGAAGGAGGCTGAAGCGGCACTCACGGAGGCGACTGGGTCAGCCGATGCAGCCAAGATCACGGCTGCTGAGAATGCCCTCGTCGCAGCCCAAACTCTCACCCTCCCCGCGGGCACGCTCGATCTGATCAAGGCCATCGGTCCCTCCCGTTACCAATTCACCGAGACCACACTGAAGGTGCGCCTGGACATCTCCCGCAGTCTCGACTTGGCAGGAAGCCTCGGAGTGGGTGCCGGGTTCGGAGCGGTAGCCGTCAATGCCGCCCTGACCGTTGGCTATGCGTACGACTACCAGGCAGCCGCCGAGTGCACCACGGTGCTTCATGCCGTGCCCACCAGCGAATCCGTCCTCAAAACGCTTCTCGATAGAGCCAAAGAGATCGACGGTCAAAACCTTGCCCTGCCGGCCCGCAGCAGTGCCGACGAGAAGTTGGTGGAACAACTCAAGGCGCTCTCGGCCGCACTCAAGCGCAATTAGGCCGACCACGCATCGAGAGATATCGGTGGGGCTGATGGGAATGGGCTGGAGACGTGAGTTTACCGCTTTTCCTTTCAGCCTTACTTCGATCCACACGCTTCCGACGCGTCACGCAACCTATAGGAGCATTCCATGCCATCACCTCTTGACGAATCTGTAGTTGAAGGACTGAAGCGCGAGGCCCGCGCCATACGCAATGCGCTGGACTCGTTGGATCGCGAACTCGCTTCGAGAAGGCCTCCATCTGGACCCGGCGGGGCGCCCAGGACGCCGGTTGCAAACAGGCTGCCACCTCTGGAGGTCGATCCGGAGGGCGTCAGATCCGCTCTGGAAGCGCTGGAAACCGGGCTTGAGTCTTTCCGGGCCGCTCTTAATGGGGCGCGTACCGATGCAACGCCCAGTTCCGACGCTCGAGGCGCGACCTTACCCCTTGCCGTACCCCCGGCCGACCTCCGCACATCCTTCGGCGACTTCATCAGTTCTGTCGGTCGCTCCGTCGCGGATGCCCAGTCGGACCTGGACCGGGAGGCCCGCAATCATGTGGCGAGATCCAAGAGTCTGGGAGGACCACTCCTGCCGACGCTTTACCGGATTCCCAAGCTGAGCGCCGAAGTGAAGTTCGCGTTCGAGAAGCGGACCGACAGGGGACTCAATCTCCTCTTCTTCTCGAAGAAAGAGAACTCCTCCGAGGAACATCAGCAATCGATCAGCTTCGACATCGTCGCAGTGCCGCCTCCGCCAGAACTGGTCGAGCGTCTGGAGTCGGGAGTACCGGCGGTCCGGTTGGTACTGGAGCCGAGGGTCAGGGAGCGGATATTCAAGGCGATCCGGGGCGCGGTTTTCGATAAGCCCGATAAGGGCGGAAATTTGGATAGCAAGGACGAGGAAATCCTGACCGAGACCATCGGCGCGGGCCTTGTTCCCATCCCCGCCAAGGCAGATCGGGTTATCATTCTGGAAAGCGTGCCCAACCCAAATGAAGAGTATGTCCTGGTTCTCGCCTCTCAGGATGCCGCCACCGTGCCGTCTCATCGGATAGGTATCTGGCATATGGGCATGAAGCCCGCCGTCAGCTTCAACACCTCCCTTAGGTTCGAGCAGAAGAACTACGCGACCACCAACCAGTCTCCTCTTCGCTCCCTCATGGCTGCCTTGGGAGACCAGCAGGCTGAGGTGTTGGCGGCGGCGGATCGGCCCCCTGCGACCTGATTCCAGATCAGAGCATGCCCCTCGATCCCAGCGCCCTGACGTCCGGTGCCCTGAACACCTTAACCGGACTTTTTCGCGAACTGCCGGCGGTGGCCCGGCGGATGGCGATGGAGCAGGCCGTTCAGGCGCGGACTTCTCCGAGGCAGGTGCGGAGCTGGTGGTTGGTGCCGGGATTGCAGGGTCGGTTTCGATTTCGCCTACAGAACAGTGTCCGGTCCCGGACCGATGCCGCAGCGCCGGTGTATGACATCGACGTCGGGGTCCGGACAAATCTGGTGGAACCTGGGGGCGACGCACCGCCACCCCTGCCGATCCGTTCCCGCATCCCGTTCCGGGTCCGTGTTCCCCACCTGATCCAGATCGATGAGGGAGATCGTGTACTGCTGGACCTGCGGTCTTCAGGGATCGGCATGATCCGGTTCGAGAATGTCTCACGTTCGGACGTTGAGGTCTTTATCAATGACGCCCCGGTCATCGAGGCATGGCCCGTGGAACCTGTGCTCGCCTTCGCCCGCGAGGTCCGAAGATGGATGACAGATCCCCGTGGGCGGAGCCGTGAGTTGTTTGGCGTGCTTCCAAGGTTCGAAGATCCGGATGAACTGCGACAGGTGCTCGGGGTGATCCTGGATGGCTTCGTCGGAATCCACGAGGTCCTCGCCCCGGACGACACCGCCAGCAACCGGACGGACCAGCCGTTGCTCCCGTGGCATGAGCCCCTCTTGCATCCGGTCTTCGAACTGGAGGAGTACCGGGCAACCGTCGACTTGCGCCTGAACCCCGATGGCAAGCTTGTCACCAAGGACGGGAGGCGGACCGTTCAGGTCCAGATGGAATTGGAGATGCTTCGCGAGCGGGAACATTGGATTGCATTGGCGGCGTGTCGTCCCCCGGACTTCCTCGTGGACGGAGAGGTCGCTCGTGCCGTGCGTGCGGCCTTCGCAGCCAGGGACGGGTTCCTCAAGGACCTTTCCAAGGCCCTTGGCAGGGCGGACGTCGGGAAGGAGGAGTTGAGGCGATTCCTGCTGGAGGCCCCCGAAGCCAGCGTGATGCGTGTGGGCCGCGACGGGGACGAGGACACCGAACTTCTGATCGTTGAGGGGATCCTGGTCGGAAAAGCCACCGCCCTTCTGGCCGTCGCTGAAGTGGAGTTCAAGAAGGGGGATCGTACCGTTGTTGAGGATCTCGATGACGTCCGCCTGCTGTATCCCGATGCCAAGGAGCAGCGTGGACTCGATGCCAAGGATCAGCAGTGGCTCCTGCAGGTGATCAGGGCGGCTCGCCTCTGGGCCGGGTTCGGATTCCTCAACGCCCGTGGAGAAGAGGGGGCAGGTCCCTCATGAACCTTGAACGGATCTTCCGACGCGCGTGGGGTTGGCTGCGGCCCGTACGTTCGCTACTGCATTCCTGGAACCACGAGATCCGCGCCCCCCTCGGTCCCCACGGGGTCGTGCTGGAAGTCCGCCGAACACAGGCGGGCGTCCCGGTGCTGGTCGCAATGATCACGACCGACCCACCTCCCGTTCTGCCCGCCCTCCCGGGGGACGATTGGAGCCTTGGCCTCCTGGCGGCCGCCCGTCAGGAGCAATTCAGAGACGTCCTCTCCGCCACCGTAGAGCTCGCCGGGCACATGTCCCGCCAAGCAACGACCGACGTGGTCGTACTCACGGAGAGCACACAACTCGGTACCCCCGCCGTGCTGGCCGCCGGACATCTCGCACGTGAGGACGAGAGGCGATGAGTGCCACGACTGTTCTTACGAAGCTCTTCATTCCTTAGCCGTATCCATGCAGCTGGACGACGGAAAATGACTCGCGCAGAGACGCGGAGACGCGGAGAAAAGAGCCCTTCCGTTACCGGCATCGAGTCATCGAGCGGTTAGCCCTCCACGTGTTCCCGAACTCACAATCCCCTGTTTCTCTCAGCGTCTCTGCCCCTCTGCGCGAGATCCTTACTGCATGGTTACGGCCTAGGAGGGGGGCGCTGGAGCCAGAGGATGACGGCTTCGGTGCGGCTGCCAACGTTGAGCTTGGCGTAGATGCTGGAGAGGAGGTTGCGGACGGTGCCGTCGCTGAGAGGGATGTGTGCGGCGATCTCCTTGTTGGAGCATCCGGCAGCGAGGAGGTCCATGACGCGCACTTCCTGTGGCGACAGGGTTCCGCAACGATCGACCGGATTGGGACGGGTATGGGTGCCGGATGCTGGACGGGACAGGAAGGCCCGTCGGGCGAGGGATGGGTCGAGGACGAACCTGCCGGCGGCGACATCGAGGATGGCCCGGGCGAGGTCGACCTGATGGAGGTCCTTGAGCAGGTAACCGTCGGCACCGGCCGAGAGGCAGGCCAGCAGCGATGGGTCATCGCCGAAGGAGGTCAGCATCAGGACGGCGGGAGGCGTGGTGCCTGATTTGAGATCGTGGCAGACGTCGTGCCCGGAGCCATCGGGAAACCGTTGGTCGAGCAGGACGACGTCGGGGCGGAGTTGGCGTGCGAGTTGGAGGCAATCTTCTGCGCGACCGGCCTCGCCGAGGATGGAGATGCGGGATTCGTCGGCGAGCAGGGCACGGATGCCGATCCGGACGACGGTGTGGTCGTCGGCGATGAGGAGTCGGACCTGGTCTGGTGGTGGGGTTGTGTTCATCCTGAAAACGTTGGTTTGATCCGCAGATGGCGCAGATGACTCAGATGATCAGAATTATGGATCAGGCGTGCCGTGCACCTGCCAGGTGAGATAACCGCCAGCGTCGTGTGCGCGCGTTTCCGCCTCTCGATCTGCGCCATCGGCGCCCTCCGCGGATGAATGAACTGCCGATTCTTGGTTCATGCGACGGAGCCGGGATTGGAGGGAGACATCATGGAAGGGTGGAACGTGACGTGGAGGGCGGTGCCCACGCCGTGGGTGGATTCCAGTTTCAGTTCGCCGCCGATCTCGCGGGAACGATCGGAAAGGTTGCGCAGGCCGCGGCCCTGGCCGGGAGTGGTTGCCGAGGGGAGGAAGCCGCAGCCGTCGTCGGTGATGGAAAGCCGCCACGGGACGGGATCTGTGGCCTGGGCCGACGTTGCGAGCAGCGGTTGGAGGCGGACGGAGATGTGGGTGGGGTTGGCGTGCCGGATGGCATTGGACACGGCCTCCCGGGTGATCTGGGAGAGGTGGACGGCGGTCCATGGTTCCAGGCGATCGGCGGCTGGATCGAGCTCCAGGTGGATTCCGGCGGATGAGATTCCGCGGAATCGCTGGAGCATGTCACCAAGGACCTGGGACAAGGGTTGACTCGCGAGACGGTCGGCTTCGAGGGCGAGGACGAACCCGCGCAGTTCGACGATGCTTTCCTGGATGAGGCGTTGGCTGTCCTCGATGCCGTCGAGGGCCCTGGGTGAGGCGTCGGCGACGTGGCGATGGGCGTGCTGCAGGTGGAGTCCGACCGCGTAGAGATTCTGGATGGTGCCATCGTGCAGGTTGCGGGAAAGGCGGGTGCGTTCGCGTTCCGAGTTCCGGAGGCTTTCGTTCGAGTCGGCGAGTTCCGCCAGGAGGAGGGATTGTCGGACGCGCGCCCGCGTCTGCACCAGGAGCAGGGTGGTGGCGAGGACGGTGGCGAGGAGTCCGGCACCCGCTGTCCAGCGGGCCCAGCGGCGCGGGGACTGTTGGTAGAAGAGGTCCGTGGCCCAGAAGTCGATCCACAGGGTGTCGTGGTAGAAGGGCACGGGATGGGTGAAGCGGAAGGGGCCTCTTCCGGTATCGGCAGTCTCGGGCAGGAGGGAGTCGGTGTCGACGAGGGGGGCGAGGTGGCTGCCGTGGGAGTCGCCGGTGGAAACGCGGTAGCCGAGTTGGGGCGGGCTCATGGCAAGGCGTTCGCGAACGATCGCCTGGAAATCGATGCTCGCGAAAACGACGCCGGAGTAAGCGTTGAGGGGGACCGGCGTGCTTTCCGGAGGTCCCGGTTTGCGGAGGACGGGTTGGAAAAGACGCAGGCCGCGGATCTCGCGACCGTACCATTCGGCGGGAGCGATGGATTCCAGCGACGACATCCGGATCTCATTCAGCGTGAGGGCGAGTTCGATGCGGCGTGCCTGAGCCCATGGACGCAGGTCGGCCGGGTCGATGTGGAGCAGGTCCCAGCCGAAGAGGAGATGGTTGGTCCGGGAGGAATGCTCTGGCTTGGGCATGTCGTGTCCCGCGTACAGGACGACGGGCATGCGGGGGTTGCCGGCGAGGTTTTCCATGGGCACACGCGGCGCATCGACGGACGGGCGGACCTTCAGGGCGCTTCCGTTGCGTTGGTGCCACCCGACTTCCAGGTCGGGGATGGCTTCGGGAGCGACCGCCACGGCGCACCCGATGCCGAGCACGCCGTCGTAGGTCCCGGGATAATGCTGGGACTCGAGCCAGGCTTCCCAGTCGGCGTTGGACGCGTTGGGATGGGTGGCCCACCAGTCGCGAGAGCGTTGGAGCAGTTGGTCCAGGTGGGACCAGAACCCATGGGATTCGAGTTCGAAGCGGGCGAGGAGTTCCGTGAACCGTGCGGCATCCATCCGGAATCCTTCGTATTCGAGGGTGCCAGCGAAAAGGCACGTCGCCACCAGGCCAACGGTGGCGGTCCAGCGGGCGGCCCGATTCTCGGGGATCCGCAATTCGGCGATCAGGTTCCGGGAACGGAGGCCGATTCCCGGGACGAACCGGAATGCCAGCAACGCGGAGAGGGTAGCGATGGCGATGGGCCATCCCCATTGCCAGCAGCGGCGTGACCGGTCCGGTCGTAGGAGGATGGTGCGCAAGCCGCCGGGAGGAACCGAGGCAATCGCCGCCACTTCATCGGAGCCCAGCAATCGGTCGAAGACGATGAGGTCTTCCTGGGCGCATTTCAGGGGGGAGCCATTGACGTCCGATGGGAAGGGCAGGTCGATCGTGTCGGCGGTCTTGAGGTTCGCGCGGATGCTGGCGAAGGCGATGGGTGGATGGGAATGGCGTGTGTCGGCGGAAGGTTTGCCGTCGACGAACAGCCGCAGGATCTGCCCATCGCTTTGGCAGGCGATGTGCGTCCAGCTGTCTGGCAGCAGTGGCGCGGGGTAAAGCAGGGTGGCCCAGGTGGTCCACCGGCCGTCGCCGGTCCGGGCCTGGAGCACCATGGTCGGTTGCTGGTTGGTAAAGCCGACGAGGACCCGGGAACGATCGCCTTCCAACTGCTGCACCACGAGCCATCCCGGGGGAAGGGCGTTGGTGGGTGCGGGAGTCCGGATCCATCCGGCGAGGGTGAAGGTCTGGAGTCGGAGTGGCAGCCGGCCGAGGGAAGCTTCGCTGCCGAGGGTGAATCGGAGGGCGGGATCGGAATCGAAGTGGGCCACCTCGGATCCGCCCTGGGTGCGCGGCGTGGACAGCAGGGAGTCCGGACGGAGGATGGAGTCCTTTCCCGACCACGCGCCGAGCTTGTTCGAAGCCCATGGGGGAACCGGTCTGGCCAGCCATCCACAGACCAGCAGCCATGCCAGGATCAATGCGCAGGTGGCCCGCCAGACGAGATACCAGGGATCGCGTGGGTTTCGGCGATCCTCCTGCCCGGGAGTCTCTGGAGCCGGGGGTTGTTGCTGTGCTGGGCGCATGGTTGCCGGTTGTGCCGGGAGCGAGGAACTCCTTGGTCAGGGGGAAGAGTATCAACCGTTGGAGGCTGGTGCCAATGGTGGAGGAGGCGGGGTTTTGTGCGAAGTGGGGTTCTGCATCGGCGGCTGATACTACCCCCTTTGGAAGTGGCTTCGGGGGCGGCGATGTCCTCATCGACATGGCCGTAACCATGCAGCCGGATGACGGATAATGACTCGCGCAGAGGCGCAGAGACGCGGAGAGAAAGAGCCCGCCCGTCACCGGCATCGAGTCACCGAGCGGTGAGCCCTCCACGTGTGCCCGAACTCACGATTTCCTGCTTCTCTCAGCGGCTCTGCCCCTCTGCGCGAGATCTGTACTGAATGGATACGGCTGAGGAAAGGTTGTGGAACGGCGACGAGGACGTCGCCTCCCCGTTCCGTCCGTCGCGGTGTGCGGATTTCAACGTGGTGTTTTACCTGATTGTGGGGATGCGGTAGCGTGGTTTCGCAACACGATGCCTGAAGACCGGACGACACTGAAGAACGCGCTGCGGAGAGGGGGCGTCTGGGCCTTGTGGGCTTGGGTGGCCGTGGGTTTCGTGTGGATTGGTTCGGAGGGATGGCGGCGGTGGGTTCCGGGGAACTTTCCGTCGGATCCGGTGGCTTGGCATGCGGGGGACCGCAAGTGGAGTGCGCCTCTCTGGCCGATGCCTTCCATCCTGCATACCGGGGCGAAGGTGGAGGATGTGGACAGGGCTCCGGCCTTCCAGCTGCCGTCAGGCGCGATGCTGGACTGGGGACGGTTTGCGGCTGGGGACGATCGGATGACACTGCATTTCCGGGTGCAGCTGACGCCGGCAGTGGATCCGCCGGAGTTCTTTGAGACGTACCTCGCCAGTTGGATGGGGCCGCAACACCGAGGAATCCTGAAGCTCCGACCGGAAGGGTTGCATTGGGATCTGGAGGCTTTCGTGGATGGGGCGTGGCGGGCCTCGTATGGGTTTGACTGCGGGAGGGCTCCGCTGCGCCGGTGGAGCAGCGTCACGCTGCGCGCAGGGAACAATTCGTGGGATGTTTGGATCGACGGAACAAACGTTGCGGCTGGGATGCACTGGTACAGTCCGCCGCCGCGCGGATCGATGGTCCGATTCATGGGGAACATCGGGACGGACCGGGTGACGCTGGCGGGAGACGCGACCTACGAGGGAGACATCGCGGCCAGTGACCGTGCGGCCGCGGTGTTGAGGGACAAGACCCGGGACTTGGATGTCCGCCTGGACGACCTCATCCTGTTTGACCGTCGGTTGACCGATGCGGAGGTGCACACACTGGGTCGCCTCGATCGGGAACGCGCCTGTGCGGTTTATGCCCGGCGGATGGAACCGGTCCAACAATGGACCCTGTGGGGTTACGTTGGGGTGGGTGCCTGCCTGCTATTGCTGTGGGTGGCTGTCACCCATGCCCGATGGGTTACGGTTGTCCTGGTGGATCGGGATTTCCGTGTCGTGCAGGCGGCGCTGCTGCTGGGCGGGGTGCTGACGGTGGGCTTGGCCTGGGGGTTGCATCGGACCGCGGTGCGGGCGGACGAGGAGCGGTTCAAGGAGGTTCATGGGCTCCTGGAGCAGGTTGTCTATGTGAGCTTCGAGAGCATTGCCCTGGAGGTAAGGCGCGTGGCGGATTGGGTGGGGTTCCAGTCGCGGTTGGATCCGGTGGAGTGGACACGATGGGTTGAGGCAAGTTCGATGTTGCATGAGCATTCTGGACTGCTGGGGATTGGTTACGCGCAACAGGTTCCCCGGGAGGAACAGCGGACCCATGAAACAGACTGGGCCGGCCGCTGGGGTTTCCCGTATTCGGTCTGGCCGAGGGAGATTCCGGAGCGTTCTGCCGGCAGTGCGACACGTTTTGAGAATGCCCCGCGATTGCCGGTCGTGCTGTACGCGTGCCAATACCCCACCGCCGCGCGGTGGCGGACCAATGGTACTGTTCTGGGGCGGGACCTCCTCTGGGTGGATCCTTCGTGGCAACGCGTGGTCCCGGAGCCTCGCCGGATTGAAGACGCCGTGGGTCATCGTGGGATGACGGCCTCCGGGCTTGAACGGATCGCCCCGAAAGAATGGTTTGATGAGCCTGTTCATGGGCTGCGTTTGTATCAGCCATGCCTGAACGGAACCTCGGAGAAGACGAGCGAGATCCTACCGGGTGCATGGCAGGGGGTGGCGTTCGCGAGTGTGGACTTGCGACGTTGGTATCTGAGCGACGTCTCGTCAATGAACCTGCCCATAGGTTTCCGGATGTATACGGGAGATCCAAATGGCGACCGGCATGACCTGGTGCTGGACACGGGAGAGCTTGCGCGAGGTACGGAAAGGCCCGTGTCGCCTCGGTTCGAGCATACCCTGGAGATCAAACACTACGGCTCACGGCTGTGGATCGATTGCTGGACGACGGAGGACTTTGCGCGGCAGTCACGCGCCCACTGGCCGTGGGTGGCAGGATTCGGCGGGGGGAGCTTCACCTTGCTGACGGCGCTCGCGCTCGGGTTCCAGGTGCGTGCGCGCTTGCGGGAGCGTTCCTATGCGCGGCAGTTGGCGGAGGCGAATGCGGCATTGGCGAAGGTGCAGCGGGAACGGGAGCGCCTGTCGCGGGACCTGCACGACGGGTCGATCCAGAGCCTGTATGCGGTGGGATTGCACCTACGGAGTGCGCGGCGACAGGTTTCTGCCGCGGAGCAGGAGCTCGGCACCGGATTGGCGGAATGCCAGCGCCTGGTACAGACCTCGATCCTTGAGTTGCGGGATTTCCTGTTGCGATTGAAGGAGGAGTCTGGGCCCACGCGGACATACCGCGAGGTGATGGACGAGTGGGTGCGCCGGTTGCGCCGGATTTCCTCGGAAGACATCGAGTTGGTGGCCGTGCCCGGGTCGGATGCGTTGCCGGCGCGTGTCGTCATCGAGTTGGTGCAGATCACGCGGGAGGCGGTCTCGAATGCCATGCGGCATGCCGGGGCGGACCGGATCGTGGTGACGTTGGGCCCGGTGGCAACGGATGAGAGGGAATGGGCGTTGGAGATCCAGGACGATGGGAGTGGATGGCGCGAGGAGCCCGCGTCCGGGGTTGGGTTCCGTTCCATGCGGGAGCGTGCGGCGGAGATCGGCGGGCGGTTGGAGATCCGGAGTCAGATCACGGATGGGACGCGGGTACGGGTGGTTTTTGATATGGAGGTCCTGCGGTTGGGTGGCACGTCGTAAAAGGGAACGAATGATCATGGAGAAGGCAACGGATGGAATGAAGCCGGGGAGCGCAGTCGTGCGCGTGCTGGTGGTGGACGACCACCTGGTGGTGCGCGTGGGCCTGAAGACCGTGCTGGCGGGCGATCCTCGGCTGGAGGTGGTGGGCGAGGCGGGGACAGGGGTGGGGGCGTTGGAGGTTGCGGCCGTGGTGAAGCCGGATGTCGTGCTGCTGGACCTGCGGTTGCCGGATCGTTCGGGAGCCGAGGTTTGCCGGGAGATCCGGGCGCGGGATCTGGCGCGGCGGGTGATCGTGCTGACCTCGTTTGTCGACGAGGCACTGGTGTTGGAAGCCATGCGCGCGGGGGCGGACGGGTACCTGTTGAAGGACGCGGAAGACACGGATCTGGCGGAAATGATCGTCCGTGTGGCGCGGGGTTCGGTGGTGCTGGACCCGACGGTTGCCCGGATCTTTGTGTCGGCGGGAAAGGCGGGCGAGGCCCCCGTCCCGAAACCGGAGGCACGGGGGGCATTGAGCCCGCAGGAACACCGTCTGCTGGAAGGATTGGCGGCGGGCGATTCGAACAAGGAACTCGCGGATCGACTTGGACTGACCGATGGGACGATCCGCAATTACCTGTCCGGGCTCTATGTGAAGCTGGGGGTCCGGAGCCGCACCGAGGCGGTCTCGTGGTGGTTGCGGTCTGGAAGGAAGGAAGCGCAGTAGGTGCTGGAAGATGTCGGACTGGATTGCGGAGTCGCTTGTCCTGCGGGGATTTCCGATGGTCGTGTAACCCCGCCGTGGGGATGTCTCAGGAACCGGCATGATGAAGATGACTGAATCGGGAAGGAAGTGTCCGCGATGCGGTGTTGAGGTGCCGGGCGATGCACCGCGTGGGTTGTGTCCGCGATGCGTGATGGTGGGCGCGGCGAGCGAGGCGAAGGCCGGGGGCGTGCCCTTTGACCTGGGCGAGGCACCGACGCTGGAGCGGGTTGCGGCGGCCTTCCCGCAACTGGAGGTACTGGAGTTGATCGGACGCGGTGGGATGGGATTCGTGTACAAGGCGCGTCAACCGAACCTGGATCGCGTCGTTGCGTTGAAGTTGTTGCCTGAACGGTTCGCGCAGGATCCGGAGTTTGCGGAGCGCTTCAACCGGGAGGGACGGTTCCTGGCGCGATTGAACCATCCGAACATTGTCAGTGTTCATGACTTCGGGCGGACCGGAGATTTCTACTTCCTGACGATGGAGTTCGTGGACGGGGTGAACCTGCGGCAGGCCATGCAGGCCGGGCGGTTCTCTCCGACGGAGGCGCTGGCGATCGTCCCGCAGATCTGCGCGGCGTTGCAATACGCGCACGGGCAGGGCGTGCTTCACCGCGACATCAAGCCGGAGAACATCCTGCTGGACGGGAAGGGCGGGGTGAAGATCGCCGACTTCGGGATCGCCAAGATGATCGGGGAGGAGCGGGCCTCGATCACGTTGACGCATGCGGGAGCCACCTTGGGAACGCCGCAGTACATGGCGCCCGAGCAACTGGAACGTCCGAACGACGTCGACCATCGGGCCGACATCTACTCGCTGGGCGTGGTGTTCTACGAGTTGCTGACGGGCGAGCTGCCGCTGGGGCGTTTTGATCCGCCGTCGGCGTCGACGCCGGTGGGAACGCGTGTGGACCAGGTGGTGATGCGGACGTTGGAGAAGGATCGGGGCAAGCGGCATCAGAGCGCGGGCGAGTTGAAGACGGAGATCGAAAACGTGGCGGAGAGTCCGGGGCAGGGGGTGATGGGAGCCGCAGTGGGGGCGGGCGTGGGGGCTGTTCCGCCGGCCGCGGGTGTTGGCGCTGCGACGCAGGTTCTGGCACCAGCGCGGATCTCGCGACAGGCGATGATCGCGGCGGGGATGGTGGGGCTGGCGCTTGTGTTGACACTGGGGCCGCTGTTGTTGGCCGTGGCGTTCGGGGATGGCTTCGGGTGGGGTGCGATCCTCTTCCTGGGGTTTCCCGGAGTGATGATTGGACTGATTGGAACGATCCTCGGGTGGGTGGCGTGGGCGCGGATCCGGGCCTCGAAGGGCCGGTTGACCGGGAAGCCGATGGCGATCTTCGCTTCATTCTGCATGCCGGTGCTGGCGGTCGTGGGCGTGGTACTGCTTACCACGACCGTCGGTTTGTCGCGGACCACGACGCGCACCTCGGAACCGTCGCAGGGATTCTCGAAGGCTCCTGCCGGGGTGAAGGTCGGTTACGAACCGGTGGGTGGAACCATTCGCGTTCCCAAGGGGCTGGTCGCGACGTTGGAGATCGTGCGGGGAGACCAGGACCCAAAGGTTTCGATTCCGGACTTCGTGGGATACGTCCTGGCGCCGACGGCGGATGTTGGACGGGCGACCTTCCGGTTGGAACCTGATGCCGGGACGTCAGGGAGATGGGCGATGCAGATGGTGTCGGAAACTGGGGCGATGGCCCATGTCGGGTTTGCGGACCTGGGTCCTTTGACCCTGGCTTCGACGCCGCCGATGAGCCTGACGGTGGACGTGACGGAGGGCATGGATCAGGAAATCCTGCTGACGCGTCCGGAGGCACCGGGCGGGACGCGACGCATGGCGCTCAACGTGCGCGTCCGCGGATATCGGCGCCCGGATCCCCAGCCATTGGAGCACACGACCGTCGGAGCGGGATCGCTGCCGCCGGCGGCTCTCAGCGAGGGTGGGAAGTGAGATTAAATCTTCGATGAACAGGCAGGAAACAAGCCCGGGAACAACGCCGCCCATGGGCGGCTTCGTGCCGACGCGATGGACCTTGGTGCTGCGTGCCCAGGGGGCGACGGCGGAATCGAGGGCTGCGCTGAGTGACCTCTGCGCCTCCTACTACGAACCGGTCCGGCGCTTCCTGCAACGCGAGGGTCGGGACGAAGACGCGGCCCGGGAGTTGGCTCAGGAGTTCTTTGCGGGCGTGTTGGCGCGCGGCGGACTGGGAGTGGCGGATCCCGGGAAGGGCTTGTTCCGGACGTATCTGCTCGGCGCGGTGAAGCACTTCCTGCTGGACCAACGCAAGCATGCGGCACGAGCAAAACGGGGTGGCGGCACCGTGCCCGAGTCGCTCGATGCCGTCGGGGAAGACGGAGAAGAACCCACATTGCAGGTTGCGGACACGTCGGAGGGAATGGGCGATGCGTGGTTCGATCGGGACTGGGCGCTGGCCCTGATGGCGCGCGCGCTGGATGCGCTGGCGGAGCAGTTCCGATCGGAGGGGAAGGAAGCGATCCACGCGGCGCTGGAGCCGTGGTTGGTGGGCGAGGTGGCAGGGACGACGCAACTGGAAGTTGCGAAGCGGTTGGGGATGTCAGAGTCGGCGGTGAAGGTGGCCATCCATCGCCTGAGGAAACGGTTCCGGGAAATCCTGCGCGCGGAGATTTCGCAGACGCTCCCGGAGGGCGGTGATCCAGATGCGGAGTTGGGGTATCTGGCGGAGGTGCTGGTGCGGGTGGGACGGGGATAGCCGACGGCGACACGGATCGGGAGTTTCCCAGCGGCGACGCGGCGGCGCGGCGACAGCGAGGAATTCTTTTGTCCACCTCCGCCCTTTCCCGCGACTAAGCCTGTGCAAGCCGATGAACGATCCCGCATCAGAATGGATGGAAGCCGCGCGCCGGGGAGATCCCGACGCCGCTTCACGACTCGTCGACGGGTTCCACGCACGCATCTACGCGTTCCTCCGCCGGCTTGCCGGATCCGACACCAACGCGGTCGAACTCACCCAGCGCACATTCTGCCGGGCCTGGGAATCGCTCGCCGGTTTCGCCGGGCGATCCTCGGTCTCGTCCTGGCTGCACGGGATTGCCTACCACGTCTATGTCGACTGGCTCCGGCGGGAGCGCCGCAACGTCGCGCAATCGGACGAGTGGTGGCTGGCGCTGGCCGATCCGGGCGCGTCGCCCGACCGCCTGGTGGCGGATGCCGATGCGGCCGCCGTCGTGTATGCCGCGGCCGACCGCCTGGAGCCTGCGCTCCGCGAGACGATCCATCTCCACTACTTCCAGGGCCTGTCCATTGAGGAAACGGCCGACGCCTTGGGAATCGCCACCAGCACCGTCAAGTACCGGACGCGCCAAGCTCTCGCGGAGTTGCAGAAGGCCGTGGGCCAGCCTCGCCTGCGATCGAGCGACCGGCGCTCCACGCCTTTTCTTCATCTCCCTCTTCCCTGAAACCCAGCAAGCCCCGGAAAAGCCATGAGCGAGCATCCCGATCCCATCGAAGACCTCTTGCGCGCGGCGCCGACCCCGCGTCCACCCCGGAACCTGGCCGACACCTTGCGTGCAGGCATTGCGCTGGCACCTGGGTCCGCTGGAATCGCCCGACCTGAAGCGTCGTTCTGGAAACGGTGGTGGCCGGTGCTGCTTCCTGGCGCGGCCACCGTCGCTCTGGCGGCCGTGGTCGCAGTTCAGGAATTGGAACTCCGCGATCTTCGTGCGACTTCCGTGACGCCGGTGGCGGAGGGTGCCCAGGCACCTTCCGCTGCGGCAACAGGCCCGGTCGGGACGACCGCTGCGACCCCGACTGCGGGAGCCCGGGTAGACGAGCTCGAGGAACTCGAAAGGCTGCGAGCCAAGGTCCGGGAACTGACCGCCGCCCTCGAAGGCGGAGAGGCGCTGAAGGCCGAGAATGCCCGGCTCGAGGCGGCGATCGCCGCGCAAAAGGCGTTGCAGCCGCCGGAATTGCAGGAATTGGCCGAGATGCGGGACCGCCAATGGCGCATCCAATGCTTCAACAACCTCAAGCTAGTCGGCCTCGCCGTGAGGCTCTACGCATCGGACAATCAGGATAACTTCCCATCGGAACTGACCCAAGTGCCCCGGTATCTTGGCGACGACTTCAAGGTCCTGGTGTGTCCGGCGGATGAATCGCGTTCGGTCGCCAAGGACGCGGTGTCGTTGACGGCCGCGAACTGCTCCTACGAGTTCCTGGCGCCGGGCCCTGGCAAGTTCGAGACCGATCCGCAGCGAGTGAGAGTGATGCTCCGCTGCCCGATCCACGGCTCCGTGGGCTTGTGCGATGGATCGGTGCGGATGATCTATGCCAACAGGGGGACCGTCTGGTTCAGCGCGATGGGAAGCTGTACTTAGAGCAACCGGCCACGGCCCCATCCACGCCCACCACCCCTCCGTGAAATCGCGAAACCTTGTCGTACTGGCGCTCGCCGCGATGGCGGCGGGCGCCCTCCTGCTGGCACTCCAGCAGCGGCGCGAACTCGCCGCATTGCGCGCCGCGCCGGCGCGGGGGGCGGTTGCCCTTCCGTCCGCCGCTTCCGCGAGCCCCTTGGACGCGCCGTTTCAAAACCGCGGTCCGTCGGAGGCCGAACATCTGGAACTGCTCCGGCTCCGCGGACAGATCAAGCCGCTGGCCGAACGGGTGGCGGGGGTCGCCGTACTCTCGAACCAGAATGTCCGGCTGCAGGCACGACTGGCCGCCGCGAAAGCGGCGCCGGCATTCCCGCCCGAGGGATACATCCGTCGGGCCGATGCCCAGAACCGTGGTACGGCAACGCCCGAATCGGTGATCGAGACGTTCATCTGGGCAGCGGGCAACCGCGACACCAACGCCCTGCTGTCCTGCCTGGTGGCGCCCATGAGGGAATCCATGGCCCGCCAGTTGGCCGAACAGGGCGCAGACGAGTTCTTCAAGAACCAGCTCCGGATCCCTGGCTTCCGCATCGTCGATAGGAAGGACGACGGTCCCGACGAGGTGACCCTCATGGTGGAATTCGGTCCGGGGCTCAGCACTCCCATGAAGTTCCGACGTCAGGACGGGGCTTGGGTGATGGAACCGTGAGCGTGCTCTGAAGGAGCTCCAGGCGGTCACCGTCCGCCGCCGTGGCCTGCCCGTGCCTGTCCCCGCTGAGGATGGGGCGCCGGATGGGTGGGATAGGGAGTGTTTCACGCGGAGGAGGACTGGTCGCCGGGGGCCGTTGTTCCAGGTCTGGCCCAGGAACCCTTCGCGCGAAGCCCATTCAATGGCTTGGAGGCCTCGCGCGAAGCCGCGAGGACGCAAAGGAGGAGGTGAGGTGTGGAGCGGGAGTGATCGGATGTCGCCGAACGTGCCGACGTGGAGCGGGTTTCCCTGACCACGTCGCGAACTGAAAAGCACGAGGTGGGGTGCGGGCACGGTAGATTCCGGGTGGATGAACAGCGTTGAGAGGACGACAACGGCGAACGCCGGTCAATTCGGCTCAGCATTCCTTCATGTCGCGGAGGAACTCGGGTGCCTGGAGGTTCGCCAAGGGCAGGCGATGGGTCAGGGTATGACCAACCGATAGAATCGTGATCCCTCCCCAGGCATGGGCATCGTGACGATGACTCGTTGTCCCTGCTGCGTGGGTTGGTTGGTCACTGTCTGCCAGGCATCGTCGCCGGCCCAACGATTGCGGGATTGAAGGCGAAACACACTGGCTTCGCTGGCCCAGGACAATTGGAGTGCGCCCGGAGCGTTCAAATCCCACGCCAAGGTGGGTGGAGGCGGGACGTTGAGCAGGACGTTGTCGATTTCGAGGGTCTGGATCGTGTTGACGCCTAGGGTGGTGGTCACGCTGCGGTTGTTGACCGCCAGAGTATCGAGCCGGGCGTACTTGGGGCCTGTCCCTGTGGACGTCGTCCAGGCACGCACGGGTCCGGCGGCCACCGGAAACCGGGAGAGATCGTATATGGCATCCCTCCTGACGTCCGGTGGCGGTCCACCAATCGGAGCTGGGTTCATTGAAGGGCTCGACCGACTGGAAGCGGATTCCCCAGTTGTCGGCCGCGTATCGGGCGATGGTGGCGAGATACGTGGCGTGCTGTGCGGTGTTCCAGGATTGCAGGTTGTTGGCGGAACCGCTGGGTGAACCGGAGGGGTTGTGGTTGACGCACATCCACCACAAGGGCGAGTTGGAGAACAGTTCGAAGACGTTCGCACCGCGGGCCTGGGCCTTGAGCAGCATCGCCCTTTGGTTCGCATCGGCATTCCAGTTCCAACTGGAGGAGGTGGGAGAACTGTTGAACCAGTTCAGCCAGAAGCCCTGCATCTGGCGGTGGGGTGGAATGTTGGGTGAGACCTGCATGGACTGCCCCTGGATGGGCTGGGAGGTGCAGGCCCCGGGGTTGTAGCGGGCGATGTTCAGTCCCAGGCCCGGAAGGTTTCGGCCATTGAAGGTGACAACCCGGGTGGTGAAGAGGAGGTCGGCGAGATCATCCCGGGTACCAAACACGTTGGCCCACCAGCACAGCGAGGCTCCCCATCCTTCCCAGGTCCCCCATGTGGTCTGGGGCGCAACCTGCACGGTTACGTCGGCACGCGTGGTGAAGGTGGAGATGAGGCAGCAAGCCCACAGGGCGAGCAGACCCCGGCACGTCCGGGTGAAGGGCAATGGTTCCGTGGGGTTTCGAGGATGGGGTGTAGAGGAGAGTAAATGCACGCGACCCAAATCTTTCCAAAAATTTGCACCAGCCGGTGGCTCTGGCAAGCGGCTGCTCTGGTGTCCCGTGATGACTCACCCATGCGGCGGCGCCAGGGCGGGTGGTCGGGTTCCAGGCTCGTGGAGGTTTCGGTGGGGACAGGAAGCGTTCAGCCTAAAACCGGCAGTTCATTTAAGCGCAGATGTCGCCGATTCCGCAGATGGAGGTGCTGGACCACCGAATCCATGCTGGGTTTGGGCGTCACTTCACAGGTGCGCGGGCGTTTCACTTCATGTCCCTGTCTCTCTGCGTCATCGGCGTCATCGGCGGTTTCAACAGCTTTTCCAGGGTCAGGGTTGGGGTTGCTCCGTTCCTGGGCCGGATGCTCTCCGTGGGGAGATCCTTCGCCAGGCGAGTCGGAGTCCCAGTAGACAGAGACCAAGGCCGCCGCCGAGGGTGACGAGGACGACGGCATCCCAGAGGGGACGACGTTGAGCGAGCCAGGGCCAGTCGAAGCTGTGGAGCCCATTGAAGAGCCACCGATAGGTGCGGGAACGGCGGGTCAGACGTTCGGTGAGCTTGCCGGAGGCTGGATCGATGTGGAACCAGGTCTGGGCCGGGTCATTGAATCGCACACGCCAGACCGGCAGCGGGCGCGGGTCCTCGCCGGGACGGCGGAATAGTAGTGCGCGTCGTAGCGATCGAGCGTTTCGAAAGCGACGACCGAGGCGTTGGGCAGGAATTGAAGGGCGAGGTCTCGTTGGGTGCTAGAGTCGAGTCGTTCGTCCGGCAGGGACGATGCGTCGGCCGGGATCCTTTGGGGACGGGAGGTTGCCGTATGGACCAGAAAGAACGGTTTACCTCCGATCTGGATGCATTCGCCTTCCAGTGCTGGTCCCGAACGGAGGTCGCGCAGGATCGTTGCCCATGGACGGGTGAATCGGTCCAGGTCCAGCGGGCCGCCCGACCAGAGGGCGTGCTGTGCCTCGGTCGGTTCGCCGTCGTCGAACAGAGCGGCGGAGCGGATCGACAGGAATCCACTGGCCAGCCAGGTCAGCGCCGGGATGCCAAAGACGCCACCCAGGAGGATGTGCCATCGCCGTGCACCGTGCATCTGGCGCCACGCGGTGCGCAGGCGCGGCAGGCCAATGACCATGCCGGTGAGGGGAACAGGAAGGCCGCCCCGGATAGGATCTGGATGGTGAGGCGCCAGGCACCGGTGTGGCGACGCAGCCACGCCGGGTAGATCCAGTGAACGACACAGCCGAAGAAATTCAGGATCCGTTCAAGCCGCGTGGTGTCGCGGACCACCTCGCCGGTGCGGGCGGAAACATAGAGTTCCGTGTGGTCTGCGTCGTTGAGCGCGATCCGGTGCAGCGGACGGAACGGACGGAGTCCGGGCGAGACCGTCCACAGGTCGAGTTCGATTGTTCCATCGTGACGGGCCGCGATGGTGGAGCGTGCGAATCGTTGGGCCACCTCGACCGCGTCCTCGGCGGAGACTTCCGGCAGGGGCCTGCAATCATCGGCCGTGATGGTCCGCCATGGGGTTCCATCCGCGGGGCGGAAGTGGTACACGGGCCGGCCGAGGAAGGTGCCGAGGCGGACGCGTGCCGGCGGAGAGGTCAGGCCGGTGGCGGTGAATGCCTGGGCTGGCGAGGCAGCCCAGGCATTGGTGGGGAGCGGATCCAGGCCGGCGAGCCGCTCACGCGTCGTGAGGGCCGGGAATCCGACATAGATCATGACGAAGGCGCTCGCGAACCACAGCGTGACCAGAATGCCGAGAGACACCCCAAGCCATCGATGGATCCGATACAACGCCGTCTTCATCCGGGCCTTCAGAAGCTGGCGCGCAGTTCGATCTCCACGCTGGCCGGTGCACCGAGGATCGCCTGGTTGCCGTAGTCATCCTCGGACCACGCGAGGTAGTCCTTGTCCGTGAGGTTGCGTCCGCGAACGGTGAACGTGAACTGGCGCCACGCGTAGGCGGCATAGGCACCGACGAGTTGGTAGTCGTCCATGGTGAATTGCGGACCGGACGGATCGTTGCCCATCCGGTTGCCGACGTGCCGGACGTCCGCGCCGATCTCGAGTCCGAAAGGGAAGCGATAGCTCGTGAACAGTGCAGCCTGATGGAGGGGGACATTCGAGGGGCGCGCGCCGTCATCCGGGCTTCCCGGGTTGCGGATGTCGGCGTCGAGCACGGTGAAGTTGGCCCCGAGGATCCAGCCTTCGGCGGGTCGCAGGACGCCCTCGAGTTCGACACCCTGGGATCGTTGTTCACCGGCGGGAGCACTGACTCGTTCGTTGCCGTCGCGGAAGGTCCGGAGACGATCCTTCTCGATGTTGAAGTAGGCGAGGGTGGCCTCGGCACGGTTCTCCCAGCCCGAGTGCTTCACGCCGACCTCGAACTGCCGGGCCTTCTGGAGGGCGAAGTTGAAGCCCCGGAACGCGGCGCCGCCGACGTTGACGAACGACCGCGGTGAATCGGCCGAGGTGCTGTACTGGCCGTAGACGGTGGTGTTGGTGACGACTTCCCAGACGAGGCCGCCGCGGTAGGTGATGGGGTTGAAATCGCGGCCGTACTCGGCGCCGTTGTCGCGGTTGCTGACGTCGTTCTGGATGTAGTCATAGCGCGCGCCGCCGACGAGACGGAGGTTCGGGAGCAGGCTGAACTGGTCCTCCACGAAGGGTCCGGCCTGGGTGATGGTGTAGTCTGCACCCCGTTGGGAAGGACCGGCCGCGCCGCTCGCGGCGGCGTAGGTGGGGCGTGTAGGATTGCCGGCGTCGATCGTGAGTCCGCCGCTGGGGAAATCCGCGAGGCGGAAGAACTCGGTCCGCTTGAAGTCGCCGCCGACCACGAGGCGGTTCTCATGGCCGTTCAGGTCGTGGATGAACCGGGTCTCGAGTCGGTCGCCGAAGACATTCTGCTCGTGTTCGATGATGCCGAGATCGCGGAAGCTGATGCGGTCGGTGACGGTATCGAAGCCGAACCCTTCGGCATTGCGCCAGTCGCGGTTCGCAATGGCGCCGTAGACGAGGTTGTTGACCTGGACCTCGTCCGACGGGCGCCACTCGGCCTTCAGCCGCAACCAGTAGGTTTCGGACTTCATGACGTTGTCGCTGACGTTGAAGTTCTGGCGGCGGAAACGGTCGTCGACGCGTCCGTCGATGACAGGGACGCCCCAGTAGGCGTTCATCTGGTCGGTGAGGGCCTCGGCGTAGAGCGTGACCGCAAATTCCGGGCTGACGTCGTATCGCAGCGCGGAGGTGAAGTTGTGGTATTCGTAGCCACCGTCGCGCTGGAAGGTGTCGGAGGATTGGCGGCTGAAGTCGGCACGGTAGCTGAGGCCGGTTTCGCGGATGGGGCCGCCGACGCCTGCGCCCAGACGGACGGTGTTCCACGTGCCGTAGCTGGCGAGGGCATCGGCGGTGAACTCGTCGCGATTCGGATCCTTGGGGCGGAAATTGATGGCGGCTCCGACGGCTCCTTCGCCGTGGAGGACGCTGGCGGTCCCTTGATGATCTCGATGCCCGCGAGGTTGAACGGATCGATGGGGCGCGCGCTCATGGCCGGATTGAACAGACGAACGCCATCCCAGAGTTGCGAGACGTTGTCGCCCGCGAAGCCGCGTGTGGAGAAGGTGGCACCGTTGCCTGGGAATTGGCGCCGGTGAAGCCAACGACGCTTTCGACGGCTTCCTGGGCCGTGCGGAAGCCGCGGGTGCGGATCGTCAGTTGGTCGATGTTGAACACGCTGGCCGGGATGTCCGACAGCGGCACGCCGAGACGGCTGCCGGTCTCGGTGGGCGCTTCGAGCGAGTTGAGGCGCGTGTCGTAGACGGTGATCCGTTCGGTGGCGACCGGGGACGGTGGCGTGGCCTCTGGGGTATTCTGAGCGAGGCCGTGTTGGATCAGTCCGCAGCAGGCGAGACCGAGCTTGAGGAACGCGGGTTGTTTCATGGGTGGTTCTGGTTTGGTCTGAAATCGGGTTGAACGGGGCGGCGCAGGTCAGGCCGTCATGGGCGCGGGTTGAACGGGGTTAGTGGCCGCTGCAGGAGCGGCCCCGGTTTCGAAGGCTTCCAACTGTTCGCCCTGACGGACGAGTCGAGCGCTGTTGAATACCACGATCAGTGATCCGGCGTTGTGGAGGATGGCGGCGTTGACCGGGTTGATCTTGCCAAGCATGGCGAGCACGAGGCCACCGACGATGAACAGGAGTCCGATGACGAAGTTCTGGTTGATGGTGCCGCGCGCGCTCCGGGACAGCTGCACCAGGAACGGGAGTCGGCGGAGGTCGCTGTTGAGGAGGGCGATGGAGGCACTCTGGATGGCTACTTCGCTTCCCGCTGCGCCCATGGCGATGCCGAGATCACCTGCAGCCAATGCGGGGGCGTCGTTGACCCCGTCACCAATCACCGCGACACGGAAGCCCTGTTCCTTGAGTTTCTGGACGTAGGCCACCTTGTCCTGGGGAAGGCAGTCCGCCGCGAAGGCATCGAACTGGACTTCACCGGCCACCCGTTCAGCCACGGAGCGTCGATCTCCCGACACCAGTGCGGTGCGCCGGATTCCGGCTGCCCGGAGGTCGGCCAGCACGGCTGCCGACTCGGATCGGACTCGATCATTCAGGGCGATCCACCCGATGCACGTTGGTCCGTCCGCGATGTGGATCAGGCTATAGCCATCCGTCTCGGAAAGGTCGTTGATGGATTCGGCGGTTCCGGTGACGCCCAGTTCGCGGAGCCAGGTTGCGCGGCCGATCCGGATCTGGCGTCGCTGGACGGTGGCGGCGACGCCGCGGCCAGCGGTTTCCGAAAAGTTCTCAGGATCGGGCACGGCGAGGTTCGCTTCCTCGGCAAGTTGCTGGAGTGCGCGTGCGGTCGGGTGGGTGCTGAACTTCTCGGCGCTGGCGGCAAGGAGCAGCAGTTCCGCCGGCGTGAGGCTGCCGACGGGTTGGAGGCGACTCACGGTGAGCCGGCCGGTCGTGATGGTGCCGGTCTTGTCGAACACAAAGGCCGTGATCCGCCCGGCGAGTTCGAGATCGGCGACATTCTTGACGAGAATCCCAAGGCGCGATGCTGCGGCGAGGGCAGCAACCATTGCGGTGGGCGTGGCGAGCACGAAGGCACAGGGGCAGGAGACGACGAGTGTGGCGATGACGCGGTTGAGATCGTGGGTGAAAGCCCAGACGAGTGCCGCGAGGACGACCACCAGCGGTGTGTAGTAGCCCACATACTGGTCGATGAGCCGCGAGATCGGGAGCTTGGTCTGTTCAGCGGCGAGAATGAGTTCTCGAACCTTGCCGAGGGTCGTGTCCTCGCCGGCACGCAGGACACGGACTTCGAGCACGCCGGTGAGGTTGCTCGATCCAGCGAAGACCTCGTCGCCGATCGCGCGATCGACCGGCAGCGATTCCCCGGTGAGGTGCGCCTGGTTGATCGCGGTGGTGCCCGCCAGGATGACGCCGTCGGCCGGGATGCTGTCACCGGGACGGATGCGGATGCGGTCATCAGGTCGGAGTTCACTGGCAGCAACCTCGGCTTCGGAGCCGTCTTCTGACAGGCGTCGGGCACGGGAGGGTGCAAGGCGAAGCAGGGACTCGATGGCAGCGCGGGCTCCGGCCGCGGTGCGGCTTTCGAGGACTTCGCCGAGGATCATGAAGAATGCCACCAGTCCGGCAGTGCGGTAATCCCCGCTGCCAAACGATGCCAGGAACGCAAGACTGACGAGTTCGTTGATGCCGACTTCGCCGCGGCGGAGGCTCTGGAAGGAGTTCAGGAGGAGCGGAAGCCCCAGCAGGATGGCTCCGGCGAGCGCGCTGAGCGCGGCGACCTGCGCTCCTTTCATCCAGATCCAGTCGACCAGATAGGCGTTCGCGATGGCGATGAATCCGACGATGGCGAGCGTGAGGTTGGGGGCAGCCTCTGGTTGGTGGCAGTTGGTGTCCGATTGCTGATGGAGGAGGGAGGTGACTTGCATGGGGGAGGTGGGTCAGTCGATCACGGCGCGATAGAAGGTCTGTGGCTGGATCGAGGGCGGCAGGAGAACGGGTTTTGTGATTCCGGTGCCGGTGGCTTCGGCAACGTTGTCCCAGCGTTGAAGGTCCGGGCTGGACTGGATGCGGACCCGCGCTCCGGGGCTGGCTCCCACGGGCAGTTCGATCCGGGAATCCGGCAGGATGCGAGGGCTGCCGACCGTGGGTGGCTCGGGGCCCTCAACGACGAACGTGTAGCGCGTGGGCAGGCTGCGGAGTGGTTGGCCTGTAGCGGCCAGCGATCCGACAGCAGTGAAGTCGACGAGGTAGGTCCCGGATTGGGTGAAGGCCCAGTTCACGTGGATGTGGCCGTTCACGGCGGGGATCACGATGAAGTCGCGGGTCGGATCAACGCCATCCGCGGTCGTCATGTGGGCGGTTGGCACTCCGAATGCCGATGTCGTGAACAGGGAGACGCGACCGGGTCCTTTGACCTGATCGAGGGTAAGGCGGACCTGGTCTGCGGCGAAGAGGCCGGCAGGGATTCCGGAAGTGCCGAGCCCCAGGTTCAAAAGGCCTTCGACCTCGTTCTGCGGGAGGATCCATGCAAGTCCACCGGGCGGTCCCAGCAGGAGTTCGAAGCGTGGATCCGTGGGCACCCGTTGTCGGGCGGCAAGAGCGACGAACAACGGATACTCGCCCGCCTCAAACCGGCCCGAGTCATAATCCAGGACATGCAGTTCCAACGCGCCGGCGGCGTATCCGACCTGGATGTGGACATGGGCGTGGGTGATGCCCTGGGAGAACGGGAAACCGAGCGCCAGGGCCGCGGTCTTCAAGGTGGGGATGCAGCGGAGCATGTGTGGCGTTGTGACCGGCGGAAAATGGGAGCGCGGACGACGACGTCCCAGCAGATGTCGCCGCCCGCGCAGAAGTCGCCTGGAGGTTCACCCCGGGCGGAAGCGGATCAGAGCTTTCGAAGGCGGAAGACGCGCAGGTTGCCCGTGGCTGGGAGGGCGACGGTCTGACGATCGCCGCTGTGGGTGCCATGCGGGAGGGTCACCGGGGTCCATGGGCCTTCCGTGGACACCGCGCCTTCGAGCACATACCCGGCGGTCACGATCGGGAGGTTCAGGTTCACCGCCGGTGCAATGGTCATCTGGGGTTCCGGCGCGACCTTGAAGTCGAGCGTGAACAAACCGGACTCACCAAAGGGGGTGCGCCCGCCGTCCGTGTTCACGTCGATCAACTTGAATGTCGCGGAATAGGTGCCCACCGCGGCATTTCCATCGACCCAGAACACGGGCGTGAAGCGGATGGCTTCGCCGGCACCGAGATTATACCGGTCCCCGGGGTTGGTGACGATGTCGAGGGCGTTGGTCGCACCGACGTGGAGGCCGGTGGTCTTGCTGACGAGTTCGAGGTGGACCACGGCACCGCTGACGCTGTTGGTGCGCGTGCCGGCGCTGGAATAGAAGAGGATCCACTCTGGTGAACCCGGGCCGTAGCGGGTGGGCTGGTTGAGGTCATCAGTCGCCCACCATCGCATGTCGCTGAAGTGCTCTTCGGTGCGGGCATTCACCAGCTTCCCGGCGAAGAGACCGTTGGTGGCTGGGATCAGCGTCAGCGGGGGCTGAGCGGTCGCAATCTCCGGGATGCGGTTGTTGCTGCTGGTGACCTGCGTCACCGGCGCATTGGAGGGACCGCTGTAGGAGTACGCTCCGATGGGGTGGTAGTGATTGATCGCGAAGGTGCTGGCCCCCGCGGGAGCCAGACCCGGCACATACTCGTACGTGTGGGCGTAGAGGAACGTGAGGCGGTTGAAGTTGGGATTGGGGAGGTTGCGGTAGACGCCGGAAGCGAGGGGATTCCGGGTGTCGATGCCGATGTAGAATCCGGCGGTCTCAGCGTGGGCCGGAGCCACGAGGGCAATGGTTGCCGCGCCAAGACTGACGGCGAGGATGGAACGGAACGGATGCTTCATGTTGCGTGTTGTTTTCGGATGAGGCTCCCGGGGTTTTCCGGGAGTGGATGGTTCAGTGGTGATCCCGGGTTCAGAGGGCTGGCCGGGATTGGAGTGGACGGACGGCAGGCCACACACGGAATGGGCCGTGCCGACCGTCCGGGTCTGCACCCGCAGACCGAAATGGAGTGGCCGACGCGGAGATCGTGGGAGCGGGTTGAAGGTGGAATCCGGAGTGCGACGGCATGAGGCGACAAAGATGCAAACGGTTTGCGTTGTGTCAATGCGAAGCATTTGCAAGAGCGTGCGTCATGCCGGAAATCGTTTTGACTTCAGGCCTGCGAGGCGTTGGTCTTTCAAGACAACCAAGCGCTTATCGCATGTTCCTCTTCTTCAGAAAGGTCCTCGATGCCCTCACATTCCCCGGGATTGTGGTTCACCAAGGTGGCCGCAAACTACTGTGCCAGGCGATGGGCGCCGAGGTGACCGAGGTCTGCTGGTTTCAGTGGGAACGGCCCATGGGATATGTCGTGCATGAGGATCCGGATGCGGTCTGGAAGCAGTACGTGATCGGGCTTGGACCGGTGTTCGTGAATCTGGCGGCGGCCATTCTGCTGGCGTTGGCGGCGCTTCCGTTTGCGCCGAAAGGCAACGACGTTTCCCTCCCAAGCATCCTGCTGTGCTGGCTCGGCATCTCGGTCGCGGCCCATGCCTTCCCGAACCGTACGGACGCTGGGAGCATCTGGGCCCTGGCCTGGGAGTCGCAAGATGCACCGGCTTGGACACGCGTGCTGTCGGTGCCAGTGGTTGGGATGGTTTACCTGTTCACCCTGAATCGATATCTCGGCCTCGATTTGGTCTTTGGACTCGCTCTCGTGCTCATCACCCAAGGACTCGCGAGTGGGGCATTGAGATGATGAAGCCGGTTTCCCTAGCTTCGGCCTGAATCACAAAGCACGCGGACGAAATACCTCAACTCCTCGTCCACCTCGGTTGGGGAGGTGACCGTCTGGGCGATGGCTTCCCGGAGAATCTGGCGCAGGCGCTTCCGGAGGCGGTGGATGGCCACCTTGACGGCCCCTTCGCGCATCCCGAGTTGGCGGGCGGCGTCGGCCTGACTGAGGGAATCCGTGTCGCCGATGAGCCAGGGCTTGAGGACTTCGAAGTCGTGGGCGCGACCCGCGGCAGCCCATTCGCTGGCGAGCGCAGCCCCGGAAAGCTCGCAGGTCGGACAGAAGCCCAGTGGGGCATCGGCCGGGATGACGGCGTTGCAGCGGGGACAACGTGGGACAGACGTGTTCATGACCGGCTACCTGAGAAAGCGGTGGGCGAAGGTTACAAAAAGAATCGCTACGTGGGACCCTTGCCCTTCCGGAATCGAGTTTCACGCCGAGGTAAATGGGGAAGGGTTTCACGCCGAGACACAGAGTTCGCCGAGGAAGACAGGAAAAGGCTGTTTGCCTCGGCGTGCTGGCGGCTCTGTGTGAACCGGTTTGTGATGGAATTGGATTGGGCATGGAACAGGGAAGGGTTTCACGCCGAGACGCAGAGTTCGCCGAGGAAGACAGGAAAAGGTTGTTCGCCTCGGCGTGCTCGGCGGCTCTGTGTGAACCAATTCGGGATGGGATTGGGTTGGCCTTTGAACAGGGAAGGGTTTCACGCCGAGACGCAGAGTTCGCCGAGGAAGACAGGAAAAGGCTGTTTGCCTCGGCGTGCTCGGCGGCTCTGTGTGAACCAATTCGGGATGGGATTGGGTTGGCCTTTGAACAGGGAAGGGTTTCACGCCGAGACGCAGAGTTCGCCGAGGAGGACAGGAAAAGGTTGTTCGCCTCGGCGTGCTCGGCGGCTCTGTGTGAACCAATTCGGGATGGGATTGGGTTGGTCTTTGAACAGGGAAGGGTTTCACGCCGAGACACAGAGTTCGCCGAGGAAGACAGGAAAAGGCTGTTTGCCTCGGCGTGCTCGGCGGCTCTGTGTGAACCTGTTCGTGATGGGTTTGGGTTGGGCTTGGTGCAGGGAAGGGGTTTCACGCCGAGACGCAGAGTTCGCCGAGGAAGACAGGAAAAGGCTGTTTGCCTCGGCGTGCTCGGCGTCTCTGCGTGAACCAATTCGGGATGGGTTTGGGTTGGTCTTTGAACAGGGAAGGGTTTCACGCCGAGACGCAGAGTTCGCCGAGGAAGACAGGAAAAGGTTGTTCGCCTCGGCGTGCTCGGCGGCTATGTGTGAACCAATTCGGGATGGGATTGGGTTGGTCTTTGAACAGGGAAGGGTTTCACGCCGCGACGCAGAGTTCGCCGAGGAAGACAGGAAACGGCTGTTTGCCTCGGCATGCTCGGCGTGCTTGCCGGCCTCATTTGCACTCCACCAATGGCCTGCCACGCTGTGTCCCCCATGCAAACCGAAACCGACGCCATTACTGCGACGATCCTGAATGCATCCATTGAGATTCATCGCGAGCTGGGTCCTGGCCTCCTGGAATCCGTCTACGAGCACGTGTTGGCAGCAGAATTGATCCGACGCGGATTCCACGTGGAGCGCCAGAAGCCAGTGACCTTCAGTTTTCGAGGGATGCATTTCTCGGAGGCCTTCAAGCCAGACCTCCTCGTGAACAATCAGGTCGTGGTTGAGATAAAGTCTCTTGAGAAACTGTCGCCGGTGCACTCAAAGCAGTTGCTCACGTACCTGCGACTGCTGGATCTCCGCGTGGGCCTGCTCTTGAACTTTGGAGCCGCGACTTTGAGGGAGGGAATCCATCGGGTCGTCAACGGTTATGCGGACTGAGTTCGCCGAGGAAGATGTGTAATGAGTTTCACGCCGAGACGCAGAGCTCGCCAAGGAAGACAGGAAAAGGCTGTTTACCTCGGCGTGCTCTGCGGCTCTGCGTGAACCGGTTTGTGATGGGTTTGGCTTGGGTATGGAACAGGGAAGGGTTTCACGCCGAGACACAGAGTTCGCCGAGGAAGACAGGCGCGGACGGGATCGCGAATGACACTCCTGGCCCCCGGAAGAGGTGTCGGAAGGGGCTCAGCCCACAGGCGGACGCGAGCGATACTTACACCCTCCGCCTCCACGTCTCCGCCCAGCCCGTGTCTGCATGATGCGCCAACTGGAGTTCGTCACCCTGAAGGCGCACCACGAGGAATCCCTTGGGAGTGCTGGGCACCTCGGGTGTCTTCGGGTTCCGGTCCCGCTGGGGCGATGGACACATGAAGACCGGATAGCCCTCCCATGTGTACTGGGCGAACGCGTGCTCGTGCCCATGCAGGATGAGCACGACATTGTAGGGAGCGATGACCTTGCGGAGCGCCACGAGGTCCTCGGGCAGCCACCACTTCTCCAGTCCCCAGCCGCGCAGTCCGTAGTGCCACATCAGGACCACCGGACGTCCGCTGTCCCCAACGCGTTGCTGCAGGTCCTCCCGAAGGAAATCGAGGCTCCGGACGGGGTTGTTCCATCGGGCCTCGCGCTCATAGACGGGGCGATGCTGGTTCCGGGGAACAGGTTCAGGTTGACCAGATGCAGGCGGCCCCAATCCCAGGAGTAATGATATCCGTGTGCGTCGTAATGAAACTGTTCGTCGCCACGACGGCTGCGGTTCCGCTGGATGAACTCCCGTTGCACCACGCTGAACCCTTCGGCGGATTCCGGTGACAGATCGTGGTTGCCGATGCACTCGAACGCGCGGAATCGCATCCGCGCTTTTCCGTTTGGGTCAAAGAAGGTCTTGTAGGTTTCCCAGTGCCGCAGGTCATCGACCACGTCGACGAGGTCACCTGCCACCAGCACGGCCTTGGGTTCCTCGACCACACCGCCCAGGGGAAACGGTTTTCCGGGAAGCGCGTTGATCGTCCGGATCGTTGCCTCCGTTCCCGCCGTGCCCCACTTCTCCAGATGGATCTGCGGGTCGGCGACCACGTAGAAGGTCACATCGCCGGACCCGCCCGCCGCGGCCTGAAGCGCTTGCCGCCCTGGGATCGTGGCTGCGCCGGCAGCCATCACCATGCGGGTGAGCGCACCGCGCCGGCTCAGTCGGGATGGAGTCAGGGGGTTCATGCAAAGCGCAGATCATCCGTCTGTGCGGCTCTCCTGCCAACTGCACATTGAGAAACTGTTATGGGCCCACATCAATACATGTAAAGCCTGCCGCGGGCCTCGACCTGCCACTGGAGCCTGTCACGGGACCGGGTCTCCACGTGCCCATCCGCAAAGCCGGCGTTGCTGCTTTTCACCGGACCCACGATCGACGGCCAGGCGTGTCCGCCACCCGTGACTTGGATTGTCGTCCGAGCTTCATCCCACTCGCCCATCGTCCAGTCCGAAAGGATAGGCAGGGTGGAGATGGTTGCGTCGTCCAGCCGACTGGGCCAGGCATCGGCCACGCGCGTCTTCAGGAGCTTGGGATCCGGGAACTCCAGCGAGGATTCGCCCAGGCGTCGTGGAACCCACCAGAACAGGTCAGGACCGGCGAAGGCCATCCTCTGGCCGACGGCGAATTCCTCCACCAGATCCGCCGGGGTGCGCAGGTTACGTCCGGTCCGGAGACGGAAGTTCTGTTCGTGCATCTGGAAAGTCCGGGCGCGCGTTGGGCAGAACCATATCGGCACGTTCACACCGTATGCCGACATGTGGGTGATCATCGACTGCGCGACGAACCACGGTTCCAGGCTGGAGTATTGGGCCATCCGATCCACGGGCAATGCGAAGGACGGGAGCCGCCCCTTGCTGTCGTCGGAGGCGTACAAGGCGACCGCCACGCCCCACTGGCGTTGGTTGTTGGAGCAGACGGTAACTTTGGTTCGGAAACGGGAGTAAGCCAGGGCCGGAAGCAGCAACCCGAGCAGCACACCGATGATGGCCACGACGACGAGCAGTTCTGTCATCGTGAATCCATGGCACGACTTTCGGGGAGGGCTTGTTTGCAGTGTCATCATGGGGCCGGGATGGGGTGGCGTGCGTGTGGGGCGACGGAAGCCGTTGTCGCCCTTTCGCACCTCCAGTCTCAGCGGTTCGGAGGGGTGACGTTGGTACGCAGGAGCCCGGTTCGCGAAGACGGTGCGTTTGTCTGGGACGCAGGCGGAAGCAGGCCATAGCGTCCTGCCATTTCGGTTGTCATCCGGAACGGACCCCCAGGAATGGGTGGTGCGGGTGCCATCGGACGGATCCGGGTTTGGACGGAGGCGAGCGCGTCGAAGCCTTCGCGGCCGATCAGGTTGGCGACGATTGCTTCCGGCGCATCGGTGGGTGCCGCCCATAGGCGCGAGGCGACCTCAGGGTTGAAATGACCGGAGATCTGGGCTTTGCGGATATCGTCGATTGCCCGGTCCTTCATTTCCGCCTGCGAGATCGCGCGATCCGCCTGGTTTCGCAGCAGGACCAACTGGCTCAGGAAGATCATCTGCACCGCCAGGACAAGCGTGAGCCCGGCAATCATCCCACCCAGTTGTCGGGCCACCGAGCCCGGTGCCACATGCAGCCTCCGTGCATTGGCACCCGCGAAGGCCAGCAGCGGCAAGGCGAGGAGCAGTCCGTTGACCACGATGGCAACGAAGCCAAGCGTGGAGAACAGTTCCTGCGAGGGGGCCCACGGCGGCGGATTGATCTGCCCCGTCCAGGACTCGTGATGTTCGCGCATCCGTCCACTCAGCCACTCGCCCGCGCCGACGAAGAACAGCGAAACCCAGGCACTGATGCCGCCGGCGATGAACACCGTGGAGGCGGTCGCCCTCATGGTGCTTCGCGAAATGGAGGAGGCGTAGAGGCTGACCACGAACAGCAGGAGGAAACATGCGGCGTAGGTCGAGAGAGCGAGCAGGTGAACTTCTCCAAAGGCGCGTCCGAAGGTTTCGGGCTCAAAGCTCAACCAGAGGAGCCCGGCCGGAAGGAGGATCCCGAACGTCAACGCCACCGCTGTGGCCACCCCGATCTTGACGAGCCATTGTCGGGCCAGGGTGACGGGTTGGGTGAGCTGCCACTCGAAGGTTCCCAGTTCGCGCTCCTCGGCCACGCTGGCTGCACCCGTGACGACCAGCGCCAGCGTTCCCAGAAGCCCGGCGAAGACCGCCAGCAGGCTCACATCATTCAGACTTCTGGCCAGGCTTGATTCTGGATCTGCCCAGCTCCGCAACAGCCACACCAGCACCGCCAGGAGGACCATGATGCCGGCGACCAGCCACGGTGCCACGTGGAGACGTAGTTCCTTCCGGAGCAGCGACGCCAGCGGGTGGCGCTCCGGCAGGAGCCGACGGAACAATCCGTCGACAGGCCGGCTCAGGGGATGCAAGGCCTGCGTGGTCCGTCCACCACTGTCGTGGACCTGCAGGCGGGCGAACGTCCGCCAACCGAGGGTCGCGGTGATCAGCAGGTAGATCGGTGTCGCCCAGGCGAACCACCGGAGCGACCACACCGGAGGCATGGTCTCGTTGGGGAACGCGAGTTCATGGGTCACCTCGAGCAGGAAGACCGAGACGAGCCCCATGACGAGGGGCACCGTCGCCGTGAACACCGCGCCCGCCAGCGTGCTGCGGCCGAGCAGGCTGAAGAACGGACCCGAGGCCACCGCCAGCAACGCCACGACCATCACCTGGAGAACCCCACCCCGGGCCATTCCGAATCCGGCTTCGGGCGCCAATGCCAGCGCGAGATTGAGGGTCGCGAGCAGGATCAGGACGGCGGCCACGCCCAGCTTCTCGAGATACAGTCGCGCCCTCGAAATGGGTTGGGCCAGAAGACCGGGCAGGGTGCGCTGCTCGAACTCGGCGCCGAACGCATTCGCCCCCAGCAGGAGACAACCCAGCGCGAAGCTGCCCAACGCCCATGGCACAGCGGAGTCATTTCCGCCCCACGCGAACACACCCGGCGCCAGCAGCGCCAGCAGCGCTCCCGGAAGCTGCTGGCGCATTTCCTTGAGGAGGCGCAGTCCCGGGCCTGCGCCGCCGTGGAAGCGAAGGACAGCCATTGCCCCGACCAGGACTCCGAGGAGGATCGCACGCAGGCCGAGGATCAGGAATTCGGCTTCGTTGTCGTTGAACCACTGGAGCGCGATGGCCACCAACGGTGGTAGCGGCAGCAGCAGCCAGACCAGGTGGAAATGGTTCCGGGAGAGGGGCAGGGTGAGGTTCATGGCCGGGTCTCAGTGGACGGAGTGCAGGAAGATCTCCTCCAGCGTCAGGGATTCCGAAACCAGCTGGACGGGATGCCGGTTGCGAAGCCCGGCGAGGATCGCATCGCCGTCGCCGTTGACGATCAGCTCCAGCGTTCGGCCCTGGCGACGCACGGACTTCGCGCTCGGGAATTCACTCTCGGGCGGTGCCTCCCCGGCAAACTCCGCCCGCAACCGCCGGAACTTCGATCGCGCCTCGTCCGCATCGGCCGTCAGGACCGCCTTGCCCTGATCCAGCACCGTGAACCGGTCGATCAGTCCTTCGAACTCGCTGATGAGGTGCGTGGAGACGAACACGGTCCGACGACCCGGTGCGGCGTCCTGATAGGCGCCGATGACCGTCTGGATGAACTCGCGTCGCACCAGGGGGTCGAGCCCTGAGGTGGGTTCGTCGAGGACGAGCAGTTCCGGTTCCGCGGCCATGGCACCGACGAGCGCGAGCTGTGTGCGTTGGCCCTTGCTGAGTCCGGAGGTCGGGGCGTCCTCGATGAGTTGGAACTGCCGAAGCAGGGACGACTCAAGGTCGCGGTTCCATCTCGGCCGGAAGCTTGCCTGGTAATCCAAAGCCTCACGCACGCTCATCCACGGATAGAACGTGACGAAGTCCGGCACATAGGCCAGTCGCGCCTTCACCTCCGCCTCGTGAACCCGCGGGTCCAAGCCGAAGACCCTGACCGTTCCGGCCTGGGGGCGCAGAAGGTTCAGGAGGCATTTGATCGTGGTCGTCTTGCCCGCGCCGTTCCGACCGAAGAATCCGTAGCATTGGCCCGGTTCCACGGTCAGGGAAAGGCCATGCAGTGCTTCCGTGCGGCCATAGCGGAGGACCAGGTCCTGGATATCAAGGGCGGGCGTGCTCATGGGGATGGAGGGGAAGTCAGCGACGGGGAGGCGAAAGAGTTCATGGGTTGTCAGGTGCGCGGAGTGCCGTTCTGTTCCTGCGGTCGCGGAAGGCCTGCAGGCGCTCCGCCAGCAGGGCGGTCAGTTCCGTGTCCGAGATCTGGAGGTGGTGCGCCTGGATGATCACGGCATCCAGTTCCTCCGCGAGACGCTCCGAGCGGACCGCCTTGCGCAGGGGCGACGCGCCGTTCGCCTTCAGGAAGCAGCCGGCACCCTGACGGGTTTCGATGACCCCTTCCGCCTCCAGTTCCGCATAGGCGCGGGCGGCCGTGTTGCGGTTGATCCGGAGTTCCTCCGCGAGCACTCGCACGGAGGGCAGGGCGTCCCCGCTGCGCAAGGAACCGCTGGCCGCCGCCGCCTTCACCTGCTGGACGATCTGCAGGTAAACCGGGACTCCGGACTTGAAGTTGACGTGGGCAATCATCGGGGATCGATCGGCATCACCGATGCCGGCAGGGTGTTAGCGACAACAGCATTCGGTGGAGCGGCCTGTTCAGCTCGTTCATGGGTTTGCTGATGCGGCCGGACGAACGGCTCCAGTCCGGGTGTCGATGATCTGGGTCGGTCCGCCGCTGGAGGTGCCACCGAAGTCGTGGAAATCCTTTGAACGATCCAGCTGAACAAATCGCCCGTTCTCAGCAAGGTGACCCACGCTCCGGACGATGCTCCGACCGATCACCCACGTGCCGCCAATGAAGAGAGTTAGCAGGATGACGATGCAGGTTCTGAACCGTTCAGGTGTCATGATTTGTATCGGTTGGTGAACGGAGGTAAAAGTGTCATAGGACACTATGACAGTCAAGGCGGACTTCCGCGAGCGCCAGGCGCGGGCCGCATCTTGACACGGCCCCCGCATGGAACGGGGTGGCGACGTCCTCGTCGCCGTTCGAAAGCCATTCCCAAGGCGATGAGGATATCGCCACGCCGTTCCCTCCGGGGCTGGGCTAGGATTCGCGCCACGTCGCCGTGCGCCGAGTTGCGGCGGGGGCCATCTTTTGCGTCTTCTTTCGATTTTTGCGGCTACTCCATCTTCTAGGCTTTGTTTTCGCTTTCTGTCCGCAAAAGGGAAGGAGCCGAAAAGCCGCGAAGCCTCAAAGCGGCAAAGGGGAGGGGGGGTGCCGAAAAGAACGGGGTATGGCCACAACCGCGTTGCGGTTGGACCCCGCTTCGGTAGCGAACCCAGGGTTGTCCTCGTTCCTCGTCCAACCCTGGGCTGCGGGGCTCAACGCCGTTGGCGTTGGGAGTCGGAAAAGCGGGGTGGACCAGGGCCAATGCGGCGTGTCATCTCGGAAGGCCTGCCAGACCTACCGGTAGGCCGAAACTGGCTTGGGGACCACGCCCAGTTCCTCGTAGTTGAAACCGCTTTCGAGGGGCTTGTAGGTGCCGACAATCTCGACACTGCGGGTCGGGGTGATGGCGGACTCCATGCCCATGCCCCAGTAGGCCGCATTGATGATGAGGCGCCGCAGGCCGGCGGATTCGAGATCATGGGCGCTGCCCATGGTGGAATGGAAGACACGGGCCTTCTTGCCGCTGCTGGTTTGCCAGAGCTTGAACCAGGCGACCGGCAAGGGTTCGAGTTCGCGATTCGGCGCATCGTCCGGCTTCCGTCCCATCAGGGGTTGCCCCCACACCAGGGCGGTGCAGTCCGCGGGAAGTGCGGTGCCTTCCTTGTAGGTCCGATAGACATCCGAGTTTCCCCAGATGTCGGTCACCCCACGGAGGATGGGATGGTCCTTCTGTTCCGGCACGATGGTTCCGCGGGTCGAGTCGGCGTGCCATCGGCCATGATGCTCCAGAAATGTTCCCCCGAGGACGTCCTCACCCCAGCGGACCTGTTTGCCGTTGAGCTTGTAGGGCAGGGCGGCGTGGAAGCCGTGGTTTCCCGTCCGGATGGAAATGATCGGCTTGCCGGAATCGATGTACTTCACGATGAGCTCCCGTTCCGCCATGGGAAGGGTGAGCAGTCGGGAAAGAATATCACCAGGTCGGCCGTCGCGAGAAGTTCCAGTCCGGGAATGTGGTGTTCCTTGAGCGGTTTTCCCTTCTCCGGATAGACCGGCATCGTGGGATCGACCTGGCCCTTCTCGTTGACGGCGAAGAGCACGATGCACTCGAAGCCGTGATGCTTGCTGAGGATCTTCGCCATCATGGGCATCGACTGTTCGCTGCGATACTCCTGGTCGGCTGCGATGAGGACGATGCGCTTGCCCTTGCCGGGGCCATCCCCGCCGCTGTAGGTCAGCCATTGTGGGCTGTCGGCAACCTGAGCCAGCGCGCACGCGACCAGCATTGGAACGAACAGGAGGAATCGGAGAAGGCGTGTGGACATGTGGAAGCGGGTGGTTGGGGCCTTAGTTCACCGGGATCTCGTTGACCGTGTAGTAGGCCTTGGTGTGCAGGAGATGGCGGCCATCCGGCGTGAGGATCCCGGAGAGATCGAAATCGTGGATGTGGTCTTCGGTGATCTTGTCCAGATGGATACGTACTGACAGCCCGTCGGCCGCGGGGATCGCCCGGGTGACACGCGGGGTCGTGTGGTCCACTTCGGGGCTGCCATAGCCGCCGTCGTAGACATGGGTGTAGGTGGTGATCTTGTAGGCCTCGGGGCGGCTGGCCGCATCCCGGTCGATGGGCAGGGTGAAGTGGATGAGGAATCCGTCCTTCCGGATGTTGATCTCCTTGATCTCGAAAGGCACCACACCGTTCCAGTCGATGCGCTGGAGGGCGAAGGGTGCTGACCCGCGCACGGGCCATTGCCGACTGGTGGTGAACCCGCCGGCGACGAGCTGGCCCTTGGGGGAGAACTCGACGTTCATGATCCCGGTGGCGAGGCCTTCCCGGAAGGGATAACAGGCACCCTGCCACACGCCGTTGATCTGCTCGGTGGTGGCGCGGAGGATCAGGCTGAGGCTGTAGTCCCCGAGGAAAAGTTGGTTGTCGAAGGGACCGAACTTTCCGCCGGTCCGGTTGAGACGGAAGCCGGAGATGGACCGGCCCATCTTGATATAGGGAAACTTGATCGCGGGGGGACCAGCTCCTGGACCCGCTTCTTCTCCACACCCATGCGCGAATTGCCGTTGGGTTCGAGCGCGGGCGCTTTCATGCCGGGAACGAAGGGGTACCAGTTGTAGCTCGCGGGATGTCCGAGGAAGCCGCCGGGCTTGAGGTGTTTCAGGGAACAGCATCCGTTCCAGGGTCCCGCTCTCGATGACGAACATCGCTCCCTCGGCGTTGGCGGCCACGCCGCCCGGGCTGCGCAGCCCGCTGCAGACGGGGATCATCGTTCCCTGCGGCGTCACCTTCACCGCCCAACCGCGGAAGAGATTGTGGGACTCGTACGAACTGCTCAGGCCGAGCGCCACCCAGATGTTGCCTTCGGGATCGTGCTTGGAGCCAAAGGCAAACTCGTGGCCTTCCGCGTAGCCCCAGTTGCTGGTGAGCGTGTCGTAACGGTCGGCAACGCCGTCGCCATCGACATCGGAGATGCGGGTGACTTCTCCCCAGGTGGTGGCCGTCATTGCCCCGTCCTTCCAGGAGAGCCCGAAGATTTCGTCCTGACCGCTGGCGAACAGGTGGTATTCGGGCTTGGGCGGCGTATCAAAAGCACCCCTCACGAAATAGATGTCGCCCCGCCGGGTACCGACGGCGAGCCGACCGTCGGGGAGGATCTCGAAACTGCCGGGGCGCATGGGGACCCCGGCGGTGATCGGGATGTCTACGATGGGATAGTATCGGGCCTCCTCGGCCGCGGTGCCCCACATCGCGCCCAGATCATCCTCGGCGTGGAGGGGCAGGGTGATCGCCATGACCGCGGATGCGATCACGAGGGAGAGGTTCCGCCGCACCACCGCACGCAACGGGTGGCGACGTCCACGTCGCCGTT